>NZ_JPHU01000038.1 GCF_000733125.1 Parvularcula oceani | reverse complement strand
AATGTCATCGACGTCGCGGAGTATTATGGCGGCGATGAACTCAAATCTGCAACAGAAGTACGGTACGTTCAGCTGAAGCACTCCACGCAACGCGTGGATGTAGCGGTTGCACCTTCGGAACTCAGTCGCACTATCAATGAGTACACGAAGAAATACGCTGCGATATTTGATGACGATCAAACGCTCACCACGAAGGTTTGGTTCGAATTTCTGACAAACAGGCCAATCCATGCAGGAATTCGAAAGGCTCTAACCGCGGTAGTGGCAGGCAGTCCGTGGAACGCTGATAAAAACACGCGTAAGCTTCGGAGCTATGCGAAGCGGCTGTCTAATCAGCAGGCGAGGGCTTTCTACGCTCGCTTGAGGCTGACTGGCGATCAACCGAACCTGTGGTTTGAGGAACGCGGCCTGGGACAGGACGCGATGGCGTTCTTACCAGGTGGCGGGGGCCTAGCATCCGTAGCACTGGAACACTTGATCGCCATTACTGCGTCGGACAGGCGAC
>NZ_JPHU01000037.1 GCF_000733125.1 Parvularcula oceani | reverse complement strand
TCTCGACCGCTTCGCGAGAGAGGGCCGCCCGCTCGACGCGCTCGCGGTGGACGGCGCGGTGCTGCGGGCACGTCCCGTCTTGATGACAGCTCTGACGACCGCGCTCGGCCTTGGCCCCCTCCTCTTCGCGAGCGGGGTCGGCGCGGAGGTGCAGCGACCGCTTGCGACGGTCGTGGTCGGCGGGCTGGTGACGTCCACGGTCCTGACGCTGCTGGTGCTGCCGGCGCTGCATCGCTGGTTCGCGCCGAAGCCAAAGGTGGACAGCGCGCCTCACCATCTCGGCATCCTGCAACCCGCTGAGTGATGCATCCCGGGTCGCGCCGGAAAGGCGCGACCCGGCCCCTTCTCATCGAGATTCTACCGAAGAAGCATGCCATGACGAACGACCGACATTCCGGCAGGCTGGAACGTGTCCTTCGGTCGCCGAAGAGTTCGGCGGCCCTGACGCTCGGGGCCATGCTGCTCGCTTTCGTATGGGTCAACTCGCCCTACGCGTCGGCCTATGAGAGCGTCCACCACGCACTGGCCTCCGTGACCATCGCAGGGTTCGTACTCGCC
>NZ_JPHU01000036.1 GCF_000733125.1 Parvularcula oceani | reverse complement strand
CCTCGACCGCTTCGCGCGGGAGGGGCGTCCGCTCGACGCGCTCGCCGTCGACGGCGCGGTGCTGCGGGCACGTCCCGTCTTGATGACAGCTCTGACGACCGCGCTCGGCCTTGGCCCCCTCCTCTTCGCGAGCGGGGTCGGCGCGGAGGTGCAGCGACCGCTTGCCACCGTGGTGGTCGGTGGCCTCGTGACGTCCACCGTGCTGACGTTGCTCGTCCTGCCGGCGCTACATCGATGGTTCGCGCCGAAGCCAAAGGTGGACAGCGCGCCTCACCATCTCGGCATCCTGCAACCCGCTGAGTGATGCATCCCGGGTCGCGCCGGAAAGGCGCGACCCGGCCCCTTCTCATCGAGATTCTACCGAAGAAGCATGCCATGACGAACGACCGACATTCCGGCAGGCTGGAACGTGTCCTTCGGTCGCCGAAGAGTTCGGCGGCCCTGACGCTCGGGGCCATGCTGCTCGCTTTCGTATGGGTCAACTCGCCCTACGCGTCGGCCTATGAGAGCGTCCACCACGCACTGGCCTCCGTGACCATCGCAGGGTTCGTACTCGCT
>NZ_JPHU01000035.1 GCF_000733125.1 Parvularcula oceani | reverse complement strand
CTGATCGATGACGGCGAGGCGGGCGGGTTCCACTTCGTCTACAACGCCGAGAACCGGCTGTTCCGGGTTCTGCAGGACTCGGCCTCCGGCCCCACGGTCGCGACCTATCTGCATTATGCCGACGGCAACAGGCGGCAGAAGAGTGTGACCGGCAGCGGTCACACGGCGTTCTTCCATGCCGGGGACCAGGAGGTCCTGGAGACGGGCGGTACGACCTGGCCCTTCCCCTCGGGCACGGTGCTGCGGCGCTACGTGCGCCTGCCGGGATCGGTGGACGAGGCGCTTCTGACGGTGGAGTACGAGGACTGCGCGCAGGCGAAGGGCTGCCTGCGCTATGCCACCCTCGACAGGCTGGGCTCGGTGGTGGCGGTGACCGGCGAGGCCGGCAGCGTCGAGGAGACCTACGCCTACTCGCCCTACGGCCTGCCGCTCGGCGACACGGGGGGCCACCCCTTCCGCTTCACCGGGCAAAGGCTCGAAACGAAGACCGGCCTCTACTACTACAAGGCCCGCTACTACGACCCCGAGCGCGGCCGCTTCCTGCAGACCGATCCCATCGGCTACGCCGACCAGATGAACCTCTACGCCTATGTGGGGAACGATCCGGTCAACGCGACGGA
>NZ_JPHU01000034.1 GCF_000733125.1 Parvularcula oceani | reverse complement strand
CTAGGTCCTGTTGACAAAGAGGGTTCATCCTCGGGCTGATCCGTGATTCAAGATCGCTTTTGTGGAGGCGGTCGTGGTTCGCGGATTGATGTCGGATGCGGAGTGGGCGTTCTTCGAACCCTTCGTCGTGGCGAAAGGCGAAAGGTCGGGGCGTCCGCCGAGAGATCATCGTTTGAGGCTCGACGGCGTGTTCTGGATCGCGCGGACCGGAGCGCAGTGGCGCGATCTGCCCGAGGTCTTCGGCAAGTGGTCCACGGTCTACCGGCAGTTCAGACGCTGGACATTGTCGGGAGTATGGGAGGCGATGCTCGAAGCCTTGGCGGAGAGCGGTGCTGAGCCGGACAGCGTGCAGATGATCGACTCGACCATCGTCCGGGCGCACGTATCGGCAGCGGGCTCAAAAGGGGGACTCAGAGACAGGGTCTTGGCCGCTCGAAAGGTGGCTTCACGTCCAAGATTCATCTCAGAACCAATGCCGTAGGCCTGCCGCTCGCTGCCGAGGTCACCGCTGGACAGGTCTCGGACTACCGTGGCTATGACCTTCTGATGGACGCCGAAGCGCCTGATCCGAAGGTGCTGCTTGCCGACAAGGGCTACGACGCCGACCGGATCAGAGACGACCTGGAGGCCCGTAGCGCAGCGCCGATGATCCCTGGGCGGAAGGGCCGGAAACACCCTGTACCGATCGATGACTTCATCTACGCCCTGCGCAACCAGATCGAGCGCGGCATCGGCAAGCTCAAGTGGTCACGCCGCCTCGCGACCCGCTACGACAAGACCGCCGACAGCTATCTCGGCTTCGTCCACATCGGCAGCCTGCGGCTGTGGCACCGACACTTTGTCAACAGGGCCTAG
>NZ_JPHU01000033.1 GCF_000733125.1 Parvularcula oceani | reverse complement strand
CTAGGAGCTATCCCCATTAATGGTTGACGTCGTCCGGGTGCGTTGATTCCGTGCAGGCCTTCTGGAGAGGAGGCCTGCTGATGGGACACCGGTTCGAGCTGACGGACGCGGAGTGGGCGGTGATCGAGCCCTTGCTGCCGAACAAGCCGAGGGGCGTGCCGCGGGTGGACGACCGGCGGGTCTTGAACGGCATCTTCTGGGTCCTGCGGACGGGCGCGCCCTGGGAGGACATGCCCGAGCGCTATGGCCCCCGGACGACCGTCTACAACCGCTTCAACCGCTGGCGGAAGGCTGGCGTCTGGGCACGGCTGCTCGAGCACCTGCAGGCCGACATCGAGGACAGCCTCTACATGGTCGACAGCTCCGTGGTCCGGGTCCACCAGCACGGCACCGGCGCCCGGAAAAAGGGGGATCAGCGCACGAAGAAACCGGCCGCTCGCGCGGCGGGCTGACCACCAAGCTGCACGCCCTCACCGACAGCCAAGGCAACGTCGTCTCGCTGTCGCTCTCGCCGGGCCAAGCCCACGACCTCTCCGCGATCCCCGACCTCATCGAGGCCGTCCCCGAGGACACGGTCCTGCTCGCCGACAAGGCCTACGACGCGGATGGCTTCACCGCCGCCCTCGCCGAGCGGCGCGTCTGCCCGAACATCCCGAACAAGCGGAACCGCAAGGATCCCAGGGGCTTCTTCCCCTCGCTCTACAAGCTGAGGAACGCGGTCGAGCGATACTTCGGCAAGCTCAAGCACTTCCGCCGGATCGCCACCCGCTACGAGAAGCGCGCCGACAACTACCTCGCCATGGCCCAGCTCGCCTCCGCCCGCATCCTGATGCGGCGGTTATGAGTCAGGCTCCTA
>NZ_JPHU01000032.1 GCF_000733125.1 Parvularcula oceani | reverse complement strand
AAGCCCATGATCCTCTGGATCAACGAAGGCCTGATGGTGTTCTTCTTCTTCCTGATCGGCCTCGAGATCAAACGAGAGGTTCTCGAAGGACAACTCTCCTCGCCGTCGCAGATCGCACTGCCGGCATTCGCGGCCGTCGGCGGCATGGCCGTCCCCGCCGTGATCTACCTCGCCTTCAACCACGGCGATCCAGCGGCTGCTCGCGGCTGGGCCGTGCCGGTCGCAACCGACATCGTTCTTGCGCTCGCATGCCTGGCCGTCCTCGGCCGACGCGTACCCCTCTCGTTGAAGGTGTTCCTCACGGCCCTCGCCATCTTCGACGACTTCGGCACCTTGGTCGTCATCGCGGCGTTCTACTCAGAGGGGTTGAGCGTCGCGGCTCTCCTCGCCGCGGTCGCGGCGCTCTTCGTGCTGGTCGGCCTCAACCGCTTCCGCGTCGGCAGCGTGACGGCCTACGGCATCGTCACCGTGTTCCTCTGGGCTGCCGTCCTCGAGTCCGGCGTCCATGCGACGATGGCCGGCGTGCTCGCAGCGTGGACCCTACCGATGCGCGTCGGCGGCAGGGAGTTCCTGCATCAGGTCGAGCATGACCTGACCCCTTGGGTCGCGCTGCTGATCGTTCCTCTCTTCGCCTTCTTCAACGCAGGCATCGCGCTCGATGGCATGACGGTGGAGACGGTTCTCAGCCCCGTCAGCCTCGGGGTCGTCCTCGGCCTGTTCCTCGGCAAGCCGCTCGGCGTCATGGCCGGTGCCGGCCTGGCTGTGGCGACAGGACTCGGTCGCCTTCCACCGAACGTTGGTTGGCCACAGATCTGCGGTGTCGCCCTGCTCGCAGGCGTCGGCTTCACTATGAGCCTGTTCGTCGCCGCGCTGGCCTTCGAAGGACCGGGCGCGGTGCTGAGCGTCAATCTCAGCGTCGTCATCGGATCGACGCTCTCTGCGATCGCTGGCTT
>NZ_JPHU01000031.1 GCF_000733125.1 Parvularcula oceani | reverse complement strand
CGTACGCGTACGCCCATGACCGCCTTACGGGCCGCTTCTGATCCTCGCTAACGCCTAGGCATACGACTGGTCGTACGCCTAGGCGGAAGGGGTTTGGAGATGCGCGGAGAGGTGTTGGGGGCGGAGCGTCGTCGTCGGTGGACGGCCGAGCAGAAGGCGCGGATCGTGGCGGAGAGCTTCGGTTCGGGCGAGCCGGTTAGCTGGGTCGCGCGGCGGCACGAGCTGTCCACCTCGCAGCTCTTCGCGTGGCGCAAGGCGGCGAAGGACGGAACGGACGCGGGGCTCGCAGCGGTCGCGGCAGCCTTCTTGCCGGTCGAGGTGTCGGCGGACGATGAGGACAGCGCGGGCGCTGCTGGCGTGCGGTCCGCCTACACGCCGCCTGTCCTGCCGCCGATCGCTTCGCCACCTGATCCGGCCGGGTCCGTGGTGCCTTTCCGTCGGCTGGATGACGAGGAAGGTCCTGGGCCTGCCGGCCCTGGGCATCCTGCCCAGCCGTCCGGACCCGGCGGTGGCGACGGCGACGCAGCAGGCCGCATCGAGGCGGTGCTGCCGGACGGGGTAGTGCTGCGGCTGCCGAGCGATGTGGCGCCCGATCGCCTCGCCGAGCTGGTGGGCGTTCTACGCGAGGCGAGGCCGTGAGCCTCTCCTTCCCCATCGGCACGAAGGTGTGGCTGGCGGCGGGGGTGACGGACATGCGCAGAGGGTTCGACGGGCTCGCGGCGCAGACGGTTCAAGTGCTCAAGGAGGATCCGCTCTCGGGCCACGTCTTCGTCTTCCGCAACCGTGGCGGCGACCGGGCGAAGGTGCTGTTCTGGGACGGCCAGGGGATGTGCCTGTTCTACAAGCGCCTCGAGCGGGGCCGCTTCGTCTGGCCGCGCGCGAAGGACGGCAAGGTGTCGGTCACCGCGAGCCAGCTCGCCTCGCTGCTCGAAGGCATCGACTGGCGGCTGACGCGGGCGCCGCCCGCCGCGCCCCAGCCGACGCGGGTGATGTAGTCGGTGGCGCTGATCGGCTTCCGCTGCATTTTCCCATATACTCTTTGACATCGCAGGTTCCGTGGGCGGACGAAGG
>NZ_JPHU01000030.1 GCF_000733125.1 Parvularcula oceani | reverse complement strand
ATCGGTATAGCAGCGAAAGACGCAGCGGCTATGCTGCGTTCTGAAGGTTGGCGTCCGCATGACCGGCGCGAACGGTTTTGGCACCCCCCAAGAATCAGGGGGACGCCAGCTGCTAAACGACTTTCCGCCCAGACTTCTGAGCCTTCAAGATTCCTACGATATATACTCCCAATATTCAGTACTTAGTTATCAAATCTTCTCTCAATAAACTGGAACAGACGATTATATGCTATTAGAGTTGCCACGGTTAGTACAAGCCAAGTGATCCCGAGAAGTGCCCCATCCTGGAAAAGTAGCATTATTTCGCCATCACGTTGAGCAAGCACGGTAGCTAAGCAACTGGCTGCTGCCACGCCTACTGGCAGTAGCGCACTCACCAGCCGAACCCACCCTCGGTTATCCCAAAAGACCAAAGCAAGCAAAACCATTGGTCCAATAAGGAAGCCCAAGTAGTACACCGAAACAGCGAACAGCGCGAATTGGAAGGGAAAATCTACTCCGTCCCCCTCGTTGAAGAAAAACCCAGCCATCACCACCAAGATAAATAAAACAACCGCCTGCCCCGTGAGAAAAGAACCAGCCCTTAATACTCGCCGGACAGCAGCCTCCGACCTCACCGGCATATCCGTGTACCAGTAGGGCAGACTCGCTCCGAACGGATTTGCCCAACGACTTCTCTACCAATCATCTCACGATGCTCCTGATTTCCAAAATCAATCTCTCCGTCCAACTCATCGCGAACTCTTCGGATTGCTGTCGATATCATAGGATCTAAAGCGCGCCCAGAACGCACTGCAGGATTCATTGTGTTCAAGAATTCGTTCATATCTGAGATGAATGCACCTCTGGCTTCGACATTCATGCCGTCGAGGTACTCCTGGACTGCAGACTGCTCAAAATGGACCATGGCGTTATCGTTAGCGCTCATCGAACCCTGGGACTGCCAGGTGCCTGCCACCATTTGCTTGGCAACTCTAGTATTCGCCACCCGCAAAGCGGAGTTTATGTTGCTGAGATGACTCTGTGTAGACGCATCCAAGAAAAATCCTGACCCGGGCAGACGAACAGAAGCAAAGCTATCTGATACAAGCTGAGCTGCCCGGAAGAAGTTTGTTCGCGATCGGATATTTGAATTACGATCGAACCTACGATACAAGCGGGCATTTCTGCAGTACTGAGATCCATTGTTGAGAAGGGGATAGCAGGCCTTCCCTGTCGGG
>NZ_JPHU01000029.1 GCF_000733125.1 Parvularcula oceani | reverse complement strand
GGCCTGCCCCCTTCTGAGTGGTCCGGACTGTATGTTCGGATATCGCTTGGAAGGAGCGGGTTATGGGACGCAAACGGCACAGCCCTGAGGAGATCATCGGCAAGCTGCGTGAGGCGGAGGTCTTGATCGCGAGAGGTCAGACGACGCCGCAGGCGGCGAAGGCGATCGGGGTGACGGAGCAGACGTATTACAGGTGGCGCCGGGAGTACGGCGGCATGAAGGTGGATCAGGCGAGGCGGCTGAAAGAGCTCGAGCGGGAGAACCAGCGGCTCCGCCGGGCGGTGTCGGACCTGACGCTCGACAAGATGATCCTGAGCGAGGCTGCCAAGGGAAACTACTGAGCCCCGCGCGCCGAAGGCTGGCGATCGATCACGTGCGGGAAGCGGTAGGCGTGTCCGAGCGGCGCGCCTGCTGTGTCCTTCGGCAGCATCGATCGACGCAGAGGAAAGCGCCGCGGGGCCGGGATGACGAGGCCGCGCTGACCGCCGACATCGTGGAGCTGGCGAGCCGGTACGGACGCTACGGCTACCGCCGGATCGCCGCCCTCCTGCGCGACGCGGGCTGGCGAGTGAACCTGAAGCGCGTCGAGCGGATCTGGCGGACCGAAGGGTTGAAGGTGCCGCAGCGCCAGCCGAAGCGGGGCCGGCTCTGGCTCGCCGACGGCAGCTGCATCCGCCTCAGGCCGGACCGCCCGAACCACGTCTGGAGCTACGACTTCGTCCAGGACCGTACGCACGAGGGACGGAAGCTGCGCATGCTGACGGTGATCGACGAGTACACCCGCGAATGCCTGGCGCTCCCCGTCGCCCGGCAGCTGAAGAGCGACGATGTCCTTGCCACCCTGGCGGACCTCTTCGCCGAGCGCGGCCCGCCTGAGCACATAAGGTCCGACAATGGCTCGGAGTTTACCGCTACCGTCGTCCGCGAATGGCTCGGCCGCTTGGGCGTGAAGACCGCCTTCATCACGCCTGGCAGCCCGTGGGAGAACGGCTACAACGAGTCCTTTAACGGCAAGCTCCGGGACGAGTTCCTCGACCGCGAGATCTTCTACAGCCTCACCGAGGCCCGCATCCTGATCGAAGCCTGGCGGGTCCACTACAACACCGTCCGTCCACACAGCGCCCTTGGCTACCGACCACCCGCACCGGAGGCGACCGCCCCCGCCTCGACAGGAGCGCCACGGCTGCCGTCCGGCTCCGCTACGCTCCGCCTCCCGTCAGCCGTGGCGCAGGAGGCATCCATGGTCTAACATTGCAACCGGACCACTCGATGGGGGCCGGTC
>NZ_JPHU01000028.1 GCF_000733125.1 Parvularcula oceani | reverse complement strand
GGGTCTCTGCCCTCCCCCCGCAAGCGAAACGAAGACGACCCGTGACGGCTCGCGGGGCGTCGCACCGCGTTCGCCTTCGGCCCCTGATCGGTGCCTCGCCTCCCGCGCGCCGCTGACCGCTCGGCCGTCCGCGCCACCTCGTCAGGTTTCGCTTGGTACCCCCCGCCCGCTCCTCGCCGGAGAGGCAGGGGTGATGACGGGGCCATCACTCCCTGCCCCGATCATCGAGGAGAGAAAACGGTGACGAGCACGACCGAACGGACGACGAAGGAAGAGGCAGCAAACACTACGCCTACCCCGCGGGTCTACCTGGCCTGCCTAGCGAGCTACAACGCCGGCATCCTGCACGGCGTGTGGGCGGAGGCGATGGACGAGGACGCCTTGCGCGAGGCGGTCGCGACCATGCTGGCGGAGAGCCCGACGGCCGGCGCGGAGGAGTTCGCGATCCACGACCACGAAGGGTTCGGCTCATGGGGGCCGGACGAGTACGAGGGGCTGGCCGAGATCGCCGCCAAGGGCCCGTTCATCGCCGAGCACGGGCAGCTCGGGGCGGAGGTGCTGGCGCACTTCTCGGGACGGCTCGACGAGGCCGAAGCCGCCTTCGACGGGTACGCCGGCGAGTGGCCGGACCTCGGTCACTTCGCCGAGGACCTGACCGAGCAGTCGGGCGTCACCATCCCCGACAGCGTCCGCCTCTACGTCGACTACGACGCGATGGGGCGGGACCTCGAGCTCGGCGGTGACGTGTTCACCGTTCGAACCAGCTTCGACGCCGTGCATGTGTTCTGGACCGCACGGTGAGGGCCGGACGATGAGCGAGCCACACACCGCACCGAACCACCGCACGGGGGCGGCCGAACCGTTCGGTCCCCCTTCCCTGCCAGACGCCTACGCGTGCGGGGCTTTGGGCGCCCGGCACGCGGCCCACGAAGCGATGGCGCTCGCGGCGCACCGCGTCCGCACGAACGGGGGCAAGGGCAGCCTCGCCGCTCGGCGCGCGCTCGCCCTGGCGGACGTCGCCGTGCACGAGGCGATCACCCGCCTGATCGAAGGGGGCGAGCGATGAGCATCCCCGAACGTGAGGCGGAGGCGACCGTCTGGCCGTGCGGGCCGCCGAGCCGATGCGGGCCCGGCGCAACACCTCCGCCCGGCAGAAGGCATGCGACGTCGGCTTGTTCGACGAGGTCAGACGCGCGCAGATCGACCTCATGGATCTGCTCGGCAGCGACTGACCGAATTGAGACTGGCAGGGCTTTCCCCGGCCTGCCGATCCGAACCCGCGGTCGACGCGGCACGGGCCATCGAAGCCCCTGCCGCATCGCGCTACGCAGCGGACCGCTCGGACGCCAAGCCGTTGTTCTCCTTCCTGCTCGATAGTTTTCCACGACGCGCAAGAACGATTCGACTCACCCCCCTCGAACGTTCTAACCCTCGTCGTCCGATGAGAACATTTGGCGAACATACTGACGAGACCCAGCGATGATCGGCCGGTCCGGATACGGGCCGGGGCCAGCGCATCCCGAGGCCTACGAGTACGTGCTCGGCCTGCATAAGTCGCTGATCGCTTGGGAGTTCCTGCGGCGATCCGAAGACTATGCGCGACACTACGCTCAGCACAGCGGCCCGTATGACCACGTCACCGAGCGCAAGGCCGGAAACCGGACGGTGCGCGTCCTCCAGCAGGTCAGCCAGCACGCCCGCCCCTTCGGTCTTCTCACCTTCGTCGAGCCGGGCCTCCGCGGAGACGATGCGCCTGTATTCTGGCTACCAGAGACTTACGAAGCCGTGCTTCGCATGCGCGTGACGCGTGCCGATCCCAACGAGAAGATCAAGTCGCCGATCCGCGTCGATTACCTGCCGTGTCGCATCTGGCTCTTGATGGATCCGAACCGGACGCAGCACGTCCTCCTATCCGAGCGTTTGCGCGCCATTCAGTTCGCTTGCGATGGTCCGCTCGTCATGGACCCGGACGTGAACCTCGTCCTTGAAGTCCAGGATCGTGCGGACTGGCCCATCACGCTCAAGACATTCGGTCAGCTGACGGAGTTCTACGACGGCTTCCTGTCCGAGAAGACTGCAGATCAGACAGAGCAGCAGACCGCGAAGTGGCAACGCATGCTCATGGCGTACGACGGCAAGCAGCAAGGCATGACCGACCGCGAGATCGCCGAAGCCTTCTACGGCGAACAGGAAATCGCTACGGAATGGGACGGCCGCGACGGTCCGCTACGAGCGCGGACGCGGCGACTCATCTCGAATGCAGGCGACCTAGTAGATGGCGGTTACCGGCGCGTCCTGCGCGGACGGTGACTCAGATAACCTTGTCGCCAGCGAGCCGACACCGCTACCCTGTGAGCGGGGCGGTAGACCGAGGTGACCCAATGCGTAGCCGTCTTCTGATCTGCGCGTTCGCTGCCCTATCGGCCTGCACCGAGGGCGAGACGGACGAGGCGGCTCAGTTCGCTGCGGCACTCAACGAGTACTACGCGAACAATCCAGAATGCGTGCGGGTGGGGCAGCCGGCGGACGAGAACGGGGTCGTGGCAGAGGTTAGAGAGGATCGGGTGCCGCGAGACGGGGACGTTTCGAAGCTCGATGCCCTCGTGTCCGAAGAGTTGCTCGAAGTTCGCGTCGTCGACGTCGAATTGCGAGCGATCGTTGCGTCCCGGCCAGGCGAGACCGCTCCGGCGCGCCGGTACTCTCTCACGGAGAAAGGGGCGGATTTCCTACAGCGACGCGAGGAAGCCAATCGCATGCAGATGGGCTCAAGCGCGTTCTGCTACGGTCATCGCAAGGTGACGGAGATTACGAACTTCACGGAGCCTGCCGATGCATTCGGTCAGCGCGTTGCGACGGTCGCATACACATTCGAGCTGATGGATGTACCAGCTTGGGCCCGCGGGACTAAAGTAACCGCCGCATTCCCGGAGATTGCAAGAGAAACGTCCGGTCGGCGAAGCGACTCAACCGACCTTGTGCTCACAGACGAAGGATGGGTGCATCACCGGTTAGCTCCGTAAACGCCGCTCTTACCTTCCGAATGGCTGTGTTGGGTCCATATCGTCGGTCTGATCTCTCATAACGAACAGACCGTTTCTTACCGAAAGCCGGCCCCTCAGACATTCGGCCGTCTTTAGTTTCGATAGGTAGCAATACCCTTTCGGGGCTAGATGGACGTCGGTATGGTCATAGCATGTGACGCGTTGTAGTGTTGGCAGCCGCCGCTCGCAGGCGACGATGGTACCGACGCTGGCCGGCTAACCTTCTAGCACCGTTCTATCTCAGTTCGCGGTTTGGAAGTAATCAAGCCAGCCTCGTGCCATGATAGTGTAGGGGTGACCCTCACTGAGTACTTTCATATAATCCGTCATAAGATCTTCGAGGGCTCCGATCGCCTCGTCGACCCGACCTGACATTCCAAGCGCGGCAGCAAGATTGGTACGCGTTAGAAGGACGTCCGGATGATCGTTTCCTAACGTGTGCTGCCTATCGATCAGTAGCTCTTCGAAGACACGTATTGCTTCATCGAACCGTTCGGCCGCCCCAAGCCATCGGCCTAAGTTGTTATAGGTTGTTAATGTTAGAGGATGGTTTGACCCTAACGCGCGCTGCTCGATCAGAAGCAGGGCTTCGAAGGCCTCAATGGCCTCCGCAATTCTCCCCGACTCTCCAAGCCCGGCAGCGACGTTATTCCGCGTCGTAAGGACTCGTGGGTGGTATTCACCTAATACGCATAGCTGGTCCGCTAGCAGCCGCTTGAGGGACTGAAGGGACGCATCAATGTCTCCAAT
>NZ_JPHU01000027.1 GCF_000733125.1 Parvularcula oceani | reverse complement strand
ACGAGGTCGAGATCGACCAGGCAGACGCCGCGGCGCTTGGCATAGAGATCCAACGAGCAAGCCTCTCCGCGCTCGGCCAGCGGACCGAGCTGCCGGCCGAGATCAAGTTCGCCGCCGACCGGGTCGCCTACATCGCACCGCGCGTCGACGGCGTGGTCCGCTCTCTCGAAGCGACGGAGGGCGACCTCGTCGAGGCTGGCGAGGTTCTCGCCGTGCTCGACAGCGGGCGCCTCGCGGCCCTCATGGCCGACTACCACGGGGCCCGCGCTGCCGAGCGCTTCGCCGACTCGACGCTGGCCCGTGAGCGCGAGCTGCTCGATCAAGCGATCACCTCGCAGGCGGAGTTCGCCGAGGCCGAGCAGGAGGCCGCCATGGCCACCGCGCGCCGGGAGGCGGCCGAGACGGCTCTTCACGCGGCAGGCATCGATCACGATCAGATCGAAAGCTTGGTTAGCGGCTCCGACGGGGCGGCAGGGCGTTACCGGATCACTTCGCCGATTGCCGGCCGCGTGATCGAACGGACGCTCAGCCTAGGCCAGTCCGTCCAGGGAGGCACCGAGGGCGGCGCGCCCGCTTTCGTCGTCGCCGACGACAGCGTCGTCTGGGCGGACGTTCAGGTCTATGCCGCCGACCTCGGCCGGATCGAACCGGGTGCCGGCGTCGTCTTGAACGGCGAGAATGGCCGTCAGATCGCCATCGGCGAAGTGGCTTTCGTCATGCCGCAGCTCTCGGAGGGCTCTCGCACCGCCACGGCTCGCGTCATCCTAGAGAATGAGCAACGAGCGTTGCGACCCGGTCAGTTCGTCACAGCGAGCCTCGAGACCGGCAGTTCAGAGCAGGCGCTGACCGTGCCTAAGGGCGCGGTCGTGGCGTTCGAAGGCGGTGAGGTCGTCTTCGTGCCGACCGATCACGGGTTCGGTGCCGTCGGCGTTGAGACGGGGCGGCAGGTCGGGGACGAGGTGGAGATCGTCTCCGGGCTCGAACGCGGCCAGGCCTTCGTCGCCGAGGGGGCGTTCACCCTCAAGGCTGAACTCGAGAAGGCCGGCTTCGGCGACGGGCACGGCCACTAGGCCAGCAGCCCCGCTCTCTCAACGCATCAGGACACGATCATGCAGAACTTCATGTACCGCGTCGCGGGCGGGCGGCTCCTTGCCGGGCTCGCCGCCGTCGCGATCACCATCGCCGGCATCTGGGCATTCCGCTCCCTGCCGGTCGACGCCTTTCCCGACGTCACACCCTCCCTCGTTCAGGTCTTCACGGAGACTGAAGGCCTCGCGCCGGAGGAGGTCGAACGCTACGTCACCTACCCGCTGGAAACGTCCATGTCCGGACTGCCGAAGGTCGAGGAGATCCGCTCGGTCTCGAACTTCGGCCTCTCCGTCCTCAACATTTACTTCGAGGACGGAACGGACGTCTACTTCGCTCGGCAGGTCGTCGGCGAGCGCTTGGCCGAGGCGAGGAACGCGATCCCCGAAGGGTTTGGCGAGCCGCAGATGGGCCCGATCAGCACGGGCCTCGGCATCATCCTCTACTACCAGCTGGTCGACGAAACCGGTGACCGCAGCCTGATCGAGATGCGCGAGATCCAGGACTGGCTGATCAAGTACCAGCTGCAGTCCGTGCCCGGCGTGACCGAGGTCCTGTCGCTCGGCGGCTACGAGAAGCAGTACCAGGTCCGTATTCGGCCGGACGCTCTTCTCCGCTACGATCTCACCGTCTCCGACGTGGTGACGGCGTTAGAGGCGGGCAACCGCACCGCTGGCGCCCAGTACTTGGAAGTCGATTCGGAGCAGTACGTCGTGCGCGGCATCGGCCTGGCCGAGGACATTCCCGACCTCGGGGCCGCCATCCTGAAGACCGTGGACGGCACACCTGTTCGCGTCTCCGACGTGGCCGAGATCGCGATCGGCGGCGGCGTGCGCCAGGGTCTCGCCACGGCGGACGGAGAGGGCGAGGTCGTCGCGGGCATCGTCCTCAAGCTCTACGGAACGAACACCTCCGACGTGATCGCGCGAGCCAGCGAGCGCTTCGCCGAGATCAACGAGACGCTGCCCGACGGCGTACGCGCGGTCGCCTACTACGACCAAGCGACGCTCGTGAACGCGGCGTCGTCCACGGTGACGACGGCCTTGTGGCAGGGTGCCCTGCTCGTCGCCGTCCTCATCTTCGCGTTCTTGGGCGGCTGGCGGCCGAGCCTCGTCGTCGTCCTGTCGATTCCGTTCTCGGTCGGCTTCGCCTTCCTCGGCATGAAGCTGCTCGGCGTCTCGGCCAACCTCATGTCGCTCGGCGGCGTCGCCATCGCCATCGGGATGATGGTCGACGGCGCGATTGTCATCGCGGAGAACGTCGACCGCGTGTTGCGGGAAAGCCAGGGCGAGGACCGTCGCACGGCCGTCGCCGAAGCCGTAACGGAAGTGATCGGCCCGCTCCTCGCGGCCGTGGCCGTCGTGATCGTCGTCTTCCTGCCGCTCTTCGCCCTGCAGGGCGTCGAGGGGAAGACGTTCAGGCCCCTCGCCGCTTCGGCCGCGCTCGCAATGACCGGCTCGCTGATCTACGCCGGCCTGATCGCGCCCGCCATCGCGGGCTGGGTCATGCAGCCGAAGACCGGAGGCACGACGGACGACGAGGGACGAATCGGTCGCTCTATCCGTCCTTACGCTGCCTTCTTCGTGCGGCGGCGCATGGCGGCGCTCGGCCTCGCAGGGATCATCCTCGTCGCGGGCGCGTTGGTCTTTCCCCGCTTGGGGTCGGAGTTCACGCCGACGCTCGAGGAAGGAGACATCCTCCTGCGAACGACCATGGCTCCGTCGATCTCCCTGACCGAGGCGGAGGCGACGATGACGCGGGTCGAGAAGCGCATCCTGGATGCCTTCCCCGAAGTCGACCGCGTCGTCACCAGGATCGGCAGGGGCGAAGTCGGCGCGCATGCCGACCCGACCAACAGCGGCGAGAGCTTCCTCGCCTTGAAGCCGAGGGACGAATGGCGACCCGGCTTCTCGCCGGACGATCTCCGGGCGGCGCTGTCCGAAGAGCTGTCGGACTTCCCCGGTATCCTCGTCAACGTCAGCCAGCCCATCGCCATGTCGGTCGACGAGCTATTGACCGGCACGAAGGCGGAACTCGCCGTCAAGATCTTCGGCCCTGACACGGACGAGCTGATCGCGGCGGCGGGCACGCTGCAGGGCATCCTGCAGGACGTGCCGGGGGCGGCGGACGTCCAGATGGACCAGGTGACGGGCGCCCCGCAGCTTCAGGTCGATCTCGATCGCCAGGCGCTTTCCCGCTTCGGCATCACGGTCGAGCAGGCTCTGTCGACCGTCCGCGCGGCGATCGGCGGCGAGGAGGCGGGCACGCTCTTCGAGGGAGTGCGGCAGTTCCCCGTCGTGGTCCGCTACGAGGCGGCGTCGCGCGACACGCCCGAGGCGGTCGGGCGCCTGGTAATCAAGGCACCGGGGGGCGCGCTCGTCCCGCTCGAGGCCGTGGCGGACGTGCGTCAGGTCGTCGGTCCGCGTCAGATCACTCGCGAGGACGGGCAGCGCTTCATCACGGTTCAGGCTAACGTGCGAGGACGCGACATCGGGTCCTTCGTCGAGGAGGCGCAAGGCCTGACGGCGGATGGACTGGAACTACCGCCCGGCTACCGCGTCGTCTGGGGCGGGCAGTTCGAGTTGCAACAACAGGCCAACAAGCGCTTCGCCGTGGTCATCCCGATCACGCTCGGCATCGTCCTCCTCATCCTGCTCGTGACCTTCGGGCGGCTGAAGTCGGCACTCCTGATCCTCCTGAACATCCCGCTCGCCTTGGTCGGCGGCGCGATCGCGCTGTGGATCGTCGGCTTGCCCGTATCCGTGCCTGCCACGGTCGGCTTCATCGCCCTGTTCGGCATTGCCCTTGGCAACGGCATGGTGCTGGTGAGCTA
>NZ_JPHU01000026.1:0-2500 GCF_000733125.1 Parvularcula oceani | reverse complement strand
TCTCTCGAGCAGCTTAAGCCGATAGGTGTAGGCACAGCGAAAGCGAGTCTGAATAGGGCGCATGTTCGAGGGATTAGACCCGAAACCCGGTGATCTAGATATGAGCAGGCTGAAGGTGCGGTAACACGCACTGAAGGGCCGAACCCACACCTGTTGAAAAAGGTCGGGATGACTTGTGTCTAGGGGTGAAAGGCCAATCAAACCGGGAGATAGCTGGTTCTCCGCGAAATCTATTTAGGTAGAGCGTCGCACGAATACCCTCGGGGGTAGAGCACTGGATGGGCTATGGGGGCTTACCGCCTTACTGATCCTAACCAAACTCCGAATACCGAGGAGTACTATGCGGCAGACACACTGCGAATGCTAACGTCCGTAGTGGAGAGGGAAACAACCCTGATCGACAGCTAAGGTCCCCAAGTCACAGTTAAGTGGGAAAGGATGTAGGAATCCCAAAACAACCAGGAGGTTGGCTTAGAAGCAGCCATCCTTTAAAGAAAGCGTAACAGCTCACTGGTCTAAATAAGGGTTCCCGCGCCGAAAATGTAACGGGTCTCAAACTGTGCACCGAAGCTTCGAGTTCGAAAGAGCGGTAGCGGAGCGTTCCCTAAGCGAGCGAAGGGCAACCTGCGAGGGTGCCTGGACGTATGGGAAGCGAGAATGCTGACACGAGTAGCGATAAGGAGTGTGAGAGACACTCCCGCCGAAAGTCCAAGGGTTCCTGCGTAAAGCTAATCTGCGCAGGGTTAGCCGGCCCCTAAGTCGAGGCAGAAATGCGTAGACGATGGGAACACTGTTAATATTCAGTGGCCAGAGGGTGAGTGACGGATGCTGTGTGTTGTCCGGTCTTATTGGATTGACCGGGCAGCGAAGGTGTCCCTGGAAATAGCCCCCTCATTCGACCGTACCCCAAACCGACACAGGTGGACTGGTAGAGCATACCAAGGCGCTTGAGAGAACTGCGTTGAAGGAACTCGGCAAATTACTCCCGTAAGTTCGCGAGAAGGGAGCCTCTGTTCTGGGCAACCAGGGCAGAGGGGCACAGACCAGGGGGTGGCGACTGTTTACTAAAAACATAGGGCTCTGCGAAGCCGCAAGGCGACGTATAGGGTCTGACGCCTGCCCGGTGCCGGAAGGTTAAGAGGAGGTGTGCAAGCACCGAATTGAAGCCCCGGTAAACGGCGGCCGTAACTATAACGGTCCTAAGGTAGCGAAATTCCTTGTCGGGTAAGTTCCGACCTGCACGAATGGCGTAACGACTTCCCCACTGTCTCCAACGCAGACTCAGCGAAACTGAATTCTCCGTGAAGATGCGGAGTACCCGCGGTTAGACGGAAAGACCCCGTGCACCTTTACTACAGCTTTGCAGTGGTATTAGTGTCGACATGTGTAGGATAGGCGGGAGGCTTTGAAACCCGGGCGCCAGCTCGGGTGGAGCCGTTGGTGAAATACCGCCCTTGTCGTCACTGATATCTAACCGCGATCCGTGAACCCGGATCCGGGACCCTGCATGGTGGGTAGTTTGACTGGGGCGGTCGCCTCCTAAATGGTAACGGAGGCGCGCGAAGGTTGGCTCAGAGCGGTCGGAAATCGCTCGTTGAGTGCAATGGCATAAGCCAGCCTGACTGCGAGACTGACAAGTCGAGCAGAGTCGAAAGACGGCCATAGTGATCCGGTGGTCCCGCGTGGAAGGGCCATCGCTCAACGGATAAAAGGTACGCCGGGGATAACAGGCTGATGATGCCCAAGAGTCCATATCGACGGCATTGTTTGGCACCTCGATGTCGGCTCATCGCATCCTGGGGCTGGAGCAGGTCCCAAGGGTTTGGCTGTTCGCCAATTAAAGCGGTACGTGAGCTGGGTTTAGAACGTCGTGAGACAGTTCGGTCCCTATCTGCCGTGGGAGTAGGAAATTTGAGAGGAGCTGTCCTTAGTACGAGAGGACCGGGATGGACGCACCTCTGGTGGACCTGTTGTGGCGCCAGCCGCATAGCAGGGTAGCTACGTGCGGAACGGATAACCGCTGAAGGCATCTAAGCGGGAAGCCGCCCTCAATACCAGATTTCCCTGAGAACCGTGGAAGACCACCACGTTGATAGGCCGGATGTGGAAGCGCAGCGATGCGTGAAGCTGACCGGTACTAATTGTTCGATAGGCTTGATCGAACAAGCTCATGCGCGGCGAACGGACCGTTTGCCCGCGCGCTTGAAGCACGACGACTCTCGCAGAACATCTCTTTGGCCGGCCTGGTGGTTATAGCGCGGGGCCCCCACCCGATCCCATCTCGAACTCGGTCGTTAAATCCCGCAGCGCCGATGGTACTCCGCCTTAAGGCGTGGGAGAGTAGGTCGCCGCCAGGCCTGCCAAAGAGATCAACCCCCCTTCACTCAACCCAACTGGACGACCCCCACCCGATGCGGGATGGAGCAGCCCGGTAGCTCGTCAGGCTCATAACCTGAAGGTCGTAGGTTCAAATCCTACTCCCGCACCCAAAATTTTGAAC
>NZ_JPHU01000025.1 GCF_000733125.1 Parvularcula oceani | reverse complement strand
TACGGGCGCACCGCTGCCCGGGCCGCTTTCCTGCAGCGCGGCGGGCTGTCATCCTGTCGCCTCAACCCGGGGGAGGGACCGATGATCACGGCAATCACTCTTGGCATGCTCGCCGCGCAGGGCGGGAATTGGGACTGCGGCTCGGAGGCCCATGCGGCGGCGGCGCGGGAGGCGGTCGAGGCGGCCAATGCCGAGGCGGTGGCCGCGCTGCAGGGCGGCGACATCGAAGGCTATGCCGAACATTTCGCCGAGGACGCGGTGCAATACCCGCCCGGCACCACACCCTATGAGGGGCGGGCCGCCATCGCCGCGGGCTGGGCCGAGGCCGTGGCGGCGGGCGAATGGGACCTCTCGCTCGACGTGCTGGACCTCGATGTCTGCGGCCCGCTGGCGGTGGAACGCGGCGCCTATGCGCTGCGCTTCGCGCCGGGCGAGGGCGTGGCCATGCCCGGCTTTTCGGATGAGGGGCATTACCTCGCAAAATGGCGCCTGGACGAAGACGGGGTCTGGCGCATCGCCGCCGACGCCCCTGTCAGCAGCCAGTCCCCCATGCCGGGCGCGCCATAATCTCCGGCGCCGGATGGTGGAACATGATCCACCCTACGCTTATCCCCGCCCTCTGTTCCTCCTCCATACTCTCCCCTCGCGCCGGGAGAGGGCTGTGCGGGATCCATCACCGCTCTGCCCGGCGCCGCGGAGCCTGCGTGCCTGCCTTATGGCAGGGATGGCACGCGCCGGGCGAGCTCCGGAAGGGCCCCGGCGAGAGGCTTGAAAGAGCCGAAAGGGCCTCGCGCCGCGCGCGGCGAGGGTTTGGGACACCCGAACCGAGCCGACACAGTATTCATAGACCCTCCGTCGGCACGGAAGCCGCGCGCGGGACCCTCACCTTCTGCATGACCGGCACGGACGGGCGATGACGCGTGCGTGGAGCAACAAGAGCACCGCCAGCGGCGCCGGCGTCATGGTGGATCACGATCCACCCTACACCCGCTACGCGCCCGCCACCTGCGCCCACTCGCCCCGCAGAGCGAGCGACGTCCAGGAGCGAGCCGGCAGCTCCGCTGCCGTCGCCGCAGGCGTCAGCAAACAAGAAACCGCCCGGCGCGGGCACTCCGCAGCGCCGGGCGATAAATTCTCTTCCGACCTAACCATTGCGCAAGGCGGGCGGCATCCTTATCGTTTAACGGTAAACAGATCCGAGGATGCCATGACCCGCCTTCCGCTCGCCCTTGCCGCCGCCGCCTGTCTGCCGCTCTCTGCCTGCGTGGTGGATGCGGGCAGCAACTGGTCCGAAGAGACCACGCTGATGGAGCGCACCAGCCTCGCCCGCGAAACCTGCGGGGAGGGCAAGGTGGCCTCGGTGAACGAGGACGGCTTTCAATGCGTCGGCGGCGAAGAGACGCTGACCGACTGACGCTTACTGCGCCAGCGTGAATTCGGCCTCGATGGTGACGGCGACTTCCGTGCCGATGCCGAAGTCGGTCCAGGCCTCCGAGCCCCATTTGGTGCGGTCGAGCGTGGTGGTGCCCGAAAAGCCGATGCGCTGGCCGCCCATCATCTCGCCTGCGCCGACCAGCGTGACCGGCATCTGGATCTCGGCGGTCTGGCCGTTGAAGGTCAGGTCGCCGGTCACGATGCCGGAGGTCTCGTCGGTGCGCTCGAGCGCGGTCGAGGTGAAGGTGATCTCAGGGTGCTCGTCGGCGCCGAGCGCGTTGATCGAGATGTCCTCCTGGAAGTCGGCATTGCCCGAATGGCTCTCCGCCTCGGGGCTGTCCACGCTGTCCGCGCCGAGCGTTACCATGAGCGTGCTCTGCGTCGGGTCTTCGGCATTCCATTCGAGGGTGCCCGATTTCTCGGTGAAGCTGCCGCGATAGGTCGAGAAGCCCGCATGGCTGACGCCGAAGACCACCGTGGTGTGGTTGGGGTCCAGCTCATAGGTGCCCGACGGCACGGCGGAGGGGTCCGAGGCCGGCTGCGCGGCGAAGGCTGTGGCGAGGAAGGCGAGGGATGCGGCGCTGAGCGTGGCGAGGGCCATGTAGATCTCCTGGAGTGAAGCCCGCGGCGCGGGCGACCGGACGGAGACTATGGGGCGCCGGGCGGAAGCGGCCAGTGCGGCATGCAGCCGCTTCTCCTCGCCGCCCTCCGCCCGGGCTAGAAAGAGAGGCCGCCTCAAGCGCGGCCCCTGCCTCTTACATCATGCCCATTTCGCTCGCGATCTCCTCTGCGCGCGTCAGGTGCTCGCGCAGGGTGGGGATGGTCTGGTCGGCCAGAAGCGCCAGCTCGCCTTCGCCCGACATCGCCATCTTCTCGAAGAAGGCGATCGTCATCTTGTGGCCGACGATCTGGTTCTCGATATAGGCGCGGTCGAAGGCGTCACCTTCCATGCCTTCGAGGCTGGCGAGGATCAGTTCCTGTCCCGGGCCCGCTCCCATCGGCAGGTCCATCCCGGCGGCCTCTTTGAGCTGCTGGCTCACGCGGGTGTGGTCCCGGACCATCATCTGGGCGAAATCCTGGACGTCCTGATTGCCCGACATCTCCATCGCCATGCGGCTGCTCTCGATCTCGAAATGCCCCGAATGCGCGGCGGCCTTCACGAACATCTTGTTCATGTCCATCTCGGCGGACATGGCCATCTTGTCCTTGGACTTGTGGTGATCGGCCAGAGCCGGCGTCGCCAGGACGAGCGGGGCCGCGAGGGCCATCATCTGGATCAGTTTCATGGGTTCTCTCCGTCTGCTCTCCTCGCCCCTGCGCAAGAGACGCCTGGAAGGCGGATGACGTTCCTGCGGCCAAGCCGCGCAGGCGGGAATATCCGGCGAATACAGAGCCCTTGCGGCCTGGGCTCGGGCCTCCCATCTTCAAAAGATGGACAAACGGAAAGCCCTGCTCGTCTTCGCCTTCGCCCTCGCCCTGTCGGTGTGGTCGGGCAGCAAGGGGGCGGGGCCTCTCGCCGTGTGGCCGGTGGCGGAGGATCTCTGCATCGGCATTGTCGGCACCCTCGGCCTCGCTTTCGGCGTGGCGGGACGGGCGATCCTCTCCGCCGTGATCCCGCTTCTCGGGGTCATGCGCTTGCTGATCGTGCCGCTGGCGCTGGCGGGCCTCGTCTATCTGATCGTTCAGTTCGCGCGGCGCGGCGCCTAGTCGAGCCGGTAGAAGCGGTGGCTGCCGACGGTGGCCGTCAGCTCCGCGCTCGCCGTCCAATAGGGCGTCACCTGCGGGCCGTGGAACATGGTGGCGCCATCGGTCGGGTCCGCCAGCTCGCCCGTGGCGGCGGCCCGCGCGACCCGCAGAGCCCGCTCATAGGCGATTAGGTTTCGCGGCTCGTCGGACTTGCCGTCGCAGAACCAGCTGAACTGGCAGGACCGGCCATTGCCCTGCTCGACCACGGCGCAGGGCGTGTCGGGATAGGCGAGGCTGTCCGCCCGGTTCAGCACCACGTGCACCACCGCGGCCATGCCGTCTTTCCCCTCGCCCCGCGCCTCATGATAGGCTGCGCGGGCGAGGCAGGCGATTTCTTCTCTCGGCAGGGCGGGAACGAGAGGCTGCGTCGCGGCGGGGGCTTCGGCCTGATCGACAGGCGCTGGCGTGGGCTCGGGCTGCGGGTCCGGCCCGCAGCTCGTCAGGCAGAGAAGGGCGAGGAAGGAGACCGTGATGCGCATGGGGCCATTCTACGCTCGCGCGGCACGGGGGGCCAGCGGGACGACGTGCCGCGGCCCGTTCAGAACGTGTCGCTGATCTCGACCCTGAGATTCGCGCCGGAATGACGCTCCCGCAGCTCGGTATAGGTGACCGGCTCGAGATCGCGGCGCCCGCCATAGATGACGCGCTCTTCCTCGTTCACCCGGTCGAAGACATTGCCGAGCGTCACTTTCAGCCTCGTGCCGATGAAGTCGCGATGCTCGGCGAAGATATAGGCGAAGGGTTCGTCGAACCGGCGGACCACCTCGCTGAAGCGGAAGCGGGGCGCCTCGCGCCGGTCGTTCGCGCCGAAGCCGTAGGCATAGGGCGTGCCGGGCACGTCATGGCGGAAGCTCGCGCCCCACGCCCATTTCTGATCGCCGCTGAAGGCGCGGGAAGTCAGGGTGATGGGGTCGTCGAGCGTGCTCTCGCGGAAGCTCGCCGAAAAGTCGATCTCGCCGCCCGGAAGCGAGAATTCCTCTGTCGGGAAGGATCCGTTGACGGCCGCGCCCCAGACTTCGGCCTGCTCCAGATTGCCCGGGCCGTCCGCCGTCTCGCTCAGCGGGATCCGTTGAACGACGTCCTGGATCCGCTCGTAATAGGCCCGCAGCGTCACTTGCGCCTCGTCGCCGAACCGCTGCTCGACCTGCCCTTCGGTCAGCCAGGCCTGGGAGGGGGCGAGGTCGGGGTTGCCGAGGCTCTCATTGTCCGAATTGAGGTCCACGGAAGAGACGAAGTCGAAGAAGTTGAGCTGGCCGACCCGCTTCTCCACGCGGAGGCGCAGATCGGTGTCGTCGGTCAGGCCGTAGGCGGCGGAGACATAGCCCTTGGGACGCACGAAGACCCGGGGTTCGAGGCCCGTTCCCGGCTGGCTGAGTTCGGAAGCTTCGAGGCCCAAGGAGAGCTGGAGGTCCAAGGGGCCGAGGGGGCGGCTGAAGGCGAGGCTCGCCTGCCCGCGCAGCTCCTCCACGCGGGCGGTATCGAAGCCTGCCGCGTCGGGCACGAAGACGCCGGCCTCGGTGATGTCGGTCGTGAGGGTCTCGGAATCGAGGAAGTTGAACGCGCCTTCGAGCGCCGCCTCCAGGGTCGAGATGTCGCTCGTCTGCCAGAAGAGCTCGCCGCGCAGGATGCTCTCGCCCTCGTCGACCGTCCGCGTAACGAGGTCTCCGCCCGAAAACCCCTCGGGTCCGGTTTCGAGCAGGAGCGCGGAGGTGGGGGAATGCTCGAAGCTCTGAATGCCGATGATCTTGAGCCGGCCCGCGAGCGCGTCGAGGGAATAGTCGCCGCCGAGCTCGCCGTTCCACTCGCGCTCCTGCTGCTGATAATCCCTGAACCCCGTGCTGCCATCGGCGAAGAGGATATCCCGCCGCTCCCGGCCATCGGTGTCGTTGCGGGCATAGCCGGCGGTGAGGTTGGCGTCGTGTCCGTTCTCGCGGTCCCAGCCGAGCGTCATGGTGAAGGAGGGGCGGTCGCCGTACCAGCGCGCATCCTCCTCGCGCTCCTCGACGATGGCGCCTTCGGGCCCGACCAGGACCTCGGGGCCGGCGCTGCCGCTTCTGTAGCTGCCGTTCTCGAAGCCGAGCGTATAGTCGAGCGTGCCGAGCCTGCCGCTGACCGAGGCCGCGCCATTGTACCAGTCCGGCTCGAGCCGTGTGCGGAAGGTCGGGCGCCAGGCCCAGCGCCCGGTCATGCCCGTCTGGGACAGCTTCACGTCGGCGACCTGGCCGCTCAGGCCCGGTATTCCGAGCTTGGCGGCGTCGACGATCTCGATGCGGAGCACCGCTTCGGCGGAAGTGCGCCGGAGGATGTCGACGGGGTCGTTGCCCTTGCCCGACACGCGCTGACCGTCGATCAGGACATTGGTGCCGCCCTGTCCGAGGCCGCGTCCGCCGCCGGAACGCCGGACGGAGAAGCCCGGGATCTCGTAGAGCATGTCCGCCGCGGTCTGCGGCGCGATGTCCTGGAAATAGACCGGCTGATAGACCTGCCGTTCCTCAGTCTGCGTATAGCCGGGCTTGGGCGCCGAAGGCACGCTCGCTGCCGGCACGGCGCCGGCGGCCGCGAGGAGCAGGAGGCCGATCATGAGGAACGGACCGAAGGCTGCAGTACTGATGCAGAAATCGTCCCGGCCCCTCGTCCCGCCCCGAAGATCGATGGTGGAGCCGAGCGGAATCGAACCGCTGGCCTCGTCATTGCGAACGACGCGCTCTACCAACTGAGCTACGGCCCCAACGCGCTCACGAATAGTCGGGCGGAAGAGCCCGGTCAAGCGCTGCGCAGCTCGTCCGGAAGATGAGTTTCGGTCGCCTGCCCGGATCGGCCCGTGAAAGAGAGAGCCGGGCTCTTCCTCCCTCAGACCGTCTTCGGCCGGCCCTCCCGGCTGGCGCCGGTGGCATGCGCGCGAAGGGCCGTCTCATGGGCCTTCGCCTCCTCGACGTAATGGGCGGCGCCCATCTTCGCCATGAGGTCCTCGCCGGGCTTCAGGTCGCGGAGCTTTCTTGCCGGCAGGCCGCCCCACATCTCGCCCTTCGCGACCCGTTTGCCCGGAGAAAGGAATGCGCCCGCCGCGAGGAAGCCGCCGCCCTCGATCACCGCGCCGTCCAGAACGGTGGAGGCCATGCCGACGAAGCCGCCATCCTCCACCGTGCAGCCATGCAGCATGCAGCGATGGCCGATGAGCGCATCCTCGCCGATCTCGACCGGCCGCCCGCCATGATCGGGGGCGTCGACATGCAGGATCGAGCCGTCCTGGACATTGCTGCGCGCGCCGATGCGGATCGCATTGGTGTCCGCGCGCAGGACGCAGCCATACCAGACCGAGGCTTCCGGGCCGACCGTCACATCGCCGATGAGGACCGCGCCGGGAGCGACGAAGGCGGTTTCGTGAATTCGGGGCGTGCGCCCCCCGAAGGGCAGGATGAGGGCTTCCACGTCTACTCCGTCTCGCGGCTCTTGGGTCCGGATGATCCTCACGCCATTCGCGTGGCGGGTCCACTCCGCAGACATCGTTCCGGAACTGCGGGCCGCCAAGGCCGCGGGCCCGATCGCCCCCCTGTCACTCGCCCTCTTGTTCATGCCCCCGCGCGCTGGCAGGGGAGGGGCGGAGGCGGACGGTGTGCCATCGCCGCAAAAGGTGGAATGCCGGACCTGATCGTTCAGATGCCCCCTGCCGTTCTCGCAAGCCTCATCGCGGCCGTCATCGCGACGCTCGGGGTCGCGGCGGTGCTGCTGCGCGGCGACTGGGCCGTGCGGCATAGCGGCTATTTCACGGCCTTCGCGGCCGGCGTTCTCGTCACGACGGCGGTCACGCTCTTTCCGGAGGCGCTGCGGGCGAGCGCCTATGCGCCTCTTGGCGCCCTGGCGGGCTATGGCGCCCTGTTCGCGATCAATGCGCTCTTCCGGCGATCGGCGGGCGCGGCCCTCGCGCCGGTCGTCGCCATCGGCCTGCATTCCTTCATCGACGGCCTCGAATACGGCATCCTGTTCGAACATGACGGACGCCTGGGGCAGGTCGCCTCGATCGGCCTGATCGCGCACGAATTCGCCGAGGGCGTCATCCTCTTCGCATTGCTCCGGCAGGCGGGGGTGCGCACGAACATCTCGCTTCTCGGTGCCTTGGCGGGCGCGGCCCTGACGACGCCGCTCGGCGCGATCTCCTCTCAATTCGTTCTGTCCGGGATGACCGAGGGCACGATCGGCCTGCTGCTCGGGCTGGCATCGGGCGCGCTCTTCTATGTCGGGTCGACCCATCTGCCCATGCGCCTTCCGCGGAAGGGGCGGCGCAGGCTGATGGCGTTCTATGCGGCGGGCATCGTTCTCGCCCTGTCGCTCTCCCTGGGACATGGCGGAGGACATCACGAGGACGAGCTGCCTGGCGCGGCAGGAGGAGGGGCAGACGGAGCCCCGTTCGTTAGGGCGGCTCCCGGGGCTCCGTCTGCGGTTCGGGCCGG
>NZ_JPHU01000024.1 GCF_000733125.1 Parvularcula oceani | reverse complement strand
TATCCACATACCACGATCGTATTGTGATCCGTCTTTGTCGATTTCTAGACTCAAATCTGATTGGAACGCCACAGCCGGAGCGGAAGACGCGAGTCGAGCAATCCGTACACGCACATTACCTTTATTGTCGCGTTCCATTATCGCCTGCGCCAGACCCGGTAAGACTCCGTCAAATGCTGGGTCTACGTCTTCAAGATGGTCGTTGAGAGCACACCCGATCATTTTTGTGCAGTACAGGATGAGGTCGCGAGCGCTCTCCCGCCATCCATCTCCATATATATCGCGTAAGTTGAGCGTCGCGCACTCATAAAGCCTTTCGTGCTCCCTCAACAGATAAGCTGACAAAGCTTCCCACGCCCGATCAAATGGCTGGCTCCGAGAATTGTTGCAAAATGCGCAGATCGGTTTCTTGAAGCAGAACGCCTTAGACTTCGGACCCTGGACTCGCCGACTTCCATTCTGATCGTGCTTGTAGACGTGCGACGGAGAAATCTGGCGAATATCTGACGCCTTCACGCTATGCTCATAGGAAGTGGGATTCTCGGCACCGCAAATCCAACAGACGAGCTTAGACACTGAGCCCCCTACAGCTTCCATTCCAGCTATTTCACTGCGTTATTAGGTAGCGCCCAATTGGCCCGCCAAACCGGGCGTTCTGCCCCCTCAATTCCCCGTCGCTGACCGCGCTTCCCCCTCCGGCGCCAGGAGCTCCATCACCGCCACCGTCATCGCTTCCGTGCCCAGCGTCACCGAAGGCTCCGGCTGGATCTTGAAGAAGGGCGAGTGGTGGGCGGGGGCGTTCTCGACCTCGTCCTTGGGCGTTCCGCCGACTGAGAAATAGACGCCCTTCACGCCTGTCCCCTCCTGCACGAAATAGGCGAAGTCCTCCGCGCCCATGCCGGTGCGCGGCTCGTCATAGAAGATGTCCTGCCCGAAGTGATCGCCGAAGGCGGTGCGCACCTGTTCGGCCAGCGCCATGTCGTTGATCGTCGGCGGCGTGGTCTCGTTCTCGGACCGCTCCACGATGGGGGTCAGGTTTTCCGGCACGCCGAGGGACAGCGCGACGCCTTCGGCCACGCGGTCGATGCCGTCGAGGAGCTGCTCGCGCACTTCGGGCTTGTCCGAACGCACGGTGAGCTGGAGGTGCACCTCGCTCGGGATGATGTTGTGCTTGGTGCCGCCATGGATCGCGCCGACCGTGATCACGCCCGCATCGAGCGGCGAGATCGTGCGGCTGACGAGGCTCTGGAGCGAGACGACGATCTGCGAGGCGACGAGCACCGGATCGACCCCCTTATGCGGCGAGGCGCCGTGGGAGCCGACGCCGCGCACGATGATGTCGACGCTGTCCGAGCTCGACGCCGTGGCCGAGAGCGGCACGGAGAGGGTGCCGACCGGCTCGTCGGCCGAGACGTGGAAGGCGAGCGCGTAGTCGGGCTTGGGGAAGCGCTCATAGAGCCCGTCCTCCATCATCGCGCGGGCGCCCGAGATGCGCTCCTCCGCAGGCTGAGCGATCAGGACCACCGTGCCCTGCCACTCCTCCTTGCGCTCGGCGAGCTGCCGCGCCGTGCCGACGAGCGAGGTGACGTGCACATCGTGCCCGCAGGCATGCATGACCGGCTTCACCTCGCCGTCGAGGTCCTCTTGCGTCGCGGTCGAGGCGTAGGGGAGCCCCGTATCCTCCTTCACCGGCAGGCCGTCCATGTCCGCGCGGACGAGGACGGTCGGCCCCTCCCCGTTCTCCATCACCGCGACGACACCCGTCTGCCCGACGCCGGTGGTGACGTCATAGCCCAGGTCTTCGAGCTCGCTCGCGAGGCGCTTCGCCGTCTCGAACTCGCGGAAGGACAGCTCGGGGTTTTCGTGGAAATGGATGAACAGCGCTTCGAGGTTCTCCTCGTAATCGGCCTGCACCGCCTCTTTGAGCCCCTCCTGCGCCAAAGCGGAGGTGGTCAGGAGAAGGCTGGACAGAAGGACAGTGCGGATCATGGCGAGGCTCCCGGGGTTCTTCGAGGGGAGCCTATCGGGTGCGGCGGCGAAGAGGGAAGCGCGCAGCGCAGGTGGCTCAGCGCCGCTGCCCCGTCACATAGCGCCAGAGCTTGGACGCCTTCACCCGCGCCTCCGAGCGCAGGTTGGGCGACACCGCCTGCCCCGCCTCCGCCACGCTTTCGCGCCGTCCCGAGACCAGCGGGTGCCAGTCGGCGAGGCCGCGGCCCTCGGACAGGCGCCGATAGGCGCAGCTCTTCGGCATCCAGGACAGGGTGCCCGCGTTTTGCGGCGTGACCTGCACGCAGCCGGGGACGAGGGCGAAGCGGCGTTCATAGGCGGTGCAGCGCCGCGCCTTGGCATCGAAGAGCTGGCAGGACACGCTGGTCTCGTAGACCTCGTCCGTGTCCTCGTCCTCCAGAAGGACGACGCAGCATTTCCCGCAGCCGTCGCAGAGCGATTCCCACTCCGCCTCGGTCATCTCGGACAGCCGCTTTCGCTTCCAGAACGGAATGTCACTGGGGTCTTGCACCCGCCGAAGCTAACCATGATGGCGGGCGCTGCAAGCGCTGCCTATGTTGGGCGCGCAACGCCGCCTTCGCTGACGACGGGACATCGCCTTTGCGCCGCCGGACCGCATCGCATCCTCGCACCCGCCGCGCCTCCGGCGGCGGGAAGACGGGCCTGCTCCGCTTCGCGCTGAACATTCTGCGCGCGGCCCCGGGCGCCGTCGCGGCGGAATTGCGGCATGGGTCGCCTCATCTGCCCTCTCCGGCGCCGCTCGCCCTGATGGCGGGCTCCGCGGCGATGACGCTGGCCATGGTGGTGCTGATCGCGGATATCCGCTTCGCGGCGGCCGTGCTGCCCTCCGAGGATGTGGACCTCTTCTCGGCGGGCCGCCCGATCAGCGTGACCATTCTCGACCGCGAGGGGCGCCGCATCGGCACGCGCGGCATCGAATACGACGCCAATGGCGACCGCACCGCCTCGCTCGGCCTCAGCTATCGCGAGCCCGTGCCGCTGGACGCCCTGCCGCCTTATGTCATCGACGCCTTCATCGCGACCGAGGACCGGCGCTTCTTCGAGCATCCGGGCTTCGACCTGCGCGGCCTCGTCCGCGCCCTGGTGGCGAATTTCCAGGCGGGGACGGTGGTCCAGGGCGGCAGCACGATCACCCAGCAGCTCGCCAAGAACCTCTTCCTCAGCCCCGATCAGACGATCATGCGCAAGCTCGAGGAGATGCAGCTCGCGCTCTGGCTGGAGGCGCGGCTGACCAAGGAGGAGATCCTCTCCCTCTATCTCAACCGCATCTATCTGGGCGCGGGCACTTACGGCATCGAGGCGGCGGCGGACACGTATTTTTCCAAGGACGCGACCGAGCTGACGCTCGCAGAGGCGGCGCTCCTCGCGGGCCTGCCCAAGGCGCCCTCCTCCCTCGCCCCGACGACGAACATGGACGGCGCGCTTCGGCGCAGCCACGAGGTGCTGGACAATCTCGTCGAGACGGGCCTCATAGACCCGATCGCCGCGCAGATCGCCAAGGCCGAGCCGCCCGATCTCGCGCTGCGCGAGCGCAATGTCGGCTACGGCTATTTCCTCGACCGGGTGACCGAGGAAATCTACTCGCGCTTCGGCACCCTTTACGAGGACCTCGTCGTCACCACGACGCTAGACCTCGACATGCAGGCAGCGGCGCAGGACGCGCTGTCGGCCGTGCTGGACGAGGAGGCAGCGGCGCGCGGCGCGACGCAGGGCGCGTTGATCGCCTATGACGAAGAGGGCGGCATCGTCGCCTTGGTGGGCGGGCGCTCCTATGAGGAAAGCCAGTTCAACAGGGCGAGCCAGGCGCGGCGACAGCCCGGCTCGGCCTTCAAGCCCTTCGTCTATCTCGCCGCGCTCGAAAGCGGCCTCAGCCCCGGAACGGTGATCGTCGACCAGCCCGTGCGCGTCGGCGACTGGGCACCGACCAATTACGACGAGCGCTACAAGGGCCCTGTGCGCCTCTCCTCCGCCGTCGCCTCCTCGGCCAATTCGGTGGCCGTGCAGGTGACCGAGACCATAGGCCGGGACAGGGTGATCGATGCCGCCCGCAGAGCGGGCATCACGCGGGACCTGCCCGAACTCCCCTCCCTCGCCCTCGGCACGATGGAGCTGACGCTCGAGGAGCTGACCGCGGCTTATCTGCCCTTCGCGCAGGGCGGCGCCGAGGTGCCGGGTCATGCCATCGCGCATGTGCGCACCCGCAACGGCACGCAGGTCTATGCCTTCGAAGCGATCGACGGGTTCAGCGTCATCGACCGCAAGCTCGCCGAGGAGACGACGCAGATGCTGGCCGCCGTCATGACCGACGGCACGGGACGGTCAGCGGCGCTTCCCGGCCGTCCTTCGGCAGGCAAGACGGGCACCACCAATGCGTGGCGGGACGCCTGGTTCGTCGGCTACACGCCGCAGATCACGGCCGGGGTCTGGGTCGGGAACGACGAAGCGGCGCCGATGGACCACGTGACCGGCAGTTCCCTGCCCTTGCAGATCTGGCGCCGCTTCATGGCGCAGGCGCATGAGGGGCTGCCGGTCCGGCCCCTGCCGACGGGCGAGGCCGCCTATCCGGCGACGGAGCAGCTGGCGGGCCTTTATGCGGGGCTGCGCAACGACTTGGTGCAGGCCGCCTATGACGCAGGCGAGCGCAGCTGGTTCGGCCTTGCCGGCCCGACCCGCATCCGCGCCCGCCCCGCGCCCGGCGCAGGCACCGAATAGGGCCGCAGGCGATGTGGATGCCCGGGATCGGGAACTGGAGCGGGTAGCGGGAATCGAACCCGCATCCTCAGCTTGGAAGGCGTCGTTTCGTGAAACGCGGAAGCTGCCTAAAGCTGTTGAATTAGTTCGAATCTATTTGCATAATCAGAAGGTTGGTTGGCCCTGACGGCGCACGGACCTACATGGAACATCACGCGAACATACTGCTGTTTCACGGCAATTTACTACCAGTGTACTACCAGCTGGGACGCCTGTGAGCGCCTCGGACCGCTCTGTGCGGCAGCGCATTGGGAAGCGTGCGGTCGCGGCCCTCCCCGCTTCTGCCAACCCCGAGTTCGTTCTCTGGGACACGGAAATTCGCGGCTTCTGCGTTCGCGTCTTCCCGTCGGGTCGCAAGGCTTACTATCTCAGGCAGTGGAAGCAGCGCCGTCAGGTAACCCGCAAGATCGGCCTGACCGAGGCACTGTCCCCTGATCAGGCGCGGCAGATCGCGAAGCAGCTATCCGCTGCCTTCGAACGGGGCGAAGCCATCGGGCCGAAGAAGCAGGAACCGCTGGCGCTGACTGTTACGGAACTTGTCGACCGATACCTCACGGAGGGGCCGATCGACCGACCGGACAAGAGGCCGAGCAGCTGGGCGAACGACCGAAGCTACCTTCGGAACCACGCCGTACCCCTTCTCGGCAAGCGGCGGATCGACGAGCTGACTGCCCACGACCTCTCGCGCTTCCAAGCGGACGTGCTTGGCGGCAAGACGGCACGACCGAAGGGAACTGGGAAGGGCTACCCCGTCACGGGAGGTAAGGGTGCAGCCGTACATGCGGTTCGCTCTCTGTCAGCGGCCCTGGGATGGGCAGTCCGGCGCGACCTCCTGAGGGAGAACGTTGCGAGCAAGATGACCAAGCTCACGGACGGCGCTCGTGAGCGGTACCTGTCCGAGGGAGAGGTCGAGCGCCTGCTCGAAGCGATGGATCGGCTGCGAGACGAGAGGCGCGTCGGCGAAGATCACCTTGAGTGCATCGAGCTGATCTTTCTGACCGGCGCAAGAAAGACTGAGATCGCCGCACTCCGCTGGTCCGAGGTCGATCTCGAACGACGTCTGCTGATCCTCCCGCCGCTCAGACACAAGACGGGCGGCACGAACGTGCCAAAGGTCATCCCGCTGTCGTCCCGCAGCGCGGACATCTTGTCTGCTCGCTGGCGGCGGCGAGCCGCAGAGGAGATGTTTGTCTTTCCCTCGCCGACGGCGCGCAGCGGCCATGTCTCGCTGAGGCACGTCTGGAGCGTATTAACCGAAGAAGCCGACCTGAAGGACTTCCGCATTCACGACTTCCGGCACGCCTACGCCTCGTTCGCGATCAATGCAGGCATGTCGCTGAAGGAGATCGGAGCGAATCTCGGCCACAAGAAGGTGACGACGACCGAGCGCTACGCGCACCTCGTTGTCGAGACCCGACGTCCCGTCGCCGATCGAATCGATGCCGTCTACAGGGGAGCACGTCGCCAGCGATAGCCGCCGCCCGCCCGGCAGCACAGCCGATATCCTAATTAGCTTGCTCTAAGAGCCGGAGGCGCGAATGGCTGTCCTCAACGATTGCGTCGAGGACGACGCGCTCTTCGGCGGACGAGCACTGATCCGCCACCACGCCGAGTGCTGTTCCGAATAGGGTCGCCACGCTCGCAAGGATGGCGCTTGCCTCGTCGCGCGACAGGCCGCTCTCGGATGCCGTCTCGACGAAGTGGCGCGGGAGGATGCTCCGGACGCGGTAGTGTCGGCTGGCCCCGATCGACATGGCGAGCTTGTACGAGTTCCAATTAAGCTGCCGTGATGCCAAGGCAGGCGCGGCCGTCAGCACGTCGTAGAGTGGAGTTGAGACGTAGGACCCGTGCGGCCGGAGGAACACGCTGAAGTTCTTCGCGTGGCCGTCGGTCGCACCGAGCAGCCAGAAGGCAACCTGGACGGCGAAGAAGTCCCGCCGGTCCTTCTGCGGGCTATCGCTGCCTTGCAAGAGCCGCATGATGGTAGGGACGTCTGGCCCGCCCTCGCTCTGATACTTCCGCGTCGGCGGCACCCCCAGCGCCTGGCAGCAGTCCTCCTGCGGTAGGCGCAGCAAGCGGCCATCCTTCGTCCTGCGGCGGTCGAACCGCCTGATGACCAGAGCCTTCGCGCTGCCGAAGCTAGCGATCTCCGTCTCAGCGACGTCGAAGTCCATGGCGCCGAGGAGCCTTAGGCAGACGTGCTCGTTCTCGACGCTGTGGCGGAGATCGATGCCGCTCTCGAGCGTGCCGATCGGCGGTTTCAGAATGTGCGTGGTCGGCGTTGTTCCCCGCGGGCGGATCCAGTCGTCGCCGATCTTCAGGAGCGCCGTCTTCTCCTGCGCACCTGCGACCGAGATGCGGAAGGCGTCGTCCTCCGAACGATCAAGACCGAGCGGCGCTGTCTTCAGGCGTCGGAGGAGCGAAGCAATAGCTTCCTCAGCCATGAGCTCGCCATCGAGACCGTCTGCCATTTCGGGTTCAGTCCCCTCCGGCAAGAGCTGGAGTGCTCCCACGCAGTCGCGGCCGATCTCGGATAGGAGGCTGTACGTATCTGTACTCGCCGCCCCTACTCGCTCGGCAACCCGCCGTCTGATTGGCTCGGCATCCGGCAGAAGGTTGTCGAAGACCGCAGTGACGGCCTGGCCAGTGTACCCTCGCTCACGCAGAGGCAGGGACAGGGACACCGGCAGCCCCGTGTCCGCCTCGAGCCATTCGGTCGCATAGGCGAAGCCGATGGCACCGCTTGCCTCCTTCGATAGGTGCCCGACAAGGCGACCGTTCATCAGCACGTCAAGTGGAGGGAAGGTCCGCTTGCGTCCCATTAGAAGAGATCTTCGAGATCAGCCTCGGCGGACTGGCGCCGCGGGCCTATCTGCATCTCGTGTTCGAGGGCAGCTAGGATACGGCAGAGGGTCTCGAGCCGGCTCGACTCCGAACCGCTCTCGATCTTCGAGATCGTTGCCTGCCGCAGCCCTGCCTTCTGGCCCAGCTCCGCTTGAGTCAGGTTTGCCTGCTCGCGCAGCCGGGCCAAGGCGCTGCCGAGTTGGTGAGATGTACGGAGAGAAGCGAACTGAGACATTTGCCTTTTATACGTTGCAGCGCATAATAAGAACTTATACGCTTGAACGTATTATCAGTCAATATACGCGCTTGCGTTTCAGCCTCAGATTATTCTCGCAGCACACGCACCGCTTCGGTCGCAATCTCTATTGACGATGAGGCTCGCTGAAACATGTACCAAGGAAATAACTGATAGTAAAAATCCGTCCAATCGATCATAGGTGCAATACAAAATCTATGGGATTGATTGAACGGCATTTTCTCAGTAGGAATAACGGACAAACAGCGAACGTGCACACGGCGTGTGCACTTTTGTTCACGGAATGTCCCGCCCTTTCTCGGTCTCACTGCACATAAATCGCACACGAAAATGGCCACTCTGACCCGACTACCGACCGGTAACTGGCGTGCCCAAGTCCGTCGCAAGGGCCGGTATGCCAGCGCCACCTTCCAGCGCAAAATCGACGCTGACATGTGGGCTCGAGAAGCCGAGCGCGAGGCCGATCGCGGCGAGCGGGTCCGGAAGCCCACCGAGGTGAAGGCGACGACGATCGCGCACTTGATCGACCTGCACATCGCGGACATGGCCGACGTCGGGAAGCCGCTGCGCCGATCGAAGGCCGCCAGCCTTGACCTCCTCCGCCGGAAGGTCGGCAGGGTTCGCATCCGCGACATGGACCGAGACGCCCTCGTCGCCTTCGGCCGGCAGCGCTTCAAGGAGGGCGCCGGCCCGGTCACCATCGCGGCTGATGTCTCGTACCTGAAGACCGTGATGACCGACGCTGCGGCGGTGCATGGCGTCCGCGTCGACGTCGAACAGTTGCGGCTCGGTCGGGTTGCGCTGAAGCGGCTGGGCCTGATCGGCAGCAGCCGAGAACGGGACCGCCGCCCGACGGACAGCGAACTGCGTGCGCTCGTCGCCTACTTCGAGGCCAACACCCGCCAGCGCATCCCCATGGCACGCATCGTCCGCTTCGCGGTCGCGACCGCCATGCGCCAGTCCGAGATCCTGCGCATTGCCTGGCCGGACGTGGACGAGCGCACCCGCACCGTCATCGTGCGCGACCGTAAGGACCCGAGGCGCAAGGATGGGAACAAGCAGCGCGTCCCGCTCATCGACCTCACCGGGCTCGACGCGTGGGCACTGCTGCACGAGCAGGGTCAGCACTGGCCGAACCGAGGCAGCCGAATTTTCCCCTACGCCTCAAACTCCGTCGGCGCCGCCTTCACACGCGCCTGCCAGGCTCTCGGCATCGAGGACCTGCACTTCCACGACCTACGACACGAGGCGACGTCGCGGCTGTTCGAGGCGGACCTTCCGCTCGAGAAGGTCGCGCTCGTGACGGGCCACAAGGACTGGAAGATGCTGCGGCGGTACACACACCTGAACGCCGAGAACGCCTTCGCGCCGCGCACAGCGAATGTGGGGTTCTAGAACACGTTGCAACCGTGGCGTTTTAAACGAACATAAGGCTGACCTAGGACCCGACGTTTGTTAATCTTTACTTAACGAGACGACCGCCGGGTCGTTGATTGTGATTGGTCTGCCGTCGGGACCGGCCCCTTGGCAAACGGTAAGGAGGGCCTGGTACTCTGGCGGTATGATGCCACTAGCAGAAACGATCAGCAGCGTACTGGCGGAAGAGAAACCGCCCGTTTGGATCAAAGCTTCAGATGGGTTCGACCCTCACCTCTGGGGGTGCCCAAACTTCACCTATGCCTCCGCTCGAGAAGCGGTAGCAGATGTTATTGCGGCGAGCACGCTCAATTTAGGACTGATCCTGATCTACGCGACTCGCAAACCCAAGGTTCGTCCACCTGAGAAACGCGGACGCCTTCTCGGAGGCTTCATCACAACGCGAGATTGCGTGTCTCTCGTGAACTACGTCGACCCTGCCCATTTAGCGTCGGTCAGGAGTAGTCGTGACGAATGGCGATGGACCTTCGGACTCCGCCCTCAGTCCGCGATAGAGATTCCGCTTGAGTATGCGCCGATGATCGAAGATTTCGCCCCATCCACCTACAATCAGCGCGCCTGGAGGAATCTTGGCATGTCAGGAGGACGTTTAACCGTAAAGGAGGCACGCGGGTTCGCCTCGTTACCTTGGCAGCAGACGTGGCTCTATGGCGTTGGTTGGGGAGATAAAGAGAGCGTACCGTCATCGAAATTAGAGGATGATGATTGGTATTGCCTAGAGCCAAGCAAGGCTGGCCCAATCTCGACTGGCACCTTCGAATTGACGCAACGTGCTCTTCCACGTCACCTCTATGCTTTGCGTTGGGAAGGGGATCCTCGGGCAATGCTTGGAGCCGAATATGATACTACTGCTCGGTCGGTTTGGAAGGTTGGTATGTCCTACTCGCCGTCAACTCGATGCGCCGCATTAAACCATGCCTATCCGCCTGGAGGACACCAGTGGTTGGTCGAGCGCTCAACGTCCAGAATGAGACTACAACCGATTGAGGCATCTGATGCTCTTCAAGCGGAAGGCGAGTTGAAAGCTGGCCTCAACAACGTGTCGCAAAGTCTTGGTGGCGAATTCTTTCTCGCGACGATGGCGGAACTCAACCTGGTTTGGCAGCAAGTCGTCACAGGTTGGTACGCGTAGGCCAAATCGATCAGCCACGGCACGTGGCCTGAGGTAACGAGCCAATCTGCCATCGTCAGAAAGAGGTGTTAACCAATCCTACGGACTGGACGCTGTAGCCGTTCTTCGATTGGAAGACTGTATCGCAGACGATCGACAGGGCGGGCGAGGTAGCAAGACATGAGCAATGCGTTTGTAGAGGCTGCGCGAGCATCGACGGAGCGCGCTGCGAAGGCCAGAGATGAACTCGGAGCTTGTCTGGATTTCGCTTCGTTCCGTGACGCTTGGACTGACTTCCTTATTGCACACAACCGCGCCCTAGCAATGATAGGCAAGTGGGCTGAAACAAAGCCGCATAGCAGACCCTGGTGGAGCAATGTCCGCCAAACGCGGAAGTCCGACCCCGCGCTTTCTTACCTTCATCAATCACGGAATGCTCATGAACACGGCGTCGAAAAGTTGCATGAAAGGTCCGGCCCGACGTTCGTGATCAAATTCGAGGGGCCGATGTCATTCTGCGCTGCCGGTATGACCCCGCTCGGAGAGGTAACCCTCTCCCAGACATGGCTACCCCCACGACCGAAACTGGTACCCATCACCAATCGCGGCAGGGTATACCGGCCGCCAAGTTCGCTCCTGGACGTTCCGCTGTCGGAAGCCACCCCTCAAGCGCTGGCTGGAGCTGCGCTAGGTTACCTTCATGAGTTGCTGAGGCAGGTCACCGTGATGTCCAATGGGTCGAAATAATCTGGTCGAGATGCAACTCACGCGTACCCGGACCGTTTGCTAGTTGCTTGATGCATTTAGTCGTTTCACCAGCGCAGTAGTAGATGAAACTCCGAATGTAGTCTTGAATCCTACTCGGTATAAGCCAAGCACTATCGGTCCCGGTTGCAGCGAAACTATGTGGACCCGAGTTCTCTGCGACGAGCATGTCAGTCGCTACAGTACGGGGAAACTCATTCTTTCTCCGCATCTCGCACGGCGTTGACTACATTTATGATTTCATCGTACGCGCCACCTTCTCCTTCTGATCGTTCCCCAATATCATTCTGCAGACCGATCAATCTGGCGACGCCTTCCCAATCTGCCCCGGACGCGAACCCTTTTACTGCTTCTGTCCACTCGGCTGACTCCACTTCCGCTTCCTGCGCGGCTAGCCGAACGCAGGCCAAGACAAGCGAACGTGCCGCGTTATCGACAATTCGCGCTGCTTCCAGCCACGGCCCATCGTCATCATCGCTCCAGGGCTGAATGTAGCGGGGTCGGCTTGCATCGGGCCCTAGTCGGTCCAAGACCTCGAAGACCCTTTCAAATGCCTCGAACGGCCGATGGCCACGTGGCCAATGCGCTCGATGCTGCCAGAGATGCAAAATCGCTTCCCGACATCTGTCGGCGCTCCCAGCATCGGCTGTCGCCGCTTCCGCGTCCCGCATAAGCGATGCGACATGGTTCGCCATCCACCGCGTCGTCAGATCGCCTCGAGACGTATTGCCAAAGCTGCGTATGATCTGGTCAGCAATGGTGCGAACGTCCTCAGAACGTACGGATCGCGCCGGTCCGATTGATGAGGAAGAACCGTCGGTAGGGATGGAGGTATTCGAGGGCGTTGTGGTCATAGCGGCTCCCGTAGCCATACTGACGAATGGTTCTCTCGATCCGGACATCGATCAGCAGGTCACGATCAATGTCCCGCAAGACCTGGAGGGCCGCTTGGACTTCGATGTCCAACCGGTGGCCGAACGGGTGATCGCCATCGCGTTCTCGATACGGGGGCGTGTTGACTGACCAGGTTGCCCAGCCGTCTGGTTCGATCGGTCGTTCGAGAAGGGCTTGGCGTACCTGCGATGAAAGGACGATTGGTGGAGATTGCACCTCGTTCGCCCACGGGTCATGCATATCTAGAGAACCGGGTTCCGAGTTCGGCCGGGCGACGAAGGGATCGAGAACGAACGGCCTGGCATGGTATTCGTCCTCGTCACGCTCAGCGGTTTCGTAAGGGATGAAGTAGTCGGTCAGGTCGGGCAGGTCTTGGGCTGCCCGTAGCAACGCGACCGAGCGATCAGGTGTCACTAGCGCGCTGCCGATCTGGACAACCTCGACGGCGTCCCCGTGAATCTCCTTCCAATGTCCATGAACGATTAGTCTGCCGTCGTTACATAGACGTTCAGCAAAGTCCCCCGCCTGGATCGACCACTGCCAATCGGCATTCGATAGGGATGGTGCGTGGGCTGACAGATTGCGATCGGCCGGCGGATGGCCTCGACCGTCAGCCAGCCAGGCGCGATCAGCTCTCTGAACGTCGTAGCGCGAGAGCCAGTCGAGGAAGGGATCGACTTCCCCCCAGTCCGAACGGGCTGGCAGTTCGGCATGAAGATCAACCGCGACGAACATCATCGCGTGGAAGCAGAGGTAGAAGTTCAGGTCATCTGCCTGGGGATAGTCGTGTCTGAAATATGTACTTCCCTCTGAGTAGGCTCTGCGAACATGACGTTGATCGTCGTCCCAGCGACTGCTTCCAGGGTGGTTCAGCACGGTTCTGATCTTCGTCAGCGCTCGGCGTTCGACGCTGGCGGCCGAGATACCGAAGCGGCTACCTAACGGGTCGTACCAGGACGGCCTGATATCCATGCCGAAGCGGAACGTCGCCTCGTCGGCTTCTCCAGTTGCGCCAAACTCGTCGGTGCGATCCGCTAGGCTTCCAGCAGGCACGGGTGCCTGGCGAGGCGCGTTTACCCGTTCAAAAGAATCGACACCCAGGCCGATCAATGCGCGCTCGGCAACCTCGCGTATCAACGCGTGATCGCCGTCACGCCACCCGGTCAAAATCGGCGCGAACGCCCTGACCGCCCCAGGGTTCTCACGAGCAGCGCGGTCTAGCGCGAGTGACAGCCACAGGCGTGCATGCAACTCGTAGAAGACGAACCCCTGCCCCGTAAACGCAGCGACTTCGTTGCCACCTGAAGCGAAGCTCCGCAGACTTTCGAGTTCCCTGGTCGCGCCGAACGCGCAGAGACTCCTGACAACGTGCGCCGCTTCCCACCGATGCTGGGCAATCGGCGCACCCAAGCGCGTCCATAACCAGCCTGCGAAGGCCGTGATGGTATTGCCCGGTGGGGTTAGCGCCGGTGTCCAACTGCCGCCGCCTTCGCGATCAGACAGCTCGCTAGAAACCTGGCTGATAACCCCCTGCAGTGTACCGTGAACTTCAGTCTCGGTCAGAGTGGGCGCAAGCAGACTGACCAATCCAAACGCGAAGGGCGTGTCGATCATCGCGTTAAAGTCTGCGGCGGCTTCGAGGGTAGCCTCATCGACCCACTCATCAGCACCGTGAAGGAACTGCCGGAGCTCGTCCCGAGGGAAGAGCGAGTTGAACCGGCGTCGCTGGACAGCGTAGGGCTCGGTTCGGACGACCCGCTGCACCGCGCTGCGCAGTGCCATCTCAACGCCCGCCATATCTTGCCAGCCTTCCGGGATGGCGCGAAGCAGATCACGCAAGCCGAACGTACCGAACCGCGGAAGCAGCGCGACAGCGTCGATGAAAGCACCTTCCTTCCCGGGCAGGACGTGATCAGCTGCTGCCGCGATGAACACCTCACCGTACCAAGGCGGCGAACCAGCCCGGAACCGCACGTTCGCCTCTGCGAGGTCGGCCGGCGACCATACAGTCAGTCCCTCAAATACAGTGGCGGCTGGCCGCTGATCCACGCCTTCGTGTCGGTTCTCGCGCGAAGCTCTCTTCGCATCAGCGGATGAAAGCCTTTCGAGATCATAGGAGATATTGAGACCGTGAGTCTCGAAAGCATGTCGGATCTCGCAGAACGTGTTGTCGGTCACATCCCGCCAGCGCGCGTACCGCAGCACGCGGCGACCGATCTCGCCGCGTTTGTCACTGCCATCCACGGAATCCAACGCTTCACCAACAATACGATGAGCAGGCCAGTATGCGCGTGTCCCGCAGTAAAGCGCAGCCCGCGCAACTGCAGACAACTCGCCTCTCTCGACCAAGCTATCGATCAGCGGCGGCAGGTAACGGTTCTCGTCTCCAACACCGCGATCGCGCCATCGACTCGCGATGGTCAAAGCGGCGCCTGGCGACGCGGCTCCTAGAAGTCCGCCAATGTCGCCCCAGTCGAAGCCTTTATAGATGGTCTCGTCGGCGAGCTCAGCGAGCCTTGAAGCCTCATGGGCGAGTTCTGCCGAGAGCGTTCCAACCCGGCCGGCTTGCGCGATCAGGTCCAGTGTCGCTTCCCACCGCTGCAGGTTCTCATCGCCCAGACGAGTCGCTGCGTCGGCCGCGTGGTCCAGCAGCCCGCTGGCGTCGTCGCGGAAGGGGTACAAGACCGCTCGGGCGACGAGGATCGCCTCATTTAGACGTTCTTCCGCGTCGCCTCGCTCGGCGAGCTTCGCTCGCGCGACGGTCGCAACCTTGTGGGCGGCTCGAACGTAAGGGGCATACTCATGCCGCGCGAGCGTACGCGCGGCGGACGCCAAGCCGCCGACGGTCAACAGTTCAGCGTTCGCCTTGCACCATGAAACCATTTCTTCCGCGGCAGGCTGGTCCTGGCGCGATAGCAGAACCTCACAATGAAGCCGTAGAGCGTCGTCTGCGAGAAAGTTGAACCGTCGACGCTCGTCTTCGAGCTCGCTTGTCTTGGGCAACGCTGGCAACGGCGACGTGGCATTGCCGACGACGCTCGCGGCCCAAGCCGCATACCACGGAAGGACCTGCGTAAGCAGCGCGCGGGCCCGGCCGATATCGCCATACCGATCCGGTTCTCGTTCGCTGTCAGATGGCACGACATCATTTGGCGCGATCCTCCGATCACACAAAGCAGCATGCAACGCGACCGCGCGGAGTAGCGCATCACGCCCGCCGCTGTTCGCCGAGTGACCCTCGATGGTGTGTGCACTGATCGCAGGGAGCGACCATCCGAGCAGCTCGGTATGCTCGTCGACCGTGCCGATGGAAGCTGGGATGGCGCTCTGAATCAATGCAGCGATCGTCGCCACGGAAGAATGGCGATAGTCGAGGCCATCCGGATCGAAGGCGCGCCTTCGCGACGCGAACCGCGTTATGGTCCGGTACAAACGTTCACCAGGACCGTTCGGCAAGGTCCGTCCGACCCGTACGAGCTCAGCGTTGGCCGCGAGCAGGAATGGGACGCTCGCCGACTGCTCCGCACACAGGGCATCGACGTTCGTCCAGTCCGCATGATCGATCAAGCGACGGATGACCCGGCAGCTCGTGTCGTAGACTAAGGAACGCGCTCTCGACCTGGGCCTCATCGCCTGAACCCTACGAACGGCAGGCGCCGGTCCATCGAGCTTCAACGCCGCCAAAGCAAACTCGGTGAGATCGTCAGCCTCCAGTCCTTGCCCCGATCGGTCTTTCGTCGGTTGATTGTACCACGCCCGCAGGCTGTCCCACCCGATCCTGGCCGCGCTGCGCGCCTCGGCATGGTGGTCGTCATGCCAACAGAGCAGGCCTGCCTCGTAGGCATGTCTAGCGCCAAGCCACCTACCATCTGTCTCTAGCGTCCGTTCAGCGACGAGCCGTTCCGCCCGATCGCTCCCCTGCACGGCGGCGAACAGGTCCGTGTTCTCACGGACGAGCGCCTTCAAACGCGACTGACCAGCCCGCTCACTGCCGAGGCGGAAGGCTAAGGGCACAGCCGCCGCGTGACGCTTCGCCTTCAACGCGGCACGAAGAGCAAAATCGAGACGTTCGGTAACGACTTCACGACGTTCGGTCGGGTCACTCGGCAGCGCGTCGTCCGAGAGCGCGAGGTCGATCACTTCCCTTAGCTGTCCCGCCCTAAGCATTAGGCCTGGTAGCACGGAGGCGGCATACGCCGACTGCGCTGCGATCGGCTTCAGCCCGTTGGCGAAGACAGCCGTCTCTTCCGGCGCAACTTCGTATCGGCGCTTGAACCAATCCTCGGTCGCCTCGTCCCGGAACCGCACCAAGTCATCACCGACATGGAACGCCTCGTCGAATTGAAGGGTGAAGTCGCGCACAGCCGCCGCGGGCAGACCGGTCATGGCTGCCAGCACGGCATACGGAACGGAGGGCCGGAGCGTCGCCAATGCTCGGCACAGGATCGTCACGCTCGCGCGCTCAGCCTCCGTCTGACCTGCCGTCACGGCCCCAATTGCGACATCAAGAAGCGCGTCGATCTGCTGATCGACTGTCAGGCCAGGCCGAACGGCGCAGAGGTCTCCCACCGCCTTCGCCCGTTTGAGCGCCTTCGCTTGGACTCGTGGGTTGCCGGATGTTCGCCAATGGAAGTCGCGACCAATCTGCTCGCTAGCCTGAGGGAAGCGTGTCCGAACGTGGGCGACCGTCTCATCGCGCTTGAAGCCACCGAGCTTAATGACTTTCGATCGCGATAAGTCGCCAAGTGAATCCCGTCGCGATGGACGGGCCGTGAAGACGACGCGGACTCGCTCGGGAAGCGTCAGGGTTAGCAGTCCCGCCAAGAAGCTTTTGCCGGTGTGCGCGGGTTCGTTCTCCGCCATGACTGCGTTGTCGGCAGCATCGAAGATCAGACAGACGAGGCTGTCCTCGTTGCGGGAAGAGATGCGGTCGTTGGCTTGCTGCATCCGCTTCGAGAACGCTTGAAAGTAGGCCTCGTCGCTTTTTCCGTTCGGAATAAGGAGGTTACACAGTCCGACCGATGCAAGCTCGTTGGCGACTTGAACCAAGACATCCTGCGCTCGGTAGCGCGGTGTGGATACGTTACGCCAACCGCCATCACCGAAGCAGTCGAAAACGACGGAGCAGCTGCCCTGCGGCAGGTGCTCGCGCAACTTCGTCGACATGACCGTTTTGCCTTGCCCATTCTCGGCAAGAATGACTGAGAAGCGATCAGGTGCGCTGATCACTGCCGCTGCGACTTCTTCGTACCGCTTGCGAGGTACAGCGGTGTCCGTTTCAATCTTGCTCGGACAGGGCAGCAATTCGTCGACATGGCTTCCGACCGCGAGGACGACGTCCGCTCGCCGGATCGCGTTGC
>NZ_JPHU01000023.1 GCF_000733125.1 Parvularcula oceani | reverse complement strand
ATCTTCCTAGGCTGGCAGTTCGTCGTCGGCGAGTACGTCGGCGGGGTGATCCTCATCCTGCTGATGTGGCTCGTCGTCCGTACGACTTCGAAGCTCGCACCGATCGACGAGGCGCGCGATAATGCTAAGGAGCAGGAGGGCGACGACGAGGACCAAGACGACAAGCCCAACTGGAAAGAACAGATTCGCTCGAAGGAGGGCTGGGCGATGATCGCCAAGCGCTACTTCATGGAGTGGGCGATGGTGTGGAAGGACGTGACGGTCGGCTTCACGATCGCCGGCATCGTCGCGGCCTTCGTGCCCAAAAGCTTCTTCGAGTGGCTGTTCGTTGGCGGGGAGGACCCCGGCTTCTGGGCACTAGTGGCGCAGTCGCTCGTCGGTCCGGTGGCGGCCTTCTTCACCTTCATCGGCTCGATGGGGAACATCCCGCTCGCTGCCGTCCTTTACGGCAATGGCGTCGCCTTCGCAGGCATCATGGCCTTCATCTTCTCGGACCTGGTCGTCATCCCGGTGCTCAGGATCAACGCCAAGTACTACGGCTGGAAGATGGCCCTCTACATCCTCGCAGTGTTCCTGCTCGTTCTCGTCGCGACGGCCATCGTGCTGCACTACGGCTTCGACCTGCTGAGCCTGCTGCCCTCGGCGTAGGACGTAAAGAGCGTTACCGAGCGAGAGTTCTTCGGAATCGACTACACCTTCTGGCTGAACATGGCGTTCCTAGTGCTGACGGCGGTGTTCTTCGTCTGGAAGGTCGCGAAGAGCGGCCTGAACCTGACCACGGGGGACGGGATCACCGAGACCGTGCTCTTCTGGCTCGCCATGCTGGCCTACGCGTGGATCGCGGGCGGCATGATCGTTGGCTGGGTTGGATAGCCTGAACAACGGAGAATTCTAGTGGTCGAAACGAGCGAAGCTCCCACGAACCGGAACGACCACGTGTCGAATGGGTACCTAACAACGTCTATGGGTGCCGATACATTGACCTGTGCCCCGTGTGCTCCCTCACTTGAAACGAGAGTCCGTCAACGAGGAGAGGACGGACGATGCGGAAGAGCCGGTTCAGCGAGGAGCAGATCATCGCGATCCTGGGTGAGCAGGAGCGCGGAGAGACAACGGCGGAGGCGTGTCGGCGGCATGGACGTGTCGGACGCGCGCCGCCTGAAGCTCTTGGAGACGGAGAACGGCCGGCTGAAGAAGCTGCTGGCGGACCAGGTGCTCGACAACGCGGTCCTGAAAGACCTGGTGGGAAAGAGCTGACGACGCCGATGGGGCGGCGGGCTACCGCGCTCGATGCGATGGAGCGGTTCGACCTCTCCTAGCGCCGAGCGTGCCGCCTGATCGATGTCGATCCGAAGACCGTCTGGCGCGAGCGGGTACCCGACTACCCCGAGATGTGTGTCCGCATGCGCGAGATCGCCGCCGAGCGTCGTCGCTTTGGCTACCGGCGGATCGGCCTCATGCTCGAGCGCGAGGGCGTGGTGATGAACCATAAGAAGCTGCGGCGCCTGTACCGGGAGGAAGGCCTCGCGGTGAAGCGCCGCCGCGGCCGCAAGCGAGCGACGGGCACGCGCGAGCCGATGCCGGTCCCCTCAGGCCCTGGCGAGCGATGGAGCCTCGACTTCCTCGCCGATAGCTTCGGCGATGCGCGCCGCTTCCGCATCCTCGCCATCATCAACGACTACACCCGCGAGAACCTGGCCCTGATCGCGGAAACCTCGACGTCAGGGCAGTGGGTTGCCCGCGAGCTGGACGCCGTCATCTGCCTCTACGGAAAGCCAAGGACATCGTCAGTGACAACGGCGCAGAGCTGACCAGCCGGGCGATCCTGCGATGGCAAGGCGAGACCGGCGTCGGCTGGCACACCATCGCCCCCGCAAGCCGCAGCAGAACGGCTTCATCGAGAGCACGGGCGGCCGCCTGCGGGACGAGTGCTTGAACGATGAGATCACGGGCAGCCTCGGCCACGCGCGCCGCGTCCTCGCCCTCTGGCAGCACGACTACAACCACAGGCGTCCGCACACATCCTTGGGCGGGCTCACGCCCGCCGAAGCGCAGCGAGCGGCTTGGCTAACTGATGGCCAACCGCCCGCCGCGCTCGCCAACCCGGAACCGAGCGGCTGTCAAGCTGCAGGGCTCTCGAAATGATCGAGGGCGCCCAAGGGCGCAGGTCAGGCCCTCCGATGAAGGCGCCCTTACCCGCGCGGTCACAGCGGGCGCGGTCGCCTGGGTGCGGCCGAAGCTCATGACGGTAACGACCATCATCGTCGGCCTCGCGCCGATCTTCATCACCGATGGGCTCGGCGCCGACGTCATGCGCCGCATCGCCCTGCCCATGCTGGGCGGCGTGGTGACGACCACCCTCCTTACCCTGATCGTCATCCCGGTGGTGATCGAGGTCTGGACCCTACGCTCCCTCACCGCGCGCGGCGGAGAGGAGCGCGACGACCACCGCGCACGAGACATCATTCAAGGAGAAACGACATGAACAAGATCCTTCTGACGATCGCGGTAGCTACGCTGTTGGCAGCTTGCGGCAGCGAAGAAGTCGAAGCGCCTGATCAGCGTGTAACGGAGGCTGGCGCTTCCGATCACTCGATGATGGATGGCATGGAGGGACAGACGGAAAGGACCGATGGCGCGATGGGCATGGCAGAAGGCCGCGTCGTCGAGATCGATCAGGCGGGCAACCGGATCCGCCTAGAGCACGATGCCATCGAAGGGGTTGGCATGGACGCGATGACGATGTTCTTCGAAGTGAAGCGCGACGTCGATCTTTCGGGTTTGCAGCCCGGCGAGGAGGTCCATTTCATGATCGACCGCGGCAGAGACGGCACCTATCGGATCGGCGCGATCTGCGAGATTGGCGGCGCTCACCACGAAGATTGTATGGGATCAATGAAGGCGATGATGCCTGACGACATGCACGGAGCCGGATCTCACGATCATTGACGGGATCGCGTCAGGCCGGAGGTCAGCTTAGCGGCGTTAGCTGGCCTGGCGAAGCAGGAGCCCAAAACCGCCCGCGATTGAGCATTCTAACGCGCTCGTTGAATGGTAACATATTTAGTGTTAGTGTTCTGCGGTGATGTTAGAGAACGATCGCGATGACCGAGAGCCGGGCGGCCTGCAAGCCGAACTCATCGGCTATCTCGAGAAGGTGCTTCATACCGAAGTGCGCCTGAAAGCCTGGCCGGAGGTCGGCGGCCTGCCCACGTTTCTCGCGCGCGGCTACGAGTTCTCACAAGCCGGCATAGGCCAGACCTGCTTGTTGGTCATGGCCGTAGATGACGCTCCGGAGGCGACGCCATCGGACCTCGCGAAGCATGTGGCCCTGGTTCGCGATGCCTATCGCGGCCCCGTGGTCTACGCCGCACGATCCATGACATCGACCTACCGCGACCGTTTGATCGAAGCCGCAGTGTCCTTCGTCGTGCCTGGGAACCAGCTCTACCTGCCGGAACTGGCGATCGACCTGCGGGAGCATTTCCGGTCGCCCAAGCCGCCTCGGCCGGATCGGCTGACGCCGGCAGCGCAAGCGGTCTTCTTTCATTACCTGTTGAACCCGGATGGCTGGCCGCTCACGGCCACCGAACTTGCGAAGCCGTTGGGCTACTCGGCTATGACGATTGGCCGGGCATTCGACGATCTCGCCAGTGTCGGGCTCGGTACGATCTCGAGACCTGGCCGGGTCAAGCTCCTTCGGTTCGCCCCGGGGGGGGGCGCACTCATCGAGCACGCGAAAACCATGCTCGCCTCTCCGGTTCAGCGGACACACCGGGTATGCTGGCGTGCCGATCCGGGGCGTCTTCCTTTGGCCGGCCTCTCCGCCTTGGGGACACGGACCATGATCGATGGCGGCGACCTCGAGACCTTCGCTCTCAGCCAGCACGAAGCGAAGCGGGTGATGGGCCATCCAATCGCCGAGGAGGTCGATGACGGTGCGACCGCCGACGCGCTCTTGGAAGTCTGGCGGTACGACCCCAGGTCTCTCGGTGACGATCGCATCGTCGACCCGCTGTCCCTCTACGCTCAGTTCTGGGACCATCCCGACGAACGGATCGCTATCGCCGCAGACGAACTTCTTCAGGATGTGCTATGGTCAGAGGACTGAAGGTGTTCGCCGACCACTTCGCCGACTATCAAGATAGCTACGCCCTCATCGGCGGCGCAGCCTGCGACGTCCTGTTCGGAGAAGCCGGTCTGGATTTTCGCGCCACGAAAGACCTCGATATCGTGCTCTGCATAGAAGTCGTCGATGCAGGCTTCGCAGAGCGTTTCCAGACGTTCCTCGATAAGGGCGGCTATCAGACCCGCCAACGGTCCGACGGTCGGCGCGAGTTCTACCGGTTCCAAAAACCGACGGACGAGGCCTATCCTGCGATGCTGGAATTGTTCGCCAGGAAGCCGGAGATACCGCTGCTTCCGGACGACGTGACGCTGACGCCCGTGCCGATCGAAGATGACGCGATGAGCCTGTCCGCCATTCTGGTCGACGATGCCTATTACGACCTTCTTTTGATGCGTCGTGTCGTCAAGGATGGGCTGAGCGTCATCGACGCGGCGACGCTCATACCGTTCAAGGCCCGGGCTTATATCGACCTCTCCCAACGAAAGGCCGATGGCGAAAGGGTCGACAGCAAGACGATCCGAAAGCACCGGTCCGATGTCTATCGCCTGACTCAACTCCTGCCTGGCACCGGATCGATCGAACTGCCTTCTAGCATCAAGGGCGATATGGACGCCTTCGTGCGGGACGCCGAGGAAGCGGCCTATGATCCTTCGAGTACGGTCAAAGGGCTGACATTGGCGGAAGGGTCGGGCGTTCTCCGCCGGTACTTCCGATTGGATTGACCGGCCATCGGCCTGCTTCCATCACCGCTTCTGCCTATCCGCAAGTTCGATGATGGCAGCGAGCTCGTGTTCCGGCGCACCTTCCTCGCCGGTCGGAGCGACAAGCTTGATCTGAGTAAGGGCATGCTGACGTAGCAGCTGAACGGCCACGCGGCGAAGAGCGCTGTTCGCCGCCGCGATCTGGTCCAAAACCTCGGCGCAGGGGCGATCGTCGGCGATCATCTGCTTGATCCCCCTGACCCGACCTTCGACGCGGTTCAGGCGCCTCTCCAGCGCGAGATCGGGCGAGGTCATGGTTGCGGAAGAACCCCGACGGAGCGGCGAGCCGAGGCTCCGTTGCCCATACTGGGCGCGCGAAGCCGCCCGGTACCATAAGATCGACGTCGGCGAGAAAGGCGTCCCGTAGGAATGATAGGCTGTCCGAGCACCGTTCCGAAGGAGATCCGACTTCGCAGTAGCATGGATCGGACGCACACCCCTACGGGGGTATGGTTCCCTTAGCGAGATTGCTTCTCGAAGAGTTCGATCAGCTCGTCGAACTTCTCCCGACCGGCCCGGGCGTCCTTGCCGGCGAGGGCTTCCTCGACACAGGTCGCCGCGTGATCCTTAAGAACCTGACTTTCGACCTTTCTCAGCGCCGCTTTCACCGCCGTCAGTTGGTGCAGCACATCGATGCAATATCGCTCATCCTCAAGCATGCCCGCGATCCCACGCACCTGGCCTTCGATGCGACGAAGTCGCTTGATCGTGTCTCGGTTCATTGACGCTACCTAGGCAGGGTATATATTTGTTTCAAAGTTGGAGGCCCGCGACTGTGCGATTTCCCCGCACGAACAGACCTTTCCTTAGGGCTCTAGCAGGTTTGCTGGTGCTGGGGCAGGCGCTGTGCGGTTGTCTTTCGGTCATGGGGGAGCCGGTCTCCCTTCGCTCTCAGGCAGCGACTGAGAAGCTCGCCCATTTCAGCGACGGGCATGGCCAAGAGACGGCGGAAACGCACTCCCATGGCGGGACCGGATCGGGGAATGAGTGCCTTCCTGAAGACTGCGAACACTGCACGGTCGCGGACTCGCTGGTGGCTGCCAATCCGCCTTCCGTCGGTGACGACGGCCCGGCCGACGGCGTCGCCATCTTGGCGACCTCGGCCGGTCACCTCGCCCCGCCTGGCTACTGGCCTTTGCCGGCCCTGCGTGGTCCGCCCGCACTTCGCCCGACTCCTATAACGAGGTTCGACGTCCTCATTGCTTGACGCTCTTCCGGCGGCCGCCCGGCCGCACGCCTGAACCGCTGGACGATCGATCACGTGAGGACATCATGCACACCAGACGCGCCTTCCTAGGCACCGCCGCGGGCGGCCTCGCCGCCTCTGCGCTCCTACCCGCTTGGGCGAAAGATTCCCGCTACGGCAACACGGGCCTCGCCCCCACCACCAAGGACGCCTACGACTTTCGCATCGCCCGCAACCCCGTCCGCATCGACGGGCGGACCGGCATGGGCGTCACGATCAACGACGTCCTGCCCGCCCCACTCATCCGCATGAAGGAGGGGCAGGACGTCACGCTGCGCGTGCACAACACGCTAGACGAGTGGTCATCGATCCATTGGCACGGCCTGCTCGTGCCCTTCGACATGGACGGCGTGCCGGGCGTCAGCTTCCCCGGCATCGCGCCACGCTCGACCTTCGAGTACCGCTTCCCGCTGATCCAGGCCGGGACCTACTGGTATCACTCGCACAGCGCCTTCCAGGAACAGCTCGGCCACTACGGCCCGATCGTGATTGACCCTGCGGGCGAGGAGCCCGCGCCCTATGACCGTGAGTACGTCATGGTCCTCTCGGACTGGACCTTCGAGGACCCGCACCGCCTGTTCGCCGAACTCAAGAAGATGGGCGACACGCTCAACTTCCAGAAGCGCACGGTGGCCGACCTCGCCGCCGACGCGGCGGAGGACGGTCTCGGCGCCGCGATCCAGAACCGCCTGATGTGGGGCAACATGCGGATGACGCCGACCGACATCGCGGACGTCACCGGCGCGCAGTACACCTACCTCGTCAACGGGCACGGTCCGAAGGACGACTGGACCGGCCTTTTCGAGCCCGGCGAGCGGGTGCGCCTGCGCATCATCAACGCCTCAGCCATGTCGATCTTCAACGTCCGCATCCCCGGTCTGCCGATGAGGGTCGTGAACGTGCATGGGTTGGACGTCCGTCCGGTCGAGACCGACGAGTTCCAGATCGGCGTCGCCGAGACCTACGACGTGATCGTGGAGCCGGAGGACCGCGCCTACCGCTTCGTGGCAGCGTCCATCGACAGCTCGGATCAGGCCCTCGCGACACTGACGCCGCGTCTAGGCGAGACGGCCGAGGCGCCGGCTCTGCGCCCCCGCCCCCTTCTCACCATGAAGGACATGGGGATGTCGGGCATGGGCGGCATGGCCGGGATGGGTGCCTCGATGACGACGCCGTCCGAGCCCGGGATGGAGGGCCAGGGGCACGCGCTCGACTACCCCGACGCTGCGGAACCCAAGATGAAGGCTAGTGCCGCCGCCGCGGGAATGGCCGGCATGAGCATGGCTAGCCAAGACGCCGGCAAGGGCGGCGGAATGCCGATGGACCATTCCAATATGGCGATGGCGGCGCACGACCACCCGATGGGGCCGGCCGTTGCGGTCACGGCGATGAACCCTGTCAGCCGGCTGGACGAGCCGGGCGTCGGCTTGGAGCGCGTTCCACACCGCACGCTGACCTACGCGCAGCTGCGGAGCCTGCGGCCGAACACCGACGTGCGCGAGCCGGAACGTGAGATCGAGATCCACCTGACCTCGAACATGGAACGCTACATGTGGGCGTTCGACGGGGTGAAGTTCTCGGACGTCGAGGAGAGCATCAAGTTCTACCAGGGCGAGCGCGTGCGGCTGACCCTCGTCAACGACACGATGATGCCCCACCCGATCCACCTGCACGGGATGTTCTTCGATCTCGTCATTCCCGGCTACGACCGGGATCCGGACGGCGAGCGCTACCTTCCCGGCCTGCACACGATCCTGACCAAGCCTGGCGAGAAGCTCTCGGTGGACATCACCCCGCCCGAGCTCGGCGACTGGGCTTTCCACTGCCACCTCCTCTACCACATGCATGCCGGCATGATGCAGGTCGTTAGCGTGCTGCCGATCGAGGAACGACCGCCGCTCGAGATGGTCGGCATGGGTCCGCCGGTCGCGACGAACCCGAGTGAAACGTCGGTCGATCGCATGAACAGCAGGGATCATGGGGGCATGGAAGGGCGACCGAAGGCGTCGGAACCGGCAGGCACGATGACGGACATGCCCGGGATGGGGGGCGGCCGATGAGACGCTTCCTTGCCTCTTCCGCGGCCCTCATCGCAGCCGGACTGTCCCTCCCTCAGGCCCACGCCCAGGACGCGCCGGAGAGCCCGCCTTGGAACGCGGCCGACGACGTGTATGGTCCAGAGGTCATGACCCGGGCCCGCGACCGCGTTCTGGAGGAGAACGGCGAGACGCCCTACGGCCTCCTGATGATCGACCGCCTGGAATGGCAGGACGCAGGCGAGGACGGCGTAGGGCTTTGGGACGTGCAGGGCTACTACGGCGGCGACATCAACAAGGCCTGGGTGAAGTCCGAGGGGGAGTACGACTTCGGCGAGAACGCGTTCGAGGAGGCCGAAGTCCAACTCCTCTACTCCCGCGCGATCACGGCGTACTTCGATTTGCAAGCGGGCATCCGGCAGGACTTCGAGCCGTCCGGCGAGACCTACGCAGTAGTCGGACTCCAGGGCCTCGCGCCCTACTGGTTCGAGGTGGATGGGGGGTTGTTCCTGTCCGAGAACGGCGACCTGACTGCCCGGTTCGAGGCAGAGTACGAGGTGCTGCTGACGCAGCGTCTGATCCTGCAGCCCCGGCTGGAAGTCGAGGCAGCGGCCCAGGATGTTGGCTATCAAGACCTGGGTGCCGGGTTCACGGGTATCAGCGTCGGGGCGCGCCTGCGCTACGAGATCAGGCGTGAGTTCGCGCCCTATGTCGGTGTCGCCTGGTCGTCCGTGCTCGGAGAGACCAGCCAGATCGTCCAAGACTCAGGCGGCGATCCGAACGACGCCCGTCTCGTCCTCGGCATCCGCTCTTGGTACTGAAGGAGAGCCAGCATGACGCTCGACCTGATCGAACCCAACATCCACCCCGTCCTCGTCCACTTCGCCTACGCGCTGACGGTCGTCGCCGCAGGCCTCTACGGCCTCGCTCTCCTGCCGCGGTTCCGGCAGAGGCCGGGCCTATCGGCCGCTGCGGACTGGAGCCTCTTCCTCGCAGGGGTCTCCGTCATCCTCACGATCGCAGCCGGGTTCCAAGCCTACTACTCCGTCGCCCATGACGGCCCCAGCCACGAGGCGATGACCACCCACCGGAACTGGGCGGTGCCGACCGGGACGCTCGTCGTCCTGCTCGCCGCTTGGCGGTGGTGGCGGCGGGCTCGGAGGCCGTCGACGGCCCTGTCTTCCGGCGTGATCGTATCGGCGGCGCTTCTCAGCGTCACGGCCTGGTGGGGCGGTCACCTCGTCTACTCCTACGGCCTCGGGGTCGAGAGCCTTCCCGAAGCTGGGAGCGGCGACGGACACGACCACGACCATGGCGAGGGAACCACTTCCGGCGTCGAGAGCGACGGCCATCCGCACGGTGAGGATGCCGACCCAGGTCACCATGACGACGAGGGGGCAGCCGGGTCCGGCGTGGACGGCCATTCGCACGATGACGAACCGTTGGGAGCCGCGGAGGCGACCCAGCCGGCCACGGTCGACGTCGACCGGTCATCACCCGAAGCGGCCGCTGAGAGCCTCGCCGCGGCTTACGCTGCCGGCGACGAGGTCGCGTTGCGGTCGGTGCTTTCCGAAGGACTCCTCGTCGCGGAGGGCGGCGGCGTCGAGGATGGTCTGGCCGCCTACGCGTCTCACCACATGGGATCGGACCTCGCCGCCTCGACCACGCGGAAGATGCAGCGAACCGGCCGTTTTGTCCGCTCGCTCGGTGAAGAGGCCGCTTTGGTGCTGACCACCTTCGAGGTGACCACCGTCGCCCGAGACGAAGCGCGATCGCTGGTTGAGACGGCCGTCATGGAAGAGACGCCGGACGGCTGGCTCGTCACGCATCTGCACTGGAGCTTTGGAACGCCCGCACTTTCCTCAACCAAAGAAGCCGGATCAATGGCGGACGAGCCAACGCCACACGGCGAACCGGGACACGCGCACTGATGCCGCGCTCCGAACATCAGGGTTTGGTCGGTGCGGCGACGAGTCGTGGTCCTTTGACCATCCTCACAGCGTTCTCGGTCCTCGTCGTACTGGCAGTCGTCTTCCTCGTTGAACGCGATCGCAGGGGAACTGACACGGAGAAGGTCGGCGCCCACGACAGGACGATGTTGGTACATAAGACGCCATGGTGCGGGTGTTGTGGCGAGTGGGCAGCTTACGCGGATGAGGCTGGGTTCGACGTCCGCGTGGTAGAGCATGCCGACCTGGCCCCCGTGCGCCGCCGCCTCGGCGTGCCGGACGACCTCGCCAGCTGTCACACCGCCGAGGTCGGCGGCTACGTGATCGAAGGCCACGTCCCCGCGCCGGACATCGAACGCCTGCTGAGCGAGCGGCCCGACGGCATCGGGCTCGCCCTGCCCGGCATGGTGCCGAACAGCCCGGGCATGGAGGTGCCGGACGGCCCTCGGCCCACATACCGCACCATCCTGTTCGACGGTGCGGGCAACCGTTCCGTCTTCGCGATCCACGGGTCAGAGGGGACACCATGAAGACCGACTACGAGGAAGGCAGCCTGAGCCTCTGGGGCACAATCGCCATGGGTACCGGCGTGATGATCGGAGCCGGCATATTCGTCCTTACGGGGCAGGTTGCCGAGCTCGCGGGCGACCTCTTCCCTCTCGCTTTCCTGCTTGCCGCAGTGATCAGCGGCTTCTCGGCATACTCCTACGTGAAGATGTCGAACGCCTTCCCGTCGGCAGGCGGCATCGCCGCCTATCTCAAGAAGGCGTATGGCGAGGGCACGATGACCGGTGCCTGCGCGCTCCTCATGGCGTTCTCGATGATCATCAACGAGAGCCTGGTCGCCCGGACCTTCGGCACTTACGCGCTCCGTCCCTTCGGCGCCGAGGAAAACGGCCTGTTCGTCGCTCTCTTAGCCGTCGGCCTGATCGGTTTCGCCTACGTCGTGAACGCGGCCGGCAACAAGTGGATCGGCGGCGTCAGCCAGGTGGCGGCGATCATCAAGATCGGCGGCATCGTCGTCTTCGGCCTCGTCGCGATGTGGGCGGCCGGCTTCGAGTTCGTGCCCTACGACGATGGCATCGCGAACGATACGGACGCCTTTGGTTTCGTCGCGGGCACGGCGCTCGCCATCCTCGCCTACAAGGGCTTCACGACCATCACCAACTCAGGCGGCGAGGTGAAGGACCCCACTAAGAACGTCGGCCGGGCCATCGTCTGGTCGCTCGCGACCTGCCTCGCGGTTTACCTGATCGTGGCATTCGGCGTGGCGGCGTCGCTGACGGTCCCTGAGATCGTCGAAGCGAAGAACTACGCGCTGGCAGAGGCCTCCCGCCCCGCGGTCGGCCAGTGGGGCGAGTGGTTCACCGTCGCTGTCGCGCTCATCGCTACGGCGTCCGGACTGCTCGCGAGCGTCTTCGCGGTCTCGCGCATGCTCACCATGCTGACGGAGATGAAGCTGATACCCCACCGGCACTTCCACCTGCCCGGCGACCTTCAGCATCACCTCCTGATCTACACCGTCGTCGCGGCGGGCCTGCTCGCCGTGTTCTTCGATCTGACCCGGATCGCCTCGCTCGGCGCGATCTTCTACCTCATCATGGACATGGCGATCCATTGGGGGGTGCTTCGCCACCTGCGAGAGGAGGTCGATGCGAAGGCCTGGATCGTGACGAGCGCACTCGTCCTGGACGGCCTAGTCCTGGCGGCGTTCACCACGGTGAAGCTGCAGTCGGACTGGGTCGTCGTCGCCGTCGCTTACGGCGGCGTCGCGGCGACGTTTGCGCTGGAACGGTGGTTCCTAGCTCGATCTGAGCCGCACGAGGAGGCCAAGAGCCATGCCGAGGAGCACGGGTGAACCTCAACGACTCCCATACGTCGGATTCCATGGAATGGGTACGGGGGTAGGGTGTTTTTTGGCAGACGGGACCGGCCGGCGACTAAACGGAGAACGACATGATCGACTCGAGCAGCGTTCATCTGAACGTCGAGAACTTCGCGGTGCTTCCGCATCCTGCCTGGCAGCTCGTCGCCGTCCTGCTGATGGTGGGCTTCGGCGCGCACCTCGCCTTCTCGGTGTTCTTCCTGGCGTCTTCGACGCAGTTGGCGCCGAAGTACCGGCTGGGAAGCTGGCTCGGCGCGGTGGTGATGATCGCGGCGGGCCTCAGCCTGTACCGTGAGTACGCCGATTGGCAGTCCGCATACCTGTACACTCTCGGCGGCTGGATGCCGCGCCAGGACGAGGTGTTCTCGAACGCCTATCGCTACGCGAACTGGACCATCACCATCCCGCTGCTGATCGCGCAGCTGCTGCTCGCATTGAACCTGCCCAGGCAACGACTTCACCGTTGGTTCGGGATCCTCACGGTCGCAGCGATCGGCATGATCTGGACCGGCCTGATCGGGCAGTTCTACGAGCACGCGAGCGTGGGCACGATGCTCGTCTGGGGCTTCGTGAGCACCTTGCCTTTCCTCGTCCTGGTCTGGGGGGTCTGGCGCGTCCTGCGTGAGGGGCGCCAGCACACCCCCGATACGCTCCATCCCTGGCTGAAGAACCTGTTCTTCTACTTCCTGTTCTTCTGGGGCCTCTACCCGATCGCCTACTTGCTGCCTGCCTTCGGAGAGGGGGAGGTCGTTATCGTGATGCGGCAGTTCTTGTTCACGACCGCCGACATCTTCTCGAAGCTCGTCTACGGCGTGATCCTCGCGCGGTTCACCCTGCGACGGAGCGCGCTCGACGGGTACGAGCCGGCTACCCAGGCGCTCGGCGATTGGCGGGGCACCCAAGGTACCCGCCAAGCGGCTCGCGAAGGGGATGCATCGTGAACGCTTCGTACGCCGGGTCAGGGCTCGAAGCGAGCGACGACCGTCCCGTCGTCCGAGGTGACCAGGTCACCGAGGGTTACGCTGGCGACGTCTACGCGTGTCCCATGCATCCGGACGTGCGAAGCACCGACCCTGCCGTGTGTGGTAAGTGCGGCATGGATCTCGTCCGCGAGGGCGATGAGGTCGGCGACGTCACGCACGACTGCTGTCACGGCGACGCCGCTGCGCCGGCCGCGCCGGCTGGCGCCTACGACACCCTCCCACCGGGCTACGACGGGTCGGTCTACACCTGCCCGATGCACCCGGAGGTCCGAGCGCCCAAGCCAGGTCCCTGCCCGCTCTGCGGCATGGCCCTGGAGCCCGAGGACGTCACTGTCGGTAAAGAGGACCGGACCGAGCTTCGCGACATGACGCGCCGTTTCTGGGTGTCGGCCGTATTGACCGTCCCGCTCTTCATCTACGCGATGGGCGACATGATCCCGGATCGCCCGTTCGAGCGGTTCATCGCGGACGACTTGGCGCAGTGGATCCAGTTGGCGCTCGCCACCCCGGTCGTTCTCTGGGGAGCCTGGCCGTTCTTCGTACGGGGTTGGCAGTCCTTCCGCACTTGGAACCTCAACATGTTCTCGCTGATCGCGCTTGGCGTCGGCGTGGCCTACCTCTTCTCGATCGTCGCGACTGGAACCCCAGGGGTCTTCCCGCCCGCCTTCAGGAACCCGGACGGAAATGTCGGCGTCTACTACGAGGCAGCCGCGGTCATCGTCACGCTTGTTTTGCTCGGGCAGGTACTCGAGCTGCGTGCTCGCAGCGCCACCTCCGGCGCGATCCGAGCGCTTCTCGAGCTTACGCCGCCGACCGCGACGCGCATCGACCCGGGCGGTGTGGAGACCGAAGTGCCGCTCGACGCGCTGCGCGAGGGCGATCGCCTTCGCGTACGACCGGGCGAGAAGGTGCCAGTCGACGGCAAGGTGCTGGAAGGCAGCTCGTCCGTCGACGAGAGCATGATCACGGGCGAGCCCCTCCCGATCCGAAAGGCCGAAGGCGACACGGTCACCGGCGGCACCGTCAACGCCACCGGTGCCTTCGTCATGACGGCAGACCGGGTCGGCGAGGACACGACGCTTTCCCAGATCGTGCGCATGGTCGCCGAAGCCCAACGGAGCCGCGCGCCGATCCAACGCTCGGTGGACAGGGTTGCCGGCATCTTCGTACCGGCCGTCATCGTCGTCGCCATCCTCTCCTTCATCGTCTGGGCGATCTTCGGACCGGAACCCGCACTGAGCTTCGCCCTCGTCAACGCCGTGGCGGTCTTGATCATCGCCTGTCCGTGCGCGCTCGGTCTGGCCACACCGATGTCGATCATGGTCGGCACCGGCAAAGGCGCCCAGAACGGCGTCCTCATCAAGAACGCCGAAGCGCTCGAAGCCTTCGAGAAGGTCGACACGGTGGTCGTCGACAAGACCGGGACCTTGACTGAGGGACGCCCGGCCTTGGTCGGCGTCGAGCCGACCGAGGCCTTCGACGATACAGAGCTTCTCTCGCTCACCACGGCAGTCGAACGCGCATCCGAACATCCCCTCGCCGAGGCGATCGTTCGTGGCGCGGAGGAACGGGGCGTCCCCAGGCGCGAAGCTTCGGACTTTCAATCGGTTACCGGTGAAGGCGTCCACGCCCGGGTCGACGGCCGTCGCGTCGCGATCGGCAACGCTAAGATGATGGCGCGTGAAGGCGGCCTCCCGCGGGATATCGAGAAGCGCGCGAAAGAGCGCAGGCGCAACGGCGAGACGGCCATGTTCGTCGCGGTCGACGGACAACCGGCGGGCCTCATTTCAGTGGCCGATCCGATCAAGGCGTCGACACCCGAAGCGATCCGCCTCCTCCACGAGGCGGGCGTCAAAGTGGTCATGTTGACCGGTGATGCCAGGGGCACGGCGGAGGCCGTCGCGGCGGAGGTCGGCATCGACGCGGTCCATGCCGACGTGTCACCCGAAGACAAGCACCGGATCGTCGGCGAGCTTCAAGCAGCGGGCAGCAAGGTCGCGATGGCGGGCGACGGCATCAACGACGCGCCCGCCCTCGCCAGAGCCGATGTCGGGATCGCCATGGGTACGGGGACCGACGTGGCGATGGAGAGCGCAGGTGTCACACTTGTCCGTGGTGACCTGCGGGGCGTCGCCGCCGCGCAGCGCCTGAGCCGAATGACCATGCGGAACATCCGGCAGAACCTGTTCTTCGCCTTCGTTTACAATGGCCTCGGCGTACCGGTCGCGGCGGGTGTCCTGTATCCGTTCACCGGCATCCTCCTCAACCCGATGATCGCCGCAGCGGCCATGAGCCTGTCCTCCGTGTCCGTCATCGGAAACGCGCTACGCATGCGGACGAAGTCCCTGTGATCGCCGCACTGCTGATCGCGTCCGTCCTCTTCGTCGGTATCCTGACGACGCACTACGCGGTGCTCGCCGCCTCGGTTCCAAAACTCAGGAACCGTGGTCCGACTGGTTTTGCGGGCCTGTGCCTGGTCTTACTCGCTCTACACTTAGCTGAAGTGGGTGCCTTCGCTGGAGCGTACGAACTCGGCCGGGCCCTAGGACTCGGTGACTTCAAGGAGCCTGCAGAGGCGGATTTCATGGACATCTACTACTTCTCAATGGCGACCTTCACGACGCTGGGACTCGGCAAGGTCATGCCCACCGGCCACCTTGCTTCTCTGGCAGGCCTGGAATCGTTCACGGGCTTCCTCTCCATCTCGATGTCGGCCTCGGCGTTCTTCCAATGGGTCCAGAAGGAGGTCTGACCATGGAGCCCATCCTGATCGGAATCAGTCTTGCCGTCCCGTTCCTCGCGGTATCATGGTGGACAGGCCTCGGAAAGGAGAGAGCTTTTTACGCAACGCTCCTGATGGCGATCGCCTTCTTCTACCCAGTTTTCGCCATCGGCACCGACTCAGCGACGCTGGCCGTGAATACGAGTATCGCAGCGCTCTTCATCGGCGCGGCGTTCTACGGCTACGTCCGGCGTCCCTTAGTGCTGCCTGTCGCTCTTGCCGTCCACGCTGGCTTTGACGTCGGGGTCGCACAGCTCGGAACCCCGGCACCTAGTTGGTGGGCCGGCCTCTGTATCGGGGCGGACTTGACGCTCGCCGTCGGCGCCTTCCTGACACTTAAATCCGACGCAAGTGGTCGTATCGGCTGGAGAACGCGCCCATGAGCAGCCAAAACTTCGACCTCGTTGTCTTCGGCGCAAGCGGCGAGACCGGCACGCACGTCCTCAACCAAGCGGTCGACCGGGGACTGACGGTGCTTGGGCTCGATCACACAGTCCCGGATCGGGCGGAGGATGATGGGGCCGTTCACCGCCAGGTCGACGTCCTGGAAGACGATCTGACCGAGCATCTGAAGGGCCACCCCCGGGTCGTGTCTGCGCTCGGTCTCGGCTTCTCGCCTGCGGCGATGACCGATCCCCCGCCGCTCTACTCGAAAGGAACCGCGAACATCGTCGCCGCAATGACCGAGACGGGTGCGTCACGGCTCTGCGTGATCTCGGCCGCCTTCGTCGAGAAGGACGAGCGCTTGCCTGCGTGGTTTCGCGCCAGCGTGATTCCTGCCCTGTCGGCGATCTTGGAAGAGATGCGGGAGATGGAGGACCAGCTAGAGAACTCTCGCCTCGACTGGACAGCGGTCCGGCCCGGTTGGCTGCTCGAGAAGCCACGCAGCGGAAGCTACGAAGTCCAGGATCGCCGCCTGCCTGCAGATGTATTTCGTACACGGAACGCAGACCTCGCTCACTTCCTCCTCGATGCGGTCGTCACCGATGACTGGGTACGCGCAAAGCCGTCTCTCGGCAGAACGGAGAACGCCTTCGACGAAAGCCCGGCTGCCTTATCCCGCGAGGTCGCCGCAATGGTCGGCATCGAACTCTAGTCCGGAAAGGAAACCCTTATGATCCTCGAGAAAATCAAGTCCGACGGCCTCGCCCATCTGTCCTACTTCCTCGGCTCGGGCAGCGAGGCGGCCGTCATCGACCCGCGGCGCGACATCGAAGCCTATCTGGACCTTGCCCGCCGCAACGGCATGCGGATCGTCCACATCTTCGAGACGCACCGGAACGAAGACCTCGTCTCCGGCGCGCCCGCTCTGGCAAGCGTGACGGGCGCCAAAATCTGGCACGGCCCGAACCCTGCGGAGCCGATCGTTTATGCGGACACCGCCCGCCAGGGTGACGGCTTCGCAGTCGGCGACGCACGGATCGAGGTGCTGGAGACGCCCGGCCACACGGACGACAGCTTGTCCTACGCCCTCCACGATTCGTCCTATGACGACGGCGCGGTCGGCGTCTTCACCGGCGACGCCCTGTTCGTCGGCGACGTCGGACGGACCGACTTCTACCCCGACCGGAAGCGCGAGGTGGCAGGACTTCTCTTCGACAGTTTGCGGAAGATCCTGAGCCTCGGCGATCAGGCCATCCTCTATCCCGCCCACGGGGCGGGCTCCGTCTGCGGGTCTGGCATGGCGGACCGGGAGTTCTCGACGCTGGGGCACGAGCGGGCGAACAATCCCCGCCTTCGGATCGAGGACCGGGAAGCCTTCATCGACGCGAAGGTCGCCGAGCATCACTACCAGCCCCCCTACTTCCGGCTGATGGAGCAGCTCAACGCCGAGGGCGGCGGGCGCAGCCCGCGCGACTTGCTGCCGCCGCCCGTGGGGCCCGAGGCGCTCTACGACCTCGGCGGCGCCCAACTCGTCGACGTGCGCGGCGTCGCGGACTTCGCCGGCGCGCACGTGCCCGGCGCCTACTGCATCCCGTCGGACATGATCGCGGCCTTCGCGGGCTGGTTCCTGGACGCGGATCGCGACATCGTCCTGGTCGCGCGTGACGCCGATCAAGCGGCGGGGTCGACCCGCACGCTGGCGCGCATCGGCTACGACCGCGTCGTGGGCTACCACGCGGGCATCGTGCCGGTGGCGACGAAGGACAGGGCGTTCGCGTCGGTCCCCCTCGTAGATACGCAGGCCGTCAACGAGCGCGTCGATCAGCGCGCCGATCGGTGGACGCTCCTCGACGTCCGATCGGTCGACGAGTTCGAAGCGGGCCATGTGGAAGGCGCTCAGCATGCCTATGTCGGCGAGTTGCCGAGCGCGGCGGAGAGCCTCGCGAAGAACGCCCCCGTCACGGTCATGTGCGGGAGCGGCGCACGCGCCTCGATCGCCGCCTCGATCCTGCTGCAGACAGGTTGGACCGACGTCGACGTCTATCTCGGGTCGATGAAAGCGTGGAAGGCCGGCGGCTACCGGACGATCGAAGGACGCTGACGTGATGGCGAAGCGGTCGGTCTTCGACACCCCCGAAGTGCCCGTCGCGCTGTTCGGGTTCCTTCTGAACTTCGTTTGGGAGTTCTGGCAGGTGCCGCTCTACGGCGACATACCTGATGCGCCGCATTGGGAGGCGGTCAAGACGTGCACGATCGCAACCTTCGGCGACGTCGGGATCGTGCTCGTCGCGTTCTGGTGCGCTGCAGTCGCGGGCCGAAGTCGCCACTGGATCGCTTCCCCGGCGACGAAGACGATAGCGACGTTCCTGATCGTCGGCGTGGGGATCACCCTCATCGCGGAGTACCTGGCGACGGAGGTCTGGGATCGCTGGTCCTACGGCGAGCTGATGCCGATCCTGCCTGGCCTTGGGATCGGTGTGTCCCCCGTCCTTCAGTGGCTCCTCGTGCCGCTGGCCCTGATCCCGCTGAGCAGGCGAATGCTCTGTGCCGCGTCGCCGACATGAAACGCTTCGCGGCACCGGACTGTCGCTCGGACCTCCGCAGCGTCTGCAGCTGTGAGAGCATCGAACGCCCGAAACTGGTCGACGCGGTCGACCGCCTGGCGGGCGAGGAAGGCTTCTTCGGGCGCCATCTCGCCGACAAACCGCATCTCTTCGCGGGCTTCTCGGTCCGCGTCCCTCGAACCGACTTCGAGGCGATGACCGACCTCGTCAGCGTCGTCGAAGCCCTCTCGCGCCTGCCGGCCTACCGCGAAGCGGTCTCCCAGTGGGCACCTTCTGCGCTCGACAGCCAGTCGCACGGCGAAGGTCTCTTCATGGGGTACGACTTCCATCTGACCGATGAAGGGCCACGCCTCATCGAGATCAACACCAACGCCGGCGGCGCTTTCTTGTGCGCAGCGGCCGCGGAAGCCGCTTGCCATTGCTGGAACGACCAGGAGCCCGCTGAACGCTTCGAGGAAGGCGTGACCCAAGCCTTCCGTCGGGAATGGTGGCTCGCCGGGCGTACAAGCAGCCTCAAAAGCGTCGCGATCGTCGACGATGCGCCTTCGGCACAGTTCCTCCATCCGGAGTTCGAGCTCGCGAAGGCCATGCTCGAACGGCACGGCATCGCTGTCGAGGTCGCTGATCCGTCGCGCCTCTCGGCGGCTGGCGATCGACTGGTCGGTGGGAAGGGTGCAGTCGACCTCGTCTACAACAGATCGACCGACTTCGGCCTGTCCGACCCAGGGCATGCTTCGCTGCGATGGGCTTATGATGAGGCAACCGCTCTGGTCTCGCCTTCGCCTCGGCACCATGCCCTCCTCGCGCACAAGCGGAACCTGACCCTTCTCTCGGACCCCGATCGTATGCGCGGCCTGGGGGCGAGCGATGCCGACCTCTCCGCTCTACGGCTCATCCCGCGGACGGTCGCCGTCACAGCGAGCGACGCGGAAAGTCTGTGGACAGCGCGGAAGTCTCTGTTCTTCAAACCCGTAGCCAGCCATGCCAGCAAGGGCGTCTATCGCGGCGCGAAGCTGACCCGCTCGGTCTTCAGGGACATCGTCGACGCCGATTACGTCGCCCAGTCCTTCGTCCCCGCGCCGGAACGCTCCGTCGAGCTAGATGGCGAGACCGTGAGACGAAAGGTCGACGTCCGTCTCTACACGCATGCCGGCACCGTCCTTCTCGCGGCGGCGCGCATCTACCAGGGGCAGGCGACCAACATGCTGACCGAAGGCGGCGGTTTCGCACCAGTCTTCGTAGGCTGACATCGCCCTGTGCGCGAACCTCGCGGAGGGGGGAACCAGGAGGGGCTAGGAGCCGTTCCCGCAACAAGGCACTCCTACCTGGTAGGGGTAAGGGCGGCAACGTCACGCGCTCGCACGAAGAGAACGAGGGAACCATGGACCACGGCGATCACGGCTCGGACGAGAAGAGCATCGATTGGAAGAGCTACGGCCGTCTGCTCACGATGGTGCTGACCTCGACGGTGTTCATGTACTTCTTCATGTACCTGAACATCTACCGCTGGGGGGACTTCCACCTCTCCGAGACGCGCTTCTTCATGTCCACGCTGATGTTCGGGACCATGCTGGCGATCATGCTCGCCTTCATGCTGCACATGTACAAGGACCGCCGCGTCAACATCGCGCTGTTCGTCGCGTCGGGCGTCCTGTGGCTGGTGGGTCTGTACTTCATGCGCAGCCAGGTCACGGTCGAGGACCAGAGCTGGATGAAGTCGATGATACCGCACCACTCCATCGCGATCATGGTGTCCGAGCGCGCGGACATCACCGACCCCCGAGCGCGCAAGCTCGCCGATGAGATCATCGCCGCGCAGGAGAAGGAGATCGCCGAGATGGAGTACCTGATCCGGTCCATCCGCGAGGACGGGGAAGCGACTGACGGCTACCCGCTGGGCGAGGCGGAGGGGTCGACGCCGGTGGTTCGGTCCGTTCGGGCAGCCTTGTCGCAGCCCGGCGTCTCGTCGCTCGACGTAGGCGGCATGACGCCGGAGGAGGTCGCACGCGTCGTGCCGAGCCCCGCCTGCGAGTTCCGCTTCTCCGAAGGCCAGCAGGCCCTCGTCGCGATCGGCTCGGACGGTCAGGGCGTAATGAAGCTGATGGGCAACCTCGTGCCGCTGACGGCCCGGGACGCCTCGATCACTGACGGCGCCACGCTCGAGGCGCCCGGCGCGCGGCTCGCGATCGATCGCTTGGACGGTGACGCTGCGAGCCTCGTCTTCGAGCTGGACGCGGGCACGCCGCTCCGCGTCGGCTACGACGGCGTCTACGTCTGCGCGGCCTGAAAGGGGCTAACCTGCCGTCTGCTTGGCTGCCTACGTCCAGCCGAAATCCCACCTTTCAAGGAGGAAGACCATGATGATCCGTACGACTGCCACCCTGACGACCGCCGCATTGGTGCTGACGGCCTGCGCCGCGACGGAGGCGGCAGACGACACGGTCACTCCTGCAGGAAGCTCTGCCGCCGCGACGGCAAGTACGACGCAGCTAACGCGTGACGAACCCATCTCCCGCCCCTTCGAAGTCCGCGCGCTGGCGCAGTTGAACCAGCCTTGGGCGATGACCTTCCTGCCCGACGGTCGGATGCTTGTGACGGAGAAGCCGGGCGAGTTGCATCTCGTCACGCAAGACGGAGCGGTCTCAGCTCCCATTGAGGGCCTGCCAGCGGTCGAGGATTGCGGCCAGGGCGGGCTCGGCGACGTGGCGCTGCATCCGGACTTCGATCGGAACGGCATCGTCTACCTGACCTACGCGGAGGCAGGCGATGGCGACACGCGCGGCGGGGCAATGGGACGGGGACGTTTGGACCTGGACACGATGCGATTGGACGGTTTCGAGACGATCTGGCGGCAGTCCTAGTTCGTCACGGGCTGCAAGCAGTACAGCTACAAGATGGCGTTCAGTCCGGACGGCAGCTACCTCTACCTGACTTCGGGCGAGCGCGCGAAGAAAGAGCCCGCGCAGGATCTCTCTTCGAACCTTGGCGCGGTTTTGCGTCTGACCCCGGGCGGCGAGGCGGCGCCTGGGAACCCCTTCGCGGACCGGGGCAGCCCGACCGACCAAATCTGGTCCTACGGCCATAGGAATCTGCTTGGCCTTGCCTTCGCACCGGACGGGGAGCTCTATGAGACCGAGACGGGCCCCAAGGGCGGCGACGAGTTCCAGCTGATCGAGCGGGGCGAGAACTACGGCTGGCCGGTCGTCTCGAACGGCGACAACTACGACGGGTCGGACATCCCCGAGCACGACACGAGGGAAAAGTTCAGGCGACCCGACGAGTTCTGGAACCCCGTCATCACCCCCTCGGCCATGATCTGGTACACCGGCGGCGCTTTTCCTGGCTGGGAGGGCAGCCCGCTCGTCACCGGCCTCAACTCCAGGGCACTCGTTCGCGTGACCATGGACTGCCACTGGGATGGCCGGAAGGTCTGCGAGTCCGAGCGCTGGGTGTTCAGCAACCGCCTGCGCGAGATCGAGCAGGGCCCGGACGGCACCGTCTGGATCCTCGAGGACGAGAAGCACGGCAAGGGCGGGCAGCTGCTGCACCTCGTGCCGGCCGAGTGACAGCCGGGTGCGGGGCAGACGTCTTCGTTGCTCGCCGCAGGAACAGCCAGGGCGTTATGAAGCCGATGGGCAACCTCGTGCCGCTGACGGCCGGAGACGCCTCGATCACTGACGGCGCCACGCTCGAGGCGTCCGGTGCGCGGCTCGCGATCGATCGCTTGGACGGCGAGGCGGCGAGCCTCGTCTTCGAGTTGGACACGGGCACGCCGCTGCGCGTCGGCTACGACGGCGTCTACGCCTGCGGCGCGGGAGGCGCGCCTAGCGCCGCTGCTTCTCGAAGAGGTCGATCAGTTCTGCGACCTTCTCGCGCTGCGCCTCCGGGTCGCCCGAGCGCACCGCGTCCTCGACGCAGGTCGCAGCGTGGTTCTTGAGCACCTCGCTCTCGACGCGGCGCAGGGCGGCTTTTACGGCGGAGAGCTGGTGCAGCACGTCGATGCAGTAGCGCCCGTCCTCGATCATGCCCGCGATGCCGCGCACCTGGCCTTCGATCCGTCGCAGCCTGTCGATCGTTTCTTTCGCCACCCTGCTTCCTCGCGCCTTCGTGCTTCAACGGTATCACATCGGGAAGAAAGCGCTCGGAACCTATACCCCCCTGGGGTTGTCCTCACTAGATCGTCGCGCGAGCTCGTGAAGGAGCCGACGAACCCTGGAGTAGAGATGAAGGTCTTCGCCGGGAGGGAAAGTACGACTGGTGCCGGATGCATACGGAGAATGTCTCCCGGTGCATCGCCAAGCTCGAGAAAATCGCTGCGATAACGATCGTTCCAGACGAGGCACTACCTGATCAAGGACGGGAGAACAGACCTGCCGCCCCTCTCTCACGCTACTAACGAATCGAGGCGATGCAATGGACGACGGTTTTCTCCAGATCTGGAACGAGAGCGCCATCACGGCGCTTGGCCTATTCTGGACGGCATTCTGGGCGTTCGGCCTAGGCTATCTTATTTCGTCCATGATCCAGGTGCTCGTTACACGCGAGCGCATGCAGAAGACGATGGGTGAAGACGGGCCGAAGTCGGTTGCGTTGGGCACCTTCTTCGGTTTCGTCTCCTCGTCTTGCAGCTTCGCGGCGCTATCAGGCACGAGGGCGCTCTTCGCCAAGGGCGCCGGGCTCGTACCCTCGCTCGCTTTCCTGCTCGCATCCACCAACCTCGTCGTCGAGCTCGGCATCATCATCGGTATCTTCCTCGGATGGCAGTTCGTGGTCGGCGAGTATATCGGCGGCGCTCTCCTGATCCTCGGCATGTGGCTCGTCGTCAGTGTCACCCGGAAGCTCGCGCCGATCGAGGAAGCGCGCGAGCACGCCAAGGAGCAGCAAGGCGATGACGGAGAGGAAGGCGAGACCCCGAACTGGAAGAAGAAGATTCGCTCCAAGGCTGGCTGGCGGCAGATCGCAAACCGCTACCACATGGAGTGGGCGATGGTCTGGAAAGACGTGACCATCGGCTTCACCGTGGCGGGCATCGTCGCGGCCTTCGTGCCGAGAAGCTTTTTCGAGTGGCTGTTCGTTGGCGGAGAGGATCCCGGCTTTTGGGCACTCGTCGCGCAGTCTCTCGTCGGCCCGGTAGCGGCTTTCTTTACCTTCATCGGCTCGATGGGAAACATCCCGCTCGCTGCCGTCCTCTATGGCAACGGCGTCGCCTTCGCGGGCATCATGGCGTTCATCTTCTCCGACCTCGTTGTAATCCCGGTTTTGCGTGTGAACGCGAAATACTACGGCTGGAAGATGGCGCTCTATATCCTCAGCGTCTTTCTCGTTGTGCTTGTCGCAACGGCGCTGATTCTGCACTACGGCTTCGACCTGCTCGGTCTCCTGCCGTCCGCTGAAGACGTGCGCTCGGTCACGGACCGTGAGTTCTTCAAGATCGACTATACGTTCTGGCTGAACGCGGCGTTCCTTACGCTGACGGCCGGGTTCTTCGCGTGGAAGATCGCGACGAAGGGCATCGAGCTGACGACCGGCGACGGCATCGCCGAGACCGTCCTCTTCTACCTCGCGATGTTCGCATACCTGTGGCTTGCCGGCGGGCTCATGGTCGGATGGATCGGCGCTGGATGACGGGGGAACGTTCGCAGCGTCGTCACGGGTAGCACCTCGCCTCTCCTCGCACGAAGCACCGTCCATTACATATACCCCCTAACGGTATCAGAATGAGGAGATAGATCATGTCAGCGATTGCGACGCCCAGCGACCAAAGCGCGCCCTCCGTCCAGACGGACGACCAGGCCGCCAAGAAGGCCGTCCTGCACCGCATGGTGATGGAGAAGCACGTCTGCCCCTACGGGCGGAAGTCCAAGTGGCTGCTGGAGCGCCGCGGCTACGAGGTCGAGGACCACTGGCTGACGACGCGGGAGGAGACCGACGCCTTCAAGGCGGAGCACGACGTGGACACCACGCCCCAGACCTTCATCGGCGGCGAGCGCATCGGCGGCTACGACGCCCTGCGCGAGCGGTTCGGCATCACGACCCAGGCCGACAAGGAGACGACCTACACCCCCGTCCTGGTTATTTTCGGCGTCGCCGCGCTGATGGCCCTGGCGACCTCCTTTTACGCCTTTGGGACGATCTTCTCCGTGCGCGGCGTCGAGTGGTTCGCTGCGTTCTCGATGGCGATGCTAGCGGTGCAAAAGCTCCGCGACGTCGAGAGATTCTCGACGATGTTCTTGAACTACGACGTGCTGGCACAGCGCAGCCCCACCTACGGGTACGTCTACCCGTTCGCGGAAGGGATCGCCGCCGTTCTGATGATCGCGGGCGGGATCCTCGGCCTCATCGGCTCGCCCATCGCGCTCTTCATCGGTACCGTCGGGGCCTACTCCGTGTTCAAGGCCGTCTACGTGAAGAAGCGGGAGCTGAAGTGCGCCTGCGTGGGCGGGGGGTCCAACGTCCCGCTGGGGTTTGTCAGTCTGACCGAGAACCTGGTGATGATCGCGATGGGGCTTTGGATGCCGATCAAGCTGCTCTTCCTTTCGTGACTTGGTTGATCGCGGTGCGTGAACTTCCTCTTCAGCGGATTCGTGCCTAGGTAGCCTCTATGAGCCCTCACGGACGCCTCTTCAGGATCGTCGCGTTGCTTGACTGCCATCATGTGGCAGCTCTGCAGCGCGGCCGTCGCTGCGCACGAGACGTCCGAGGCGTTCGCGCATGCGGGCGAGGATCCCGCCGGGGTGCACAGCCTCCTCGATGTCGAGCCTAACGACGACTCGTCGGAAGGTCAGGTCGAGAAGGGTGAGCAAGACCATCCAGCTCACGCACCTTGTGGGCCTTGTCACGGACATGCGCTCGGCATCTCCTCTGATCTCGATCGGATCGGCGCACCGGTCGTCTCCGGCTTTGTGCTCGTGCATCGGGCCGGACCGCTCCCGTCTCGCCCCGACGGCCTCTTCCGGCCCCCTCGCGTCTGACCTGACGCCGCGCCGCATCGGCGCGTCCTCTTGGTCATTCACGCGAAGGAACACCCATGCCATCCCCATTCTTGGGCGGGGCCGCGATCGCGGTCCTCGCAAGCCTGACGGCCGCGCCTGCGGTCGCGCAGGACATCTGCCCTATCGAGACGGAGGGCACTCGCGCTCTCTTGTCGACGAACGAGCCGTACTCGCTGCCGGCCGTCTTGCGCACCGTGCGCGCCGCCTCCCCAGAAGTCCGCAGCGCCGCCCTGGAGGCCGTGGCCCAGCGCTACGAGGCGCAGCAGGCTGGTCTATGGACCAACCCCGTCCTCTCCGTCGAGGCGGAGGACTTCGGCGGCGATGCCTTCCGGAACGAAAGCCCTCTACCGGGCTACGACGCCGCCGAGACGATGCTCTCGGTCGGCCAGACCTTCCGCCTCGGCGGCAAGCGGCGGGCGGAACGGCGGGCGGCCCTCGCCCGCGCCGCTCTGGCCGAGGCGGATCGCGACGCGACCCTGCGCGCGCTGCAGCGAGAGGCCGCGTCGGTCTTCTACGAACTGGCCGCCGCCGAACAGGCCGCGGCGCTCGCCGAGGAGGCAGCAACCCTGTCCGAACAGCTTGCCGACGCCGTCGGCGCTCGGGTCGAGGCGGGCAAGAGCCCGCAGACGGCGCTCGATCGTGCGGTGGCCGCGCGCGCGGACGCGCAGGCCGCCGCCGCCGCCGCGCAGGCCCAAGCCGAAGGCCTCGCCTTCGCGCTGTCGAGCTTCTGGGGCGCCAGCGAGCCAGCCCGCATCCAGTCCGCCGACCTCTTGGCGCCGATCACCCTGCCCTCACCGGAGGTTGTCGCCGATCGCGTGCAGGACCACCCCGAGCGGCGCTTCGCGGAGGCTGACCGGGAGGCGCGGTACGCCGAGCGCCGGGCCGCGCGCGCGAACGCCTATCCT
>NZ_JPHU01000022.1 GCF_000733125.1 Parvularcula oceani | reverse complement strand
GTATTTGCACGGCATTGGTCGCCAGCTCGTGGATGATGAGGCCGAGAGGCGTCGCCATGCTCGAAGGCAGGTCCACCTCCTCTCCGCGCATTTCAAGGCGGCCCGGACCGGTCTCATAGGGTTCGAGCAGCACGGCGAGGAGGTCGCGCAGGGTCGGCGTCGGACAGGCCGTGCTGCCCCGGCTGACGGCGTGGGCGCGCGACAGGGCCTGGATGCGCCCCGACACCTTGTCCGCCATCTGCCGCACATCGGTCTCTCCGCGCGCGGAGGCGGAGACGACGGCCGCGACGAGCGCGAACACGTTCTTCACCCGGTGATCGAGTTCCTTCGCCAGAAGGTCGGTTCGCACATTGGCGGCCCGCAGGGCGGCGGCTTCCTTCGCCGCGGTCTCGGCCCGCAGAGTGCGCTGGATGTAGTGCACGCCCAGCACGAAGGCGGCGAGGACGCTCAGCGCCAGCACCGTCTGGAGGCCGAAGGCGAGCCGTTCGACCGCCCTTGCATCGGCGAAGGCTTCGAGGCGCAGGCTGTCCTCGGCGGCATCGATGGTTCTCGCGACCGCGCGCATGTCCTCCAGCAGGCGCTCCGCCCGCGCCTCCCGGACCCGCTCGACGACGATGCCGGGATCTGCCGCCGCGGCGAAGCTGATCGTCTCGGCGAGATAGGCGGCATGCTCCTCGGCAAGGGCGCGCAGGTGCGCGATCGCGGCTTCCTGAGAGGGGTCCGAGGGCGCGGTGCTGACGGCGTCGAGCCTGTCCAGGTCGAGCGGCAGCCGGTCGATGGCCTCTTCGAAATGCACGTAGAAGCTGCCTTCCCGCGTCAGCACGAAGCCGCGCTGCCCGGTCTGCGCATCCGCGGAGGTCGCCATGACGGCGTAGAGCGCGCCGAGAACGTCCGTCGACCGTTCGGCCCGCGCGCGGGCCTGGTTCTCGATGAGATAGGTCTGCCGGAGGGCGAGCACGCTGCCTGCGAGCGCCAGCATGACGAAGACGGTGGCGATGAGGGTCGGCGCGCCGAGACGGCGAAGCGCCTCCGAGCGCCATAGGGTTCGCTCCGGAAGAGCGAGCGGATCTGTCGTCCTCATGTCCATCCCTCCCCTCTGGGCTATCGCCCGGCGGGCCCGGCGCTGCAACCGAAAAGGAGCGCGAGGGCCCCGGACCCTTCCGGGGAGCGCCTTGCCGCCCGCGCGGGGCCCCGCCCTTGCCAGGGGCAGGCGCCGCCGGGCAGGGTGGGCCATCGTCAGCGGGAGGCGGCGGCTGTGCTTTGCGAATCATCTGCCGCCAGGGCGCTTCGCGCCGCCGCCGGGAGGCCGGGCGTTCCCGCGATGCGGCCGGCGCTCCTCCTCCTCCTCCTCCTGGCATGCGTGCCCAACGCCCCGAACGCGGAATCGGCGGCGCCCAAGGCCGGCCTTCCGGCGGAGCGGGAACGGATCGCGTCCCGGGACGTCGGCCTCGAGCCTGGGCCGCCCCTGCGCCTCTCCGACAGGGGAGGCGGGACCTATGCGAACCCGCCCTTGCTGGCGGATTTTCCCGATCCCTCGATCATCCGGGTCGGGCGCACGTTCTATTTCGCCACCACGACCTTCGCCAACGTCCCGGCGCTGACGATCCTCCAATCGCAGGATCTCGTGAACTGGCGCTATGCAGGGCATGTGATCGAAGAGCTCGACGGAGCGCCGGACTACGATCTCGAAGATGGCGGCGCCTATCGGCGAGGCGTCTTCGCCCCGAGCCTGCGCCATGACGAGGGCACGTTCTATGTCGCGGTCACGCCTGTCGGGCAGAACACCCGCATCTATCGGTCGCAAAGCGCGTCGGGGCCCTGGACCTATGAGGAGCTCGGCGAGGAGGCGTTCGACCCGGCCCTGTTCTTCGACGACGACCGCACCCCCTATCTCGCCACGGCGGCGGCCTTCGTTCCGGGCTATGAAGGGCGCGTGATCCTGCACAGGCTGAACGCGGACCTCTCGGAAATCGTGTCCTCGGAAACCATCCTCGTTCATCCGGGGGCGGAGGGAACGAAGATCGTCAAGCGGCGCGGCCGGTACTTCATGTTCCACTCCATCCCCGGCCGCCTGGGCATGACCGTCGCCCGCGCCGACGACCTCTCGGGGCCATGGGAGGTGCGCCCCTCGATCGACGATCGGACCGGCGGGCATCAGGGCGCAATCGTCGATCTTCCCGACGGCACCGATTACGGCTTCGTCATGGTCGATGCCGGCGGCATCGGGCGGCTGACCAATATCAGCCCCGTCCACTGGAAGGATGGCTGGCCGATCTGGGGCACGCCGGAGGCGCCGGGCCGCGTGCCGGCCTCGGCGCCCAAGCCCATCAAGGGGGTCGCGCCGCACATGCCGCAGACCTCGGACGATTTCTCGTCGTCCCGCCTCGGCCTTCAATGGCAATGGAACCACAACCCGGTCGACGGGCGCTGGTCCCTGACGGAGCGGCCGGGCTTCCTGCGCCTCCGCGCGGCGGCGGCGGACAGCTTCTGGACCGCGCGGAACACGCTGACCCAGAAGGGCTGGGGGCCGTTCACCCGGGTGAGGGCGAAGCTCGATATCGCCAATCTGGCGCCGGGCGATGAATGCGGCCTCGGCACGCTCGGAAAATACAGCGCCCACATCGCCGTCATCGGCGGCGAGGGCGGGCGGCACACGCTGGCCATGCGGGTGATCGAGGATCTCGGAGACGGGGCGCCGCAGGATGTCGAGCTGCGCGCCCAAGGGGTCGGCGCCTATTCCGACCTCGTCTATCTCAGGGCCGATCTCGACTTCGAGGCCGATGAGGGCGCCCTCTTCTACAGCTTCGATGCGGAGGACTGGACGCCGCTCGGGGGCGCGTTCCCGCTTGCCTTCGACTGGCGCACGGGAACGTTCCAGGGCCAGCAGATCGCCCTGTTCTGCTACAATCCGGCGCCGGATGGCGGGTTCGTGGACATCGACGAGGTCGCCTTGTCGGGCAGGGGCTGAGGGGCGCCCCGCAGCGGCCCGCCCTTGCCATGGGCAAGCGCCGCCGGGCAGGGTGGCGCCATCGTCATCGAGGGGCGGAACGATGTTCCGCCATGCATGTCATGAATTCTCTTTCCCGCATCGCTCTTCTCGCCGCGCTCGCGCCGGCCGCCGCAATCGCCCAGGATGACGGCGCCGAAAGCGACGCGCTCGAATGGGACGTCGCCTCGCCGCCGATGGAGACGCGGCGAATCGAGATCGATGTCGAGGAAGGCACCTGGATCGGCGTCGATGTCAGCCCGGACGGCGAGACGATCGCCTTCGACCTGCTCGGCGACATCTATACGATGCCGATCTCGGGCGGGGAGGCCACGGCCATCGCCTCGGGCCTGCCCTTCGAGCACCAGCCGCGCTGGTCGCCGGACGGCGAGCTCATCGCCTTCACCTCCGACAGGGCGGGCGGCGACAATCTGTGGATCATGCGGCCCGACGGTTCCGACAAGCGGCAGGTGACCGAAGAGAGCTTCCGCCTCGTCAACGAGCCCGCCTGGTCCCCTTCGGGCGAGATGCTGGCGGGCCGGAAGCATTTCACGACCGGCAGGAGCCTCGGCACGGGCGAGATCTGGCTGTGGCACCTGTCCGGCGGGCAGGGCGTGGCGCTGGTCGAGCGGGCGTCCGAAGAGCTCCAGAAGGAACTCGGAGAGCCTGCCTTCGGCCCGGACGGGGAAACGGTCTATTACTCGCGCAATGTCTCGCCGGGACCGATCTTCGAATATGCGCAGGATTCGAACCAGTCGCTCTTCGAGATCGAAGGCTATGACATGGCCACCGGCGAGGTCTCGACCGTGGTCAGCCGCCCCGGCGGCGCGGTCCGCCCCGCGCCCTCGCCGGATGGAAGCCGGATCGCCTTTGTCGGCCGCGACCGGGGCCAGTCCAAGCTCTACGTCAAGGACCTGACGAGCGGCGAGACCACCGAGCTCTACGGCGATCTCGACGCCGACCTGCAGGAGACATGGGGCGTTCACGGCGTCTATCCGCAGATGGACTGGATGCCGGATGGCGAAGCCATCGTCTTCTGGTCCGGCGGCAAGATCCGGCGCGTCGGCATGGACGGAGAGGCGGAGGAGATTCCCTTCCGCGTCACGGATACGCGGCAGATCATCGATCCGCCGCGGCCCGAGATCGCGGTCTCGCCCGACCGCTTCGAGACGACCATTCCGCGTTTCGCCGCCGTCTCTCCCGATGGCGAGCGCGCGATCTTCGAGTCGCTCGGCAAGCTGTGGGTGAAGCGCCTGCCGGATGGCGAGCCGGAGCGCCTGACGCGGACCGAGGAGGGCGTGCGCGAGCTGCACCCGGCCTTCTCGCGCGACGGGCGGCAGATCGCCTATGTCCGCTGGACCGATGAGGGCCTCGGCCAGATCCGCGTGGCGCGGGCGAACGGCTCGCGCGACCGGGCGGTGACCGAGACGCCCGGCCATTACCGCCGCCCCGCCTTCTCGCCCGATGGTGAAATGATCGCCTTCGAGCAGGGCGAAGGCGGATATCTCCTCTCGCGCCGCTATTCCGAAGCGCCGGGCGTCTATGTGACGCCGTCGGGCGGGGGCGCGGCGCGGCGCGTGTCGCAATCCGGCGGGATGCCCCATTTCGGCGCCCAGAACGACCGGCTCTTCATGACCGACAGGGCGGAAGGGGGCGGCTTCGCCCTCGTCAGCACGGATCTCAACGGCGAGGCGAAGCGCACCCATCTGACGACCGAGCTCGGCACGGGCTTCTTCGTCGCGCCGGACGGCCGGCATGTCGCGGTGGAGGAGGATTACGCCGTCCACGTCATGCCGATGCCGCCGGGTCCGCAAAAGGTTTCGGCCGCGAAAGCGGCGACGGCCCTTCCGGTCGTTCAGGCGAGCGATGGCGGGGCGAGCTATCCGGCCTGGCGGGACGGCGGGACGCTGACCTGGACCCTCGGCCCGACACTCTATTCGGCGGCCGTGAGCGAGATGATCCCCGCTCTTCCCAAGCCGCAGGACGAAGAGGGGGCGGAAGGCTATGAGGCGCCCAGCGAGGGCGTCTCGCTGGCCATGACGGTGGAAGCGGACAAGCCGACCGGCACCTTCGCCCTCACCGGCGCGCGGCTCGTCACCATGGCGGACGAGGATGGTGGCGTGATCGAGGATGGCGTGATCGTCGTCGAAGGCGACCGCATCGCCGCCGTCGGCGCGGCCGGGGAGGTCGATATCCCCGACGGCGCGACCGACATCGCGATGGAGGGCAAGACCATCATTCCGGGCATCGTCGATGCGCATGCCCACGGTCCCTATTCGGACGGCGAGATCGTTCCGGGATCGAACTGGTCGACCATCGCCCATCTCGCTCTCGGCGTGACGACGGTGTTCAACCCCTCCTCGAACCCCGACAGCTTCACCGCCGCCGAGATGCAGCGCACGGGCGCGATCCTGGCGCCGCGCATCTATACCACCGGCCGCATCGTCTATGGCGCCAAGGCGCCGGGCGCCTTCGCCGACATCCAGAGCTATGACGACGCGCTGGGGCATATCCAGCGCCTCAAGGCGCAAGGGGCGCACGGCATCAAGAACTACAACCAGCCCCGGCGCGACCAGCGCCAGCAAGTGGTCAAGGCCGCGATCGAGGAGGACATGCTCGTCGTCGCCGAGGGCGGCTCGCTCTACACGATGGACGTGTCGCTGATCGCCGACGGCAACAGCTCGATCGAGCACAACCTGCCCCAGCGCGTCCTCTACGAGGACATCCTGTCCTTCTACGAGCAGACCGACGTGGCCTATGTGCCGACCCTGGTCGTCACCTATGGCGGCCTCGCGGGCGACCCCTATTGGCGCTACAAGACCGATGTGTGGGAACACCCGATCCTGTCCGAGCACGTGCCCCCGCACATCCTCGAGCCCTCCAGCGTGCGGCGGGTCAAGGCGCCCGAGGAGGACTTCGTCGATCAGTACGCGGCGCGCGAGGCGAAGAAGCTCGCCGACAGGGGCGTCTCGGTCTCGATCGGCGCGCATGGCCAGCAGGAAGGCCTCGCCGCGCACTGGGAGATGTGGAGCTTCGCGCGCGGCGGGATGAGCCCCGTCGAGGCGCTGGCGGCGGCGACCATCGTCCCGGCGGAGCATCTGGGCTTCGGCGCGGATATCGGCTCGCTCGAGGAGGGCAAGCTCGCCGACCTCGTCATCCTCGACAAGAACCCGCTCGAGGACATCCAGAACTCGGACGACATCACCCATGTGATGCAGGGCGGCCATCTCTATGACGCGGTCAGCATGGCCGAGGTCGAGACCGGCGACCGCGAGGGACCGGACTATTACTGGGACGAGGAGGAGCGGCCGGCCGCCGCCTCCGACTGACACGCGCCATGTCGCGGCCCGTCCGGCATCCGGGGCGGGCCGCCTTTGCGACCGGTACGAATTAACCGTCCCGCAATCGATTTGCTCCATGATACAACGGAGCATGACAGACAGCGCCCGCTCAAAAGGGGGGAGGGGGCGCGAGGGACCGAACCGTGATGCATACCCCCCAGCCGGCCGACCGGGCGGAGCCGGCCGAAACCGCGAAACTCGCCGCTTTCGACGGCTCCACCGCGGCCATGATGACCGTCGACCGCGACCTCGTCGTCACCACCGTCAACCGGGCCACCCGTGCCCTGTTCGACGAGCACCGGGAGACCTTCGCGAAGGTCTGGCCGGATTTCCGTCCCGAAGCGATCATCGGGACCTGCATCGACGTCTTCCACAAGGATCCGAGCCATCAGCGGCGCATCCTCGCCGATCCGTCCCGCCTGCCCTTCAGCACCGACATCTCGATCGGCGAGCTGAGGATCGAGCTCAACGTCTCGGGCATTTTCGATGCCGCAGGGCGCCATGTCGGCAATGTCCTCGAATGGCGCGACGTGACCGAGGCGCGGACCACGGCGGGCGTGCTCGAGGCGCTGAACGGCGTGCAGGCCATGCTCGAGCTCAAGCCGGACGGCACGATCCTGTCCGCGAACGCGCTGTTCCTGGGCCTCGTCGGCTATGAGGAGCGGGAGGTGAGGGGCCGCCCGCACAGCCTGTTCCTCGGCGCCGAGCGCCGGGGCGTCCTCGGGACGGACGCGTTCTGGCAGGACCTCGCCGCCGGCCGCGCCAAGGCGGACAAGTTCCGCCTCGTCACCCGCAAGGGCGCGCCGCTCTGGTTGCAGGCGAGCTTCACGCCGATCCGCGACAGCGGCGGGCGGGTGTTCAAGGTCGTCGCGCTCGCCACCGACATCACCGCCGAGGAACGGCGCGCCGCCGAGACCCGCAGGACGCTCGAAGCGGAGCGCAGGCTGCGCGCGGAGCGCGACGTCGCGCAGAACAAGGTGGTCGCGGCGCTCGGCGACATCACCGGATCGATCGACGAGCTTTCGCGCCGGACCGAACACCAGGCCGCCACGCTCGAAGAGGCGGCCGCCGCCCTGAACGAGGTCACCACGACGGTCGCCTCGACGGCGGAGCGGGCCAAGGAAGCGGATGCGGCGGTCACCGAGACCAGGACCAGCACCGCGGCGAGCAAGGCGGTGATGGGCGAGGCCCTCTCCGCGATGACGGAAATCCAGGCCTCGTCGAAGAAGATCGCGCAGATCACCGGCGTGATCGACGAGATCGCGCTGCAGACGCGCCTCCTCGCGCTCAATGCCGGGGTCGAGGCCGCGCGCGCGGGAAGCGCCGGGAAGGGGTTCGCGGTCATCGCGCAGGAGGTGCGCGAGCTGGCGCAGCGCTCGTCCTCGGCCGCCAAGGACATAGACGGCCTCATCGCCGAAAGCTCGGCCCAGATCGCCGAGGGGGTCGACCGCGTCCGCTCGTCCGGAACCGCCATCGAGGAGATCTCGAACAAGGTCGAGGCGATCAGCGGGCTGATGGAGATGATCAACCGCTCCTCGGCCGAGCAGGCCTCGGCGCTCGAGGAGGTCAACGGCGCCGTCCACCAGATGGACCAGGTCACCCAGCAGAACGCCGCCATGGTGCAGGAGAGCCAGGCCTCCGCCCAGGCGCTTCTGGGCGCGGCGGAGGACCTGATGGCGCTCAGCGGCAGCGGCGAGGACGAAAACGCGCAGCGTAGGGACCATTCCAGTGGGAACGGATCCGGCCGCGCCGGCGGCCCGACCGCGCAGCGGACGCGGCGGGCTGCCTGAGGCACGCCCCCGAAGGAAGGGGGGCGTCCCGCGGGAGGACATTCAGGACGCCGGAAGCGGGCGAAGCCGCTCCTGGCCAGTGGGTCGTTAAGGTTGCCACCGGCACTGAAAACACCCGAAGATAGTATTTTACTGAGAGGTAACGGAATGTTAGGCCCTGTTCCGGGGCAGGAAGCTGATTTGGTCTCACGATTGCATGAGGGCCAGTGAGCGACTGACAGGGAACACGGGGGCAGGATGTCGAAACGCAAACTGGCTTGTTTGATGGCGGCGGTCGGGTTCGCCTCGCCGGCGGCGGCGCAGGAACTGGTCTACGAGCCGGTGAATCCGTCCTTCGGGGGCAACCCGTTCAACTCATCGCATCTGCTTGCGATCGCCAATGCGCAGAACGACTACGAGCGGCCCTCGACGGCCAGCTCTTCGGACGATCTCGACCGTTTCATCCGCTCCTTGCAGGGGCGGCTTCTCTCCTCGCTGTCGAGCCAGGTCGCCAATGCGATCTTCGGCGAGGATGCGCAGGACGAGGGCCGCATCGTCTTCGGCGACCAGGTCGTCGAATTCGTGCGGACGCTGGACGGGATCCAGCTCACCGTCATTGACGGCGACGGCACGCGGACCGAGATCCTCGTCCCGACACTGATCACCCAGCCGATCGAATAACGGGAAGCCGGGGACAGGGGCGAAGAGAATGATCACCAAGCGATGCATCGTGCGCGCGGGCCGCGGGGCCTGCCTTGCGGCGGCCGGCCTTCTTTCGGCCTGCGCCAACCTGCCTGCGACGAGCTGGCCGCTCGAGGACGCGCCGAAAGTGGCGCGGCAGACGAAATCCCAGCATGCGCTCGAGGCGCTGCCGCCGCCGGCGGCTCCCGTGCCGATCGCCGTTTACGGCTTCGAGGACCGGACAGGGCAGTTCAAGCCGACCGAGGCGGGCCAGACCCTGTCCCGCGCGGTCACGCAGGGCGCAGAAAGCATTCTGATCAAGGCCCTGCTCGATGCGGGCGAGCGCGACTGGTTCACGGTGGTCGAGCGGGCGAGCCTGAACAGTCTTCTCAAGGAACGGCAGATCATCTCCGAGATGCGCCAGCGCTATCTGGGCGAGACGCAGGTCAACGCGCAGGCGCTGCCTCCGCTCCTCTTCGCGGGCGTGCTCCTCGAAGGGGGCGTCATCGGCTTCGACACGAACACGCTGACCGGCGGCGCGGGGGCGCGATATCTGGGGATCGGCGCGTCGACCGAATACCGGCGAAGCGTCGTGACCGTCTATCTTCGGGCCGTCAGCGTGAAGACGGGCGAGGTGCTGGCCTCGGTGACGACGGAGAAGACGATCGCTTCGGTCGGGGTGGCGGGCAATGCCTTCCGCTTCGTTTCCTTCGACGATCTTCTGGAGGCGGATATCGGCTTCACCTCGAATGAGCCGAACCTGCTCGCGCTGCGCCAGGCGGTCGAGCTGTCCGTCTACGCCCTCATCATGGAAGGGGCCGAGGTCGGCCTCTGGAGCTTCGCCGACAGGGCGCTCGGCAGCGAATTGATCGGCCGCTACCAGGATGGCCGTGACGGCGTCTTCGAGCTTGCCGACGGCGAGGGGGATCCCCTCGACCGGCTGCTCACGCAGATCGCCGAAGAGGACGAGTTGCAAGCCGGCAGGAGAGCCGACGCGCGCGGGGATGCCCCCGCGCCGCGCGCCTCCGACGGCTGACAGGTTTCGGCGTCCGCAAGGGCGCCGGAAGGGGAGGAGGCGCGCTCCGTAAGGAGGGTGGCGACTCCCACGGGTGCGGGGACGAATTGCCGTTCGACCTCGCGTCCTTCGTAGCGAAGGCGGGGAACCGCCGGGGACAGGTATGCTAGGGTACGCAACGCATTCCGCGGCGGAAGCCGCCATGTGTGGAAGCCGCCAGCCGTGGTTGTACCACGGATGGCCGTTTCACGCCATTCCCGCCGCTCGCGGCGGGAATGGCGTGGCCACGCGCGGCGCCTGCCACCGCACCCGGACTTCTCTCTTCGCAACATCTCGGTCGCGACGTCCCGCAGGGGGGCACGGGCCGCAACTTGGAAAAAGAGAGTAGACTCATGATCAAGACGCTTATCGCAGGGACCTCCGTCCTCGCTCTCACCGTCGGCGCTTCGGCGTTCGCGCAGGAGTCCGGTGTCGCGGACGGCTCCGACATCACCCAGACCGGCGCCCGCAACGTCGCAGACGTGACCCAGAGCGGCGAGACCAACGGCTCGCTGATCGAGCAGAACGCCTTCGACGCGCTCGTCGTGGTCGATCAGTCGGGTACGGACAACGAGTCGACCATCGCCCAGGACGACAATGTCGACAACGGTCCGGACAGCAACTCCGAGGACGGCACGATCAACCTGGACGGCGACCCCGAGGCCCAGGTCACGCAGACCGGCTCGAACAACGAGTCCTTCATCGACCAGGAGACGCTGGGCACGAGCTTCAACATGACGACGATCGTCGATCAGTCGGGCTCGGACAACGTGTCGGATGTCAGCCAGACGCTGGGCGAGCCGGGCACCAACTTCACCGCCCGCACCGTGGTCACCCAGACCGGCGGCGCCGACGCCGTCGTCATGCAGGACGCGTCGGGCTCGAACAATGGCGGCCTCTTCGCGACCGTCAACCAGAGCGAAGGTATTGCCTCGATCGATCAGGACATGACCGGCAGCGGCAATCGCAGCATGGAAGCCTCGGTCAACCAGTCCGGCGCCAGCACCGCCGACATCACCCAGTCGATGGAAGGCGAGGACGAGAGCGCGATGAGCGCCCTGGTCAATCAGGACGGCGCCGACAACCTCGCGGATGTCGACCAGACGATGACGACAGGCGGCAGCACCAACTTCTCCGCCACGGTCGATCAGATCGGCTCGATGAACGACGCCTTCATCGTCCAGAGCGACAGCTCGAACGAGAACAATCTCGACGCGAATCTCGAAGCGGCGCTCACGCAGACCGGCGCCGAGAACTATGCCCGGATCGACCAGAAGCAGCGGTCCTCCTCCGCTTTCGTCGACCAGATCGGTGACGGCAACATCGCGAATGTGGATCAGCTGCGCTCGCAGAACAGCGTCGACATCGATCAGGACTCCTCCGGCGCCGCGATGGGCAACACTGCCACGGCGTTCCAGGACAGCCGCACCAGCGACATCGTCATCGCGCAGGAAGGCGGCAACAACACCGCCACCACGAACCAGAACGGCGGCGTCGGCCATTATGCCAGCGTGACGCAGACCGGCCTCGACCACATCTCGACCATCGATCAGTCCGGCCGCGGCCAGACGGCGACCGTGATGCAGTCGGGCGAAGTCGGCTATGTCTCGACCATCGACCAGTCGGGCATGGGCAACATCGCCACGGTCACGCAGCACTAAGCGCGGCCGCAATTCTCCGGCGGGACGGCCCATCCGGGTCGTCCCGCCGGATTCTTCCCCGCAGCCTTTGGAGGCGCCGAATGCCTGCTGCTCTCCTTTTCCTCGCGCTCGCCCAGAGCGCCCTGCCGCCGGCCGGGGCGGCGACAATCGAACAGATCGGTCCGGCGCTTTCCCGGCAGGCCGCGCAGGACGGCGCTTCCGCGATCGGCCAGCACGGGCAGGGCAATGACGCCGTCCTGGAGCAGCGCGGGCAGGGAGCCCGGCAGCGCGCCGAGGCGGTCCAGCAGGGCGATGCCAACACGGCTCGGATCGTCCAGGACACGGACGCCGCGGCCGGACGGGCCAATGCCGCCCGGGTGCGCCAGGCCGGGAACGGCAACCAGGCGCGGATCGAGCAGACGGCAAGCGCGGGGGGCTGGCTCTTCTATTCGAACACGGCGACCGTTCTGCAGAACGGCAACCGCAATGCGGCCGATGTGCGCCAGGACGGGCGCGGCAATCTCGCCCGCATCGAGCAGCACGGCGACGACAACAGCGCCTCCATCATCCAGCAGGGCGAGGGCAATGTCGCGGTCCACCGGCAATTCGGCGACGGCAATGCGCTGCCCGGCGGCATCGGCATCCGCCAGGAGGGCGGCGCCGCGGTCATCGTCAACCAGTACGCGCCCGGCTATGATGGCTGACATGCGGCTGGCCATGATTCCTCTTCTTTGCGGCCTCGCCTGCGCCACCTGTGCGGCAGGCGCGCAGGAGCGCGCGCGGGAGGCGCGGGGCGAGCTGTCCATGCCGCAGATCGGCGATGCCGGCCGGACCGTCAGCCAGCAGCAGATCGCTCCGGGCGAGGCGCGCTCCTCTTCGGTCGCCCAGCTCGAGGCCTATGCGGATCTCTGCGAGCCGGGCGGGGAGGCGCCGCCGCCGGACATCGACTGCTCGGAGGTGCGGCTGATGATGAAGCGGCGGGAGGCGCTGACGGCGGACGAGCTGGGCGAGGCCCTGGCGGTGCTCGGCCGCCTCGATCTGGTCCAACCGCCTTCCTCCGATGCCGACCGCGTGGAGCTCGACGGCAAGCGCGGGCTGAGCGGCCTCTCACCCCTCCTCCTGACGCCGGCGGATCCGGCCCCGCAGGCGCGGGACAAGGCACAGGGAAGCGGCCTGCCGGAAGATGGCAGCGCCGCCGTCATCATCGAGCTCGTTCCGCAGAACTGAGGAGCCGCCAACATGGTTTCATCCCTCCCGGCCCTCCTGGCCGCTCTCGCTGCCGGCACCACCGTGCTGCCCGCGCCGCCGGAGCCGCTCCGTCTGGGCGAGGTCGAAGTGCGCTTGCAGGTCGAGGCGCGGGACGGGAGCATCCTGTTCGCGCCGGTCGCCATGGGGCCCGAGGGCACGGCCGTCAGCTACGCGATGAGCGTGTCGTCGCGGTCGGGCGGCGGCCGATCCGAGACCACGCAGAAGGGCGAGGCCACCCTTTCGGGAGAGGGCGTCACGCCGCTCCTGCGCGCCTCGGTGTCGCAAGGCGCCTTCTCGCTTCGCCTCACGGCGAGAGTGGGCGGCGAGGACGCCACCCTGCACTACCGCTCCGGCGAGGGCGCGCCCGCGCCTAGGCCGTGACCGGCCGCGCCACCGAGGCCGAGAGGTGCTCTGCGGCCCTGAGGGCCAGGGCGACGATCGTCAGGGTCGGATTGGCCCAGCCGGATGTCGGGAAGACCGAGCTGCCGGCGACATAGAGGTTGCCTATGCCGTGGACGCGGCTGTCCGCGTCCACCACGCCTTCCCTGGGCGAGGCCGACATGCGCGTCGTGCCCATGTGGTGATAGCCGCCGATCGGATGCGCGCTGATCAGCGGGTCGGTCTGCCACCCGGCATCCTCCTCGGACAGCCAGGCCGCGGGCTCGACCCTGCCGGTGCCGAGGCGCCCGAGTTCGGCGCCGAGCCCGCGGACGAGGGCGGCGACGCTGTCCCGGTCGATGGGGCTCATGCGCCAGTCGAGGGCGAGGCGCGGCAGGCCGAGGGCGTCGCGCTCCTTCGTCAGGACCACGCGGCTGTCCGGGTTCGGCGCCTGCTCGGCGCGCACGACGAGCGCGAGATCGCGCAGGCCGAGCCGGTTCAGGAGCCAGGGGCGGAAAGGATCGGCCCGCCGCTGCGCCCAGGTCGCGCCCCGCTTGGTCATCATCCACAGCGCCCGGCCGGCCTTGGTCGGCGCCGTCTGATGCTTGAGGCCGCCATAGGCCTGCATGGCCCAGGCCTGGCGGGCATCGGGCGGCTGGCGCGCCGCGATGGTGAGGGAGGTGTTGAGGATGCCCTCCTGCGCCTGCATCGCTTCTGACGGCTTGACGAGCGCGGCCAGTTCCTGCCCGCCAATGCGGTGCGGACGGCCGAACGCCTTGAGCAGCGGCCAGACGCCGCCGCCGATCACCCGGCCGCCGCGCGTGTGCGGGTGCTCCATGAAATAGCGGCCGACCTGGTCATGGGCATTGCCGAGGCCCCCCGCATGCACATCGTCCGATGCGAGAAGCAGGCGCGGGTTCTCGAGGCCGCCCGCGGCCAGGATGACCGCCCTGGGCTTCACGGTCAGCTCGTGCCCGGTCAGGGCGCGGGCCTTCACCGCCTCGACCGCCCGCCCGTCGCGGTGAAGCGCGATGCGCGTGGCCGTGGCATGGGTGACGATGCGCGCGCGCGGATGGTCCACGAGGTCGCCGCAGGCCTCGAAGACGAAGCGGTTGAAGCGCCTGTCGAAGGTCCAGAGGCCGATCTCGAGGCCGCCGGGCGAAAACTCCGGCAGCGCGATGCCGGCATCGCCGAGAGCCTTGGGCGCGGGGGCGGAGGGGGCGAGGCCGAAGGCTGCGCGGGCAGGGCCGTAATAGGCGGACAGCTCGTCCCAGCCGATCGGCCAGCCCGAATGCGGCACCCAGGGGCGGCGGCGCAGGTCGATCGGGTCGAGCTGGGCCACCCGCCCGCCCCAGATCGCGGTCGTGCCGCCGAAAAAGCGCAGGCGCGCATGGTCGAGCTCGTAATAGTCCTCGCCGACGATCCGGCCCTGGTTGAGCGCGGCGGTGTCGGCCTCATAGTCGAGGCCCCCGCTTTCGAGCAGGGTCACCGAATGGCCGAGGGCGAGAAGGCGCCTTGCGGCCGTGATGCCGGCCGCGCCGCCGCCGATCACGCAGATATCCGTGTCTATGGCGCTGTCCGCGCCTGCCGTTTCGAAATCTTCATGCATCGTTCAGTGCCGCGTGAATGCCGTTCATCTTGCAGTGCAGCAGACACCTCCCGGCGCCGCTGGGCAATGGGGGGACGGAACCGCGGGCCGCTGGCTCTGTTGGGTTTGCGAAACGGTGCGGCCTCCCGCTGCGCGCCATCGGGGGCGGGCAGGGCGAGGCGGCGGGGAAGGATGAAGGCGATGAAGATCTGGCAGGCGCCGACCGCTCTGGCGAACCTCACCCTGCTCTGTCCGCTGGAGCTCGATGTGGACGCCGATGCCATGGCCGGCGAGGCGCGGGCCGCCATCGCAGAATGGGGCCATTCCCAGCAGGAAGGCCCCCATCATGACGGCACCTGGACCCGCCTCGGCCTCTACGCGCCCTCGGGCGACCCCTTCAGGAGCTACAAGCGCGGCGGCGAGCGCAGGGAGAAGACGGCCGTCCTGAAGGGCATGCCGGTCGCCGAGCGGTTCCTCGACCGCTTCGAGGGCACGCTGCGCACCGCCTCGCTCTCGCGGATGGAGGCGGGGGCGGGGGTCGGATGGCACCGGGACAGGCGGCAGAGCATCGATCTCGAATATGTCCGCCTGCACATTCCTCTCGTGACCTCGCCCCGGGCCGTCACCACGATCGGCCACCAGACCCGTTCCCTGACCAAGGGGGCGGTGTGGTACGGGGACTTCGCCTGTCCGCACACGGTCCGCAACGCGGCGGAGAGCGCGCGAATCCACCTGATGTTCGACGTCAAGGCGACCGAGGACCTGTGGCGGCTCTTCCCGCAGAGCTTCCGCCGCCAGACCTCGCGGCGGGCGGCGGCGCGGCGCGCGGCCAATGCGATCTTCGACAGGATGGAGCGGCGCTCGCCCGAGGGGCGCAAGGCGCTGGCCTATAAGCGGGCGCGGGCGCGGGCCGTGCGCGAGGGCCGGCCCCTGCCGCCGCCGCCCTGGGCCGGATGACCCCGCCGCGCAAGGCGCGGCCGCAACTCTAGGTCGAGAAAAAGCGAAGAGAGGGTAACCGGGCATAAACCTGTAGTTGCAATACCGGCATGGCAACACTTTGTCCTCCACCCCTTCGGGACGCTTCCGGCCATGCTCTTCACGCCTGCACTGTTTCCTGTCGCCGAGGCCTCGCCCTTGCCGCCGGTCCTCTTCCTGGCGATCGCGGCTTCGCTTCTCGCCCTTGCCGCGCTCGGCTCCTGGCTGTTCGTCTTCCGCCCGCTCGGACGCATCGCCGACTGGATCGCGGCAGGGGCGGCCCCGGGCGCGGCGCCCGCGGGCGGGCTTCTCCTCGGCGGCCTTGTCGGGCGGATATCCGCGAAGGCCGGTGAAAGCGCCGCGCCGCAGAGCGCGCTCTTCAAATCGGCGGCCTTCGACGGCTCGGCCTCGGCGATGATGATGGTGGACCGGGATTTCCGGGTCCTCTTCGTCAACAGGGCGACCGAGGACCTCCTGACATCCTTCGCGGAAGACTTCCGGACGATCTGGCCGTCCTTCGATCCCGGCGCGATCGTGGGAAGCTGCATCGACGCCTTCCACAAGAACCCCGAGCACCAGCGGCGCCTGCTCGCGGACCCGGCGCGCCTGCCCTTCCGGACCGATATCGGGGTCGGGGACGTCAAGATCGAGCTCAATGTCAGCGGCGTGTTCGACGGGGCGGGCGAATATGTCGGCAATGTCCTCGAATGGGCGAACGTCACCTCCGCCCGCCGCAATGCCGGCGTCATCGAGGCCATCGAGCGCAGCCAGATGGTGGTCGAATACGATCTGGACGGCAGGGCGCTCACCGCCAACGGGCTCTTCCTCGACGCCATGTCCCTCTCGCCCGATGCCCTCGCCCGGTCGAGCGATGCGGATCTTTACAGCGCCGGTTGCGACCATGCCGAGCGCTGGACGAAGCTTCGCCGGGGGGAGCCCGTGAGCTGCCGGGTGAGCAGGAGCGGCGGCGGCCGGACGCGCAGCTTCGATCTGACCTACACGCCCGTCCTCGACCGCTCCGGCAAGCCCTTCCGCGTCGTCGCGATGGGAACCGAAGTCACCGCCCAGGTCGAGGCGCAGGCCCGGCGGGCGGCGGAGGACGCAAGGCGCGCATCGGCGCTCGAACAGGTCGTGGGTGCCGTGGCGGACGGTCTCGCCTCGATCTCCGGCAACGCCTTCGACTGCGCGATCACCGCGCCCTTCGCGCCCGAATACGAGGCTCTCCGCAGCAATTTCAACGCGACCTGTTCGGCCCTGAAGGCCGCCGACGAGGCGCGCGCCCAGGCCGAGCAGGCGCAGCGGCAGGTCGTCCAGGCGCTGGCGAGGGGCCTCAGCGGCCTTGCGGGCGGAGACCTGACGGTCGAGCTGCGCGACGCCTTCGCTCCCCAATACGAGGCCCTGCGCAGCGACTTCAACACGACGGCCAGGCGCCTGCACGAGGTGATGCTGGGCATCGTCGAGGTGACGGGCGGAATCGCCGACGGCGCGCGCGAGGTGAACTCGTCCAATCACGATCTCTCCCAGCGCACGGAGAGCCAGGCCATGACGCTCGAGCGGACGGCCGCCGCGATGGAGGAGATCACCACCACGGTCAGCGAGAGCGCGGGCCGGGCCGCCGAGGTCGACCAGGTGACGACCGATGCCCGCACCCGCGCCGACAGCAGCGCCGTCGTGGTCACCGAGGCGGTCGGGGCGATGAGCGCGATCGAGGACTCCACCGCGCAGATCGGCCGGATCGTCAGCCTGATCGACGACATCGCCTTCCAGACCAACCTCCTCGCGCTCAATGCCGGCGTCGAGGCGGCGCGGGCGGGCGAGGCGGGCCGCGGCTTCGCGGTCGTCGCGCAGGAAGTCCGCAATCTCGCCCAGCGCAGCGCGGATGCGGCGCGCGAGATCTCGGGCCTGATCGCCGACAGCTCTGTGCAGGTGGAAAACGGCGCCAGGCTGGTCCGCCAGGCGGGCGATGCGCTCGGGGATATCGTCGGCTCGATCTCCGCGATCAGCGGCCTCGCCTCGGCCATCGCCGGTTCCTCCGCCGAGCAGTCCCGCACGATCGGAGAGCTGAACAAGGATGTCCGCCAGCTCGACGACGTCACCCAGCAGAACGCCGCGATGGTCGAGGAGACCACGGCGGCGAGCCTCTCCTTGCAGCAGAACACGGATCGTCTCGCGCAGCTCGTCTCGATGTTCCGCATCCATGCCGGCGGCATGCCCGCCCGCGCCGCGTCCTCTTCCCTCGCCGCCTGATCCCACCGGCCCGCAGAAAGGTTCATGACAGTGGTTCCTCAGTCCCCCACCCCCTTCGTCACCGCTTCTCCCCTGGCCGCCGCCGCGGTCAGCGTCCTCGCCCTGAGCGCCGCGGCCGCGCCCTCCGCCGGGATCGCCGCCGCGCAAGCGGGCCTGCTGCTGGCGGGCACGGCCGGCACCTATCTTCTGGGCAGGCGCCGCAGCGCGCGGGAGGCGGAGGCGCTGTCCCGCTTCGCGGCCGCTCTCGGCCTGGCGCCCGGCGAGGCGGCCTCGCTCGGCGCGATGCAGGCGGCGATCACGGAAAGGCTCGACCGCGCCGCCGCCCCGGCGCCGGGCGAGCGGGGGCTGGCCCGTTCGGCGGCTGCGATCGCGCTCGTCGGCCCTGACGGCGCTCTCCTCAGCGTGAATGACGGCTTCCGCGCCCTGCTGCGCAAGAAGGGCCAGGACATGAAGCTGCCGCCGCAGGATGCCGAAGGGGCCTGCCGCACCCTGATCGAACGCGTGCGGAGCGAGACGGGCGGGGCGCCCGGATCGGCATCCGGGGAAAGCCGCTGCGAGATCGTCGTCGGGGCGTGCAGGCTCCTGGTGACGATCGCCTCCCTCGGAGGGGACGGCGCGGTCATGACCTGGCAGGACATGACCTGGCATGCGGAGGCGCATGCCGTGGCGGTCGCAAAGCAGATGCGCGACCTCTATGTCGTCTATTCCCTGGACGGACGGATCGAGAGCGTCAACGCCAATGTCGCCAGCCTCTTCGGCTATGGCGCAGGAGAGATTCTCGGACGCGACTGGTCGAGCCTCCTGCATGAGGGAAGCCAGGCCCGGGTGGACTGGGCCGCCCTCCGCGCCGGCCGTCCGCAATACGCCAAGCTCCTGGCCCGCACGAAGGACGGCAAGGAGATGTGGCTGCGCTCCGCCTTCTACCCGGTCGAGGGCCATGACGGCCGCGTCGACCGCGTGCTCCAGATGGCCGCCGATGTCACCGACCTCGAAACCACGATCCGCGAGAAGACCGCGATCATCGAGAGCCTGAACGGCGGGCAGGCGCGGATCGAGTTCACGCCCGACGGCACGATCCTCGCGGCGAACGATCTGTTCTGCTCGACCGTTGGCTATCGGGAGGCGGAGATCGTCGGAAAGCACCATTCGATGTTCGTCGACGATGACTACCGCGCCAGCCCGGAATACCGGCAGATGTGGGAGCAGCTGCGGCGGGGCGAGAATTTCTCGGGCCGCTTCAAGCGCATCGCCAGCGGCGGGCGCGAGATCTTCATCACCGGAACCTACGCCGCCATTCACGACACGGAGGGACAGGTCTTCAAGGTCGTCAAATACGCCTCCGACGTGACGGCGGAGGAGGCGGAGCGCCGGGCCGTCGCGGCTGCGCGCGACAAGGCCATGGCGGATCAGCGCGAGGTGGTGACCCTTCTGAGCCAGGCGCTCGGGCGCATGGCCCAGGGCGACCTGACGCAGATGATCGAGGAGCCCTTCCCGGAGGGCTACGAGGAGCTCTGCGGCAATTTCAACACCACCGTCTCGCATCTCGGAGAGGCGTTCGGAAAGCTCCTGGGCAGCACCGACACGATCCAGCGCAGCGCCGGCGAAGTCAGCGGCGCATCGGACGAGATGGCCCGCCGGACCGAGTCGCAGGCGGCGACGCTCGAGGAGTCCGCCGCGGCGCTCGAGGAGATGACGTCGAGCGTCAAGCTCGCCTCAGAACGCACCGATCACGTCGAGAAGGAGATGAAGCGGGCCCATGACGAGGCGATGAACGGAAGCCGGATCGTCGAGAAGGCGATCGAGGCCATGACCGAGATCTCGAAATCCTCCGAGCAGGTCAACCAGATCATCGGCGTCATCGACGACATCGCCTTCCAGACCAACCTCCTCGCGCTCAATGCCGGCGTCGAGGCGGCGCGGGCGGGCGAGGCGGGCCGCGGCTTCGCCGTCGTCGCCTCCGAGGTCAGGGCTCTCGCGCAGCGCTCTTCCGAAGCGGCGAAGGAGATCAAGGGGCTGATCTCCACGAGTGCCGAGCAGGTCGGCGCCGGCGTCGAGCTGGTCGACCGGACCGGCAAGGCGCTGACGGACATCCTGCAGACCGCGGAAACCGTGGCATCGCTCATCGGCGAGATCGCATCCTCGGCGCGCGACCAGTCCGCAGGCCTCGGCGAGATCAACACCGCCGTCACCCAGCTCGACCAGACCACGCAGGAGACCGCCGCCATGGTCGAGGAATCGACCGCGGCCGGGCACAGCCTGCTCCGCGAAGCGCAGTCCTTGGCAACGCTGATGGGCACCTTTACCGTGAAGGGCGCACAAGGGGGGCTTTCACCGGTGACGGAGCTGCCGCAGGAGCGGCCGCATGCCCGGCCTGCCGTGCACGAGCAGCAGCGTCGCGCCATGAGCGCGGGCGCCGCCATAGGGTCGGCCGCGCTGGCGGTCGACGAACAGGATGACGACTGGTCGGAGTTCTAGAACGAGCATGAGCCTGCACAATGAATCCCTGACCGGCGCGCGGCCGATCAGGGTCGGCATCGTCGACGACAGCGCGGTGATGCGGGCCCTGATCGCCCAGGCCGCCGAGCAGGAGCCCGGCATCACCGTGGTCGGGCAGGCCGCCGACCCCTATGAGGCGCGGGAGATGATCAAGGCGACCGCGCCCGACGTGATCACGCTCGACGTCGAGATGCCGCGCATGAACGGCCTCGACTTCCTCGAGAAGCTGATGCGCCTGCGGCCCCTGCCGGTGGTCATGGTCTCCTCGCTGACCGACCGGAATGCCGCCACCACGATCAGGGCGCTGGAGCTCGGCGCCGTGGACTATGTCCTCAAGCCGGGGGCTGGCGACCGCAATGCGCTGCGCGAGCTTCCGGCCAAGCTGCGCATAGCGGCCGGAACGCGCCCCAAGCTGCCGCAGGAGGCGGGCCCCCTGCCGCCCCGGGCGGCCTTCTCGAAGACCGACAGGATCATCGCCATCGGCGCCTCGACCGGCGGTGTGGATGCCCTGATGACGGTGCTGACGCGTTTTCCCGAGAACTGCCCGCCGACGGTCGTCGTCCAGCACATGCCCGGCGGCTTCACGGCGAGCTTCGCCCAGCGCCTGAACGAGAACTGCGCGCCCCGCGTCGCCGAAGCGCAGGACCGCGCTCCCCTGGAGGCCGGAACGATCCTGCTCGCGCCCGGCACGCACGCCCATATGGAGGTCCAGGGCCGTCAGCGCCTGACCTGCCGGCTGCGCGCCGGCGAACCCGTCAGCGGCCACAGGCCGTCCGTGGACTGCCTGTTCGGCTCCCTCGTCGAGCTGGGGCCGCGGGTGATCGGCGCTCTTCTGACCGGGATGGGGCAGGACGGGGCGGCCGGCCTGCGCCGCCTTCGCGATGCCGGGGCTGAGACGCTGGCACAGGACGAGGAGACGAGCGTCGTCTACGGCATGCCGCGTGCCGCGATCGAGATGGGCGCCGCCGACAGGGGCACGCCCCTGCCGCGCATCGCCAGCCGCATCCTGACCGCCGCCGGGGCGCAGCCGGCATGACCCCCGCGCGATCCGTCTACGTGCCGCAGGGCAAGGTGGAGGTCTGCGCGGGTGGCGGAACCTATTTCACCACCGTCCTCGGCTCCTGCGTCGCCGCCTGCGCCTGGGACGAGCAGGGCGGCATGGGCGGGATGAACCACCTCCTCCTGCCCCCGCGCGAAGGGGCGGACAGCTATGGCGTCCACCTGATGGAGCTTCTCATCAACGCGCTCCTCAGAAAGGGCGCGGTGAAGGGGCGCCTGCGGGTCAAGCTGTTCGGCGGGGCGAGAATGATCGACGGACTGTCCGATGTCGGATCGGCCAATGCGGCCTTCGCCCGCGCCTTCTTCGAGCATGAGGGGATCCCGGTCATCTCCGAAAGCCTCGGGGGCACCAAGGCCCGGCGCGTGCAGTTCTGGCCCGCGAGCGGCCGCGCGCGCCAGCGCTTCGTCAACCGGGCCGAGGCCGAACCGGCCGTGCGCACGCCGCCGCCGCCCCTGCCCGCGGGCGGCGAGATCGAGCTGTTCTGAAGCGCGCTGTCCTGCTCTGACAGACCGTCCGGCGTCCTTCGGGACGCCGGCGGTTCAGAAGAGGTCCACCTCGCCCGCATCCGCCGCCGCCTCGGCCCGCGCGCCCCTCAGGAGGCGCGCCGCAAGGTCGCTCGGCGCCAGGCCCCGGCCGAGTTCGGCCGGATCGAAGAGCACCGGGCCCAGCTTTCCTTCGGAGAGGCGGCCGACATGGCCGGCGAGGGCGCCGACGATCTGGGTGACCTCGTCGAGTTCCTGGAGGCGGCGGGCCAGCGTGTCCTCGAGGCCGCCGGCATGGGCGCCGACGGCCTCCTGGAGGGACAGGCATTGCGCGAAGAGGCGGGCGAGCTCTTCGGCCACCCGCTCCAGCGCATCGCGCAGGACGACGGGGCTGCCCGCCTCCTGTTCCTCGGGGCAGGGCGTCACAGCCGGCCGACGACCGCTTCGATGCATTTTTGCAGCTGCGGCACGCTGAAGGGCTTTTTGAGATAGTTGTTCATGCCGAGCTTGCTGCCCCGGCTGATGACCGCCGGGTCGGCGCTGCCCGTCAGCAGGATGAAGCCGATCCGCGCGGTGGTCTTGTGCTGCCGCAGGGATTCGAGGAGGTCGAGCCCGTTCATCTTGGGCATCTCGTAATCCGAGATGACGAGATGCACCGGCCGGTTGACCACCGAGGTGAGGGCGGACTGACCGTCCTTGCACCAATCATATTGCTTGAGCCCGATCTGGTCGAGCGCCTGGGTCACGAGGCCCCGGCTGACGGACATGTCGTCGACGATCAGGATGCGCAGGCTGTCTTTGAGAGCCATTGGGTACTCCGAGGTTGCAGGATATACTATCAGTACAAGAACTAATAACGGGTAAGGCTAGCTGCGCTCGTAGCTGGTCACGCCGCATCCGGTGAAAAGGCTGGCGGCGGCGCCGGTGACGCGTTCGGAATGGCCGACGAAGAGGCGCCCGCCGGTCGGGATGAGCCGCGCGAAGCCGCTCCAGACGCGCTGGGTCAGGTCGTTGTCGAAATAGATGACGACGTTGCGGCAGAAGATCACGTCGAACCGGCCCTTGACCGGCCAGGGCTTGGTGAAGTTCAGCATGCGCACCGTCACGAGCCCCTTCACGGCGTCGGACATCCGGGCCCGGCCGCCCTCCGCGGACAGGATGTGCCGGCGCATCGGGGCGGGCACCGCGCCTTCCACCGCATCGGCGGGATAGACGCCGGCGGAGGCCTGGGCCAGCGCCTTGCGGTCGATGTCGGTCGCCAGGATCTTCACGTCGAGCTCGCCCGCCTGCGGCAGGGCTTCGAGCAGGCACAGCGCGATGCTGTAGGGCTCGGCGCCGGTCGAGCATCCGGCGGACCACAGGCGCACGCGCCCGCCCTTGCGGGCGGTGTCGGCGAGGCGCGGGAGCACCCTTTCGCGCAGGTCGTCGAAATGGTGGCTCTCGCGGAAGAAGCTCGTCACATTGGTCGTGAGCGCTTCGATCATGCCCTCGAATTCGGCCTTGCCGTCCTCGGATTCGATCAGGCGGCAATAATCGTCGAAGCTGGTCAGCCCGAGCACCCGCAGGCGCTTGGTGAGGCGGGAGCGGACCAGCGTGCCCTTGGCCAGCGGCAGGTGCAGCCCCGCCTCCCGCTTGGCCACGGCGGCGATGCGCGCGAAATGGGCCTCGCCGAGTTCGACCTCGCCCCGCAGGAGCGGGTTTCCGGCCGCCGCGCCCTGGGCGTCAGGCTGCCTGAGCGGCGTCATGGCCGAAGACCTCCTGAAGGCGGATGAGCTGGATCATCCGCTCGTCCACGGCCGCGACGCTTTCCACGAAGGCCTGCGCGGCTTCGGAGGCGACCTGCGGCGTCGGCTGCAGATGGTCGTGGGAGATGCTGAGGATATCGGCGACGGCATCGACGATCAGGCCGACGAGCTGCGTCCCGGCCTGGACGACGATGATCACGCTTCGGCTCGATTCCTCGCGCGGGGGCATGCCGAAGCGGGTGCCCAGATCCACCACCGGCAGCACCGCGCCCCGAAGGTTGATGACGCCGCGCACATAGCTCGGCGCCTGGGGCAGCGGCGTCGCGGCCGTCCAGCCGCGGATCTCGCGGACGGTCATGATGTCGATGCCGTATTCCTGATCGGCGATGCGGAAGGCGACGATCTCGCGATCGGCGCCCTCGGCGGCAGGCGTGCCATTGCTCATGGGAAACTCCGAGGGCTAGGCGACGGCGGCTATGGCCGGCGCGGGGGCGGTGCGGGCGACGAGGTCGTCCGTGTCGAGAATGAGAGCGATCTGCCCATTGCCGAGGATCGTGGCGGCGGCGACGCCGGGCACATGGCCGTAATTTTCCTCGAGGCTCTTGATGACGACCTGGCGCTGATCGACGATGCGGTCGACGATCAGCGCGGCGCGCGAGGTCTCCTCGGTCTCGATCAGCAGGATGACGTGCTGGTCGAGATCCCGCACCGGAGAGCGGTAGCCGAAGCGCACGCCCAGATCGACGATGGGGATGAAGCTGTCGCGGATCGCGATGACGGGGCTTTCGCCCCCGACGCGGTGGATCTGTTCGGGCAGGGGCTTGAGGGTCTCGACGATGGCGGTCAGCGGGACCACGACGGTGTGGCCCTCGACGGTGACGACCATGCCGTCCAGGACGGCGAGCGTCAGCGGCAGGCTGATCGAGAAGGTCGTGCCCCGCCCCGGCTGGGAGGCGATGGAGATGCGGCCGCCGAGCGCCTGGATCGCTCGCTTCACCACATCCATGCCGACGCCGCGCCCGGACAGGTTCGACACCTCCTTGGCCGTCGAAAAGCCCGGCGCGAAGAGAAGATTGTCGATCTCGGCATCCGACAGCGGCGCGTTTTCGTGGATCAGGCCCTTGTCGACGGCGATGGCCCGCACCCGCTCGCGGTTGATGCCCGCTCCGTCATCGGAAATCTCAATCACCACCCGCCCGGACTGGTGGGCGGCGTTCAGGCAGACCGTTCCTTCCTCGTCCTTGCCGGCCTCAAGCCGCTTCCCGGGGCCTTCGAGGCCGTGATCGACCGCATTGCGGATCATGTGGGTGAGGGGGTCGGCGAGGCGCTCGATCACCGTCTTGTCGACCTCGGTCGTCTCGCCCTCGGTCTTCAGGCGCACCGACTTGCCGGTCGCCGCCGCCGCTTCGCGCACGATCCTCTGCATGCGCTGGAAAAGCGGCTTCACCGGCTGGGTCCGGATCGCCATGACGCTGTCCTGGATCTCGCGGGTGAGCTGCTTGAACTCCTCGAGGGCGTTGGAGGAATGGGCGCCCGCCTGCGCGTCGGGGTTCTCGACGCATTGCGCGATGGCGGCCTGGCTGATGACGAGCTCGCCGATCAGATTGACCAGCCGGTCGACCCGGTCGAGATCCACGCGGACCGTGCTGCGGGCGCCGGCCCCCGGCGCGGGCTTCTTCTGTCCCGCGGGCTCGGCGGGGGCGGCCTGCGACGCGGTCGGCGGCAAGGGCGCGGGCTCCGCAGGCGGAGGAGATGCGGGCGGGGGGCTCTCATCGGCGGGGGGCGGGCCGGGAGGAAGCGGGTCCCCGCCGGACGGGCCTCCCGAAGGGTCGTCGGCGTCCTCGATCTTCAGGTCGCATTCGCCGTCGACGAATTCGAAGACCTCCTCGATCGCCTCGGCGCCCGGCGCGCCCTCCATGCGCAGATCGAGCGACAGATAGGTCTTCTCCCAGTCGAAGGCGTCGAGGCGCGGGACGGCGCCCGTCTCGGCCCGCGCGCTCACCTCTCCGAGATCGCTCAGGGCCCTGATCAGGAGCACGGGCTCGCTGCCCAGCTCGTAGAGGCGGGGATGGGGACGGAAATGCACGGCATGCCCGGCGGGCGCCGCCGCGCCGAGATCGGGCAGGTCCAGAGGCTGGGGTGCGAAATCGGGCGCGTCATCGGCATCGCCGAGGGCGAGCGGCATGGGCGAGAAGGCGACGTCGCCGCCTTCGGCCTTTCCGGCGGGCTCGGGCTCGGCGCCGATCAGCGCCAGGAGCTCGCCGATCAGGCCGTCGGCGGCCTCCGAGGGGGTGTCGGCCCCCTCCTGCGCGGCCGTCACGAGGTCCGAAAGGACGTCTGCGGAGCGCAGGAAGACGTTCATCACCTCCGCCGACGGCTCAAGGCGGCCCGCGCGCACCTCGTCGAGCGTGGTCTCGAACTTGTGGGCGAAGGCGACGAGGTTCTCGAGCGCGAAGGCGCCCGCGCCGCCCTTGATCGAATGCACCGCGCGGAAGACGCTGTTGACGGTCTCCTCGTCCGCTTCGCCCTCATTCATGGCGAGGAGGCCGGATTCGAGGTTCTCGAGCAGCTCCTCGCATTCGATGAAGAAGGTCTGCCGAATCTCTTCCATCGGATCCATGACGAAAGCTCCCTCAGGCGACGAGCCGGTTGAGGACCGAGACGAGCTTGGTCCGCTCGAAGGGCTTGACGATCCACCCCGTCGCGCCCGCGGCCTTGGCGCGCTGCTTCAGCTCGGCCGCGCTCTCGGTCGTCAGTACGAGGACGGGGGTGCGGCGGAAGCGCTCGTCGCTGCGCACGCCGTCGATCACGCCGAAGCCGTCCAGGCGCGGCATGTTGATGTCGGTGATGACCACGGCCGGCTGGACATGCCGCAGCTTCTCGAGGCCGTCTATGCCGTCTTCGGCCAGCTGGACGTCGAAGCCTTCCGCGGTCAGCGCGACGCGGAGCATGTCGCGCATGGTGCGGGAATCGTCGATCGCGAGAACGGTCTTCCGCATGGTCAGGCCTCCAGTCCCAGAGCGGCGTCGGGCAGGCCGAGCAGCCCGCAATCCCGCCTGAACGCCTCGGACGGGCCTCGCAGGCGGAAGGGCGCGCCATCCTCCCGCCACTGTTTCGCGGCGGCGAGAAGCACCTCGGCGCAGCGGCCGCCCAGAAGCTCCACCGCGCCCGCATCGAGCGTCAGCGCCGCCCCCTGGCGGCCGAGAATCTCCTGCGCGAGGAGCGGCGCGTGCGGCGTGTCGAGCAGGGGCGCGAGGCGAAGCCCCTGCCCCTCATCGGCCCGCCCTGCGGCGGCATCGGACTCTTCTGGAGGTTGTGGCAGAACGAGCGGCATGACGGCTCCCATACTTCGCTGCCGGATGTGCAGCGGCAGGACTGATCGTGACCACAACCCTAGATAGAGGCCTTTAAGGAAGCGTTACGGGATGGCCGGCCCTTCGCCGCCGCCGTCTCGGTTCTAAGCCTCTTGTCGCCGGCCGATCGGCAGGCTCTCGAACAGTGCGGCGTGGATGCAGAGGCGCTGGAGACCTGTCTCGCGCTGGATCAGGAAAGCTTCGATCAGGATCTCGACGGCAGCTGGCGGGAAGTGTCTTTCCGGGAAGGATGCGGTGCCGGAGCGGCCGTACTGATCGAGCCCTGTATTCTTTACTCGCGCCCTGCGCCGCCGACCGACAACGCCCAGATCGAGAGCTGGCGGGTCGACTACAACGAGAGCCGGCCTCACATGGCTCTCGGCAACCTGCCCCCTGCCCAATACGCTTTGCAGACCGGGCAACCGTGTGGGACGATAGGATCATCAGCCCCCGGAAACTAAGCCTGGGAGCGGGCCACCAGACCCAAGCGCCTCATCCAAGCGCGATGCGAACGTAACGTCCGGACCACTCGGAAGGGGGCCGGCCGGTTCCCAGCTCAGACCAGCGCCAGCAGCACGCTCGTTCCGGCGAACGCACCGCAGGCGTAGCTGGTCTTGTCCCTGAGCGCATAGACGATCGGATCTCCCCGGATCTCGCTCCGCCAGGCATGGAGCCAGATATGGGATATCCAGTAGATGAGGATCAGGCAGACGAACCAGAGTATTCGCGGGTTCTGATATTGGGCCGCCACAGCGGGCGAGGTGATGTAAAGAGCCATCACCAGCACCGACGTGAAGCTGGAGACAATTCCAATTGATCCGATGACTTGGGTGTCCGCGCCGGAATAGGCGCGGCCGGCGACAGCCCTTCCTGGCTGTGCCGCCAGCTCCTCGACCTCCGAAAAGCGTTTGACCAGGGCGAGCCCGAGGAAGAAGAAAATAGAGAAGGCAATCAGCCAGTCGGAGACAGGTATGCCCGTTGCGGCGCCGCCGACGGCGATGCGGTAGCCGTAGAGGACGGCCAGTGTCACGACATCGAGGATGGCGCGCCGTTTGAAGCTCAAGGAGTAGGCGAGCGTGATGGCGATATAGCCGGCGAGAAAAGGCAGTGTGAGGGGCGGCGTGAGGAGACCTGCCACGAGCACCCCGCTCGCAAGCAGAGAGGCGGCGAACCCTGCCGCTCGCGGAATGGACATGCGGCAGGCGGCGAGCGGTCGGTTCTTTTTGTGCGGCGATGTCCTGTCGCTCGCGATATCGAGGATGTCGTTGAGGATATAGGTTGCCGAAGCGAGAAGGGAGAAGGCGAGGAAGGCGCCGATCGAGGAAACGAGAACGCCGGGTTCCAGGATCCGGTGGCTCAAAAGCGCCGGCACGAAGATGAGAAGGTTCTTCACCCACTGGTGGAGGCGCATCGCCGAGAGGTGGTCCTGCGGCGTGGCGGCGCAGCGGGTGAAAGTCTGCCCGATCGGCGGGTCGTCCGCATCGGCGCGTGCGCGGCGGCCTGCCGGCAGCACGGCATATGCTCGGCCCACTGCCTGCCAGATCGGCCTGCCTTCGGGATAGGCGCCGATATAGTCGAACCTGTCGCCGCGCGAACTGCGCTGGATCGCGCATAGCATGGCCTCCGGCCCTGGCTCGGTTGCGACCGTGCCGGAGAAGAAGCCGTGATAGCCCGCGACCGCTTCTGCGACGGAAGCGGAACCCTTCGTGATGAGGAGAACCGGTCGGTGTTCTGCCTGCGCGCGCGCGAATGCGACGACCTCCGGGTTATAGTGGCATCTTGCCGGCTCGAAGCTGCCCTCGCTCGTCACGGCCTCCATGAGGGCCGTGCGTCCACCGGGCCCTCGGAGAAGGGTGCCGATCGCGAACAGAGGGCGTGTCTTCAGCTCCTGGACGAAAGCCTCCCAGAACCGGCTTCCTTCGAGGAGTGCCCCATCGAGGTCGACGAAGAGCGGCTCATCCCCCGAAAGGCGCTGCTCCATGCTCTCGCCCTCCTGCGAAACAGGGCGATCGGACGGAGGGGGATACTCGCTGGCGCCGGTCAAGCTAGTCCAGCCGCTCTCAGCGCGACCCGTACCGCCCGAGGAAGTGGTTGATAGGTGCCGACCCACTCGCCCGAGGGAGCAAGCGCGAAGAGCAGCGCCGTCACGCTCCGCGCCCGGTCATTGCTCTTGTCGAGGAGGGCCCCGAGCCAACTGAGCGGCGGCGGCTGCCAGGCGATCGCTTCGAAATAGGTCCGTCCTCTGTTCGTCGTCATGAGAACAAGGAACATAAAGAGGATGTAGAAGTAGCGTCCATGATCGAAGGTCAAGACATAGAGCACGCTGACAGTGCCGAAGAACATCAGGACGAGAGCCGGCGACCCTCTCCTGTGGTGAATGAGCATGGCAGCGTAGCCAAAGAAGAAAATCAGTGCCGGAGCGATGATCAGAATGTTGTCGGAGATCCAGGTGACGTGCATCGTCAGCACGTTTCCCAGCGGGCGGTGGACGAAGCTGTAGAGGTTGGTCTCTACGAGCCTGCTGATGCCGCGATCCGGCCAATACTCGAATTCGAGCGCGTAGCTCGACAAAGGCGAGTAGAAGACGAGAAGCCAGGCCGCCGCTCCGATCACGACGAGGGTGGATAGGACGAGCGGCCATCGCTTCGAGAGAAGGAAGCCCAGCAATACGGGTGCGAAAAGGAGGAAGGTTACCTCTCGGATCAGCCCGGCGAGCACGATCGTCCCGAGAACGCCGTAGGCGGCAGCGCTCCCTCTGAAGAACAGAATGCCGAGGAACGGAAGGAGAATAAAAATTTCTGCGTCAATACTATGTAGGAGGTAGAAGGAGGATAGATAGACGAAAATCTGCTCGAGAGGCGTCGCTGTGCGCCGAAAGTGGAACGTCGTAAGGCCCAGAAAGAAAAGCCATAAGGTCAGCATCATGCCAGTGAAGATCTGCGGCCCGACCCCGGTGAGAAGGTCGAGCCGGTAAATGATCTCGCCAGGCAAGGCGCGGCGGACCATCCCGCTCGAATAGCTGAAGAAGTTGTCCTGCCTGAAGGTGAAGGTCACCCCTTCGGTCAGATAGGGCAGGACGTATCGGACACCTGCCATGCCGGCCACCACCGCGAGAACGCCAAGGAAGACGAGGTCGGCCAAGCGCTGGGCGGTTTCGGTACGAAGCACAGGCAGCAGACCAATTTTCGCTGGAGGTGTCGTTTCCTGACGCAAGCTGCCAATCCCGTGATCCGGCTGGTGCATCTGTGGTTACCGTCGCAGAAACCCTATCAGGAAAGATGATCTTCGAGAAGGGTGAGCAGGAGAGCCTGCCTCAGATGAGGCGCCTCTGTCCGGTGGTCTGGTCCGGAGGCTGGGAGCTATGCCCATCATCGGTTGACGTTGTCCGGGTGCGTTGATTCCGCATGACCGGCCCCCTTCTGAGTGGTCCGGACTGTATGTTCGGACAGCGCTTGGAAGGAGCGGGTTATGGGACGCAAACGGCACAGCCCCGAGGAGATCACCGGCAAGCTGCGTGAGCCGGAGGTCCTGATTGCGCGGGGTCAGACGACGCCGCAGGCGGCGAGGGCGACGGGGTTACGGAGCAGACCTATTAGCGGCGGCGCCGGGAGTACGGCGGCATGAAGACCGATCAGGCGAGGCGCCTGAAAGAGCTCGGGCGGGAGAACCAGCGGCTGCGGCGGGCGGTGTCGGACCTGGCGCTCGACAAGATGATCCTCGAGGAGGTGGACCGGGGAAAGTTCTCGGCCCCGCTCGCTGACGCGTCGCGATCGATCACATGCGGGACGTCCTGGCGACGCTCGCGGACCTCTTCGCCGAGCGCGGCCCGGCTGCTTCAACCGGTACGCGTATGTCGAGAGCGATCCCGTGAATATGACCGATCCGACGGGAGAGTTCGGTGTTCGGGGTGCGGTCGTTGGCGCTGCGGTTGGTGTAGTTGTGAATTCCGTTTTTTATGCGATCACTGCGGGTGAAGGCTTTACCGTCTGTTGCGGTGGATACGACTTTCGATGACGCACAACGCGAGATGGATTAGTGAAGTTGATAGATGTTTTCCGTTTCCTTCGCAGCGATATGACCCGCATCTTTTTCTCGAGCGTTTTCATGGCCTCATGGTCGCCCTTGGCCCATTACGAGGGAATCAGAGCGTTTGAGATAATCTTTTCTCCTGCCACTCTTTGGTACTTCGCATTCTGGTTTCCAATTGTCTGGATTGTCAGGTTCACCTGGTTTGCTATCTCCCGTTCAAAGAGCGCTGCGTTCGACGAGGCCTATCGTTCTTTCGTAACCGACACGGATATATTTTAAGGTAGGGATTCCGGATAGTTATCCCTTTCGCTTCTTGACCAGAGGTAGCTCCGGTCTGTTGGCCGGGAGGGCAGTTGCTCCGTAGAGAAGGTTCGATTGTTCGTGCCGAGAGGAACTTCGGTCCTTGCTTGTCTGATCACATATGACGCACAGGGTGCTGGCGGCGCTGGGCGGAGAAGGGGCGCTGGGTACGGTCGGCTCTGCTGTTGCCGCCGGACAGGTCGTCGATGCCGTTATTCCCGAAGAACGCCAGCGCGGAATTGAGGGTCGAGATTAGTGAGAACTCGCTATAGAATAGCACGCAAGGTTATTCGACGAGGTTTATAGATTGTTGTTCCATTTGCGGTAATTTTGTTCAGCCCACTTTTATTCGGTGATGAAGAAAGCAAGCTTCTCTACTTCGGCC
>NZ_JPHU01000021.1 GCF_000733125.1 Parvularcula oceani | reverse complement strand
GATCGAAGCTCCGCCGACCACCTCGGAGCTCACCTGCATAGAGATCCGGTACTCTGAGAGGAGTAGCTCTGGGTTTCGACAGACTCCTAGCTTCGCTGCTTTCACGAAGGAGTTGCGCACTGAAACCGGCTACCGCGACGCCCCCCACGCCCATGGCAGCACTTTCGATTAATAATCGCCTACTGATCATTACATCACTCCTCTCGTGGTATCGTTGTGCGGTTCCGCTCAACGTTGTCTACTAGCTACCCACCCAGAAGACGCGCATCACATCGAGTAGAAAAGGTGACGTAGCGAGAACCTTGCACGAGACGATTTGAAAAGCGCACACGTCATTGCTGTCTTTCAGATGAAGAGCGGAATTCACGATCGCCTTCAAGAGACCGCGTGGCTCGCGGTTTTAGAACCCAGTACGACGAACCCGCTCTTGGGTAGAGTTGGCATCTTCGTCAGGCTGATACTGAGATCTTGGGGCGGAACTTCATATTCGACACGCACAAGCGCGCTTGCGGCCTCCTCGATCAGAGCAACGGTTGCACGTTCTCCCGGGCAGCGGTGGCCAGCTTGATAAGATCCCGCGCCCTGAGGCGCCATCGCATAGGCGTTGGGCTCGCGGGAAATGAAGCGCTCTGGGTTGAACACTTCAGGCTCCTCCCACACGAGCGGATCGCGGTTCGTGCCGTAGATGTCGAGAACGACCCAATCTCCTTCGTCGAAGCGGCGGCCCCGCCAACTGAAGGGCTCTAAGACACGCCCGCCGATCAACGGGAAGAAGGGCGACAGCCGCCGGACTTCCTGAACGAAGGGACGGACGAGCGCTGCATCGTCCTTCAACCGCCCACGCCACTGGGGGTGCTGGTGGAGGGCGAGAGCCGCAAAGACGACGTAGCGCGCGACAGCGACGACCGGTCGAAGCACGTTCAAGAGTTCCACGGCGGCGGACGGGACGTCGAGACGTTTCCCATCCGCGTCCCTATGTTCAGCAAGCATTCGTACCGGGGAACCGGGCGGGACGGAAGTGGGATCCTTCAGCGCACTCGCCATGACACGGCGCGCCCACCGCTCCCCGCGCTGCCGCAGAACCTGACCCTTGACTTGTGCGAAACCGATAGACCCGGCGCCGTCTATCATGGCGCCGAGCTCGGCCACGCGCTTGCGCAGGGAAGCCTCGTCACTCGTAACGCCAGCCCACCCGCATGCGGCTTCTGCCAACGCGCTGCGTGCTTGGCTGTGAAGAACGGTCGGCGCCTCGCTCCACTTGGCCATCCGATCTCGCAAACACACGCGGAACCTCGTGCTTAGATCTTCCACGGCTTCATCCGATGCGGCCATTCGCATCCACGTGGCCTTGCGGACCCGATGGTCCTCGCCGTCCAGCGCCTGCACGCTGCCGCGGTCCTGCAGGAGCGTGAGTGCGGTGACGGGCATCGCGCCCTGGCGGGTGAAGCGTCCGGAGTGGTAGAACATTTCCGCCGCTTCGCGACCGACCGTGCAGACGACGGGACGCAGTGTCAGCCTCGTCTCGAAGGCGTCGGTACCGAAACGTTTCGCACGATTGGAAACGAACTCGTAGCCGTCGCGCAGCAGAGCGAAAGTAGCGTCTGGCGCAGGATCTCTCACTATCGTCATGTCATCTCCGTTCGCATCACTGCAGAAACGCCTATCAAGCCTGCTTGGTTCTCGGCCCTCGAAGCGCTTTTCGGCATGCAAGACCCCTCTCGCGTCCAATCCGATTTCTTCACGACCCCTCTTTCGCAGTGCTGTTATACGTTTCTAAAACATATATGTATTCTATTACTGCGAATGTTTGCTTATATCATTCCGAATTCATTACATCGTATTTTCCCGTCTCGGTGGCTTTCGCATACGAACTGTCATGACGATAAGACTTTTCCAGAGTGCCTTGGGGAATGATCACCGCCTCGTGTTCGAGGCGCTTCATCGCTTCAAACTGGCTCAGAAAGACATTCCCCGTCAGATTCTTCAGGAAATGGGACCGTTCGAGACGGTCCATGACCGGCCCCTTCACTTCCGACAGGTGAAAGGTGACGTCGGCATCGCGCAGCCGCGCGTTGATCGCTTCGAGGCTTTCCAGGGCGCTTGCGTCGATCGCATTCACGGCGGGGCACATCAGGACGAAGTGCTCGATGTTCGGGTTGGCGGCGACAAGGTCGTAGATCGTGTCTTCCAGCCCGCGGGCGTTGGCGAAGTAGAGGCTTTCATCGACGCGGAGAGTCAGGACTCTCTGGCCGCAGCGGACCTCGTGGCGGTCTATGTTCCGGAAGTGCTCTGTGCCCGGGACCAGGCCGACGATAGCCATGTGAGGACGGCTCGTCGCGTAGAGGAACAACAGGATCGAAAGGACTACGCCGGTGACGACCCCGGCCTCGACTCCCGCCCCTAGCGTGACCAGGATCGTCGCGATCATCGCGGCCGCGTCCGCTTTCGAGTAGCGGAAGGTCTCCCGGACCGTGCTGATGTTCACGAGGGACAGAACTGCGACGATGATGGTCGCAGCGAGCGTCGCCTTCGGCAGGAAGGTCAGCAGCGGCGTAAGGAACAGCGCGGCGAGCGCGATGCCGACGGCCGTGAAGGCGCCGGCAGCCGGAGTCTCCGCGCCCGCATCGAAGTTGACGGCCGATCGCGCGAAGCCGCCCGTGACCGGGTAGCCAGAAGAGAAGCCGCTCGCGAGGTTTGCGGCGCCGAGCGCGATCAGCTCCTGGTCCGGATCGATCCGTTGGCGCCGCTTCGCTGCGAGCGTCTGCGCGATCGAGATCGATTCGACGAAGCCGATGATCGAGATGAGGAGTGCGGGCCCGATCAGTTCCTGGACGAGGCCCAAATCGAAAGCAGGCACGGCGAGCGGCGGCAAGCTGCCGGGCACGTCGCCGACGATGGCGACGCCCTGCTCGTCAAGGCGCAACGCGGCGGTGAAGGCGATGGTAACGGCGACGGCCAGAACCGGCCCCGCCTTCGCGGTCATTGCCGCTGCGCGGTTCGGGAGCCCTGCGCGTTCGAGGAGCGGCGCGAGGCCCTCGCGGACCCAGAAGAGGAAGGCCGTCGCAGTCACCCCGATGATGACGGTCGGTCCGTTGATCTGGCCGAGATGGGCCAAGAGTGACGAGGCGACTTCGAGCAGGTTGTCGCCTTCGGCGGGGACACCGAGGATGTGCTTGAGTTGGCTCGCCGCGATGATGATGCCCGACGCGGTGATGAAGCCCGAGATGACCGGGTGGCTAAGGAAGTTGGCGAGGAAGCCCAGCCGGAAGAGTCCCATGAGGACGAGGATGCCGCCGGAAAGAAGCGCCAACATGATCGCGGCGGCCAAGTACCCGGCAGTCCCCTGCTCGGCGACCTGCCCCACGGCTGCGGCGGTCATTAGCGAGACGACTGCCACCGGACCGACCGCCAGCGTGCGACTGGTGCCGAAGAGGGCATAGGCGATCAGCGGCAGGATAGAGGCGTAGAGCCCGACCACCGGCGGCAGGCCCGCCAAGAGCGCGTAGGCGAGCGATTGCGGGATGAGCATGATCGTGACGATGACGGCGGCGAGGCTGTCATTCGCCAGTGTCTGCGCGCGGTACTGACGCGCCCACCCCAGGATCGGCAGGACATCCCGTCGCCTTGCCTGCCCCAGCACCACACTCATCCCCTCAGAGTGCGTTCAACGGGATCTTGAGATACTGCTGCCCGTTGTCCTCGGGGTCCGGCAGGTGTCCTGCGTTCATGTTCACTTGCACGGACGGCAAGATGAGCATGGGCATGGACAGCGTCGCGTCGCGTTCCGTCCGCATCTTGACGAACTCCTCCTCCGTGACGCCGCCGCGAACGTGGATGTTCTCGCGCTTTTGCTGGCCGACCGTCGTCTCCCAAGCGTAGTGGTCGCGGCCCTTCGCCTTGTAGTCGTGACAGAGGAACATCCGCGTCTCGTCCGGCAGCTGGAACAGCCTGCGGATCGAGCGGTAGAGGGTCCTCGCATCACCGCCAGGGAAGTCCGCCCGCGCCGAGCCGAAGTCCGGCATGAAGATCGTGTCGCCGACGAACAGCGCGTCGCCGATCAGGTAGGACATGCAAGCGGGCGTGTGACCGGGCGTGTGGATCGCGACCCCTTGGAAAGCGCCGACCGCGAAGGTATCGCCGTCTTCGAAAAGCACGTCGAACTGGCTGCCGTCGCGCTGGAACGCGGTGCCGGCGTTGAAGACTTTGCCGAAGACGTACTGCACTTGCCGGATGTGCGAGCCGATGGCGATCCGCCCGCCGAGCCTTTCTTTCAGATAGGGCGCAGCGGAGAGGTGATCCGCGTGGACGTGCGTCTCCAGGATCAGGTCGATCTCAAGCCGCTTCGCGGCGATGAAGTCCAAGATCTTGTCCGCGCTCTCCGTCGTCGTCCGCCCACCCTTCGCGTCGAAGTCGAGTAGGCTGTCGATGACGACGCCCCTCTTCGCATCGGCGTCGTAGACGACGTAAGAGACCGTGTTCGTCGGCTCGTCGAAGAAGGCTTCGACGGCGGGCTTGCCGAAGTCGTAATCTTCTACGGCCGCGGGAAGCGAGGGAATGGTCGTCGCTGACACGGGTTCAGCTCCTGTCAGTTCGTGTTCGGAAGTATTCGAGCGAAGATGCTGCCCTGCTCGCGGACTGCATCGCGCCGCGGCGGGGGCGGCGCTGGCGGCAAGCCCCGACCGCAGAGAGCGGCCAGGATGACGACAACCCGCGGCTCCACGAGGGAGTAGAAAACGGCCTTCGCCTCGCGGCGACCCTCGATCAGCCCAACTTCGCGCAGCTTGCCGAGTTCCTTGGACAGCGTCGGCTGACGTATGCCTGTCAGCTCTTCGAGTTCGCCGACGCCGCGTTCGCCCTCGACGAGCTCGCAAGCCAGGCGAAGTCGCTGCGGATTGGCGAGCGCCTTGAGCAGCGCTGCGGCTTCCTCTGCGCGCGCTTCGATTTCGTCTGGGCGCACGAGAACGTCGGTGCTCACGACGCGCCCCCAGCGTACCAGCTGCTGCCCTTTGCAGAAGACAAAGCCCTCGCCGTATCGGGTGCGGGCGTCAGCAGCGGGTCTCCCTCCTGCCACCCCTCACCGGCGACGCCTCTTCCGTCAGCAGTCGCCTGCAACGCTTTGACGAGGCGCAGAAGCTCACCGACCGAGCGCCCGACGTTTATGGGATAGTGGACCATCGCCCGCAAAACGCCGTCAGGATCGATGACGAACACGGACCGCACCGTGGCCGTCGTACTCGCGCCCGGATGGACCATCCCATACGCGCGGGAGATCGCGAGGGAGGGGTCCTCGATCAGCGGGAAGGCCGGGCGTATGCCAAAGTCGGCTTCGATCCGCTCCAACCATGCGAGGTGGGCGTAAACGCTGTCCACGGACAAACCGATCAGGTCGCAACCAATGGCTTGGAAATTGCCCGACGCCCGCGCGAGCGCGACGAACTCAGACGTACATACCGGCGTGAAGTCCGCCGGGTGGGCGAAAAGCATGATCCAGCGACCGCGATGATCGTCTAAACGAACGGTCCCGGTCGTGCTGCGCGCCTCGAAGCGCGGCGCGGGCTCGTCGAGCCGGGCGATTGGCGTCGGCTCCCTAATGTCTCCGTCGAACATGCGGTCCTCAGCTGGGTGGTTGCCGTTACATAGTCGCCGCTCTACGTAAGCGTCAAGTTTCGAGGAGCCGAATGATGGAAACGACGTTCACGCCCGTCAGCGGGCTTATCGGCGGGTCGATGATCGGCCTAGCTGCCGTGCTGCTGATGCTGTCGCTAGGGCGGATCGCCGGGATCAGCGGCATCATTGCCGGGGGCCTCGGAAGGGACAGCGCCGATCGGGGTTGGCCGCTTGCTTTCCTCGCGGGCTTGCTGGCACCCAGCGCGGTACTGACTGCGACAGGCACGGTTCCGGACCTTGGCTTCGTAGCAGGCTTACCTCTCCTCCTCCTCGCGGGCGCCCTTGTAGGCTTCGGCACGAGGTTGGGCTCAGGATGCACGAGCGGTCACGGCGTGTGCGGGCTGGCGCGGCTGTCAAAGCGTTCGCTCGTGGCCGTCCTGACGTTCATGGGCGCAGGTTTCGTGACCGTCGCGCTCATCCGCCACCTGATCGGGGGCTGACATGCGCCAGCTCCTTACCGCCTTCCTCATCGGTAGCTTCTTCGGCGGCGGCCTTATTGTCTCCGGCATGACGAACCCAGCCAAGGTCGTCGCCTTCTTGGACCTCTTCGGCGCTTGGGACCCGAGCCTCGCCCTCGTCATGGGCGGTGCGCTCGGCGTGACGCTTGTCGGGTACCGTCTCGTCCTCCGACGCGGCTCTCCTACGTTGGCGGCTCAGTTCCACATGCCGGACAAGACCGAGATCACCCGCGACTTGGTCCTAGGCTCCACGCTCTTCGGCATCGGCTGGGGTCTAGCAGGGCTCTGCCCTGGTCCTGCCGTCGCAGTTCTTCCGATGGCGCCGGTACAGGGCCTCGTCTTCTTCGCCGGTCTCTACGGAGGCGTCCTCGCCTACCAGTTCACCAGGCAGCGCAAAGCCTCGCCGTCGGCCGCCTAAGCATCACCGAACCTAGAAAGGAAACACACCATGACCCTACGCATCGGCGACACCGCCCCTGACTTCCAGGTCGAGACGACCACCGGTCCGATCAGCTTTCACGATTGGATCGGCGATCAGTGGGCGTTCTTCTTCAGTCACCCTGCCGACTATACACCGGTTTGCACCACCGAGATGGGTCGAACCGCCCAGCTTGCCGCCGAGTTTGAAAGTCGGAACTGCAAGCCGATCGGCCTGTCCACGGACACGGTCGAAGAACATCAGGGATGGATCAAGGATGTGAACGACACGCAGAACACCGATCTGCGCTTCCCGATCATTGGCGATGCCGACAGCAAGATCGCCAAGCTCTACGACATGATCCACCCTAACGAGAGCGACACAGCTGCCGTGCGGTCGGTCTTCATCATCGACCCGAACAAGAAGATCCGCCTGATGATGACCTATCCGATGACCGTCGGACGGAACTTCGACGAGATCCTTCGCGTGCTCGACGCGCTGCAAACGACCGACAGTGCCGAAGTGGCCTGCCCTGCCGACTGGCGCCCTGGCGACAAGGTCATCATCCGGCCTTCCGTTACACCGGACGAGGCGAAGAAGAAGTTTCCGCAGGGCTGGGACGAGCAGCGGCCCTATCTGCGCCTCACCGACCTGGGCAGCTGACGCCAGTATCGATCCTGACGAGACGATAGGAGAATGCACCGATGATCCTAGAGAAGATCAAGTCCGATGGCCTCGCCCACCTGTCCTACTTCCTCGGTTCGGGGGGCGAGGCCGCGGTCATCGACCCGCGCCGCGATATCGAGGCCTATCTCGACCTTGCCCGCCGGAACGGCATGCGGATCGTCCACATCTTCGAGACGCACCGGAACGAAGACCTCGTCTCCGGCGCGCCGGCCCTGGCAAGCTTGACGGGCGCCAAAGTCTGGCACGGTCCGAACCCCGAGCGCCCGGTCGTCTACGCGGACACCGCCCGTGAGGGAGACAGCTTCGCGGTCGGCGACGCGCGGATCGAAGTGTTGGAGACGCCGGGCCATACGGACGACAGCCTGTCCTTCGCGCTTCACGATCCGTCCTACCCCGACGGTGCCGTCGGCGTCTTCACGGGCGACGCATTGTTCGTCGGCGATGTTGGACGGACCGACTTCTACCCCGACCGGAAGCGGGAAGTGGCGGGGCTCCTCTTCGACAGCTTACGGAAAATCCTAGGGCTTGGCGATCAGACGATCCTCTACCCCGCACACGGGGCGGGCTCGGTCTGCGGCTCTGGCATGGCGGACCGGGAGTTCTCGACGCTCGGCCACGAGCGGGCGAACAACCCCCGCCTCAAGATCGAGGATCGCGAGGCCTTCATCGACGCCAAGGTCGCGGAGAACCACTACCAGCCCCCCTACTTCCGCCTCATGGAGCGGCTCAACGCCGAGGGCGGCGGACGCAGCCCGCGCAAACTGCTTCCACCGCCCGTCTCGCCGGGCGCGCTCTTCGATCTCGGCAACACGCAGCTCGTCGACGTGCGCGGCATCGCCGACTTTGCGGGTGCCCATGTTCCTGGCGCCTACTGCATTCCCTCGGACATGCTGGCGGCCTTCGCAGGCTGGTTCCTAAATGCGGATCGCGACATCGTCCTCGTCGCACGCGATGCCGATCAGGCAGCAGCGTCCGCCCTGACCCTAGCCCGCATCGGCTACGACCGCGTCACCGGCTACCACGTGGGCATCGTACCGGTCGCGACGAAGGACAGAGCGTTCGCGTCGGTCCCCCTCATCGATACACAGGCTGTTGGCGAGCGCGTCGATCAGCGCCCCGATCGGTGGACGCTCCTCGACGTTCGCTCGGTCGACGAGTTCGAGGCTGGCTACGTCGAAGGCGCCGAGCATGCCTATGTCGGTAAGCTGCCGGACGCGGCAGAGAGCCTCGCGAAGAACGCGCCCGTCACCGTCATGTGCGGAAGCGGTGCGCGTGCCACGATCGCTGCCTCCGTCCTGCTGCGGAACGACTGGAGCGACGTCGACGTCTATCTCGGCTCGATGAAGGCTTGGAAGGCAAGCGGCCACCGGACGGTCGAAGGAGGCTGATATGACAGCAAGACGGTCGGTTTTCGACATCCCCGAAGTCACTGTCGCACTCTTCGGCTTCCTCCTGAACTTCGTTTGGGAGTTCGTGACCGCCACGGGAAAGGACGTTTACGCCCCCGCCTCGTCGGCCTACGATGCGGACGGGAAGATCGATTGGCCAGCGGGCTTTTGCCAGCGGGACATCGGGTCGTGAGGTAAAGAGCATGGGGTTCTACGGGCGTCACGTCGAGCCCCGCCTCGTCAACCTCGCCTGCGGTGCGAGCCAGGTCGAACGTTACCGCGCGGCGGTCGTCCCCCAGGCGGGGGGCACGGTGCTTGAGGTCGGTTTCGGCTCGGGCCTCAACCTGCCCCACTACGATGCGTCCCGCGTGGACCGCCTCTTCGCGTTGGAACCGAACGAGGCGATCAGCCGTCTCGCCGACGATCGGATGCGGCGGAGCGCAATCACTGCCGAATCAGTCCGTGCGGGAGCCGAGGCGATCCCCCTGCCCGATGCGAGCGTGGACACGGTGCTCGTCACCTTCACTCTCTGCACCGTGCCGAACCTCGGTGCCTCGCTGTCGGAGATCCGGCGCGTCACGAGGCCCGGTGGCAGGCTACTGTTCGCCGAGCACGGGCTCGCGCCGGACGAGGGCGTGCGGCGTTGGCAGCGTCGCGTGCAGCCGGTCTGGGGCCCCCTCGCAGGCGGCTGCCATCTGACCCGTGACGTGCCGAGTGAACTCAGGCGCGCGGGGTTCGCGCTTCCGGATCTCGCCCAAGGCTACGCGAGAGGCGCGCCGCGCATTGCGGGCTACATCAGCCACGGAGCGGCGACGCCTGCTTAACCAGAGGGGACGGACATGGCAGCGACCGCGAAGGGCGGGATCCTGGCCAAGAACGCGGGGAACCGGCTGACGGACTTGTAGGTTGGGCTGCGGCATGATTTCCAGGAGACGGACGACGTCCAGTTCAGTGCCGTAGCCGAGACCGCGGCAAACGTCCGGCGCGGGTTGCCACGGGCTCTTTGGGACTATGACCTGCGCCCCGTGTGGTCCCTCACTTGAAACGAGAGTCCGTCAGAGAGGAGACGGACGATGCGGAAGAGCCGGTTCAGCGAGGAGCAGATCATCGCGATCCTGGGCGAGCAGGAGCGCGGGGAGACGACGGCGGAGGTGTGCAGGCGGCACGGGATCAGCTCGCCGACCTTCTACAAGTGGAAGGCCAAGTACGGCGGCATGGACGTGTCCGACGCCCGACGCCTCAAGCTGCTGGAGACGGAGAATGGTCGGCTGAAGAAGCTGCTTGCCGACCAGATGCTGGACAACGCGGTCCTGAAAGACTTGCTGGGAAAGAGCTGACGACGCCGCCCTTGCGTCGGGCGGCGGCTCTGCGGGCGATAGCCGAGCACGGCATCTCGTAACGTAGGGCCTGCCGTCTGGTGAGCGTCGACCCGAAGACCGTGCGGCGGGAGCGGGTGCCAGACTGCCCCAAGGTGCGTGTCCGCATGCGAGAGATCGCCGCGGAGCGGCGGCGTTCGGCTACCGGCGGATCGGGCTGATGCTCGAGCGCGAGGGCGTCAGCATGAACCACAAGAAGCTCCGTCGCCTGTACCGGGAGGAAGGGCTCGCGGTGAAGCGCCGCCGTGGCCGCAAGCGGGCGACGGGCACGCGCGAGCCGATGCCGGTGCCCTCCGGCCCTGGCGAGCGATGGAGCCTGGACTTCCTGGCCGACAGCTTCGGCGACGGGCGCCGCTTCCGCATCCTCGCGGTGATCGACGACCATACGCGTGAGAACCTCGCCCTGATCGCTGACACGTCCCTATCCGGCGAACGGGTCGCCCGCGAGCTGGACGCCGTGATCCGGCTCTACGGCAAGCCGAAGACCATCGTCAGCGACAACGGAACCGAGCTGACCAGCCGAGCCATCTTGCGCTGGCAGGGAGAGACCGGCGTCGGCTGGCACTACATCGCCCCAGGCAAGCCGCAACAGAACGGCTTCGTCGAAAGCTTCAACGGCCGCCTGCGGGACGAGTGCCTGAACGAGGAGATCTTCGACAGCCTCGGGCATGCGCGCCGCGTCCTCGCCCTATGGCGGCACGACTATAACAATGTGCGTCCGCACACGTCCTTGGGCGGGCTCACGCCCGCCGAAGCGAGGCGAGCGGCCCGGCTACGTGACGGCCCACCGCCCGCCGCGCTCGCCAGCCCGCAACCGATCGGCTATCAGGCCGTAGAACTCTCGAAATGATCGAGGGAGCCCAAGGGCGCAGGTCACGGCAGGCTGAAGACCTCCCGCCGCCTCGCTACCGGCTACGACAAGACCGCCAACAGCTACCTCGGCTTCGTCCACATCGCATCGGTCAGACTCTGGCTTCGACACTTTGCCCACACCGCCTAGTCATAATTTCCTGAACTTGCATGCTTGGCTCCTCCGTTGAGAGCCGTATGGAAACGGCATGACCTGCGCAGAGTTCCCGGTCCGCCTCGTCACGTTCTGCCGCTAGCTGGCTTTGATAGGGGACGTACTGATACCCGATGACGTTGCCGCCGCCGGAAGTCGTCTGACATGGCAGCTCTCACTGTCGTTGACGTCCACGGCAACCAGCCCTGCCGCGCAGCAAGGTAAAGACGGTGCCGCAGTCGAGGACCGGATCGAGATCTCCACAGGGTGAGCGGCGACTCATCGTATCGATGTTGGTCGAGCTGAAGCGTTTCACACGCCCGATGAAGACGCTTGAGGCGAGGCATGGCCCTGTCATTCCCTGTCAGCACGAATGTCCTTCTAACGGCTAAAGAACAGATACTTCGCCGCCGCTGCGATGCCGAGCACGATTAGGACGACCAGGAGAATTCCGACGATCATCATGCCGCCCATCATCCCTCCGCTCATCATGCATCCCTCTGCCATCATCTGACCCTCTGTCATCACTTCGTTCTCCATATCTTTTTCCTTTCCGTTGTTTACTACTGTAGATCACGCGACCGCTTCTTCGCTTTCGAGCGCGGGTGAAGCAGTCCCTCTCGCCGGTCGGTGTTCCGCCTGCCAACGGTGCCACAGCAGGTAGACGACCGGGATCACGATCAGCGCGAGGAGCGTCGTGGTGACGATACCGCCGACCATCGGCGCCGCGATGCGCCGCATGACTTCAGCGCCCGTTCCGTCGCCGTACATGATCGGAGCAAGGCCAGCGACGATCGTAGCGGCGGTCATGATGATCGGCCTGAGACGACGTAGCGTGCCTTCGCGCACGGCTTCAGAAAGCTCCGCCGCGGAGATCGCTCTGCTCTCCGCTTTGGCTTCGCGCCGAGCTGCTGCGGTCTCTTGGTTCAGGTACATCACCATCAGGACGCCGATCTCCACCGCAACGCCCGCCAGCGCGATGAAGCCGACGGCCGCGGCGACCGAGAGGTTGTAGCCGCCGACATACATCAGCCAGAGGCCGCCCACGAGCGCGAGGGGCAAGGTTCCCATGATGATGAGGACGTCGCTGAGCTTGCGGAAGTTCATGAACAGCAGCAGGAAGATGATGCCGATCATGACCGGTCCGAGGACCGAGAACCGCGCCTTCGCCCGTTGCATGTACTCGTACTGGCCCGACCACGCGATCGAGTAGCCGGCGGGCAACTCGACTTCGGCCGCGACGGCGGCTTGCGCGTCGATCACGTAGGAGCCGATGTCACGATCCGCGATGTCGACATAGACCCAGCCGTTGCGCCGGGCGTCCTCGCTGCGGATGACGCCCGGCCCTTCGTCGATCGACACCGTGGCGACGCGGCCGAGCGGGATCTCCGCGCCGGACGCCGTCACCAGCGGCAGCTCCCGTAGGCGCTGCGGCGAGTCCCGGACCTCGCGCGGATAGCGCAAGTTGATCGGGAACCGCTCAAGGCCTTCGACGCTCTCGCCGACGGTCATGCCGCCGATCGCAGTGCGTACCACGTCGTGGACGTCGGCGATGTTGAGGCCGAAGCGTGCCGCAGCCTCGCGGTCGACGTCGATGTCGACGAACCGGCCGCCCGTCACACGCTCGGCGTAGACCGAGGCGGTTCCCGGCACGTCCTCGAGAGCGTCTTCGATGTCGCGTCCGATCCCGGCGATGACCTCGAGATCGGGTCCAGCCACCTTCACGCCGACAGGCGTCTTGATCCCCGTCGCGAGCATGTCGAGGCGGTTCTTGATCGGCATGATCCAGGTGTTGGTCAGGCTGGGGACCTGAACGAGGGCGTCGAGCTCGGCCTTGAGGTCGTCCAGGGTCAGGCCTTCACGCCACTCGTCGCGTGGCTTCAGCTGGATCGTGGTCTCGATCATGGTCAGCGGGGCCGGATCGGTGGCCGTCTCCGCCCTGCCCGCCTTGCCGTAGACCGTCTCGACCTCCGGCACCGTGGCGATAAGCTTGTTCGTCTGCTGCAGAACCTGCCGCATCTTATCAGCCGAGATCGCGGGATGAGCGCTCGGCATGTAGAGGAGGTCGCCCTCGTTGAGGTCCGGCATGAACTCAGAGCCGAGACGCGTCGCCGGGATCGCGGCACTGACGAGGATTAGCCCGGCCACGGCGAGCGTCGCTGCCGGGAACCGCAGCGCCGTGTTCAGGACCGGCGCGAAGGCCGCTCTGAGCGCTCGGTTCGCAGGGTTGCGCTCTTCCGGCAGGATCTTTCCCCTCACGAGGAAGCCAATCAGCACGGGGACGATCGTTACGGCAAGGATCGTCGCCGCTGCCATTGCATAGGTCTTGGTGTAGGCGAGCGGTCCGAACATCCGCCCCTCCTGCGCCTCGAGCGCGAAGATCGGCGTGAAGCTCAGCGTGATGATCAGCAGCGAGAAGAAGATCGGCGGGCCGACTTCGGCGCACGCCTCGCCGACGAGCCGCCAGTGGTCCTGTCCCTTGGCCTCGCCCTCTTCGAGCTTCTTGTGAACGTTTTCGATCATCACGATGGCGGCGTCGACCATCGCGCCGACGGCAATCGCGATGCCACCAAGCGACATGATGTTGGCATTGATGCCCTGCAGGTTCATGACGACGAATGCTGCGACCACGCCGAGCGGCAAGCTGATCGCGACCACGAGCGCGGAGCGCAGGTGGAAGAGGAAGATCGCACAGACCGCGACGACGATCAGGAACTCCTCGATCAGCTTGTCCCGAAGAGTCTCGACCGCGCGCTCGATCAGCCCAGAGCGGTCGTAGGTCGTGACGATCTCAACCCCTTCGGGGAGGCCGGCCTGGAGCATCTCGAGCCGTTCCTTGACGCGCTCGATGGTGGCGAGCGCATTCCCGCCGAAGCGCATGATGACGACGCCGCCGACGGCCTCGCCCTCCCCGTTCAGCTCGCCGATCCCCCGCCTCAGTTCCGGTCCCATGCGGACCTCCGCCACGTCGCGGATCAGAACGGGCGTGCGGTCTGCGGTCGTCATCACGGGAATTCGTTCGAGATCGTCCGTACCCTCGACATAGCCGCTCGCTCGGATCATGTACTCGGCCTCGGCCATCTCGATGACGCGGCCGCCGGTCTCCATGTTGCCGCGTTCGATCGCCTGCCGGACTGCAGGTACGGTCAGGCCGTAGGCGCGCAGGCGGGTTGGGTCCAAGACGACCTGATACTGCTTCACCATGCCGCCGATCGTGGCGACCTCGGAAACGCCCTCGACCGTCTGCAGCTCGTACTTGAGAAAGAAGTCCTGGATCGCTCGAAGGTCGGCGAGATCCTGGCCGCCGGTCCTGTCGACGAGCGCGTACTGGTAGACCCAGCCGACGCCTGTCGCGTCCGGGCCGATGGCGGGCTTCGCCGCCTCCGGGAGCGTTGGTGCGACCTGGCTGAGATATTCGAGGACGCGTGACCGCGCCCAGTAGAGGTCCGTACCCTCCTCGAAGATGACGTAGACGTAGCTGTCGTTGAAGAAGGAGTAGCCGCGGACCGTCTTCGCCCCCGGGACGGCGAGCATCGACGTAGACAGCGGGTAGGTCACCTGGTCCTCGACCACCTGGGGGGCCTGACCCGGATAGGTCGTCTTGATGATGACCTGGACGTCGGAGAGGTCGGGGATGGCATCCAGCGGCGTGGAACGGACGGACAGCGCACCGAGCACGGCGAGGACGACCGCGCCGAAGGCGACGAAGAACCTGTTCGCGATGGACCAGTTGATGATGGCGGCGATCATCGGCCTGCCTCCTCGATCTGAGTGACTTCGTAGCCGGCTTCCGTCTGGCGGAACCGGAAGCTGACGACGTCGCCAGCGGCGAGCCCGTCTGCTTTCACGTCGCCCGCAAGCGCGAAGCGCATCTGCATGCCGGGCCAGCCCAGCTCCGGCACGGGCTCGTGGTCGAGCATGACGGCCGAACCGTCCGCACTCACGTCCATGATGCGTCCGGTTGCGGCCACTTCCCCTTCGTTCGGATCTTCGTCCTCAGCGCCACCTGGGGCCGAGACCTCAACCACCTCGTAGCCGCCGTCCGTCTTCGCGAAGGCGAAGGATACCTCCTCGCCCGGGGCGAGGTCCTCTACGGCGACGTCTGGACCGAGCGCGAACGTCATCGTCATGCGAGGCCAGCCGAGAGATGCGATCGGTTCGTGGTCGATCATCGCCTCGCGCGTCTCGGCGTCGACCCGCTCGATGAGGCCAGTGGTCTCGTGCAGGACGGCGGGATCGGAAGCCTCGTTGCTCGCCATGTCCATGCCGGCCATCGGCTCGGCTTTCGCCTCGGACGGCGCCGACAGGCGCAAGAGGGCAGCGTCCATCGACGCCTCCGAATCGATGAGGAACTGCCCCGAAGTGACGATCCGCTCGCCCTCGTCGAGCCCCGCCACGATCTCGACGGCGTCGCCGAGCTCCATCCCCGCCTCGACGCGGGCGGGCCGAAAGCGGCCCTCGCCCAAAGCGAGGATCACGCGGTCGCCTTGCGACGAGCGGATGAGCGCCGACTGCGGCACGGTGAGAACGCTGCCCTCGGCGCCGGACTCGATCCTTACCTCGGTGTACATGCCGGGACGCAAGCGCCCGCCCTCGTTCTCGAAGCGCAGGCGCACGGGCACGGTGCGCCCTGCCCTGTCCGCCGCTGGATAGACGTAGTCGACCGTCCCCTCCCACACCTCGCCTGGGAAGGCGGCCACCGTCATCGTCGCGGGCAGGCCCTCCCCCAGGCGCGCCGCTTGAGACTCGAACACGTCGGCGATGGCCCAGACTTCAGACAGGTCCGCGATCTGCATCGCCCGCATCTCGGGCTTCAGGTACATGCCCTCGCGCACGTCCAAGCTCGTCAGGACGCCGTCGTGAGGCGCGTGGACCGCGAGGCGGCGGGACGGCTCACCGCTGCGTCTCAGCGCGGCGACCTGACCGGCCGTCATGCCGAGCGCGATCAAGCGCTCTTCGGCCGCCTCCGTGAACGACTCCCGCCCAATCGTCAGGGCCTGCAGGTACTCGGTCTGCGCCGCGACGAGGGTCGGCGCGTAAAGCTCGAAGAGGAGGTCGCCCGCCTCGACGCGCTCGCCCTGAGCCTTCACCGCGAGGCGCTCAATCCAGCCTTCAGTGCGGGTGTGGACGTCGGAGACAGCCTCGTCGTCCACCTCGATCGTCCCGGTCGTATCGATCCCCTGCCCTGCCGTGCGGAGCGAGATGGCCTCCGTCCTGACGCCGAGGTTGTTGACGACGCTCGGGTCGATGCGGATCGAGGGCTCGCCGCCCCCACCCGCCTCGTCCGCGTAGACGGGGACCAGATCCATGCCCATCGGCGACTTTCCGGGCTCGTCGCGCCGGTAGCTCGCGTCCATGGGCGCGACCCAGTAGGCGATCTCCCGCTCATCCCCGCCTGCCGCGGGTGCGGCGCCGGACGGATCGCCCAGCGTGGCGAGGAGGTATCCGCCGCCGCCTGCGACGACGGTCAGCGCGGCTGCGGCGGTGAGGGTGCGGGCTTTCATGACGGGTCTCCCAGGAGGTAGATCAGACGGACGCGCGCCTCTGCGCGCTCCACGGCGAGGCGGAGGCGCTGGGCCTCGGCCTCGAGGGCGGCGAGCTGGCTTCGGATCAGCTCGGGGAAATCGGTGAGGCCGCCGCCATAGGCACCGATCGACGCCTCGACGGTGTCTTCGGCCTGAGCGAGGATGACGGCGTCGTAGCGCTCGAGCCGCTGGGTCAGCCGAGCCCAGTCGGCGTAGGTGCTGACGGCCTCCCGCTTCAGGTCGAGGAGCAGCTCGTCACGCGTCAGCGCGGTCGCCAGCCTCTCCTTCCGTGCAGCGGATAGCCGTCGGTCCTGCCGGTTGCCGGTGAACAGAGGAATCGACACCGATACGCCGACCGTCGCGAGATCAGGGCGATCCCCGCCCCGCACGCCGTAGCCGCCTTCCAGTGCCCAGGACGGTTTGTACGCCTCCTTGGCAATCGCGACGTCCGTGTCCTCCGCGTCGATCTCGGCGTTCAGCGCCTCGACGTTCGGGTGATCAGTCAACGCAGCATCGAGCGCCTCCGGCGGCGGGGGCGGGGCGAGGTCTGGCAGGTCCTCGGGCAGAGGGCGCGTGGCGCCGACGCCGAGGTAGCGCGCGAGCGCAGCGCGCGCCCTGTCCGCACGCTGCTCCAGCGCCGCCTCGCGGTCGGCGAGCAGGGACAGCTCCAGCTCGGCCCTCATCACGTCCTGACTGCTGAGGCGCCCCTGAGCGAAGGACGCGGCGAGCGCGTCGATCAGCTCGTTCACGGCCGCCTGCGCTTCACGGACGAGCTCCAGCTCCTCCAAAGCACCAAAGAGGTCGAGCCACGCGAGGCGAACTTCGAGCGCGAGCTCGCGGCGGGCATCCTGACCCAAGGCAAGAGACGCGTCGGCCTCAGCGGATCTTCGCTCGCCTGCGAGCGCTCTCGTGCGGCCGCTCGGGAACTCCTGACGAAGGCGCAGCTGAAGCTGCGTCATGGGCTGCTGGTCGAAGGCGAAGCTGTCGACCGGGAAGTTCTGCGCCACGACGCTCGCCGAAGGATCATCCAACTGCGCGTCGGCGATAGCGAGGTCGCGAAGCGCCAGTGCATCCGCTTCGAAGCGCGTGACAGAGGGATCGTCACGATTATAGGCGAGCGCGACGGCATCGCTCATCGACAGGACCGGCGCGGCGGACGGCGAGTCCTGCACGGCGCCTGCGAGGACGGCGAGCGTCCCCACGAGGATGGAAGAAGGCATGATCGTTTTCCGGAGTCTGAACTGAGGACGACCCGCACGCACGAGACGCGCAGGCGTTCACACCGCCGCTTAGGCGGACGTGTTCAGACTCGGGGTGGTGGGGTGTCGAAGTCCGGCACGGTCGACCGAACGGAAGCACTGCCGAGACGAACGACCTTATCGCCGGCCGTCGACAGGAAATCTACTGCGCCGGAATCCTCAGGCACTGACAAAGCACCTACACACACCAGCGTCATGGCGATGAGACAGGCGTCGGCTTCGCCCTCTTCGACCGGCGCTCGGTCTTCGCAGTTCATCGAAGTGCCATCTGCAACCACGGCGGCCTCAGCTGCCGGGCCGTCCTGCATGGACGTCGTGCAAATAGCCTGTGCCCAGGCCGGAGCGAGGGCGAGCGCGATAGACGCGAAGATGGCGAGGAACAGACGCACGAGTCGAAGATGGGGGCAAACGTGTCAACGTCAAGTTGCCGGCGAGCGGGAACTGAGCTTGCCGCGGCGGCGCGGTGCTTCTCGAACCTGTCGACAGCGCCGGCTTCACTCTTTCTCGTGCCCGGTGAGCTTGAACGTTAGAGTATCCGTTGTGGTCAAGCCATCCTGGGCGCCCATTCACGGTCGTCGCGGATGAGGGCGTTGGCGAGGATGATGAGCTTTCTCATGACGGCTGTGATGGCGAGTTTGCCTGGTTTTCCATTGGCTTTCAGCCGTTCGTAGGTAGCGCGAAGATCGTCATTGTACCGGGCGGCGACCATGGCGGGCATGTAGAGGGCCTGGCGCAAGAGGCGCCGCCCGCCGCCGATCATGGCGCGTCCGCGCCACTGGCCTGACTGTCTGGTGAGAGGGGCGAGCCCGCACAGGGCGGCGGCTTGTTTTGCGTCCATCGTGCCAAGCTCCGGCATGTCGATCAGCATGGTGAAGGCGGTCACGTTGGCGACGCCGGGGATCGTCATGAGGATCTCGAAGCGGCGCTTAAGGGTCGGGTCTTCCTTGATCATTGCCATGATGGCCTGGTCGATTTTCAGGAGTTGCCGTTCGATCTGAGCGAGGCGCTGGGTGTGCTGGCGTCTGAGAAGGGCGATGGTCAGCGTGTGGCGCCGGTTGGTCACCGCCGTGCGCTCCTTGATCAAGGCCCGGCGGACAAGGAGCAGCTCGCGCAGGCTGCCGAGAGCCTCGTCAGCGACCGGCCGGCTTTCGGGCTCGAGGAGCTGCCCCATGCGGGCGAGCATTCGTGCGTCTATCCGGTCGGTCTTGGCGAGGGTGCCGATCGCTTCGGCGAAGCGGCGGGCTTTCTTCGGGTTGACCTTGCACAGCGGCAGGCCGGTCCTTGCGAGCGCACCTTCGAACGCCCGGTGATAGGGACCTGTCGGCTCGTAGACGATGCGCGCCACGTCCTGTCCTGCCCACTCGAGGAAGGCCCGGTGCCCGGCCTTGCTGTTCGGGAACTGCCCGGTGGCGCCGTCCGGTAGACGGTGCGCATCGAGCCGGTCTTTCGAGATGTCGACGCCGATGGTAGTCTCAGTCATCTTTTCCGGATCCTTCGCTTGTCATGCGGGCTCGAAGCCCGCGTATCCATTCAGGTCTTCTGGAAAAGACGGGGGCGACCCCACTCTAACTCGGCCCGCTTCGCGGCCCGCTTCGCGGCCCGCATCGGATCGGTCCGACCCCCGCCGCCGGTGAAGTGTCGCTGCGCTTCACCGGCAGTCCCCTTTTGCCTCAGGAACCGCAAAGGTCATAAGACAAGCTTTGAAGAAGCGAGACGAACGGTAAGATTTCTCTCGCCCGCCCTATCCGCGGAACAGGATGGAAGACGCATGACCGACACTCTTTCTTCGTGACGCCATCACGCCTCCTGTCTACCTAATCACAGGAACGAAGCGGCAGCTCGCTTGTTGCTTTCCGTTATTAGGCCGCATTCCATGGGGACGGTTGATCTTTGGGGGTAGAATGACGCGATCCGATCGTTCCATCTGGTCCGTTCCAGAGGTCACCGTCGCATTCCTGTCCTTCGTCCTGCACTTCGTGTGGGAGTTCCTACAGGTCCCGTTCTTCGCTGGCCTGCCGATGTCCGGCCACTGGTCGGCGATCAAGGTCTGCACGAGAGCGACCATAGGCGACGTCGGCTTCGCGCTGATCGCCTTCTGGACGACGGCCGCCTTCTCAAGATCGAGGCGATGGATCACGATGCCGAGCAGCCGCAAGCTAGCTGTCTTCCTCGCGGTCGGTCTCGCTTTGACCGTCGCAGCGGAGTTCTACGCGACCGAGGTGGCAGGACGCTGGTCCTATGCCGACGCGATGCCGACCCTGCCCGTGCTTGGAACCGGCTTGACGCCTCTGCTTCAGTGGATCGTCGTGCCGCTACTCGTCGTCAGCCTGGGACGCCGAGTGATCGGCGCACCGAGCACGTCAACTCGCCGCCGTGGAAGAGAACAGGATCATGTCTAGCACGCCCCGGACGATCAGCTGGATCGCGGAACAGGCCGGCGTCGGCGTCGAGACCATCCGCTACTACGAGCGCAGAGGCTTGATCGAGCAGCCCCGCCGTCACGACGGCGGGTATCGGCACTACGGCGAAGACGAAGCGCGCCGAGTGCGGTTCATCAAGCAGGCGCAGCAGGTCGGTTTCACGCTCAAGGAGATCGCCGAGCTCCTCGATCTCCGGGACGACCCGGATGCCACCTGCGAGGACGTTCGCGAGCGAACGATGAAGGTTCTACGCGGCATCGAGACGAAGATCGCCCGACTGGCGCGCATGCGCACCGCGCTACAGGGCCTTGCTGAAGACTGCCCGCGGCAAGCCCCGATCGCTTCCTGCACGATCCTCAGCGCTTTCGTCGAAGAACCGAAAAAGAAGGGTTGACTCCGTACCACGGTACGGACGGCAGGATGTCCCAATCGCTACGAGAAGGAGTTCGATATGACCAAGCGCATTGCAATCCTCACGGGCATCGGCCTGGCCGCCCTCCCCGCCGCGGCCTTCGCCATGTCTGCGCTGGCGAACTGCCCGATCTGTCCGTGATCACGAAAGGCCCCACCTGATTGCCCTCACTGAGGGGTGGATGGGGCTTTCGGAGTTGGCCGACAGCTACAGCTAGAGGCGATGGTACTGCTCAGCCGTAACAGCGTCCCAGCGATGTCGTTCGGTCCCCGTCCGACCGAGCTCCAATGATCTCACGCAGATGGGAACCGGGTGGCATCCTGATCGTCGGTTGACAACGAACTACGAGACGCCACTTATTGTTCGTAGACTGATCATTGAAAGGATCGCAAGATGAGCAACCACAAACTGCGTACTGTTGCACTCGGTGTATCGTCGGCTGCCCTTCTCGCCATCGGCAGCGCGAGCGCGCTTCAACAAGATCAAGGCGACGACAGTCAGGGCCGGATGATGGACAACATGCCGATGATGGACGGCATGATGGAAGACATGCCCATGATGGAAGGCGCCGCGATGGGGGTAGGCGTCATCGAAGAGATCGACGTCGACGAGGGACGCATTCTCGTCGATCACGAGCCGATCGAGAAGTTCGGCATGCCGGCCATGGCGATGTCCTTCGAGGTGGCAGAGAAGGTCGACCTGTCCGATCTCGATGTCGGCGATGAGGTCCACTTCATGTTGGCCAAGACCGACGATGACGGCCTCGAGATTCGCATGATCTGCGACATGGAACACATGCGGAAGATGGGCTGCATGGAGATGATGGGCGAGAAGATGCCGGACATGGACGCACCGTCAAACGCGGAAAACCAAGAAGACTAGAGTCTACAGCGAACTGCCTTCGATCTCGATCGAGGGATAGTTTGATCGACACGACGAGCGAGACGCGGATCCCGTCGCTGGTGCAAGCTGGCTAATATACGGGGACCGCGTTCTCGAAATCAACGACATCAGAGCTCCGCGAGAAGTCTTGGTGGAGAGCGGGCGGTCAGACATCATCCATCCAGCCAGGCATTCGCCGCGATCAATGCCAGCATCCGTGAAGATAGGCAACGGCGTTCGGTGACGACAGATGGCCGTCAGACCAACCTGAATGACTTCGCGCCGGGCTCTCCATATGAGACTCTCCTCCGTACTCCTCCGGCATGTCGGCAGAACGAAGGTTCGTCTCGCGGCGACGGACGTTTCCGCTCAGAACGATCGTACGTTGTCGAATCTTCGGTCAGGCAAACGACCAACAATCCGTGTTTGCTGCACGTCACGGACGGGAACATAGCTCCTGCTCGGAACCTCTACCTCGTTGGGGTGTCCGATGAACGAGGGCTCGGAAAGGCAAACCAATTATGAACAAGTACGAAGCCGCGATGAAGGCCTGCGCGGAGTGCATGACAGCCTGTGCGCACTGCATGGACATGTGCTTCGGCAAGGAGGAGATGGCGCAGTGCGGCCGGACCTCGCGCGACTCGATGCTGATGAACGCGGCGACCGCGCAGGCGCTTGCTGCGGATGCCCCGACCGCGCAACACTTCGTCCGCGCCTGCATCGAAATCTGCAAGGTTTGCCTGTCCGACTGCGAGGAGCACGAGGACAAGCACGACCACTGCCGCATGTGCGCCGAGAGCTGCCGTCGCTGCATCGCCGAACTCGAGAAGGTCGCGGCGTAAGCTTCGGCGCCGACAAGGCGCTACCCGATCGAGGGCGGCGGGGCAGGCCCGCCGCCCTTCTCCTACGCTACCGAACACCCGAGGCGAAGCGATGGACGGCGGCTTCCTTTCGACTTGGAACGAGAGCGCGGTCACGGCGCTCGGCCTCTTCTGGACGGCGTTCTGGGCCTTCGGCCTCGGCTACCTGATCTCGTCCATGATCCAAGTGCTTGTCACCGAGGACCGGATGCAGCAGACGATGGGCGAGGAAGGGCCGAAGTCGGTCGCGCTCGGCACCTTCTTCGGCTTCGTCAGCTCGTCCTGCAGCTTCGCCGCCCTGTCGGGCACACGGGCCCTGTTCGCCAAGGGGGCGGGGCTCGTCCCCTCGCTCGCCTTCCTCCTCGCCTCGACCAACCTCGTCGTCGAGCTCGGCATCATCATCGCGATCTTCCTCGGTTGGCAGTTCGTCGTCGGCGAGTATGTCGGCGGCGTCCTCCTAATCTTAGGTACGTGGCTCGTCGTCAGCGTGACGCGGAAGCTCGCCCCCGTCGACGAGGCGCGAGAGCACGCCAAGGAGCAGCAAGGGGACGACGAGGACGGCGAGAAGCCGGACTGGAAGGAGAAGGTCCGCTCGAAGGAAGGCTGGCGGCAGATCGCCAAGCGCTACTTCATGGAGTGGGCGATGGTCTGGAAGGACGTCACCATCGGCTTCACCATCGCTGGCGTCGTCGCGGCCTTCGTGCCGCGCAGCTTCTTCGAGTGGCTGTTCGTGGGCGGCGAGGAGCCGGGCTTCTGGGCGCTCGTCGCGCAGAGCCTCGTCGGCCCGGTCGCGGCGTTCTTCACCTTCATCGGCTCGATGGGGAACATCCCGCTGGCCGCCGTCCTTTACGGTAACGGCGTCGCCTTCGCGGGCATCATGGCGTTCATCTTCTCCGACCTCGTCGTCATCCCCGTGCTGCGGGTGAACGCGAAGTACTACGGATGGAAGATGGCGCTCTACATCCTCGCGGTGTTCCTAGTCGTCCTCGTCGCGACCGCGTTGGTCCTGCATTACGGCTTCGACCTGCTCGGCCTGCTGCCAAGCGCGGAGGACGTGCGCAGCGTGACCGACCGGGAGTTCTTCAAAGTCGACTACACCTTCTGGCTGAACACCGCCTTCCTCGTGCTGACGGCGGTGTTCTTCGTGTGGAAGGTCGCGTCCAAGGGCGTGAACCTCACCACGGGGGACGGGATCACCGAGACCGTCCTCTTCTACCTGGCCATGCTCGCCTACCTCTGGCTCGCGGGCGGGCTGGTCGTCGGCCTGCTCGGTGTAGGCTGAACAACGGGAGACTACTGTGTCGGAAACAAGCAAAGGCAGCGTCGAATCGGTCGGTAGTGACCAAGGTCCTCTTGCCAATGACGATCGTCCCGTCGTCCGAGGCGACGAGGTGCCGACTGGTTTCGAGGGCGTGCCGTTCGCTTGCCCGATGCACCCAGACATTCGAAGCGACGAACCTGGCGTTTGCGGGAAGTGCGGCATGGATCTCGTTCCCGAAGGCGAGACGGCGGGTGACGTGACGCACGACTGCTGCCACGGCGACGCCGCGGCCTCGGCTGCGCCGGCCGGCGCCTACGACACCCTTCCACCCGGCTACGATGGTCCGGTCTACACCTGCCCCATGCACCTTGAGGTGCGAGCCCCGAAGCCGGGCCCCTGCCCCTTGTGCGGCATGGCCCTAGAGCCTGAGGACGTCACCGTCGGCGAGGAGGACACATCCGAGCTCCGCGACATGACGCGGCGTTTTTGGGTGTCCACCATCTTGACGATTCCGCTCTTCATCTACGCCATGGGAGACCTGATCCCCGACCGGCCGTTCGAGCGGTTCATCGCCGACGATCTGGCGCAGTGGGTCCAACTCGCACTCGCGACCCCGGTCGTCCTCTGGGGCGGGTGGCCCTTCTTCGTGCGCGGCTGGCAGTCCTTTCGCACGCGCAATCTCAACATGTTCTCGCTGATCGCGCTCGGCGTCGGCGTCGCCTACGCCTTCTCGATCGTCGCGACTGCCATGCCCGGCCTATTCCCACCGGCCTTCCGGAACATGGACGGCAATGTCGGGGTCTACTACGAGGCCGCCGCTGTGATCGTCACGCTGGTGCTGCTGGGACAGGTGCTCGAGTTGCGCGCCCGCAGCGCCACGTCCGGCGCGATCCGGGCGCTTTTGGAGCTGACGCCGCCAACGGCGACGCGCATTGATGCTGACGGCGCAGAGACCGAAGTGCCGCTCGACGCGCTCAGCGAGGGTGACCGCCTGCGCGTGCGGCCGGGCGAGAAGGTTCCGGTCGACGGCGAAGTGTTGGAGGGCAGCTCGTCCGTCGACGAGAGCATGATCACGGGCGAGCCCCTCCCGGTCCGCAAGGGTGTCGGCGACGCGGTCACGGGCGGCACCGTCAACGCGACCGGCAGCTTCGTCATGACGGCCGACCGCGTCGGCGAGGACACGACCCTCTCTCAGATCGTCCGCATGGTCGCAGAGGCGCAGCGCAGCCGTGCCCCAATCCAGCGTTCGGTCGACAAGGTAGCCGGCATCTTCGTCCCGGCGGTGATCGTGGTCGCGATCCTCTCCTTCGTCGTCTGGTCGTTCTTCGGGCCAGAGCCCGCACTCAGCTTCGCGCTCGTCAACGCCGTGGCCGTCTTGATCATCGCCTGTCCCTGCGCGCTCGGCCTCGCCACGCCGATGTCGATCATGGTCGGCACCGGCAAGGGGGCCCAGAACGGAGTCCTCATCAAGAACGCCGAAGCGCTCGAGGCCTTCGAGAAAGTCGACACGGTCGTCGTCGACAAGACCGGGACGCTGACGGAAGGTAGGCCCGCATTAGTCGGCGTGGAGCCGACCGGCGAGATCGGTGAGGCCGATCTTCTGGCTTTCACGGCCGCCGTCGAGCGGGCCTCCGAACACCCCTTGGCCGCAGCGATCGTTCGCGGCGCAGAGGAGCGCGGCGTGCCTCAGCACGAAGCCACAGGCTTCCAGTCCGTTACCGGCGAAGGCGTCTATGCCGACGTCGGGGGATGCCGCGTCGCGATCGGCAACGCGAAGATGATGGCGCGGGAGGCGGGCTTGCCGCCCGAGATCCAGAAGCGGGCAGCCGAGCGCAGGCGCCTGGGTGAGACTGCGATGTTCGTCGCTGTCGACGGACGCCCGGCCGGGCTCATCTCGGTCGCCGACCCCATCAAGGCCTCAACACCCGAAGCGATCCGCCTTCTGCACGAGGCCGGCGTGAAGGTCATCATGCTGACCGGCGACGCCAAGGGGACTGCGGAGGCCGTCGCAGCGGAAGTCGGGATCGACGCCGTGCATGCCGACGTATCGCCCGAGGATAAGCACCGCATCATCGGCGAGCTTCAGGCGGAAGGCAGCAAGGTCGCCATGGCCGGTGACGGCATCAACGACGCCCCTGCCCTCGCCCGGGCCGATGTCGGGATCGCCATGGGCACCGGCACCGATGTCGCGATGGAGAGCGCGGGCGTCACGCTCGTCCGGGGCGACCTGCGCGGCGTCGCGGCGGCGCAACGCTTGAGCCGCATGACCATGCGGAACATCCGCCAGAACTTGTTCTTCGCCTTCATCTACAACGGAGTCGGCGTGCCGGTCGCGGCCGGTGTGCTTTATCCCTTCACCGGCATTCTACTCAGCCCGATGATCGCGGCGGCGGCAATGAGTCTCTCCTCCGTCTCTGTCATCGGCAATGCGCTGCGTCTACGGACGAAGAAGCTGTAGTCGTCGCTTCGTTCCTCACCGGCGTTCTGTTCGTCGGGATCCTGCCCTCACACTAAACGGTTCTGGCTTCGGTGATGCAGAAGGCGAGGGTTCACAGAACGATCGGTTTTGCTGTCTTCGGCGTCCTCATTCTGGTTCTCCATCCGTTCGAGGGCAGCTTGTTCGCAGGCCGGTTACGAGTTTGGCCGGACGGTAGGCATTGGCGGTTCCAACGAGCCGTTCGAAGCTGACTCCACACACGTCTACCACTTCTCGCTCGCGAGCTACTCGACCGTCAGTCTCGGCAAGGTGATGCCGATGGCGCACCTCGTCTTTGTTAGTGCAACCGACCTGTACGAACTAACCAAGCCTGGCTGTGACGCTCAAGGGAAACGAGCAGACAGAGACAGTCAGCGCCCGCTGCGGCTTGCATCCGGTCGGCCTGGCTCGGACTGCCGTCGACGATTGTAAGTAGCAGCAACGGAGGTTCCTGAATTTTACGAAGCGCCGCCGGTTACCCAAGTTCATATCGATCGTAGACGACCGTCACTCGTCACGCCCCGGACGACCGGCAGCGGTACCAACCTCGGTACCCGACGGTCAGTCCCTCCTTGATCTCGAAGCGCATCTCCGCTTTGCGCTGACGGTCCGGATCGATCGTCTCACCGGCTTCTTCAAGCGGGCGCACGGTCAGGCGCATTCCCTCCGCGCGGAACTCCGTCGGTCCGGCGAGCGCGTCGATCGACGTCGCGTCGACCTCAAGCGCGACCAACCGGCCGTGAATCTTGACCACGCCTTTGCCGCGCTCGGCCGGCGCACCGGCCAGGACGGGCCTGCCGGCTGCGGTGTAGCTGAAGGTGCAACGCGCACCGGCCGGAAGCACCTTGTCGATCTCCGCTTCCTGCATGCGCTCGGGGTCGATGTCCGGGATCGCGGCCGTGCGGATCGCCTCGTCCGCCGGAACGATCTCCGGCATCGGTTCCGGCGCCATCTCGCTCTCCATGCCTTCACCCGGCGCAGGGCCGCCGCAGGCGGCGAGGCCGAGCGTCGCGATTGACGTCAAAGCCGTCCAAACTGCTCTCGTCATCGAACCCTCCTCAGTCGCCAGCTTCTTCGAGGTCGGCGATCAGGTACTTCATCTCGGCGATCTCGCGCTCCTGGGCCGCGATGATCTCGTCCGCCAGCTTGCGAACGCGGGGGTCGGTGATCTGCGCCCGCTCGCTGGTCATGATCGCGATCGAGTGGTGCGGGATCATCGCCCGCATGTACTCGGTATCGTCGACCGTTGCCTGGCTACGAACGAGCCAGAGCGTCAGCGCGAACACGATGGCGCTGCCGGCGAAGATGCCGATGTTGACCTTCTTGCTCTTGTACATCGAAAGCATGAAGGCGAGCATGATCACTGCCATGGAGGCGCCCATGACGAACGCCATCCAGAAGCGGGTCTCGCTCCAGAAGATGTGCTCGAACGCGTAGGTGTTGAAGTACATCAGGATGAACATAACCGTGGTCGAGGTCGCGATCATCGCGGCGAACCGCCAGTAAGACATCTGCATGTTGTCGCCTTTCCATCTTGCCTGCTGCGTCAGTGACTGTGGCCGCCGTCATGCCCGTTGCTGCCGCCCAGCGCTTCGTACTCAGCCTGCGTCATGCCCGGCAGGCCGGTGACGAAGGCGGTGAGGTTCCATAGGTCTTCGTCGCTATGGGACGGACCGAAGGCGGGCATGCCTGAACTCTTGATGCCGTGGTCTAAGATCCAGAAGATCTCGTTCGGCTCCCAATGGGCGGCCGCCTCGGTCAGGTGCGGAGGCTGGGGCAGCATGCCTTTCGCCCACCCCGCACGGTCGATGCCCGGACCGCCATGACAGTGCTGGCACATCGCTTTGTACTCGCCCGCGCCGGCCCGGGCCATTGCCGCCGTGAAGGTGGGAGGCTCGTCGGCCGGGGCCCGCGCCTCGATCGAGTTGGTCATCGTAGTCGAGAGCGCCCAACGGCCGAAAGCCGAGTGATCCTCCGTCGCCGCCACGTTGTAGCCGCCGGAGTAGACCGTGATCAGGCCGAAGATTCCCAAGAGGGCGAGGAGTCCGAGCGCGCCTGCGATCGCGCCGACACCGAGTTGTTTGCGCTTCGTCGTCATGGTCCGTCTCCTGACCGAGCTACTGTTCGCATGAGACACCACCAACGCCGAAATGGAGCATACGTCGGGTGGGTATCTGCTCTCTCTGAACGGTCGGAAACCAGTTGCGGTTCCCTTCCGGAACGCAGGCATCCATGTACGCCGCAACTTTTCAGGGCGTGACAGCTGATAACGTCCGGCTTTCTCTCATCGGCCAGGGGCTGGCTCGCGGTGCTTCAGGCGGACGCTACTGAGTTGCAGGCTGAGGATACAGCTGCGTCTATTCTCAAGAGGCAGCGGTGCTTACGCTAGCGCCTCTGTTTCTCGAAGAGATCGACTAGCTCGGCGATCTTCTCGCGCTGCGCGTCGTGATCGCCCGACCGTACGGCCTCCTCGACGCAGGTCTCTGCGTGGTTCTTCAGGACTTCCGCCTCGACGCGACGCAGCGCCGCTTTCACGGCAGAGAGCTGATGTAGGACGTCGATGCAGTAGCGTTCCTGCTCGATCATTGTCGCGATGCCGCGCACCTGCCCTTCAATACGGCGGAGCCGATTGATCGTCTGCTCACTCACGGCCTGCCCTCCTGCAACGACCTCTCACATGTGTGCCCGAAGGTGTTCAGTCCCGGCATGTGATGGGTCGGGTCGTGTATGAAGCGGTCTGGCTCTTCGGTCCAGCATCGAACGACGTGCTCGAAGGGCGTGAGGCCGCGTAGGGTCTTCAGGCGCCGGGCATAGTTGTAGGCGTCCACGAAGGTGGCGAGGTGTTCTCGCAGGCTGCCGTGGCTGTCGTAGTGGTAGCGGCGGACGGTGGCTTCCTTCAGTGTGCGGTTCATCCGTTCGACCTGTCCGTTGGTCCAAGGATGGTTCGGCTTGGTCAGTCGATGCTCGATGCCGTGCCGCCAGCAGGCCCGATCAAAGGGATGCCCGCGGAAGCGCGCGGTCGGCCCGTTCCGGTTCTTCGGTAGGTCGGCGAACTGGATGCCGTTGTCGGTCAGGACGGTATGGATCTCGTAGGGGACCGCCTCGACCAGCGCGTCCAGGAAAGCCGTCGAGGTGACGGTGTTCGCCTTCTCCTCGAGGCGGACGAAGGCGAGCTTCGACGTCCGGTCGATCGCGACGAACATGTGCAGCTTGCCCTCGTCCGTGCGGACCTCGGCGATGTCTATGTGGAAGTAGCCGATCGGGTAGTCCTTGAACTTCCCCTTCGGCTCCGCCTCGCCCTTCAGGTCGGGCAGGCGGGAGATGCCGTGGCGCTGGTACAGGCGGTGCAGGCTCGATCGGGTCAGGTGCGGGATCGAATCCTGCAGCGCTTAGAGGCAGTCATCGAGCGGCAGCAGCGTGTGTCGTCTGAACGCGACGCAGGCCGCTTCTTCCTCGGCTGACAGTACCGTCGAGCGAGGCTTCTTCGGCCCCATCGGGCTGTCCTCGACCGTCTTCCTCTTTCGCCACTTCCGGACCGTCTTCTCGTTCAACCCGTACCGCTCGGCGATCTCCGGGACCGTAGCTTGCGATCGCTGTATCGCTGTTCTGACAGCGTACGTCGTCGTGGCGCACCCGTGCAGTACCTGGCCCATAGCTCGTCTCTCTCCTGGCACGATGGCATCCTGCCATCACACCCTGGGACGAAACACCTAGAGAGCAGGATAGTCCGCAATCCCAGCAACGGCCGCCGCGCAAGAGGCCCTCAAGGCAGCCGCGCCCTCTTTCTCCGGCGCGACACGGCGCTCGTCACCGGGCAACGCAGAATTAGATCTCACGGCGAGTAACTGGCCCGAGTTCCGCCCACGCTTGGCTGATAACCCTCACAGCCGACCGCAGGAACACGGCGGCGATCAGCACCGCAATCACGATGTCAGGCCATGCCGACCCGGTGAAGCCGACTGCCACTGCGGCTATGAGGACGCCTACGTTCGCGACCACGTCGTTGCGGGAGCACTCGAAGGTGCTCGACATGTTCACGTCCTGGGCGCGGAAGCGCCAAAGCAGCGACAGGCAGGTCAGGTTGACCGCGAGCGCCAAGCCCCCGAAAGCGAGCATCAGCAGGCTGGAGGGCGGTACGCCGCTCGTGATCCTGGCGCCGATCTCGACGAGCACGCCGAGCCCGAAGAGGAGGATCAAGCCCCCCTTCGCCAGCGCTGCCCCTGCCTTCCATTTGAAGCCTCGATCGAGGGCGTAAAGGCTGAGACCGTAGACGAATGCGTCGCCGAACATGTCGACTGCATCAGCCATCAGCGCAGCCGAATTAGCAATCACGCCTGCGCCGAACTCAAGGACGAACATCACGGCGTTGAGCGCCAGGACGGCGATCAGGACGCGACGCTGATCCCGCTGCCGCGCCAAGCGCTCAAGCTCGCTTTCTTTGTGAGAACAGCAGTCACCCATCACCCTGAACTTCTCTGACTGTTAGACGATAACATCGAGTAGAAAGCAGCCTCGGCTCATATCGCGTATCCACCCAGACCGCTATCGAAGGCGCCGTCTCCCGTCAAAAAGGCCTTTCACAAACGCTGGCAGATGGGGCCGAGCCGCTCCCGACATCGCGCTGACTACCGGTTCACTTCCATTTCACCGTTTTGATGATACATAAGCCGCTGTGCTGATCGCTCCCCATATCGGCAGGCTCGTGCTGGCCTTATCCGCGGCTATTTGGCTCGCATGCGGTGCGCTGTCGTCTGTACACGCGACTGAGGAAGCGATCTTGCACTCGGGAGACGCCATAATTGGTCTCAGCGATGCCAACGTTGTTGCCCAGAACGACATTGACGACGCCGATCCCAGGAAAAAAAGCGATAAGGGACGTGACCACCCGGCTCACGCCTCATGTGGGTCGTGCCATGGCCACGCAGTCGGCGTTTCGGATTTGGCCATCCCGACTGTTGGAGCTGTCTCGCTACTGTTTCAGCGCCTCTTCGATGCCCCTTTGTCGTCACTGATCGACGGCCTCTTCCGCCCCCCTCGCGTCTGACCTGACGCCGCGCCGCATCGGCGCATCCTCTTGGTCATTCACGCGAAGGAACACCCATGCCATCCCCAAAATTGGGCGGGGCCGCGATCGCGGTCCTCGCCAGCCTGACGGCCGCGCCTGCGGTCGCGCAGGATGTTTGCCCTGTAGAACCGAAGCGGGTCGACGACCTCCTGCCTGCGAGCGAGCCTTACTCGTTGGAAGCGGTCCTGGCCGCAGTACGCGCCGCCTCGCCGGAAGTCCGCAGCGCGGCCTTGGAAGCCGTCGCGCAGCGCCACGAAGCGCGACAGGCGGGCCTTTGGACCAACCCCGTCCTCTCCGTCGAGGCGGAGAACTTCGCCGGCGAGGCGATCGGCGGATCGAACCCACTGACTGGTTACGACTTCGCCGAAACGACGGTCTCGGTCGGTCAGACGTTCCGCCTCGGCGGCAAGCGGCGTGCGGAGCGGCGTGCCGCCCTCGCGCGCGCCGCTCTGGCCGAGGCGGACCGCGATGCGACCCTGCGCGCCTTGGAGCGCGAGGCGGCGTCCGTCTTCTACGAGCTGGCTGCCGCGGACCAAGCAGCGGCCCTCGCCGAAGAGGCAGCAGCCCTGTCCGAGCAGCTCGCCGACGCGGTCGGGGCACGGGTCGAGGCCGGCAAGAGTCCTGGTACAGCCATGGACCGCGCCATCGCCGCGCGCGCGGACGCGCAGGCCGCCGCCGCTGCCGCGCGGGCACAGGCCGAAGGCCTTTCCTTCGCGCTGTCGAGCTTCTGGGGCGACAGCGAGCCAGCCCGCATCCGCTCCACCGACCTCCTGGCGCCGATCGCCCTGCCCTCGCCGGAGATTGTCGCCGAGCGGGTGCGGGACCATCCGGAGCGGCGCTTCGCGGAAGCCGACCGCGAGGCGCGCTTCGCCGAGCGGCGTGCTGCGCGGGCGAACGCCTATCCC
>NZ_JPHU01000020.1 GCF_000733125.1 Parvularcula oceani | reverse complement strand
ACTCCCGATAGGCACGAGGTCCCGCGCAGCGGTCGACCTAGGTCGCGGCTTGCGACCGGCTTTTCCCAGGTGAAGCCGGACGGTGGGAGCGCTTCCAGCGGTGTCCAATGGTCCTCATGCACAGGCTGATCGGCTGAAAGACCTGGCCTCGATCTCCGCCGTCGCAAGTTCCCGCATGGGGCGCTGACGCCTCCAGGCCCCCGACGCCAGCGTCTCACCATCCTTCGAACCCACGCCGACCCTGCGCATCGCGACGACGGCGAGGGCGATGCAGCCCTTCCTGCTCGTCGCCGCGAACTCCTGTGAGAAGATCAAGTGGCGCAGCCAGGGCGAGAAGGCCGGGCTCTCTCCTCAAAGGGCTGTGCGCCGCCAGACCGTCGTTCCGCGCCATCCCGACCATTCCCGGGTAGCTGCGCTGCCGGCAATGAACCGGCAACGCAGCCTGCTCGAACTCGTCAGTCCGCGTCGATGAGGTGGAATTGCGTCTGGCGGCCGTCGAGATAGGTGACGGTATCCCCGTCGAAATAGGCGTCTTCCTCGGTCTTGAAGTCGACACGCTGCCCACCCCATTCCGGAACGGCGTGGGTTGCCTTGAGCTCGATCGACCATGCCGTGTTGGGCATGACGGGATAGGCGCCCCGGGGATCTGCGTCCTGATTGTCCCAGAACCCGATCGACGTCCCGGCGCCATGGCCGTGGAACCCGATCGGGTGGGAATAGATCGAGGGGTCAAGATCCGCCGAGAGCGCTTTCTGCCGCGCGGCCGCGAGCACCTCATTGCCCGATAGGCCCACCTCGAAAGAGCTGGTCAGATCATCCTGCACGGCATTCGCGGCGCGCAATCCCGCCTGCAAGCCTTCGGGCGCCTCCGTCTCGCCTTCCTTGAGCACGTAGCCGAGGTGCTGGGTGTCTGTGTTCAGCCCCAGATAGACGATGCCGAAATCCGTCCACAGCATGTCGCCGCGCCCGATCACGGCGTCGCCGCGCAGGTCGCCCTCGACGCCCTCGCGATAGATGGCGACGGAAGGATGGAACCAGGGAACGAGGCCCATATCGGCGATCTTCTGGCGGAACCACCACACGACATCGTCGACGGTCGTCTCGCCGGGCTCGATCACCTCGGCGGAAAAGCCCTGGCCGATGATGTTGTGAGCAGTACGGACGATGTCGTCATACCGGTCGATCTCGGCAGGGATGCGGGTTTCGAGCCAGCCGATCGCGAGGGGATAGCCCTCTACCACCCGGTCTCGATACTCGTCGGGCAGGGCGTCGACGAGGTCCGTATACTGGGAATAGGTCATCCCGTCCCCGAAGGCGGAAAGCGAGGAGGTGTTCAGCGCGATCTTATCCGGGTCGCGTTCGGCGACGATCTCGGCCAGGCGCTCCCACTGGTCCGCGCCCTCTTCGGGATTCCAGGCGGACTTGAAGAAGTCGCCGAGGTCGTAGCGGCTGACCGTCAGGCGCTCGACGCCTTCCTCCTCGCCCTGATCGTGGAAGACGAGGATCGTGCGGCGACGCGCGCGCAGGCTCGTCGCGTTCAGCATGGTCGAGACGACAGGGTCCTCCATGTATTCCCGCGCCACCAGGATCCACATGTCGATGCCGTTCCTGCGCATCAGCTCGGGGACGACGGTGTCGAGCCGCTCGCCCAGCCATTCGTCCTCGATCCGCGCCTGCTCGCGAGGGGAGAGGACCTCCGGCGCAGGCGGTGACATGGACGCTTCGCCCTGTGCGGGTTCGTACCCGGACTGCGCTGCGGCGAGAGCGGGGGCAGCGGCGATGCCGCAGAGGAGGGCGCTGATAAGGGCTGTCTTCGTCATTGTGAGTTCCGTCTTGTCGTCAGGCAAAAGGTCGGTCGAGAGAGCGGGGCGGCTCCGAGAAATAGCGCGGCCCGTCCTCGGTCATGTAGAAGCAGTCCTCGATCCGTACGCCGAAGGAACCCGGGATATAGATGCCCGGCTCGTTCGAGAAGCACATGCCGGCTGCGAGCGGCGTCGTCTCGCCGTGGACGAGGTTGATCGGCTCGTGGACATCCATGCCGATGCCGTGGCCGGTTCTGTGCGGCAGGCCGGGCGTCGCGTAGCCTGGCCCGTAGCCGAGCTCTTCGTAATAGGCCCTGACAGCATCATCGACTTCACCGGCGGGGCGGCCGACCGCGGCCGTCTCCATGGCGATGTCCTGCCCGCGGCGGACCTCCGCGAAGACCCGCTTCTGGTTCTTCGAGGGCTCGCCGAAGACGAAGGTGCGCGAAATGTCCGAGCGATATCCGCCTGCGCCGCAACCGCAATCCATGAGGATGGTCGACCCGGGCGCGATGACCTGCCGCTCCTTCGAGCCGTGGGGCAGGGCGGTTCCCTCATTGACCTGGACGCCGCCGGACGGGTTCTTCCCGCCGAGCGCGATCATGTTCGCCTGCATGATCGCGAAGACGTCCCGGCCTTCCATGCCGGCTTCGACCTTGCCTGCGACCTGCCGATAGGCGGCGACGGTGATGTCGGAGGCGCGCTGCATCAGCGCGCGCTCGGCCGGGCTCTTGATCATCCGGCAGGCGTTCACGATCGGCGCGCCCGTCACGATGCTGAGCCTTGGCATCGCGTCCTGAACGCCCGCGATCGCGAAATAGCGCGTGGTCTCCTCGATCGCGAGCGGCTGCCCGGTGAGCTTCCGCTCCGTCATCCAGTCGCGGATCAGCCTGTAGGGCGACTGGTGCTCGTTCCAGATCCGCACATCCGCATCGACCGCCAGCATCTCGCGGATCGAAGGCTCCTCGAATTCGGGCGTGACGACGAGGATCTGCCCCTCGCGCGGGATAAGGACAGCCGTGAGCCGCTCGCTGCGCCACCAGTCGATGCCGGTGAAATAGTCGAGCGACGAGCCCGCCTCGACGAGGAGGGCGCCATGGCCGCCCTCCGCGAGAAGGCGCTGCGCCTTGGCGACGCGGGCCTCGCGTTCCTGCGCGGTGATCGGTTCGGCCTCGGCGATCCGAGCCTGGACCGCCGTTCCGGCACTGGCGAAAGAGGGCCGAATGCCCATCGCGCCGCCCAGTCCGAAGGCTGCCGACAGGCCGAGGAACGAGCGACGGTCGGCCCGAACGCCCGATGGCGTGTTGATACGAGAGCGTGTCATCCTGCGAGGTCCTTCAGCAGCGTCTCCCAATATTCGATCTGCCGGTAATAGGTGTCGAGAGGCACCCGCTCGTCGATTCCGTGCGCTCGGTGGTCGTCGGGGCCGAGGGCGATGGCACCGGCGCCATAGGTCGGGATGCCCTGGCTGCGATATTCCCGCCCGTCCGTTCCGCCGGACGACATGCTCGGATTGACGGTCGCATCGGGATAAAGCGAGCGCGCCGCCGCCGTCAGCGAGGCGAAGAGCGGCTCGTTGATCGGCGAGACCGGGCTCTGCGTGCGCGCGCCGAGGGGCTTCATCTCGATCGCGTCATTGGCGACCGTCTCTCTCAGCTTCGCCTCGACCTCGGCCGGATCGGTGCCCGGCATGATGCGGCAGTTGACGGTGACGCTCGCACGTTGGGGGAGGGCGTTCTCGACGCTGCCGCCCGACAGCATGGTGGGCACGCAGGTCGTGGAGAGGAAGTGCGCCCTGAGGCCGCTCTCCTCGATCACCTTGCGGGCGCGTTCGTTGGACGGATCTTTCAGAAGCGTCCTGAGCGCGCGGGCCTCTTTCGGCTCGGCGCTCTCCGCCATCCGCTCGGCCATGCCGCGCGTGATCTCGTTGAACTCGACGGGGAATTTCAGCGTCTCGAGGCGCCTCAGCGCTTCGGCGAGATCGTAGATCGCGTTGTCCGGACGCGGGGCGGAGCTGTGCCCGCCTTTGTTCTTCGCTGTCAGGACATAGGTCGCATAGGTCTTCTCGGCGGACTGGATTGAGAAGGTCGCGGGCTTGTCCTCGCTGGCGGCCGAGCCGGACCCGGCATCGGAGTTCAGCGCATATTCCGCATCGCGGACCCAAGGGTGGCCGGTCAGCATCATGGTCGTGTTCATGCCCGTCTCCTCGTCGCCCGAGAAGGCGAGGACGAGGTCGCGGCTGGGCGTCCAGCCCGATTCCTTCAGGCGGGCGAAACTGGAGACGAGCGCCCCGATGCCGGCCTTGTTGTCGACCGCGCCGCGGCCATAGAGATAGCCGTCCTGCACCACGGGCTCGAAGGGCGTCGTCGACCATGTCTCGGCGGAGGCATCGACGACGTCCATATGGGCGAGGAAGGCGATCGGCGGCGCGGTCGGCTCGCCCTCGGCCGCATATCGCGCGACGAAGGCGGTCACGGTCTCGCCGTCGATTTCCATCGTGGGGAGGTCGATCGCATCCTCGGGGAAGCCTGCCTCGACGAGGCGCGCTTTGAGCGCTTCGGCCATGGCACCCGTCTGGCCCTGACCCTTGACCGTGCGGGTGGAAACGATGGTTTCCAACAGGTCGAGTGCTTCTGCCTTCTCGGCCTCGCTCGGCGCCGGGGCGGCGTGAGCGCTTGCCGCGGAAAGCGCGAGGAAGGCGGCCCCGGCAAGGCCCCTGTAAGTATTCGGCATGGGAGCGTGCTCCTTGAAAGAATTCGCGGGCAGGCGAGCGATCCGCTCAGCCTGCCCGCTTCGGGAGAGGATTAGTAGCGCCAGCTTTCGAGGTCGGCGCCTTCGGGCGCGTGCATCTCGATCAGCTCCAGGATGCGCGGCACATACATCGTGTTGTAGCGCAGGCGAGAGACGGCGTTCGGCTCGTCCGGGTCGCCGTTCCAGCAGTGCTCGTCCCGGTCGCCATAGGTCACCTCCCCGCCGTAATGCGGATTTTCCGTACCCTTCAGGAAGTCCTCCATCAGGTAGACGGCATTGTTGAGGTAGTAGTTGTCCATGTCGCCGGTATAGATGTGGATCTTGTTCTCCAGGTCCTCGCCGATCTCGGACCAGTCCCGCTCGAGAATGTAGCGGAGGTCGTAATTCTCTTTCCAGTACTGGGCGACTTCCGGGTCGATCTCGCCGGTGCGCTTGTCCCAGATCCTCTCGGGATAGCCATCCTCGCCCATGGGCGAATAGACCGCTTCCCAGACATCCCATTGCTGGCCTGAGCGCGTATTGGTCCCCAGGACCAGCTCGTAGCGGTTCTCCATCTCCATCGTGCGGGAGATGTGGCCGAGATAGTTGCGGTGGGCCGGCCGCTCGATGCGGGTGAAGGGCCCCTCGCGGTAATAGGCGTTCTCGTCCTCGTAGAGATTGACCGTCATCATCTGTCGGAAGTCGATCGGGTCGGGGCAGGCCGCGAAGGCGCCGTTATACTCGGTCGGGTACTTCACCTGCGCGGCGAGAGCCTCCCAGCCGCCGGTTGAACCGCCATAGAGGAAGCGGGCCCACGGCTCGCCGATGCCGCGGAACTTCTCTTCGAGCGCCGGCACGAACTCATAGGTGAGCGCGTCCCCGTAAGGACCGATATTGGCCGAGTTCACGGCATAGCTGTCGTCGTAATAGGGGTTCGAGTGGTCGATCTCGACGATCAGCATGCGGGGGAAGTCGTCCGAGGTCCACGTCTTGTAGAAGTCATAGGCTTCCTGTTGCTGGATGCGGTTGTAGCAGGGCTCGTCGAAACGCTCGCTGTACTCGCATTCGAGGTCCGGATCGGGCGGCGTCGTGCGGAAGCCGCCGAAATCCTCGGGGAAGTGCCCGTGGAAGATGGCGAGCGGGTAGTTCGCGTCCGGGTTCTCGTCGAAGCCCTTCGGCACGAGAACATGGCCGTTGATGAAGACGTCGCGGCCCCAGAACTCCGACAGGATGTCGCTGCGCACCTTGATGCGGCGAATCCATTCGGTGTCTTCCTTTTCGGGAATCGGCGGCAGGACCTCCGTCAGCGCGATCTCGATCTCGCCGCTCCGGTCGGGATCGAACCGCACCGTCTTCGGCTCGCTGATGACGTTGCCGGGCTCCTTGCGCCAGTTCTGCCCGGCCCCGCGGGCAGCGGGAAGCTTCACCGTATGCCCCGTCGAGAGGTTGAAGGTGTCGTATTTATGAAGGACGGCCTGAACGGTGTACTCGCCCGCCGGCACCTGATCGAGGCTCTCGGCGGGGAAGCCGAGGACGCCGGGATCGACGGTGACCGATTCGCCGGGGTTCAGGCCGTCGATCCCGATGCCGAAGATCTGGGGGGCGTCATAGGCCTGATCGACCTGGAACCTCGGCTCCTCGCTGCCGTCGGGTGACAGGATGAGGATGATTCGCCCGTCATAGGCTTCCGATCCGATGCCTTCGTCCAGCCGCACCTGAAACGTCTCGGCGGATGCCGCGCCCGGCAGGCTCATGAAAGCGCCGCCAAGCGCCAGTGCGGCCCGCAGGGAGAGGGAATGTCTTGTCATCTTTGTCGCTCGCCATAGCCTGTGACTCGGTGGAACCATCCTCAAGATCGAGGAAGGTGTACAGTGCGAACGTCAGTTCGCATGGCGAAAACTTTTTCGGCAGGGTGTGTCCCCTTTCCCGCATCTCGCCCAGCCTCCCCGCAATATGACGTCAAAGCAATGACTTACTGGAGCGTATTCTTGCGCGAAGGAGGTCGGACGGGCCGGATAATCCGCCTGTTCGAGGCCGAACGAGCACTTCTGCGTTGTGCAGTGCGATTGACACGAGCTTCGAGCGATCCTTACGCTGTTTTCGTATACCGCTACTTCATCAAGTAACGCCTTGGGCAATATAGCCTGCATCGGCACTCTTTCAGGACCCACGTCCAGAGAGGTGATGGTTTAACTTGTGATGTACGGAAAATCGCGCGTGGTTTGCTTCTTCTGTCGAGGGGCAGCCAAATAAGGGGAAGTCGATGTTCGACAACAGGCACAGAAGCTATCGGAAGTTCCTTTGGGCGAGCACGGTGATCGTACCGTTGTTCGCGGCTGGAAGCGCAGGAGCGCAGGAGGTCGATGACTCCGAGGGCGTTCTCGACACCGGTCAGGACACGATCGTCGTCACGGGCTCGCGCCTGCCTTCCCAGAACATGATCGCGACCAGCCCGGTCACCAGCGTCGGCGCGGGCGAGATCGACGCCCGCGGCACGATCAGGGCCGAAGACCTCCTGAACACGCTGCCGCAGGTCTCCCCTTCGGAAGGCTCGGGCCGCGCCAACGAAGGAACCGGCACCGCCACCGTCGACTTGCGCGGCCTCGGGCCGGAGCGGACGCTCGTGCTCGTCAATGACCGCAGGCTGCCTTACGGCTCGCCGATCTACGCGCCGGCCGACCTCAACCAGATCCCGACCCAGCTCGTCGAGCGGGTGGACGTGCTGACCGGCGGCGCGACGGCGGTCTATGGCGCGGACGCCGTGGCCGGCGTCGTCAACTTCATCATGGTCGACGACTTCGAAGGCTTCGAGATCAACACGCAGCTCAGCGCCTACCAGACAGGGAACAATGAAGGCTCGCTCGAAGACGTCCTGAACCAGTTCGACCAGCCGGTTCCCGGATCGAAATTCGACGGGGAAGCGATCGACGCCAGCGTCGTCTTCGGCGTGAACGCAGACAATGGCCGCGGCAATGTCACCACCTATTTCAACTATCGCAAGCAGGAGGAGATCCTCCAGGGCGACCGCATCACCAGCGCCTGCGCCCTCGGCCTTCAGGACGGCGGCAACGCGTTCTCCTGCGGCGGCTCGGGCACGACCTTCCCCACGCACTTCATCGACGGCGAGACCTACAACGTCATCATCGACGAGCAGACGGGGAATCTCCGTCCCTTCGAGTTCCCGCAGGACACCTATAACTACGCGCCGCTCAACCACCTGATCCGGCCGGGCGAACGGTTCGCGCTGGGCGCCTTCGCGCATTACGAGATCACCGACGAGATCGAAGCCTATGTCGACCTCATGTTCATGGACGACACTACGACGGCGCAGATCGCGCCGACGGGCAGCTTCGGCCAGCAGACCCTGAACTGCGACAACCCCTTCTTCAACGACTCGCTGCGCCAGGGCCTGTGCGTGAACAGGGGTGTCGATCCCGATGCCGAAAACCCCGAGGACCGGCTGACGACGCTGGTCGTGCAGCGCCGGAACGTCGAGGGCGGCGGGCGCCAGAACACCATCAACCACCAGTCCTTCCGCGCCAATGGCGGCTTCCGCGGGCAGCTCGACGAGGCCTGGTCCTATGACGTCTTCGGCCAGTACGCGCAGGTCAGCTACAGCGACAACTCGTCGAACTTCTTCAACAATGACCGCGTGGGCAACGCACTCATCGTGCGGATCGATCCCGCCACCGGCGAGCCGGCCTGCCAAGTGGCGATCGACGGAACGGATCCCGAATGCGTGCCCTGGAACATCTTCCAGGCCGATGGGGTGACGGATGCCGCCCTCGACTATATCCAGGCCCCGGGGCTGCGGGTCGGCACGGTCGAGCAGATCATCGTCGGCGGCTTCGTCACCGGCGAACTCGGCGATTACGGCATCAAGTTCCCCGGCGCGACCGACGGCGTCGGCCTCGTCCTCGGCGCCGAATACCGCGAGGAGAGCCTCAGCCAGACCAACGACTTCCTGACCCGCACCGGCGCCTTCGGCACGCCGCGCGCGGATGTGGAGGGCAGCATCGAGGTCTACGAGCTCTACACCGAGGCGCAGGTGCCGATCGTGCAGGACGCGCCCTATGCGGACGAGCTGGCCATCACCGGCGCCTACCGCTTCTCGGACTATTACGAGACCACGGGCACGCAGCACACCTATGCGGCGGGCATCTCATACGCTCCCGTTCCGGACTACCGGTTCAGGGCGCAGTATCAGCGCGCGACCCGCTCGCCGAACCCGATCGAGCTGTTCTCGCCGAACAGCCGGTTCGAGCTGACGCTGCCCGTCCTGACCAACGGGAATTCCGATCCCTGCGCGGGCACCGACCCGGCGGCGAGCCTCGATGCCTGCATCAGGACCGGCGTGACGCCGGAGCAGTACGGCAATGTGCCGAACAACCCGGCGAACCAGTACAACAGGCTCATCGGCGGCAACCCGGATCTGGAGGTCGAGACGTCCGACACCTTCACAGTCGGCCTGATCGCCACGCCGAGCTTCGCGGACGGCCTGACGGTGTCGATCGACTACTACAATATCGATGTCGACGACTTCATCTCGACGGTGCCCGGAGAGCTCGCGCTCAACAACTGCCTCGAGACCGGCGACGAGTTCTTCTGCGGACTGATCAACCGGGACCCGGCGGACGGCAACCTCTTCCTCGGCGATAACAGCTTCATCACCGGCACGACGGTGAACACGGGCTCGCTGTCGACCAGCGGCGTCGACGTGGCGGCGGACTATACGTTCGACTTCGGCTCTTCGGGCAGCCTGCGGATCGACTATCTCGCGACCTTCCTGTCGAGCCTCGAGAAAGTGCCGCTGCCCGGCGAGGACGCCTTCGAATGCGCGGGCTACTACTCCGCCACCAATGCCGGGTGCGGCACGCCGAACCCCGACTACCGGCACTGGCTCCCGGTTCGCTGGATCGCGCCGAGCGGCGATTTCAGCACCCAGCTCACCTGGCGCCATTTCGGCTCCGCCGACCTCCTCGCGGACAATCCCGCGCCAGTCGACGCGACGCTGGACGCGGTGAACTATATCGACCTGGCCGTGCAGGGCAGGGTGAATGACGCCGTCGACTGGCGGGTCGGGGTCAACAACGTCTTCGACGTGACCGCGCCCGTGACGACCTCGGCGGGCGGATCGGGCGGCTCGTTTGGCAACGGGAACACCTTCCCCTCCGTCTATGACGCGCTCGGCCGCTTCCTCTTCGTCGGCGCGACGATCAAGATGTGACGGGACCGTCCTTCCCTCCGAGCCTTGGCCTGGAGGGAAGGACGCCCGCACGCGCTGCCGGAGGCGCATTCATGCTAGCATTGCGTTCCATCCTGTCCGCCGGTGCGGCGGGCATGCTCTTTTTCGGATCGGCGGCGGGCGCGCAGACCGCGCGGTTCGAGACCGAGCCGTTCATCTCGGTCGAAAAGGCTCTCGAAGAGGCCGAGGCCCGCGCCGCCGACCGCCTGATCGCGATCGGCGGCATTCCCTCGCCCTCCGGCGACGAATTTGCGCGGGCCGAAGCCGTGGCGGCGCTGATGGAGGGAATCGGCCTCGGCGAAGTCGAGGTAACGGACGCGCCGAACGTCATCGGCCGCATCCCCGGCCGGTCGGGCAGGGCGCTCGTTTTCGTCTCGACGCTCGACGACCTTACGACCGTCGCCGCGCATCAGGCCGCGCGCGGAGGGCCGCCGAGCCGGGAAGGGCAGCGGATCGTCGGCCCCGGCACCAATACGAGCTCGACCACTGTCGCCATGCTGACCGCTGCCGAAGCGCTGGCAGCGAGCGGCTTCGAGCCCGAGCACAACCTCGTCTTCGCCGCCGTCGCCCAGGAAGAGACCGGCCTCATCGGGATGCGCCGGCTCTATGAGCGCTACAAGTCCGACGCCGTCGCCTTCGTCGATATCCTCGGCGACGGAAGCACGATCAGCTACGGCGCGCTCGGCATTCACTGGTGGAGGATCGAGGCCTCGGGACCCCCCGGCCACACATTGCGGGGCGGCCTTCCGAACGTGAATCTCGGCATCGCGAAGGCGGTGGAGCGCATCCTCGCAATGCCCCACCCCCTCAGGAGCGCCGAGCGCATGACCCGCGCCAATGTGGCGATCCTGAGAAGCGGCTCCGTCTTCAATCACAAGCCGGCCGAAGGCTGGTTCTCGCTCGATCTGCGGTCGCTGGATGCCGGCACGATCGAGGCGATGGAGGAGGAGACCCGGGCCATCCTCGCCGAGGTGACGGCCGAGACCGGCATCGATTTCCGCATGGTAGCGGAGAATATCGTGCCCGGCGGCCAGATCGAAGGCGCGCTGGACAGCGGCCTCGTCCGCTGGTCGCAGGCTATCGGGCATCATCTCGGCATCGACCCGCAGCTCAGCGATGCGGGATCGGCGAACCTCAACGTCGCCATCGCCGACGGCACGCTCGCCATCGGCCTCGGCGGCGAGCGCGGCGGGGAGCGGGGACATCCCGGCGAATGGGCGGATCTCGACGCGATGATGCGGACCGCCCGCCATGTGGCGCTGCTCGCCCTGACCGTCGGCGCAGGCTCGCCGCCGCCGGACCAATCGACTTCGGGAGAACCTCTATGAGAATTCGCACACCCTTCCTCGCCATGGCGGCGGCTTCGGCTCTCCTCTCGCCGGCACATGCCCAGGTGGCGGAGGTGCCCGAGGCGATGGATCCGGTCATGCCGCTCATCCTTCCCCTCGAAGAGCGGGCAGCGGTGACGGATGCTTGGCTCGAGGAGCGGCTCGATACGCTGGTCGGGCCGCTGATGCGGCGCGAGGGCGTCGACATGTGGGTTCTCTTCGGCGGCGAGTACAACGAGGACCCCGTCCTCAAGACCATGCTGCCGGCGACCTGGCTGTCGGCGCGGCGGACGACCATCCTCGTCTTTCACGACCGGGGACCCGAAGAAGGCGTCGAGCGCTTCGCCATCGCGCGCTATCCCGTGGCGGACCTCTTCCCGTCCGCCTGGGACCCCGAAGAGCAGCCCGACCAGATGGCGCGGCTCGCGGAGGTCGTGGCCGAGCGGGACCCGCGGCGCATCGCCGTAAACATGTCCGACACCTTTCCGTTGGCGGACGGCCTGACCGCGGCGGACCGCGACGTGCTCGAAGACGCCCTCGGCGAGCGCGCCGACAGGATCGTCGCCAGGCCTGCCCTCGCCCTCGGCTGGCTCGAGACCCGCATTCCCGCCGAGATGGCGGCCTATCCGTCCATCGTCCGCATCGCCCATGCGATCATCGCCGAGACGTTCTCGGCGGCCAATGTCCTGCCGGGCGTGACGACGACCAACGATCTGCGCTGGCACCTGCGCCAGCGCGTCCTCGATCTCGGGCTCGACACCTGGTTCCACCCCAGCGTCCACGTGCAGCGCCCCGAGGCGAGCACCTTCGCCATCGCGAACATGAATCTGGACGAGGGCCAGGTCATCCAGCCCGGCGATTTTCTCCATGTCGATTTCGGCATCACCTATCTGGGCCTGAACACCGATACCCAGCACCACGCCTATGTCCTGCGCCCTGGCGAAACGGAGGCGCCGGAAGGCCTGCGGGCGGGGCTGGCGCAGGCCAATGCGGTGCAGGACGCGCTCCTCGCCGAATTCGAGCCCGGCATCACCGGAAACGCGCTTCTCGAGCGCGCTCGACGGCGTGCGCTGCGCGATGTCGAAGAGCCGTCGATCTACTCCCACCCGCTGGGCTATCACGGCCATGGCGCGGGCCCCTGGATCGGGATGTGGGACAATCAGGAGACGGCCGGAGACCGCGGCGAGATGCTCGTCCAGCCGAATACGGCGTGGTCGATCGAACTCAATGCGCAGGCCGAGGTTCCAGAATGGGACGGGCAGACCGTGCGCTTCATGACCGAAGAGGATGCGTATTTCGACGGAGAGTCCGTCCGCTATCTCGACGGGCGGCAGCGCGAGCTGCTCCTCATTCCCCGCCAGTAGAAGCGGGACGGGCAAAACGGCTAGAGACGCTCCGCATGGATCCGTTGGAGAGCGGGACGGCCGATCTGGCCATAATCGGCGCCGGCATCACGGGATGTTCGGCGGCTTTCCACCTCGCGCGCGCAGGGTTCGGCGTGGTGGTGCTGGAAGCGGGCGCTCCTGGCTGCGGGAGCACCGCGCACAGCGCCGGCAACCTTCACCTCCAGATTCCCTTCGCCCCGTTCCGCGACAGGCCGCGGGCCTGGTCCGAACGCTTCGCCGCGCTCATTCCCTTCTACCGCTCCGCCGTGGAGGCATGGCGCTCAGCCGAGGCGCTGGTCGGTCCGGTCGGCTTCAGGACCATCGGCGCGCTCCTCGTCGCATCGACACCCCAAGAGATGCAGGTCGTGCGGCGGAAGGCAGGGGTCGAGCGCGCCGCCGGCCTCGATGTCGAGCTTCTGGATGCCGACACGCTCTATGAGCGGGCGCCGCGCCTGCGGCCCGGCCTGCGGGGCGCGGCCTTTACGGCAGGCGAGGCGGATTGCGATCCCGCGCTGGCTCTGGACCGCTTCGCCGCGGCGGCCGGCGCCGCCGGGGCGGAATTCCGCTATGGCGAAGCCGTCGCCTCGGTCTTGCCTGACGGGAAGGCCTTCCGTGTCCGCACGGCGAAGAGCGAGGTGCGGGCCCGCCGCGTCATCAACGCGACCGGCGCGAGCCTCTGCGCCCTCGGTCACGACCTTCCGATGGGCGGCTTCCCGATCCAGTTGCAGGAGACGGCCCCCACGCGCCCGCTGATCGGTCAGCTCATCTATTCCGCGTCCGACAGGCTGACCCTGAAACAGCGCGCGGACGGATCGGTGGTCATCGGCGGCGGCTGGGCGGCGAAGAGAGCCGCGGACGGCTCCGTGTCGGTCGACGCCGAGGCGGGACGCGCCAATCGGGACCTCGCCGCCGATCTGGTTCCCGAGATCGCCAGCCTCGAGGTCGCCCGCGCCTGGGCGCATGAGGTGAACGGCAATGACAGCTGGATGCCGGTCGCCGAAGAGCCCGTGGCTGGCTTGCTCGCGCTCTCCGCGCCTTGGCTCGGCCTGACCGCCGGGCCGCGCCTAGGGGAGCTTGCATGCGACTGGGCTCGCGGGGCGAGCGCGGACCGCCTGCAAGAGGTGATCGGGACGAGGTGAGGGCTACATGCCCTGCTTCAGGCCCTGCGTGATCTCATGCGAGGCGGTGAGCATCTCCGCCACGATCTTGGTCTTGATGTCTTCCATGGTCAGCCGCGATGTGGGGCAGGGGATGTTGAGCGCCGCCACGACCGCGCCGTGAATGTCGCGGATCGGCACGGAGACCGAGCGCAGGCCCAGCTCCATCTCCTGATCGACGATTGCCCAGCCCTGCCCCCGCGCCTTCTCGATCTCGCTGCGCAGCTTCACCTTCGAGGTGGTGGTGTTGGGCGTGAAAACCTGGATCTCGAGCGCATCGAGATAGGCGTCGAGTTCCTCTTCGGGCAGGGCGGAGAGCATGACCCGCCCCGAGGATACGCAATGCGCCGGCGCGCTGCTGCCGACCGTGATGCCGATATTCACGAGCCGCTGGGACATGGCCTTGGCGGTATAGATGACATTGGCCCCGTGAAGGACGCAGGTCAGGCAGGTTTCCTGGAGGCGGTCGGCGAGCGATTGCAGCACCGGCGCCGCGACCTCCCACAACTCCATGGAGGAGAGGGCGGAATAGCCGAGCTGGAGCACCTTGGGCTGGAGGCTGTAATGCTTGCCGTCGAAAGCGACATATTCCTCGACCACCAGGGTCAGAAGAAAACGGCGGGCCGTCGCCCGCGTCATGCCGGTCGCGTTGGCCACCTCGCTCAGCGTCATGCGCGGCCGCGAACGGGTGAACGCGCGGATGACCTCGAGCCCGCGGGCGAACGATGTCACATATTCCCTCGACTCGGCATCGAGCTTGACTGGCGTCGTCACGTTCGTCGCTCCGGAAATGTGGCTGGGGAGAGAGTCATACCTGCTCGGGCGCGTAAGGTAGGAGCGCGATCGGGCTCTCGTCAACGCGGCGAAGCGTCGGCATGACACAACCTCGGGCAGAATGCCGCGCGCCGATCTGCGAACACTGGTTCTCTCCACGAACAAGACCGTTGTGAAACCCCGACCGGTTTCCTACGCTTCCTTCGCGGCGCGTCACCGATGGGCAGCGCCTGCTATCGTGGGGGCAGCACGGCATGCTATTCAGAATTCTCCTTTTGCTGACCGGAGTCGTCGTCATGAGCGGGTTCCAGGCTTCACCAAGAAACGGCCCTGCGGAACTCGTGGCCCTCTTCGAGGACTGGAGGGCCTTCGAGGCGCCGGAATTTGACGACGGCGTGCCCAATTACTCCGCCGAAGCGATGGCGGCGAAGCAGGCGGGCCTGCCCGCGATGAAAGAGCGGCTGAAGGCGCTGGACACGACCGGGTGGAGCCGCGCCGACCTGGTGGACTGGAATATCCTCCGCGCGGAGATGAACGGCCTCGAGTTCAATCTCGAGGTCCTGCGGCCCTGGGCGCGGGACCCCGCCTTCTACAAGTCCGTCTGGACCTATGAAAGCGATACGCCCGCCCATGAGGGTCCCACCCATGCCGCCGTCGTCGAGCTGTGGCAGTACGAGATGCCGCTCTCGGACGGGGATGCCGCGCGCCTCGAGCGCGAGCTGGCGGTGATCGCCCCGCTCAACGCGCAGGCCCGCCGCAACCTGACCGGCGATGCGCGGGACCTGTGGCTGGCGGGCACCGAGACCCTCAAGGAGCAGGCGCGCGATCTCAGAGACCTGCGAGCGGAGGTCCCGCCCGAGCACGGAACGCTTCTCGCCGCCATCGACGAGGCGGTCGCCTCCACCGATGATTTCGCGGCGTGGCTGGCGGAGGAGGGCAGGTCAAAATCCGGCCCCTCGGGCATCGGCAAGGACAATTACAGCTGGTACCTGCGGAACGTGCGCCTCGTGCCCTATAGCTGGGAAGACGAGGTCACGCTGATGAAGCGCGAGCTGGCCCGCGCGCATGCGGCGCTGGCGCTGGAGGAGCATCGCAACCGCGACCTGCCGCCCCTCGATCCGGTCGCGACCCCCGAAGACTATCGGCAGCGGGCCACCGACACGGCGCGGGCCTATATCCGCTTCCTTGACGAGGCCGACATCGTCACGGTCACGCCGCGCCACGAGCCGGTCCTCCTCGAACGCATCGGCTCATTCGTCCCCGAAGAAGAGCGTCACTTCTTCGACCGCGTCACCCACTCCGCGCCCGAAGCGCTGTGGCCCCATTTCCATCATTGGTTCGATCTCGACCGGATCAAGAACGACCCGCATGAGCGGACGGTCCGGCGTGAGCCGCTCCTCTACAATATCTTCGACAGCCGGGCGGAAGGCCTTGCGACGGGCATGGAGGAGATGATGCTCCATGCCGGGTTCTACGACGACAATCCGCGCGCCCGCGAGGTCGTCTGGATCATGCAGGCCCAGAGGGCGGCGCGGGGCCTCGCCTCTCTCTATGCGCATGCCAACGAATTCACGATGAAGGAAGCGTCCGATTTTCACGTCGAATGGACGCCCCGCGGCTGGATGAGCCCGGACCTGTCGCTTCTCGGCTTCGAGCAGCAGCTCTACCTGCGTCAGCCCGGCTACGGCACGAGCTATCTCACCGGCGCCGCCATGATGGACCGCCTGCTGATGGATTACCGCCATATGCGCGGCGAGAGCTATTCCCTGAAGCGCTTCATGGACGAACTCGAAGACGAGGGCGTGATCCCGCTCTCGCTCATCTCCTGGGCGCTCACGGGGGAACGCGACCCCTCGGTCGTCCGCCTGCCGGACGCGGAGCGATAGGGCTCCTCAACCGCGCTCCGCCGCGACATGGGCCGTGACCGCCCGTTCCAGAACCGGCAGAGGCACGGGCCCCGACGACAGGATGACGTCATGGAAGTCGCGTAGGTCGAAGGCATCGCCGAGCGCCTCTTCGGCATCGCGGCGCAGCTTGGACATCGTGATCTCGCCGACCTTGTAGGCGCAGGCATTGCCCGGCCAGACGGCGTAGCGCTCGATCTCGCGGACTGCCGTCGCTTCGGTCTTGCCGGCATTCTCGATCATGTAGCGGATGGCCTGCTCGTGGCTCCACCGCTCGTGGTGGATGCCGGAATCGACGACCAGCCTGACCGCCCGGAAGAGCTGGCTTTGCAGCTGCCCGACCAGCCCCGCCTTGTCGTCGCCGTATGCGCCGAGTTCCCGCGCCAGCTTCTCGGCATAGAGCGCCCAGCCCTCGGAATAGGCCGTGAAACCGAGAAGCCGCTGGTAGAGGGGGATATCGCCCCCCTCCCGCAAGGTCCCGATCTGGAGGTGGTGGCCCGGCATCGCCTCGTGATGGGTCAGAGGCGGCAGGGCCCAGCGAGGCCAGCTCGCAATGTGTTCGAGATTGATCGAATAGGTGGCGGGGCGCGACCCTTCGAGCGGCGCGGGCGTATAATAGCCTCCCGGCGCGCCGGCCGCGATCTCCTGCGGGACCGGCTGGACGACGAGCGGCGTTCCGGGCGTCCGGTGAAACGCTTCCGGCAGGCGATCCGAGATATCCGCCACGAGGGTGCGGACATAGGCGAGGAGGCTGGCGCGGCCCGCATCCGTATCCGGAAAGGCATGCGCGCGATCTTCGGTCATGGCCGCGATCCGGGCGCCGATCCCGCCTTCGGTCAGGCCGAGGTCCGCGAGCAGGGGCTCGAGTTCCTGGTGTATGGCGGCCACTTCGGCGAGGCCGAGCGCGTGCACCTGCGCACCCTAAAGCGGCCGGGTCGTGTTGTCGAGCAGCCCGAGACGGTAGATTTCCTCGCCCTGCGGCAGCGCATAGCACCCCGCATCGTGGCGCGCGCCCTCGAGGAGGCTGCGCAGCTTCCCGGCCTGGCGGAGGAGGGCGGGGCTGACCGCGCGATCGAAAATTCTCGCGGCCCGCTTCTCGAAGCCGCCAAGGCCCTGCCGCGCGGCGCGCTCGCCGAGGGACCGGACGAGGCCAGACTCCTCCGCCGGGGTCTTCGCCATCGCCTCGATGCCGCTGGCCGTCCGCGCGAGCATGAAATCGGGCGGGACGATGCCGCGCTCCGCATCCTGCGCAATCCGCGCGGTCTCTCCGTCGAGGATATTGGCGAAGGCCGACAGACGGGCGAGATAGGCCTCGGCATCCGCGCGGGTCTCGACGGGATGCGCCTCGTCCAGAAGGGCCGGAACCTCGTACCAGGCGCCGGTCAGCTGGGTGACGATATAGGGCGTGAAATAGGGGCCGCGCGTGGTCCCGAAGGGAAATCGCCGGCTCAGCCTGTGCAGCGAATCCAGCTTGAACCACGAAGCGTCGTAAAGGCGCCGGTCCGCCTCCGACAGGCGCGCAGTGTCGAAAGCCGCAAGCTCTGCATGATGCTGCGCCAGACGCTGCCGCGCCGCCGCCTCCGCCTCAGGTCCCGTCTGCGTCAGCCGGCTCCGCGCCCATGCCAGCGATCCCGTGTCGAGGCCCAGCGAAGTCAGGCTCTGCGGGTCATGAAGAAGCCGTTCGTGCAGCTGGCGGGACAAGAGCGCGCCGAGGGCCGGGTCGACACCCGTCCGCCGAGCCGGGCTCTCGGCCGTCGCTGCCGCCTTCGTCCCCAGAAGAGCCGACACCGCGACACTGCCCCCAAGGACCGCCCGTCGAGACAGCTGCATGGCCATATCCCCTCATCTTGGCGCATCGTTGCCCCGTCATCGGGGGCCGGGCAAGGGAAGACTGGAGCATTGCGGGCTCTGCGGCGCAGCGCGCGGCGGGGCCTTTCCGGTTCTCAGCCTTCGGTGAACGCCCGTGCCGCCGGAGTGAGGAGCGGGCGCTCCGCGCCGCCAGGCAGGATAAGCGCCGCGATGCCGCACCGCTCGGCGAGAGCCCGCGCCCCATCTCCAGCGGCGGCGAGCGCCGCTCGCCCAGCCATCGGCGGCAGAACAGGTCTCATGCAGAACGGTGACGATGAGGTCATTGCCTTCGGCGCCGCTCGCCGGAACGACGTGCGAGATGCGGCGCTGCGTGCCCGCCGCGTTGCGGCGGACGCCGCCCGATGTCGCGAGGGCGCCTTTATGCAGGGCCGCGACGGCGCCCGCCGCGCCGCCCGCTTCCGCTGCCACCCACCAGGGCGAGAGATCCGGCTTGAGGCCGTAGCCTGCGAATTCGCCGCCGATCTCGGCCAGCACGGTGTCCGCGCCCGCCGCGAGCACGGCTTCGCACAGGCGGTCGACGGCATGCCCCTTCGCGATGCCGGACAGGTCGAGGCGTAGCCCCCCTGGCTGCATGGCGGAGCGGCCCTCCGGATCGAGCGCGAGCTGTCGCCAGCGCCCTTGCTCCTCTTCGGCCCTCGCGGACCCTGTGCCGGGCGGCGCGGCGCCGGCGGCCGCGCTCGCGCCGAGAAGGCCGGGATCGAAGGCGCCTCCGCTCGCTTCGGCAAGGTCGGCCGCGGCGGTCAGGACGGCGAAGAAGTCTTCGGACAGCCGGTGGCGCGTTCCTGCGGAGGCCGCGTTGAACCGGCAGATTTCCGATCCCTCGTCCCAATGGCTCATCGCCCGGCAGATCTTCGAGAAGACGCCCTCCGCAGCCCGGCCGATAGCCCTCTCGTCGATGGCGGGGCCGCAGGCTGCGACCGACCAGCGCGTTCCCATGGTGCGGCCGCCGGCCCGGATGACGGGCGCATCGCGCGGCGGCGCTGCGGGTGGCGGTCCGGAGGGAACGAGAACGAGGCGGTCTGCGCCTCCGGCCGCACCGGTCGTCATGGTCAGTGGACGAAGACGAGCAGGATCATGACCGGCACGGCCAGTCCTGCCGCCGTCAGCGGCCAGGTCGAAGGCCTGCGCTTCGCGCTGATCTGGAGGAGCCACAGCCCCGTCAGGCTGAACAGGATGGCAGCGACGGCGAAGAGGTCGAGGAACAGCCGCCAGCCCGCGCCGGTGTTCCGCCCCTTGTGCAGGTCGTTCAGATAGGACACCGCGCCGCGGCTCGTCTCCTCGTAAAGCACCTCTCCGGTCTCCCGGTCGAGGCTCAGCCAGGCGTCCCCTCCGGGCCGGGGGAGGCTGACATAGGCATCGTATTCGGACCATTCGACCGGCCTGCCCGTCAGGGACACTCCAAGCTGCCGCGACACATGCCGCTCGACCGCCTCGGGCAGGGCCGCAGGCTCCTCGCCCAGCGCCTCGGGCGAGACGGCGTCGAGCAGGGCCGGGGGCAGGGCGATCGTGCGCTCCTCGACGCGGGGGTCGGCCGGGATCGCGCCGGCATGGTTCAGCGTGATGCCCGTGGCCGAAAAGAACAGCATGCCGAGAAGGCAGACCGCACCGGACATCCAGTGCCAGGTCCGGGCCTGCCTCTTCCAGAACGCGCTCTGCGTCCAGCCGGGCGCATGGGCTTTCGCCCTGCCGGCTGGCCTCGAGCCTACGCGACGCGTCCCGCTCACCGTTATTGCGGCAGGACTTCGAGCGTCGCCGCATAGCTTGCGCGGCGGCTCTGCGCCTGGGGCAGGGAGGCCTCGCCCTCGGCTTCGGCGTTCAGCCAGTACATGCCGGGCTCGCCGAAGGCGATTTCGAAGGTGCCGTCTTCCGCCGTGGTGACCGTCTCCTCGCCCAGCATGTCCCGATAGCGGTTGCCGCCGGGGATGACGGACACTTCGGCGCCCGCCATCGGTTGGCCGTCCATCAGCAGGCGGAAGGTCGCCGTCTCGCCCGAGAAGAGGTCGTTCGGATGCGTGATATAGTCGACCTCCAGGCCTTTTCCGGCCGGTGCCAGCACGCCCTCGCTCGGCGCGCCGAGCGTGACGAAGGTCTCGGTGCGGCGGTCGCTTTGCGTCACGCGGACATTCTGCGCGCCGTCGGGCAGGCCGCTTTCGAGCTCCTCCGGCGTGCCGCGCCAGCGGCGGCCTTCTCCGTCGAGTTCGTAGAAGGCGAAGAGGCCGGAGCCGCCGGTGGCGATCTTGTAGGTGCCGTCTTCGGTGAGTTGCAGATCGAACGTGCTGCGCAGCTTGCCCCGGCTCTCATTCGCCAGCGGCAATGCCTCGCCGCCCGGTCCCGTGACGGTCACCCCGTCGAGGCCCATCGCCACATGGTCGAAATAGAACAGCTCATTGCCGATGGCGGCGTCGACCGTCACCCAGGCCTCATCGCCGGAAAGCACGGTCGCCGAAGGCAGGAGCCAGGCGCGATGGGCGGAGGCGGCGGTCGGAAGAGCGGCAAGGAGGGCCGCTGCGGCAAGAAGCGATCTGCGCATGATGGAAGTCCTCGTTTCGATGGGTTTCACGGGTTCAGGCTCAGGCCGACCATGCCCAGCTCCCGCTCGCCTTCGGCGCTCAGGCTGAGCGGCTCGGTCGCCGGCCATGTGAAGGGGATGGTCAGAAGCTCGCGGCCGCCCACCTCGCGCGCCGCCTCGAAGACCAGCTCATACTCGCCGGGCTCCAGGCTCTGCAGGCGCGGATCGTCCGCTGCCAGCGTCACCTCATGCGTGCCGGGCGCGCGAGTCGGCCCGCTGACGCCGTCGATCGGCAGGTCGGCGCTCCGCCCGACGCGGCGCCACCACTGGCGGAGGTCCTTGAGCCAGGTCTCGCCTTCATCGTCGCGGAGCTCGGTGTCGTACCATACCGCGAGATTCGCTTCCGGCGCGCCGCGCGGCGTCTGGATCCAGATCGCGGTATAGGGCCGGTGATATTCGGCGACCGCGAGGCGCGGGATCTCGATGGTCGCGGTCAGAGCGCCATTCGCGGCCAGCGCCGTGCTCAAAAGGGAAAACATTTCTCGTTCGGCTCCGTGGGATGGCTCGGCGCGATAGTCTTAAGAATGCGAACCGTTCTCAATCGGGTTAGCTGTGCGGCGCAGCGATGGCAAGCGTTCGCGGGCGACCCGTCACCGTCAGGCCGCCCGAACCATCCCGAGCAGGCTTTCAGGCGTTGAAGCCGCGGAGTTTTTGCCCATCTTCAGAAGCTCGCAGATGCAGGAACACCCATGGCCGGAGGATGGACGCGCGACGGCGCGGTGCAGGATCAGATCGACGACACCGTCTCGGATGCGGTCGAGGCGGCGCGGGCGCGCATGGCGCGCGGCGAGAGCGCGACCGAATGCGATGAATGCGGCGAGCCGATCCCGCAGCGTCGGCGCGAGGCCTTGCCGGGCGTCAGGACCTGCATCGCATGCCAGTCCGGACGCGATGCCGCCGTGCGCCATTCGAACTTCAACCGGCGCGGCAGCAAGGACAGCCAGCTGAAATAGCGCACCGGCAGACTTCCCGGCATACAATCGACTGTTGCTCCCAGTTAGAACTGACAGCTTAACCGCAAAATAGAAGTGTCACCGCCATACGGGGAGGGCGAGGAAGCCCTCGATCGAATGGTAAACGAAAGCGTCGGACCGGCAAAGCACGAGGTTTCATTTTGGAAGCCGCTGACGCGGCTAGCAGACCGCGCGTCAGCGCGGCGCCTTCCTGGCACGAGTGCCGCGCAGCGGCCCTGACGATAGGACCCAAACCCTCAGCGTCGCGAAGCGACCCTGTTTGCCAGGCATTTTCACCAGGATAGGCTTCAGGTTCTGCAGAGAAATGAGGCAGTACGAGCCCCAGTCCGTTCGGTCGCCGCCTTGCGTCAGCCTAGCATAGAACTCACATCCGAGCCGTGCGTCGGGTAGGCGCTCTGCATGCGCCGAAGGTTCGCAGCTTTCAGTCCGGAACGCATGGCCAGCGCGAACAGGTTCGCGACCTCCGCTTGTCCGTAGCCGAACAGGTGAACGCCGAGCAGTTCGTCCGTCGTCTTGTCCACGATCACCTTCGTCGCGCCGACCTTCGCGCCGATCCTCTGGTTCGAGTACCAGGCGGACGTTTCGTTGAAGCGGACGTCCACGTCGCGGTCTGACTGGCGGGCGTCCTCCTCGGACATGCCGATCCGCACGATCTCGGGCAGGGTGAAGGCCACGCTCGGCACGCCCGCGTAGTCCGCCGTCCGGTGATCGCCCTTCAGGACGTTCGACGCGGCGACCGCACCCTCGTGCACGGCGACAGGGGTGAGCGGCAGCCCGTCCGTCGCGGCGCAGTCGCCTGCGGCGTAGACGTTCGGGTTCGTTGTCGAACGCAGGTGCTCGGTCACCGTGATGCGTCCATCCCCGTGCGCGACGTCAGCCGCTTCCAAGTTCAAGTGCCCGATCTCCGGCACGCGTCCCGCGCCGTTGACGACCAGGTCGGCCTCGATCTCGATGCTCCCTCGGTCCCGGTCCAAAGTCGCGACGAGACCGCCCCCACGCCGTTCGACCTTCGCGAGCGACGCGCCGAAGGCGAAGTCGATGCCTGCTTCCTTCGAGCTTTCGACGAGCCGGTCGACGAGGTCGGGATCGAATGCCTTCAATGGCCGCTTGCCCCGATCCGCGACGGTGACGGACGCCCCGGCCCGCGCGGCGATGTGCGCGAACTCCATCGAGACGTAGCCGCCGCCGACGAAGAGGATGCGGCGAGGCAGCTCTTCCAGCTCCAAGAACTCCGTCGAGTCCGTCAGGTGTTCGGCGCCGGGAACGTCGAGAGACCGAGGTCGCTGCCCGGTCGCGACCAGGACTTTCGCGGCTTCGACTTCTCGCTCGCCGATCTGCAACGCCGCCGGCCCCACGAACTGGACCGCTCCGTGCAGCGTGACGACGCCTGCCTCGTCCAGGCTGCCCTCCATCTTCTTGGGGACGGGATCGGTGAAGGAGCGCTTGTGCGCCATGAGATCGGCCCATTCGATGCGAGGGGTATCGCCGATGCCTTTCCCTGCCATCAGGCGCGCCGCCTCCACGACCTCCGCTCCCCGCCGCAACATCTTCTTCGGGTCGCACCCTCGCAACGCGCAGGTGCCGCCGTAGGGCCGCTCGTCGACGACGGCGACGGACAGGCCGGCGTTGACGCACTTCTTCGCGGCGTTCAGGCCCGCCATGCCGACGCCGATGACGACGAGGCCGAACTTCTCAGGCACAACAGCTTCCTTCCTGGATTGGGGGGCAGGGCGTGTCGCCGAACGAGCAGTAGACGCAGCAACCGCCCTTGTTCGGGCGCAGGACCACCCCGCAGCCCTTGCAGTCGTAGAAGAACTGGCAGGCGTCGATCGGCATCTCGTCCGTGCTCCGGTGCCCGCAGGACGGGCAGGTCAGCGTCGAGGTCAGTTTGATGTCGGTCATGGGGCCTCGGTCACAGGGTCTGGGCCCACCGCAGGAGGTCGCGCTCGAAGGCGGGGAGGATGAGGGCGGCGGCAAGGACGGCGGTGCCGAGCGTCAGAAGGACGATGACACGCATCCTGGGCCGCCCACCCCGGAATGCGCGGAACGCCGCCCAACCGAGAAGGCCGACCGCCGCGAGCAGGAACCAGGGGCGGAGCGGAGCGAGCACGGTCAGGCTTCCGGCGAGCGCCGCGCCGACGCCGAGCTGGATCAGCACCAGCGGCAGCACGCAGCACGACGCGCCGACAGCAGCCAGGACGCCAGCCACGATGCCGCTGGACGCTGCCGCGCCGCCGTCGCTTCGGCCGCTTCGTTCGGGATCTGTCGTTTCCATCCCATCGCCTGTACGACCTGTAGCCACTACAGGTTCAACCCCCATCTGACCGAGGCGGCGATGCAGGACGGCTTACCCATCGGACGCCTTGCCGAGCGGACAGGCGTGAAGGTGGAGACCATCCGCTACTACGAACGGATCGGGATCATGCCGATGCCCGACCGAACTCAGAGCGGGCATCGCCGCTACGGCTCGGCGCATATCGCTCGCTTGCGGTTCATCAAACGCGGGCGCGAGCTTGGCTTCCCCTTAGAGGACGTGCGTTCCCTTCTCGGGCTTGAGGATGGCCCGCCGTCATGCGCCGAGGTCCACGAGGTCGCTATCCGGCACCTAGACAGCGTTCGGCAGCGTATCGAGAACTTGCGGTCGCTGGAACGGACGCTTGCGAGCGCCGCCGACGCCTGCGCGCTTGGCGACGTACCGGACTGTCCTGTCATCGACGCGCTGAGTTCGAACCAGACCATAGGCACTTGGGACTAGCTGCGCGTCCAGGACGGTCAGGGTCAATTCGTGTCTGCGTTCGACCTCGCCGTTACAGCTTCAAGATTCGCCGCGCGCCGTTCGCGACGACGATGAAGATGAAGGCGCCCGCGAGCAGATCCGGCCAAGCCGCGCCCGTCGCCCAGACGATGAGCGCCGAGGCGATGACGAGGCCGTTCACCTTGATGTCATTGGAGGTGAAGATCCAGCTCGCCTCGACGTGCGCCTCGCCGCGACCGGCCTTCCTAAGCACGAGGAGAGTGACGACGTTGCCGATCAGCGCTAGGGTCGCGACGACGATCATCACGGTCACGCCCGGCAGCTCGTCCCCCGTGACGAAGCGGCGGACAACCTCGATCAGTCCGAACAGCGCCAGGCCGAGCTGCAGGTAGCCGCTGGACCGGGCGAGGCGCTTCTTGCGCAGCGCCGTGCCGCCGACGGCCGCGAGGCTGAGGGCGTAGACGAGCGCGTCGGCCAGCATGTCGAGCGAGTCCGCGACGAGGCCCATCGAGTCCGCGATCAGGCCCGCCGCCAGCTCGCCGACGAAGAAGGCGGCATTGATGGCGAGAGCGATGGCGAGGGGGCCGCGCTGGCGTGCGTCTTCAGCTTCTGGTAGCGGCGTGTCGGCCTCCGTCTCGCCCGCCTGCTTTGCACCCATGCCGAGCGTCCGCATCGCCTCGGCGACCGGCGCGACCTCGCCCTCGTGCCATACCTGTACCTGGCGCGCATCGAGATCGAAGCGAAGGTCCTGAACGCTTTGCACGTCCGCGAGCCGCATTCGGATCGCTTGCTCCTCGGACGGACAGTCCATGCCGGGAACGGTGAAGATGGTCCTGTTCGGCATGGTCATCTTAGCCCCAAAATGAGTGCGGCGACGAGGTAGACGAACAAGGCGCCTCCGAAGGCGTATAGCTGCCCCCGCCTGAACCCTGCCGTGCCAGTTGCGTCCTTCGTTCGCTTGATCGCGACCGCGTAGTAGGCCGGCATGAACGCAGCGAAGACGACGGAAAGGGCGGTCAGCGGTACGTCCTGCAAGCTGAGCCCGACGAGCGCCGGCGGGACGAGGGCGAGGGTCATCGTCACCGAGTTGTCGCCCAGCGTGCTGGTGATGCCTGCGTCCACCTCGCCGCGCCGCGTGACCTTCCACGTCGCGAACACCTCCGGCAGGGTCGCGACCGGCGCGGTGACGAGCAGCCCGCCGACGATGAGCGGGATGCCAAGCGCCTCGACGATGCGCTCGGTCGCCGTCACCGCGAGGTAGGTGCTGACCGCGATCGCGACGATGCCGGCGACGGCAAGCATGACCTCCTTGCGTTCCCAGGAGACGTCCTCGCGGTCGGGCCGGTTCCGGAACGCAGCGTTGGCGAGGTAGGCGAGGTAGGCCGGTCCGATGATGGCGGCGTCGATCGGCTGCAAGCCCTGCCAAGGCGGCGGCAGGACGAGGAGGCCGACCAGAAGCACGACGAGCGTGTTGGGTACGGCGTGAACGATGATCGCTTCTTCCGAGACGGCGATCATCTTCTGATCGCGGTGCCGGACGTGACCTTCGTGGCCGGGCAACTCCTTCTTCCGCGTCGCGACGTAACCGGTCGCGACCATCAGCGGGATAGCGATGACGTTGCTGCCGAAGGCCACACCGAGCCCGATGTCGCCGACACCTTGGATCGCGCTGACCAGGTTGATGCCGACCTCGGGGGATGCCGAGGCCAGGCCGACGAGCGCCCCGCCTGCGACGGCGGAGATGCGGAGCTGAGCGCGTGCCTTCTTCAGGACGGCTGCCGCCTGCTCCGCGCCCCAGTGCGCTGCCCAGAGTGAGACTCCGAGGAGGGCGAACCAGAGTACGATCATGGCTCGCCATTTCCGAGAGAGGTCAGGCCCTGTGCCTTCTCGCCGACGTAGCTGTAGGCAGCGCCCAAGAGGTGTTCACGGAACGAGCGCCTATCGAAATGCTGGTCGGCTGCGGTCCAAGGCCTGAAGTCCTCGTAGTCCCTGCTCACCCCGAACGGCTTCGTCGCGACAACGCCAGCCTCGACGAGCCAGTCCGGCCAGCCTTCCGGATGCTTCAGCCCGAGAAGGCCAACTCGACCGCCGACAGGTAGGCGCTCGGCCAACCCCTCGATCACCTCATCGTAGGCAGGCACCATCTCGAGACCGAAGGTGGAGAGCACCGCCGCAGCCTCGTCAGGGAGCTGATAGTCCCTCACGTCGGCCTGAACGAGTTGGACGTTGGCGAGACCGGCGGCGCGCACTCGCTCTCTCGCTTCAGAGAGCATCCCTTCGGAGAGGTCTACGCCGATGACGGCGCCTCGCGACCCGACGGCTGACGAGAGTTCCTCCAAGTTCACGCCTGTGCCGCAGCACAGGTCGACCACCGTCGCACCTTCGGACAGGCCCAGTTCCGCCACCAGCCGACTCTGATGGCGACCGAAGCCAAGCGCGCGGAACGCCAAGGTCAGGGCGTCGTAGTGACCCGCGCGACGATCGTAGAGGTGCTGGACCTGTCCAGCATCGAGGATTCCCATCAGGCCGGGCCGAGCCGGGCGCCGGCTCCCTGACCTTCCGTCACGTCGATCTCGGCGGTGACGTGATCGACGTCGAACCGCTCGTGCAGCAAGGCCTTCACCGCCTCGCGCATGGCGCGGTGCTCCGTGCCCGCCTCCGCGTCGATCTCAAGCGTCAGCATCGGCCGCTCTTCGGTGATGGACCAGGCGTGGATGTGCCGCACTTCCGTCACGCCGGGGACGCCCTCGAGGATCGCGGCCTTGATCTTCTCCGCCTCCAATCCTTCCGGAGCGCTCTCCAGAAGGATGCTCGCGCTCTCCTTCACCACTCGGTAGGCGGCTCTCAGGATCAACGCCGTGACGAAGACCGACAGGATCGGGTCGATCGGCATCCAGCCGGTCAGCATGATGACGATCGAGGCGACGATCGCGCCGACCGAGCCCAGGAGGTCGCCCAGCACGTGCAGCGCGGCGGCGCGGACGTTGAGGTTCGAGCCCTCGCCTCGGGTCAGCATCCAGAAGGCGACGATGTTCACCGCGAGCCCGGCGACGGCGACCCAGAACATGAGCCCGCCCAAGACCTCGACGGGCTCGCGGAACCGCTTGACCGCCTCGTAGAAGATCCACGCCGCGATCAGGAACAGTGACAGCCCGTTCACGAAGGCGGCGAGCACCGAGAAGCGGTCGTAGCCGTAGCTGCGCTTCCAGGTCGCCGGTCGCCGCGAGAGACGGATCGCCCCCCAGGCGAGCAGGAGGGAGGCGAAGTCGGTCAGCATGTGACCGGCATCAGCGATGAGGGCGAGCGAGCCGGATACTATGCCGCCGAAGACCTCGGCCAACATGAAGCTGCCGGTCAGCACGGCGGCGATGGCGATCTTCCTCTCGTTGCTCGCCGTGGCGCTGACGCCGTGATCGTGTCCTTGTCCCATGTCTGCCTCCTCAGGCGTTCGCCGTCCGCAGAGGCGCCGGGCCGAGCCGGGTTCGACTATTGTCCTCCGTCGGCTTCGGCGCGAACCATCGATGCAGTGCCGGCAGGACGAGCAGCGTCAGCACGGTGGAGGTGACGAGGCCGCCGACCACAACCGTCGCGAGCGGCCGTTGCACTTCCGCGCCGACGCCGCTGGCGAAGAGGAGCGGGCCGAGACCGAGCGCCGTGGTCAGCGCCGTCATCAGGACGGGCCGCGCGCGCAGCACCGCCCCGTCGACGGCAAGCGCGTCCAGCGGCCGCCCCTCCCGCGCGAAGCGGTCGAGGTAGCTCACCAGCACCATGCCGTTGCCGAGCGCGATCCCGAACAGCGCGATGAAGCCGACGGTGGCAGGAACCGAGACCGGCAGCCCGACGATCCACAGCGCGATCGCGCCGCCCACGAGGGCCAGCGGGATGTTGAGGAGGATCAGGAGCGCCGACTTGAGCCGCCCGAAGGTGACGAGCAGGATCAGAAGAACGATGCCGAGTGTGATCGGGATGACCACGGCGAAGCGCTTGTTCGCCTGCTGCTGCAGCTCGAACTGACCGCCCCAGACGACGCGGTAGCCGGGCTCCAAGTCGAGCCGCTCCGCCGTCAAGCCTTGCGCTTCTTCGACGAAGGAGCCGATGTCGCGGCCCCGCACGTTGGCCTGGACCGTGATGAAGCGCTGTCCGTCCTCGGCGCGTGATCTGGCGGGGCCCGACGACCTGGCGGACGTCGGCGACGGCCTCCAGCGGGACGAGGGCGCCGCCCGGCGCCTCGATGACCAAGCGCCTCACTGCTTCGGGCGTGTCGCGCGAGGCCTCCTCGTAGCGGACCACGATCGGAAACTGCCGAACGCCCTCGAAGAGGGTGCCCGCTTGCTCACCGCCGATGGCGGCACGAACGGTCGACAAGGCCTGGTCGACCGTGATGCCGAAGCGGGACAGCGCCTGCCGGTCCAGGTCGATCTGCAGCTGCGGCGCGCCCGTCACCTGGTCCATCTGCACGTCGGCGGCGCCGGGCACGTCCTGCAGGATACCCTGCAACGCGCCCGCTGCCGCGATCAGCTCGTCCGTGTCGGGACCGAAGATCTTGACGGCCAGCTCGGCCTTGGTGCCGGTCAAAAGCTCGTCGACCGACATAGCGATGGGCTGGCTGACGTTGACGAGGATGCCGGGGAAGTCCTCCAGCTCCTCGGACAGCGCGGCGCGCAGGTCGTCGGGCGACATGCCCTCCCGCCACTCGTCCTTCGGCTTCAAGGCGAGGAAGCTCTCTCCGCTGTTGGTCGGGTCTGCATGCGCGCCGACCTCGCCTCGGCCGATCCTCGTGACGACACGATCCACCTCGGGAAAGGCGTCCAAGATGCGACGCTCGACCCGCGTCATGGTCGCTTGGGCTTCCGTCAGCGAGATTGATGGCGCCATGGTCGTCCGCAGGAGGATGTCTCCCTCCTCGAGCGTTGGCGTGAACTCCGACCCCAAGCGCGGGAAGACCAGCGCGCCGAGCACGAGGATGACGGCCGCCAGGCCCAGCGCCGCGCTGCGGCGCCTGACGAAGAAGGCGGCGTAGGGACGGATCAAGCGTCCGACACGGCCCTCGTCGTCCGTGCGGCTCCCGCGCTTGGGCTGCATGACCCAGCCCGCGATGGCGGGCGCGATCAGCCCGGCGTAGATCAGCGAGCCGGTCATAGCGAGCGCGGCCGACGCGGCGAGCGGTCGGAACGTCTTCCCCTCGACGCCCTGCAGCGCGAAGAGAGGTAGGAAGACGACGATGACGACGGCCACGGCCGCTAAGAGCGGGCCGATCACCTCCGTCACGGCCTCGGCCACGGCCGTGCGCCGGTCCTCGTCCGGCCGCTCACGCAGCACGCGGTCCACGTTCTCCGCGATGACGATGGCGCCGTCGACCATCATGCCGATGGCGATGGCGACCCCGCCCAGCGACATGAGGTTGGCGGAGACGCCGAGCAGCTTCATGCCCAAGAAGGCGAAGCCGACCGAGAACGGGATAGACAACACGACGACGAGGCTCGGCCGCCAACCGCCCAGGAAGGCGAAGATGAGGACGGCGACGAGCAGAGCGCCCTGCCACAGGGCGGTCGTGACCGTCGACGACGCGGCGTTCACGAGCGTCGCCTGGTCGTAGTAGGCGACCGCGCGCACGCCGTCGGGCAGCGTCTCGTTGATCTCGGCGAAGCGCGCCTTCGCCCGGTCGATGACGTCGGACGTGTTGGTGCCGTAGAGCTTGAGGACGATGCCTGCGACGACCTCCCCCTGGCCGTCCGCCGTGGCGAGGCCCTGGCGGACCCCGCCGCCGATCGCGATGTCGGCCACGTCGGCGACGCGCACGGGGGTACCGTCCACGGTTTTCAGGATCGCGGCGCCGAGGTCGGGGATGTCCTCAGCCAAGCCGATGCCGCGCACGACGTACTGCTCGGAGTCGACCTCCAGGTACTGCGCGCCGGCGGTGCGGTTCCCCGCCTCCAGTGCATCCACCACGTCGCCGACGGCGACATCGTAGCGCAGGAGGGCGTCCGGCCGGATGCGGACCTGGTACTGCTTCTCGTAGCCGCCGAGCGACAGAACCTCGGTCACGCCGGGCACGGACTGAAGCTGGTACTTGATCAGCCAGTCCTGGATCTCGCGCATCTCGATCAGGCTGCGCTCGCCGGTGTCGTCGACGAGCTGGTAGTAGAGGATGATGCCGAGGCCGGTGCTGATCGGGCCCATCTGCGGCTCGCCGAAGCCCTCGGGGATCGCCTCGCGCGCCTCGGCAAGCCGCTCGCCGACGACCTGACGGGCGAAGTACACGTCCGTGCCGTCCTCGAAGTAGATGTTGAGGACGGAGAGGCCGAAGTTGGAGACCGAGCGGATCTCGTCGACGTTCGGCAGGCCCGACATGGAGGTCTCCAGCGGATAGGTGACGTAGCGCTCGACCTCCTCGGGGGCGAGGCCCTCGGTCTCGGTGAAGACCTGGACGAGGGAGGGCGTCACGTCCGGGAAGGCGTCGACGGGCAGGGAGCGGAAGGCCCAGATGCCGGCGATGGTGATCGCGACGGCGGCGAGCCCGGCGAGAAGCCGGCCGCCTGCCACGCGGTAGAAGAAGTTCTGCATGATGGTGTCCTGATGGAGCGAAGACAGCGGAGCGTGGATGTCAGTCGTCATCGCCGCCGAAGGTGTCCTTCTCCAGGTCTGCCTTGAGCGTGAACGTCCCGGCAGACACGAAGGGTTGGCCAGGTTTCAGACCGGAGACGATCTCGACTCGGTCGCCGACTTGCCTTCCTGTCTCCACGGCTGTCTGACCGAAACCTCGATCTGTTGGGACGAAGACGGCTTCGCGGCCTTCGACGATGACGACTGCCGCCTTCGGCACCATGAGGGCCTGTTGTCGTCCTCCGGTCTCGATGCTTGCCGTAAGCAGTTGACCGGGACGTAAGACACCCTCTTCGTTTGGAAGTATCACCCGAGCAGTGGCGGTTCGCGAGCCTTCGGTCAGCTGCGGCGTAACGAAGGCGACCTCGCCGGTAACGATCTGCCCGCCGTTCTCGTCTTTAAGGATGACCCCGGCGCCCTGTTCGATCCGTCCGAGATCGGCGGCGTAGACCTGCACGTCTGCCCAGACGACGCTGTCGTCGGCGATCACGAAGGCCGGCTGGCCGCCTTCGGTGCCGGATTGGACCGATTGCCCCAAGCTCAGTGTCCGCTCGATGACCCTTCCCGCGATCGGCGAGGTTATGCGGTATCGTCCCGCTGCCCCGTCAGGACCGTTCCGCAACGTTTCGATCTGGTCGTGATCGACGCCCGCGGCGTGAAGCGCCGTCTCGGCCGCCTCGCGCCGGGCATCGGCCATCGCGGCTTCCTGTTCCGCTTCGGCGAACTCAGCTTGCGAGGTGATCCCCTGGGCAAGCAGGTCGCGCTCTCGCGCGAGCGTCGAGTCGGCGAAGCGTTCGGCGGCGCGAGCGCCCTGATAGTCGGCCATGAGGGTCGCGAGCCGTCCGCTGTCGAGCACGGCAAGGACCTCACCCGCCTCAACGAAATCTCCTTCGGTCGCTTCCAGCGAGCGAACTACGCCGTCGACGCGGGGGGCGAGGTAGGCGATCCGGTCGGCGGCAAAGGTGATCTTAGCGGGCAGGTCGGTCCGCTGTCCGAGCGCGGAGAGGCTTGCCCGTTCGACCTTAATGCCCAGTGCGGCGGCGTCGGCTTGGTCAATCTCGACCTCGTCCCCGCCTTCCTCGTGGTCTCCCTTGGCCCCTTGTACGGTGATCGCTTCGGTCTCGGCCTCCGGTTCCTGAGAGTTGCCGTCGCCGCAGGCGGCCAGGGCAGCGAGGAGGGCGATCGCGGATGCAGTTCTGAGCACGGTCATCGGTCCGTCTCCTGACAGAAAGTAGGTGAGAAGGGCGGCAGCGCCGCGAGGGCCCGGACGTCCGTTTCGGCGTCCCTGGCAGCGAAGCCGGCAACGATGACGGCGCGCTGCACGCCGATGAACGTCGCTTGGGCGTCGAGCGCGGTCGTCAGGTCGAACTTGCCTGCCCGGTAACCTGTCCGGGCCGCGTCGGCGGCCGCACGCGCGGCTGGCAAGGCCTCGTCGGCGAGCGCCGCGCGGCGCCGATCGATGGTGCGGGCGGTGACGAGGGACCGCTGCGCCTGGCCGGCGA
>NZ_JPHU01000019.1 GCF_000733125.1 Parvularcula oceani | reverse complement strand
GGCCGTCTTGGTTTGGACGACGAGGACTGACGGCGACAGGCACTGTGAAGAGACGAGTATCTGACTGTCTACTCGCTTCTTCGGCCCGCGTCGGCGGAGTGCCGATGCCGTAGCTCAAGAGCGGCCTATCGCTGGTCGGCAGGCTGATGAAGAACCGGCAGCGCCCTAGAGTGTTTTAGAGAAGCCCGCGTGGAGAGTAATATGTTTCAGGTATTGAAAGGCGGTCGGCGGGACGTTCTCGCCGCTCGGTTTTTCGGGCAGCAGGGAAGAGAAGAGCTGGATAAGTTCTCCGATTGGCTTGAGAGAGAGGTTCTCGAACGGCCGGACGCCGTCCTTCTCGTCGTATTGGACGACTTCGGCGGTTACCGAAGCTTCCAAACAGCGGTTGACGATCTCAAAGCGGGTCTTCGTTTCGAAGATCGGTTCGCGAGAATCGCGATAGTCGGAGACGCTGGCCGGGAACAGCTCATGACGACGCTGTCTGACCCCTTTGCGAAGGCGACCCTTCAGTACTTTCCGAAAGACGGGCAAGGCGCTGCCCTCGCTTGGCTGCGATCCTGAACCACAACGAGGACGAGGCGACCATGGGCCAAGGCCATGATCACGGCGTAAAGCCAACGGCGAGTAACGAACGCAAGCTGGCCATTGCCGCTGCCCTGACGGGCGGCTTCATGCTGGCGGAGGTTGTTGGCGGTATCGTCTCTGGGTCGCTCGCCCTGATCGCCGATGCCGGCCACATGTTGACCGACTTCGCGTCTCTCCTCTTGGCGCTCGGCGCGGTCCGGCTGTCGCGACGTCCGGCGACCTGGAAACGCAGCTACGGCTACGACCGCTTCTCCGTGCTCGCCGCCTTCGTGAACGGGCTGTCGCTGTTCCTGATCGCTGCCTGGATCGTCTACGAAGCGATCAAACGCTTTCGCGAGCCGGTTGAGGTGTTGGGAGGGCTCATGTTCTGGGTCGCCCTGGTGGGCCTCGTGGTGAACGTCGTCGCGTTCTGGATGCTGACACGGGGCGAGGGTTCGAACCTCAACGTCCGCGCCGCCGCGCTGCACGTGCTTGGTGACCTGCTCGGCTCAGTTGGGGCGATCGTCGCGTCGATCGTCATCATGCTGACGGGCTGGACACCGATCGACCCGATCCTCTCTGTCTTCGTCACCGCGCTAATCCTCCGAGCAGCCTACCGCGTCGTGAAGGAGAGCGCTGCGATCTTGGTCGAGACCGCACCGGAAGGGCTTGAGGCCGAGAAGATCCGCGCCACCCTGCTCGCCGAGGTGGAGGGTGTCACCGATGTGCGCCACGTCCACGCCTGGTCGATCACGGAGGAGCGTCCGATGCTCACCTTAGAGATCGACGCTGCCGCTGGCAGTGACCCGTCCGCCGTCCGGAAGGCCGCGAAGGCGCTGCTTCACGAGCGGTTCGACGTGGACCACGTGACAGCGGAGGTGGATGTCACCGCGACCTCGGTCTCTCCATGAGCGTGCTGGACACAGATGAAGTTCGCCGCCTCTACGACCGGCGGGCGGGAAGCTACGACCTCCTAGAGATCGGCTTCCGAGCACTGGGTTTCGGACGGCACCAGGCGCGACTGATCGAAGGCCTCGGCCTGTCGCCAGGCGACACCGTGGTCGATCTGTGCTGCGGCACCGGGGTCAATCTGGAAAGGCTCTCCGGCGCCGTTGGAGAGGCCGGAACGGTCGTCGCCGTCGACCTGTCCGAGGGGATGCTGCGCGAAGCTCAGACGCGGGCGAGCCAGGCCGGTCTCGGCAACATCGATTTCGTCCAAGCCGACGTCCGCGAGTTCAACTTCCCCGCGGCGACGCGCGCGGTCCTCTCGACGTTCGGCCTCGAGATGGTCCCGGGCTACGAGACGGTCGTCGCGCGGACCTATGCGGCGCTGCCCGCAGGCGGGCGTCTGGGCCTTCTCGGCTTGAAACGACCGGAGGGTTGGCCGGACTGGCTGATCGAGGCGGGCGTCGCGCTCACTTCGCCGTTCGGCGTCAGCCGGGACTACGAGGACTTCCGCCCATGGGTCGCCGCCAACGCGCGCTTCGAGCGGGTCGCGTACCGGGAATATCTCGCCAGCGCGGCGTACAGCCATCTCGGCCGGTCGGTGGCCAGCGGAGATGCCGAGAGGAGCGTTGGATGATCGTTCTCTGGTTCGCTCTGCTCGCGGCGTCGCTTTGGGGCGCCCATTGGGGCGCCGAGCAGGTCGCGAACGTCCTCAAGAAGCTGCGCGCCCAGTTGCGGATCTCGGCGCTCGCGGGCGGTGCCCTGGTCGGCCTCGCGGCCGCAGCGCCGGAGTTCGGAATCAACCTCGTCAGCGCGATCCAGGGCATCGGCGACATCGGCCTTGGCGTTGCGTTCGGCACCAACGTCATCGCCATCCCGATCATGCTGCTGACCGCCTACGTCGCGACCCGCAAGGAACGTCTGCCGGACCACGAAGGGCACGCGGCCCACCGCGAGAAGCGCGTCATCGCGGTCAGCCGCGAGGCGATCGTCGTTCAGGCGATCCCCTACACCCTGGTCGTGATCCTGGTCGGCGTTCTGACCCTGCCGCCTGCCTGGCAGGGTCTGCAGCCGATCGACGCGGCCCTGCTGGTCGCAGCCTACCTCGCCTACCTCGCGAACGCGGCGCTTCGGAACCGGCCTAACCAGGAAGAGGTGCGCTGGGAAGGAAAGGAAGCCCTCCTAGCGGTTGGCGGCGTCGTCGCGCTCGGCGTCAGTACCTACCTCGCCGTGACGGCGACCGAGCGCATCGTCGAAGCGCTCGGCATCCCGCTCATCGTCGGTGGCCTCCTGATCACAGCACCCGTCGCGGCATTGCCCGAAGTCTTCGCAACGTGGAAGGTATGCCGCCGCGGCGAGATTGACGCGGGCATCACCAGCACACTTGGCGACAATGCCGTCACCATGACCCTGGCACTCGTGCCGCCTGCCCTCGTCGGCCTGTCCCTGCAGAACGTGACCCTGACCGCTCTCTCGGTCGCCTTCGCCATCCTCATGCCGGCGACCTACGCCGCCTGCATCTGGCGAACCGAGCGCGCGATCGGCATTGCGGGCTTTCGAAGAGGGCAACTTGCCGTGTTCACTGTTCTGCTGGTCCTCTACCTCACCCTCGCCCTGACAATCGGACTGAGAGGATGATCCTCGACCGCTCGCACCAGGCTCTCCACGGTATCACCGCCCGTCGACGGAACGGGCGAATGGATAGGACCCCCAAGTACCTCGCTTCCTACCTATGAGTTCGATAACCAGCACGAGGACAAAGTAGAGCCTTAGAGGAAGCCGTAGCGGTCCTTCGGAATGGGTGTAGTTTCGTAATCATCCGAAGCCTTGGGTAATCTCCAAGGCGGGAACACGGATACGGCGAGTGAGCAACGTAGCGCGGTCTTGATGGACCTCATCAACGCACCTTGCTCGTGGGTGAGTTGGAGGCAGGCCGCATAGCGGATTTGTTGAAAGCGCCGATTGGAGAGCATACCCCAAGCAGAGTTTTTGGGTCTATAGTCGGATAACGTTCGACTACGGCACTATGGGGAACCCGGCCGATAGCAACGCCGAGCAGGAAACCCATCGAGCAAAAGAAAATCGTTGCAATGAAGGCAGCGCTAGAAGTCTTCGACCACGAAGAGTCGTCAGGCTTGCCTGGGAAGGGCTCTCACTCAGGCAGGCGGAACCCGACCGTCGAGGCTTGCGCGAGCACGCGGCCAACCGGTGTCGGCTCGTCGACCGGCACGGCGCCCTCGGGCCACATGGCGATGAGCTCGTCGATGGCGGCGATCAGGTCGTCCGGCGCGTCGGTCATGGCTTCCGCACGGTCGCGGGCCACGACGGCGAAGCCGTAGGCGTCCTGGTACTCGCCGGGATCGCTGATGGCGCCCTCGGTAATGGCGACCTGGTACTCCTCGGCGAGCGTGTCCATCAGGAAGCGGATGATCTCCGCCGGGTCGCCGCCGGCGCGCTCGGCGACGAGCGCGAGGTTCTCTTCGGCGGCGGCGAGTTGCGGTTCGACCTCCGTCGCCGGGCGTCCCTCATCCAGCGCGGCGGAGACTTCCTCGAACAGCGCGGGTTCGAAGCCGAGCGGATCGAGCCCAGCACGCTCCGCCGCGTGGGTCTCGGAGACCGGGTGCAGGAGGTGGCGCGCCGCCATCTCGGGCCTGCCCGCGCGGTAGAGCGCGAGGCCGGCCTCGACGTGCCCGCTCATGAAGGCGAGCCGCTCCGGCACGGGCAGCGCGTCGACGCCGTGACCTGCACTGCCCTCGCCTTCTCCTTCGCCCTCACCCTCGCCTTCGCCGCCCATCTCGCCGGACGCGGCGGCGGCCAGCGGCGTCTCCGCGCCGTCCGCGACGGCTTCGGGCGCGAACTCGGCCTCGCCCTGCGCGGCCGGCTGATCGGTCCGGTCGGCGGCCGCCTGCTCACCGCAAGCCGCGAGGCCAGTCCCCAACAGGGCGGTGCCCAGTCCCAGAGCCGTCCAGCGTTTCGTCGTCCTCGTCATCTCGTAGCCCGTTGTCTCGATCGCGGGGTTCCTCGTAGGAAAGGCCCAGCCCCATTGCAAACCATTCTCAGTGGCATCTCATGATCCTCACCATCTCCGAACTGCTGCCCGCGGACACGCTAGAGACGATCCAGGGCGACCTCGCCAATCTTGAATGGCGCGACGGACGCGAGACCGCGGGGCGTCAGGCGCGAACGGTGAAGCGGAACGAACAGGCGGACCTGTCGAGCCCCGTGGGTCGGCGTCTCCGCGACCTATTGTCCAGCACCCTCTCGGGACACCCGGTCCTCAACGCTGCGGCCAGGCCAAAACGCTTCTCGCGCCTCCTCGTCAGCCGCACCGGCGAGGGCGGCGGCTACGGTCCGCACGTCGACAACGCCCTCATGGGACGTGGCGAGGCCCGGCTGCGGACGGACCTCTCCTTCACCCTCTTCCTGACGCCGCCGGAGGACTACGAGGGCGGAGAGCTCGTCGTTCACGGTGCGGACAGCACGCAGGAGATCAAAGCCCAGACGGGCGATCTCGTCCTCTACCCCTCGACCGAGCTGCACGAGGTCGCGACGGTCACGCGAGGCAGCCGGATCGTCTGCGTCGGTTGGATCGAGAGCCTCGTGGCCGACGCAGCCCAACGGGCGATCCTCTTCGATCTCGCCAACCTTCAGGCGTCTCTGCGGGGGAGCCTGCCAGAGGGTGCGGGCGAGCGCCTCGTTCTCGACAAGACGCTCGCCAACCTTCTCAGGATGTGGGCGCGGCCCTGAGCGGGTTCAGCGCCAGCCGACCCGGTCGAAGATCCGCACCGCCTCGGCCTGGTTCTCCCCGAGCGCGGACACGTTGAGGTCGTCGGCCTCGAACGTGCCGAGCGCCTCGACCGCAGAGGAGGTCTCGACGCCCTTGGCCGCCGGGTACTCGTTGTTGCCGTTGGCGAAGTATCGCTGCGCGCCCTCGGTGGTCAGATACTCGATGAAGCGGATCGCGTTGTCGCGGTTCGGCGCGTACTTCAGAACGCCCGCGCCGCTGACATTGACGTGCGTGCCGCGGCCGTCCTGGTTCGGAAAGATCACACCGACCTTGTCGAACACGGCCTTCGTCTTCGGATCGTCCGAGGCCGCGTAGCGGGCGAGGTAGTAGGAGTTGACCACGGCGATGCGGCACTCTCCCGCCGCGACGGCCTCGATCTGGCTCGTATCGTTCCCCTGTGGACGGCGCGCGAAGTTCTCGGTCACGCCCTCCGCCCAGGCTTCCGCCGCCTCGGCGCCGTCGTTCTCGATGATCGAGGCGAGAAGCGAGATGTTGTAGATGTTGGAGGAGGACCGGATGCAGACGTCACCGCGGAAGGCGGGGTCGGCGAGGTCCTCGTAATGGGTCAGCCCTTCCGGCTCGCCCTGCGCCTTGTCGTAGATGACGATCCGCGCGCGGGTGGAAAGGCCGAACCACAGCCCGTCCGGATGACGCAGCGAGGGCGGAAGGCGCTCCTCCAGGACGTCCGACTCGACCGGCGCGAGGAGACCGGCCTCCTCCGCCCGCCAAAGGCGACCGGCATCGACGGTGATCAGGACGTCGCCGGGGCTGAACTCGCCCTCGGCCTGGATGCGCTCGATGAGGACGTCGGCACCGGCCTCGAGGAGGTTCACCTCGATGCCGGTCGCCTCGGTGAACTCCTGGTAGAGCGCAAGGTCGGTGTCGTAGTGCCGCGAGGAGTAGACGTTCACCTCCTCCGCGGCGCCGGCCTGTCCGGCTCCGAGCGCGGTCAGCACCGTGCAGAGAACGGCGACGCTGCGCGAGAGGGCGGTGCGGCCGTTCGGCCCAGTGAGTCTTCGCATGGGGATCGTCCCAACTTGTTCTTGCGAAGCACTATCACCCTGTGGAGCCAGTGCGCAAACCCTTCTCCCAACGGTTGGTCGTCCGCGATGTCGCGGCCTCGCCCCTCGCTGGCTGGCCGATCTGCGCGACTTCGGGCGCGGAGACGGCGGCGGGGAGGCCTGGCTCGCCCCCTCTCGACGCGGCGAAGGCGCGAGCGGTGCCGGGAAGCGGACGCAGTGTCACCGTGTCGCCGACGGCCACCGCTTCGGACGGATCTAGATCGGCCGTGAGCCGGTCGCCGTTGGCGGCTCGGACCGTGACGCGGACGCTGCGCCCGACGAAGCGCACGTCCTCGGCCACGGCAGAGGATGTCCCGCGCCGCACGGCCAGGGTCTCGGGCCGCACGAGGACGTCGCACTCGTCCGCGCCGGCGACGCTGGCGAGCGAGGCGAGAGGCCAAGGGCCGAAGGGGGTCTGCAGGGCGCCGCCGGAGACGTGAGCCCTGACGACCTGCCCCTCGCCGAACAGCGTGCCCACGGCGGCCGTCGCAGGCTCGTCGTGGAGCTGGCGCGGCGTACCGGCCTGGACGATGCGCCCGCCGGCCATGACGGCGACCTTGTCGCTCAACGTCATGGCCTCTTCGGGGTCGTGCGTGACGAGGATCGAGATCGCGCCCCGCTCGCGCAACGTGCGGCGGGTGGCCTCGCGAAGCTCGCGCCGCCGGACCACGTCCACGCTGGCGAAGGGCTCGTCGAGCAGTACGACCTGCGGCGACGGCGCCAGCGCACGGACCAGGGCGACGCGCTGCTGCTGTCCGCCGGAGAGCGCGTTCGGATAGGCCTGCGCCTTCTCGCCCAGGCCGATCCGGTCGAGGAGGCGGTCCACCTGTTCTCGGTGGCGCTTCAGCCCGCCGGTCAGGCCGAACGCGATGTTCTGCGCGACGGTGAGGTGCGGGAAGAGCGCCCCTTCCTGGAAGACGAGACCGACCGGCCTCTGCTCGGGAGGCGGATTGCGGCGGCGCGAGGCGAGCAGAGCGCCGCCGAGCGCGATCTCGCCGGTCTGGACCGCGAGCATCCCGGCGACCAAGCGCAGCAGCGTGGTCTTGCCGCAGCCCGACGCGCCGAGAAGGCAGGTCACCTCGCCCGCCTCGGCGGAGAGCGAGACCGATCGCAGGACCGGTCCGCCGCCGTAGTCATGGCTGATGCCTGCGATCTCCAGACTCATTCGGCACTCTCGACTGGCGGGGCCATCGCGGCACCCGAGAAGCGGTCCGCCCTGCTGGGCGCCTTCGGCATACCGTGGTAGCGCGCCAACATGCAAAGTATTCTCAGACGCGTTTACGTCCAGGCCTGGGAGGATACCGCCCTTCCTTCCTGGGCAGGCGTCGGGACGGCTACGGTGGCGGCGCTCGCCTCGCTGCCGATCCTCGCGATTCTCTGGGGCAGCTTCGGGCGACCCGGCGACCTGATCGGCGTCGGCTCCGCCGTCCTGCCCGACTACCTCCTCAACACGGGCGGCTTGGTCCTGATCGTTGGGGTGCTCGCGACGGTGATCGGTGTCGGCACGGCCTGGCTGACGACGGCCATGGCGTTTCCGGGACGAGCCCTCTTCTCCTGGCTTCTCGTCCTGCCGCTCGCCGCCCCGGCCTACCTCGTCGCTTACGTCTATACCGACCTTCTCGAGTACACCGGGCCGGTGCAGGCCGCGCTCCGTGCCGCCTTCGGACCCGAAGGCTCGGCCTGGGTTCCGCCCGTTCGCAGCCTTCCGGGCGCCGGGGTCATGCTGGCGCTCGTCCTGTACCCGTACGTCTACCTTCTCGCGCGTGCGGCCTTCGCCGCGCAGAGCCGCAGCCAGTTTCTCGCCGCGCGCAGCCTGGGGGCTCGGCCGGCTTCGGCGTTCCGGCGGGTGGTCCTGCCCGGCGCGCGCCCGGCCATCGCAGGCGGCCTCGCCCTCGTCCTGATGGAGACGCTGGCCGACTTCGGCGTCGCGGACTACTTCGCCATCCCGACCTTCAGTACCGGTATCTTCCGCACTTGGCTGGCCCTCGGCGACCGGCAGGGGGCGCTTCAGCTCGCGGGCATCCTACTCGTCTTCGTCGCCGCGCTCGTCGCCGTGGAGGCATCGAGCCGCCGCGGCGAGGTCGCGAGCCGCGACCGCCTGTCGGAGGGGACACCACCCTTCGCCCTGTCGCATTGGCACGCGGCCGCCGCCGTCATCGCCTGCGCCTTGCCGGTCGTTCTCGGCTTCGTCGTGCCGGTCTCCCGGCTCGCTTGGCTGACGCTCGCGAGCGGCGATCAGATGCCGTTCGTCACGCTCGCCGACTACGCGGGGAACAGCGTCAGTATCGCCCTGCTGACGGCCTTCGTCGCGACCGGCATCGCCCTGCTGCTCGGCTACTCGCAAAGGCGTGCGCCGAAGCGTGGCGCCCTAGGACGGGCCAAGCGAGGGGCGCTTCGCCTCGCGACGCTCGGCTACGCGCTGCCCGGCACGCTCCTGGCGGTGGGCCTCCTCTCGCCTCTCGGAAGCTTTGACCGATGGCTGACCCGGCTGTCGCGCGAGGTGACCGGGATCGATCACGGCCTGCTCCTCACTGGTTCGGTCGCGCTCTTGACCTACGCGCTGACCGTCCGCTTCCTGACCGTATCGTACAATGCGGTCGGCGCGGGGTTCGAGAAAGTGCCGCCCTCGCTCGACGCGGCCGCGCGGTCCCTAGGCGCGACACCTGCCAGGCTGGCCTGGCAGGTCCATCTGCCGCTCCTGACACCGAGCATCCTCGCAGCGGCGAGCCTCGTCTTCGTGGACGTCATGCGGGAGCTGCCGGCCACGCTGATGCTGCGCCCCTTCGACTTCGAAACGCTCGCGACGCGCGTCTACCGCCTGGCGAGCGACGAGCGCCTGGCCGAGGCCTCGACCGCGGCGCTCCTCATCGTTCTCGTCGGCATTCCGCCGGTCGCGCTCCTGAACCGCGTTCGGCGCTAGTCGCCGGCAGACAGGACCTCTCGCGCGGCCCGCTCGGGATCCTTCACCATCTCGGGCTCGAGATCGATCTGCATGACCCAACGGTTGCGCGGGCTGTAGGCCTTCCACTCGGGCATGAGTTCGCTTTTCGGCTCTCCGGGCTTGGCGAAGCTGAGCCAGGCGTCGGACATCATGTCGGCGAGGCGCCCCGGCTCCTCGCCAGGCCCGACCAAGACACGCGACTTGTCGACGTTGTCGAACATGAACGGGATGTCGAGCGTGTGCGGAGTACAAAGGGCGCCGCCATTGACCGGCGTCTCCCAGGTCAGCTGGTAGACATAGACCGGGGCACCGCGTCTCGGCTGGAAAACCACGCTGTTCTCGATCTGAACCTACTGTCCGGACGGCGCGATTGGTGCGCTTACGCAGCAGAGAGTAAGGACAGCTGCTGGCGCTTGCGGCGGAAACTGTCGTCCGCCGTTTCACCCGCCTCGACGGGGGCGCATACTGCCGTCTCGAAGACATTTAGCCCTCGTGATCTCGTCAACTCGTTTGTCCGGCGCAACCGTGCCAGCCTGCTGGCATCGCGCAGGTGATGCTCTTCCGGCTGCTTGCCTACCCGTTTTGGAATAGCGTCGGGGGCACCACTGGACAAGCACTAAGAAGCAACTAGGTCTGAAAGTACAGCCTATACTCCAGCGTCCCCTCTTCGACCCAGAGATGCAGGTGATCTGCTTGATCCTCTTCAATCTGTTCGTAATCCCTGTTTAAGAAGGGTATCTATTATCTGAATTTTCTTGGCAACAAACAGTGCACGCCTCATCGTCACGATCTCGAACGCCCCAAAGGCTCTTCTATACTTTTCATGGTCCGCATTCGTCACGTAGGAAGCGCAATCGATCTCGAGGAGGACGGGGCAGGTTTCTCGGGCGGGTGGTCCGGGATGCCCCGCGTCGGCGAACAAGAGGTCCACCAAGGGGAAGCACGAGCGGGAAGCTGCCATCAACGGACGGGCCGCGTCACGGTCCGGCACGGCCCCTCTTTGGGAGTTGGGTCCTACCCTCGGTATCGATCAGGACGTAGCGCTTGCGAGCGGTGAAGGGCTTGCCTCCGTCGTACCGACATCAAACGGCAGTTTCCGTAGTCTTCAGAGATTGGCTATCCATGACCGCAGCCGGAGGACGGAGCTCGCGGCCGTCACTCTCGTGGTCGAGCACGACCAGGGTTCCGGCGGCTCGCTCCAATAGCGAGCCTTACCGATCCGGCAGAACCAGCCCCAGACCGTCGTGTGCGGCGGGGGACCGCGCGGCAGCAAGCACCACGGGCAGCCGGTCCGCGAGACAGAGAACGCGGCTCAACGATCCGCCGGTACGGCCCCTTCCACGGCTGCTCCGTCCCAGCAAAGTGCGGCAGGAGCGGACCGATCACCGCCTACTCCGCGTCTCTCAGGTCGGGTGAGTAGAGCAGGCCCGAACAGCTGTGCTGCTCCCTGATGGCCGGCGCCGACGGGGCGATCTCCGCAAACTTTAACACCTACTGGAATCACCGGGACGACGATCCGCAACCGTTTCCTTACGGCTCCGAGAATGCTCGTTCTTCCAAACCCAAAGGGACGTAACCGGTTCAAAGCAAGGGCACGATGTTTAGTAGTTCTGACAGTCCTCTACATCTACCGGCCCGCCAGTCAGTATGCCATCGATGATATTGAGCAGTGTAACTACCCGCGGATCAGTCATTCGATAATGAACACGGCGTCCATTTTGCTCTCCGGCAACGAGACCGCATTCGCTTAAACACCGCAGGTGGTTTGAGGCATTGGGCTGCGACAGATGTGTCGCATCGACGATTTCTCCCACGGACAGAGGCCCTCCCCTCAACGCTTGGAGGATTGCTAGCCGCGAGGGATCTGTGACCGGCCCCCATCGAGTGGTCCGGTTGCAATGTTAGAGCATGGATGCCTCCTGCGCCACGGCTGACGGGAGGCGGAGCGTAGCGGAGCCGGACGGCAGCCGTGGCGCTCCTGTCGAGGCGGGGGCGGTCGCCTCCGGTGCGGGTGGTCGGTAGCCAAGGGCGCTGTGTGGACGGACGGTGTTGTAGTGGACCCGCCAGGCTTCGATCAGGACGCGGGCCTCGGTGAGGCTGTAGAAGATCTCGCGGTCGAGGAACTCGTCCCGGAGCTTGCCGTTAAAGGACTCGTTGTAGCCGTTCTCCCACGGGCTGCCAGGCGTGATGAAGGCGGTCTTCACGCCCAAGCGGCCGAGCCATTCGCGGACGACGGTAGCGGTAAACTCCGAGCCATTGTCGGACCTTATGTGCTCAGGCGGGCCGCGCTCGGCGAAGAGGTCCGCCAGGGTGGCAAGGACATCGTCGCTCTTCAGCTGCCGGGCGACGGGGAGCGCCAGGCATTCGCGGGTGTACTCGTCGATCACCGTCAGCATGCGCAGCTTCCGTCCCTCGTGCGTTCGGTCCTGGACGAAGTCGTAGCTCCAGACATGGTTCGGCCGGTCGGGCCGAAGCCTCATGCACGAGCCGCCGGCGAGCCAGAGCCTACCCCGCTTCGGCTGACGCTGCGGCACCTTCAACCCTTCGGTCCGCCAGATCCGCTCGACGCGCTTCAGGTTCACTCGCCAGCCCGCGTCGCGCAGGAGGGCGGCGATCCGGCGGTAGCCGTAGCGTCCGTACCGGCTCGCCAGCTCCACGATGTCGGCGGTCAGCGCGGCCTCGTCATCCCGGCCCCGCGGCGCTTTCCTCTGCGTCGATCGATGCTGCCGAAGGACACAGCAGGCGCGCCGCTCGGACACGCCTACCGCTTCCCGCACGTGATCGATCGCCAGCCTTCGGCGCGCGGGGCTCAGTAGTTTCCCTTGGCAGCCTCGCTCAGGATCATCTTGTCGAGCGTCAGGTCCGACACCGCCCGGCGGAGCCGCTGATTCTCCCGCTCGAGCTCTTTCAGCCGCCTCGCCTGATCCACCTTCATGCCGCCGTACTCCCGGCGCCACCTGTAATACGTCTGCTCCGTCACCCCGATCGCCTTCGCCGCCTGCGGCGTCGTCTGACCTCTCGCGATCAAGACCTCCGCCTCACGCAGCTTGCCAATGATCTCCTCAGGGCTGTGCCGTTTGCGTCCCATAACCCGCTCCTTCCAAGCGATATCCGAACATACAGTCCGGACCACTCAGAAGGGGGCAGGCCAATGAGGGCCGGTCACGGGGGGCGTCAGCTCGAGGGAAGGGCGTAGAGGATCACCTCACCCTCTTTGTCCACCTCGGCGACCTGGTTGACCATGACGTCCTGCGGGTCGCCATGCGCAGAGATGTGCGCCAGCACCGCAAGGAGCAGCTGATAGGACCGTTCGCGGCCGACATTAGGCAAAATGATCAGGCCAGGGTGGATTTCCTTGGCGGCTACGAGCGCTCGAAAATCCCGCGCATTTTCGGTCACCACGACGAGGTCGCCCTCGATGCACTTCCGCAGGACGACGTGGTCGGGCTCACCAAGGCGACCGAGGTGGATTGCGTGAACGGCGTAGTGCTCGCCGTCCTCGCTCAACCGATGCGCCAGGGTCGGCGATAGGCACTCGTCCAGGAACAACCGCACGCCGCGTCAGGAGGCAGGAAGCTCATTGCGGTCAATCTCCTCGCGCCGCCACGGCCGACCACTCGGCTTACCCCGCAAGGGATGTGTTCGCGCGTAGAGCACGGCGGCCTCGACCGCCTCGGGCGTCAGGCCAGGATGCTCTTCGGCAATCTCCTGGGCTTTCTCTCCTTCCTGAACCCGGCCGAGCAGAGCGTAGACGCTGACGCGTGTCCCCCGCACGACCGGCGTTCCACCTAAGATGTCTGGATCAGACACGACGTGAGCGTTCCGCGCTGCGAGGTAGCGGCGGGCGGCTTCCGCAGCAGGCCCTGCAAGCTTGTCCAATTCCAGGTAAGCTCCCGGCGCAAACTCCACCATCCCAAGACCACCGGAGGCTCGCACCTTCCACATTTCCCTCACGGCTTTCGCCAGAGCCTTCTTGTTTTTCAGTTCAAGTCGCCCGAGGCCGGATCGATCAAGCGCGGTGAGAATAACCACAGCGTCCGCCCCTAGAGCGCGCTTCGACCCTCCCTTCAGACGGCACCGCATCGGCTTGGCCGCAACGACCTTTGTTTCGATCGCCTTCTCAACTGTACGGACAGGGACACCGGCAAGGGTGGCAACCTCGCGCGGCGTCAAATCGTCCGAGGGGAAAGGCACGGTCGCAGACATATTTGCTCCTCTTCAGGGAAGAATATGAACCTTGTCGCCTCAGTCCGCAATAGCAGTCCGAACCTCTGACGTGGCTCTGGCATTAAGCGCCCGCCACACGGTGGTCCGGCTGATGCCGAGCCGGCTCGCGATCTCGGTTGGCCGCAGCCCCTCCTCGTGGCGCAGGCGGCGGATCTCACCGGTATCGGCTTTGACCTTGCGTCCCTTGTAGATGCCGCGCGCCTTCGCCCGCTCGATCCCCTCGATCTGCCGCTCGCGGCGCAGGTTGGTCTCGAACTCGGCGAACACCCCCAGCATGTCGAGGAAGGCTTTGCCGGCCGCCGTGGAGGTGTCGATTGGCTGCTCGGTCGCCTGAAGGCTCGCGCCCTTGGTGCGGAGCTCCCGCACCACGTCCTGCAGATCGCCGATCGACCGCGCGAGCCGGTCCACGCGCGTCACGACAAGCGCGTCGCCCTCACGGACGAAGTCGAGAAGGATCCGAAGCTCGTCCCTGCCCTGCCGCGAGGTGCCGGAGACCTTCTCCTCGCGGATGACGGTGCAGCCGGCCGCCTTCAGCGCCTCGCGCTGCAGGTGTCAGCGTACTCCTTCGATCCGACATTCAGGCTCGCGCTTACACCGTTTGGTTTTCTTCATTCGAGGCCTCGACACGGGATTTGACGAGCTGGCCGTGTCGCAGAGGAATGCGAGCGACCGTCCCGTCGGGGAAGTCAGCAACGACACGTAGACTGCCTCCCATGCCACGCACGTAGCGCTCGAGCGTGCCGATCTTCGTCGCGGCCAGCTCAGCGCGTTCTAAGCGGGAGATGTCACCCTGCGCCACGCCTGTCCGCTCAGAGAGCTCAGCTTGCGTGATCGATAGGGCCTTGCGGATCTGCGCCAGGTGGAGCGTCTCAAGCGTCGCGTGCGCGTCCGCCTCGACCCGCTTGCGGCGCTCTACAGGCAGCGCATCGATGCGCTCACGAGCAGGTCGGAAGTCCGCTTTCTTTAGCTTGGTCATCTCAGCCACCTTCCTCTCAATCTCCAGCGGCTAGCCACTCGCCGAACCGCTCGTCGGCCGTCGCGATCAGCCGCTTGTAGAACCGCTTCTGGTTTTGACCTTCCTTGTCGCCACCGACGAGCACGACAGCATTGCGGTCATGATCGAACGCAAAAGCGAACCGCCACACACCATCGAGTCTGAACCGCAACTCCTTCATGTTCGCGAAAACGGAGGCGTTCAGCCTGTCCGCCCAAGGTCGGCCAAGCTCGGGACCGGCCTGCTCAAGCACCAGCAGCATGGCGTCGAGCTTATCCGAGACCGCCTCGGGCAACTCTCCACGCTCGTCCGCGAATGCGGGATGTTCCAGAACCGTCCGATTCACAACATGATATAGGCTCTAAGCTATATAATGTCTAGGCTATAATTAGGTCGGATGATGATCGTCCTCCCGCAGCGCCCGCCACACGGTGGTCCGGCTGATGCCGAGCCGGCCCGCGATCTCGGTTGGCCGCATCCCCTCCTCGTGGCGCAGGCGGCGGATCTCACTCGCATCGGCCTTGACCTTGCGCCCCTTGTAGACGCCGCGCGCCTTCGCCCGCTCGATGCCCTCGATCTGCCGCTCGCGGCGCCGTGTCCCCAATCAGCGCATAGTCCCCGATCGGGGCATAGCGAGGCGTTGTCGCGGGCCGCAGCGCATCTCCTCCCGAAGCCGTCACGGCGCCTCACACCTCGCCGCGGCGCCCAGCAGCGATCATCCGGTCCGCGATCCGGGCGGCATTGGCGAGAATCGTCATGGACGGGTTCACCCCTCCCCCGGTCGGCATCAGCGACCCGTCGCAGACCCAGAGGTTCGGCACGTCCCAGCTTCGCCCGTCCGCGTTGACTACTGAGGTCTTTGGGTCTTCTCCCATCCGACACCCCCCCATCAGATGCGCGGTCCCCTCCGTCTCGAAGCGATTCTTGCCCTCGGCCGCTTCGATCATCCGGCCCATGAAGTCGAGCGCATGGGCATAGAGTCGCTTGTCGTTGTCGCAGTAGCCGAAGGTGACGCGCGGGCGCGGCAGGCCGAGGTCATCCTTCCCCTCCGAGAGGGTGACGCGATTGTCCGCCTGCGGCATGGTCTCGCCGACCATCTTCAGGCCTGCCATGCGGTTGTACTTCGCCATGCGCGCGCGAAGATCCATGCCGAACTCGCCGGAGTTGGTGACGATGCTGGTTGCGAAGTCGCTCGGCAGCGGCCCTTGGCTCATGAAGGCATAGCCGCCGTCGAAATCCTTGGTCGGATCGTCATCGGCATAGTTCCAGTGCTCGCAGCACGCCATGGAGGGCGGGCCCTTGTACCAGCGGATCTCCTCGTCGAACTCGGCCCAGACCGCGTGATTGCTGTGCACCATGAGGTGCCGGCCGACGAGGCCGGAGCTGTTGGCGAGGCCGTCCGGATGCCGCGCGCTGTGCGAATTGAGGAGGAGGCGCGGCGTCTCGATCGAATAGCCCGCGACGATGACGTGGCGCGCCTTCTGGAACCGCCAGCGTCCCTCGCGGAAATAGGCGACGCCCGTGGCGCGGCCCCAGCGATCCGTCTCGATCCGGCCGACCGTGGCGAGGTCGCGGATCTCCGCGCCTGCGGCCAGCGCGCGGGGAATATAGGTGACGAGCACGCTCTGTTTGGCATTCGTCGAGCAGCCGATCTTGCACATGCCGCGATAGACGCAGGGCGGCGATTTTCCGTGCGGGGCCGACAGGGTGCAGAGCGGCGTCGGCGCCCAGTCGATCCCGAGCGCCTCGGCGCCGCGGGCCAGAACGAGACCGGCCGCGTTCACTTCATGCGCACGGTAGGGATAGCGCCCGCGCTTCGGCCCCCAGGGATAGCGGATCGGCCCGGAAATCGAGCAGGCCTTCTCGACCTCCTCGTAATAGCGCCACATCTCGCGCCAATCGACGGGCCAATCAGCGCCGTAGCCGAGCTTCGTGCGGGCTTGGAACCATTCGGGCCGGAAGCGCAGCGCGACCATCTGGAAGTGGACGGTCGAGCCGCCGACGCAGCGGCCCGAATTGTTGGAGCCGAGCTCGATCGGATTCTCGCCATCCGAAATCCGCTCCTCGAGCCAGTAGAGCTTCTCCTGCTCGCGCTCGTCCGAGGCGAAATCCGCAAGTGGACGGAAGAACGGCCCGGCATCGAAGGCGACGACCGATCCGCCCGCCTCCGCCAGCTTGGCCGCCAAGACGCCGCCGCCGCAGCCGGTTCCGACGATGGCGAAGTCCACTTCCTCCTCGTCGCGGAACTGGGCCATGGGCACGCAGTCCTCGCGGCTGAAGACGTCGGGCGCTCGCCCCGATACCGCGCGCGGGCGCAGCTCGGCCGCATCGTCCAGAACGCTCACCCGCCCGCTCACTGCCGCGCCCCCTTTTCCGAGAGCGGCGCCTCCCACGGGTCGGCCTCGTTCGGACCGAGACGGACATAGCCGCGCGGCGAGGCCGGACCGCCATAGCCGATCTCGCTCATCGCGGCCGGATGGACATAGTACACCGACACGATCCATTTCAGGAGCAGCTTGCGGAAGAAGTCCTGCGCCGGCAGGTCCCGCCATGCTCCGGAGGCGGCGCATTCGCCCTGATTGATCGCGGACAGAATGCTATCCTGCTGCGCGTCAGCCAGTTCGGCGAAGGTCGAGCCGTGCCGCGCCTTCGCCTCCGCGTCGATCGCGGCCATTCCCTGCCGCCATGCCGTCCGGTCATCGGGCATTGCGGCATAGCGGGTGCCCGTTCCGCGCCCGGCGTGAAGGTCGCTGTCGATAAAGGGGGCGATGGGCACGGGGGCCGCACGCCCAGGCTGCGGCACGACCCGCGCGCAAACAGCTTGAAGCGTGGTGAATTCCGCAGCGGTGAAGAAGCGGCGCGGGGGCACCTCGTCCATCCGCTTGGCGAGGGCTTCCCGCGTCTGATCGTTGTACGAGGGCGTATCCCACTTCTCGAGCACGTCGTAGCGCGGATAGGGAGAATCGAACCTGTCGTCGGTCATGAAGATCGCTCCTCACTTCCAAGGGCGTCGAGCGCTGCGAGCCCGGCCATCGCCAGGCCGGTGAAGCTGATCGGCGCGGGAGTCGGCGGGCCCGCAAGGCTCGTCTGCCGCCAATTGTGCCAGCCGCCCATGTTCCGATGGACGCCCCAGACGTGGAAGGCCGTTCCCACGACGCCCAGCACTGCCACGCCGCGTGCCGCCCAGCGGGTGACCTCCCGGCCCGAATCGGTCGGATTGGCCGCCTCGCCGATCAGGAAAAGGCCGGTCGCGGGCGGCACGGTGACCGGCAGCCACATGGCCGGGTTGTGGAAGGCGCCTCGGAAATGCAGGAGCCCCGCCTCGGCCGCCGTCACGAGGAGCGAGCCACCCGTGGCCAGCGCGAGCCCGCGCCCCGCCTCCGGCAGGCTCCATGCGAGCGCCTCGTTCCCTGTCCGATTTCCGTCGACCGGAGCTATGGACAGCGCTTCGGAGGTCAGTCCCAGCAGCCCTGAAATGGCGAGAGCCCCCGGCGCGCCGAGGGGCGCAGCGTAGAAAAGATTGTTCCAGGACAGCCCGCCCGGCCGCTTGGTGACGTTGTAGAAGTGGAAGCCCAGCCCCGCAGCGCCGACCGCGAAGCTCAGGGCATGTCCCAGGCGAGGCAGACGCCCGGTGCGGTCGGGGCGCGGTTCCGCGAGCGATGCGGCGATCGAAGCCGCGGCGGTCGCCGGCGCGAGGACCATCGCCCGGTTGTGAAAGCCGCCGCGGAAATGCTCCATCGCGCTGTCCATCAGCACGCTGGCCCCCAAGATCGCGGCGCCGTCGCGGGCCTTGCGGGTCGCGCGCCGATGGACGGGATCGGATTTGCGTTCCGGCCTGAGGGCGGAGCCGATGGCGAAGGCCGCGACCAGTGCTATCACACCTCCCGCCGCGACGGCGTCGAGGCCGATGCTGCGAGATCCACGCTCGCGGTGGGCGGCTTGCCGCGCACTCATGCGCGGGCACCTTTTCGCCTCACGGTCACCGGCAAGGCGCCTGCATCCGCGCGATCTCCGCTCTTTGCGATCATGCTTCCCGCTTGGCTCTCCGACTGCCTGCGACATCCTGCCTGTTCGGGCCGCTAACGCGGTCGCGAGGGGAAAGTTTCACCTGCTGCGCCTGCAGAAGTGGCTCCCGCCGCTTGCGGCGGATGCGGAACCGGCCCGTCTTGCGTGTGTTGCGTGGATAGATTGTCGCACCGCCGGAGGGTGCGGCCGGGGCTGCCCGCATGCGCCCCGCGAAGTTGGCCGGTGTGGCAGGCCGAACGGTTCCACGCACCAGAATATCGGAGAGCATGATGTCCAAGACAGTCGGCGATTATATCCTCGAACGCCTGCACGATTGGGGTGTGCGGCGCATTTTCGGCTATCCGGGCGACGGCATCGGGGGTCTCGTCGCGGCGCTCGGGCGGGACGACAAGATCGACTTCGTCCAGACCCGGCACGAGGAAGAAGCCGCCTTCATGGCTTGCGCACACGCCAAATGGACCGGAGAGGTCGGGGTCTGCCTCGCGACTTCGGGGCCCGGTGCGATCCACCTCCTCAACGGCCTCTACGATGCCAAGCTCGACCACCAACCGGTCCTCGCCATCGTCGGCCAGCAGGCGCGCGCCGCCCTCGGCGGCAGCTACCAGCAGGAAGTCGACCTCAATTCGCTCTTCAAGGACGTCGCCGGCGAATACGTCCACACCTGCATGGTGCCCGCGCAGACGCGGCATCTCATCGACCGCAGCATGCGCATCGCCGCCGCCGAGAAGACCGTCACGACCCTGATCTTTCCCAATGACGTGCAGGAAGAGAAGGCGGTCGAGACGCCGCCCCATGCGCATGGCACGGTCCATTCGGGGATCGGCTTCCGCGCGCCGCGCATCGTGCCGCAGCGCGAGGATCTCGAGGCGGCAGCCCGCATCCTGAACGAAGGCGAGAAGGTCGCGATCCTGGCGGGCGCGGGCGCGCTCGAGGCCGGTCCCGCCCTCGCCCAGACCGCCGAGGCCCTCGGCGCGGGCGTCGCCAAGGCGCTGCTCGGAAAGGCGGTGCTGCCCGACGACCTTCCATTCGTCACGGGGTCCATCGGGCTCTTGGGCACCGAGGCATCGGACTGGATGATGCGCCATTGCGACACCCTGCTGATCGTGGGGTCGCGCTTCCCCTATTCGGAGTTCCTGCCGAAAGAGGGGCAGGCGAAATGCGTGCAGATCGATCTCGATCCGAAAATGCTGTCCATGCGCTATCCCGCGGACGTGCCGCTGACCGGCGACGCCGACGCGACGCTGCGCGCGCTCCTGCCGCTTCTCGAAAAGAAGGATCGGCGCCGCTGGCGCGAGAAGATCGAGAAGCGCGTCGAGGACTGGTGGGAGACGGTCGCGGATCGCGGCCATGGCGAGGCCGATCCCATCCACCCCGAACGCGTCTTCCTCGAAGCCTCGCCCCGCCTTCCCGACCGCACGATCCTCTCGGCCGATTCCGGCTCGTCGGCGAACTGGTACGCGCGCGGCATCAGGATCCGCGAAGGGATGAAGGGGTCGCTGTCGGGGACGCTGGCGACCATGTGCCCCGGCGTTCCCTACGCGACGGCGGCGAAATTCGCCTTCCCCGACCGGGTGGCCGTTGCCTTTGTCGGTGACGGCGCAATGCAGATGCTCGGCAACAATGCGCTCGGCACGATCGCGAAATACTGGAAGGAATGGGATGATCCGCGCCTCGTCGTCGCCGTTCTGAACAATCGCGACCTGAACCAGGTGACTTGGGAACTGCGCGTCATGGGCGGCTCGCCGAGCGTACCCGAAACGCAGGACGTGCCGGGCTTCGATTACGCAGGCTATGCCCGCTCGCTCGGCTTGGACGGCGTGACCGTCACGGACCCCAATGAGCTCGGTGCCGCCTGGGACCGGGCGCTCTCGGCGGACCGGCCCTTCGTCATCGACGCCCATACCGATCCGGACGTCCCCACTTTGCCCCCGCATGTCTCGCCCAAGCAGGCCAAGAGCTATGCCGAAGCCCTTCTCAAGGGCGATCCGCATGCAGGCGGCATCCTCTGGCAGACCTTCAAGGCCGTCACGGCCTGATGCGCCCCGAGGCGCCGATCACGGATGTCCGGACGGCGGCCTATGTCATCCCGACCGATGCGCCGGAATCGGACGGGACGATAGAATGGTCCTCCACCGGCATGGTCTGCGTCTGGATCGAGGCCGGTGGCGAGACCGGCTTCGGCTACAGCTATGCTGCGCCCGCCGCCGCGCAGCTCGTCGACGGGGTGCTGGCCGAGGCGGTGAAGGGCAGGACCGCCCTGGACATTCCCGCTATCGGCGCCGCGATGGATACCGCCGTGCGCAATGTTGGCCGGCCCGGCATCGCGGCCATGGCGATTTCGGCAGTCGATATTGCGCTGTGGGACCTGAAGGCCCGGCTCCTCGGTCTGCCCGTCGCGGACCTTCTGGGCCGTGCACGCCCGGATATCGCGGCCTACGGCTCCGGCGGCTTCACCAGCTATGACGACGAGACGCTCTGCCGTCAGCTCTCCGCGTGGGCGGCCGAGGGTCTCTTCGCGGTGAAGATGAAGGTCGGCCGCGAACCCGCGCGGGATCGGGCGAGGGTCGAAGCGGCACGCGCGGCCATCGGAGACAGTTGCGAACTCTTCGTCGACGCGAACGGCGCCCACACGCCGAAGACTGCGCTGGCGCAGGGGGCGGCCTTCGCCGATCAGGGCGTCACCTGGTTTGAGGAACCCGTGACTTCGGACGATCTGGACGGGCTCCGGACGGTTCGCGAGCAAGGGCCGCCCGGCATGACCATCGCCGCCGGCGAATACGGCTATAGCGCCTGGTATTTCCGCCGGATGCTGGAAGCGCAGGCAGTGGATGTCCTGCAGGCCGACGCGACGCGCTGCGGCGGCTTTTCGGGCTTTAAGCAGGCCGATGCGCTGACGGCGGCCCACCACCTGCCGCTTTCGGCCCACTGCGCGCCGTCCCTCCACGTGCATGCCTGCTGCGCCGCCCGCAATGCGGTGCATCTGGAATGGTTCCACGATCATTGCCGGATCGAGCGCATGCTCTTGGATGGTGCACCTTTAACGCATGGTGGTCGCGCCGCTCCGCCCGATGCCGCCGGACTCGGACTCACGCTAAAAGAATCGGACGCTGCCCCCTACGAAGTGTGAAGTTGCTTTGCCCTGCCCCTTTCTCAGTGGTCCGGACGAAGCTTGCGTGCTACTTTGGTGCGCACCAGGCCAACCTTTCAGCAGGATTATGACAGCGCTAGGAGATTCGTATTGCGGTCCCGCCATTGGGCCTGCGGACCTTCCTGCCGCATGGAATCTCGATCCTGTTCTTTTGATCGGCCTCCTGAGCGGCCTCCTCCTTCTGTGGCGGCACGACCCCCTGTGGAGCAGCATCGCGTTCGCGCTCCTGCTGGCCGCCTTCGTCTCTCCGCTCTGTTCACTCAGCGTGTCCCTCTTCTCGGCCCGGTCGGTCCATCACGTGATCCTGATCGCGCTGGCCGCGCCGTGCCTGGCCCTCGGCCTGAGGGTGTCGCGTCCCTTTCTTCCCGCTCTTCCCGCGAGCCTCCTGCACCTTCTCGTCCTGTGGGGCTGGCACATCCCTTCCGCCTACAGCGCCGCGCTGTCGAACGACCTGATCTATTGGGTGATGGAGCTCAGCCTTCTCGGCAGCGCCGTCGCGCTCTGGCACGCCGCGCTGCGGACCGAGGCACGGCTCGATGCCGCCATAGCGCTGCTCGGCACCATGATGCAGATGGGGCTCCTCGGCGCGCTTCTGACCTTCGCCGGACGCCCGCTCTACGAGCCGCATCTCTTCACCACCCTGCCCTACGGCCTCTCGCCGCTGAGCGATCAGCAGCTCGCCGGTCTCATCATGTGGGTGCCCGGCAGCCTGCCCTATCTGGCGGCGGGCGTTCTGTGCCTGCTGCCGGTGATCCGCGGCGAGACGGCGAGATCGGCCTGATGGCCTGGCTCAAGGCGCTCCACATCATCGGTCTCCTTCTGTGGGGCGCAGGCCTGCTCTACCTGCCGGGCCTCCTCCTGCAGGAGAGGCCCGAGGACGAGGCCGAGGCGAACCGCATCCGCTATGCCAGCCACTTCACCCTGACCGCGATCCTCGCGCCCGCCGCCTTCGCGACCATCGCCTCGGGCACGATCCTTCTCTTCGTCGCCGACGCCCTGCATGGCTGGATGTTCGTCAAGCTCGCCTTCGTCTCGGCTCTCGTCGGCGTGAATATCTGGATTGCGCGGCTCCTGCGCCTGCTGGACGAGGGACATGCAAGGTACGGCCAGCGCTGGACGAAGCCCGCAGTCGGCGTCACCGCGGTGGCGATCGCCGCTATCCTGTTCCTCGTCCTCGGCGAGCCCGATCTCTCGCTCTCCGTCCTGCCGGAGTGGGTGCGCACGCCGGGTGGTCTTCGCGACTATCTCTCCTCGATCTCCATGCCGATCTGATGCTCGAAGACCAGCTTGCCCCCATGCCAGCCTGCCAGCCCGACGGCGCCGAAGCCGAGGAAGGACAGGAACAGCCCCCAGGGCAGCGCCGCCTCGATCCCGTAGACGAGGCGCAGGGCCCAGTTCGCGCCGATGACCGCCAGCAGCATCATGGCGGCGATGGCGTGGCTCCAGACTTCCGGCCGGCGCCGGATCCCCGGCGCGAGTATCAGCTCGGCCGAGCCCGACACGGCCGAAGCGACTCCCAGGGCGAAGCCCCAGCCGCTCGTCCACAGCGCCGTGCGTGCGAAGAAGGCATCGCCCGACCACCAATAGAACAGATCGCTGCCCAGGGTCGCGCTGGTCAGGGCGATGGGAAAGTTGACGAGCATGACGTGCACGGGGTGACCGGCCACGGCGACGACGGATTTGAGTTCGTAGTCGCGGCGGGGACGAAGAGGACTGACCATGGGAGGCTCCGGGCAGGACGGGACAGGAGTTTATGCGGCGCCGCCCTCGCGTCCATCCTCCTGACCGCCTGTTCGGGCGACTATTCCGCCTTGGACGCCGCCGGCCCCTCGGCGGAACGCTTCGGCATGCTGACGCTGGTCCTGACCGCAAGCTCCGCGGCGATTCTCCTCGGTGTCATGGCCGTGGCGCTCTATTCCTTTCGGAAAAAGCGGCGCGGCCATCGCCTGCCCGAAGGCGTCTTCGTCGGCGCGCTCGGCCTTGGTTTTCCGTCCGTCGCGCTCCTCGCGCTTCTCATCTACGCCCTGCTCCTCAGCGACGCCTGGGTCGGGCGGACCCGAACGCCGGAGCTGACGGTCGATGCGGTGGCAGCGCAGTGGGGGTGGACGTTCAGCTATCCGGACGCTCCCGGCGCTCCGGATAGCGAGAACGTTCTCCACCTGCCTGCGGGTGTGCCTGTCGCTTTCCGCGTGACCAGCACGGACGTCATTCACAGCTTCTGGATCCCGCGCCTCGGCGGTAAGATCGATGCCGTTCCGGGGCGGATCAACACCATCATGCTCGAAGCCGATGCCGCCGGCGCGATGGGCGGTCTCTGCGCCGAATTCTGCGGCGTCGGGCACAGCCTCATGGACTTCGAGGTGAGGGTCCATGAGCCGGACGGCTTTGCCGCCGTTCTTTCCGGGCTGGAGGGAGCATGACCCTGGGGCCGGGCGAGCACGATCCCCTGCGCCTGCACAGGGCGTTCGAGGAGGTGTGGGCGCCGCCGCGGGGCTGGCGCGCCCTCGCCGCGGTCAACCACACCGTCATCGGCAAACGGTTCATGGCCACCGCGTTCTGCTTCTTCTTCGTCGGCGGCGTGCTCGCGATGATGATCCGGGCACAGCTGGCGACGTCGGAGACGCAATGGCTGACGCCTGCGGCCTACAATCAGGTCTTCACCATGCACGGCACGGTGATGATGTTCCTCTTCGCGATCCCGCTGATCGAGGGCTTCACGCTCTACATGCTGCCCAAGCTGCTCGGCGCACGCGACCTCGCCTTCCCGCGCTTAAGCGCCTTCGGGTACTGGTGCTATCTGTTCGGCGGGTCGATCCTGCTGGTCGCGCTCCTTCTGGGAGCGGCGCCCGACGGCGGCTGGTTCATGTATACGCCGCTGTCGAGCAAGCCCTATTCGCCCGGGATCAACGCGGACGTCTGGCTTCTCGGGGTCACCTTCGTTGAGGTCTCCGCGGTCTGCGCGGCGGTCGAGTTCATGGTCACGGTACTGAAGGTCCGCACTGGCGGCATGTCGCTGTCACGCATGCCGATCCTCGCCTGGTATCTGTGGGTCACCGCCGCGATGATGCTGTTCGGCTTTCCGCCGCTGATCCTCGGCTCGATCCTCCTCGAGCTCGAACGGGCTTTCGGCTGGCCCTTCTTCACCCCTGCGCTCGGCGGCGACCCGCTGCTCTGGCAGCACCTCTTCTGGCTGTTCGGCCATCCGGAGGTCTACATCATCTTCCTGCCGGCGGCGGGCGTCGTCTCGACCGTGCTGCCGACGCTGAGCGGCCGGCCAATCGTCGGCTATAGCTGGCTCGTCGCAGGCCTGATCGCGCAGGGCTTCATCAGCTTCGGCCTCTGGGCCCACCACATGTTCGCCACCGGCATTCCCGACCTGTCGCTCGCCTTCTTCTCGGCGGCCAGCCTCCTCGTGGTCTTCCCGACAGGCGTGCAGATCTTCGCTTGGATCGCCACCCTGCTGAAGGGCCGTCCGCGCCTCGAGCTGCCCATGCTCTACGTACTGGGCTTCCTCTTCGTCTTCACCGCAGGGGGACTGACCGGGGTCATGGTGGCGCTCGTCCCCTTCGACCTTCAGGCGCACGACACCTATTTCGTGGTCGCGCACCTGCACTACGTCCTGATCGGCGGTTTCCTCTTCCCGGTGCTGGCGGGCCTCTATTACTGGCTGCCGCATCTGACCGGCAAGGCGACATATCCGGTGCTCGGCCGCACCGCTTTCTGGCTGATCTTCCTCGGTTTCAACGCCTCGTTCCTGCCGATGCATCTGACCGGCCTGCTGGGCATGCGGAGGCGCATCGCGGACTACCCAGCCGAGCCGGCATGGGACGCGCTGAACCTCTTGTCCTCCGTGGCGTCCTTCGTCCTCGCCTTCGGCTTCGCTCTGGTTCTGGTCGACACCGTCCTGACGCTCCGCTTCAGCCGAGCGAGCCTGCGCGATCCCTGGCGCGCCGGAACGCTGGAATGGCAGATGCCGACACCCTCCCCAGCCTACAATCTCGCCGCCCTGCCGAGGGTCGAGGCGCGCGACCCCGCCTGGACCGACGAGAGCCTTGGCGCCCGCCTCGCCTCCGGCCACGGCTATCTCTCCGCCGTCAGGAACGGCTGGCGCGAGACCCTGGGCGTCCATGCGCTCACCGGCGAGCCGGACCAGATCCTCATCTATCCCAAGCCGACCTTCATTCCGCTGCTGACGGCGGCGTGCCTTTGCGCCTTCGTGCTCTGCGTCCTGTTCAAGCTCTATTGGGTGTCGCTGCTGGGTCTTTCGGGCGTCGCGGTCTGCGCCTGGCGCTGGTTGTGGCAAAGCGGCCTCAAGCGCGATTTCGGCGCCCTCGATGCCGGCCTCGGCACATCGGTGCCGCCGCACACGGAAAGTCCGGCCGCGCCGAGCTATTGGGGCATGGTCTTCACCCTAATGGCGAACGGCACGCTGTTCGGCGCGCTCGTCTTCGGCTTCCTCTTCCTGAACGTGTCCGCCCCCGGCTGGCCGCCGCCGGCTCCCGCGTCGCCGAACCCTGTCTTGCTCGCGGCGGCGGGAACAGGCCTCATCGGCGCTGGCGGACTAGGCCTCTTCGCGCCGCGAGCCGCGGCGGGCAGCGGCGCTCAGCGCCTCCTCCTTCTCGCCGCAGCCGCCTCCCTCCTCGCGCTGTTCGGCTTCGCCGGCCTCTTCGCGCAGCTCCTGGGCCGCGCGCCGACCCACGCCTATTTCGCGGCCCTCGCCGTCGCAGCCGCCTATGGGGCCCTTCATGCGCTGATCGGCGCCCTCGCCGCGTTCTACGCTGCCTTGCGAGAGCGCCGCGGCTACGCGTCAGCCGCCAGGAGGACCGAGGTGCGGGCGCACAGGCTGTGGCAGCTCTACGCCGCCGGCACGGGCGCGGTCGTGCTCTTCATGCTCATGACGGGAGGCGGCGCATGACCGGAGGCTGGCGCGGCGCGCCGCTGACCAGACTGCTGGCGCTCGTCTCGGCCTATCTCCTCTGGAGCCTCGTCTTCGTCTGGCTCTATGGCGGCCACGGCGTTCTCTGCCAGAGCGGCCTTTCCCGCCTCGTCAAGCCGGTCCTCGCGGCAGGTGCGGCCGGTCTCCTCGGCCTTCACGCCCTGCTCCTCTGGCGCCTGTTCGCGTGGTACAGGCGGACTGAGGAGGAGAGAATCCTGCCGCGCCTGGCGGTCCTGCTCGCGGCGAGCGCAATGCCTGCGGCAGCCTGGCTCTTTCTTCCGGTCCTCTTTCTTAGCACCTGCACCTGATTGAGGTGACATGCCGAAAGTGGTCCAGATCGTGACTTAGAGCCCGCGCGAGAAGTCGGGTTGAGTGGCTGGCGGCCGCGTGATTCCTGGAGGTGCTTGATGTCTCTGGGAGACCGCGATGTGGACGCCAGCCACCCGCGCGCAGCATAGCCGGAAGGGGCTGCGCTATCCATCCGACCTGACCGATGCGGAGTGGAGGGCGGTAAGGCCGCTCCTGCCGCCACCTTGCCGGATGGGCCGCCCTCGGAAGTGGCCAATGCGCCGGATCATCGAGGCGATCTTCTACGTGCTCAGGTCCGGATGCCCCTGGGCGTTCCTGCCGAAGAGCTTCCCGCCCGAAGGTACAGTCCGGCACTGGTTCGCCCGCCTGCGCGACGAAGCCGTCTTCGAGCGCATGGCCCGTGCCCTCGGCGTGATCGACCGTGAGCGGACAGGCCGCGAGGCCAGCCCCTCCGCCGCCGTCATGGACAGCCAGTCCGTGAAGACGACAGAGGCAGGCGGGCCGCGTGGTTACGATGGCAGCAAGAAGATCGTCGGTCGCAAGCGGCACGCCCTCGTGGACACGGATGGCAGGCTGCTCGTGGTGCAGGTCGGCCCTGCCAGCGTGCAGGACCGCGACGCGGCAGGCCCGCTCGTAACGGCTTCTCGCTCGCGCTTCCCCTTCGCAGACCTCGTCTACGCCGACGGAGGCTACCATGGACCGCGTGCCCGCGATGCTAGTGCGGTCCCGCTCCAGATCGTCAAGGGCGTACGCGGCCAGTCCACCTTCGTCGTCCAACCGCGCCGATGGGTCGTCGAACGAACCTTCGCCTGGCTCGGGCGGAACCGCAGGCTCTGGAAGGACGCAGAAAGCACCACCGCCTCCCCCGCCGCCTTCCTCTACGCTGCTTCCGCCATGCTCCTCACCCGGCGTATCGCTCGGACCTCATGACTTCTCGCGCGGACTCTTAGTTTTCGGGCGGCTCCGACGAGGAGAAGGAGGACGCCATGAAGCGCAAGAGGTACTCGGTCGAGCCGATCGTCGCCGTCCTGAAGCAGGCGGAGATGGGGATGCCGGTAGCGGATCTGGTCCGGCAGACGGGGATCACCGAGCAGACCTTCTACCGCTGGAAGAAGAGGTACGCCGGGCTCGAGAGCGATCAGGTTCGCGAGCGATGTCAGGTCCAGGAGGAGAACGCTCGGCTGAAGCGGCTGGTCGCGGATCTGAGCCGCGGGCGAGGCCGTGCTGCAGGACGTCCTGTCAAAAAGGTCCCGGACCGGCGCTGATGAAGAAGGTCGTCGCCTACGTGGTGGAGAGCCACGGCTACAGCGAGCGCCGGGCCTGCAAGCTGACGCGGCAGCACCGGTCCACCCAGCGGAAGGTCCTGACGACCAACCCGCTTCTCGAGTTGCGGCAGCGGATGCATGAGATCGTCGCCACGAGGGTCCGCTATGGCTACCGGCGGGTCCACATCCTGCTCAGGCGGGAGGGCTGGGAGGTCGGCCGCAACCGGGTCTATCGGCTGTACCGCGAGGAAGGCCTAGCCCTCAGGTCCAAACGGCCGCGCCGCCGGAAGATGGCGATGCATCGGGAGGCGCGATGTCAGCCGATGGCACCGGGCGAGGCCTGGAGCCTGGACTTCGTCCACGACCAGCTGGTGAGCGGGCAGAAGATCAGGGCCCTCACCGTGATCAATGTCTTCACGCGCGAGTGCCTGGCGATCGAGGTCGGCTACCGTCTGCGCGGCGAGAACGTCGCCGAGGTGCTGAACCGCCTCGTTCGTTCACGCGGTGCGCCGAAGGCCTTGTTCGCGGACAACAGCCTGCCCCGGACGTGATCCGGGGGCGCAGAGTTCACCGGGTAGATCGCCCGTCTCTGGGCCTACCACCACAAGGTCCGCCTCGACTTCTCCCGCCCCCGCAACGCCGACCGACAATGCCCACATCGAGTCGTTGGGCGGCTCGCTCCGGGACGAGTGCCTGAACGTCCACTGGTTCGAGACACTGGTCGAAGCCCGCCAGCAGATCGAGAGCTGGCGGGTCGACTTGGGCGAGAGCCGGCCTCACATGGCGCTCGGCAACCTGGCTCCTGCACAATACGCTTTGCAGACCAGGCAACCGCGTGAGACGATGAGATCATCAGCCCCCGAAAACTAACCCTGGGACCGGACCACCAGACCCAAACACTTCAGATCCGGATGCCACCTGCGAAGACGTCCGCGGGCGCACGATGACTGTCTTGAGAGGCGTCGAATCGAAGATCGCCCGGTTAGAGCGCATGCGCGCTGCGCTCAAGGACCTCGCCAGAGAGTGCCCGCGAGACGCGCCGATCGCCCGTTGCACCATCCTTGATGCCTTGACCGGAGAGGTGAAGAAAGCGGGTTGACTCCGTACCATGGTACGGAGCGCAAGTAGGCTGTACCGTTCAAAATGGAGCACGAAATGAAGAAGAGATTCGCAATCCTCCTGGGTACGGGCATCGCTGCCCTTCCTGCCGCGGCCTTCGCCATGACCACACTGGCGAACTGCCCGATCTGTCCCTGACCGCGAGCGTCCCGACCCGCCGGCCTCTGCATGGCGGGCGGATCGGGCTTCGGGGTCGATCATGGCGAAACGTGTCGGGTCTGCGACTTGAGTACCGTCCGCAGTGAAGCCGTTCGGCAACCATCCGATCGAACGCACATGATCTTGCTTAGATAGCACAAGACGCCCTCACTCTGTTCAGGTTGCCATTGAGTTCTAAACCATCGCCTGGATGCATAAACCGGCGATAGAAAGGATCAGAAATGAACAATTACAAGGTGCGCACTATCGCGCTCGGCGCTTCTTCAGCAGCCCTTCTCGCTATCGGCAGCGCAGGCGCCTTTCAGCAAGACCCAGGTGACGGAGATCGCGGGCAGATGATGGACAACATGCCGATGATGGACGGCATGATGGAGGACATGTCCATGATGAAGGACGCCGCCATGGGGGTGGGTGTCATCGAAGAGATCGATGTCGACGAGGGGCGCATCCTTCTCGACCACGAGCCGATCGAGAAGTTCGGCATGCCGGCCATGGCGATGCTCTTCGAGGTCGCTGAGAAGGTCGACCTCTCCGAACTGGAGGTCGGCGATGACGTTCATTTCATGCTGGCTAAAGCCGATGATGGCGATCTCGAGATCCGTATGATTTGCGACGCGAAGCACATGCGGAAGATGGGTTGCATGGACATGAAGGGCGAGAAGATGCCGGGCACGAGCGCCTCGTCCGACGCGGAAACCATAGAGGACTAGTCCCCGCCGCATGCCGAGGCTGAGCCCGCTTTAGGCGGGCTTCGGTCCGATCGGAGGTACGATTGGACCCTGGGCCGCAATGTTCGCGGGTTCGTTCAGCCGGGCCGTATCCTGAAAAACTTCCGAACCGAGCTAGGCTCGGACCAGAGCGACAGATGGACGGCGGCTTCCTACAGACCTGGCACGAGAGCGCGAATACGGCGCTGGGACTCTTCTGGACGGCGTTCTGGGCGTTCGGCTTCGGCTATCTAGTGTCCTGAATCGGAACTCCCGTTCATTTTCAGGCAGAAGCGTTTGACGGCAGCGAGGATGTCGTCGGCGGACTTGGTCCAGCGGAAGGGTTTGGGGTCCTGGTTATGGCTGTCGATGTAGGCGTGGATGGCTTGCTGGAGCTCGTCCGTAGAACGATGAACCCCTCGACGGATCGCCTTCTCGGTGAGGGCAGAGAAGAAGCGTTCCACCTGATTGATCCAGGAGGATGAGGTCGGCGTGAAGTGCGGGTGCCAGCGGGGATGGCGGGCGAACCAGGCCTTGATCGTCTTGGTCTTGTGCGAGGACGCGTTGTCCATGACGACGTGGACGTCGAATTCCTTGGGAACGTTAGCCTCGATCTCGTTCAGGAACCGCTCGAACTCGACCGCTCGGTGACGGGAGAAGCAACGCCCTGCGACCTCGCCGGTGGCCACATCGAGCGCAGCGAAGAGTGATGTCGTGCCGTGCCGGACGTAGCGGTCCGATCGGCGCTCGGGCATGCCCGGCATCATAGGCAGGACCGGCTTTTCTCGCTCGAGCGCCTGGATCTGGGACTTCTCGTCCACGCACAGCACCAGAGCCCGCGCCGGCGGGTTCAGGTAGAGGCCTACGATGTCCCTGACCTTCTCCACGAACAGAGGGTCGGTGGAGAGTTTGAAGGTTTCCGCCCGGTGCGGCTGCAGCCCGAAGGCCTGCCAGATGCGGTGCACCGTCGACGGCGCGTAGCCCGTCTCCTTCGCCATAGAACGCAGGCTCCAGTGCGTCGCGCCCTTCGGGGTCGTCTCCAGCGTCTTCGCGATGATTGCGGCGATCTCCTCGTCCCCGATCTGCCGCGGCGCGCCTGGCCGGGGCTCGTCGTAGAGCCCGTCCATCCGACCCTGTGCGAACCGCTTCCGCCAGCGGCCGACCGTGTGGTTGTCCGTGCCGACCTCGCGCGCGATCGCAGCGTTGCTCAGGCCATCCGCTGCCAGGAGCACAATCCGCGCCCGCTGCGCCAGGTACTGCTCAGTCTTCCGACGACGGACCAGTGCTTCGAGACCGCCCGCTCCTCCGCCGACAGCGTGATCTCGACGACCTTGTAGCGTGCCATGTCCTCCTCACATCCAAACTCGAAGGATATGTAGGAAACTTCTCGATCAGGACACTAGGTTGGGAACCCAAACAGGCTGCTGTTGGCGTTGAACTTTCCGCCGCCGAATGGGTTCGGTCGGTGGAGGTGAGCCATGGCCGATCTGTTCTGGTTGTCCGACGAGGCGTGGAAGGCGCTCGATCCGCACCTGCCGCACGGGAAGCCCGGCAAGCCGCGGGTCGATGATCGGCGGGTGATCTCGGGCATCCTGTTCGTCCTAAAGACGGGCTGCCGGTGGCGGGACGTCCCGCCCGAGTACGGACCCTCGACCACGATCTACAACCGCTACAATCGGTGGTCGCAGCGGGACATTTGGCAGCGCGCCTTCGCGAAGATGGCGGCGGCTGGGGAGGTGCCGGACGAGCTCAGTTTGGACAGCAGCCATGTGAAGGCCCACCGCTCCGCCTCGGGAGCAAAAAGGGGAAAGAGGCAGAAGCGATCGGCCGTTCGCGCGGCGGCAGAACGACGAAGATCCATGCCCTGGCCGATGATCGCGGCCGACCGCTCGCCATCCTCCTGACGCCAGGGAACGCCTCCGACATCGTCGTCGCCCGGCAGATCGTCGGTGCGGTCGCACCCTCCAAACGAATGCTTGCTGACCGCGCCTACGATGCAGAGCCCTTCACTTCTGGCTGCGCGATAGAGGCACCGAAGCGGTCATCCCCTCCACCCGCTCGCGGAAGACACCGTTTCCGCTAGACCGCAGAGCCTATGCCCGACGCAACGTCGTAGAGCGCCTCTTCTGTCGGCTGAAGAACTGGCGACGCATCGCCACGCGCTACGACCGCCTCGCACGGAACTACCTCAGCGCCATCGCGCTCGTAGCCGCCGTCACTACTTGGTCCGTATGAGTCCCCAACCTAATCTCCTCGATGATCCAGGTCCTTGTGACCGAGGACCGAATGCAGGAGACGATGGGCAAGGAAGGGCCGAAGTCCGTCGCGCTGGGCACCTTCTTCGGCTTCATCAGCTCATCGTGTAGCTTCGCCGCCCTGTCAGGCACGCGCGCGCTGTTCGCGAAGGGGGCGGGGCTCGTCCCGTCGCTTGCCTTCCTGCTTGCCTCGACGAACCTAGTGGTCGAGCTCGGCATCATCATCGCGATCTTCCGTCGGCGTACGCTTACTTTTGGCCAAAGGGTCCGGTCGATGAGCCTGGCCGAGCGGCGGGCAATGATCGATCCGGAGCACGGTCATCTGTCAGTGGCCGTGCAGTGCCACTTGGCGTCGGTCAGCCGGTCCTCGTTCTACTACCGGCCGGTGCTCGAGGCGGCCGAGACGCTGGCGCTGATGCGGATGATCGACGAGGCGTTCCTAGAGATGCCTTGGTACGGCAGCCGCCAGATGGCGCGGCACCTGATGCGCGAGGGGCACGCGGTCGGCCGTCACCGCGTCCGAAGGCTGATGCGGAAGATGGGCCTCTCGCCGATCTACCAGCGGCCGAGGACGAGCGATCCGCACCCCGAGCACCGGGTCTACCCCTACCTCCTGCAAGATCTGGCGATCACCAAGCCGGACCACGTCTGGTGCGCGGACATCACCTACCTGCCGATGCGGCGAGGCTTCTTGTACCTCGTCGCCGTCATGGACTGGGCGCGCCGCAAGGTACTCGCCTGGCGCCTGTCGAACACGATGGCGGCGGACTCCTGCGTAGAGGCGCTCGAGGAGGCATTAAGGCGCTACGGTCGCCCTGCGATCTTCAACACCGATCAGGGCAGCCAGTTTACCGGCTCCGCCTTCACGGACGTGCTGCGAGCTGCCGAGGTGAGGATCAGCATGGACGGGCGAGGCCGCTGGATGGACAACGTCTTCATCGAACGGCTCTGGCGGTCCGTGAAGTACGAGTGCGTCTACCTGCATGCCTTCGAGACCGGGTCGGCGCTGCGCGCCGGCCTGCGCGACTGGATCGGCTACTACAACGCCCGAAGGCCGCACTCGGGGCTCGACGGCCTCACGCCGGACGAGGCCTACGGCGAGACGACGACGCCAGGAGCGGGACATGCCCCGCTCCTGGCCCTACGAAACCTGGCGGCATGAACCCCAAACCGAAGTAGCTTAGCCCAGCCGCCAATCTGTCCAGACGAGTGGGACCACCTCAGCCGGGTCTACGTCGATGGCGAGAGCAGGTTGATACATAAGGATCTTTGTCAGAACGGTCTAGCATCCTGCGGCGGTTCGGGGGGCGGGCAAAGGTGTGGTTTTCGCCAAGGGATCTTGCCACATCGATCCATGCGAGCCTTATCCGGGAGGGAAGGGGCGCCGCAGCTCCCGCCACACCGCTATCCTCCGGCTGAGGCGATTCCCTCCTTCAAGCTCGTCATCGTGTATGGCTTCTCGACCACCGGGCAGTCCGGGAACTGGCCCTCGAGCCCCTGACGGCCGTAGCCGGTCACGAAGAGGACAGGGACGCCGCGCGCGAGAAGGCGCCTTGCGATCTCGAAGCTGCGAGCATCGTCTCCGAGGTTCACGTCGAGGACGGCGAAGTCGTACCGGGCGTGACCGTTCACGGTGCGAAGGCCGCCCTCCAGCGTGTGTGCCGTGTCGGCGACCTCGTAGCCGAGCGCCTCGACGCTGGTCTCGAGCATCATCAGGAGGATCGGCTCGTCCTCGACCAGGAACGCCCGCTTCTTCGCAGCCACTCCGTCCCTCTCACACCCGGCCGGTCATGCGGCAGACAACGCCTTCCTTATCGAAGGCGATCGAGATTTCACCCTGGATCTCCATGGACAGAAGGCGGGTGAGCATGAGCGATCCGAACCCTCTGCGTTTCGGCTCCTCGACGGCCGGCCCTCCCCTCTCGCGCCACTCAAGCGCCAGCTGATCATTCTTGCAGGTCCAGGTCACGATCACCTTTCCCTCCTGATTCGAGAGAGCGCCATACTTCGCCGCGTTCGTCGCCAGTTCGTGAAGCGCCATGGCGAAAGACTGCGTCTTCTTCGCATCGAGCTCGATGCGAGGGCCGTGCAGCGTGAACCGGTCGTCGCCCTTCTCGTCGAGACCGAACGGCGTGAGCGCCAGGCGCAGAACGGTCCCAAGATCCGTCGGCCGCCACTCCGCCTTGGTGAGGAGGCTGTGAACGCCGGACAGCGCCTGAATGCGGCCGATGAAGTCCTCATAGGCGGTCTCATGCCCAGGCAGCCTGCGCAGCGAATGCGAGGCGATCGCCTGCACGGTCTGCAGCGTGTTCTTCACACGATGGTTCAGCTCCTTGGCGAGCAGGTCGGCATGCTCCTTCGCCAGCTTGAGATCGTGGACATCGGTGCAGGTGCCGAGCCAGCGGACGATGCTGCCCTCTCCGTCCCGAACCGGCAGGGCCCGACCAATCGTCCATCGGTAGACACCGGTGTGGTGGCGCAAACGGTACTCGACCTCATAGGGCTCTCCGGTCGCGAGGCTGTGCCGCCAGCGCTGCCAGGCTTCGCCTTGATCATCAGGATGGAAGAGATCGCTCCATCCCTCGCCGTCCGTCGACCCTTCGGGCACGCCGGTGAACTCGTACCAGCGGGCATTGTAGAAGTCGTGATGGCCGTCCGGCCGCGTCGCCCAGACGATCTGCGGCATGGCCTCGGTCATCGTCCGAAACTCCGCCTCGCGGCGGGCGAGTTCGAGCGCCTGTTCCTTCTGATGCGTGATGTCGACGACGACACCAGGGAAGCTGACCGGCCGGCCTCCGTCGCCGTAGAAGCAGCGGCCGCGGGCCAGGACCCATGCCGCCCTGCCATCCGGCGCGGCGACACGGTACTCCTGCTCGTAGTCCTCGCCGGTCTCGAGCGCGCGCCAGATGGCGCCCGTTACGCGCTCCCGGTCCCGTGGGTCGATCGAGCCGATGAATGTCTCGATCGCCATTCCGCGTTCGGCCTTCTCGGGGGCGATGCCGAAAAGGCTTGCGAAGCGACTGTCCGCCCGGACCGCGTCTCCTGGCACGTCCCACTCCCAGGTGCCGACGGCGCGCCCTGCCGAGAGTGCGAACTGTAGGCGGTGCTCGGTCTCAAGGAGCTTGTCCTTGGCGGCGATCTCCTCGGCCGTGCCGCGCACCTCGATGATCGTCCCAACCGGTTGGCCGTCGTCGTCTCGAAGCGGGCTCGCGGTGAAGGCGACGGGATAGAAGCTGCCGTCCTTGTGAACGAAGACCTCCTCGCCCTGCTCGCGCATGTTCTCCGGGAAGGCCTGGTCGATCGGACACTCTTCGAGGGGGTGAGGTGAGCCGTCCGGCCGTGTGTGATGCACGACGTCGTGGAGCGGCCGGCCTTTCGTTTCGGCGAGCGAATAGCCGGTCAGCGCCTCCGCAGCGGGGTTCATGTAAATACAGTGCTGGCGCTTATCCGTGATGAACATGGCGAGCGTCGCGTTCTCGCAGACCGCCTGCCAGAGACCGATCTGGTCGAGCAAGCCCGGCAAGCCGTCGCGACTTGAGGACGGGGAAGCGGGACGTGCAGGCCGGGTGCTATCCATGAGGGTCCGAAACGAGAAATCCGTGCTGGTTCTGCGTTCTCGCGGAAGGGCTTGGATCGCGCAAGGCAGCTGTCCGCCGCACGACGCGGCGCTTCGGGCCTTTCTTGCTGGAGCGGCAACGGCAGAATGACGGGCCGCACGGCGGGACCGGCTCGAGCAGTCCACCAAGCAGCCGGTAAACACAAACCTAAGTGCCTCAAACGGACGCCACCCGAACATATCGCTCGGACCAACCAAAAGGCGGCAGGCCAAAGGGTTCCGAACCTAACTCTCCTCGCCAACAGTATCCGCTGCATGAGCGCCCCGCTGGCCGAGAGGCTCACCAGGTCCTCTGGTGGTATCCTTCTTCGTCTGGCGCTCGAGCTCCGCGTTGATTTCGGCGCCGAGCAGCACAACAAAGCAGGTCAGGAACAGCCACATCAGGAGGACGATCGCGCCGCCGAGCGTGCCATAGGTTTCGTTATAGCTGGCGAAGTTCGAGACATAGACGGAAAAGCCAACGGAGCCGAGGAGCCAGAGGACGACGCCGAGAATGGCGCCGGGCGTGATCCAGGACCAGCGCGGCTCGTCGCGATCCGGTGCGTAGCGGTAGAGGATCGCGAA
>NZ_JPHU01000018.1 GCF_000733125.1 Parvularcula oceani | reverse complement strand
ATCTGCAGGAAGGTACCTCGTGCTTCTTCGAAGGCGTGGACACACCCACGATCGGGATCAATCAGCCATTTCTTGGGCCAACGCTCGAAATGCACGATGGCGACGCCGTGCAAATGAATGTTCGCAGCGCTCTTTCGGAGACCGCGACGGTTCATTGGCATGGCTTTCACTTGCCAGCGCGCGCAGATGGCGGACCGCATCAACCAATTGAGCCAGGAGGCATCTGGAGCGCAGAATTCGACGTTCGCCAGCGTGGTTCGTTGTTCTGGTATCATTCGCATGCTCACCGGCGCTCGGGACCGCAGGTCTACCAGGGTCTCGCTGGGATGATCTATGTCCGCGACAAAGCGACCGAGGCGCTCGACCTTCCGAACGATTACGGTATCGATGACGTACCACTCATCGTACAGGATCGCGCCTTCGCGAGCGATGGAAGCTTCGTCTACTCCACGCGAAGGCACGATGTCATGATGGGAATGACAGGCGACACGATGCTCGTGAACGGCGTCATCGAGCCCGTCTTCGAAGCGAAAACCGACCGCTTGCGGCTACGCCTGCTCAACGGCTCGAACGCGCGTTTCTACCGCTTTGGCTTCGACGATGGCCGCAACTTCCACCAAATCGGCACCGATGGAGGCTTGCTCGCGGCGCCGCTGCGGGTCGATAACGTGGTTCTCGCGCCCGGTGAGCGCGCACAACTGGTTGTAGACGTCAGTGACGGCAGGCCCGTGTCGCTGTTTGCAGACGGTCTCCAAATCATGGGCATGGAAGGCATGGGTCGGGGCATGATGGGCGCCGGGCGCATGCGCGATTCCGACACGTCCATGGGCAATTGGATGATGGGCGACCGTGAGAGGCGCGGCGGCATGAGGGGCGGTGGAATGATGGGTGAGAGGCGCCGATTTACCGTGCTCGACATGCGACCCGCAGAGCGCCGAAGCCAAGCGATCGCGATGCCGCCCAGGCTCGTCTCGTTGCCTCAGATAGATCCCAGCGTTTCCGTGCGTACCCGTCGCTTCGTTCTCGACATGGGGATGGGCATGATGCGCGGAGGCGGCTTCACGATCAACGGAAGATCTATGGACATGCGGCGCATCGACGAGACAGTGAGGGTCGATACCACTGAGATTTGGCAAGTCGAGAACACGTCCATGATGGCGCATCCGTTTCACGTTCATGATGTACAATTCCGTATCATCGACCGGAACGGCGGCTCGCCGGCTGCAGCGGAGCGAGGTTTCAAGGATACGGTCGTCGTACGTCCCGGCGAGGTCGTACGCCTCCTCCTGCGATTCGAAGACTATGCCGATCCAGATCTGCCCTACATGTATCACTGCCACATCCTCGAACACGAGGATGCTGGGATGATGGGACAATTCGTCGTCACCGCCTGAGCGAGCGAGAAGGCTGAAGCGATCGTCAATCGGTGCCGACCGACGGCATCCACAAAGGAACCAAACGATGAAAGCATCCGACCTCCTCGTCGCCGCCCTCGAGGCAGAAGGGGTCGAGTACATCTTCGCCGTTCCGGGCGAGGAGAACCTCGACCTTCTGGAGTCTCTGCGCACCTCCTCCATCAAATTGGTCTTGACGCGGCACGAGCAGGGGGCGGGGTTCATGGCGGCGACCTATGGCCGCCTGACAGGGAAAGCCGGCGTGTGCCTAGCGACGTTGGGCCCGGGCGCGACCAACCTTGCGACGCCGGCAGCCTACGCGGCTCTGGGCGCTTTCCCGCTCGTGATGATCACGGGCCAGAAGCCCATCAAGGTCTCGAAGCAAGCGCAGTTCCAGATCGTCGACGTCGTGTCGCTCTTCACGCCCCTCTGCAAGATGGCGAGGCAGGTCGTGAACGGCGACCGCATTCCGTCCCTGGTCCGCGAGGGTTTCAGAAGGGCGCAAGAGGAACGGCCCGGCGCGGTCTTGCTGGAACTGCCCGAGGACATTGCGGACGAGGAGACGTCGGAACCTGTCGTCTCGCCCCATCGCCGACACTACGCCGTAGCGGGGGACGCGGCTCTCGACGAAGCGGCTGAACGCATTCTCGCTGCCGAACGCCCGCTGCTGCTGGTCGGAGCGGGCGCCAACCGGCGCAGCGCCTGTGCCGCGTTGCGCAAGTTCGTAGGCGACACCCAGTTTCCCTTCTTCACCACGCAGATGGGCAAGGGGGTGCTCGACGAGGCGAGTGCGCTCTATCTCGGTACGGCGGCGCTCTCGTCAGGCGACTACGTCCACTGCGCCATCGAGCGTGCGGACCTGATCGTCAACATAGGACATGACGTCGTCGAGAAGCCGCCCTTCTTCATGGAACCAGGCGGGCGCACCGTCATTCACGTCAACTACAAGGCCGCCGAGGTCGATCAGGTCTACTTCCCGCAACTCGAGGTGATCGGCGACATCGCCGGATCGGTCGAGCGGTTGGGCGAGCGGCTTCGCGGCAGACGACCATGCGACGCAGCCGCCTACGCCAACGTCCACGAAGACATCGCCGCCCACATTCGCCGGGGCAGCGACGACAGCCGCTTTCCGATGGTGCCGCAGCGCATCGTCGCTGACGTGCGCGCGGTCATGGGCAGAGACGACGTCGTCGCGCTCGACAACGGCATCTACAAGATCTGGTTCGCCCGTAACTACATCGCGCACGAGCCCAACACCGTCCTGCTCGACAACGCCTTAGCGACCATGGGGGCTGGTCTGCCTTCCGCGATGATGGCCGCGATGCTGTCGCCCGATCGCAGAGTGCTCGCCGTGTGCGGCGATGGCGGGTTCATGATGAACTCGCAGGAACTGGAGACCGCCGTCAGGCTAGGGCTCAATGTGGTGGTGCTGATCCTCAACGATGCTGCTTACGGCATGATCCGATGGAAGCAGGAGCAGCTCGGCTTTCCCGATTACGGGTTGAGCTTCGCGAACCCGGACTTCGTGGCTTACGCGCAGAGCTACGGCGCTACCGGCCATCGCATCAGCAGCAGCGAGGCACTGGTTCCAACGCTGAACGAGGCGTTCGAGTCGGGCGGCGTCCACGTCGTGGATCTGCCGGTAGACTACTCCGAGAACCGAAAGGTTCTGATCGACGAACTCGGCGCTAAGGATTGTCCGCAATGACCTGGCAGGTGCTCAACCCGTTCGACCAGCAGCCCATCGGCAGCGTAGCGCTGGTCGATTGGCCACAGATCGATAGTTGGCTCGATGAAGCGGACGCTCTTCATGCCGATCTGAACGCGCGGCTTCCTGTCCACAGACGGATCACCATCCTGCAGCGCGCGAGCGCGCTGATGCGCGAGCGTGCTGAGGCGCTGGCAAATCAAATCGCGCGCGAGGGCGGCAAGCCCATCGCGGACGCGAGGGTTGAGACCACGCGTGCCATTCAGAGCGTCGAGCTGTGCGTGCATGAGCTCTTCGCCAGCGGGGGCCGGGAGATCCCCATGGACCTGACCGAAGCGGGGGCGGGACGCAAAGCCTTCACCTTCCGCGAGCCGATCGGACCAGTCGTCGCGATATCGGCCTTCAACCACCCGCTCAACTTGATCGTTCATCAGGTGGGACCGGCGGTCGCGGCCGGCTGCCCGGTCTTGGTGAAGCCGGCCAAGGAAACACCGTTGTCCTGCCGGAGCTTCGTCGAGATCCTGTACGAAGCGGGTCTCGAAGAACGTTGGTGCCGCTTCGCGCCGTGCGAGGACGATGTCGCGCAGCGGATGGTCACGGACCCACGAACGGCGTTCTTCTCCTTCATCGGGTCCGCCAGAGTGGGCTGGATGCTGCGGTCCAAACTCGCGCCGGGCACGCGTCTCGCCCTGGAGCACGGGGGCGCGGCGCCGGTGATCGTCGACGAGGGGGTGCGACGTGACGCGGTGATCCCGGCTTTGCTGAAGGGCGGGTTCTACCATTCTGGGCAGGTATGCGTATCGGTCCAGCGCGTGTTCGTCCCGCAAGCCGAGCTGGCGGACTTCGCCGCCGCGCTCGGTGCTGGTGCCGAGGCGCTCATCGTCGGTGACCCGATCCAGGACGAGACCCAATGCGGCCCCCTCATCCGTGCTACGGAAGTCGACCGCGTCGAAGCCTGGGTCGATGCGGCCGTGGAAGCCGGCGCTGACGTCGCCGCCGGAGGTCAGCGCATCGGCGCTACCCTCTACCCTCCCACGGTCCTGGTGGATCCTCCCTGGGACGCGCGGGTCTCGCGTGAGGAGGTCTTCGGTCCCGTGATCTGCGTCTACGGGTACGACGCGCTCGACGCAGCGATCGACCAAGCGAACGACCTGCCCTACGCCTTTCAGGCGGCCGTTTTCGCCGATCGGTCAAGCATTGCCAACCGTTGCGTGAAAGCGCTCGCCGCTTCGACCGTACTGGTCAACGACCACACCGCGTTTCGGGTCGATTGGATGCCATTCGCCGGCCGCCGACAGTCGGGTTTGGGAACAGGCGGTATCGGCTATACCATGGAAGACATGACGCAGGAGAAGCTCGTTATCGAGAAGACGCTCGGAACACCTGCGTAGCCGGGCCTTCCCAGACCGTTCGTGAGCTACGTCTCAAATAAGGGAAAGGCCGGTCCATCGATAACCCTGCATGGCGGGGCGCCTGGCATGATTGCTTAAGGCTGTTCCGCAACGAGGTTTCCCGGGTCGGCGGCGAGTTCGAAGAACGGAGACAGCGATCCAAGCATGAGTTCATTCTTTCCAATTGATTGGTGTACTGTATGAGTCGACCACGCCAAATCGCTGGTCTCTCGATCGTCATCGCCGCGATGGCGTTCGACCTGCTGACCAAGTGGTACGTCGAGGAATACCTCGTAGGAATTGGCGGATCGCTGGATGTGTTTCGGTTCTTCGGCCTACGGTTGGGACACAATCGCGGCGTCACCTTCGGCTTGTTCAGTTCGGAAGGGAGTTTCGCGCCGGTCGTACTAGCGGCGCTGGCCTTTGCCGTGTCTGCTTACCTCGTATACCGTATCTTGCGGTCTGCGACGTGGCGTCAAGCGGTGCCGTTCGCGATGATCGCCGGCGGTGCTTTGGGGAATGCCTTCGATCGTCTCGGCGATGGTGCCGTGACGGATTTCCTCGACGTGCATGCCTCCGGGTACCATTGGCCTACGTTCAACTTCGCGGATGTGTTCATCGTGGCCGGCGTCCTGTTCATTCTGTTCGAGACGGTTGTCGGACAAGAAGAAGACGGTTCGCATTGAACGTGCCCGCTGCTTCATCGCCGTACCGAGAAACTCTGCCCCAGGAGATCGTTTCGAGGCACGAACATGATCACGCTAACGGCGGATGCCGTTAAGGAGCGCGACCGGCAACATGCCGACGGCGATGATGAGAAGCGCCGCAGTGGACGACTCGGCCAGGCGCTCATCGCTCGCCAAGCGGTAGACGCGGGTGGCCAGCGTCTCGAAGTCGAAGGGACGCAGCATCAGCGTGGCGGGGAGCTCGCGCATGACGTCCACGAAGACGAGGCTCGCCGCCGCGAGGATGCTGGGCGCCAGCAGCGGAATGTGCACGCGCCACGCGAGTTTGGCGGGTGTCGCGCCGAGCGAACGCGCCGCCGCGTCGAGCGAGGGCGGCACCTTTTCGAAACCCGCGCCGACGGCGTTGTAGGAAACAGTCAGAAAACGGACGGTCAGCGCGTAGGTCAGAAGGGCGATCGAGCCTGTAAGCAGCAGGCCGTGGTCGATGCCAGTCACCTCTCGCGACAACCGCGTCAGCCAGCGGTCGAAACTTCCCAGTGGTGACAGCAGGCCGACGGCGAGGAGCGTGCCGGGCAAGGCGTAGCCGAGCGTGGCGAGGCGAAGAGCGCCGCGCTTGGCCCGCCCCAAAACGCCGCGCTTTTGCGCGCGGCGCTCCGCGTAGCCGAGAAGCAGAGCGGTCGCCGTAGCGATGCCTGCCGTGATGACGGCGATGCTGACGCTGTTCCCAGCGTAGCCGAGCAGCGTCCCGAACGCCATGCGGTCCCCACCAGCCAGCGCCAGCCAAGCGAGCCGCGAGACCGGAACCACGAAACCGAGAAGGATAGGCAGGGCGCAGGCGATCATGGCGAGGGCTGCGTGCCGAGGGGACAAGGTGAAGGGCGGCGCACCCTCGGATAGGCGGTCACGGCTCGTCACTTCGCCGCGGCGGCTCGCGGCCTCGACCGCGACGAGTGCGGCCACGAAGATGAGCAGGATGCCGGCGAGCTGGAGCGCGCCTTGCCGGTCGCCGAGGGCCAGCCAAGTGCGAAAGATCCCCGTGCTGAAGGTCGGGATGGCGAAGTAGTCCGCGACCCCGAAGTCCGCCAACGTCTCCATCAAGACGAGCGCGAGACCGCCCACGATCGCCGGACGCGCGCCGGGCAGGGCGACGCGCCGGAACGCCGAAGCGGGGCTCGCCCCGAGGCTGCGCGCGGCGAGGAACTGACTGCGGCTCTGCGCGCTGAAGGCGGCGCGGGCGAGCAGGTAGATGTAAGGGTAGAGCACCAAGGCGAGCATCAACCCGGCGCCGGGAAGGCTGCGAACGGGCGGGACCCAGGCCGAGCCGTCCGCCCCGAACGCGGCGCGAAGCGCGGTCTGGACCGGTCCGGTGAAGGCGAGAAGGTCGGTGTAGACGTAGGCCACGAGGTAGGCCGGCGCGGCGAGAGGCAGGACGAGCAACCAGGAGAAGAGCGCTCGGCCAGGAAAGGTCATAGCCGTCGTCAGCCATGCCGTGCCCACGCCGATCGCGGTCGCCAGGACGCCGACGATCAGGACCAGGCCGCCGGTGTTGAGGAGGTAGTCCGGCAGGACGACCGAGCTGGCGCCGACGATCTCGTCTGGCCGGCCGAACCCGCCCCACAGGATCGCCAGGATCGGAAGGCAGGCGAGCGCGGCGACGACGGCTGTTCCGATGCCTGCCCAGGACAGGCGTCCCGTCTCCCCCGCGGCCTCGACGTAAACGCGATTGAGAACCCTTTGCATATCGGCGCGCTACCACGGTATGCGGGGGGTGCCCAGAAGGGGCGGACCGCTTCTCGGGCGCCTAGACGGCCCCGCCAGTCAAGAGTGCCGAATGAGTCTCGAGATTGCAGGGATCAGTCATGACTATGGCAGCGGACCGGTCCTGCGATCGGTATCGCTGTCGGCTGAGGCAGGAGAAGTCACATGTCTTCTGGGCGCGTCGGGCTGCGGCAAGACCACGCTGCTTCGCTTGATCGCCGGGACGCTCGCCGTTCAGACTGGCAAGATCGAGCTGGGCGGCACGCTGCTCGCCTCGCCCCGGCGCAACCCGCCGCCGGAGAAGCGACCGGTCGGCCTTGTATTTCAGGAGGGTGCGCTTTTTCCCCACCTGACCGTGGCGCAGAACGTCGCCTTCGGTCTGCCCGGCGGGCTGAGCCGGAACGCCGAGCAGGTGGATCGCCTTCTGTTTCGGATCGGTCTCGCCGACAAGGCGCAAGCTTATCCGAACGCGCTCTCCGGCGGGCAACAGCAACGGGTCGCCCTGGCCCGCGCCTTAGCACCGTCACCGAAAGTGGTGCTGCTCGACGAACCCTTCGCCAGCGTCGACGTCGTCAGGCGGCGCGAGCTGCGCGAGGCCACGCGCCGCACGCTGCGCGAAAGGGGCGCGATCTCGATCCTCGTCACGCACGATCCCGAAGAGGCAATGAGGATGAGCGACAAGGTCGCCGTCATGGCGGATGGACGCATCGTTCAGGCAGGGACGCCGCGACAGCTCTACGACGAGCCCGCAACCGCTGGCGTCGGCACCCTGTTCGGCGAGGGGCAGGTCGTCAGGGCACGCCTCTGCGATGATGCTCTGCAAACACCCTTCGGGCCTTGGCCGTTGGCATCGCTCGACGCGATCCCGCGGACGGATGATTGCGACGTTCTTGTACGGCCGGACTCGTTGTCCGTGCGGCGCGGGGCTTCGTCCGCCATCGCCGAAGACGTGCGTTTCGTCGGGCGAAGCACGCGGGTGACCGTCCGCGCCGCGACTGGCGAGCGGCTGAACGCCGACCTCGACCCGGCTCAAGAGGTTTCCATCGGCGACGAGGTGATGGTCCGCCCATCGGCCAGAAGCGCCCGTGCCTACGCCGCTTCGCCCGGGCACGGCTCGATCCGGCCGAACGTCGGTGGGCAGCCTTCTGCGCTTGCGCGCGCCGGGACGCCGACGGACGAATGGGCCGCCGCCGCCGACTAGGCGAGGTGTGTGAACGGAAGGGTTTGCGCGCCAGCTCGACTAGGTGATAGTGCTTCTCAAGAACAAGTTGGGACGACTCTCATGCCAAGGCCGATCTTGCCGAATGCCCGCGTCGCTCTCTCCTTCGGCCTCGTCGGCCTTTGCGTCGCGTTGGCCGCTTTGACGAGCGGACGGGCCGACGCCGCCGAGGAGGTGAACGTCTATTCCTCTCGGCACTACGACACCGACCTTGCGCTCTACGAGGAGTTCACCGAGGCCACTGGGATCGAGGTGAACCTGCTCGAAGCGGGCGCGGACGTCCTCATCCAACGTATTCAGTCAGAGGGCGAGTTCAGCCCCGGCGACGTGCTGATCACGGTGGACGCCGGCCGTCTTTGGCGCGCGGAGGAGGCCGGGCTGTTCGCACCTGTTGCTTCCGACCTGCTGAAAGAACGGCTGCCCGCCGCGTTGCGCCATCCCGACGGCTTGTGGTTCGGCCTGTCCACCCGCGCCCGGGTCATCATCTACGATGCGTCCGAAGGCTGGCCCCAGGGCCTCGACAGCTATGCGGACCTCGCCGACCCGGCGTTCCGCGGCCAGGTCTGCATCCGCTCCTCGTCCAACATCTACAACATCTCGCTCCTCGCTTCGATCATCGAGCACGAGGGAGCCGAAGGGGCCGAAGACTGGGCGGAGGGCGTCGTGGCGAACTTCGCGCGCCGGCCGCAAGGCAACGACACGAGCCAGATCGAGGCCGTCGCCTCGGGCGAGTGCCGCATCGCGGTCGTGAATTCCTATTACCTTGCGCGCTACGCAGGCTCGGACGATCCGAAGACCCGCGCCGTCTTCGACAAGATCGGCGTGATCTTCCCGAACCAGGACGGGCGCGGCACGCACGTCAACGTCTCCGGGGCGGGCGTCCTTAAGCACGCGCCGAACCGGGAGAACGCGATCCGCTTCATCGAGTATCTGACGACCGACCGCGCCCAGGCCTACTTCGCCGACGGCAACAACGAGTACCCCGCGGCCAAGGACGCCGACACCTCGTCGGCCGTCGAAGCGCTCGGCAGTTTCGAGGCGGACGAGGTGAACGTGACGGCCCTCGGCGAGAACCAGGCCGAGGCGGTGCGTATCTTCGACCGGGCCGGCTGGCGCTGAAGCCTTTAGGAGCCCTCAGGGCCGTGCCCACATCCTGAGCAAGTTGGCGAGCGTCTTGTCGAGGACGAGCTGCTCGCCCGACCCGTCCGGCAGGCTCTCGCGTAGCGACGCCTGAAGGTTGGCGAGGTCGAAGAGGATGGCCCGTTGCGCGGCGTCTGCGACGAGGCTTTCGATCCAGCCGACGCAGACCGTGCGCGTTCCCTGCGTCACCGTCGCGACCTCGTGCAGCTCGGTCGAGGGGTAGAGGACGAGGTCGCCGGCCTTCGCCTTGATGCGCTGCGTGCCGTCCGCGCCGTGAACGACGAGCTCTCCGCCCTCGTACTCCTCCGGTGGGGTGAGGAAGAGGGTGAAGGAAAGGTCCGTGCGGAGGCGCGCCTCGCCCCGTCCCATCAGCGCGTTGTCGACGTGAGGTCCATAGCCGCCGCCCTCGCCGGTCTGGCTGACGAGAAGGCGCGAGAAGCGGCGAGGCCTCGCGCCGGCGTTCAGGACTGGATGCGCCGACAGGGCGGCGGACAAAGCGTCGCGCAGGCGTCGGCCGACGGGGCTGGAAAGGTCGGCCTGCTTATTTCGCTTCATTCCCCGTGCCTGAGACCCGGCGGTCTCACGTCCGTCGCGCCACTCAAGCCGGGTGAGATCGGCCTGGATCGTCCCGAGCGCGTCCGTAGCCAGGAGTTCAGCGATGGTCAGGATCATGAGATGCCACTGAGAATGGTTTGCAATGGAGCGAGCCCTTTCCTACTAGGGACCCCACGATCGAGACAACGGGCTACGAGATGACGAGGACGACGAAGCGCTGGACGGCTCTGGGACTGAGCACGGCCCTGTTGGGGACGGGCCTCGCGGCCTGCGGAGAAGAGCCAGCCGCGAAACGGACCGAGCAGCCGGCTGCGCAAGGCGAGGCCGAGTTCGCCCCTGAGGCCGTCGCCGACGGCGTGGAGACGCCGCTCGCCGCCGCGTCCGGCGAGATGGGCGAGGGCGGTGAAGGGGAAGGCGAGGGCGGTGCCGGCCACGATATTGGCACCCTGCCGGTCCCGCAACGCCTCGCCTTCATGAGCGGCCATGTCGAGGCTGGCCTCGCGCTCTACCGCGCAGGGAGGCCGGAGATGGCGGCGCGCCACCTCCTGCACCCGATCTCCGAGACGCACGCCGCTGAACGTGCCGGCCTCGATCGGTTGGGCTTCGAGTCTGAGCTGTTCGAGGACGTTTCGGCCGCGCTCGACGAAGGCCGTCCTGCCGCCGAGATCGAACCGCAGCTCACCGCCGCCGAGGAGAACCTCGCCCTCGTCGCCGAACGCGCCGGCGGCGATCCGGCCGAGATCATCCGCTTCCTGATGAACGCGATCGCAGAAGAGTATCAGGTCGCGATCACCGACGGCGCGATTAGCGATCCTGGCGAGTACCAGGACGCCTACGGATTCGCCGTCGTGGCGCGCGACCGCGCCGAACGAATGTCCGACGCGCCAGAGGACCTGATCGCCGCGCTCGAAGAGCTGCTCACCATGTGGCCCGAGGGCGCTGTTCCAGTCGACGACCCGGCCCCAGTGGGACGTGTGCTGGCGCAAGCCTCACAAGTTGGGTTCCGTCTACCGAGCTAGAGCAGTTATCCGTCTATGACGCCGAACCGCGCCGACAGCTCGGCCACCCCCGGCTCGGAGGCCGGGGCAGGCTGTCTGCTCGCCCTTCAGCGCCTCAAGCGCCACCTTCGCCTTGAACTCCGGCTTATGCTGCTTCCGCTTCGTGATCGTCGGTCTCCTTCTCATCGAAGACCGGACGAACCCTCACTGTAGCTTAAGTCCCTGTCCAGGTTCCGGGGAGCACCTGGCCTGTTCCGATCTTCAACCGCCGGACGGGCCGGTGAAGCTCGTGGCGAAGGACAAGGTCCCAACAACCAGCACGAAGAGTACCGCCTCTGCCGTCAGCACTCGGCGGAGGACGATCCGACCGCCAAGGGGGTCGAGGCGGAGACGGCGGGTCACGTGCAGCTTGTTCAAAGCGCCGAGCCCAAGAAGCGCCGTGGCGAGCAAGAGCTTGACGCTGAGTAGGCGGCCATAGGTCGAGCCGAGAACGGCTCCTACGCCCCCAGCGAGGGCCAGAAGCAACCAGATCCCCGTGACGAACAGAACGGGGATCACCCAGAGGGCGACGCTGCTGAACCGCTCCGTCTGCCAGGCGACTCGATCAGGGCTTGTCGGCACGCGTGGCCACAGGGTGAGAGGAGCCACGATCCAGAACCCGGCGATGAGTACATGCGCTGCGACCAGCCACGGAAGGAGACCCGGGGTCTCGAGAGACTGGGTGTGGCCGCCGAGGCCGAACCCCGAAGCCACCGCGAGTGCTGCCAGGACGCCAACGGGCCGCCAAGCGCCCCACGCCGCGGCGATACCGATTACTGCGCCTGCAGCAAACGCAGACAGCGCGCGCGCGTTCCCGGCCCACACGATGGGAAACAGGTCAAAGGCGGAGAATCCGTCCCAGCCGCCCATGACCTGAGCGTTGAGGACCAGAGCCCGAAGTCCGGTGGCGGCGAGGAGGAGAAGGCTAGCGATCAACAGGCCACGTCGTGGCGGCCCGATTTCGAGAGCGTGGTGGAGCGCCAGGCCCACAGTCGCCAGCGCCGTCCCGTAAAGCAGGGCCTTCGACAGGAAGACGACGAGGTCCAGCACCACCTACTGCGTGACGGTGAAGTCAATCGTCCCGCTCATGACATGGCCGTCCTTGGCCATGGCGCGCCAGGTGATCGTGTAGTCGTCGTTCGCCAGTTCCGGCAGAGGGATCGTGTAGCTCTCCGCACGCGTCGTAGACGGCGCGAAATCAACCTCGGCCTCGCCGCTCTTCTGCCCTTGCACAGAAAGCTCGATCAGGATGACCGGCGCGCTGAAGCCGAAGTCGAACGTCTCCGGCGGCGTCGAAATGGAGGATCCATCTTCGATGTTCGACTTAATGATGGTTGTGTGCGCCCAGGCCGAACTCGTGGCGCTGAGGATCATGGAGGCCAAGAGGGCGGGGACGATGGGGCGGATGGGCATCGGAGCCTCGCTTGTTTGAACGGCAACGGCCTACATCTCTGCAGGGATATTGACAATGAAATGGGCTTGCTCGTCGAGAGGCAGAGGCTTTCCCTTTAGAGCTTGCGCACCAACGAGTTGAGCAGCTCGCTTCCGGCTGATCCCCGACGGCACCTGCCGCTGGGAAGCCTGTTGTGGTGAGCGGCCAGAAAGCGCAGAATTGCCGGCAGGGGCTGCGCGTTGAGATCGGCCTGAAGCACGGTTTGAGCATTCGCTCTGGACCACCACGACGTGCTTCCGTTCTCAACAGTCGCCGAGTGATCCTGCTCCGGTTCGGTGGACGCCCATGCTAAGCTCCTGAGTGGTGAGAGGTGTCCAATGATCAAGGGAGAGACCGTGCCGTCGGCGAGGTGGCTCGCCGTGCCACCCCGTCACACGTCCCACTCAGGAAAGCCGAGATCAGCATCGAGATTCCGGGGTGAACGGCTTCGCGGCAGAGCACCTTCCGATCCTGCACAGGACGACGAACCGCGGTCCGGTGCAGTCTCCTCGGCCAACAGCAAGTCCTCGACCGGGTCGGTCTTCCGTTCCGCTCCCTCATCGAAGAGCCGTCCCTGACCGTCATCGCTCTCCCTTGGCCGCTTCGCACCCAACTTCGAGGTTTGCGCCGCCGCAAAAGCGACCGTGGCGTGGCGGGTCCGAGTCCGGGTCACGAGAAGCGACCGATCCTCCCGAGGCAGGAAGGGCGCTGCCACCTCGTCCCGCAAGGTGAGTGGTACCCTGACCTTCGCCAGGGGGAAACCCTCGGGCATCTTCAGGTAGCCTTCGAGGGACCGCAGGTTCATGATCTCCTCGGGGATGACGAGGTGCTCGATCTTCTCCTGACGGGCGACCATCACCCCGTCGCGGATCGTGTTGGCGCCGAAGGAGACGTTCTCGTTCGACTGGGAACGCTCCTGCCGCCCGAGGAAGTCGGCGTACCACTTCGCCGTGTCGGCGTCCGAGGCGGCCAGGATCAGCTTGCTCCGGCAGACCGAGGAGAGGGACTGCGCGCCGTCCGGCCCGTAGATGTCTCTGAGCTGGCTCTGCGCCTGGATGCCGAGGACGAAGGCGGCGCCGAACTGCCGCCCGCGGGCGAGGCCGTCCATGATCGAAGGGAGCTGCTGCAAGGCCGGAAGCTCGTCGATGATGAACCAGATGCGGCGCTTAGGGTTCCGCGGCTGAGACATGAGCGCCCTGACCGCCATGTCCATCCACACCGTGAGGAGGGGTTTCAGCGTCTCGTGCATGTCCGCGCGGGAAGAGAGGAAGACGCAGCCCTCTCGATCCTTATCGGCGACCCACTCCCTGATGGAGAAGGGCGCGCCGCTCTCCGGCAAGAGCCTGAGGCAGTCCAGATAGGTCGCCAGCATCATCCGGACCGAGTTCGTCATGCGCGGCGTGTCAGCTGAGACGATGGCCGCCGCGGGCGTGCCGAGAAAGAAGGGCGCGAGTTGGGTCAGCTCGGCGTTGAGGAGGGTGTCGACGAGGTCCTTGTTCGTGGCCCGCCCGTCCCCGACGAGGAGCTGCGCCGCAGTCGAGAATACCATTCGTGCCGAGTCCGACCAGACGGGGTCCGCCTTCTGGCCCTTCGGGATCATCGCCGCCGCGATCGCGTCGAAGCTCGCCTTCGTCTTCGCTTCCGCGAACACTGACCAGGCAGGCGAGCGGGCGTCGAGCGGGTTGAGGATGACGTCCGTGACCTCGCGGTAGAAGGGCGCGATAAAGCCGCCGGTGAGGTCGAACACTACGGCCCGATCCCCTGCTGCATGGATCTGCTCAAGGAGGGCGAGGATGGCCTGGGTCTTCCCCGAGCCGATCGTCCCCGAGATAGAGGTGTGCTGGACCTCCGAGCCGATCGGGTAGGGGATGCCTGCGAGCTTGTACTGAGTACGTCCCTGCCACTCCTTCCGCCGCGCCGCCGTCCAGCGGTTGTGCGCCGCGATCCGAGCGCGCAGCTCCTTCGCCGAGGCCATGGCCGCGCCGCGCTTGACGTCTGTGCGGGTGAGGCTCGTGCCCCGCGAGGCGAAGAGCGCGACCAGAAGGAGGAAACCGACCCCGCCCGCCGCGCCGCCGATCCAGGACCAGCGGGCGAGCTCGAGCCGGAACGCCCGCTCCTGTTCTGCGACCGCCGGATGGGTGAGGATCTCGGTGACGCCGAAGGGGTGGTGTTCCCCCGACGCCGTCAGCGTGTTGAGCTTCACCTCACGTGCGCCGAGCCGGGCGTAACCCCACGCCTCGTAGCGCTTCATGGCGTAGTGGCGTTCCGCAGGAGTAGTCGTCGCCATGGTCCCGGCCCAGGCGATGACCAGGCTCACCGAGACCATGGCGAGAGCGATGAAGCGCATGACCTGACCGAACATGCGCAGGGTATGGAGGGTGACCTGACCGCCCCGAAGGAAGGTCTTGAGAGGCCCGGAAGGACGGGTCCCGCTCATCGCGCGCCTCCCTTGCGAACCATGGTCCGCTCGGTGAGACGCCGGGCCTCGGCCTCCTCGATGGCTGCGAGGAGCTCGCCCTCGCGGTCGGAGCGGCGGAACAGCTGCTCGATCCCGGCGCGCACCACGAGGAGGTCGCGGGCCACGCGCTCGGGCTCGAAGCCCTCCTGGTCGAGGGCGGTCTCGCAGAGGAACTTCGCCATGCGGGAGGGAGAGAGCCCCGCCGTCCTGGCGAGGTCGTGGAGCCGCTTCTGACGCGCCCGGTTGAGGCGGAACTGGTAGCGGATGTCGTCGGGATGGGTCACGCGGCGCCTCCCGTTCCGAGCACGTTCCGCGGTGACGAAACCACTCCGTGTTCCGACCTGTCGGAACGGGGCGAAGTTTTGTCACCGCCTCTGTGACGCTCCGGGTCAGGAGGCACGCAGTGTAGAGACGCCTCTGTCACCTGCACCCCATCGAGACGCCGCGAGACGGACTTGCCCTCGAACCCGCACGAACACTGACGTTCCGGGCGCCCGGCACTCTGTGCGTCGTGTGTGATACGGCACGGAAGGCCCCTCGGGCCTCTCAGCGGGCATTCGACATCGCTCTCTAAGGTGAGACCCGGCACCCGATCATGATCGGCAAGGGGAGGGTGCGTACTTTCCGCTCTAAACGACGATTGTATCCCCAGACGAACGGTTCCAGGACCCGTAACGTCCCTTTCGAACCCGACGAAGGAGACGCCCATGCCTCGCGCTAGAGACCCAATCGCCGACCTCAAAGCCCACCAGGACCGCCAGGCCGACCTGAAGGCGAAGGAGAAGAAGCTGCGCAGCGACGCAGCGCAGTTCCTCGGCGAGCTGATGATGAAGGCAGGGCTCGATGCGTGGCCTACGAAGGAGTTGCAGGCGTTGATGGAAGGGGCCGCTGCAGCGGGACCGGAGCGCGCACTCGCCGCGCTTCGTTCGAAGGAACAGCTTGCTCCTGCGAGGGGGAGAACGGATCCCCGCTCCGATACGAACGAGACAAGCGAAGGGACTTCGCCGAAGGCGGCAGCGGCGGGATGACGAAGGCTTCTCATCGGACCGCCTCCCGCGCCCCGAAGTCGACGACGTTTTGGCTGTTCATCGTTCCTCGTGCTGCCTCGCCCTTCGGCGCACCGTGTCGCGGATCGAGACCCATGACCTCGTCCGCGACGACGCGGAACACCCGTCGCTTGGTTCTGCCGTCGGCTTCGTAGGTGCCGGTCTCGAGCCGTCCGGAGAGGCCGACGCGGTTCCCCTTCTTCAGGTACGCGGCCGCGAAGCGCGCGGCGGGACCGTCGAAGAGGGTGACGGGGACCCAGTCGGTCTCGATCTCGCCGGTGGACGGGTTCGGTCTCGTCCGTTCGACGGCCAGGTCGAACTGAACGAAAACGCGCCGGGGCTTCACAGCATCCTTAGGCTGCTTGTCGTCGCGATAGGGGGTGACGGAGGGGTCGGCGCCGAGGCGTCTGATCAGGTGGATGTGGTTCACTGCGGGTGCTCCTGTGCTCAGGAGACCGGCCTCGTACCTCGGAAAAGCGCATTAAAGGTATCGGTAGACCGTCGGTTTGGCAATCCTCACCGGCGAGCAAGACCGGCTCGAAGACCGTGCCCCGATGAAGGTCGAGGCACGGCCAAAAGAGGGGTCAGCACCCCTCCCTTCGTTCCTGGCGGAGAAGCTCTAGGCGCTCCGTTAGTGCGGCGAGGTGGGGGGTGCCCCCAACGCCGTACTGGTCGAAGTCCGCCTCGCGGGTCCGGGCGTAGCGGATGGCGCTGTGGAGCTCCTTCTCCGCGACGGCGATCTCCTCGTCCAGGCTGAACAGGCGGGCGGTGTCAAAGGTGATGGTCATGGCGTCGTCTCCTTCCTCTGGTCGACACCGCCGGCCGGAGCCGCACGGCGGACCGGGTCCAGGACGCCGCCCCAGCGGCGCCGCCATGCGGGCGGGACTTGTTGACGGTCGCGGGAACAGCTGCCCACAGCTCGCGCTGAACCCGGACGCGACCGGCAAGAAGTCCCGATCCTGGAGGCGGGCCGACCGCGCGGTGTAGGATGGGGCGTGTCGAGAGAGGGAATGGGTCGGCCCGAAGGGACGACGCCGCTCTGGGATGCGGGAGCATCCCGCCTTCCGGAGGAAGGCGAGTGTGCCGGGTTCTACCCTACGCGCTCGGCCTGCCGGAGACTGCTGAGGCGACGGTCAGGCGCTCCCTATGAGCCGTGTCGTGGTAGGATCGTTGCCTCACCTGACCGGCAGGGCCTGGCCCTAATCGGACGTTGAAGAAGCGCGATCCCACGTCCGGAAAGGGCGTAGGAACCAGACGCTCATGCTGGTGACGTGCCGTCCATTCGTTCTCGCAGGCACGACGGCAGCGATGTCGGCGAGGCCGGTCATTCAGATCCCGACCTCGCGGTCAGATCGACAGATGGTTCACCCGCGCGCTCGTCTCCTCGGCGCTTTCGACGCGTTCGGAGTAGCGGTCCGTCAGCAGCGCCGAACGGCCGCGCACCATCCAGGTGAAGCGGACCAGCTCCTCGCAGACGTCGACGAGGCGCATGTAGAAGGGTGACGGTTTCATCCGTCCCGCCTCGTCGAACTCGGCGAAGGCTTTGGGCACGCTCGACTGGTTGGGGATCGTCACCATCCGCATCCATCGGCCGAGCACGCGCATCTGGTTCAGCGTGTTGAAGCTCTGCGAGCCGCCGGAGACTTGTGCTAAGGCCAGCGTTTTTCCTTGCGTCGGACGCACGCCGCCCAGCGAGAGCGGCAGCCAGTCGATCTGAGCTTTCATGATGCCCGTCATCGCGCCGTGCCGCTCCGGGCTCACCCACATCATGCCTTCGGACCAAGTGGCGAAGTCGCGAAGCTCGGCGACCTTCGGATGATCTGCAGGTTCCCCGTCCTCGAAGGCCGCGTCTGGCAGGGGCAAGCCATCCGGCGAGAAGGTCCGGGTGTCGCAACCGAGGTGCTGCAGCAATCGCGCCGCTTCCTCGCTGAGGAGGCGGGAGTAGGACCGCTCCCGCAGGCTGCCATAGAGGAGCAGAATTCGCGGCGGATGACGCGGATCGCCGGGCCTCGCGAAGTCGTCCGGATCGATCGGCTGCAGAGCGCCGGGGACGAGGTTCGGGAGCTCGGCGTCACGCAGATGCTGCTCAGCCGCCGTTGAGAGTCTGATATCCGTGACGCCCTTTGGCGTACTGTCCGCCTTGCTCATGATTCGTCGTCCCTAAGCTGAACGACCTCGCCATCCTCTTTGGTCCAACTCGCCGGCGGTTCGGTCAGGATCGCCGCGACGCGTTCGCTCGGTCGTGCCAGAACGGCACCGCGGGGTCCTTCGGCGAGCGGACGATTGATCAGGATCGGGTGTGCTGGCATCGCATCGAGGACTCGTTCGGCATCGGCAGCAGGGTCGATGTCCGGCTCCCGAAGGTCCTCGGCGCCGAGGAGGGCTTCGTTGCCCTTGATACGCATCGCCTCCCGCGGCGTGATGCCGGCAGTTGCAAAGAGCTTCGCCAGGCGCTCCCGCGAAGGCGGGGTCTTCAGATACTCGATGATTGACAAACCGGCCCCTGCATCACCGCTTGCCTGCACGATAGCGAGGGCGTTGCGCGAGGTACCGCAGGCTGGGTTGTGATAGAAGGTGATCGTCATGCCGGAACTGCCTCGAAACGTGTACGGGTGCGATTGGCGAAGGCGACGAGCGACAACATCACAGGCACTTCCACCAGGACGCCGACCACCGTCGCGAGTGCGGCCGGCGAGGCCAAGCCGTAGAGGCTGATCGCCACGGCGACGGCCAGCTCGAAGAAGTTCGACGTGCCGATGAGGGCACAGGGCGCGGCGACCCGGTGGGGTACCTTGAGCAAGAAGGCCGCGCCGTAGGCGATAGCGAAGATGCCGTAGGACTGGATCAGGATCGGCACGGCGATCATTGCGATTACGACCGGCCGGTCGAGGATCACCTCGCCCTGGAAGCCGAAGAGAAGGACCACGGTGAGGACGAGGCCAACCGGCCCGGCGGGCTTCAGCCGCTCCGTGTACCGGTCCAGCGCGCCACTGCTGCGCCGCATCAGCGCCCGGCGTGTCAGGAGGCCGGCGGCGAGCGGCACGATCACGTAGAGGAGGACCGAGAGAACGAGCGTCTCCCACGGCACCGGAATGTCGGTTACGCCGAGCAGGAAGGCGACGATAGGCGCGTAGGCGAAGACCATGATCGCGTCGTTCACGCTGACCTGGGCGAGGGTGTAGTTCGCGTCGCCGCGCGTCAGCTGCGACCAGACGAAGACCATCGCCGTGCAGGGGGCCGCGCCGAGAAGGACGAGGCCGGCAATGTAGCCTTCCGCGTCCTCGGGCGGAATCGCGCCGGCGAAGACGCCGCGAAAGAAGATCACGCCGAGCGCGGCCATCGAGAAGGGCTTGATCAGCCAGTTGACCGCGAGAGTGACGAAGAGGCCCCTCGGTTCGTCTTTCACTCGGCACAGTCCGGCGAAGTCGACGCCGAGCATGACGGGGTAGACCATCGCCCAGATCAGGATCGCGACGACCAGGTTCACCTTCGCGACCTCGAGCGCGGCCAGCGCCTCGAACAGGCCGGGTACGATGCGGCCGAGCGCAACGCCGAGCGTGATCGCGAGTACGACCCACAGACTGAGATAACGTTCGAACGGACCCAAAGGCGGCCTCCGAGAGAGACAGCGCCCCTACCGGCGGTCCATCATCGTTTCAACGATCTTCGAACTATGACGTCGTGCGCCGGATCGTCTACGCTGGCAGGATGAAAGCCAATCCCGACCGAGACCGCACCGTCGAGCAACTCTCAGCGCTCGCCCACTCGACCCGCTTCGAGGTGTTCCGTGCTCTTATGCGGGCCGGAAACGAAGGTCTGTCGGCAGGAACGATCGCCGAGTTCTTAGAGATCGCGCCCAACACCCTTTCGAACCACCTCGCGATCTTACAGCGGGCCGGGCTGACCGCGGTGCGACGCGATGGCCGCAGACTGATCTACGCCGCCGAGATCGGCGCGATAACGAGCCTGGTCGAGGCGATGGTCCGAGACTGCTGCGACGGGCATCCGGAGGTCTGCAAGCCGCTTACGAATGCCTCCACGGTCGACTGTTCTTAGACGTTTTCAACGTTTCAACGATAGTTGAATTAATGGAAGGTTTGAAGTAGGCACGGTTCTGTCCGAAAGGACGGGAGGAGAACGACCATGCGATCGACCATAGCAGGCGCCGCTGCGCTTGGACTTGCAGCCTGCGCATCCGGACCGGCCTATGAAGGGCCATCAGGGAACTTGAACGTCGACCTCGACGGGAACGGCCGCTGGTCTATCGACTGCAGAGCGGAGACGGCACGGGGGCGGACCGCACGGGCCCGGCAGCAGGCTCGAGGCAGCCGCGACTTCGGCAAGGTCTTCCTCGACGACGTCGTGACTGCGCGCTGCGAGTACGACGCAGGCGACGCCTCCCTGCGTGTCCAGGTGACCGATGAGGGACTGTCCTGCCCGTTCGGCAGCCACGAAGAAGAATGCGTCGGCGTGTTCGAGGCGAACGCGTCCGGCAGTTTCGAACTCACCGCGCGGTAGTCGAGCGGTGAACCGTCGGCTGACGGCTGCGGTTCTGTCTGTCGCAGCATGGATAACCAGCGATGTGGCCGCACAAGACGGTTCGGGCCTATCCCTGCACCTCGCTGGCGAAGCCAGAGTTCGCTACGAGAGTTTGGACGGCCAGTTTCGCGCCGGCCGCACGGGCAGCGATCAGGCTCTCTTCACGCGGGCGCTCCTTCTTGCCGAGCTGCGACGGAGCGGCTGGGCGGCGGGTGTCGAGCTGCAGGACAGCGAGGCCTTCCTGGACGATGCGGGCACGCCGTTGTCGTCTAGCTACGTCAACCCGATCGACGTGTTGCAGGCCTATGTCCGCTGGCAAGGGGCGACTGGCAACTGGACGACCTCCGCGACCTTCGGACGACAGACGGTCAGCATAGGATCGAAGCGGCAGATCGAGCGCGTGAGCTACGCCAACGTCGTCAAGAACTATAGTGGTGTCCATGTCGTGGCTGAGAGCCCACGTGGTGATCTTGTTCACGTCGTTGGGTTGGTGCCGGTCGGTCGCTTCCCAAGCAACCGCCAAGAGATCGGTGACAACGTGCCGTCCGCGGACGAGGAGCAGTGGCAGCGCCGGATCGGTGGCGTGCACTACCGTCGGGCGAACGCGCTTCCCGTTCTGGCGGATGATGTCTGGCTCGAAGGCTTCGTCTACGCGCTTCATGAGGACGACGCCGCGGACGTGCAGACGCCGAACCGGCGCTACGTCCAGCCGGGTGGGCGCTTGTACCGGGCACCCGCTGCGGGACGCTGGGACGCCGATGTCGAGGGGGCAGCCCGCTTCGGCTCACGGCGCACTTCGAGCGACGCAGAAAATACCCGCGATCTCGACGTGTTCGCGACGATGTTGTTCGCAGCAGTCGGCTACAGCTGGGACGTTCTATGGCAGCCGCGCCTAGCGGCGGAGTGGTACTGGGCAAGCGGTGATGACGACCCGGCTGACGACGAGTTCGGTCAGTATGAACGTCTGTTCGGGGGCCGCCGGACGGACCTGGGCAACACTTCTCTGCACGGCCCCCTCACACCGGCGAACCTCAACGCGCCTGGCGCGCGCCTAGAGGTGAAGCCGACGACGGCGACCGATGCGCGCATCGCCTACTCCGCCGCCTTCTTGGCTTCAGAGACTGACGAGTGGGTCATCGCGGACTTGCGCGATCCGGCAGGACGATCGGGTAGTTTCATTGGGCATGCGTTGGACGGACGAGCGCGTTGGCGCCCCCACGAGGGTGTAGAGATCGAAATGGGTGCCTCGGCTCTCTTTTTCGGCGAGTTCGCCGACCGAGTACCTGGAGCGCCAGAGGGGCAGCGTACGCTGTTCGGCTACGCACAGGTCAGCTGGGTATTTTGACGGTCCACCGCACTATAGGAAGCGAGCAACCAAAGATCGTTTGCGGGCACATTGCTGCCGTTCCGTCCGCGAGGCGGAAAGAATGAGTTCGGTGAGGATCGCTAGTAGCCAGCTGCGTTCGAAGCAGCGGTCGCGCCGCCCACGAGGGGCGGCGCGACCGGTTGGTTTTTACGTCGCGAGGAACGCTTTCAGCGCTTTGCCCTCGCGGCGGGCGCGGGCTTCGAGACCTGCGAAGGCTTGCCGCAGCGTGGCCTCGTCCTCGGTGATGGTCTCAGCGGTGCGCGCGGCCTCGGTGTAGACCTCGAGGCTCCCGAACGGCTCGAAGAAAAGGTCCCGCTCGATGCCGAGACCGAAGGGGCCCTTGATCGCGCGAAGCTCGGACAGCGCGACATAGCCGAGTTCGGGGAAGCCGAGCCCGAGGTCGCAAAGGCCGAAGCCGAGCGCGCCCTCTTCGCAAAGTCCGGTGAGGAGCCAGGTGGCGGCGCCCCAGGGGCAGAAGAGCTTGACGACGGGCAGGTGGTCCTTCCTCTCGTCGGCAAAGTTGGCGGTCATCTGCGTGCGGTGGTCTTGGGTGATGAGTTCCATGATAGTGATCCTCAGCGGGAAGGGGAGGGCGCCCGCCCCTTGGGAGCGGGCGCGGCGCTCAGCCTTCGGGGTTCCAGATGATGGCGTAAGCGTCCGGGTCGTCCTGACCGGCGGCGGGGCCCAAATTCGCGTAGAGCTTGCGGGGGCCGAGTTCCGGCGCGGCGAAGGTCAGCGAGACGTAGTCCTTGCCGGAGTTCTTGCCTGTCCTGTTCCAGCCCGCCCCGATCTCGGTGCGCTCGTCGGTGAAGACGCGGTAGTCGGGCTGGCGCTCCTCGGTCTTCTCCCGGTTGGGGACCAGCTCGATGCCGCAGGCGATGGAGAGGGTCTTGAGCGAGCCCTTGTAGGTGTCCCGCTCGGGGTTGTGGGTGACGTAGCCGATGGCTGCCATGGTGGTTTCTCCTAGTTGTCTCCGGCGGGACCCGTTCCCTGCCGGCAGGGAGCCTCAAGGGCTGCCGAGGGCGCCGCCGCGAACCCGAAGGGCCGCAACGCATGTGGAGGACCGCCGCAGGCGGATGATTTGCCTCGCGAGGAATGGGCGAAGCCCAGGGGAAATCATCCAGCCAAGTGGCGGTTTCGCGCGGGGCCCCGCGCAGCCCAGGCTTCCCGGACCAGACGGCAGGGACGGGTCAGCGCCGCTGGAGGCGGAGGAGGGGAGGAAACGCCATGGCAGCTCTTCGGCAGCCACGGCACCGGAGGAAGTGGGACGGCGAACGTCGCCTGCTCAGGACACCGGCCGTCGGCTATCATGGCGTCGGCGTTCCGCCGACCGGGGTGAGACGATCCGCCAGCCCCGCGCCCGCGTCGTGGTGCGCGGACCGATCGGCGCAGGGGCAGAGTAGGGACAGGACCGAACGAAAAGGCGAGCACGCCCTCGCTGACCTTCGCCGCGCCGGAGTGGGCTCGGTCCTGCGGGGCGCGGACCGAACCGTCAGCCGGTCAGGAGGACCCATCGTCACCGCCATAGCAGGACGAAGGGGCAGAGCACCGCGCCTGCTCGAAGGGCGGTCCATGTCTCAACGTACACGGACCACCGGCGAGGGACGGTCGGCGACACGCGAGGCAGGGTGCGCCGCCGACCGCAAGGGAGAGGGACCGCTATCCCATCTGTGCGCCTCACGCCGCGAGGGCGTCGGCTTCCGCTTCGGGTGCCGGTCCCTGCGCGAAGGCGACGCTCTCGGGCAGCCAGCCGGACGCCTTCGCCCGACGGACCGCCATCGGCACGAGGTCGGCCTTCTTGACGCTCTCGAGCCCGCTCTCCCGGCTGCCCATCTCGCGCAGCACCTCGGCGAGGGCGGGGCGGCTGAGCTTGGCGAAGTAGGCCTCGTCCGGCGTCCAGTGGCGGCGCAGGTCCGCGCCGATCCGCTCGGCGATCAGGCCCGCCGTCTCGCGCGCCCGGTGGTCCGGCGCGTCGCTGCGGTTCTCCGAGACGTCGAGGACGGCAGCGAGCGCCAGGGCCCGCAGATCGCGCCGCTCCTCCTCGCCGAGCGCGGCCACGCTAGCGACGGTCTCGGCGAAGTCGACGCCGACCCGCTCGGCGAAGTGCTCCTGCCGCGCGGCGAGGTCGTGGTTCACGGGCAGCTCCGCCTTCTCGGACGGGGTAAGCCCTGCCAGCGTCAGCGCGATCCCTGCCGGGGTGCCTGCACCGTAGAGACTCTGCGCCAGCGCCGCCGTCAGGAGGATGTCCGCCTCGGCAGGGTTCGCGGCCAGCTCGCGAGCCAAGGCCTGCGTCGCGATCTCGGTGCAGCGCCGGTGCGCCGAATGTGGCACGGACGGCTTCTCGGGTTTCGCCTCCGGTCTCTCCTCGCGGCGGACGAGGCCGCGCATCACCTCGGCTTCGCCGTTGTGTTTGAGGTAGACCACCGCGCCACCTCGTGCCTTGTTCGCGTCGGTGAAGGCCTTATGTGCCGCGTCGATGGCATCGATCCGGGCCTCGATGGTCTCGACCTCTTCCCACTGCGCCTCGGTCAGGTCGTCCGGGTCCCCCTCGTCCTCACCCATCAGGGCGGTCAGGCGATCTGTCAGCCTCTCGCGCTCGGCCTTCGCCTCGCCCTCGGGCTCGCGGCGTTCGGGATGCACCCGGAAGCAGGTCTGGTGCAGCGCGTGGTCGAACTCCGCCATGGCCAGGACCCAGGACCAGCCCTCGGCGCGGACCTCTTCGGCCATCGCCTCAAGCTTCTGCTCGGCGAGCCGGGTGAGCAGCGCCTCGTCCGCGAAGCTGTCGCCCGCCTCGCCGAAGAGGTCGCGCCGGACCTTGCCGCCCGCCGCCTCATAGGCGTCGGTGCCGACGAAGCGGGCACGCTTGTCCGTGGCGGGGACCTCGCCCTCGGTCAGCGCTCGCCGGATGGCGAAGGCGCTGATCTCGAAGCCGTGCGGCTCCAGGACGGCCAGCTGCCGGTCGTGATCGTCGGTCAGCGCGAAGGCTTGCGCCTGCTCCTGGGTGATGGCGTCCCGCGCGAAGGCCTCGAAGACCGGCGGCGCGAGCCGGGCCAGCTTCAAGCGCTTCTCCACCTCGCGCTCTGAGACCGAGTAGGTCTTCGCGATCTCAGGGACGGTCTTCCCGTCCTCCAACAGCCTCGCGAACTGGCGGTACTCCTCGGCGGGGTGGAAGCCGCGATGGGTCAGGCCCGCCGACAGGGAGGCCTGCCGGGCTTGGTCCTTGGTGCCGAGCCGGACGGGGATGCCGTCGCGGCAGCCCTTCGGAAGCCGGTCTTCCTTCGCGAGCTGCTTGAGCGCCAGAAGGCGGCGGCGTCCGTCGTAGACAGCGACTTGCGTCTTGCCTTTCCGGTAGCCGCAGAGGGGCTGCTGCAGGCCCTCATACTCGATGAGGGCGGCGAGCTGATCGATACCCTGATCGGGCTCGGCCTCCGCGCGGGCGTTCTCCTCGGCGATGACGAGGGATCTGAGCGGGTGGGTGGTGAAGTCGCACATGGGGGGTCTCCTTCTTCCGTGCGCTGCGAGAGCGGGCGCGGTGCCTCGGGAGGGAGGACCGGACGGCGAGGCACCGCGCCCCGTCTCGAGCGCGCCGTCCGGTATCTCGTTTGCGGGCTACGGCTCGGGCTCCCGATCCGTCCGCAACAGGTCGATCTGCGCGCGGCCGACCTCGTCGAAGAGTCCAAGGTCGCAAGCGCGCTGCTGGCAATCGGGGTTCCGCTTCGGACGCAGGGGCTGCGCCGCCTGCCAGTCGAGGCGGTCGCGTAGGGTGATGGGCCTGACGCCGGTGACGAGCCGCTGCTCGCCCGCTTCGGTGGTCTCGCTCGCGCGGCTCATCGGAAGAACCGCGCGAGCGGGTAGCGGGAGCGAAGCTCGGCCTTGGCGGCCTCGCGCCTCGCCGCGCGGAAGTAGCCCTCGGGCGCTGCATCCTCGCTGCCCGGCTCCAACGCCTCGTAGCGGTAGAGCGGTGCGCCGATCCCCCAGTAGGTGCCCGTCCGGTCGTAGCCGCCACGATCGATCGGCACGCGCGTGAGGGAGAAGCGCCAGCGTATGTCAGCCGGACCCTCGCGGCTCGGCCGACCGAGCGGCGCACCCACCTTGCCGGTCACGACGCACCGCCTTCGGGGAAGGCGTGCTCGTGGGTCTCGCCGTCGTCGCGGTCATCGACGATGACGAGGACTCGCCCGCCCGACGCGTTCACCGCCTGCACCGTCCCGCCCTCGACGCGGATGACGACGCGCGCGCCGGGGCCTTCCTCGCTGTAACCAAGCAGCACGGGCAGGCTAGCCGAGCCCCACGGGTCAGAGCCGTCGCCTTCTGCGAGGGCATCCACATAGGTGTCGCCGCAGTGGTCGAGGCTACGCCAGCCGTCGCGGTCGTTCGCGAGCTCGCAGGCCTCCTCGGGGCTGTCCACCTCGACGCTGAGGACTTGCGCGTAGTAGCCCGCATAGCCGCACTGCACGGTGTAGAAGGTCATGCCGAGGCCTCCCCGTCGCGCTCGTCCTCGAAGGCCAGGACGAAGTCCGCCGCCTTGGAGGCGAGGCTCGCGGCCTTGAAGATGGCGCGCTTGTCCTCGCGCAGGACCTCGAGCCAAGAGCCGATGTAGTCCGCGTGCCGCACGGTCGGCACGATGCCGAGACGGGCGCACAAGAAAGCGGCGGACATCTCCGCGACAAGCTCCTCGCGGGCGTAGTCCTTGGTGCCGAAACCGGTGGTGAGGTTCCGCGTCAGCCGCGAGCCGTGGCCCGTCCAGTGGCTGAGCTCATGGAAGCAGGTGCGGTAGTAGTTGATCTGCTCCCGGAAGGCCGGTTGGGGCGGCACCTGGATGACGTCCGGACCGGGCGCGTAGTAGGCCCGGTCTCCGCCGATGCGGAAGTCGGCCTTGGTCGCCGCGATCAGCGCCTCGGCGCGCGGCACGATCTCGCGCTCGGGCAGGGGCGGGGCCGACGCCGTCACCTCGTCGGGCAGGCCGCCGATCTGCGAGAGGTTGAAGACGGTGTAGCGCTTGAGGAACCAGACCTCGCGGTCCTCGTCATCGCCGCCGCCGCCCGTCGCGTTCTCGTTCCCACCGTCCTTCGGCGTGAAGCGGTCGGCATAGACCACGTGCGTGCCGCGTTCGCCCTTGCGGACGCAGCCGCCGAGCGACAGCGCCTGCTTGAAGGTGAGGAAGCGCTGGCAGGGGAAGCCCCGCTCGAAGGCCGCGCCCCACAGCAAAAGCACGTTGATCCCGGAATAGGCCCGGCCCGTGGCCGCGTTCTCGGGCAGGGCCACGCCCGGCGCGCCGGTGCCGCCTGGGACCTTCCCCCAAGGCTGCACCCAAGGCAGGCGGCCTTCTTCAAGCTGAGCGATGATCGTGTCGGTCACCTCCTGGTAGAGGTCGACCCGCTTCGCGGCGGTCCTTGCCCTTCCGCCCGGCTTGCGCTTACGGCGTCCGGGCTTCGGCCTCCGGCGTCCGCCGCCCTCGCCACCGCTGGCTACCTCACGCGCACCGCCCCCCGCCCGAAGGGCGGAAGCGTCCTCGCCACCTGTCCTGATCTCTCCATGCTGGGTCAGCATCGTCCTCGCTCCTCTCCGCTCGCATCCTTTCCCCCGCAGGGCGGGGGACGGACACGCGCCGGGGACCGGGGCCAGGAAGACGGCGTGCAAGGACGAACGGAGAGGCGCGAAGACGAGCTGAGACGGGCGTCCCGTTTCGTAGGGGAACGAAGACGCGCTCAGACGACTTGGGTCCGAAACGGGTTGCGGGCCGTCGGGCCGCGGTTACCGGGTCAGAGCGTGCCGGCCCCGACCTGCCGAGGGAAAGGCCCTAACAGAGCCGCGCCGCGACAGCGGCGCGTCCGAACCCGGGCGGAGCCCGGCCCGCGCGAGGGACCGTCACCGCCTGGCGGAGACCGGCAGAGCCGGGCTCCGGTCGCCCAAGCGACTAGGGCCCGGTCCGAAGGACGCGCGCGAGAGTGACGATTGTCGCCCTAGCGCGGACGCAGTCGGCGGCGCACGCTCCCTGACCCGTAGAGAGGCGATCATCCGATCAGAAATGCATATGTTATGCGTTGAGCTCGTGCATGATGCGGGTGATCAACGATCTGAGTTCCGGAGAGTCGGCCACTCTCGTCAGAACTTCCTCACGAGAACGCGCTTGGAGAGACGCGCTCTCGACATAGGCGGCCAGCCGTTGCCGTAGCGCCTCCCTTGGTACGACGCCGCGTTCGGCTCGAGAGAGATTTGACTGCGTCGTTTGCAAGCGCTTGGCGAGTTCCGTCTGGCTTAGGCCGTCACGCCAACGAGCCTGACGAAGCCGCTCGGCGAAGTTCCCTTGCGTCCATTCGCTTGCCTGCATAGCAAATGCATATATTATGCTTTTTGGAAAGGCGATACCTATGTCTTCGACGGCGCTTCAGACAGTCCGACAGACCGAGATGTTCGCGCCGCGCTGGCCGAAGGACGAGGTGTTGCCAGGTGTCCGCTTCGGGCGAGAAGACGAGCTGCTCAGCCCGGCCTACTGGGCAATGCGCTGCGCTACTGCCGATGTATCCTTGATCGATTTCGTCAACCGTCACGGTTCGCTTGCGGAGGAAGTCGGGTTCTGCCTCCTCGGCGGGTACGGGGTAACCTTCGAGGTCGCGACGGCGTTTTTCGACCGGCTAAGGAACGAGGGCGTGTTTGAGACGATAGATGCAGCGCGCGAAGAGCGCATCTTCGCGCTCTTGGACGCGCCGGCTCCCGTCTCGGGCCGTCCGCACCGCTATCGCTTCCCTCGACAGCGGGCGCGGCGCCTGGCGCGAGCCATGAGGGCGTTGAAGGGCATGGATCTCGACGCCGCCTCGCCGCGTGCGTTCCGAGACAAGCTTCAGGGGCTGGAGGGGGTAGGGCCTAAGACCGCGAGCTGGATTACTAGGAACTGGCTCGATGCGGATGACATCGCCATCCTCGACATTCATGTGCTGCGGGCGGGACGGCATATCCGCCTCTTTCCCGCCGATTGCCAATTGCCGAGAGACTACTTGGCTTTGGAGCGTGATTTCCTTAGCTTCGCCGAGAGCTTGCAGGTCCGCGCCGCCGCGCTCGACAGCGTCATGTGGCTGGACATGCGGACCTTCGGCTCGGGGTTTCTGGCCCGAAAAAGGGTTCACTGATCGGAGCCTGCGGGACGACGCGCGGGCGATGGGGAGGCGAGATGGGAGGAAGCGGTTCGAGCGGCGGGTGGTCGCCATCATCGGGCGGCGGAGCATCGACAGGAGGATCTGGCAACGATCCCTGCGACTTGCGCTTCCGAACGGAACTTTTCGCCCCCGTGGCGGGCGTGGCCGACCAGCTGGCCGTCGGTGATCGCCTCTCGATCCAGCTTCATCCTCCCGCCAACCCGACCAGTATCGCAGCCCTTACCGCCACTTCCGGTCAAGTCGCTGGCACCGTGACGGGTGCCAGCGCGATCGGCACTTTGGCGAGCTGTCTTCAGAGCGGAGAAGGCTTCGAGGCCGAAGTGATTACGGTCACGGGTTCGAAGATCACCATCGTCGTCGAACGGATCTAACGATGATCGTTGTCGGCGGATACTACCGCGAAGTCTGTGTGTCGCCGCCGAAGGACGAGCATTTCGGGTCTGGCGGGCGTGCCGCCATCGCCATTGCCATGGCGGGGATCGAGGTCGACTGGCACTACTACTGCCCCGAAGACCTTCAGGGCGCCGCCGGCTTCGGCCTCGGCGGTGATGGTGTGCGGCATCACCAGCACAGTTCAGCCGACCTGATCCGCTTCGAGTACTTCCATCCGCTCTCAGCGCCGATCTTCTCACCGGCGGCTCCCGCGCGTCAGGACGCCATCCGGGTGGAGGGCGACGCGATCCTGCGCTTCGGTCTGATGGAAGGCGACGCCGTCGTAAACGGGGCGAAGGTGGTGTTCGATCCCCAGAGCCCGAACCAACCGGTGTCTTTCCGGGCGAACGGCTCCAAAGCTGACCGCCTCGCGATCGTCCTGAACAACAAGGAGGTTCTGGCGCTCGGGGAGAGCGATGAGGAAGCGCAAGCCGTCAGGAAGGTCATCGAGAGAGAGAAAGCGGAGATCGTTTTAGTCAAGGGCGGCGCTCAAGGGTGCCGTGTCTATATGGATGGCGTGCTGAAGGGTTCGGTACCCCCCTACAGGACGGACCGCGTCTACAAGATCGGTTCCGGAGACGTCTTCAGCGCCGCCTTTACCTATCACTGGGCGCTAGAGGGTCTTGATCCCGTTGAAGCCGCCGACGCGCGCCTCGCGCTGCGTCGCCCGCTATTGCGATCGACGCTTGCCCTCCGTTGTCCTCGATGAGACTACGGCCAATCTGGAGCCGGCAGTTGCGAAGAACCTCGATGCGACGGTCTACATCGCGGGGCCTTTCTTTACGATGGCTGAGCTCTGGCTCGTGGAGGAGGCCTGCACGGCGCTGCACGGCCTCGGGGCGCGCTACTTTTCCCCCTATCATGAGGCCGGTCTTCTCGGCGACTACGAGGACAGCGCTCGGCACCGTGACAGGATCAAGGACGTCGTTGCGAAGGATCTCGATGGGCTGGCTGGCTCCGCTGCCGTGTTCGCCATCCTCGACGGGTGTGACCCGGGTACGCTGTTTGAGATCGGTTGGGCGGTGGAGCGCGGCATCCCCGTCATCGCGCTCTCGCAGAACCCAAAGCCTGCCGACCAGACCATGCTGCTCGGATCAGGAGGTTGCTCGATAAGCGACGACTTCGCGAGCGCCATCTACCGCGCGGCGTGGGCGGCTTGGAAGGGATGAGAACGCTGCTGTTCTCCGGCGGGGTCGAGTCCACCTGCTTGGCATTCAGTCATCGGCCGGACCTCTTGCTAACCTTGGACTACGGTCAAGCGCCCGCGGAGGGCGAGGTGCAGGCGGCGACAGCTCTCGCCGGAAAACTCTCTCTCCGCCATCGCGTCATCAGGGCCCCCCTCGGCCATCTTGGGGCAGGGGAGCTGATCGGTCACCCGTCTGAACATCTTGACCGCTCTCCCGAACACTGGCCACTCCGGAACCAACTTTTGATCACCCTCGCTGCGATGGCTCTTCACGATGAGGGCATTACGGAACTTCTAATTGGGACCGTCTCGACTGACGGTGTTCATCCCGATGGCCGGCCCGCCTTCCTTGCCGCGATGGAAAAGACGGTGGGGACACAGATCCCCCGCTTTCGCCTTACAGCTCCGGCGGTAGAGATGACGACGGAGGAACTGGTTCGTCGATCCCAAGCTCCGATCGATCTCCTGCGATGGACCTTTTCTTGCCATCGCGCGCCGACCGCCTGCGGGCGTTGTCGAGGATGTCAGAAATCGATCGCCCTGTTCGAGCGGCTCAAGAGAGGCAATCAACGAAGTTCTGCATAGAGAGCGGTCTGTGAACTAGCGTGGAGAAGTCACCCCGTAGCGGGGTACCCGGCCCCCGGTTACCGGGTCAGAGCGTGCCGGCCCCCGACCTGCCGAGGGAAAGGCCAAACCGATGCCGCGCCGCGAGAGCGGCGCGTCCGAACCTGGGCGAAGCCCGGCCCACCCCAGGGATTGACGCCGAACGGCGGAGATGGCCCGGCGGCGCAGACGACTGGATGGCTCCGTTCACGAGGGCCCGGCCGCGAAGCGGGGCGGCAGACCTGAACCCCTGGTCAATCTTGACTAGGCTTACTGCCTACTCGTTTATAGGCTTCTAGGGATACTAGGTGAATAGTGCTTCTTTAGCGGACGCTTCCGACCGGGGCGCTGAGGTCACGCATGACCATGGCCCAGTGTCATAGCTGACCAGTGGGTAGCCCTTGAATATTCTAGCCTGGACGAGAATACTCCGCTGAGTTCAGTGCCAAGGGGTGTTTGATCGTGGCCGAGAAAGACAAAACAGATAAGCCTGCGGTCAAGGTCGCAGATACAGACGACAATGTTGTCGCTTTTCCGAAGCCGAAGGCGTCTCGCGCGTCGGAGCGGAAGTGGAGCAAGCCGGTGATGGATATCGGCTTCTGCATCGTGCCGTCGCTCCTGCTTCGGGCGCAGGGACGGTTGGGATTAAATCCAACTCAGCTCGCGGTGCTGCTGCAGCTCTGTGATTTCTGGTGGGATGAGGCGCGTAAGCCTTATCCGAGCAAAGACACGTTGTCGGAACGTTTGGGCATCTCGCCGCGGCAGATCCAGCGCTACATCGCGGAACTCGAAGACGCTGGCCTGGTGAAGCGGATCGAGCGCCACCACGCAGGCCATGGCGGCAAACTCAGCAACATGTACGATTTGTCGGGTTTGGTAGAACGACTAAAGGTGCTGGCTCCTGAGTTCCGTCAGGCGGACGAGGAGGCAAGGGAGGCGCGCAAGGCGGTGATTCGCAAGGCGCATCGCCGACGTCCAAAGAACGTTTCCACGAACTAACTGAATTAGACCAGAAAAAATTTGCCCCGGGCGCATGCTTTCGCAGAGGCGGGTCCGGGACGTACGAGAGATGTATGTCAAAAGACGGCAGACAAGTCAAGACCGACCAGGGGGAAGCCGCAGAGCTAAACGCTTTGCAAGCCGCGATCTCCACCGACCGCCTTGCACCCTATCTGGCGGCCTGCGGCGGCGATCGAAAGATGGCGATGCAGCTGTACCGTTGGAACGTTGCCGTTAGCGCCGGCTTCTACGGGCCGCTCCAGACGGTCGAGGTGACGCTCCGGAACAGCCTCCACAACGCGCTGAGCGATCAATACGGCGTCACTTGGTACGACGCGTTGAGCGGCGACCTCGATACCCGAGCCAACGTGAACATCGATGAATCCAAGCGCGGGCTCCTGAGACAGGGGCACCCTGTCGATCCCCCGCACATGGTGGCCAATCTGTCGTTCGGGTTCTGGGTGGCGCTGCTCGGCGCTGGTGGCAGGCGCGCGAGTCCAAATAGGAAAGCAAACTACGAGATGACGCTATGGCGCCCTGCTCTCAGACACGCTTTTCCTGGGGCTGCAGGGCAGGGCCTGAACCGGAAGAAGGCGCATAGACCTTTTGAGTATATGCGCCTGCTCCGCAACCGGATCGCTCATCATGAGCCCATCCACCGTCGCCGTCTCGACAAAGACTATGACAGTCTCCTCCAAACCCTGACTTGGATGTCGCCAGCAGCACGCCGATGGGTCGAGACCTCGAGCCGCGTACCGGAGCTGCTCGCGACCGATTGGAGGACACATGACATCCGTTTCTGATCAGCAGGCGAACGGAAGAGCCCGCGAGGACGAACTGCTGCTCGACTTGCCATCCTTCCTACGCCTGTTCGAACGGCGTGGGCGCTCGATCATGTGGCTTCTCGGTGCAGGGGCATCCCGGTCTGCGGGCATCAAGACTGGCTGGGATATGATCTGGGATTTCAAGCGATCAATCTTCCGTTCCCAGAAAGGTGTCCGCGAGTCCGCGTTGCCGGACAACAACGACCCACGAACGAGGCGTATCATCCAGCGGTACTTCGACGATCAGGGAAACTATCCGGTGCTCGATGACCCGAGCGAGTACGCGGCTTATTTTGAGGCCGCCTATCACGATGAACGGGACCGGCGACGATACATCGACGAAGCGGTGTCGTCGGCGACCCCGACCCATGGACATAAGGTGCTGGCGGCGCTGATGGAGAAGGCGCTCTGCGACATCGTGTGGACGACGAATTTCGACCGGTTGGTCGAGGATGCGGCGGCGGCGCGTTTCAAGACCACGGGTCGGCTGTCGCACGGCGATCTGAACAATCCATCCACGGTTCTCGACGCGATTTCGGAAAGCAACTGGCCCGTCTACGGGAAGCTTCATGGCGACTTTCAAAGCCGACGCCTCAAGAACACAGCCGAAGAGTTAAGATCGCAAGACCGAACGTTGAGGCGCGCCCTGGTCGATGCCTGCCGGACCCGGGGCCTCGCGTTGATCGGCTATTCCGGTCGCGACGCCTCGGTGATGGAGGCTCTCCGTGAGGCAATCGACGCAGGGGGGCTAAGCCAAGGCCTCTACTGGTTCACCAGGGGTGACGGTGAGGTGTTCGGCCCGGTGACCGAGCTTCTGCATTATGCCCGCCAGAACGACGTCGACGCACGCCTCGTCGAGGCACAGGGATTCGATGAGGCAATGTCGGAGCTGGCGACGTTCTTACCAGCCCTCGAGGGTCTGGCCGACGCATTTCGCCGTGACCGTAAGGGTCGGCGGGCCGCCATGCCGGAAGGAAAGCGCGGGAGAATGCTTCCGGTCGTCAGGACCAATGCGTTTCCGATCACGTCCTACCCGCAAATGGCGAGGCTCATCGACTGCAAGATCGGAGGTGCGCGAGAGGTCCGCGAAGTGCTCGAGGCTTCAGGGCGACCGGGGATCGCGACGCGTATCCGGGACGGGGTCATCGCCTTCGGCAACGATAACGACCTCCGCGCAGCGTTCTCGGGCCGAGACATCGAAGACTGGAGCACACACCCCATTTTGGATAAGCGCCTCGCCAAGGAGACGGGTGAGCGTCGACTTCTCCGCGACGCCTTGTTTGCGGCCCTGTCGGCGACTTCGGGGCTGCCGCTGACCTACCGGCGGGGCGAAACACTGGTTCTGGCCAACCCCAGAGTCGTTCCGTCCGATCGGTTGGTGGGGCTTGGCTATCCTCGCGCCGTGTCCGGTGTCGTCGGGAGCACCGGTATCAACTGGAACGAGGCCTGCAGCCTTCGGCTCGATTTCAAGGGCGGGCGGTTATGGTTGCTTCTCGAGCCGAAGGTACATCTCGAATGGGGAGAGGAGAACACGGCGGCTCAGAGAAACGAAGCCAACGAATTTGTTAGAGAACGAACGGCACGCCGCTACAACGGCCCATCGAACAGTCTTCTCGAAAGCTGGCGAACCATTCTTCTCGGTTCGGCGGACGGGGACGTCTCCCTTTCGGCCGGGTCGTTCGACAAAGGGATCGGTGCGAGTTTTACCATCAGTACGGTGAGCGGCTTTAGTGGGAGGGACGTATGAGCAGTCTGAGAGCGTTCGATCTGCCGGCTCATTTCAAGCTCAAAGAGCCGTCGCTCCGCTTTGGATCGCCGGACGATAGCAACGTAGACACCAACCCGCTGCGAGGTCTCATCCGGCATGGACCCTACAGCAAGACGTGGATCGCTGGTGTCCCCGATCAGATTCGGATCGCCATGATCGGTCAGAAATCGATGATGGACCGCATGCGGGGACTGATCGCCGATTTTGAGACGACCATCCGGCCCCGCGACGGGGCTGCCTACCGGCCGGATTATCCTGGTATGTCGCGGGGCTTTGGCGTCCACCCAGTTGCATCAGGAACGTCCAGCGAAATTGTTCTTCCCGACCGGCTGACGGAGGATGTCCTTCGAGCGGAGAAGCCTTACGTTGTTCTCGCCGACGCTCTTCAGCGCGCCATCACGCAACTCCATGCTACGCGGATGGATTTTGACGTCGTCTTCATCGGTATCGATGCCGTGTGGGAACCAGCCTTCTATGAACGGGTAGAGGAGGATTTCAACCTACATGACTATCTCAAAGCGATCGGTGCCAGCCTCGGTATCAGCGTGCAGCTGATCAGAAGCGACAAAGCACTCGACTACCATTGTCGCGCCAGCGTGATGTGGCGTCTCGCAATCGCTCTGTATACGAAAGCCGGTGGTGTACCCTGGGTCCTCGACGAGATTGCTCCAGATACGGCCTTTATCGGTATCGACTACGCGATGCGGCGCTCCAACGATGACGGTCCGAAGTTCGCCATCGCCTGCGCGCAGGTGTTCGACGCGGAAGGCTCCGGTCTCGAATTTATCGCCTACGAAGCTGACAATGTGCGTGTCTACGGCGACAACCCGTATTTAAGCCACGCGCAGATGTTCAAGATCATTGCCCGCAGTCTGACCATCTACCAACGCAAGCATAATGGTGGACTGCCTAAGCGGGTTCTGGTCCACAAAAACACGGAGTTCCGCGATCAGGAGATCGATGGTTGCCTCGACGCCCTCTCATCTGTCGAGGCCGTCGAACTGGTTCAGGTGCAAGAGGATACAGGTTGGCGCGGTTATCGGGTCGATCGGAAGGGTAAAATCGCAGGGTATCCCGTTGCCCGCGGTACCCTTATGCCGCTCGGCAGTCATGAAGCCTTGCTTTGGAGCCGCGGGGATCTCCCTGAGGTGACCCTGAGGGGAGGGGGCTTCTACAAGGAGGGCAAGGGGATTCCGTCACCCCTCTTGATCACTCGGCACGCAGGACGCGGTGATTTTCAAGATCTCTGCCGCGATACCCTGGGACTGACCAAAATGGACTGGAATAATGACGGTCCCTATGACGGCATGCCCGTGACTCTCAACTATGCCGGACGGCTTGCGCAGATCGTCAAGCGCATGCCCGAGTTGAAGCCGCATCCATATCCGGTTCGTTTATTCATGTGACGCTCTCCAGCATCGATAGGTCAGGGGCTGGCACAGCGAAGCCGCTCCTTCTGAGCCGGATTGGTGATTGCGAAACAGCAACGCAAAGCGTGTTGATGGACATGATACAGCTTATGACCAGTCAGCATCGCGGTGGAGAGTAGCGGCATTATGGCCGATGAAGTCGGGTCACGTGGGGACCTTATCGTCAAGGATGCGGCGTCGGTCCTGAGCGCACTGGCCCGACTCGGCCACCAGACATTCGCCCGTTCTGAGCTCGCCGCAATCGTTGAACCTTTTGCATCTAGGATTGAATACTTTCTCAAGACGGTGGTCTTTCCTATGGCCAACCGGCGCACGAACCTCTACGATTTAGTCGAGCGGCTTTCGAAGCTTAGTATACGATCGTCCAGCATCGATGCGCTTCATGACCTTCGTAGGCTCTACAATGATTCAAAACACGACCCGGATGCGGAGTTGACCTTCAGGCGCTGTGTCGATGTCGTCGAACGGGTCGGACTGGCTCTCGCAGATATTGCCGGCTGTGATATTCCGACGGTCGATGCACCGGCGGCAAAGGATCTCAGATCGCGGATCTTTGTTGGGTTCTGGGATCACTATACCGCCGGTGAAACCGAGGTTGGCTTGTACCTCCCGAGCAATCATTGGCTCGGTACCTTCGGACCGATTAGCACTTTTCATTTTCAGATACCCGTCTGGGATCAGGTGAAACCGCTCCTCGAGGAACATCCGAGCTACGCGAGCGGCAAGGAAGCTTTGGGAGAGACCCTTTGGACGTCGTTTTCGAAGGAGGGAGATTTCCTCTCCGCAGGCGTTTGGGAAGGAGACGTCCGCGAGCTCCTGCAGCTCTTGGCCCCCTTCAATAACGCCACTCTGGAGGAAGCCGTGCTGCCTATGCTGGCACGCAACAACAACAAGCTCTCGGTTGGCCTCGGCATCATTTCGGCAGCAGTAGACGTCGGACGAGGCAAACCGACCCTCGGCGGTCCCGTCCTCCGGTCCGCGATTTCGAACAGGGCAGCATCTGACTATGCCGTTGACATAGAGATGCCCTACGCACGGGAGATGCTAGATCACGTGGCCGCCTTGGTGAGTGAACTTTCCGCCGAGCATCGGTCGGTCCTATCAGGGCCGGCAATTAGGCGCGAGGATCAAAGCGTGGCAGCGGGCAAGCCTCCTATCCACCGGGACCAAACGGCGCTCGTGTGGCTAATGTGACTGAGAATAATCTCATTAGCGATGCGGGCCCCCCGAGCCAGCGCTGAGCAGCCTGCTCAGCACCTCGCCAAAAACGGTATCCGGCCGTTACTTTTATGGCGGGTGCGTGCTCGTGCACCTCACCTACGGGTCCAATAGGTGTGATACAATTTGGATACATTTTGTGATACAAAATGGTTAAGTAAATCTGCAAAGAACTGATATTACAGATATATTTTTAGGGTTCCGAGCGTCTCGACCGCACCAGCCTAAGCTTTCATGGCAATCTTGTCCGCGCCTTTTGGGGCGGGTGCGATCGTTGGTCCTCCCGGCGGCCGAGGCTGTCTCGCTGTCCACCAGGGGTCGCACGCCCTCGGGTGATGTCGCGCTCGCTAACCCGCTTGCTATCCACCCAAATCATCGTAGCTCTGATCCTCCGCGTGAGGGACTTGTGGCTCCGCCTTCTGAACTGTTTTCGATGAGAAATGGCGTGAAAGCAGTTGTGCGGCGGACATGGCGGTCATTGCCGGAACCCTGGCGTCGGCGCCTTCGGCGCCATGGCGAACCTGCGCTCTGGCAAGCCTATGCTCACCTTTTTCTCGCGCGTCCGGCCGCAGCTGCGCCTCCTCTGCCCTCCGCGCCGCTTGTGGTCGCAGGGCTCTTCAGTACCGCCAACGGAATAGGGGAGGCGGCGCGTTCGACATGGCGCGCTCTGACCGAGGCCGGCCTCTCTCCGCTCGCCGTCGATCTCTCTCCCTTCTTCGCGCCGATGGATCTTCGCAGCGAGATACCGCTGCATTCGATGCCTGCGAATGAGAGAGGGACGTTGATCCTGCAGGTCAATGCGCCTGAAGTGCTGCCCTCCCTGCATCATCTGGGAATGGGCCGGGAGCGGTCGTGGTACACGGTCGGATATTGGGCCTGGGAACTGCCGGCCTTCCCCCGCGGGTGGGAGCATGCGCTGCCATTCGTGTCCGACGTCTGGGCCGTGAGCGACTTCACGTCTGCGGCCCTTGCGCTGGGGGGGCGCGGCCGGCGTCCTCACACCATTCCACACGCTGTCCGCATTCCCCCCGGCACAGCCCCAGACCGCGCCCGCTTTGCGCTGCCTCCCGATAGCGTGATCTTCCTGACGATGGCAGATACGCGATCATCCTTGGCCCGGAAAAATCCCGAGGCGGTCATCTCCGCCTTTACCGCAGCCTTCGGCGATGACGAGAGGCAGTTGCTGATCGTCAAGACCCGTGGTCTCGCTGCCGATCCCGAGGCGCGGGCGAGCCTCGTCGGTGCGGCAGGTGGCGCGCCCAATATACGGATCATGGATGAGTCATTGTCGGAGGGCGACCGCTGGCGTCTCATCCTGTCCTGCGACGTCATGGTATCCCTTCATCGTTCCGAGGGTTTCGGCCTGCCCTTGGCCGAAGCGATGGCGGCGGGGCGGGCGGTCCTGGCAACGGGCTGGTCGGGAAACCTCGACTTCATGAGCGCGTGCAACTCGGTTCTGGTCGGATGCACGCTTCGTCCTGTCATGGACGCATACGGCGTCTACGCTTTGCCCGGTGCTCAGTGGGCGGAGCCGGATGTCCGCTCCGCATCATCGCAGATGGTGCGACTGGTCCGTGAGCCGAACCTGCGCCGCCGCCTCGGTCTGCAGGCCCGCAAAGATCTCGCCGAGTTCGCCTCGGCCGGGCGGGTTGGGCGCCTGATGAAGGAGCGCCTCGAAGACAGCATGGGGTAACGAGCGGCTGGCTAGATGCCACGCTGCGGGGCTCGCCCCGCAATGGCACTGCTCGGCTGAATACATTGAAGGTTTTCAGTGCCTGTGATAGCCGTCTGGATTGCTGGCGACCGCTACCCGGTTCCCCGAGGGCGTGTCCTAGATCAAGGTGGGCCTGGCTTTGTGTGCAGGTGTTCGAGGTTGGAAACGGAGTTAGGAGTCGGCAATGGCGAATGATGATAGTCTGAGCGGCGGAGCGGGTAATGACCGGATCATCGGCGGAGGGGGGAACGACACTCTCTCCGGCGGTATCGGCAACGATACTCTGGATGGCGGCACCGGCAATGACAGCCTCATGGGCGATGACGGGAACGACTTCCTCATAGGCGGCCCCGGCGCGGACGTGATCGATGGCGGCGCAGGCTTCGATATCCTGTCCTTCTACAATGCCGGCAGCGGCGTGCGGGTCGATCTTGGCCGGGGCACGGGATCGGCGGGAGACGCGAACGGCGACCGGTATTCGAATATCGAGCAGGTCAACGGTTCGGATTTTGCGGACGTCCTGATCGGCGGCGCGGCGTCGGAAACGCTGTTCGGCGATGACGGGAACGACTTCCTCGTGGGCGGTGCCGGCGCGGACGTG
>NZ_JPHU01000017.1 GCF_000733125.1 Parvularcula oceani | reverse complement strand
AACATCCTCGCCTGAATCCGGTTTAGTATCAGCCGGGGATACTGCCTCGACGAAAATTACCTCTAGGCGCGTGGTCGGTTGCAACAACTTCAACGCGCGGCGCGCCGCCCAGACATAGTGGAATTGATCGCCAGCCCGACTGGGACCAACGCCCGAGCGTACAGTATCAGGCACTAAGTCCCCTCATCGTTCTTTGCCAGAACCATGTTCCAGATCGCCCCACAGCTCCAGCAAACGTTCTCCGCAAACGCACAGCGGACCACCAAGACCTCCAACGGAACCAGTCGCTCCTGGCGCGAGAGACAGCAGGTCGGGCTACGACTAAAACATGAGGACGTCAGCCATTCCCCCGATGGCCAGCTCTGTGAGTCATTCACGCCTACCTTGCTCGTATAAATGCTCGGATCATCGGCTTCAGCCGCTTGTTCGGCGGCGAATGAGAGCTTCGACGAGATAATTACCGCTTTCGGAGATAGGCTGTCGAGGCGACTGCCCGTTTGGGCACCGGGCCGTCGTGAACCGAGCCCGCGGGCGGTCTCGGCCCTGCGGGCGTCCGTCCCTGTCGCGGGCGGGCTGCGCGGATAGCGCGCCGCTCGAACTGTCGGTCCCAGCCGCGCCGTAGAAAGCGGGCCGCCGCACCACGCCGTCCGGCGGAGGCGTCCCGCATTCGGAGCGTCGGGACCGTATGACGGACTCGCCGCCATCCGGTCCTGATCGCCGCGCGCTTCGTGCCCTGCCGGGCGGTGGGGGGTGGCCGCTGCCCTCCCCCCGCAAGCGAAACGAAGACGACCCGTGACGGCTCGCGGGGCGTCGCTCTGCGCTCGCCTTCGGCCCCTGATCGGTGCCTCGCCTCCCGCGCGCCGCTGCCGCTCGGCCGTCCGCGCCACGTCGTCAGGCTTCGCTTGGCACCCCCGCCCGCTCCTCGCCGGAGAGGCAGGGGTGATGACGGGGCCATCACTCCCTGCCCCGATCATCGAGGAGAGAAGACGGTGACGAGCACGACGACGGAACGAGAAGAGCAGCAGTCTATCCCTACCCCGCGGGCCTACCTGGCCTGCCTCGCGAGCTACAACGCCGGCATCCTGCACGGGGTATGGGCGGACGCCACCGACGAGGGCACCTTGCGCGAGGCGGTCGCGGCGATGCTCGCCGACAGCCCGACGGCAGGAGCGGAAGAGTTCGCGATCCACGATCACGAAGGGTTCGGCTCGTGGGGGCCGGACGAGTACGAGGGGCTGGCGCAGGTCGCAGCGAAGGGCGCGTTCATCGCCGAGTACGGTCCGCTTGGAGCGGAGGTGCTGGCGCACTTCTCTGGACGGCTCGAGGAGGCGGAAGCCGCCTTCGAGGAGTATGCGGGCGAGTGGCCGGATCTCGGTCACTTCGCCGAGGACCTCACCGAGCAGTCGGGCATCACCATCCCCGACAGCGTCCGCCTCTACGTCGAGTACGACGCCATGGGGCGAGATCTTGAGCTCGGCGGTGACGTGTTCACGGTCCGCACGTCCTTCGACGCCGTCCATGTGTTCTGGACCGCACGGTGAGGGGCAGGATGATGAGCGAGACGCACACCGCACAGACCCACAGCACCGGGGCGACCGAGCCGTTCGGCCCCCCTTCCCTGCCGGACGCCTATGCGTGCGGGGCGTTGGGCGCCCGGCACGCCGCGCACGAGGCGATGGCGCTCGCGGCGCACCGGGTCCGAACGAACGGCGGTAAGGGCAGCCTCGCCGCCCGCCGGGCGCTCGCCCTAGCGGACGTCGCCGTGCACGAGGCGATCACCCGCCTGATCGAAGGGGATGAGCGATGAGCCGCCCCAAACGCGAGGCGGAGGCGACCGCGATCGGCCTGCAAACGCTCGTCGACGGCGTCCGCCCGATCACCCTCGCCGACCGGCTGGCCGTCCGCGCGGCCGAGCCGATGCGGCCACGATGGAACCCCTACGCCCGGCAGAAAGCGTGCGACGTGGGCCTGTTCGACGAAGTGGGGCGCGCGCAGATCGACCTCATGGACCTGCTTGGGAGTCACTGACTCGAACGAGACCGGCAGCGCTTTCCACAGCTGCCGGTCCGAAGCCGCGATCGACGCGTCACGGGCCATCGAAGCCCCTGCCGCGCCGCGCTGCGCGGTCTGGCGCTCAGACAGCAAGCCGTTGTTCTTCATCCTCCTCGATAGTTTTCCACGACGCGCAAGAACGATTCGACTCACCCCCTCGAGCGTTCTAACCCTCGTCATCCGATGAGAACATTAAGCGAACATACTGATGGGACGCTCCAATGATCGGTCGGTCGGGATTCGGGCCGGGACCGGCGCATCCTGAGGCCTACGAGTACGTGCTCGGTCTACATAAGTCGCTCATTGCCTGGGAGTTCCTGCGGCGATCCGAAGACTATGCGCGACACTACGCTCAGCACAGCAGCCCGTATGACCACGTCACCGAGCGCAAGGCCGGAAACCGGACGGTGCGCGTCCTCCAGCAGGTCAGCCAGCACGCCCGCCCCTTCGGTCTTCTCACCTTCGTCGAACCAGGCCTTCGCGGCGACGACGCGCCCGTATTCTGGCTACCGGAGACCTACGAAGCCGTGCTTCGCATGCGCGTGACGCGCGCCGATCCCAACGAGAAGATCAAGTCGCCGATCCGCATCGATTACCTGCCGTGCCGCATCTGGCTCTTGATGGATCCGAACCGGACGCAGCACGTCCTCCTGTCCGAGCGTTTACGCGCCATTCAGTTCGCTTGCGCTGGTCCGCTCGTCATGGACCCGGACGTGAACCTCGTCCTTGAAGTCCAGGATCGCGCGGACTGGCCCATCACGCTGAAGACGTTCGGTCAGCTGACGGAGTTCTACGACGGCTTCCTGTCCGAGAAGACGGCAGACCAGACCGAGCAGCAGACTGCGAAGTGGCAACGCATGCTCATGGCCTACGACGGCAAGCAGCAAGGCATGACCGACCGTGAGATCGCCGAAGCCTTCTACGGCGAACAGGAAGTCGCTACGGAGTGGGACGGTCGCGACGGACCTCTGAGAGCGCGGACGCGGCGACTCATCTCGAATGCGGGTGACCTAGTAGATGGCGGTTACCGGCGCATCCTGCGCGGACGGTGAGTCAGATGATCTTGTCGCCAGCTGATCGACGCCGCTACCCTGTGAGCGGGGCGTTAGACCGAGGTGAACCGAATGCGTAGCCGCCTTCTCGTCCTTGCCCTCACTGCCCTATCGGCCTGTGCGGAGGGCGAGAGGGACGAGACGGCACAGTACACTGCCGCGTTGAACGCCTACTACGCTGACAACCCGGAATGCGTGCGGGTGGGACGGCCGGTGGACGACGACGGAGTCGTCTTCAAGGTGATGGAAGCTGAGGCTAGTCAGAACCGTGAGACCGCAAAGCTAGACGCGCTGGTATCGGCCGGCCTGCTAACCGTCCGGACGGTCGACATCGAAACCCCCGACTTCCGTACGGGTAACACCGTGCCCGAAGCGGAGCGGCGATATGTTCTGACCGAAATGGGGCGTGCAGCTCTCGCGCCGCAAGCGCTGGCCGGCCGAGGGCGGCGTGGTGCGAGCCAGTTCTGCTACGGTCACCGGGAGGTCACGGCAGTGCTGCGTTCAACGGAACCAGCTGACGCCGTTGGCGCAAAGGTCACTTCCGTGACTTACTCCTACGAACTATCCTACGTCGCGGATTGGGCGTCGCGGGACGCTGTGAGAGCCGCTTTCCCAGGGATATGGGTGGCGGCAGATGGTCCCGCCGAAGATACTGACGAGCTGGTTCTGACGAACGAAGGATGGGTTCGCCACGGTGCGAAACTCTGATGCTGCCAAATCTGGTCAGAGATAGAATTTGTCTCTGAGCCTATATTCTATGTGGTATGCCCTAAGCTTTCTATTGAGCTGTCTTCGCCGACTTCGGCTGCATCATCATGCATTTCTAGCCCCAAAAGCATTTTTGACGGCCGGCCTCTACCCCCACAGGTCAGCTTATCCGAACGGCTCAAACTTGTTCGCTTGCGAGACCTGAATGAGTCAGCGTCGCGAAGGTACTGCGCAGAAGATCCTGAAGCTCAGAGGCCGGGATCGCATTGTTCGCCACGAAGGCGGAGACGATGTCCGACGTCAGGTGGATCGTCTCCGTCTGGTCGATCCCGACCGGCTTTCGCTGCTGTTCAACCACGCATGTCCTCCTCAAGGGCAGTGGAGCGCTCGTGGCGTGCAACGCTCCTCCCGGTCAAGTCAAGCGGGTGCCAATCTGCCGACGGGAGCGGCAGGCGGATGGCTGGCCGGCATCGCCGCAATCATTGCCCTCTCAACCGCTCAGGAAAGTAGCTTTCCCTCTCCTCTTGGGGGAGCTGCCGCCACCAGCCAAGATCGTCCCTCAACATGGCTTTTGCGGTGAAGGCCGCCTCGTAGACCACTGGCTGGCCGGACAACTCCCGACACCGCTGCAGAGCGCGGTCGACGACCACCTCCCCGACGTCCCGCCCGTGGATCCGCTCGAGAACGAAATAGTCGAACTCGGACAGAGGCTCTCCCTCCATGGCCACGCCCGCCGACAGGAAGCCCAAGACGGCCTGCTCGAATTCGTGCCGCTTCGCGTCCCCGGCCTCGACCGCTTCGGTCCAGGCGGAGCAGGGCTCGGCGAGGGCGCCGAAAGTTGACGGCAGCTCGTTGTAGACGGGGCTTGTCAGCAGGAAAGCTAGCAGTGTGATCATCGTCGTCCCCTCCACTGGTATATGCGGGCAGAAGACGCCAGCACCGCAAGGCCCTCGAGGTGCACACTGCCTCTCGGCTCAGCCCGCCGGCCGGTCGAGGAAGGTGATATAGGCGACGGCGCCCGTCGCGATGTAGTTGGTCCACTGCCCGGTCTCGGGATCGATGCGGGAGCCGTCCTCCTGACGGACGATGTGCTGCTGATGATACTCCCGCAGGCCCTTGGTTTCGACGCGCGAGCCGCCGCCGAGATAGACACCGTCAGCATTGAAGTGGGTGGTGACCGTCACCTTCCGCTCGATGCCCAGCTCCTCGAGCGGAACCATCTTCAGCGTTCCGTTCATGAAGGCCTCGTACTCCGCCCGGACCTGCTCGGGAGCGTCCGGTTGCATCGCCGCTCGCCGCATCAGCTCGCCGATCCGCGCTCTCGCCTCGGTGGGTGACGGATTGTATTCGTTCATCCGGTCGGTGACGATCTTCAGGTTGTCGTCACCGAGATAGACCGCCTTGCCGGCGTCGAAAGCTATGCTATCGATCGTGATGCCGTGCGAGACGCCCGCGGCCTGTGACCTGCCGAGCGCATCCTGGAAGGAGGCCATGACGTCGCCACTCGGCTGGCCGAACTGCGCGGTCAGCGCTCCAGGGCGAACGGCCTCCCAATTCCGGGCGATCGACTGGATCGCCGTCGCCTGGCTGTAGCCCGGCACTTCGGCCGGCTGCCGACCGCCATAGGTGACAGCTGGCGACTGGCCCCGCTCGCTTACGGAGGCGGATGGCGCGAGGTTCGAGAACCCGCCGCGCTGAAGAAGGCCGAGCGTTGCCTCGAGCGCGATCGCGCCCGGCGTGATCGGAAATGTCATCGGCCCCTCTCCATCGCCGCGCGGAACGCGCAGCCCATCCTGTCCGCCCGTTCTTAAGAACAGGATAAGGTGACGCCGCCGTTCTTCCGCGCCCGACGAGGCTGGCGGGTCGGCGCGGCGTTTGGGCTCGAGGCCGGAGGTGCACGAGAAGGATCAGCAGCACCGGAGATGCTCGCCGGACGATCGGTTCGTGAGGGCCGCAACCATCGGAAGGAAAGGCCGGCGGTCCCCGCGCAGCTGGAAAGCCTCCACCGAGACGCTTTTCGCCGGCGGCGCGGCGGGCATAAGCCGCATCGGCACGAAACGCAGAAGCCGGATCAGGTCCGCTACCGGCATCCCCATCTCCGCCTGCTTCACCACGACGGCGATCTGCAGGGCCGGGTGCCTCTTGCGCTTTATGGCGCCCCCTCTCCTCGTCGGAGCCGCCCTACGATCTACTGCAGGACGTCAGTCCCATAGGGCCACGTCGTCCATCAGCCGCTCGAGATCGCGCAGGTGAAGCACCAACTCGCGGTTGATTGGCGCTGATCTTATGACCTTCGGGGCCGCACGGCCTACGCCATGTGGACATGCACAGCGTGAGCTTATGCAATCGTCGCCAACGCTACCTGCCCCGATTATGCTCATGTGGAGGAGGCGACCGCGTCGCCCGACACCGCGCCGCCAGCGAAGTCTTGCAACTGCGCCAGCGCGGCCGCGTCGCCCGCTTTCGCTGCGTCGATGGCTGCTATGAAGCTGTCCATGCGCCGGTGTACGGTCTCGGCCAGCTCCTTGAGGAATGGATCCGTGCGCGGATCCTCCGAAGCGGCGAGACGAGACTCAAACCGCGCATGCACCTCACGAAGAGCATCCGCATTCGGTTCCGCCACATCGAGAGCCTCGAACAGCGCCAGGAGTGCATTCTGCGTCTGCGTCAGGTCCTCGGCCGGCCTCCCCTCGTTCGCCATCATCTGATTATAGGTGCCAACCAGGAGCGCACGGCGCCCCCGGTAGCGGTCAGAGTTGATCTCCTCCGGCGACAGCGTGTCGAGGTACTGGATCTGCGCCTTGACGCGCGCCGACCCCTTGAGATGCCCCCACGCCGCCTGCTCGCGGTCGACCATGGCCTTGGAGGCAGCCATCTTCTCCTCCCGCGGCACGGAGGGATCATCGAGTTTGGTCGCGAGGTTCTCGCGGTAAGGAGATACATCGCCGAAGAGGTTTCGTGTGATTGCGGTGAGATCGCTCCCGAGCAGCGCGTCGACTCGAGCGCCGCTCGTGCTCCTGGCCGCCTCCGCCAAGAACTCTTCGGATAGGTCGAGGATTACGGCAGGCGGCTCTGTCGAGGAAGAGCCGCCCGCGGGCACGGCTTTGACAGAAGTTCCCTGAGGCGCTGTGGCGGCGGCACCGAGAGTTGGTGCCGTGAAGTACGAGGTCGTCAGGCCAATCATGAGCACCTCCAAGATGTCGGTGTCATACTAATGACCAGTTCTTAAGCTCGGGTTTATGCACTTCCTCGGACCCGTTCACCAAGAAGTTGCTCATCCTGCCCCTCCGCGAAAAATTATTCTCACAGTCTCGTTATAGCTTGCAGAGAGAAATATTCTGATGCACGCTAGACGTGCGAGCATGGAAGCAAGAATTCAGTTTCTTCCGTGTCTTGACTTCATGCTTCGGCTGAGCGCTCCAGTCGCAGCACGTCGAGCGTGTGCCTGGGCAGTTTTCCACCAGTGAGTATTGTCATGGCCTCTCAATCGTGGCCGCAATCTTGGATTGCATCGTCGCATCCGTTGATTGTCTCAAATCGTAGAAGGGACTACACGTGAACAAGACTAAGATCATTAGCGCTCTTGCCTCGACTGCTATCGGCCTCATGGGAACCGCATCAGCGCAACTCACTGAGATCAAGGTCGTGAACGACAGTTCCGTCGACCTCGAGATCAAGCGGGTCGATGGGGGCGCAGGCTACTTTTCACCCTCGCCACAGGACCCGCTTTATGCAGGTCTTACCGACGACCTCGACCACATTTCTGCATATGATACGGTCACCGCTGGCCGCCTCGAATATAGGGAGTGCGATCTCTATTTTTCCAAGTACCAAGATGCCAGCACTGGCGCCTGGTCTTTCACAGCCGATGCTGAAGACAATATCGGCTGGGATGGTATCGACTGCGAAGTCACCAATGCTATCAAGAATACCTTCACCGGCGAGTTCTCTTTTGAATTGAAATTCACTGACTAGCGTTTAGTGTGAAGATCGAGGCCTGCAGCGACAGGTGCAGGCCTCGCCATGCACGGGGATATCCAGTAGCGGCACGTGATTGGTGCGATCTTGAAAGTGATTAAGATAGCCGATCAGTGTCCGGACAGTTCCCGGTGGGAGAAGGTGGTCGCCGTGAAGCGCAAGATGCACCCGGCCCCGCAGATCGCCGCTGTGGTGAAGCAGGCGGATATGGGGATGCCGGTAGCGGACCTGATTCAGCAAACCGGGATCATGGAGTAGACCTACTACCGCTATGAACGGCTCTCCCGTTGCAAGTGTGACAGTGAACTGGGCGGCGTAAATCCGTTGCAAACATCTATCTGACGTCAGATGGCCAAAGCCAGAGCGCCCGAATGGAACGTCCGCAAGCGTGCGCGTCTGCAGTCGGTAGGCCGCAAGGGCCGCGATAGAACTCAGAGCCCGCGCGAGAAGTCAGGTTGAGTGGCTAGCAGCCACGTGATTCGTAGAGGTGCCTGAAGCCTTTGAGAGATCGCAAGGTGGACGCCACCCCCCCCGCGCGCAGCCCAATCGGAAGGGGCTGCGTTATTCAACTGATACGAGCGAGGAGGAGTGGGCGCTGCTCAATGAATCGGTGCCACCGCCGGCTCGAAGTGTCCGTCCGGTGGTGACCGTTAAGCCGGGCTGAAGTGCCAGGGCAGCAGCTCGTGGACCTTGTTCACCGGGTGGTCGGCGATGCGGGTGAGGACGTCGGTGAGCCAGGCTTGTGGATCGACGCCGTTGAGCTTCGCGGTCTCGGTGAGGGTATAGATCGCGGCGGCACGCTCGCCGCCAGCGTCGGACCCGGCGAAGGTCCAGTTTTTCCGTCCGACGGCTATGCCGCGTAGGGAACGCTCGGCGGTGTTGTTATCCAACTCACATTCCCCGTGCTCGAGGTAGCTCCGCATGCGCTTCATACGTCCAAGCGTGTAGCGGATGGCCTTGGCCAGTTCACCCTTCCCGAGCAGCTGCGGCAGGGTCTGGTGCAGCCAGGCCTCCAGGTCGTCGAAGATCGGTTCCGCCTTGTCCTTGCATAGCTCGACACGGGTCGCAGGGCTCTTGCCGCGGACCTCCTTCTCGATCGCACAGAGTTCTGCGATACGCTCGACGGCCTCCTTCGCAATAGGCGAGCCGGTGCTCTTGGCGATGTCGAACAGCTTCCTGCGGGCGTGCGCCATGCACGCGACCTCTGTGATCTCCTTGCCGTAGATCTTGTCGTACCCGCCATAGCCGTCGGCATGCATGTACCCCTCGAAGCCCCGAAGATGGTCCTTCGGACGCTCGCCCTTCCGGTCCGGTGAGTAGCGATAAAACGCAGCGGGCGGTGCCGGTCCCGCCCAGGGCCGCTCGTCGCGGACGTAGGTCCACAGCCGCCCGGTCTTGGTCCGGCCTCGCCCGGGATCGAGGACCGGCACGGGCGTATCGTCCGTGAAGAGCACCTTGCCGCCGAGGGCATGTCTACCGATCGTATCAACAAGGGGCCTGAGCAATCTGGAGCACTGGCCCACCCAGTCCGTCATGGTCGAGCGGTCGAGATCGACGCCTTCACGCCCGTAGATCTGGGACTGGCGATATAACGGCAAGTGATCCGCGTACTTCGACACCAGGACATGGGCCAGAAGGCCGGGACCCGGCATGCCGCGCACGATGGGCAGGCTCTGCACCGGTTCCTGAGCGATCGTTCCGCAATCTCTACAAGAGAGCTTCGGGCGAACATGGCGGTGCACCACGAAGCGTCCGGGGACGTAGTCCAAGACCTCGCGGACGTCCTAGCCGAGGCGCCGCATCGGCTTGCCGCAGTCCGAGCAAGCACTCTCCGGCTCGTGAACCACGTCCTCGCGCGGCAGGTGATCAGGCCGCGGTTTGCGCTTCGGCTTCTTCTTTGGACCAGACGTATCAGCAGAAGCAGGATCATCCGCAGCGGCCGGTGCACCAGCCTTTGCAGCTGTCTCTTCGAGATCCTCAATACCGAGCTCGAGCTGATCGAGACCCTCACGCTTCGATCCGAACCGGTGTCGCCGAAGGATGGCCAGCTGGTGCTTGAGCTTCTCGATCTCGAGCGCCTGATAGACGACCAGACCCTGTAAGGCTCCGATGTCTTTGGGCAGATCGGAGGGCGGCTTCGTCGGCATAAGATCCGCATGCCGCTGTTCGGCCCCGCTGGGAATCTACGATGTCAAAGAGCAAGGTGACGAAGCGGTGAGGCTATACAACCCGGGTCGGCTGGCGAACAGCCGGCGGCACCCGTGTCAGGCGCCAATCGATACCGTCGAGAAGCGTGGCGAGTTGGGAGCCAGAGATCGAGACCTTCCCGTCCTTCGCGCGCGGCCACACGAACGATCCTTTCTCGAGGCGCTTGTAGAACAGACACATCCCTTGGCCGTCCCAGAAGAGAACCTTTACCCGGTCCCCGGACCTGCCCCGGAAGACGAAGACGTGCCCCGAAAGCGGGTTCTCCTTCAAAACCGTGGCGGCCTGAGCGCTCAGCCCGTCGAAGCCGCGCCGCATGTCGGTTACTCCAGCTGCGAGCCACACCTTCTTCCCCGGCGGGAAGCTCAGGCTCACGAGCGCATCGCCTCCATCAAGGCCGCGACCTTCTTCACCGGCGTCTCTGCGGGCAGGAACAGGCGGCAGCCGTCGGGGAAGCTGATCTCGAGGCGCTCGGTCGCCGCCGACGCTGCAGCCAGCCTCTCCTCGGGAGCGGATGACGCGGTGCCGATCTCGACAGGAAGAAACGACCGAGTTGGCTCCGGTACCTCAGCCGTGAATTTCTTCCGCCACGCGTAGATCTGCGCCGGGTCGACCTCGTGCCGACGACCAACCTCCAGCACCGTCGTGTCCCGGTCGTAGCTCTCTTCGACGATCTGCCGCTTCAGCTCGTCCGGCCAAACCCGGCGGCGCTGGCCCTCGATAATGACATGCCCTTCCAAACCGAGACCTCGCAAGTTGCACAGGAGAACTTCTCCTGACTACTCACTCGCTCAGACCTCGAAAGGCGGTGATGCCCGGACGCGTACCATCGCACACGACCGCCAAACCGATCTCCGGGCGCCTCACATTGTCCGTGTTTGGGAATCTCATCGATCTCCCTTGCCTACTGCTCAGTAGCTTGCCTACTATCTACTGAGCAAGGAGGTACATATGGCAGTCAGCAACAACGCCCCCCTCTTCGTCCCCATTGAGCGGGCGCTGTATGACGAAGTGGTCCGCCGCCTCGGCCCATCCGGCGACGCGCCCGCACGGATTGGTCAAGTCTTGAAGAACTACCTTTCCGACACGAGTACGGACGCTGATGTCTGGCCAGCGCTAAAAGCTGCTGCCAGTCAAGGAAGCCTCGCGCAGGACTACGATCGAACCTACGGCGACCCGCAAACCGGCTATATCTGGGGTCCCGTCGAACTCCTCAATGGCGACGAGGTCCGCATGACGTACAAGGGCGAGGAGTACCTCGCCGAGGTCAAGCATAACCGCCTCTTCTACAGCGGCATGGCGATGTCGCCTTCCGAGTTCGCCTCTTACGTCGCAGGTAACACGGTTAGGAATGCTTGGCGTGACCTAGAAGTGCGCCTTCGCGGCGGCGACGACGAATGGATCCCCGCGAGCGAGCTTCGCCGCCGAGCTCAGGCAGGAGCTTGAGATGATCGCGACCCATCACGCTCAAGCCCGCATGAGGCAGCGCGCAATCGACCAGAACAGTCTCGCGCTCGTCTGCACCTACGGGACCGAGGTTCGCGGCGGCTACCTGATGACCCGCCGCGACGCTGCAGCTCTAGACGGGATTGCCTTCGCACGCGCCTCTCAACTCGTCGGCTTCATCGCCGCGGTCGATGGCGACTGCGTGAAGACAGCATACCGTGCACGACCGAAACAGGCGCGGCGCATGTTGCGCCGCCGCCGCGACAACCACTGACTAACAGCAAGGAGAACGGCCGTGGCGTTTCAACAAGAAGAGTACCGCATTCAAGAAGAGGCCGTCGCTTGGCTGAAGGCCGAACGCGGCTACGATGAGCGCTTCTCGGACCTCTACCAGCACGGCGGGGCGCGGCTCGACAGCGTCGGGCTGATCGGCGAGCGCGTGCACATGATCGAGGTGAAGACCCAGCTCAGGCCGAACGAAGTCGGTCACGCCGAGGACAAGCTCGCTGGCACCCTTACGAGTATAGAAGACCGAAGCGGCGACGGAGCCGCGTCGGTTCTCCGCAACGTCTGGGACCGGAAGCAGGTCCCGCTCTTCGTCGTGCTAGTAGGGCGCTCGACACCGAGCGGCGTCGACGCACTGAAGCAGATGGTCCAGCGTAGAGCGGCCCACGATCAGGTCGACGTGGCGCTCTGGGTATGGACGGGCGAACGCGTGAAGACGATCTGGTCGAGCAGACCTCGCAAAGCTCCTAGAGTCGAGGCGACTCCCCTTCCCTCCGCAACGCCAAAGCGGCCCAACGCGCGGCAGCCCACCCCATCGATCGATCATTACATGAGCGTCGCAGAGCGAGTCGGCTGTTCCGAGATCCTCGTCGCAGCTTTGGACGCCGCATCGAGCCACGGCTTCAAACCCAGGACGACAGCGAAAGGCATCACGCTCTACGACGGCGGAAAGGCTCGGCTCGGCCTCTATCCTGGCGAATCTCGAGCCGGCGAGCTGGTCGTTACGGTTCTCGCCAGCGAGGTCGAGCGCGCGGGCGAGCTGCCGCTTCGAGACCTAGGCCAAGGCCATTTCGAATGGCAGCGGCGCGGCGCCAGTAAGCCCGAATTGGTGGTCGCTGTGCTGGCGGCATTAAGCCGCGCGTAGGCTCTGATCTGCGCGGAATGCATCAAGCGAGCCACGTAGAGCTTCAGTCGAGGAGGAGGGGACGAAAACGCCTCGCCCATCTTCGTCCCCTCCCCGTGACCTCCCGCTTCGGCACCCTCGACCACGCCGCATTCCCGCGGCGGACCGAGGAGAAGCATCGTGTCAGACTACCTTTCCGACTCAGAGGAAGCCGTCACCGAAGCAGACGAGTTCATGACGTCGCGCGAGGCGGCGGACTTCCTGAAGATCAACGAACGCACGCTCAGCAACATGCGCTACCAGCGCCGTGGGCCTGCCTACCGCAAGCATGGCGGGTCTGTCCGCTACGCCCTGACGGACTTGTTGGCCTGGTCCGAAGGCACCCGCGTCGCGTGCGACCATGACTGACGCTCGGCTCGACACGCCCCTGCACCTCACCCGCGTGCTGCTTTCCTACGAGCACCAGCGTGCTTCACGACGCATCTTCTTCGGCGAACCGATGCAGCGGCAGCCGGCCGGACGAGGCGTGAGCTACGCCTTCTTCGAGCCGGACTACACCTTCTGTTACGTAGTCTGGGAGGCGGGCAGCTACGGCACGAAGCAGTGGTCGTTGGTCGTTTGCCGTAGCGGACGACCTGGCGAAACGCTCGATAGAGTGGAAGGCGTGGAGCCAGGGGTGCGCGTTCTGCTTCGAGCGGGAACGGCGCATTACGTCCGCAAGGCGCTCGCGGTCATGGACGAGATCGTCGAGGAAGGCGCGGCTCTGACAACCGTGCCGGACGCCTATTGGCAAGCCGTTCAGGTCGCATTCGACGGGCGCAAGCCTGCTCCACCCTTCCAGCGATCTGACGGGTCAGCCGCGCTCCCCCTCGCAGAGACGAAACGATGACTGGCAGGCGCTTCATCGCGGCCGCTGCCGTCAGCAGCGTCGCCGCCATAGCCGTCGCCGCATCGATCGATACGGCGCCGAGGCTCGTTTACAACGGCAGCCGAAGCGTACCGGTCGGCTGGTACGTCGTGAGTCAGAAGGTGCGCTACGAACACGGGGACCTCGTCCTTGCGGACCCCCCTCCAGCCTTCGCGCGTTTAACAGAACGGCGAGGCTACCTTCCGCCCGATGTACCCCTCATCAAGCGCATCGCAGCGCTCGAAGGCGACAAGGTTTGTGCATCGGATAATACGCTCGACATACAGCTCCGAGATGGGGAAACGACCACCGTTCGGTCTCTCTCGATGGACCAATCCGGTTGGGTCATGCCTCGCTGGCAGGGCTGCCGAACGCTGTCCGCAGGAGAGGTTTTGCTCCTGCTTTCTGACACCGATCGATCGCTCGACGGCCGCTACTTCGGACCCGTTTCCCTCACCTCGATAAGGGGCGAGGCTCGGCCGCTGTTCGGCTCATGAGGGCGGCGCCAATGCGAAGAGACGTGCAGCTTGGACGGCGGAGCGAAGCGGAGAAGGCCAACGGCAAGATAAAGACCCGGCGCCAAATGGCGTTAGGCGCCTGTCTGCACGTCCTTTTCCCGTGTCCAAGATGGGAGGGGCTTGGACACGCTGACCTCGCTCAACGCCAGGCGGCACTTGGCGTTGCGGCTGGCGCCAAACGGCGATCGTGTCTTTCCGTGCAAAGACGTGCGGTATGAGCGGCGAGTTCGACTTCGATGACTTCCGCCCCCGTCCGGGGCGGATCGGGACGGATCGCAGCGGGCGTATCGCACCGACTCTCGACCGCATCGGGCAGGCCGCCGCGAAGTCCGCGGCGCGAGGAGGCCGGCTCGGCGGCAGCCGAGGGGGCGCATCACGCTCGGTCCGCTCGCCCTATGCCGGCGGCCGACGGGTCGTCGTGAAGGCGCGCGTCCATCGTCTTGCCGGCAGCGGCGCGTATCGAGCCGCTGCGCACCTTCGCTATCTACAGCGCGACGGGGCGGGCCGGGATGGCGAAGACGGACGATTCTACGACGCGCGCAGCGACGACGCGGATGGGGATGCCTTCCAGAAGCGCTGCGAGGGCGACCGACACCAATTCCGTTTCATCGTCTCGCCCGAGGACGGCGCGGAGCTGTCGGACCTGAAGCCGTTCGTCCGAAGCCTCGTCACCGACATGGAACGCGATCTCGGCACGAAGCTCGACTGGGTCGCGATGGACCACCACGACACCGAGCACCCGCACACCCATCTCGTCATGCGCGGACGGACGGATCGCGAGACGGATCTGCGCATGCCACGTGACTACATCGCCAGCGGCATCCGCGAAGCAGCGGAGGCGCGGCTCGACCGAACGCTCGGCCCGCCCTCTCCGGACGCGCAGTTGCGGAAGATCGCCGCCGACATCGAACGCACCCGACCGGGTCCGATCGACCGGCTCATCGAGCGCCAGGCGGACGCTTCCGGACTCATCGTTCCGACCCTCGTTCCGCTGCAGCGAGGGTCGGTCCTCGCGCCGGCCCACCTGGTCGCACGCTTGAAGCGGCTCGAAGCGTTGCAGCTTGCCGAGCGGATGGATGGGTCGGGCTGGCGAGTCGTGCCGAGCTACACGAGCGAGCTGCGCGCTCTGGCCACGCGTGAGGAGCGCTTCGCCCGCATTGAACGTGCCTTCTCAGGGCGAACAAACGCCCCCTCCCCGCACGACTACGCCCTCTATGAGCGGGAGCGCGGGCAACCGGTGACGGGCCGCGTCGCTGCGATCGGCCTGTCCGACGAGCTCCAGAGCGCACGCTATGCCGTCATCGAGACAACCGAGGGCCGCGCGATGCATGTCGAACTCGGCGGGGCGACGAACGACCGGCCGTTCCGCCGAGGCGACGTCGTCAGCGTCACGCCCGCGCGGACGGTCGCGAGTGAGGCCGACCGAACCATCGCAGCTGTCGCAGCACAGAACTGCGGACGCTACTCGCCGATCCTGCACGCGCAACAGGACCGGCGTGCCTCAGAAGCGTTCCTGCGAACTCATGTCCGCCGGTTGGAAGCGGAGCGGCGGGTCGGCAACGCCACGCGCGAACGCGATGGCTCGTGGACCGTCCCGCCCGACTACATCGACCGCGTCGAGGACGGACTTCGAGCGAAGGCCATTCGAGAACCCGTTCGGGTACAGGTCGAGGCCACGCTTTCGGTCGCCGAGCAAACGCGGACGCGCGGCGCGACCTGGCTCGACCGGATCGTCGTGCGCGACCTACCCGCAACGAGTCGCGATGGAGGTTTCGGCGCAGAGGTCACGACGGCCCTCGCGCAGCGACGGGACTGGCTCGTCACCGAAGGTTACGCAACGCGCGACGCGGCGGGACGGTTCACTCCAGCGAGGGAGATGTTGCGGTGCCTCGAAAGGGACGAGCTACGCGCGGTCGGAGAGCGCCTGTCGGCAGCGAGCGGCAAGGCCTTTCGCGACACTCGACCCGGTGAGACCGTCGAGGGTGTCTATCGCCGCCCGTTGGATCTCGCCTCCGGACGTTTCGCGATGATCGAGACCGAACGGGCCTTCGCGCTCGTTCCCTGGCGGGACGTGCTGGAACGCAACCGCGGCAAGGTGGTCAGTGGCGTAATGCGTGGCCGAACCATGTCCTGGACGCTGAACAGGGATCGAGGGCTTACTCGCTGATTGGCTTGGTTCGGAAGGTCGACGAGCGCTAGCGGACAAGAACTCTGCAGAACTTGCTGCTCGATGCAAAGTGGATAACCTCCCTGTAAACGAGGGAATGACCACACGATGCTGCCACCCATCGCCGTCTTGCTCGCTGCTGGCCCACTAATCACCATCACGCCTTCGCAAGACGAGACGTTAGTTGCCACGTTCGCCCTGCAGGAGTCGACGCAGGCGTATCACTTCGCGCCGAACGACACGCCGCAGCGGGCGGACGCTTGGGCGCCTATGGGCGAGGGATGGACATTCGATGGCGAAACGGTTGTCCGCGCTGATGGAAAGGCGTTCGATACGTTCAGACTCCGGATCGCTCCGGACCCGCGAGCACATGACCGCCGCTATGTTGTCTCCAGTCCTATCGGGGACGGCTGGTCCATCTACCTCGCTGCTTTCGGGGGAAAAGACGAACCTGTCCAGATTCGATTTGAGGGTTTCGGAGACGACGCCGTCTTGCGTCTGCCTCGGCATGGGGGCGGCGTGCACGCCGTCGTGACGACGGACAGCGATGATAGACGCGTCGCCTACGTCGGACCATCCGGACTGGTGCGCCCAGGCGACATGACACTGGTTGCCGGGCCCGAACTGCCCGAATGGGTCGCTGATGCACTAGTCGAGGATGCGGGCCGCGTCGCGCGAGTTCTAGAAGACCGCCTTGGCGCTCCGGCCCTGCATCCGCCAACAATCCTGGCGAGCTACCCTCCGCGGGGAGACGCGCTCAGCTTGAAGGGCGGCACCTTTGAAGGCGCAACCTTACGCCTTGTGATGAAATCCAACCTAGACGAGCGGGATGAGGATCGCGCGACGCAACTAGCCGCCTTCGCCGCGCACGAGACAGTCCACATTTGGCTGAACGAAGTCTGGGATACGGCGGAGAACGCGGAGCAACCCTGGCTGCACGAGGGAGTGGCGGAGTATCTCGCAGATCGTCTCAGCCTTGACCGCGTCACCTTCCAGGCGGAAGCCGCGCGGCACGTGACGGACTGTCTGGCCAATCTCGGGAACCGCCCACTCGATGGATCAGACGGTGCGGTCTATGGGGCCGTCCCGTATGATTGCGGTTTCACTCTGCAACTCGCTGCTGAGATCGCCTCACTCCGCCGGGACGGGGATGACGCCCTCGATCTGTGGCGCGCCGTGGTGGAGTCGGCGCAGGCGCATCAGTATGACAGCGCCATGTTCTTAAAAGAAGCGACGGAAAGGGGCGGCCGGGACTTCACCTCCGTTGCGGACGCTCTCCTCGCCGCCTCCGGGGATGGCAAGGCTGAAGCGGTCGCCGACGCGCTTGAGGCGGTGGATCTGACTGTCAGCTGGGCCGAGGCAGGATCGGAAGACGGCCCGGCCGTCGGCCGAGAGGCTATGGCAGCCCTGCAACGAGCGCATTGCGGCGGGAACATCAGCTTCTATAGCGAGTCAGACGGCTATCGCTTCGCACTGCCCGACCTGTGCGAGCCAGGCTTCCTCCACGATGCCTATGTTGTCGGTGTGCAAGGCATCTCCTTCGCGGCGGACGGTGTGGCGGCATACAACGCCATGAAGAACGTCTGCGATGAGAGAGGCGAACTGGTCCTAATCGTGAAGGACGAAACCCGTCTTGAACCGTTCAGGTGCGAGGCTTTACTGCCGCCAGCGCGTGGTGCCGCGCTGCTGGCGCGTCTGCCGGAATTGCCGGATTTGGACCGCTGATTCGCTCAGATCCGAACCATCCTACCACGGACCTGTTTCGGCAAAAGTTCGTTGTGCAAGTCGAGCTCAGCGCGGTCGCGGGTCTCTCCTGGAATCGTGACCCGCGACCGCGCTCAGCAGATACCCAAGCCCTGCCCACCAAACTTTTTTGCCTACACAATTTAGCACTGTTCTACTCCTATCACTCACTGAAATACTTTCGACTTCACACTAGGAAAAACCAGGTAAAACTGTGCATTTGATTTATCCGCTGACTTCCTGATCTTCTGCCCTCCGTTCGATGCTTCGGAGAGCCCCGCCTGTGACCAACGCTCGCATCAACGTCGCCTCCGCCTCGCTAGTGCTCGGCACGGCGCTCGCCGGCATCTGGGGCGGTACGCAGGTTGCGGCCGATGCGCTCGGCCACCAGGCGGCGCTCGGTCCGGCATGGTTCGAGGCGGCGGGCGTACCGGTCTATAAGCCCTGGCGCCTGTTCCAATGGTGGTACGCGTACGACGCTTACGCCCCGCACGTTTTCGATCGCGCCGGTACCGTGGCCGCATCGGGCGGCTTCGCCGGGATCGGCGTCGCGGTCGCGGCATCCGTCTTCCGCGGACGGCAGGGAAAAGCCGCAACAACGCACGGTTCGGCGCGTTGGGCGACCACCCGCGAAGTTCGAAAGGCGGGACTGCGCGCCCGAGACGGCGTCGTCCTCGGCAAGCATGGCGGCGACTACCTTCGTCATGGTGGCCCCGAGCACGTCATGGCCTTCGCGCCTACGCGGTCCGGCAAGGGCATTGGACTCGTTGTGCCGACGCTGCTGGACTGGACCGGCTCCGCCGTCATCCACGACATCAAGGGCGAGAACTGGCAGCTGACGGCCGGCGCCCGTGCCGAACGCGGCGCGGTCGTCCGCTTCGATCCGACCGACGCTCGCTCCGCTCGGTTCAATCCCCTGCTCGAAGTCCGGCGCGGCGAGCACGAAGTTCGTGACGTTCAGAACATCGCGGACATCCTCGTCGACCCCGAAGGCTCGCTCGAGCGGCGCAGCCATTGGGACAAGACGGCCCACGCCCTTCTCGTCGGAACCATCCTACATGTGCTGTACACTGAGGATAAGAAGACGCTCGCTCGTGTCGCCGAGGTGCTGTCGGACCCGACCCGGACCTTCGCCGAGACGCTACACGCGATGCTCGCGACGAACCACCTCGGCACGGATGACAGCCCGCGTGTTCACCCGGTCGTCGCTCAGGCCGCTCGCGAGCTGCTCAACAAGTCGCCGAACGAAGCGTCGGGCGTCCTCTCGACCGCGACCAGCTTCCTCTCGCTCTATCGCGACCCGGTCGTCGCCGCGAACACAGCCTCGTCCGACTTCCGCATCGCCGACCTCGCGCACGGAGAGCGGCCGATGTCCCTCTACCTCGTTGTGCCACCGTCCGACCTTAGCCGAACCAAGCCGCTCGTTCGCCTGATCCTGAACCAGATCGGCCGTAGACTGACCGAAGAGCTGCCAGGCGACCAGTCGAAGCGGCACGACCTTCTTCTCATGCTCGACGAGTTCCCAGCGCTAGGTCGCCTCGACTTCTTCGAGACCGCCCTCGCTTTCCTCGCTGGCTACAAAGTGCGCGCCTTCCTGATCGCGCAGTCCCTGAACCAGGTCAGCAAGGCCTACGGCGAGAACAACGCCATCCTCGACAACTGCCACGTCCGCGTCGCCTTCGCGACCAACGACGAGCGGACGGCGAAGCGCATCTCCGACGCGCTCGGCATGGCGACAGAGCACAGAGCGCAGCGCAACTACGCTGGTCATCGGCTCGCACCGTGGCTCAGCCACGTCATGGTCAGCCGTCAGGAGACAGCACGGCCGCTACTGACACCCGGTGAGGTCATGCAGCTGCCGCCTGCCGAGCAGATCGTCATGGTCGCGGGCACCCCGCCGATCCGTGCGCGCAAGCTCCGCTACTACCAAGACTCGAGCTTCGTCCGGAAGGTGCTGCCCCCACCGACCGGCGAAGGGCTGCAGGCCGGTCAGGGCGCGCCCGCCCTCCCCGCGCCCGACCGGCCGCAGCCGACCCATGACTGGCACGGTCTGACCGCCAGCGTTGCACCGACGCTTCGGGCGGCGACTGAGATCCATGGCGGCGACGACGAAGCCGGGTCCGGCGAGAAGAGCCAGGAGCGCCGTCCCGACGATGAGCGGGACGCCGGCGGAGAGATCGACCGCGCCCTGGCGGACGATCTCCTCGGTCCCGACGACGAAACGGACGCGAACCTCGTGAACCCTACCGACCGCATCCTACGCGAGCACACGCTCGGCGAAGCCAGAGGCGAAGACGGTCCCGGCATCGGCGGAGGGCTGTTCCGATGAAGCAGGTCAAGCCGAAGATGAACGTCCGTGTCCTGCCGGAGACGCTGCAGATGCTGGATCGGCATCCTCGTCGGTCCGGCGTCAGCAAAGGCTCGGTCGTGGACGCCGCGATCGCGCACTACTGCGCGCCGGAGCGGCAGGACGACGCCGTGCTGGAGCGCCTCAACCAGCACGCCAAGCGCCTCGACCGGATCGGTCGTGACCAACGCATCACGGCGGAGATGATCGCGCTCTTCGTCCGCTACTACCTGTCCGTCACGCCTGCCCTGTCCGAAGAGGCACAGCGGCTCGCGAAGCAGACCGGCGCGAAGCGCTTCGAGCAGTTCATCGAACGCGTCACCGAGCGGGTGCGTGGCGGCGGGGGCCTCACCGCGGAGGTGGCAGAGGACCTCACCCCGACCGCGGCGGACTTCTTCGGAACTGAGAAGGAGGCGAGCCGATGAGCAGTGCCGAGCGCCAGCACGCCATGTTCCTGACGGCCCTCGGTCCGCACGTTGCGGCCGCGCTACAGGACGAACGCGTCACGGACATCATGCAGAACCCCGACGGTCGACTTTGGGTCGACCGGCACGGCGATGGTCGCCAGTGTCTCGGCCGCGTCCTACCGGCGGCGGACGCAGAACGGATCGTCCGCTTCGTGGCATCCCACGTCCGCGCCGAGGCGCATGATAGCTCGCCGATCGTGAGCGCTGAGCTGCCCGGCACGGGCGAGCGCTTCGAAGGGCTGCTGCCGCCGATCGTGACGGCCCCGTGCTTCGCGATCCGACGACCGGCCTCGGTCATCTACACGCTCGCTGACTACGTCCGGTCCGGCGTGATGTCCGAAGGCGAGGCAGACGTGCTTCAGCACCTCGTCCGACACCGCCGCAACGTGGTCGTGGTCGGCGGCACGGGGTCCGGCAAGACGACTCTGGCGAACGCCCTACTCGCGGAAGTGGCGGGGCGACGCGAGCGGGTCGTGGTGATCGAGGACACGCGCGAGCTGCGTTGCGATACGGCGGATGCCGTCCGTCTACGTACGAAGCAAGGAACCGCGGATCTGACTGCCCTCCTTCGCTCGACGCTGCGCCTGCGCCCCGACCGCATCATCGTCGGCGAGGTTCGGGGACCGGAAGCGCTGGACCTCTTGAAGGCGTGGAACACCGGTCACCCCGGCGGCATCGCGACGCTGCACGCGAACAACGCGCGAGCAGGACTGACCCGGCTCGAGCAGCTCTGCGGTGAGGCGGCCATGAACGTGCCGCGCGGCATGATCGCACAGACCGTTCACGCCCTTGCCTTCCTGAAGGGGCGCGGTCGGCACCGGCGCCTCGACGAGATCGTCACCGTGCAGGGGCTGACCCCGGACGGAGACTACGACCTCGCGCCCTGCGTGAGCCTCCGGCCGGAGGGCGGACAGGCCGCTGCCTGACGCCCCCGTCCCAACCAAACTGACGTCAACCGAAGAAGGACCGACTATGGACACCACCCTCCCCTCCCTCGCTCCGGGAAAGAACAAACCGGCAACGAATACTGCTTCGACGCCGCCCGAGATGAAGCTGGCGATCCGCAACGTCGCGATCGCGAGTGCCCTGTTCGGCGTTGGCGTCGCCATGCTCGTGAGCGGCGCGCAGGCAGCCGGCTCCGGTATGCCGTGGGAGGCGCCGCTCGCGTCTATCCTTGCCTCGATCGAAGGGCCGGTCGCGAAGATCATGGCGGTGCTCGTCATCACCATGACCGGTCTGACGCTCGCTTTCGGCGAGACGTCGGGCGGCTTTCGCAAGCTCATCCAGATCGTGTTCGGCCTGTCGATCGCCTTCGCGGCGACGAGCTTCTTCCTGTCCTTCTTCAGCTTCGGCGGCGGAGCGCTCGTCCTTTGAGCGGGGGACGCACAAACGAAGGGGGCGGCGCGGTCAGCGCCGCCCTGCCGGACGGCTACCGCGTGCCGGTGCACCGGTCGCTCAGCGATCCGATCCTGCTCGGCGGCGCGCCGCGGGGCCTCGCCATTGCGATAGGCACGCTCGCGGCCGCGCTCGGCATCGGCCTGCAGCTCTTCGTGCCAGGCCTCCTGATCTGGGCGCTCGGCCACGGCGCCGCCGTCAGAGCCACCAAGCGCGACCCGGACTTCGTCCCCGTCGCCACCCGTCACTTGAAGCACAAGGCATACCTGTCATGCTGAACATCGCCGAGTACCGAGCGCGGCCTGCAATCCTCGCGGACTACCTGCCCTGGGCCTGCCTCGTCGCGCCGGGGGTGATTCTGAACAAGGACGGCAGCTTCCAGCGCACGGCCCGCTACCGCGGACCGGACCTCGGCAGCACGACGCCCGAAGGGCTCGTGCAAGCGACCGCCCGCATCAACAACCTATTGCGCCGCTTCGGCAGCGGGTGGGCCATCCACTTCGAGGCCCGGCGCCGGGAAGCTCGGAGCTACCCCAATAGCACCTTCGACTGCCCTGTAGCCTGGCTCGTCGACGAAGAGCGGCGCGGCCAGTTCGAAGCGGCGGGCGAGCACTTCGCGACCGAGACCTATCTAACCCTGACCTACCTGCCGCCGTCGGAGGCGAGCCGGAAGCTGTCCGGCTTGCTGATCGAGCGGTCCGACGAGGCGAAGGCCGCTGGACCCTCCTACTGGGACTACCTCGCGAGCTTCCGCACGCAGACGGACCGGACCTTCGACCTACTCGCCGACCTCTGTCCGGAGTTCGCGCCGCTCGACGACGACGAGACCCTCACGTTCCTGCACGGCTGTGTCAGCACGAAGGGTCACCCCATCCGGCGGCCGAACGTTCCTGCTTACCTCGACGCCTTCCTGATCGACACGCCGCTGACGGGCGGGCTCGCGCCGACACTCGGTGACCGACACTTGAAGACGCTCACCATCCTCGGCCTACCGCCGCACACCGAGCCTGGCCTACTGGACGCCCTCGCCTCGCTGCCCTTCGAACATCGTTGGACCACCCGCTTCTTGCCGCTCGACAAAGCGGAGGCGACGAAGGAGCTGACCCGGCTGCGGCGTCAGTGGTTCGCGAAGCGCAAGGGTGTCCTCGCGCTCGTCAAGGAAGCGATGACGCAGGAGGGGTCCGCTCTCGTCGACACGGACGCCGACAACAAGGCCGCCGACGCGGACGAAGCGTTGCAGGAGCTCGGCGCGGACTACGCGAGCTACGGCTACCTGACGACGAGCGTCGTGATCGCGGACGAGGACGCCGCTCGGCTGTCCGAGAAGGCGAAGCTGGTCGAGCGCGCGCTCGGGGGCTTGGGCTTCGCGACGATCGATGAGGATCTCAACGCGGTGGACGCTTGGCTCGGCAGCCTACCGGGCCACGCCTACGCAAACGTCCGTCGCCCGCTCGTCAGCTCACTGAATGCCTCGCACCTTATGCCCTTTGGCTCGATCTGGGCGGGGCCGGAACGGAACGACCACCTCGGCGGCCCACCGTTGCTGATCGCTAGTACGGAAGGCCAGACGCCGTTCCGCCTGACCACTCACGTCGGCGATGTCGGCCACACCGCGATTGTCGGCCCGACCGGCGCAGGCAAGTCCGTCCTGCTGTCGCTGATCGCGCTGCAGTTCATGCGCTACGAGGGTGCGCAGGTCTTCGCCTTCGATCGCGGCAACAGCGCTCGTGCGACAACGCTCGCTATGGGCGGCGCTCACTACCGGCTCGGCGAGGATCAGGGCTTCCAGCCCCTGCGCGCGATCGACACGCCCGAGGGCAGAACCTTCGCAGCGGACTGGCTGCGCGGCCTGATCGAAGAGCAGGGCTTGCCGGTCACGCCCGACATTCGCGATGCCGTCTGGACCGCGCTCGGCAGCCTTGCCGGTGCGCCGCACGAACAGCGCACCATGACCGGGCTCGTGCTGACGCTGCAGTCGAGCACCCTTCGGGACGCGCTGCGCCCCTACACCATCGATGGCGCCTATGGATGGCTGTTCGATGCGGATGAGGACCGCTTCGGCGGGGCCGGTGCCAGCGTTCAGTGCTTCGAGACCGAAGCGCTGATGGAGGCGCCCGCTGTCGTGCCGCCCGCCCTCGCTTACCTGTTCCATAAGCTCGAGGCGCGCTTCGACGGCTCGCCGACGCTGCTGATCCTCGACGAGGCGTGGACCTTCCTCGACCACCCGCTCTTCGCGGACCGGATCAAAGGCTGGCTGAAGACGCTCCGTAAGAAGAACGTCTCCGTCGTGTTCGCGACGCAGTCGCTCGCCGACATCGAGTCGAGCCCGATCGCTTCTGTCATCGCAGAGAGCTGTCCGACGCGCATCTTCCTTCCGAACGAGCGGGCAACCGAGGCGCAATCGCTCGGCGCCTACCGCGCCTTCGGCCTCAACGACCGTCAGGTCCAGATCGTCGCCAGCGCGACGCCCAAGCGGCACTACTACTACCAGTCGCCGCGCGGGAACCGGCTGTTCGACCTGGCCCTCGGTCCGGTCGCGTTCGCGCTCTGCGCAGTAGCCTCCCCGGATGACCAGCGCGCGATCGACCGTGTTCTCGCTCACGCAGGGGCGGACGGTTTCGCCGCTGACTGGCTCGCCGGGCGCGGCCTGCTCTGGGCGGCCGACCTGCTCACCGACCACTTTTGCCTCCCCGCCACCACCGAAGGAGCCTCAGCATGAAGAAGACCCTCGCCGCCCTGTTTGCGGTCTCCGCCCTCGGCATCGCTTCGCTGCCGTCCGCCAACGCGCTCTTCGGCGTCGGCGACATCGTCATCGACCCGACCAACCTCGCGCAGAACGTCCTGACCGCAGAGCGGACGCTGCGGCAGATCCAAAACCAGGTGCGCCAGCTCGCGAACGAGGCGCGCATGCTGCAGAACATGGCGAACGACCTACGCACCCTACCGACCTCGGTCATGTCCGACCTTCGCCGCGACCTCTACGAACTGGAGACCCTGATCGGCTCGGCGAGGGGTATCGCCTACGACGCGGTCGGCATTGACGATGCCTACGGCACCGTGTTCTCCGCGAGCTACGATCCGAATGTCGTCACCGCCGCCTCGCTCGCGGCAGACGCAACCACGCGCTTCGGGCTTAACCACGCGGCAGTCGAGGACAGCCTTCGCGCGCAGGTCCGGACAATCGACGCGCTGCGCGCTGACCAGATCACGCTCGAAGACCTCTTCCGCGAGAGCCAGGGCGCGACCGGCAACTTGTCGGCTCTGCAAGCCGGCAACCAGATGCAGGCGCTTGCCATCAAGCAGCAGATGCAGACGCAGGCGCTCCTCGCAGCGCAGGCTCGAGCGGATGCGACGGCGCAGGCCGCGGACCTTGCCGAGGCAGCCGCTGCGAAGGCCAGGCTCGCTCGCTTCCGCGGCGACGGCAACCGCTACACCCCGTCGGGCTGACCCGGTTGCGGAGCAGCTGGTTGCTGCTCCGCTCTCTCACTCCCAGACACCGCGCCCCCGGCGCCCCGCATACTTCGCGTCCGCTCGCGACGCCACGCTCTCCCTCTGCCTACGGACCGAAGATCATGGACGACCTTAGCGTCATCGACACGTTCCTGAAGACCTTCAGCACGTATATCGACAGCGGCTTCGGCCTGCTGCAGCCGGACGTCGCCTACCTGACGACCTTCCTCGTCACGCTCGACATCACCCTCGCCGGGCTCTTCTGGGCGTGGGGCGCCGGCACGGACGTCGTCCAATCGCTCGTGAAGAAGGTGCTCTACGTCGGTTTCTTCGCGCTCGTCATCGGGAACTTCTCTGCCCTTACTGACATCGTATTTCGAAGTTTCGCGCAGCTCGGCATCACGGCTTCAGGCGGCACGATCACTCCAATGAAGCTACTGTCACCGGGCTTCGTTGCGAACACCGGCGCCGCAGCGGCCGAGGTGTTCCTCGACGCCGTGGCTGAGTTCGAAGGGTTTCGTCAGGTCACTGCCAACCTCTTCGTCATCGTCCCGTTGCTGCTCAGTTGGCTTATCGTCGTCGCGGCCTTCTTCATCCTCGCCGTACAGGTCTTTGTCGCCATCATCGAATTCAAGCTGACGACGCTCGCCGGCTTCGTGCTCATCCCCTTCGCTCTTTGGAACAAGACTGCCTTCCTCGCGGAGCGAGTGCTCGGCAATGTCGTCGCCTCCGGCGTGAAGGTCATGGTCTTGGCCATCATCGTCGGCATTGGCACCAACGTCTTCGAGCGAATGCTCCCTCCTGATGGTGTCGAGATCACCCTCGACCACGGCCTCGGGATGATGCTCGCGAGCCTCTCCCTCTTCGCTCTCGGGATCTTTGGCCCAGGCATCGCAAACGGCCTCGTCTCGGGCGCGCCGCAGCTCGGGGCGGGTACAGCGGTCGGTACCGCGGCGGCCGTTGGCATTGGCGGCGGGCTCATTGCAGCAGGCACGGCCCGAGGCGCGACGGCTGGGGCAGGCGTCGTCGCTGGCGGTGCGGGCGCCGCGGCGAAGGCTGCTGCTGGCGCGATGGGCGGCGCGACGGCCGCCTTCGGCATGGCCAAAGTCGCGTCCGGCGCATCCGGGCTGAAAGGGACCACTGCCGGTCTCACCGGCGTCGCTAGAGCAGCGGGTGGCAGTGTGGCGAGCGGCGCATCTGGCGTCGCGACCCGTGCGACCGAAGGCGTTCGATCGTCATTCACTGCCGGCGAGCGTTCAGCGTTCGCCGCGACCGGCGGCAGTTCATCCACCGGTTCGATCGGCGGCACCGCGTCGTCCGTAGCGAGCCCGGTTAGCCAAGACGTGACCCCTGATTGGGCGCGCAAGGCAGGGCGCGCAGGTGCCGCCCGTGACGCCACTTCCATGACCGCCCGCACCATCGCCGACGGCGATCGTCCCGGCAGCGGAGCGAACCCCAACCTGAAGCAGGAGGACTGATCCATGATCTGGAAACGACCCAGCGTGCGCTACGGCGCGACGCCCGAACCCGTCACGCCCTACCAGAAGGCCGCGCAGGTCTGGGACGAGCGCATCGGCTCGGCCCGCGTACAGGCGAAGAACTGGCGCATCGCCGCCCTCGGCAGCACCGCCTGCGCCGCGATCGCGGTAATGGGCATGGCCGTGATGGCGAACCAGCCCCGCGTCGCGCCCTACGTCGTCGAGGTCGCGGCCTCCGGCGCCGTCCGCGCCGTCGGTGCTGCCGCCCGCACTTACGAGCCGACTGATGCGCAGGTCGCTTACCATCTCAGCCAGTTCGTGACGAAGGTCCGCTCCCTGAGCACTGACCCAATCGTCGTCCGGCAGAACTGGCTCGACGCCTACGAGTACGTCACCGACCGGGCCGCGCGAACGCTCAACGACTACGCACTGCGCAATGACCCCTTCGCCAAGGTCGGCGAGAAGACGGTCACGGTCGAGGTGGTCAGCGTCGTGCGCGCATCGCCCTCATCGTTCCAGCTGCGCTGGACCGAGACCACGCACCAGAACGGCGCTTTCACAGGTCGAGAACCCTATTCGGCCGTCCTGACGATCATTCGCCGCGAACCCCGAACCGAACTCGACCTCGCCGCCAACCCACTCGGGATCTTCGTCGACGCCTTCGACTGGTCCCGCGACTTCACCACCGGAGAAACCCGATGATCCGTTCTAAGAACGATATGGCAACGTCTACCGCGCTGCTAATGAGTACGGCCCTGGCCGCCTGTGCGACCACGCCGAGCCCTTCCACTAAAGCTGCGCCGGCCTTCGTCCCGGCCACGCTAGCGGAGGAGGCGCCGCCAGCGATCGAGATCGTCGAGGTCCCGAAGCCTCTCCCCCTGCCAGGGCAGCTGAAGCCTCGCCCGAAAGCCGTAGCCGCGGCGAAGGCCGAGACCGGCGCCCCCGCCGTTCTTTCCGGAACGACCGCAGCGCGCGTGGAGCCCGATGGTGATCGCTTCCTCAACGCTATCCAGGTCTACGACTACGCCCCCGGTGCGCTCTACCAGGTCTACGCTGCGCCGGAGCAGATCACGGACATCGCCCTGCAGCCGGGCGAACGGCTCGTCGACGTGTCCGCGGGCGACACGCTCCGCTGGGTGCTCGGCGACACGACGTCCGGGAGTGAGGAAGGGGCGCGCACGCACATCCTCGTCAAACCGACCGGTCCGGATCTGACGACGAACCTCGTCGTCACGACGGACCGCCGCGCCTATCACCTCGAGCTTCGTTCGACCGACGGCACCTACATGGCCGCCCTGTCCTGGCGGTATCCGCAGGATGATCTGCTCGCCCTTCGCGGGCGGGCTGCCGCGGCAGAACGTGAGGCAGCGAACACGGTCGCAGAGCGCGTCGACGTCGGCTCGCTCAACTTCGCCTACCGGATCAGCGGCGACCGTCCCGCCTGGCGTCCGCTACGCGCCTTCGACGACGGGACGCGAACCTATGTCCAGATGCCGGACGGCGGCGAAGCGGCCGTCCGGCCACCCCTCTTCGTCCTGACGGACGAGGACGAACCCTCGCTCGTGAACTACCGCGTCCGCGGTCAGTCCTACGTCGTCGACGGCCTCTTCGATGCCGCCGAACTGCGCCTCGGCGGCAAGCGCCAGCAGCGCGTCCGCATCGAGCGGACCGGAGGTCAGCGATGAGTGCGGCCGCCACCGTCGAGACCGTCGAGGGCCTGACGCTACGTGCTCGCCCACGACCCGTCGTGCGGCTGTCGCGAAAGGCGATACTTGGCGGGTCCGCTGCGGGGACCGGCCTGATCTTCGGCGCTATGCTGTTCGCGCTGAAGCCGCCGAGCGTGCGAACGGCCGATCCGACCCTACTACCGACGACAACGGCGAAGCCGACGACCGATGCCATCGATCGCCTACCGCGAAGCTACGAAGAAGCGGCAGCGCCACTACCGTCCGGTCCGATGCCTGCCCGCGTGCCGCAACTCGGTCCGCCCCTCCCGGGCGATCTCGGCGGCGGGCTGATCGAGACCGAGCGCTCGCTCGGCATCGACGCCGCTGCGGAGCTGCCGACCTATGACGAAACCGACATGCCGTTCCTACCCGATGCGGAAAGCGAAGCAGCGCGCGTCGAGCGCATTCGGCAGGCCCGGATCACCACGGCGGCTCGCGAGGCCGACGTCTTCTTCACTCTGCGCAGCCGCGGCGGGACAACGGAGGTCGAGAGGCTTACCGGCCTCGTTGCCGGCGACAGTTCTGCTGCCGCCATGCCTGACGATGTCACAACCCCGACGGGCACCTACCTCGCCCCGGGGACGGTCGTCCGCGCGAGCCTGCTGACGGCCGTGAACTCCGACCTCCCCGGCACCGCTGTCGCGCAGGTGACCGAGGATGTCGTGGACAGCCAGACCGGCGCGGCCGTTCTTATCCCGCGCGGCGCTCGTCTGATCGGTCGCTACGGAAGTGAGGTCGGCGCGTTCCAATCCCGCGCCGACGTCCGATGGAACCGCCTCGTCTTCCCGAACGGCGAAGAGGTGCTTCTGTCCGATCTGCCTGCCCTCGATCCGACCGGCGCCGCCGGGCTCGAAGACGAAGTCGATCGCCACACCGGACGCCTCGTCCGCGCCGGCCTGCTCTCTTCTCTGCTCGGTGTCGGTAGCGAGTTGGCGGTGAGCGGCGACGGCGGAACCGCCGAAGCCGTCCGGGAGGCCTTGCAAGGCACGACCAACGCCGCTGGCCAAACCCTCGTTCAGCAAGGCGCCACGGCCCAACCCACGCTGCGCATCCGCGCCGGCTTCGAGTTCGCGCTCGTCGTCGAGCGCGCCCTCCCTCTGCCCCCCTACGAAGGAACCCAACGATGACGAAGAAGACCCTCCGCCTCGGCCGCGAAGTCGCCCGCAAGCCCGTCCGCCTGACCTTCACGATCGGACCGGACCTCGCCGAAGAGCTGAAGCTCTACGCCGAAGCTTACGAGCGAGAGTACGGCGAGACGCAAACGCCGTCACAGCTCGCCCCGCACATGATACGAGCGTTTCTCGCGAGCGATCCGGGTTTCAAGGCGGCAAAACGCCAAGCTAGCTGAGCGACAACCCGCCGATAACGTCCTTTATCGGCGGGTCAGGACGTGCTCGAATTAGACGCATGACAAGCACTCGCCCCCTCACCCTCCCCGTTCTTCAGAAGGTCGCTCAGGCTCGCCGCAGCAAAAGCCGGCCGGACCTGATTGGCATCGGGCCGGACGACGGCGGGGCGGCAGTGAACGAGGAGGTCGGGAGGCTGATCGCCGAGGGGCACGTATCTGGTCCATCAACGTACTTCCAAGGGACGAAAGTGCACATTGCTGACGAGCTAACGCCGAGCGGCGAGGACCTGCTTCGCTCGCTCGGGGGCAAGCCATGAAACGCAACATGGACCTCGTACGGCAGCTACTCCTTGCGATCGAGGCGCAAGGCCCGATCGCGCGCGGGATGCCTAACATCGACGGGTATGCACGAGACGAGATTGACCACCATCTGACGCTGCTTCGGCAAGCTGGGTTCCTTCCTCAGATAGAACGGCCGCGGCAAAGCGAACTTCCCGTGAGGGGGTTGGCGCGGCGGGTCTCTGATCCTGTCGAGCTGACCTGGAAAGGCCACGACTTCCTCGACACGATCCACGACGAAGGCGTGTGGTCGAGCACGAAGGAAGCGGTCGGCAAGGTCGGCGGCACGGCCGCGCTGGAGACGTGGAAGGCGGCGGCCACGGCCGTCTCGACGGCAGCCGTCACGGCGAGCATCGCGGCCCTGAGGGGCGGTGCATGACGACCGCCCTCCTCCCTTTCGACGTCCCCCTGCCCGCCCCGGTCGCGTCCGACCCCCCACCTCTCGTCCCACGTCTAGTGGCGGACGCCGACGAGGACGCAGCCTGCGCGTATGCCGAGTTCGTGACGGCGACGATCCGTAACCCAAATACCCGGCGGGCCTACGCCCGGGCAGGGGCGCGTCTGTTCGCGTTCCTGGAGGCGCGCGGCGTAACGGACTTCCGCGACGTCCGCTCGATGCACGTGGCCGCGCATGTCGAGGCGCTCGCCGAGCGCTACGCGGTGCCGACCGTAAAGCAGGAGCAGGCGGCCGTGCGGCACCTTCTGGACCGGCTCGTCCTCGCGCACGTCCTGCCTACGAACCCCGCCGCGAGCGGAAGGGGGCCGCGCACGCCTCGACGCGGACGACCCAGCTCTACGATCGGCGGGCGGACGAGGTGACGCTCCACGAGGTCGAGCGGGTGATGGTTTAGGTGCGTCGACTCCTTCGGTCCGTCCTCGTACTAAGATCAAGCATTCGGAAGCGGGTCGCCCGAGTTTGGCCCGCCGCGCGTCGCGGGTCTGCTATGCGTCGCCTCATCGTAAGCCAAGCACGGGTTCCCATCGCGGCGCTTGTTACCGCTGCTTCCCGAACCTCCGCCCGAGCTGAACTTGCGGGCCTTCGAGCTGCTTACGCCTTTCGACGAGCGGCAACCGGTCGTCGGCGTTTGCTTTGGATCACGAGGCTGCTCCTCATGATTATTGGCGTTCCCCTGATCGTCCTGTGGACCTCAACGATCATCGATGCGGTCTATGTGTTCGGCGAAGTCGATGTGCAGGCTGTCCGGGCCCTACTCGTCTCTTCGGGCGCGGCGCTTCTAGGAGCTTCGGCCATCGTGTCGTCGCTCGTCCTATTCGCGATGCAGGTGAACGTGGAGCGGATGCCGTTCGGCCTGTTCCGGCGGTTCGGGGCAGACGCTCGCCTCCTATGGGCTTTCGCCGCCACCTTCGTGCTGTCCCTAGCCGTCGCGACTTCCTCACTTCTGGTCTCTCCGGCTGCGGCGCCGATTGTACTCGCGGTCGCTCTGACTGCAGCGACCGTGGTTCTTTTCCTATTCCTCTACACCTACCGGCGCGCTTTAGCCCTGATCAGTCCCCACCAGCAGCTCGCGTTCATTCGTCGGGACGTTGCGCGGGAGGCGCGCCGGTGGGGACGCAGAGCCTCACGTGCTGCGCTCGTGATGGAAGCGAACGATCAGGAGCTTCCGAAGCTGCGCAGGCAAGGGACAGACCCAGCCCGCCTCGCCTTCTTCAAACTGAACCCCGAATGGTCGGGAACAGCTGAGCGAGGAGTGTCCTACGCGGCCGTTCTGGCCCGTCGGTATGCCGGCCAAGGCGATCACGAAGTGTCCCGCGAGGCGCTGCGGCTCATCATCGAGATCAACTTCGCCTACGTGCGGGCACGCGGTCGGACGTTCTTCCCTCAGAACCCGTTCCTACCCACCCCGCTTGCGACGGAAGGTTTTGTGAACCTGTCGCTCGAGCAGCTGCGGCAGGATGCACGAGCGGCCTTGGACGCAGGGGATGAAGAGCTTGTTCGTCAGATCCTCGGCGCCCTCCACGGCCTCGTTCATACCTACCTGGAGATCGACTACGGCGACGAGATGGCTACCCGGACGCATGCCCATCTCGCGGCGGCGTACCTGACCGGAGAGGTCGAGCGTGTCCTACTGAAGGCGATGCCTGATGTCCTGATGGAGGGCCTGCGCCTGATGGGCCGATCGGCCGGCGCTCTTCTAGTCGTGGAGGGACCGAACGCAATCACCACACTCGCCAGCAAGATCACTAGCATCTCAGCAGCTGCCGTCGTGAAGCCCGACCACCGCCCCGCCACCCTTGAAGGCATGGAGCAGCTCGCCCGCCTCACGATGCAGCTCCTCCGTACGCCGCACCACGATGTGAAGCACGCGGGTCAGCGCCTTAGAGACAACGTGGCGTTCGTCGCAACGACGATGATGAAGCTTGTCCCTGAGGCCCCTCCCGCACGGGAGCACGATGACTATCTCGCTCCCTACTACTCCATGACCTCACCGACAGCGCTGCATGCTCAAGTCGTGGAGCTAGCGAACGCCGCGATCGCCGCCCGGGCGGACGATGAGCAGGCTCGCAAGATCCTTCGCAACTTCGCGCAGTGGTCGGACGGCATGTATCGGACCTACAAGGAACTCCTTCTGCTAGCGCTTGAGCGTGAGTCCGGACTGGCCTTCCACCTCGTGAGTGGCATCAAAAGCATGACGGGAGTGCTCGTCGCGCTGTCCAATGCGTCTGCCTGTAGTGATCACGTTCGGGCCGAACTGAGACGGAACGCTCGCTGGCTGATTTCTGTTCTCTCCTGGGTTCCGCGTAGTGAGGGTACGGTCCACCGCGTCGAGGCCTTCCAGATGACCAAAACGCTCTTCGAGGCGACGCTCGAAGCGCAGCGGCGCGGAGCTGCCGATGTCGCATCCGCTGCGCGCGAGATTCTTCTGAAGTGGACCGTCGAAGGCGGCGCGAACGGTCAGGGGTGGGCGATTCTGCCGAGGGGAACGTGCGCGCTCGCGGTCCTTGTAGTTGCTGACGATGATGCGGAACCCGAAGAGATGCTAGCTTGTCTCCGCGCCGCTCTCGCGGAGGTATCGAATCTCGAACCGGACGTTCGGGACCGAACTGCTCGGGAGTTGAGGGAAGAGGCAGTTAACCCCGGTCAACAGCACTGGAGTTCGTCGATTGGACGTGAAGCGAGGGAGGTGGACCGCGATGCGTTAAGAGCCCTCTTAATGAAAGCCGCCGACGTCATCTCGCCTGCTTGAACGGGCGGTGGTATGAGCCACCGCCCGTTCAAGCTGCAACAAGCTACTTCTTACTCGGGAGGCGATCATCACGCTGGAAAGTGCGAGGCGGGCGATCATCCGTTGGCGGGGAGTTTTGCTCGCTGGTCTTTTCGGGCGTGTTTTCGGTATCTTTGCTCATTGGCCGCCTTTCCTAGTGGGCTTGTTCACATCCTCTTTGACATACTCTCGACGGGGACGATCTGTCTCGCGGTCGCGTTCACGCTCCTCCGGTTTGGGCTGCTTGTTCTCATCCTTACTCATCCTGAACCCCCCTACGGGTGCTATCCGGTGAAGATCTTTTCGATCACAATAATACCGTACACGGCTGAAAGCCACCATCCAGTTGCGACGACATCAACCTTGGCTCGGTTTAGCTCCTCAGAGAGTTCACCGTTCTCCCGGAAGTTATCGGATGCACATTCGATTAGATCGTCTACAAGTATATGATTCCAATCTTCTGTAGCCTTAGCCGAAGGATCGGCATCATCTTTTCCCTTATGATATGCAAGTCGCTTATCGTAGTAGTCTTTGAATAGCTTTGGAACCGCTGGGTAGTGTAACCCCCAAACTGTAAAGACCCGCGCAAGTCTGAAATATCCTCGCCCTAAATAGCTGGCGGCAACGACGATCGGATAGACCTTCGCCCAGTCAAAGAAGTTTAGAGGCCAGCTGATCCCGACCAGAGCGTTGTACGCGGCCGCACCGAAACCCCCTGCAATGCCAGCTGGTACACTGGCACCGCGTATGAGAGCTGCCCGTCGATCAAGCTCTCGGTCATGACGGGTTCGATACCACTCTTCTCGGTCCATAACGATTCAGGGGGCGAGAGCAGCACCTTCGCCCCCTCCCCTTGTCAAGTGTCGCCGGCCATGTGGTCGAGGTTGTTCCTCGTCCGGCTGTCCGGGTTCGTCCGAAGGTGCGGCTTAGCGTTGCCGCGCCTCACGGAGTGAGCGTTCGACAGCTCTCCCCTATCAGCCAACTCCATCGCCTTCTTTATTGAGGTGAACCGCTGATTGCCTTCAAGTCGGACGTGCGTGATGTCACCCTCGCTATCGGCTCGGGCGCCGACGACCTTACGTTGCTTCGACACAGCGAAGCTCCTTTCGCAATGCGTCCGCCGGTTGTCGCGCCGCACCACTTGGGCGAAGACGCCCTCGCGTTGGATGCGCACAGCCGACTACCGGCGGACTGAACTTCGGCCCAGGACCACCCCGGGCCGTGTCCCATTATAGCATAGTCAAGCGGGACCTGCGTAGTCTGGCGACGCTAGGCCTAGCGTCGCCAGGAAGACTTATCCACAACACCTAGAAGGATCACACGTGGCGCGGGTAGATTGATGACCGTTGCGCGTGCCGGCGGAAGAGCGCTCGCTACGGACGTAAGTGATCGTCTCAGCCCTGCCGAACGCAGTGCCCTCATGCGCCGCATCCGCAGGGCGGCCCCGAAGCACAAGATGAACGCCCGCCGCGCGACGCACCGGCTCAGCTACCGCTTCCGACTTTCATCGCCACCATCTCCCCGGTTTGCAGCATGTCTACGGACGAGCTTCTGGTTGCGATGCGAGCGGGCGTGACGATCCTGGTCGCAGGTGACCCAACCGGCGCGGCGTACGCCGCGTGGCTCGAGGCCTTCAACGAGGCGTGGGAGTAGGCCGAGGGCGCGGAGCAGGACACCTGGCGTTCCCTCACGCCCCCTCGGCGAGCAGCTGCACGCGGATCTCGCGAGCGAGTACGTCTGCCAGGAGTGAGGGTACGGCGTTGCCGAGCATGCGCTGCACCTCGGTCCGTCCGCAGTCGAAGGCGATGTCGTTGGGGAAGGTCTGAATGCGGCACAGCTCGCGGCTCGACAGCTTGCGGCTCGTCCAGTGGAACGGTCCGATGGCCGAGCCCGGCTGCGCCTGGATCGTCCAGGACGGCATGCGCTTAGAGAGCTTAAGGAGGAAGGACCAGTAGCGAGCTCGCCAGCCGAAGAGGCTCAGGTCCCACCACGTGGTGTGTACCAGAGGTAGTTCTCGCCCCCGGGAATCGAAGGCAGCAGCGCCGCCCATCTCGAGCCCCGGCTCGTTCGGCCGGTCGGGAAGGTCGCCGAGAGCATCCCACGCCGTCCGCCACGGCTCGCGGTCATCGAGCATGTCGAGCTTCGCAGGGTCCGCGTGCGTCAACTCGGGGAAGCGGAAGGGTACGCCGCCCCGGCTGCCGATGAGGAACACGCGCTCGCGCAGCTGGGGCACGCCGTAGTCGACGGCGCGGGCGGCGAACATTCTCCTACGCAGTCGACGCAATCGGTTCAGCGAGGGACTGCGGCAGCAGCGCCTCATCCCACTCGCAGATCAGCGGGCAATGGTCGCTGAGCTTGTTCCCGACCCAGTTTGCAAAGCCGCCGACCTCGAAGCGCTCGCGAGCAGCCCGCCAGCTCTCAGGCTCGAAGAGAAAGTCGATGTGATAGCGCGGGCCGTTCTCGGTTCGGTCGCGCCAGTAGATCGTCGGCGCCTGCTCTTCGCCGAAAGCTTCTCCGGTCGCATCGTGATAGACCGAGCGGTGACCGAGTGCCGCTAGACGCTCGACATGACCGCGGAAGTCACGTGTCGGATGACCCCGATCCCATAAGACATTGTTGTTGAGGTCGCCGGCGAGCAGCGCCCCGCGTTCGAGCATCGGCGCGTACCGGTCGAGGGCAGCGTGAAGCGGCGCATCCGTGCCGACGCTGCGATGGTTGAAGGACCAGGCAGCGATCATTTCGAAGGTCACCGGTCCCGCCACCTGCACGGGAAGGAAGATGTCGTAGAGCCGCTCCTCCTCCTCGATGCGCTGGACGCTGTAATCGCCGAAGCCAGCGACGAGCAGGCCCTTGTTCCGGCTGCCGCCCTCTTTCGTCACCCAGCAGGTCGAGACGTCGCTCAGCTCGACGCCCTTCCTCTCGAGCACTTTCGGGGCAGCGGCCTCGGGAAGAATGGCGATGTCAGGACGGAGCGCCGTCAGCGCGTGCCACTTCCTGTCGAGCGCCATGGCGCAGTTCCAAACGACGAGTCTCATGACGCGGTTGGTAGCCGGTCTGGCTTACCGCACCGGAAAAGGGAACGGAGTGTTCTTAGAGATCGGGCTTGTCGAGGATCCGCAGGTTATGGGGATTCAGACCCCACCGCCGCCTGCGCATCGGTAGAAGCCTGCTCCCAAACCTGGCGTCCCATAATTGAGGTTAACAGAGACTAAAGACGAGATGAAGCGACGGAACACTCTCGGTTCTTCCGGCTCTCTGCCACCAGCCAGTGCATATGACCACTTCTCTGAGCTGTGCGCCCCCTGGAGAGGTGACCTCTCTCATCTCCCAGCCAAGTCGAGCGCTCGCTCAAGCGTCCGAGGCCGATACCCCCCAGGATGGCGGTCCCAGCGGGTGCGTGCCTCTTCGGAAACCGCCTCGGCCGAAACGGGACCGTCCCGCCAGTGGTCCTGGCCGGTCATGTGGTGACGCCAGGTGAGGCGGGAGGTGAAGTCTGCGAGAGGGTCGGGATGGGTGAAATCGTCGATCTCATCGCCATCGAACTCCAGGCCAAACTGCCGGGCCTCCGCGATCATCCACAACAGCGGACCGTCCGACAACTGCCGCGAGCTTCTCTCCCCGCCTCCGACGCAGCCGTGATCGCCCGGAAACCACAGCTCCTTCAAGCTGTACCCCTCGCGCGGCTTGGACGGCGGATGCATTCGCGTGACATCGAAGACTTTCCGCCGCTCGTCGACGGCGACCGCATGTCGAGCGTGCAGCACGTGCGAGCCGAGCTTGAGGTCGTGGAACTCGTATTTCTGTCCGAACCAGTCGTCGATCGGAAGGAAGGGCACTGCGTCAGGCACGCCGAGCGCGCCGACAGTGTCCCAGCATCCCAAAAAGGTGATCTTTGGCGGCGCATCGTCCTCGAGAATCGCGTTGGTTTGACGAAAGTTTTCGCACTCGTCATCAGTCGGATGCACTTCGCGGTCGCGGTAGAGTTCCATCGCGCGAGGGATCGCCCGCACCTTGTTGCGCTTGACGATGCCGCAGCAGTAGATGAGCCCAGCCAAGCTGCGGACGGTGTAGGCGCCGCGACTGAAGCCGAACAGGAAGATCTGGTCGCCCGGCTCGAAATTGAGGCTGAGGAACCGGTAGGCTTCTCGGACTTCGGAGTCCAGGCCATGACCGAACGCGCCCTCGGTGATCTTGTCGACGGGATTGCGGACGCCGACGCCAGCGTCGTAGTAGACGACCTGCGTCGTTCCGTCCTCCGCAGACGGAAGAACGAACTGCGCGATGCGCTGCACGTTCGTCGGCCAGTCATTGTCTAGACTTTGCCACGTTCCGTCACAGCAGACGACTAAACGTTTCATGTCACCCCTCCTGTCGGCTGCGCGGAAGGAAAGAACCTCTGCGTCCGCGATGCAACTACTGCTTGCAGTGCGCAGCATATGGCTGAACGATGGTGTGCGTCCGCGGATCGGGGATGCTGCTCAAGGGGGGAGGAAATGTGGATTGTCGCTCAAGGCGCTCGGTTGCTCGCGGGGGCTGAACTCGCCGCGGTCGTGCCTTTCATTGACGAACTTGCGCAGAAGCGGGCTGAGGGCGACCTGCGGACCACGCTGGGGGCGGTCGGCGGAGAACATCCAGGCGCGGCGCTTGCAGAGCTTCTTGCGTCAGTCGACGACGAGCGGCTCGGAGCATGGCTGAAGCCCCACCAGGACATTGAGCGGCTGGAAGCCCCTCAGAGAACCTTGGGGTGGCCCCGGGGGGAGCCGACTGCCGGCAGGACGGGTAGCGGTTCCGGCACCACTCCCCTGCCCTTAGGGCTCAACCTGACGCTCAGGCCATCGGGCGGCGTCTTCCTCATCATCGACCCTGCTGGTGACGAGGATCACGCCGACGCCGCAGAAGGCGCGAGCGCTCGCTTGGTGATGTTCGGGGGCTTCGGGGCCGGCATCTCGGCGCAGCCACGCCAGCTCTTAGGCCCCGATCGCTCCGCACTCGGAGCCACGATCGAGGGGCGAACCACCGAGACCGCGGAATGGTCCATTGCCGTGTCCGAACCGGCTCTGAGCGCTGCGGGCGTCGCCGTACGGGTTTTGTCCGCACTCGATGCGCGACCAGACGATCTCGACGCGGTCCAACGCCAGCTCTCCACCGACCTCGGCGGTGTCAGGATCGGCGGGTTGACGCTCAGGCGCGAGCGGCGTTTTGCCGCTTCCGGTTCCATCACCGTGCCGGTGCGCCTCAAGGCAGGGACGATCAGCCTGTCTGGTCAAGCGGCATTCGACTCCGACCGCATGCTGCGGCTCGAGATCACCTTGAGCGAAAGCGGCGGTCTGCAGGCTGATCTTCGCTCAGAAGCTCTCTTTGGGAGGAGTGGCGGGATTGGTGTGAAGACCACGCTTGGCCTCTCCTCCTTCGAGACAAACAAGTTGCACGAACTGCTCAGCATCTTCGACCGCAGTGCCACAGCGCTCGTCGAGGTCGAGCGCTTCCTGAAGCCCGGTACCCTGCTACGAAAACACATTGAACGGCTACTCGAGGAACGCCTCGGGGGATCCGATCTTCGTGACCTCCTCGCGGCCCGGCTCGGCGTGCCGGGCGAGGCCGTCGTCGCCACGCTGGCAAAGGGACTGACCAGGCTACTTGATGATGCTGTCGACGTCTATGATCTCGCGGCAGTGCCAGCGTTGAGGGGCCGCCTCACCGAGGCGATAGCAGACGAAATCGTCGGGCCCGTCTTCGACTCTGTGGGCGAGGTCGTCACCGATGCACTCGATACACTTGAAGAGCGCTTGAACCAGGCTGTCGGTGACCTCTCGGTCGAGGCCCGCTCTGCAATTGGTCCGGACGAGAGCAATACAGGCGCAGGAACGGCTTTACACCGCTATCTGCGCGCAGCGAGGGCAACGCTTAGCCGCATCCTCGACGCTGCCAGTGAGGATGTCACGATCGCTCTCACCGTCAGCCTTGCGAGAGAACGCCGACGGCAGCACGAGGAGGTGGCTTTGGCCACCTATCGCTTCGAGCGCGATGCCGCCTCGCGGACAGCGTTCCAGAACCTCGTGTCAGATCCGGCCGCAGCGGTCTCAGGCAAAGCAGGCATGGCCGATCACCTCACCCGGTCGGTCCTGAGACAGCGGACGCAACGGGCGGAGACCAGCTCCTGGTCTCTCTCGCTCGCCACGATCGGCATCAGCGGCGGAGGCGAGCAGCTCGTCGACGTCCAGGCCGAGCGGACGCTCGATGGCATCACGATTCTCGGGCGGGCCGAGATCGAGCGGCGGGCCCGGTCCGGCAGGAAGACCCGAAAGATCGAGCTGAGCAATGTGGCGAGCTTCGCCGGTGCATTGGCAGGCATAGAGGCGGCGGTTGCCAGTGCCGACGGCCTCCGTGTCCGCCTCTCGCACCTCGGTGAGCGCAACCTGACCGAAGAGGATCTTTCGGACTTTCTGCGACCTCTGGTCGGCATCGGCGCTGCGGGAGAGGAGCAGGTCGCCGATGCGCTCGCCAGCCTTGCGCGACAGCGGTCCACCCTGACACCGCGCATGCGCCTGGCTGGCGACATCGCACTGGAACTCGATTTCGGCGAACGCGCCTCTGAGGGCCTCTGCCTTTACGCAGCGCGCTCACCTCAGGACTTTCGCCGTGTCGTCGCCAACGCCCTTCTGCGCCATGACGAGCTACTGGTTGCAAACCTCGGCGCGCTTCTCGGGGCAATGCGTGACGGGCCCGACACCGCGCCTGGTGCCGACCTGCTGCTCGACCCCCCACAGGAAGCGCTACGCCGGTTCAGGAGGAGTGCCTCTCCCTCCGAGCGTGCCGCTCGACGAGATGTGTTACGAGATATCGAGAACGCTCGCAAGGCCGTAACCGACATGCTGCGAGCATTCTCTGCTGCCGGTAGACTTCTCGAGCGAGGCGACCTTGGGGCGGAGGCCGTGCGGGAGGCTGGCGATGCCTTCACTGCGCTCAATGAAAGGTGGATCCAGCCGATGGTTCCGTTTCTCACAATCGACCGCCCGAGCCGGACGACGATCATTCTTCTCGATGCTCTCACACGGCTTACCGAACGGACAAGTGGCGAGAGGCCCCTCTCGTTGATTACGATCACCACGGAGAATGGCCCCAGCCATTTCGCTGCCTGAGCGGGCAAAGCCTGCTACCCTCACGCCTCCCAGGCTGGAGGCTGGTTGCAGGTCATTCACGGCTCCCGCCTGATAGCGGGCCAGAGCGTACATCTGTCCGCGGCAGATTGCAGCGAACTCCGGCTTCGCGTCTGGCAGCCGATCTTGACTGCTGCTCCGCTCCTGCGCCTGAGGGAAGACGCCCAGCTTCACCTCCCCTTCGGACCTATCGGAGATCCTCCACTCAATGGTGCGCCGCCCTATTCCGCAAATGGCAGCATGCCTGATTTGCCTATCGCGACCTGCCGCGCCTAACCTGCCGCAGAGGTTGAAGGGGGTGCGGATGTCAGCCGGTTCTAACGAGATAACGGAAAGGCATCCGAATTCGTGGCGTATGCTTATCGCCCCAAGCCTTTATGCAGCTGGTCTGCTTCTCATCTTCGCCCTGCTCGTTATGAACGTCGACACGGTCGTCGACGTTCATAACGCACGCGGCGAGAACGATCACTTGCCAGAAGTCGCTCGACGGGGACGTGCACTGATCTTCTCAGCTTCTGTGATCGTCAGCGCTTCCCTCGGCGCTGGCCTCCTCGCGGTCTCGTTTACCTACGTCACTCAGAATATGCGCGAGGACGAGCTGCCCGAGAGCAATCTGTTCCTCCTGCTGCTTGCTGCCAGCATTTCCTTCGTCCTGACGATAGGTAACAGCAGCGAGATGCTAAGAGGGGTGGAGAGCATCGCAAGCCCCGGCTCCGAGGTGGCAACCACCTGGCGATTCACAAAGGCCGTTGAACTCAGCAATGGCATTCATATGGCGGCGAGCACCAGTGCCGTTCTGGTGATCTTCATGCTCGCCTACGCCGATCGTCGACCGCAGAGCGGAACGAAGTCTCAGCACCAAGAGAGAATTAGCATGCTGATATCACTGGCCGCCCTGCTTCTGATCAGCGTCCTGATGTTCGACCGCGCTTACCTGAGCTGGGCACTCTCCGATCTTCTCCTGAGAGAGGAAACAGCGACATCTGCGAAGCTTTACGTCAACGGGGTATGCACGCTCAACGCACTGTTTGAGAGCCTGCTCCTGCTCGGAGCCTGGCTCGGTGCCGTCCTGCTGTCGGACCGCATAGCTGCGTGGTCGACCCCCAAGGAAGTCATGGCTGCCCTGCGCAGAAGCGATGGGCTTGGCATCGGCGCCTCGCTCGGTCCCCTGGTGGTGGCGCTGGTTCTCCAGGCAGCGACCGGGTTCTCCGGAGGCTAGCCCCCTCGCCCCGGTGCGCCAGCCGCCCCGATACAGACGTCTTCGGACAGGCCGTAGCGCAGTGAGCGAGAGATCAAGATGTTGCCCTTCTGTCCTCCCGCATAACGCGCCCTCAGGACGTGGACGGGCCCTTCGCCGTCAGCGGCAGCGAGTTCCATGCGAAGAGTGTCACCGGGATACCTCTGTGTTAGGGGGGCACTCTCCCCCAGCGCTCGTGAGAGCGCGCAGGTGAGTTGTGCCGCACGAAGGTCCAGAAGGGCAGCGGCCTCGCCGACGGTCAGAAACGGTCGGTTTGCAGCATGGCGCTCTGTCCCCTTTACCTTTCCCGTGGGATCGGACAGCAGGTCGTCCCGATCTCGCCAATCCACGATTAGGAAAGCGGCTGCTCTTGCCTGCTCCTCATCGAGAAGCTCCCCGAGCTGAACAGCTAGTTGCTCTGCTGATTGCGTATTCAGCGTCGCAACGGGACCGGGAGTGCCCTGCCGAACTCGGAAGGCTCCCTCATCGACAACCACCTCGACGGGCTCACGACCTCGCTGTTTGGCGAGCATCAGCGCCGCCATGGCATTGCGCGCAGCCCCCCGTTCGGAGGCGACGGAGCGGTCTGCTTTACCGGCCGCCAAGTCCGCTCGAAGAAGCTCGGTCGCGGTCGTAAGAAGAACTGCGAGCAGCATGGCCGTCCAGAGAACGATGAGCAGCGCGGCACCTCGCTGGCGACTAGGATTGTCAATCGGTCCCATAGTTTTCCAGAACCGTGAGGTTCCTGAGGTCGCGCTTGAGATCGAGGAGAGCCTCGTCTGCTTCACCGGGGGTCCGGACAATCTTCGGCGTCAGGAAGACGATAAGTTCGGTCCTGCGCCGGGCCTGGTTCTGCGACTTGAAGAGGTTCCCGGCGAGCGGGATCTGGCGAAGTACCGGCACGCCGGATTCCGAATCCGTAACGGTCTCGCGAATGAGCCCTCCAAGAGCGACCGTGCTGCCGTTGAGCACGTTAACCGTGGACTGGAACTGACGCTGTTGAATCGTCGGCGTGTTGATGCCCTCGGTTCGCGTCGGCGCCACCTCCGACACCTCCTGCTGAACTTCGAGCACCACCATATCGGACGCGTTGATGCGCGGCTTCACCTCCAGGATGACGCCCGTCTCGCGCAGCTGGACGGTAGAGACGATCGGCGCATCAGGATCGACGATCGCGACAGCCTGCTGGGTGACGATCGGCACCTCGTCGCCGACCTGCAGACTGGCGATCTGGTTGTTCTGGACCATGATGGACGGCGCGGACAGAACGGAGACGTCGGTCACCGAAGCCAGAAGGTCGATCGCGATTCCGGCATCGGTGCCGTCGAAATAGGTGGCAGTGAGGCCGGGAAAGACAGGGCCTACACCGCCGCCGGCATTGTCGGAGAGCGTCGCGGCGCCTTTCCCGTCTTCGAAAAAGTACCGAATGCCGAAACGCAGCTCGTCATTGAGCGTGACCTCGGCGATCGTCGCTTCAATGAGAACTTGCGGTGGCAGCACGTCCATACGCTCGATCAGGTTGACGATTTCCCGATATTCGGACCCGGTCGCGCGGACGATCAGGGCGTTGTTGAGCACGTCCGCTACGATCGAGATCCCTCGCTCTGCATCGAGGATCGGCGTGATAGGCGCAGCGCGTGCAATCGGCTCCGGACGCCCCGGGATCTCACCAGCGGTGCGGATGAGGCCGCCTCCCCCTTCGAATGCGGCTTCGAGCTGGCTGGCTAGAGTGTCAGCCGGCGTGTTCTGGACGAGGTAGTAGTAGAGGCGTCGCTCATCGCCGGAAGCGGGACGATCGAGGCGAGCGATCCAGGAGCGGACCTGCTCGAACTGATCGTCGGTCCGCGTCAGCACGAAGAGCTGGTTGAGGCGCGGCAGCGGGATCACCTCGACGAGTTCCGCAGCGCTGCCGGCGGTGGCCCGCAGGAGAGGAAGAAGCTCCGACTGGACGTCCGCTGCTTCCGTGTAGCGCAGTTCGAACAATCCGAATACCTTGTCGGTCAGCTCCGTCGTGTCGAAGAGGCGCAGCGCCTCCTCCACCCGCGCAACGTCGGGAGCAGGTCCGCGGAGCATGATCAGCCCCCGCGTGTCATCGGGTGTCACCTGAACCGTCTTCGCGGTGAAAGGCTGGACGAGACTGACAAGACGTGAAGGAACAGCGTTACTGATCCGAACGACGGTGAGACCGTAGCCGACGCCGCCTCGGGGGACGGTCTGACTGCCCTGCTGAGCGCTTTCCAGCCGGGTGAGGAGGAAGCCAGATTCTCCCTCGATCAGTGTCAGGCCCGAGGCTGCGAGAACGGTTTCCAGATTGCCGAGAGCTTGCCGCACCGGGAGAGGCTCGGGTGAGGTGAGGGTGATATTGCCGTCGACTGCGCTCGCGACGGCCACCGGCTCGCCGAGAGCTGCACCGATGACAGTCCGGGCAACATCGACTGCCGGTGCCTCGACGAAGTTGAGCTGGAGTTCAGAGACGAGATAACGGCCAACGTCCTGGCCCGGCCTTAAGACTGTCCCTTTGCGTGCATCTCGGTAGAGAACCCGATCCTCCTGGTCGCCCAGCCCTGCCTCCGCCGTCTCGCTAATCTCCTCAATCGAGTTGGAGCCGGCGGCGAGGTCAGGCGCTTGCTGTTCGAGAACAGGATCGTCGCGCAGCGGCGAGCGCTCATGCGGTTCGCTCGCACAGGCGCAAGCCGACACCAGTCCGCTGGCGATCGCGATCGCTCGATGTGTTCGCACGGTACTGCCCTGCCCGTTCCCTGACGACATAAAACCACGAGGAGAGCCGGAGCGTAAGCCCATATGCTCCGTTTCCTCGCTCTCCCCGATTAATATTGCACGCCTTGCGCCGCAGCGTCCGGAAGGCTGAGCCGCACCGTGCGCTCGCCGTCCGAGAACAAAGCGGAGCGCGCATCGATGCCGGTGAAACGAAAGCCTGCCGCGGAGTCTCCGGCTCTCAGCCATCTCAGCGAGCCGCCATGGCGCGCGAGCAGCACAGGCTCGGTGTCAGCAACGATGATGCCTATGATCTGTACCCGGCGTAACGCCGCGGCTGGATCGGGGGCTGGCGGCGGCGGTGGCGGAATGTCTCTCTGGGCAGGTAGCGCCATGCGGTCGAACCGCGCCAGAAGCAGATCGAGGTCTTCCGCATCCGGCAGAACTGGCCGCACCTTAGCAGCGTCCAGAGCGTCCTGCTCCCCTGAGCGCGACCCTGCCGGCACCGGCAGAACAGTGCCCAGGCCAATTGGCAGCCCGAGGACGAACAGCACCATTAGCCACCTACTCATCGGCCCCCTCGCCACTTCTTCGCGCGATCAGAACGATCGCTCCGTCGAGCGCAATGACACGGCCGCTCGCCTCCGGCGCTTCGAACCGCAGGCGCTCGACATGAACGCCGTCGCTCTGAAGGGCTTCGAGCACCTCGTGGATGCGGCCTCGCGGCGCGCGGAGCGCAAGTTGAGCGCGAAGGAAAACGAACGGCTCCTGTTGTGCGATCTGCACAGCAGGCTGGACCACCACGTCGCTGCCGATCTCGGCCAAGCGCTCCGACATAGCCACGAGCAGCTTCTCAGCATCGTTCTGCGTCGGCAGCCTGTCGTGCCCGTTAGTCAGGCCTCGCAGGCTGGCTGCTCTCCCTTGCTCCGCTCGGCTGAGACGTTCAACCAGATCCTCATTCCGCATATGAACGAACCGCGCCTCCGCCAAGGACGAGGCGAACGAGTTCACACACACAAAGCCGGCTCCCACGGCACCGGAGGTCACGGCGGCCAAAATCAGCCATGCAGCTGCAGCTTGCGCCATATGAGAGACCCCATGCTTATTCACCATCGCTCGTTCCTTTGTAAAAGAACGCCTCCCATCCTGGCCGCCGTTCGTCCCGCGCCTCGAAGGAACCGGCTGAGCGGAGCGAATCCGTATCAGCGCCGACAGGCAGGTGTCCCCGGAGAGAGATGGAACCGTCCTCGACGATGAACTCGGTCAGCATCGCGTCCGGCGGCAAAGGCGAGGCGCCCAACCAATCCCTCAACGTTCGCAGCGTTCGATGGTCTCGCTCCACGGCTAGCGCATTCAGTCGGTCTCCCTCGGCCTCCACTGCACTCAGCTGAGCTAGAAGCCGGACCTGTTTCTGCCCGGCAGCGTCCACCCAGCGGTCGGTATAGGTCACGGCTCCCACGAACATGCTGACGAAGAGCAAAGAGGCGAGGACGGCGGGCGAGGAGAAGGTTCGGGTGCCAAGATGCCTCTCCTTTTCCCGTCGCGCGAGAACGACGTGCCGCCCGTCCTGGGAAGCGACTACAGTTCCGCCGGCCAGCGGCAGTGTCCTTGTCGCGGATTCGACTGTATCGGCTTTGGCGATCGCGACCGGCACCCAAAGCCGCCCCTCCTCCGCTTTGACGATGCGTCCGATCCCGAAACGGGTGTGGCTCCGGGGCACCGGCGAAAGCTCGTCCAGGCGGAGTTCAACTGCCTCCTTCGCCCGCCGCGCTCCCGCCGCAGGAATTGACAGTCCGGTCCAGAAGGCATGGCATCCCTCGAGCCTCACCTCTACCGGGCGCTGCTGCTCCTCAGCCGATAGCGCTGTTCCGAAGATGACGACATGCGGCGTCGCAGGCCGTACCCGCTCAGCGAGGGGAGCGGGAAGGCCGTAGGCGAGGCCTTTACGCCACCAGCGGAGCGATCGGCGGAGCAGTCTCCGTTGTGTGCTCATTCGGTCGCGTTCCGGCATGAGCGGCTCACGGGGTCAAACGCGCAGATCATGGGCATCTCGCTGTCGATGAACAGGTGGAAACGCAAGTTGCGGCCATCTCCGCGGCGCGCCTCCATCTGCACGAGACGGGGTGGCCGGTTGCCGTTCCAGACGCCATGCCAGCGGGGCGCCTGTCCGCCCTTCTGCCCCCAATAGGTGAAGCGCACTCGCTGCAGGTTCGGCGCCAGTGCATCTGCGAAGATGAGATCCTCTCCGTCAGTCAGGGAGGTCACCTGCAGGCGAAGGCCTGCATTCCCCTCGAGCTCAACCCGATCCAGCTCCCCGTCACGAGCGAGGCTGACGAAGGACAGGCTCCGAGGCTCGCCGGCGAAGCCGAAACGCTCTTCGGACACCCCGGTCCAGACGGCCCTGCCAACGAGATCGCGGAGTACGCGTTCGGTCGTGCGTATCTCATCACGCCCCTCGAGCGTTGAGGCGACAGAAGCGGAAGCGCGAACAGATCCCTGAATGGCGGCGGCGAGGACAACTGCCAGCAGCGCCAATGCAGAGGTGGCGATCAGCACCTCGGCAAGGGTCAAGCCCCGTTGCCGGCCAAGGCTAGTCATGGGATTCCACCCAGACGGTCAGTGTCTCGCCGGATGTCGATGTCAGCGACCATGCGGCGAGAGCGCCCGGCGGAAGCCAGCCGTTCTGGCTGGCGGGATCCGGAGCGGAGACAAGTTCGACGGCCGGATGAGCGAGCCGCACCTGGGCCGCGGGAACACCCGCGCGGAGCATGGCCTCGGCGTTGCGAAGACTCAGACCCTGTTCATAGATCGTGCCCGATCGTGCCGCAGCTCTCACCGTCGAGGCGAGCGTGGCCGATGACGCGGCGACCACAGCAGCCGCGATGGCAGCGGCAGCGAGCACCTCCGTGAGGGCGAAGCCGCGCTCACTCGGCACGGATCCGTCCTGTATAAGCCTCTATCGAAACCACCTTTTGGATCTCGCCCCGCCTCAGCACGACGGAGACAGGTTGCGCATATCCATCCGGGTAGAAGGTCAGAGACGTCCCGGCACTGCTGGACAGGGAAACGCCGCGAGAGAGCCGCACGTCAATGCCGAGCGCCGTTGCCGTATATCCATCTGTGGCGAGTTCGACTGTCATTGCCTCTCCCGTGGCGCGCGCCGCGGTCGCGACGCGGGAGAGGTCACTGGCGAATCGGTCCGCAGCACCGCGAACCGTCATTGACGATCCGTTGCCCTGCAAGGCGAACCCGACGATCCCCGTTGCAGCAGCCAGTACGGCCAGCACGATCAGGAGTTCGAAGAGCGTGAACCCAAACTGATGCTCAGCTCTTGGTGAGGTCCGCATCGTCGCCCTCGCCTCCTTTCTCACCGTCACGCCCGAGAGTGGAGACAGTGAAAAGCCTGCCCTCGTCGTGAAGATCATAGTGATAAGGTTGCCCCCATGGATCAGTCAGGCCTGTAGCTTCACGCAGATAGGGGCCGGTCCACAGCGATAGGCCTTCCGGACGCTCCACCAGCGCCGTCAATCCCTGCGCCTCGCTTGGATATTCACCGATATCGATCGCATAGAGTTCCAAGGCAGTGACGATGTTAGCCAGTTGCGTTCGCGCCACGTCGGTTCTGGCTTTGCCAAGGTAGCCGATGACCCGCGGTGCCACCAGTGTCGCGAGGAGGGCGAGGATGGCGAGGACTATAAGAAGCTCGAACAGCGTCAGCCCGTGCTGCTGCACTGCGCGTCGAGGTTCCCGCACCTGTTCTTCAGTAGACCGCATCATTCAAACTCAGCACACCGGTCATGACCGAAGCGATCACGCCCGCCGTCAGGAGGCCCATCAGGGCGGTCAGTACAGGGCCTGTCAAGGCAGTGGCTTTCTTCAAACTTGCAGTGACCTCGGCTTCACAGGTTTCAGCGGCCTGGAGCAACATCTGTCCAAGGCGCCCTGTCCGCTCCCCGATCAAGACGAGTTGGAGAGCTTCGTCGTGAAGCAGTGTCTCGCGTCCCAGAGCTGTCGAGAGCGGCAGGCCGGAGCGGACGGCATCCGCAGCATTGGCATGGCGCCGTCGCAAGACCGGAAAGGTCAGGCCCTGGCGCGCGAGAGGAAGAGCCTTGGCGAGACCGCACCCTCCGGCTGTCAACGCTCCCAGAGCCCGACAGAAACGGGCCGCTTCACTCCGGGCGAGAATGCGACCCACGAAGGGCAGCCGGAGCAGCAGACTATCGAACGTGTCGCGATAGGCGCGGCGAGAAGCGACGCAGACTAGGACCAAGAGCAGGGCCGCCAGAGGAAAGAGTGCTCCCCACTCTCTCACGAAGCGGCCGGCAGCCAGGACGAAGCGGGTCTCGGGAGGCGGAACGGCGGCAGAGCCTGCGAATACCGCCTCGAACTGAGGCAGGACGAGGTGGGCGAGAAAGACAAGGGTCAGGAGGATCAGCACCAGGAGTGCCGCTGGGTAGACCAGCTGCCCGATGATGTCTCGGCGGAGCGCGACCTTTCGTTCAAGCTCCTCCGCGAGGCGCGAGAGTTGCTGTGCGAGTGTACCTGTCTCCTCGCCAACAGCCACCAGCGCCAGCAGCTGCGCAGGAGGGGGGGAGGCGAGGAGCGCGAAGGAGGACGATAGATCCTGCCCCGAGCGCACGCTCGCAAGCAGGGACCGGGCAGTGGCAGCCTCCTGCGCCTCTCCTCGCCCCATCAAAGCCAGCGCATCAGCAAGCGGAATGCTTGAGCTCAGCAATTCGGCCAGCCGCTTGACGAGTCGCGACTGCGTCGTCACCGGCATCGACGCCGTCCGTCGACCGAGACGGATCTCGCCGCGTAACGGCTTGATCGAAAGCGGTCGCAGCCGATCGGCGGACAGAGCGTCGATGACGGCGCGTTCGCTATCCGCCTCAACCCTGCCGCGAATCACCGCTCCGCCGGCCGCTTCGGCCACATAGGCGTAGCGGGTCATGGGGCAGTCACGGGCTGACCCAAGACCCGCGCGGCGTCGCCCGCCGCAATGAGGCTGGCCTGGGCTTTGGACCACGCGTCAGCGGCGATCGGCACGAACTGGGAATCTTTTTCGCGCAGGACGGCTTCGGGTGCGCCTGCTCTGATGGCCTCCGCGACGCTGTCGTTGACGGTGAGCGCTTCGGCGACGGCGACACGGCCACGCCGCCCGGTCTCTCCACATGCACCGCACCCCCTGCCGGTGCACGCCGTGCAGAGGCGGCTGACGAGCCGCTGGCTGACGACGCCGTTCAAGGTCGCGGCCAGAAGGTAATCCTCAAGACCGAGGTCGCGTAGGCGCGTAACCGCCGAGGGCGCATCGTTCGTGTGCAGAGTCGACAGCACCAGATGTCCGGTCAAGGCCGCTTGCACGGCGATACGTGCCGTCTCGATGTCACGGATCTCCCCCACCATCATCACGTCCGGATCGTGGCGCAGAAACGAGCGCAGCTGACTGGCGAAGGTCACGCCGATCGCGGGATCAATTTGGCTCTGAGAGATTCTCGCCAGGCGGTATTCGATCGGGTCCTCGACGGTGAGGATCTTCCGGCTGCCGTCAGCGAGATCCTGAAGGAAGGTGTAGAGCGACGTCGTCTTGCCGCTGCCGGTCGGCCCAGTCAGCAGGACGAGGCCGTAAGGCCTGTGCAGGAACGACTGGATCGTCGTCGCTTGCGCTTCCGAGTAGCCAAGACTTGCGTAGTCCAGCGCAACGCTGGAGCGGTCGAGGAGGCGCAGTACGGCACTCTCTCCGTAGTCGGTCGGTACGGTCGAGACGCGCAGGTCGATCTTCTGTCCCGCAACGGGGAAGGTGAAGCGGCCGTCCTGGGGACGGCGGCGCTCGGCGATATCGAGGTCAGCCAGGATCTTCACCCGGCTGACCACCGCAAGCCCCTCCGATCGCGACATGCGGCCCGCTGTTCCCAAGACGCCATCAACCCGCGACCGGATTGCGAAGCCGCCCTCGTGTGGCTCGAGGTGTACGTCAGATGCGCGTCTTGCGCTGGCTTCGGCGATCAGAGCATTGACGCGCCGAACCACCGGCTCGCTCGACGCCATATCGGCAAGCCACTCCGCATCGAACGCCACGTCGGCCGTCTCGGAAGAGAGCACCTCCGAATTGTCCATCGCCTCGACAGTAAGAAGCAGCGCTTCATAGCGGGATGCACTCAGGAGTCGTATGATCAACTCCCTTCCGAGCGCAAAGGATGCGCCCTCCTGGACTCCGCTTTCGAACGGATCGACCAGCCCTATGACTGTCTCGCCTTTTTCTCGCAGGAGGAGGGCCCGGCCAGCGCGCAGGAAGGCGGTGCTGCACCGATCGTCTGCATAGGCCTCAGAATGCGGTTCAGCGATTGGCAAACCGGTCTCTTTCGCGAGTGCAGCGGTCAGTGCGACCTCGGTCATCAACCCCAGGCGGCACACGATCTGATCCCAAGGCTCGTCCGTGGATCCAATTAGGGCCTCCACCCGCGTCCGGTCCGGGTCCGTGAGGAAGCCCTGCCCGACCAAACCGCTCAGGAATGCCGTCACGCCTTCTTGCACAATATCAGTCTTCCGCTGCGTGCTCCAAGCCTCTCTCGGACGTGTCGCCGCTCCCTCAATCAGGTGCTCCGGGCGCAGCATAAGCGGGCCCTTGGCCTGCCGCTCTCGAACGGGTTGCATGGCTCCCAACGCCGATATCGCGGCAGGCCCCGGACTGCCAAAGCGCCTCCTCTAGTCGTCCCGAGGCTGCCCCTCGTCAGTCGCCACAATGTTCTGCACGAGCATGTTCCAGTGACGAACGCTACGGTCTAGGTGGTCGGCCTCCGCCCGGAAGGCCGCAGCCAACGCCTCACGTTCTTCCGGAGGCAGATCACTGTAGTTTGCGTCAAAGAAGTCCGACAAGCACTTCATGTAAGCCGTGCTCTCCTTCCTGTACTGCACGTGAACAGCCTCGAGGCGCTCTAGCTCCGACTGGTTCGCCACTGGCTCGGAAAGCTCAAGCTCCCGCGGCCGCTCGCAGCCGTGCTGTCCGGCCGCTTGCGCCGCGGCCGGCCCGCCTGCGCCAAGCACAAGGCAAATGACCCCTGCACCCATCACTCGATTTCGCATCTCGCACCCTATCCCTGCCACGCACAATTATGGTTCTTCGATTTCCATCTTGCAACCAGTTTAGAATTCGCGGATGGTTGTTTCCGGGAACATTGGGCGAGGGCAAATCCTTGGTGAACGGACGGTGGATCCGCTCGAGCGGGGGCGGTCGGCTGCGGGCGCGTCTGCGCTTCAGCGTCATGAGTGGTACGGCTCTGATGTCGCTCCATGCCTGCGCGGCGCATGCGCAGGATGTCGTTAGCCACGGCTATGATGCCCTAGGGCGGTTAATCTCAACCGAGTGGCTTCAGGGCGGCACGAGTAACGCCTGCGATCCGGCGAAGAGCTTCCGCTATGATGCGGCCGGCAACCGGAAAGAAGTGGCGGTCGTCGGGGGCCCCCATCTCACTGTCGAAAATGCTTACACTCCAGAAGGAGGGTTGCTTCTCTTCGCCGTCAAGCGAGGGGGCAAGGAGGCACCCGTCGCTGCGAACTACACGATCAGCGACGGCAGCGCCAAGCATGGGACGAACTATTTTGGCTCCAAGACCGGCAGCATAGAATTCACCGAGACCGGCAGGCGAGTCATTGGTACCGATGGGAACGACGTGCTTATCGGGTGCGACGAGCCAAACTGTGTCATCGTCGGCCTCTCCACAAAGGTTGATGGTGTCTATGCGGATGACCTCACGCTGGAGATCGAGCTCACGGACCAAGCCCCCAATTGCGTTCCGGGTGGCGCGAAGACCGTTGCGATCGGTGCGATCGGGAACACTGATGGGGCGCCAAGCTTCTTCGTCGACGACCCGAGAGCGACGGAAGGCGGTGAGTTGATATTCACGGTCACCTTAGACCGTGTCAGCTCGGTAGAGCACAGGGTCGATTACGAGACTCAGAACCACCCGACCGTGTCGAGCGACGACTATACGGCGACCTCGGGCACTCTGACCTTCCCGGTCGGGCAGACCGAAAAGGAAGTCAGGGTGGCTATCACCCAAGACGAGATCCACGAGGGAGTCGAGTATGTTTACCTCATGATCGGTTCTCCGACCAACGGCGCCATGATCGGAGATGATCACGGAGACGGCCGCATCGCGGATGACGATCCGGTGTCGGTGCGCGTCGGTGACGATAGCGCTCAGGAGGGGGGCTCGCTCGAATTCACGGTCTCCCTAAACCGCTCCAGTTCGAAAAGTCACAAGATCGACTTCGCAACCAGCAACTCGACGGCGCAGGCTGGTACGGACTACGACGCCGAGAACGGAACGCTCACCTTCGCTCCAGGCGAAACGGAAAAGACTTTTGCTGTAAATGTCCGGCAAGACACCGTCTATGAAGCTACCGAAGTCTTCAACGTCAACCTGGCGAACGCGACCAACGGACTGGGTATCTCGGACAGCCGCGCGATCGGCGAGATCGTCGATGACGAAAGTGTACCTGCCTTCCGCGTCAGCGATCCGTCGGTCTCAGAAGGCGGACAACTCGCCTTCGAGATCACGCTGAGCGGCGACAGCGCATTGAGCCACAAAGTAAACTTTGCCACCGCGAACGCATCCGCAACCGCCGACGACTATGATGCAAAGTCGGGGACGATTACCTTCCCCCCTCACACGAGTTCTCGTAACGTCACGGTGCAGACGCGAGAGGATAGCGTCTACGAAGGCAATGAGACTGTCCGTCTGAACCTAAGCTCAGCAACCGGCGGCGCGACGATCGCCGACAGTCGCGGAGAGGGGCAGATCCAGAACGACGACCCTGCGCCGAAGTTCGCGGTCAACAACCCGTCAGTCACCGAAGGCGGCAGATTACGCTTCACCATCACCAAAACGGGTGCGACGCAGCGCGATCATCACATCAGCTACGCCACCGCCAACGTCTCTGCCACGGCCGGGAGCGACTACACCCAGCGGTCGGGCAGCTTGGGCTTCACGCCGACTACCACCTCCCGGGTCGTCGAGGTTCCGACTCAGCCCGACAACAACTGGAGCGAGGGCAACGAAACTCTCGAGCTGCGCCTCTCCAACGCCACTGGCGGCGCGACGATCGCCGACAGCCGTGGCTTGGGCACAATCAAGCAGCCGCCAAACGACCCGCCGGTCGCCAGGAACGATTCGGTGACTCTGACGCGTTACCAAGAGGCTTACAGATATGTCATCGGCAATGATTCGGACCCGGACGGAGACAGCCTGACCATCACGTCGGTGACGCAGCCAACGAACGGAAGTGTCGCACCTTCCGGCAGCGGATCGATCTGGATCTGGGCGAGGGAATACGGCGTTTCAACCTTCCGCTACACCATTACCGACGGCAAGGGAAAGTCCGACACCGCCACGGTGACACTGACGGTTCCTCCTCCCTCTGGGGGCGGTGGTGGTGGTGGTGGTGGTGGTCAGCCTCCGATCGTTCTCCAGTGAGGGCAGTGCCCATGACCGTGTATGACTGCTTGTCGGAAGCAGGCTCCCGTTCCTCCCTTCGTTCAGGGGCGGTGCTGGGCGCTGACTCCCTAAACCTCGCTCTTTCCCGGTGGTGGGAAAGCAGTGGCACGGACGCCGAGACGTCGGATTGTACTCTTCCAGGTCGTGACGAAACACTCTCGTCCGGTTGCAGCGCCGGAGCGGCGACGGCCAAAGTGTTCGGTCTCGCTTCGTCCATCGTACGAACCACCGCCCGCTGATCGAGGCCGTTAGTGTTCTCAGCCATTACCCGCCCGCCAAACCTTGTCGCCCCGCAGGACGAGATGCCGATGCCCGCCACCAGACGTTCGAAACCTTCACTGTCCTGCGCCGGCGCAACGCTGGCCGCTCTTCTTGCGTCTGCAGCCTTGGCAGCCGGGGTCTCCGGTTCGGCTGCCGCGCAGGAACTGCCTGGCTTCGAGCGCCTGGAGGGGGCTCCCGTGACACCGTCGGCTGCCTACTCTCGCCTCGGCTCCAGCACCACCCATACGGATGGGCAGACGGCGGCGGAACAGGCCGATGTGCATGTCTCGACGCTGGCCGACAACATCTGGCGCTCGGCCGACACGCCTGAGGCGTTCATTCGCGACGCCCATGCCTATGTCCTGAACAATGTCGGGACGGAGTTTCGCTTCGGGTTGGCGAAGGGGGCGAATGCGACGCTTCTGGACCAGTCAGGGACGGCCTTCGACCAGGCGAACCTCCTGCAGAAGCTGCTGATCGAGAAAGGCATCGACGCCAAGATCGCGATCGGGATGCTCTCTGTCTCTGTCGCCAACGCTGCCTATTGGGCAGGTCTCGAGGTTGCGCCCGCATCAGGCAATACCTCGCTCCAGATCCGCGAGGATGTGCTCTGCCGAGCCTTCGCCGATGGCGGCATTCCGATCGCCATGCAGGGGGGCGCTGCCCTAGACTGCAACAGGACCCAGCTGCTTTCCGGCACGAGTCAAATTCAAGTCGGCCACGCCTGGGTCGAGACGGGTGGCGGAAGCGCCTCATGGGATCCGAGCCTCACGATCGCTGACCGCTCGCAGTCCTTCAATCCGTGCATGGAACAAGGCGTACAATGCGCAAGTGCGGCCAAGGCGGCCCTTGGAAGCCCCTATTCGTCGACCGAATATCGCAACGTATCCTTCGCCGATGTGGACACAGCCCTCAATGGGAAGTCGATGGAACTGATCGACATCCTGAAAGGTCAGCCCGACTGGGGTTCCGCTGCCGAAACCTTCGGCCGAAGGTCGGACCCTGCGGCCTTCGCAGCTTGGGCGGAGCCAGGTTCGGGCCCCGGAGGGATCTATACCAAGGCGAGCGGTTTTTCAGCCGCAGTCGGAGACATACCGGATCAGTTCCGAGTCAAGATCCACATGAATTTCGCAGGCGTCCTGCCGGCAACTCTCTTCCTTGACGAAGTCTACGGCCAACGGCTCCGCATCGTCACCGCCTCCGAGATCGATTATCGCGCAAGCAACCCCTCCCAGCTTCCGAGCCTCTATGTCGGGACGAAGAAAATTGCGGACGGAACAGCGGTCAACTACTCCATAGCCGGAAACCGCTACCTTCACTACGCTGTCGACTTCCCTTACGCCGCAGGAGGCGGCGCATACGGCGACCTTGTCCAGACGTTCCATCCTCGGGTCTGGGTCCAGAGATACAATGGCGGAGAGCAGGACTGGGAGCGTGGAAGTGACGGGCTCCCCCTCCGTTTTCCTACGGTCATTTCACTGATCGCGCAGCCGGGGCGCGGCGGAACTGGCCTCGAGACCTATTTGCAGCAGCAGCTTTCTTCCGAGAGCGATCATCAAATCGGTTGCAGCACCGCCACTTGCCGGAACCGGATGCTGCTCTGGGAGGGCCGTGACTCTACGCTGGCGGCTCAGAAACTTCACAGCGAGACCGGCTCGCTTCTTCGCCTCCAAGAAGGCGTCGCCAATGTCAGTATCCGCCAACATGGTCAGTTCGGCTTCATCGAAGACATCCGCGGGGAGCAGCGCGGCACTCCTGTCACCCTGATCAGTCGGACCAGCCTTATCGACCATGAGGGTGACGCAGCCAAAGAGGCCGCCAACTTCGAGACGCTCAGCTTGTTGGCCAGTGCCTTGGAGGGAGGAGCTATCCGGCGCCACTATGCTGCGCCGGATGCGGTCTCCGCCGTCAGCCTTTTCCGGGTGGCGACGGCGAAGGGGCAGAGCCTGGTTCGGCTTCGGACGAGCAGCGATCTCGGGCAGCTCGGCAGCGGCTACACCTCTCTGCACAGGCAGTACCTCAGCGACCTCCTCTCCGCGGGTTATGATGTCATCGTTCCGAGATCAGGTGAGGTGGGACGGTCCGTGGACGGGTTCGACTACCAGTTTCACTACATCCCGGCTTATGTGTACGAGCCGGGAGCGCGAGTCTCGAGTCTCGTCTACATGAATGCCGGGCTCACCAGCGACAACACGTTCGCGGTCAGGAAGGGCGGAGGAGCCGGCGTTCCGAGCGGCGTCGACCCTGCCAAGGCCGCCCTCGAGGCGCATGAACTCCAGCAGGATCCGGAGGCGTTCGACTTCCGCGCCGAGATTGATCCTGCGAGCGGCGCCCTGAACCTTCCTATAGGTGCGCCGTTGGTCACTGGATCCGGAGAGTTTCCGATGTCGCTGGCCTATGGCCTGTCCTATGATCTCGGACCGACCCGCTCGACTCTGGATTTCGACAAGTCCAAAACCGTGGAAACAGGTACGGTTGAGACAGGATTTACGAGCACCACAACCAACACCACGACAAAGCTCGCAGGCGTGAAGCAGAGCGTCGAACTGTCTGCAACCATCACCAGCGATACCCAGCGAGGCCTCGGGAGTGGCGACGCGATCGGCGCAGCTCGGCTTGCACTCGCTATCCGCATGCTCAACGACCTGAACACGGGGTCACCGGACTTCGCCGATCGGGTTCTGTCGATGGCAATCGCCGCCTGGTTCGACGGGGCCCTCTACGAGAACGCGGTCAATGTCACTGGCGGCCCTGCTCCCGGAAGTTATCTGAAACTGCCGGACGGCTCTTTCGAACCGCCTGTCGGGACTCTTGCTCGCCTGACGCAGACCGGTGTGCCGAAGCTTCCTCTCCAGCCTCAGCAGTACAGCTTCGACTACACTGACATCTCCTTCCGTCTTGAATCGAAAGGCGGCGACATCATCGACTTTACCAATGTGTCGAAATCCTATCCCATCTCCGAACGACGCTTCTTCGGCGACCGGTGGAAGTTCCGATCCGGAGTGGAAGTTTATTACACTTGGGACAATGGCGGCCTTCTCCGCCACATGGCGAACTCCATCGGCCGATCGATCACCGTCAGCGTTAGCGAAGACGGCGCTTTCATCAATGTTGCCGACGACAGTGGGCGCACCGTTGCGTACGAGACGGACAAGAAGCTGGAGGCAAGTCGGGAGACGGTGCCTGGCCAGCGCAGCGACCAGATGATTCAAACGACGGTCAACATCACGAACCTGTCGATGATCACATCCTATCGGGATGCGGCCGGGGAGTCGTGGGCCTACACGCCCGCCCTCGCCGGTACGGCAGACGAGTTCCTCTACGTGCCGACAGTCACCGAGCTGTTCAAGCCGAGCGAGCCGACGACGCCGGCCTCAACTATCGCCTTCAACGACCTCGGGCAGGCCGTCTCAATCGAGGATGAGCTCGGCTCCGTCACGAGATCTGCAGTCCATGGCGTGGGCGCAGGAGAAAGCCGGATCCGAACCGTCTCGATCGATCCCCTGGGGCACGAGAGCACAGTCATCACAGACCGCCGCGCACGGACTACGAGGCACATGGATGCCCTCGGCCGTATGGAAACGATACACCGCAACCATCTGGGCCTGACCGACCGCGAAGTATCACCAGGCGGTCGCATCATCGAGTTCGGCTACGATGCCTATTTCAACGTCGATCGCGAGACGCGGATCGCCAGCGACACTCCGAGCGACCGGATCGAAGTCACGAGAGTTTACGATACGACCTTCGGCCGCCATGGCGACGTGCGCCAGATCACGGATGCGCGGCAGGGCGTTTACAACATCTTCTACTACGCTCATGGCGGCATCAGGACGATCCTGCGGCCGACTGTGGACGGCCGGCGTCCTGAGACGGAATATCGTTACACCGCCTACTCGTCCGTCACGCCGGATAATGCGTTTGTCCAGCTCCTCTACTCGCCGCACCAGTTCCATCTGCCGACGCGGATGATCAATGCGGAGGGCGAGGAGACTTGCTACGAGTACTGGAACCCCCATGCGAGCGGCGTCAGCTCTTCGAAGAAATTCGACGTGAGATCGGTGACCTTGGGCTGCCAGGATACCGCCCTCTCTTACCGCACGTCCTTCAATCAAGATGCGGTCGGCAACGTCATCGAGATCGACGGGCCCCGCAGCGACGTCGTCGACATTTCGGTCGCCGAATTCGATGCCCTGCGCCGTCCAATCTACGTGCGAACCGCCGACCCAGACGGGAGCGGTCCACATGGAGCCCCGGTCTCCGTCAATGTCTTTGACGAGGACGGCCTCCTCATCAAGACCTGCCTGCGCGCGCGGGACACGAGTCTGCCTGCCGATCTCGTCGGCTCCTGCAGCAACGCGAACCATGCCAACCAGAACTTCTGGATCGTCACCACCTTCTCCTACGACGAAGTCGGCCGCCCCTCCTCGGTGACCGATGCTGACGGTTACGTATCGCAGACGCGTTACGATGCGGAAGGCCGCGCCATCGTGGCAATCGATGCGGAGGGACGAAAAACACGAACGGTCTACGATGCTGCCGATCAGGTCACGAAGGTGATCAGAGGCTGGCGAGGGAACGACGGCGGTACGGGCGCCACCCTGGACTGCGCCGCCATGCGCACCCAGTACAACGCAGCGGCCGATATCCTGCAGAGTTGTTACAGGGAGCAGGATCATACGCTGTCGGGCCAGGTCGACTGGGTGCGCGATGCGAACGGCAATCTGACGGACTACGCCTATGACGGCCATGATCGCCTCAAGCGAACGACTTTCCCTGACAGCAGCTTCGAAGAGCTGACCTACGATGCAAACGGCAATGTCAACATCAAGCGCACCCGCGCGAATGATAAGATTGAATATGTTTATGACGCTCTAGACCGGCTCGAGAAGCGCATCGTTCCGGTCCGAGATGATAGCGACAGTAAGAACTTCACCTTCGGCTACGATCTAGTCGACCGAAAGGTTTTCGACGAGCACCGCGGCGTGCAGCAGCGCTACGCCTATGACGGAGCGGGACGGCTGGTGCAGAAATGTCACCACAAGCCGACTGCGTTCTCGAGCCTCGACGACCCTGACTGCGAGATGTCCGTCTCCTACGCCTACGATGCGGCGGGCAACGTCACTAGGATGACCTACCCTGACGACTGGAGCGTAGACTTCGCCTACGATGCCCTGAACCGAATCATCGCGGCGAATGAGGCACCCCATCGGGTCGATGGGACAGATGTGCCATCTACCCTCTACGGCGCTCGCGGCGAGCTCCTGTCGGTCGACTACGACGTGCTTTCGCGGCGCAAGACACTGTCCTACGGCAATGGCGTGAGCGCGAGCTTCGACTACGAGGATCGGGGCATGCTCTCGGGACTCGGCGTCGCCTTCGGCAGCGGCGAGTCGGCTGCGTGGTCGTTCACCTCGAATGGGGTGGGTCAGCTGCTGACGAGCGCGGTGAACGACAACCTGCCTGCCCTGCCCTCCGGCGGCAGCGCCCTGCTGTGGACGCCGCAGGCTGCCGGCGCGGCGTTCGGTTCGGTGGAGTACGATGCGAACGCGCTCAACCAGTACGACAAGGTGGGCCCTGCAGCGCCGGCCTATGACGCGAACGGCAA
>NZ_JPHU01000016.1 GCF_000733125.1 Parvularcula oceani | reverse complement strand
GGCCGTCTTGGTTTCGGCGACGAGATCCGGGGGCAGCCCCGACTACGAGGAGGCGACGGTTTGAGGCCTTCCTCCATGATTCCTCGTCAGACTGTGCCGAGCTGCCGAGACCGGAGTCACAACTCGATCGGCTGTCAGTTCGCAGCCGATCAGAGAACCAATGGCAGCAGTGAATGTTCGGAGGGGGCGGCCGCGTGGAGCGTGAGATGTTTCAAGTCTTGAAGGCCGACCGCCGGGATGTTCTCGCCGTTCGCTTCGCGGGTAGCTTGGGGAAGGTGGATCTAGACCGGTTCACCGCCTGGCTCGAACGGGAAACCGAAGAACAGCCCGATGGGTCCCTATTGATCGTCATCGATGACTTCGACGGCTACCGTAGCTTCCAGGCTGCGATCGCGGACCTTAAAGCCGACCTCCGCTTCAAGGACCGGTTCACGAAGATCGCGGTGGTCGGAGACGCGGAGCGGGAACGAGTGATGACCGCGCTCGCGGACCCGTTCTCGAAGGCGTCTCTGCGCTACTATCCAGAAGAGCAGCAAGGCGCTGCTCTCGCCTGGCTTCGGTCCTGAACGAACGAGAAAAAGGAAGAGCCCATGGGCCAAGGTCATGATCACGGCGTCAGCGCCACGGCGAGCAACGAGAGGAAGATCGCCATCGCCGCCGTGCTGACCGGCAGCTTCATGTTGGCCGAGGTCTTCGGCGGCATAGTATCCGGCTCGCTCGCCCTCATCGCTGATGCCGGTCACATGCTGACCGACTTCGCCTCCCTCCTGCTCGCCTGGGGGGCGATCCGTCTCTCGCGGCGACCGGCGACCTGGAAGCGCAGCTACGGCTACGACCGCTTCTCGGTGCTCGCCGCCTTCGTGAACGGGCTGTCACTGTTCCTGATCGCGGCGTGGATCTTCTACGAGGCGGTCAAGCGGTTCCGCGAGCCCGTCGAGGTCTTGGGCGGGCTCATGTTCTGGGTCGCCGTCGCCGGGCTCGCGGTGAACATCGTCGCCTTCTGGATGCTGACCCGAGGCGAGGGCTCGAACCTCAACGTCCGCGCCGCCGCGCTGCACGTGCTGGGCGACCTCCTGGGCTCGGTCGGCGCGATCGTCGCCTCGATCGTCATCATGCTGACCGGCTGGATGCCGATCGACCCGATCCTCTCCGTCTTCGTCACGGCGCTGATCCTGAGAGCCGCTTACCGCGTGGTGAAGGAGAGCGCGAGCATCCTGCTCGAAGGCGCACCGGAGGGCTTGGAAGCCAAGAAGATCCGCGCCGCACTGATCGACGCCGTGCCCGGCGTGCGCGACGTGCGCCACATCCACGCTTGGTCGATCACTGAGGAACGCCCCATGCTCACGTTAGAGATCGCGGCGGCGCCGGGCACGGAGCACCGTGCCATGCGCGAGGCGGTGAAGGCGCTGCTGCACGAGCGCTTCGACGTCGATCACGTCACGGCGGAGATCGACGTCGCAGAAGGAGAGGGAGCCGGCACTCGGCTCAGCCCGGCCTGATGGGCATCCTCGATGCCGAAGAGGTCCAGCGGCTCTACGATCGTCGTGCAGGCCACTACGACGTTCTGACCTTGGCGTTCCACGCACTTGGATTCGGTCGCCATCAGGAGCAGCTGGTGGCGGAGCTGGGGCTGTCCGAAGGTGCGGTGGTGATCGATCTTTGCTGCGGCACCGGCGTGAACCTCGCGGAACTCTCGTCAGCCGTCGGGTCGCGAGGCACCGTCATCGGCGTGGACCTCTCCGAAGGAATGCTTGCTGAAGCGAAAGAGCGAGTGCGGGCAGCCGACCTCGCCAACGTTCGACTGGTTCAGGCCGACGTGCGGGACTATCAGCTTCCTGACGAGGCCGCGGCGGTGCTGTCCACCTTCGGCCTCGAGATGGTGCCTGCCTACGACGAGGTGATCGAACGCGCCGCGGAACGCCTACCGACGGACGCGCGCATCGGTCTTCTCGGCCTGAAGCATCCTGAGAGCTGGCCAGGCTGGCTCGTCGAAGCGGGCGTCGCCGCGACGAAGCCGTTCGGGGTCAGCAGGGACTACGAGGACTTCAAGCCTTGGGTCGCTGCAGACCGGCACTTCGAAAGGCGCTCGCTCCGTGAACACTTCGCGGGCGCGGCCTACAGCTACGTCGGCGAGAAGGCACGCAGCCCGACCTATCTCGAAGGTGGCGAACCATGATCGTTCTTTGGTTCGCCCTCCTCGGAGTCTCGCTCTGGGCAGCGCACTGGGGCGCGGAGCAGGCGGCAGCCGTCCTGAAGAAGGCACGCGCTCAGCTTCGCGTCTCCGCCGTCGCCGGGGGCGCCCTCGTGGGGCTGGCCTCGGCATCCCCCGAGGTCGGCATCAACCTGGTCAGCGCGATCCAGGGTGTCGGCGACATCGGGCTCGGTGTCGCCTTCGGCAGCAACGTCATCGCCATCCCCCTCATGGTGGCCACGGGCTACGTCGCAACGCGGAAGGAAAAGCTACGTGACCACGAGGGTCACGACCGGCACCGCGAGCAGAAGATGATCGCCGTCTCGGAGGAGGCGATCATCGTCCACGCCGTGCCCAACACCCTCGTCGTGCTTCTGGTCGGCCTCCTCGTCCTGCCCCCGCCCTGGCAGGGCCTTCAGCCGATCGACGCCGCGATCATCGGACCGGCCTACCTCGCCTACCTCGCCAACGCGGCGTTCCGGAACAGGCCGGACCGCGAGGATGTCTCCTGGGAACGCAAGGAGGTCATGCTCGCCGTCGCCGGCATCGTCGCGATCGCGGTCAGCACCTACCTCGCGGTGACGGCGACCGAGCGCATCGTCGAGGCGCTGGGCATCCCGCTCATCGTCGGCGGACTGCTCGTCACCGCGCCGGTCGCGACCCTGCCGGAGGTGTTCGCGACGTGGAAGGTCACGCGGCGCGGCGAGGTGGACGCGGGCATCACCAGCACGCTCGGCGACAACACGGTGACGATGACCCTCGCTCTCGTCCCGCCGGCTCTCGTCGGGCTCAGCTTGCAGGACGTACCGCTGACCGCCCTTTCCGTCGTCTTCGCCGCGTTCATGCCGGCCTACTACGCGGTCGCCATCAAGCGGACGAAGAACGCGACCGGCACGGCAGGGTTCAGGCGGGGGCAGCTTTGGGTCTTCGGAGGCGCAGTGGTCATGTACCTCGCCGCGGCGCTGTTCCTGGGGCTTCGCTAGCGGCGGTAGGGAAGACGACCTTTGAGGTGCCCGGCATGGATTGTCCCTCGGAGGAGCAGGCGACTCGCATGCGTCCGGCGGACGTAGCCATGCCCCTCCTCTTGCGGTCCGCCGCCTATCGCTTGTGAAGCGTCTCACCGATGATCCCCTTACGGAGGACCTAGAATGAGAGGACGGCATGGATCATACGCCGCCTGGACGGGGACGTTCGAGATCGGCGACGGCTGGGCCGCCTACGTCGGTCCCGTCGGCGATAGCCACGCCCACGCGCATGCCGCGGTGCAGCTCGTGTTCCCGGACCTCGCGAGCGGCGAGCCCCCCTACGGCATCCGGCCTCTTGTGACGCACCGCTTGGATGTGTCTGCCTCCTGCCAGCTCGTCTGGCTGGCGGCGTGGTCGAAGGCGGGGCGTACTATGTCGCGCATGGCTGACGCTGACGATTGCTTCGCCCTGCCTCCGGACGCAGGGTTCCCACCGCTGGGTGGGGTCGCGAGCTGGGTCACGGCTCTCGGCGAGAGCGCGGGGGAGGCCCGACCTGACGAGCGGCTGACAGTCGCGATGGCGGCCCTCGACGACGGCTCGACCGTCGCCGAGGCGGCGAAGACTTGCGACCTCTCCCCCCAGCGCCTGCGCGCGCTCGCCCGTCAGCAGCTCGGCATTCCGCTCACGAGCTATGTCGCATGGCGGCGACTCGAGTGTGCAGCCGGCGCGATGAGCGAGCGTGCCAGCATCGCCGAGGCGGCAGCGCGGGCGGGCTTCGCCGACCAGGCGCACCTGACGCGGACCATGCGGCGGACCTTCGGCGTGACGCCCGGCATGGCGCTCGCTGTCCTGCGCTGAGAGGCGAGCGATCCGTTCAAGACCGGTCGGCGGGGCGTCGCCAGCTACGAACCACGTCTTCGTCGGAGGTCCCATGCCCGCTCTTCGCTTCCTCGTCCGCTACGCCTACGCGCCCCTCTTCCTCGTCGGCTTCATCGCTGCCGCCCTCGCGATCGTCGCCGGCGGCGGCGGCAAGCTCGTCCTGCTGCCCTTGCTGCTCGTCGCCGTTGGCGTCGCCTTCCTCGCCGAGCGCATCCTTCCCTACGAGCTCGCTTGGAACGAGGCCCGTGGCGATGCGGGGCGCGACTGGCTGCACGCAGTCGTCAACGAGGCGTCGATCTTCGCCGGCATCGCGGCGATCCCGCTCCTCGCCGCCGTCGTGCCCGGGCTCGGGATCTGGCCTACGGGCTGGCCCCTCTGGGCGCAGCTCGTCGTCGCGATCCTCGTCGTCGACCTCGGCATCACCCTCGCACACTGGGCTAGTCACAAGCTCGGCTGGCTCTGGCGCTTCCACGCTGTGCACCACTCGGTCGGTCGCATGTACGGCTTCAACGGCTTGATGAAGCACCCGATCCACCAGGCGATCGAGCTGTCGGCAGGCACCGCACCGCTGCTTCTCGCCGGCATGACTGTCGAGGCCGGCGCGCTCCTTGCCTTCGCCGTCGCGATCCAGCTCCTACTGCAGCACTCCAACGCCGACTATCGCGTCGGGCCCTTCGTCTACCTCTGGGCCGTCGCGCCGGGGCACCGGCACCACCACCTCGCCTCGAAGACTGATGGCGACGTCAACTTCGGCCTGTTCACCATGCTTTGGGACCATGCGCTTGGCACGTTCGAGGTGGCGCGTCCCCAGCCGCTAGACGGGGAGATAGGCGTGGCAGGACGACCGGATTACCCGGTCCGCTACGGTGCCCAGCTGATCGAACCCTTCCGGCGGCAGGACCGGCACCTCGTTGAACCTAGCGGATAGCCGCTGGAGCACAGCGCCGCAGATTAAACCGAAAGTCTTGAGCTGACCTGCAACGTTTCGTGTTCGGTGGCTTGTTGAGCGTCTACCAATCGAACGCGCTGTTTCTGGGGCTGAGCTGACCATGCCGAACAAGACCACCTTCGCCGTGCCCGGCATGGACTGCCCGTCCGAGGAGCAGGCGATCCGGATGCGCCTCGCGGACGAAACGAGTGTCCAGCAGCTTCGCTTCGACCTCGATGCGCGGCAGGTGGAGATCTGGCACGAAGGCGAGGCTGGTCCGGTGGTCGCCGCGATGCAGACGCTCGGCATGGGCGCCCGTGCCGTCGGCGGGACCGAGTCCGAGGCGGCTCTGCCCGAAACGGAGGAGGCGAGACAGCGGGGACCGCTCGCCATCGCGCTCGGCATCAACGCGGCCTTCTTCGTCGGCGAGCTGACGGCGGGCCTGATCGCCAGCTCGATGGGCTTGGTCGCGGACTCTCTCGACATGCTCGCCGACGCGCTCGTCTACGCCTTGAGCCTCGCCGCCGTGGGCAGCACGGCCCTGCGCAAGAAGCAGCTCGCCCGGTCGAGCGGCTACCTGCAGCTCGGCCTCGCGCTGTTCGGTCTCATCGAGGTCGTCCGCCGCTTCGTCATGGGGGACGATCTGCCAGGCGTGACCGTGATGATCGTCGTCGCGACCCTCGCCCTCGTCGGCAACGTCGTGACCCTCCTCATCCTCAGGAAAGCCGGGCGCGGCGAGGCGCACGTCGAAGCGAGCTGGATCTTCACGTCTAACGACATCAAGGTGAACGGCCTCGTCATCGCGTCGGCGCTCGTCGTCTGGGCGACGGGCGCGGCCTGGCCGGACCTGCTCGCAGGCGCCTTTATCTTCGCCATCGTCGCGAACGGGGCACGGCGCATCTTGAAGCTGTGACGGTGGGTTCGAACGAAGGCACGAAACGACCCTGACTGACCCGCCCGTGCAGTTAGTTCCGGGCGCCTACGGCCGGCTTCGAACTCAGCGCGTCGATGACAGGACAATCCGGTGTGTCCCCAAGCGCGCAAGCGTCGGCGGCGCCCGCGAGCGTCCGTTCCAGCGCCCGCAAGTCCTCGATGCGCTGCCGAACGCTGTCGAGGTGGCGAACGGCGACCTCGTGGACCTCGGCACACGACGGTGGGCCATCCTCGAGGCCGAGCAGGGAACGCACGTCCTCCAAGGGGAAGCCGAGCTCGCGGCCGCGCTTGATGAACCGCAGGCGGGCGACATGCGCCGGGCCGTAGCGGCGATGCCCGCTCTGGGTACGGTCTGGCTTCGGCATGATCCCGATCCGCTCGTAGTAGCGGATGGTCTCCACCTTTACGTTAGTCCGCTCAGCAAGGCGTCCGATGGGTAGGCCGTCCTGCATGCCCGCCTCCGTCAGATGGGGGTTGAACCTGTAGTCGCTTCAGGTCGTACAAGCGATGGGATGGAAACGACAGATCCCGAAAGAAGCGACCGAAGCGCAGGCGGCGCGGCAGCGTCCAGCGGCATCTTGGCCGGCGTCCTGGCTGCTGTCGGAGCGTCGTGTTGCGTGCTGCCGCTGGTGTTGATCCAGCTCGGCGTCGGCGCTGCGCTCGCTGGAAGCCTGACCGTGCTCGCGCCGCTCCGGCCTTGGTTCCTGCTCGCGGCAGTCGGCCTGCTCGGTTGGGCCGCGCTCCGCGCGTTCCGAGGCGGGCGGCCTAAGATGCGCGTCATCGTCCTTCTGACGCTCGGCACCGCCGTACTTGCCGCCGCCCTCATCCTTCCCGCCTTCGAGCGCGACCTTCTGCGATGGGCCCAGACCCTGTGACCGAGACCCTATGACCGACATCAAGCTGACCTCGACGCTGACCTGCCCGTCCTGCGGGCATGAGAGCACGGACGAGATGCCGACCGACGCCTGTCAGTTCTTCTACGACTGCAAGGGCTGCGGGGTGGTCCTACGCCCGAACAAAGGTGATTGCTGCGTCTACTGCTCGTTCGGCGATACCCCGTGCCCCCCGATCCAAGAAGGAAGCTGTTGTGCCTGAGAAGTTCGATCTCGTCGTCATCGGCGTCGGCATGGCGGGCCTGAACGCCGCGAAGAAGTGCGCCAATGGCGGGCTGTCCGTCGCCGTCGTTGACGAGCGCCCCTACGGCGGCACCTGCGCGCTGCGGGGGTGCGACCCGAAGAAGATGTTGCGACGCGCGGCGGAGGTCGTGGAGGCGGCGCGCCTGATGGGCGGCAAAGGCGTCGGCGATACCCCTCGCATCGAATGGGCGGACCTCATGGCGCACAAACGCTCCTTCACCGATCCCGTGCCGGGCAAGATGGAGTCCGCCCTGGACGAGGCGGGCGTCATCACGCTGCACGGAACGGCTCGGTTCATAGGGCCCACGGCCTTGCGGATCGCCGAACGAGAGGTCGAAGCCGGGAAGGTCCTGATCGCGACCGGGCAGCGACCTCGGTCTCTCGACGTTCCCGGCGCCGAACACCTGACGGACTCGACGGAGTTCTTGGAGCTAGAAGAGCTGCCTCGCCGCATCCTCTTCGTCGGCGGCGGCTACGTCTCGATGGAGTTCGCCCACATCGCCGCGCGAGCCGGGGCGTCCGTCACCGTCGCGGATCGGGGCCAGCGACCGCTAAAGGCGTTCGATCCGGACCTCGTGCATCGCCTCGTGGAAAGCTCGAAGAAGGCAGGCATCGACTTTGTCTTCGGCGCGTCGCTCGCGAAGATTGAACGGCGCGGTGGCAGTCTCTTCGCAACTTTGGACTGGGACGAAGGGAGCATCGAGATCGAGGCCGACCTGGTCGTCAACGGCGCGGGACGCGTGCCGGAGATCGGACATCTGAACTTGGAAGCGGCGAACGTCGCGCACGCGGATAGCGGCATCACGGTCACCGAGCACCTGCGTTCGACGACGAACCAAAAATTCTACGCCGCCGGGGACTGCGCCGCGACGGGCGGCCCGCCGCTCACCCCCGTCGCCGTGCACGAGGGCGCGGTCGCCGCGTCGAACATCCTGAAGGGCGATCACCGCACGCCGGACTACGCAGGCGTGCCGAGCGTGGCCTTCACCCTGCCGGAGATCGTGCGGATCGGTGTCTCGGAAGAGGACGCACGGAGGTCAGGGCGCGACGTGAACGTCCGCTTCAACGAGACGTCCGGCTGGTACTCGAACCAGAGGATCGGCGCGAAGGTCGGCGCGACGAAGTTGATCGTCGACAAGGCGACGGACGAGCTACTCGGCGTTCACTTGCTGGGCTACGGACAGGCCGAGGTCGCGAACCTCTTCGGTCTGGCGATGCGGTCGGGACTGAAGGCCACGGACCTTCAGCGCATGCAGAGCGCCTACCCGACCCACGGCTCGGACCTCAGCTCGATGCTATCGTGATCCCGAGCGTAGCCGCTCTAGATGGGCTGCTTTGAGCTGTGTGAACTCGGTAGGCCCGTCTTGTGCGATCGGCCGCCCGGCCGATGCTGGCGAAAGGGAGCGGCGCCGAGTATCTATCCGGGCTCGAACATAGTAGCATGCCGCGCTGGCGCGCAAAGGTCATCGGACGGACCTTCACCGTTGCTCGTCGCATGGCCCGCCCCCTAGCGCATCCGTGAACGCGGGGCCGCCGGACCAGTGAGGCCGGTCCATCCGCCAGCGGGCATATCCCCGAGCCTCGAACGCTGACGACTAAAGGAACGTAGTGACGACAATCGCTGCCTATATCGGTGCGGCAATCGCCGAGATCGCGGGATGCTTCGCGTTCTGGGCGTGGCTCCGCCTCGACAAGCCGGCTTGGTGGATTCTGCCGGGTCTCGCGTCACTCGCTCTGTTTGCTTACCTGCTTACGTTGGTCGACAGCGCCGCTGCCGGACGAGCTTATGCCGCATATGGTGGCGTTTACATCGCGAGTTCGATGGTTTGGTTACGCCTCGTCGAGGGTGTGAAGCTGGACCGGTGGGACATCATTGGGGTTGGTGTCTGCCTGCTGGGCGCTGCGATCATCATCGTTGCGCCGCGAACGCCTGCCTGATCCCCATTTATTCGCTAGCCCAGCAAGCGGAAGACCACTAAAATATATCTGCGCACTCTTCTAAGGGTGGCAGAGGTCGGCGAAGACGTTGGTTCCGTGGAGAGCCTCGATCCGAGACATTACCTGCATCTGCCTAGTTCGCCTTTCGAGGGACGGCAGTGTAAGTTGAAGACGCTTTTCGACGGAATGGTCGGCCGCAAGGTCCGTCCATGGTCGCTTCGATCTCGACCGTCAGCTCCGCTTCGGCGGCGAAGAGCTACTACGGTAAGGACAACTACTACGCCAAAGGCAAGGACGCCCCAGAGCCGAGCCAATGGTTTGGGAAGGGCGCGGCGGGCCTGGATCTGCGCGGCGGCGTCGATCCCGACACCTTCGAGCGTGTGCTCTCCGGCGACACCCTGAACGGCCGCCGCATCGGGCAACGACCGGGCGAGACGCCGGAGCAGACGGCAAGGCGTAACCACCGGCCAGGCTTCGACCTCACCTTCTCGCCGCCCAAGGACGTCTCCCTCCTCCTCTATCTCGGCGGCGACAAACGGATCCTCAACGCTCACCGCACCGCGGTCGACCGCACCCTCAAATGGGCCGAGCGCAACCTCGCTGGCACTAGGATCAGGCCGGACCTGCCAAACGGCAAGAAGGGAGAGCCCGAGCCGGTGAAGACCGGCAACCTCGTGGCGGCGAAGTTCGAGCACGACATCTCCCGGGACAAGGATCCGCAGCTCCACACGCACTGCGTCGTCGCCAACATGACTAAGGATGCAGGCGGCACCTGGCGGGCGCTCCGCAATGACCCCTTCTTCCGCCACCGGAAGACCCTGAGCCTCGCCTACGACGCCGAGATGCGCGAGGCGCTGCGCGGTCTCGGCTACAAGGTCACTCTGACCGACGGCAAGGCGGGCAGCTACCAGGTGGACGGCGTGCCTGAGGCAGCGCGGGAAGAGTTCTCGAAGGGCCGCGCTCGGATCGACCGCGCCGCCGAGACCCTGGACAACCCGACGCCGAAGGCCCGCGATGTCCTCGCGGTGACAACCCGGCCCTCAAAAACCACTATGAGCCAGGACGATCGGCAGGCCTCCTGGGAAGCGCGCGGCGCCTCGTGGAAGGACCAACTCGAAGGGACCGCTGCCGAAGCGCAGCTGCGCCAGGAGGCAGGACGCCTGCAGCAGTCCCTGGACGGTGAGCGGGTCCGGCGAGATGGCTTCGGGGGCGTGATTACCCGCTTCGCCCAGAACCGTTTCCGACCGACCCGGACACTGCGGCTCGAGGAAAACGACCCCTACCGGATGGAACGGGCAGGCTCCGAACGGGAGTACGCGGCACGGTCCGCCGCGAGCGTCGCTCTCAGGAAGCTTGAGGAGCGCGAAGCCGCCTTCTCCCTCCACCACGTCCGCCGCGCGGCGCTGGAGCACGGCGCCGACGGGCTCACCATAGCCGACGTCGACAAGGAACTGCGGCTCCTCCGCCGCTCCGGCAAGGTGATGGTCAAGGCGAACGATCCCGATGGCCTCGCCACCACGCGGCGCAGCGTAAGCCACGAGAAGCGCACGCTCGCGCTGGTGGAGGACGCCGGGAAGACCGGTCCCCTACTCTCCGCCGAACGCGTGCGATTTTCGCTCGCTTCGACCAACCTCACGCCAGGGCAGAAGACCGCCGCGGAAACGATCTTGTCGGGCGAGAATCGCCTCGTCGGCGTCCAGGGTTACGCTGGGACCGGCAAGACCACGATGATGCGGCACACCAAGGAGCTGGCAGCGGATCTGAAGCCCGCCGCTGCGAAGGCCGGCTACAACGTCGTCGGCCTCGCCCCGACCCACGCGGCGCGGCGGGAACTCGAGGAAAGCCTCGGCATCGAAGCGCAAACGGTAGCGGGTTTCCTGAGGGGGCGAGACAACGGCGGACGAGACGGCGACCTCTCGCGCAGCGTCGTCATCATCGACGAGAGCTCCTTCCTCTCCACCCGGATGATGAACCGCCTCCTTGGTAAGCTCCTGGGCCACCAGGCGGCGCGGATCGTGCTCGCTGGCGACCGGCGTCAGCACGGTGCGGTCGAGGCGGGTCGGCCCTTCGCCCAGGCTCAGGATGCCGGGATGACGACGGCTGTCATGAAGGACGTGGTCCGCCTGCCGAAGGACGCCGCCTATGATGATCGGCGTTACGCAGTGATCGAGGCGGGGACCGGCAAGGTCGCCCAGGCGATGAAGCGCATGGAAGGCAACATCGCCGAGCGGCCCGACGGTGATCTCGCGCAAGGCGCTCTCGAAGCCTGGCAGACGCTTCCGAAAGAGCGGCAGACTGACGCCATGATAGTCACGCCGGGTCACCGCTGGCGAAACGCGATCAATAACAAGGTCCGGGGGGTGATGATCGCGGACGGTAGGCTTGGTGCGGAGGCGACCGCCCTGCCCGTCCTTGAGAGCAAGGGTATGACGAAGGCGGAAGCCGCTAGCCCGCGGAGCTACGAAGCGGGCGACGTCCTCTCCTTCCACGGGCGGCTCGACGCGGTGAACGCGAAGGCAGGAACGGCAAGAACTGTAGTCTCAGTCGACGAGGAGCATGGGCTCGTCACGCTTCGGAACTCGAAGGGTGGCCTCTACACGGTGAAGGCGAGCGACCTCGCCGGACGCTTCGACAGCCCCGCCTTCTCACTCGGACGCCATAAAAACCTCGAATTGCGGGAAGGCGACCGCCTCGTGTTCACGCGGACCGTCCGAGAAGCCGAGGTGACAGCGCAGCAGCCAGCGCAGGTCCTGCGTTTCGATGAGGAGACCGTCACGCTCCGCACGCCTGACGGCGAGCGGCGCTTCGCCCGAGACGATCTCGCCCTCACCTCGCTGACCCACGCCTACGCGATTACCTCACACGCGGCGCAGGGCCGGACCGCGCCCGACGTGATCGCGGTCATCGACGCGCGGGAGAAGTCCCTCTCCTCTCAGCCCAGCTTCTACGTCGGCATCAGCCGGTCCGCCGACACGCTGACGGTCGTTACCGACGACAGAGCCAAGACGACGTCTGCCCTACAGCGCAACGCCGGGATCAAGACGTCGGCGATCGACGCGACGAGGGACATCGACGAAGTCACCGGTCTCGATCGACCCGCGATGGGGGCGGAGCCGGTTGGTGAGCCAACTCGGGCGAGCAAAACGGAAAATGCTGTCACCCCGCGAGGCGCGCTTGAGCACGATCGGGACCTCGGTCGGGACCAGGACATCGGCCTGTAACGGACGGCCCATGCTTAACCGTTCGTTTCGAAGCGAGGTTCGATCAGACGAGCGAGCGCAACGCCCTCCTAAGGCGCCTTTCGACAAGATGAAAGCGAGCCCTGCCACAGGAGGGGAGCATGAGCTCGTCGACAGAAATCTTGCCGAGAAATGCGGAGGAGTTTCAGCGCCACCATGGTCAGTGGCTACGGCTGCTTCAACCGAAGGGGTTCTGCCTCGTACCGGGCAAGATCTACGGTGAGACTGCAAAGCAGTACCGCGTCGCAGTCCTCGTGGACGACACAGTCCTGACGCGCCGCTACGCGAAGTCCGACCTCGCGCATGTCGAGCCCTGCAAGTACTGCCCGCCGAGCCGCCTCGGGTGAAATGTCCGGCCGCTTGTGGTACTCTCTCGCCATGGCTCAGAACGACCATAGCTCTACCGGCAACCGCCGAGATTTCGATCCCGTCCTGCAGGATCAGGTCGAGACGTCCCTGCATGGCGTTTACCGGTTCAACGCCGCGACGGCGAAGTACACCGTCGTGTGGATTTGGCTGATGCGTGTTCTAGCGATTGGAACTGGCGTCGCGGCCTTGGTGTCGCTCCTAGGTGGTGTCCTTCTTGTCGCCACACGGACCAACATCTATCTGGTTCCATTAGATGGACACGGCAGCCGGCATTTGGTCAATATGTTTGCTGGTGATTGGATGCTGTACTTCGGCGCAGCGGCAGCCTTGGCTATCGGCCATTTTTTCTTCTCCCTAATGACGAGGAGCATGAAGTTGGTGCACCAAGTATCGATGGAAAACGCTGCGCAGTTTAACGCGGGTCACGAGGCTTGAATTTCACTGAGTTTCTAGGCGATCCGCGCCGGTTTGGTAGTGGTCATCATTCGCGAGAGGCTGCTCGTCAGGCATCCGATCCTCAGTCCTTCGTTGCCAGTCACCGTTCGCGGGTGCTCCACCGATACCCGGAAGTCGTTTCGCCTTTCGCCAAATCTCACCGTGCTTTTCAGGCATCTCATCGGGCTCTGACCTTGCGAACGCATCCCACTCAGCATCGCGCCCGTCCTGCACCCGCGCCTGCACGGTGAACTTCCGCAGCTGCGCCAACTCCTCCGCGTTCCCCGTGCTCTTCGCGACGGCGACCTCGTGGCGGTTGCCCGTCCAGGCCTGCGTACCCTCGATCTGCTCGTGCCGCCCTCCGTCAAAGGCAACGCCTTCCGACAACGCTTCGGCACGCTGCTGGTAGCCGTCGCCCACTGTCTGGACCTGCGCGAACCCATCCGGCCCTACTTCCGGCGCCGTCGGCCGCCGGAACCCATCGAGCCCAGGCGTCTCCAGAAGCTCGCTCGCCTGCGCACCGATGAACTCCCGCGCCTCAGCCTCGACCCACATCCGGTCGGCGAGCTCGCCCGAGGTCCAGCGACGTGCCGCCTCGTTCATGCCGACGGCATGCCCGTCGCCGCGGTCCTGCCCGGCCATGTGGGCGAGGAAGGCGTTGTCCCAGTTGGCTGTGAAGCCCGAGCCCTCGCGGGTGACCTGGCTCGCAAGCTCGCGGGCCGCGTCGTGGCGGGCCTGGTAGCTCTCGAGGTCACGGGAGGCGGTGCGGCTCTCCTGCAGGTTCGCGGCGAAGGCCTTGCGCCAAGAGTGGTTCTCGCCGCCCGACTCCGAGGCGCTGGCCCGGTCGAAGGTCGCGACCACGTCGTCGAATGTCTCCTGCGTGCCGTCGGTGCGGGAGGCATCCCGCGCCGCCTCGTAGATCTCGCTGGCCCGTGCCTGCCACGCGGCATGCGCCCTCGCCCCGCCTTCGATGTTGGCCTTCGGCCCGATGAAGGGGATCTCGGCTTTGGCGCCGACAGACGCCGCCACATAGGCCTGCATCGCGAACTCCCGCTCCCTCCCCTCCGAGTGACGTTCGGCGAAGCGGCTCGCGTTCTGGACCAGCTTGTTGACGGACTCGGACTGACGGGTGTCGAGGCTGTAGCCGGACGTCTCCTCGATGCTGCGGCCTTGGCTCACCTGCCAGGTGAGGTCGGAGATGTCGTGGGCGAGCGCGGTGCGCGACTCCGACGAGCGCTGCGCGGCCGCGTCGCGGCGTTCGAGCGACCAGCTGGCTTCGGACTGGAGCGCCGTCTGCAGACCGCCTTGGTAGTCGACATGGGTGCCACCGCGGGAGATCGCGCCCATGCCGTCATAGATCCGCGCGCCTGATGCCGCAGCGCGCATGCGTCCGCCTTCAGGCGTGTTCCAGCTCCCTTCACCTGTATCGACGAAGCTCGATGTCGCGGTGCGGTTGCCGTCGACCGAGGCGAAGCGGTGCGTGTCGAAGGACGTGTTCCCCAGGCTGACGTTCCCGGTCGAGACCTCCCGCGCCGCGCCTTGCGCCGCAGTCTGCGCCGGATGCAGGAAGGACTGCGAGAGCCCGGTGAAGGCCATGGCGCCGCGGCCAAGCGCCGCGGCGGCGAAGGGCACCATCAGGGTCATGTAACCAGCGATCATGGCAATGTCAGCGTGCACGGCCTCGATCCCGGTCTGGGTGACGAGCGTGATCGCCTCGCCGGAGGTCGGGGTGTAGGCAGCGCCGAGGGATCGCGAGCCCGCCGTGCCCATCATGATGCGGTGCAGGATGACGTAGATCGGCCCCCAGGCCATGAGCGTCACGAAGCCGCCCGTGTAGCCGCGCAGGAGCCGCATGCCGCTCTCAGGGAGCAAGAAGAGCGGGAAGAGGATCGGGAACAGGCCGTAGAAGAGCGCCTCGGCGACGGTGCGGAAGAGCGGCACGAAGCGCTCGGCGAGCCGCGAGCCCTGCCCTATGGCGTGGTTCATCTCGGACTCCATCCGCGCCTGGCCGTAGGCGTCCAGGAGCGCGTCGGCGCCAAGCTCCGCGCCTTGGTCGCGCACGGCCTTGTCGATCATGTTGGCGATGGTGACCTGACGGATCTGGTCCGAGGCCGCGCGCGCGGATCCGAGGAAGAAGTCGTGAGCTTCCGCTAGGTTGCCAAGGACCAGCGCCTGGGCGGCCGCCTCGGTCAGCTCGGGCGCAATCTGCTTGCCATAGATCTGCGCGACGCGGTTCACCTCTGCCGTCCACTGCGCGTCGAGGTCGATCGCTGCCTGGTCGCAGGACTTCACCACCGTCGCGCCGCCGCCGTTCACCCACTCGTAGAACCGCGCTGGGTTCGGCGGGTAGGTCACGGTCAGCATGGCCCAGAGGTCGCCGGTCTCGCGCAGCTCCGTCACCGAGTAGCGGTGCTCCAGGAGGTCGTAGAAGACGCAAGTGCGGATGAAGCCCGAGAGGTTCTCGGCGAAGACGGCGTCGGTGACCTGGAAGGACATCGCGTCCTTGAAGATCTTCGAGCCGTAGATGAAGCCGTTCTCTTGGTACTCGAGGTCCGTCGGCAGGCTGAACGTGTCCTCCGTCAACTCGGTGAACTTGTCGCCCACGGTCGTGGTGAAGCTCGCGATCAGGGCGAGACCGATGGGCACACCTCCGACGTTCGCGCCTGGGAGCCCCAGATCGAAACGGTCGACGATCTGCACGTCCGTCTTCGGCACCAGGAGGCAGAGGTAGATGAGGAGCGTCGCCACGAACCATCGGATCGTGGTCATGAAGTTCATGGAGAAGGCGGTGAGGAAGAGCGCGTAGAGGAGGCCGAGGAGGAGCGAGAGCCTAATCGCCGAGGCGAAGGCGCCGAGGCCGACGAGCGCCGCGACAGCGTTGAACATGTCGCGGATGAACTCGCCGCCCCCGTAAGTGATGACCTCCATCACGACCTCGCAAACGAAAACGCCGGATGGCGAGACGAATGACAGGAGCCGGCACGCGCAGAAGCGGAGCGTACTTTAAGTACGTGAGCCTTCGAGCATGATGGCGACGCATCAGACGGCCGCCAGGCGGTGTTTGCGTGCGAGGTCATCAGTAGGCCGCGTTGCGCGAGAACTGATAGGTGTCGGCGAGGTCCTTGGAGAGGCGGCCCGCGAGCTGGCGCTCGATGGCCTGTGTCCGAGCGATCACCTGCTCGACGACCTCGACCCGGGCGTTGTTCTCGATCTGGTACTGGACCAGGAACTCGCGCTGACGGACGAGCTGCTCGCGCCAGTTCGCCACCGCATCGCGGTCGCCTGCCGTCGCGGTCGAGCCCGCCTCGGACAGCATCTCGGCGTAGCCGTCGAACAGGCCGTAGAGGAGGTCGACGGCGATGATCTCGGCATAAGACTGGATCGTCTGGTCGGCGAAGACGCCCTCATAGGCCGCGTGGACGTTGATCATCTTGTAGACCGGCAGGGAGGTCACGTTGAGGAAGCGCTGCTCTTCAGCGGTCAGCGCCGTCCGGGTCCGGACCTTGCCCATGATGTCGGCGAGCATCTGACCGACCCGGGCCCGTAGACCGTCGGCGGCAGCGATGGTGACGGTCGCACCGGCGGTCGGATTGAGGCACCGATCCTCGGGGTCGGCGTCGCACTCGTAGATCTCGACCGTCCCGCCGTCGAGGAAGGCCGAGATCACGCCGGGGTCGAGCATCTTGGACGGCAGGAACTGGTAGCTTTGCTGCGCGTCGTCATCGGTTCCGGCACGCAAGATCTCCGTCCCTGAAAGCGTCATCAGGAACTGCATCAGCTCGCGGTCACCGGAGATGACGGGGTGCTTCTTGAGGGCGTCCCAGGCGATGTTGATGTTCTGGGGCAGCGACGCCTTCTCGTCCGGGGAAGCGCCAGCCAAGACGCTCGTTCGGCCCCCTTCCGAGCCGCAGCCGTGCCGGGCCGCGACCCAATCGGGATAGAGGCCACGTCGGGAGGCGGACGCCTCGCAGATCACCCGGCTGGCTTGGTCGGACTTCGGCCAGACCGCGGCGACGGCCATCTGCCCGGACTCGCAGGAGTTCATGGCGAACTGGTTGATCCGCTGGGCGACGGACTGGAGCTCGCCCACCTTCTCGGCGATCACCGGCGAGATGGTCTCGAGCGCCACCTGGAAGGCGAAGCTCGCTGCGTTGTTCGCCACCGACTTCATGAAGGCGACGAGTTCGGCTGAGTTCACGTAGGAGAAGCCGCCGCCGTAGATGTCGATGCCGCCGCAGCCCGCACGGTAGCCCGGCATCTGGACGCTGACGGGGTTCAGGGTCCGCTGAGGCGTGCGGACGTAGACGTTGCCGAGGGTGTAGTAGCCGGCACGCTGGCCCTCGAAGGATGAGGGCCCAGTGACGTTGGCCGCGACGCCGAGGTCGTCCCAGAAGTCGTCCATGTGGTCGGCGACCTGTGCCTGGACGGGAGCAACGGACAGCACTGCGCAAGCGGCTAGACCTACGGTCAGGCGGAAGATCGGGTTCATGAGCTTGTCTCCTCGGTGGTGAGCGTCGGCTCGCCCCAGGCGTCGATCAGGGCGAAGCCTTCGGCGGCGATGAAGTCCGCCATGTCGCGGACGGAGAGGTCTCGGGCGCCGCATCCGGTCTTCGGCGCGAGGGACCAGAGGGCGACGAGGCGCAGGGCCCGGCGCCGGGACGGCTCTCCTCTGAGGGCGAGCCGCTGAACGGCGGCGGCGCGCTCACGGTTGGGGATCCGCACCAGCGCGACGCCGCGCGCCTTCAGCCAGGCCTCCATCGCCGCCTCGAGATCGGCGGGCTCAACGGAGGCAGCATTCTGCAGCGGCGCGCCCATCAGTAGTCCTCTCCGGGATCGGTCCGGGTCAGGACGAAGATGCGCTCTTCGAGCTCCGACTGCGCCACCACGCCGAAGGCGACCGGCGTCACCTCCCGGGTCTCGGTGTCGAAGAGCGCGAGGGCCGGCGTCGGCGCGCCGCCGAGACCCAGCTTCGCCATCTGACCGCTATCGAGGACGGCTCCAGGGAAGTGCGGGCTCGGCCCCCCGTCAACGGAGACGGCCTTCACGCTGATGCCGTGCGCGTCGGCAAAGCCGCGTAAGATCGGCGAGAATTCCTGACACGCCGAGCAGGACGCCGCGTAGAAGTAGAAGAGGCCGTAGCGGTCGCCGAGCGATGCGAGGATCTCGTTCCGGTCGCCCTTCCTGGCGTCGAGCCAGGCGCGCTTCGAGACCCCGCTGACGGGCCGCTGGAGGGTGTAGTCGAGGCTCGGGTCGGACCAGAGGGCCCGGCGCCAGACGTCCGAGAAGGTGCTCGCCCGGTCGAGCTGCTCGCGCTGGAACCGGATGTAGGCCGAGACGCTCTCAGTCGTCGGTCGCAGCACCGCCTCCGCGCGCAGCTCCACGAGCCGCTCCTGGATCGCGCCGACCTCCTCCTTCGCCGTCAGCGGCGAGGACGAGACGCTCTCGATCACGTCGGGCGCGCTCTCCCGCGCGCGCCTCGGCCGGTCGCAGTAGAAGTAGCGGCCGAGCTTGCGCTCGCCGCAGTAGACCGTGTCCGGGGCGATGGGCCCGCCGGACGCCTGCGCGGCGGCGGGCGGCGCTATCGCCACTAGGGCGAACGCGGCCATCACCTCAGCAGTTCGGCGGGCAGGCATAGGCGCTCGTGATGTTCGAGATGATGGCGGCCGCGGCGGCGTCGCCGTTCGGCGGAGTGAAGCTGTCCAGGACGCCCGCGTAGAACTCGGAGAAGTCCATCAGGCTCAGGTCCAGCGCTTGGAACAGCGTCACGGTGAAGCCCGAGCAGTCCGGCGACTTCGCCTCGCCCCAGTCCCAACCCACTTGGGGCCGGCCCTGCTCGTGGATGATGCGCGCGAGCTTTCCGGAGAAGCAGCAGAAGGTCTTCCGCTTCTTGAGGCAGATGCCGAAGAGCGTCCTGTCCGAGCAGTAGGTGCCGACGTAGTGGCAGAGCCCTGCCTTCTGGCTGTCGGCGAGGGCGCGGTCGTCGCTCGAGCACCCGAAGCCGATGTCGGTCAGCAAGCCATCGTTCGAGCAGCAGTTCTGTAGTCCCGCGACGACCTTGTCGCACTTGGCGTACTCGCCGGGGAAGACGGTGAGGGTCGCAGGGTCCGCGTCGTCTTCGAGCTGGCCTAGCAGCTCGAGCGCCGAGACCGCTTGATGGAACTCATCGTTCTGCGGACGGACGAGCGCCTCGCAGTCGCCATCGATGCAGTAGACGTCCTCCTCGCAGTAGCCGACCGCGCCGCTCGGCGGCCCTGACGCCTCGCAGGCGTAGCTGCGCTCCCAGGTCCGGCACTCGCCCGTGGCGTCGTCGGTCGAGAGGCAGACCGACTCTTCAAGCGTGCATCCTGGCGGCACGTCGCAGTCGTCCACCACGCCGCCGAGCGACGCGCATTCGTAGGACCGCTTCCAACGCCAGCAGTCGCGCGTGACGGGCACGCCGTCGATTACCCGCGTCTCGACCGGTTCGAGACAGACCTCGCCAAGGAAGCGGCAATCGGGGTCCGCATCCATCGCGTCGCAAGCGGCGCGGTCGAGAGTATCCGTCGGTGGTCGCCGAACAGAGCCAGCTGCCGGGACACCGTCGATGGTCTCGGTGCCGCACACCGCCTGCCAGACCTCGTCGGTGCAGCGCGCGAAGCCGCCGTCATAGGTGGGCGTGCAAGTCCCGCCAGAGACCTTGGTGAGGGCACCGCAGGACGGCTCCGAGACGATCGCGTAGCAGTGCGGTTCCCACTCCCAAGAGCGGTCGCCTGCGAGCCAGACCCCGCGACACTGGTGACGGTAATCCGTCCCGACGCTGACGGTCAGCACGATCTCGCAGCTGTCGGTGAACTCCAGCAGCGTCTCGCCCTCGTTGCAGGCATAGGTGAAGCGCGTCGCGGTCCCGCCGGCGATCGTCGTGGTGCAATCACCGTAGGTGCCGCCATACTCGGTCACCAGGCTCGTCGCGTCGGCTTCGATGGCGAGGCCGTTCGCCGTCCAGGTCGCCAGCTCGTCCGGGCTGACCGTGGGCCGCGAAGCCATAGAGTCCGTGACGAAGGCGCTCTCCTCGCTCGTCACCATGGCGGCACGACCAGCGCTCTCCAGGCCGGACGGAGCATCGTAGTGCGCTCGTTCGGGGGGCGCGTCCGTCACGAAGCCGGGCACGGTGTCGCCGTTGACGGACTGGGTCGCACCGCTCGTCACCGAAGGCTCGAGGCCTGAAGCCAAAGCCTCCGCCTCGGCTTTCGCCTCATCGCGGCTCATGTCCTGCGCCTGAGCTGGGACGAAGAGAACGAATACGAAGATCGCCGCGCCCATCATCATCTTGTAGACGCAGGCGAGGACCGGCCATCTCGGGAAGGCCTGGAGCCACGCGGCGAGCGCGACGCCGAAGACGGCGATGCAGGTGAGCCCCGCGGGGCAGAGACAGCGCTCGATCACGGCCGATCCCCCAGTCGTGCAAGAGCGGCGCGCGCCGTGTCGCGGCCGACTGTCCCCTCCTCTGCGAGCGCTTCGAGCGCCGCCGTGAGGGACATGTTCCCGGCGATCCGCGCGTGAGGCGGCGGGGGCGCCGAGCAGTCGAGGCCGTCGCAGTCCGGCAGGGCGTGGTCCGTCGCGACGAAGACCGGCACGTGCGCGACGCCGAAGACGCGGAAGGCCCGTGGGTCGATCGCAACCCCGCCAAGGGGCTGCCCTGCGGTCGCAGAGGCCTGGACCGTGCCGTCTGGGCCCAGAAGCGAGCGCATGGCCTTCGCCGTGGCGCCGAGGCTGCCGTCCTTGAAGCCGCGCAGGAAGACCGGGACGCCCGCCGCGTGGGCGTCGCGTACGAGGGCGCGCAGGCTATTTTCGGGCATGGCGAAGCTCGCGAAGACGATGACCCCGGCGGCGGGCGGCTCCGCTCTCGCCGCTTCCGCGATCGTCGGCGCACCAGCGAGCATCGCATGGACGTCGATCGGGCCTTCCGCCCTTGCGCCTGTTTCGACATCCTCCATCCGTTCCGTGACGGCCTCGGACAGGGCAAGCGCATCGTCGGCGTAGGCCTCGGCGCGCTTTGCCACCTCGCTCGCGAAGGTCGCTGCCTCGTCCTCGGCATTACGGACGGCCTGTTCGATCCGCTCACGGCCGATTTGGCTCTTGTCTTGCGCTTGGGCATAGGGTGCCAGCGCGAAGATGACGACCAACGCCAAGACGAGGCTGCGCGGATCAGAAGACACAGCAGCTCTCCTTCTGCCAGACGAGGAAGCCGTAATCCTCGCCGATGACGGGGATGGTCTTGCCGGCCTCGTAGAGGACGTTGGAGGCGCCGAGCGTCGGGCAGGCCCAGCGCCCAGCGACGTTCGGCACGGGGTTCACGAGCTGGAGGCGGTACTCGGACTTCGCAATCATCGGGTTCGGCCAGTTCTGGCAGAGGTGGCCGGCGCCTGAGTGCCGCCAGCCGAGGCCCTGGCGGTGGAGCTTGTAGAGGAAACGCTCGGCGGCGAGGCTCGCGCCTTGGACGTGGCCGTACTCGGCGGCGATGTTGCCGTTCATCGGGTACATCGAGCCGTGGCAGCCTGCGCACCAGAACAGCTCGTCGACGGGCAGGTGCGCGGACGCCGCGACGCAGTCCGCGGCGCAGGCGGCCTGGGCGATCGGGTTCGCGAAGACGACGACCTCCGGGTTCAAGAGGAAGGTCAGCTCGTCATTGTTCCAGAGGGGATCGATCTCGGTGAGGTAGAGGAGGTCGAAGTCGGCCATCTGCATGCAGCCGAAGTCCGTCAGCAGGTTCAGCCAGTAGATGAGCGGGTACATGTAGTAGTGGACGTGCCACGACCCAGTATCATCACCGTTGTCCGACTGGCCCGAGGCCTTGCCGCCGATGGAAAGCCCGAGATCGATCCGCGTGCCGCCGAGGTTGGTGAAGCAGTAGGGCTTCTTGGTGACGTCCATCAGCCGGGTCGGTTCCCAGTAGCCGACGGCGAGGCCGGGCCTGACGAAGGGCGGCACGTCCATCGGGCAGAAGCAGATCGGCGAGGCGGGATTCTTCGTGTCTGGACGGTCCGAGGGCCAGATCGGCACGGCGCCGAGGGAGATCGGGAACAGGCAGGACCAGCAGATGTCGGTGATCGGGTTGACGAAGGTGCCGCCGCACTTCGGTGGACCGGCATTGGCTGAGCTCGCGAAGGCGGTCAGAAGCGCGGCGAGGGCTGCCAATAGCGAACGTCTCACGGTCTCACCTCCTCGATCAACAGGAGGTCGCCGTCGCGGGAGACCCGGGCCGGGATCTGGGTAATGCCGAAGCGGCCGGTCAGCCTGCCGCCTTGGTCGAAGAAGACCTGTCGCTCCCACTGGCGGGTAAGGTCGAGCACCGGGCCGCCGATCAGGATCGGCGAGACTAGGGTCTCGGCGGCCGCCATCTCCTCTTTGGCCCACGCGACCTGCGCCGCGTCGTCGCCGTCGAAGAAGATCATCCGCTGACGCATCGGCGTGTAGTCGAGCGGGTTGAAGCGCTGCCCTGCCCGCCCGATCACCTGGCCGTTGGGGGTGGTGATGTCGGCATTCAGCGTGACGGTCGGATCGAAGTGGAAGGCCCGCGGTTCGGTCGTGGCGCTGACACTCGCGATGCGCGGTGGCCGTTCCGCCGAGGCGAGCGCGCGCTCTTTGAGGCGCCGGTTCACGGCATCGACTTCGCCGCTGGCCTCCATGGCGGCGAACTTCGCCGCGATCTCCTCGAAGAGGTCCGGCTCGGTCACAGGGAAGGTCTGACCTCTGACCCCTAAGTCTTGGGCGCCGAGGTCCTGCGCGGCGGCCTCAGAGGAGAGGCCGAGCCACGCCGCGCACGCGATCGCGCGGTACATAGCCGATCTCCTCATATCTCGAGTCGAAACTGTCCTCATGCGGCGTGACCACGAAGTAGTGGCCCGCCGGCACGGTGCCGCACGGTCCCGGTGCCAGAGGCTCGCCCCTCAGGCTGTAGGTCTTCGCGCGCGCGACTTCGGTACCTTGAACGAGGAACGTCCGTCCCTCGCAAGCGACCCGCTCGCCAGGCCCCGCCGCGATCCGCTTCACGAAGGAGATGCCGTCATAGTACGGATTGTCTGGCGGCCAGAAGTCGACATAGTCGCCGGTCTCGGGCTCCGCCGTCTCGTCGACCAGGAACACCCAGTAGGGCAGCGATTCCGTCCAGTTGAAGGAGAGGTACGAATCCCGCTCCCACGCCGCGGCTGCCTTTACGCCCGCCGCAGTTGCGAGCAACGCGCCGAGGAGACCGAGGCGGCGCCAGCGGCGGCCCAGCTGGCGGCGGGAGAGGACGGCCGCGCTCATGGCGTACCTCCTACAGGCGGAACCGGCATCCCGCGGACTTCGCGAGCCAGGGCCTCGGTCTCGGCCTCAAGGCGTCCGAAGGCGGCTTCGTAGGCGGGCACGGCGCCGGGCGGCGGCAGGGTCTCGCCGCGCTGTCCGGCCAGCTCCGCCGCGATCGCGCGAGTCCGCTGGCGGATGTCCTCGGTGAAGTCCGGGGCGCCGTCGCCGATCACGGCTTCCGAGGCGAGGACCAGGACCGGGCCGGTCTCGCTCAGCTCGCGGACGGCGCGGTCCAGCGCCAAGGAGAACTCCGCCGTGCGGCGCTCGGCCTCTCCCTGGCTCAGATCCTGGCCCACGGTCGCCAGCATGTGCTCCTCGACCAGCGAGGTCATCGAGACCGAGACCACCACGGGCGCTTCGGGCTGACGTATAGTGAGGACCAGCGCGGCGCCGCCGATGAAGAGTGCAGCCGCCGTACCGCCCAAGGCGAGACGCCTCGTCCGCTCGTCGATCCGTGTCTGGACGATAGTCGGGAGCTGTTCGGTCATGCCGCCCTCCCCTTCTCTGCCTGGCAGTCGATGAGACGGACAGCGAGGATGATGAGGACACTCGCTGACAGAGCGAGCGCGAACGCCAGACCGAAGCGGGCCTGGCGCGTCGGCTCGGCCTCGATCACCCGGCCGAGGGCATTGTGGACGAACCGCGCCGTGGCCAGGGCGTCGAAGCCGGTGAGGGCGAAAGCCAGCGCGGTCATGAGCCCGAGCGCCAGCAGGACGGCGTGAACACCCTCGCCGAGGACGGTGCCGACGAGGCGGCGGAGCTCGAGGCGGTCACGCAGCATGGACAGACTCCTTGCTCGTACCCCGCGTTGTACCGCCGAAGGCGACCCGCTCGACGGCCTCTGCAGTGGAGAGGCCCGACTGCTCCAGGCGGTCGATCTCGGCAAAGGTGGTGGCGGAGGATGAGGTGAGCGCTGCCGAGAAGGGATCGAGGACGAGCCGCCCGACATGGCGTCCCTGCGGCCCCATGATCAGGAGCTCGGAGTACTCGCCATCGACGACCGAGAGCGACCGGATGAGGTCCGCCGTGCCCTCGTCGATCGAGAGCCGGTCGTTCTTGAGGACCTGCGCCAAGGGTTCGGGCTTCATCCGAAGGAGGATCGTCCAGTCCGAGTTCTCGAAGGCGGCCCTCGCGCCGTCGGTGGCGTAGTAGTCGTCGATGCCTTGGGTGCCGGTGATGATGGCGCCGCCATACTTGCGGCAGCGCCGCGCGAAGCCGGCGATGAAGTCGCCCGCCGCGCCCTTGCCGAGCAGGGCCCAGGCCTCGTCGATGACCAGCGCCATCTTCTCGCGGCGGTCGCGCATCATGCGCTGGTTGATGAGGAACATCAGCGCCAGCATCACGACGGCGCGCAGCTCGGTCTTCCCGTCGAGGTCCTTCATCTCGAAGACGGTGAGCGGGTTGTCGATGGCGAGGGACGCCTCGCCGTTGAAGAAGGCGCCGTAGAGGCCCGCGGACGAGTAAGGTTTCAGGGCGTTGGCGAGCTTGATGCCAGGGCCGTCCGCGCCGCGCAGGATCTCCGCCACCTCGTCGATCCCGGCCTTGGCGCCCGCTGCCTTCCAGACCTCCGAGACGGCGCCGTCGATCAGGCCGCGCTCCTCGGCGCTGGCGCGCTCCTCGCCCTTGGCCATCTGCTCGATCATGGCCCTAACCAGGGTCAGGCTCTCGGCGCGGTAGTCGCTGTCCTTCGCGGCCCTGGTCTCGTCGAGGAGCGAGAAGGGGTTGAGGCACACGCTGTCCTTCAAGGTGAAGGTCACGTGCCGCCCGCCGAGCGCCCGGCAGGTGTGCTTCGAGCTCTCGCCGTCGTCGATCACCACGACGGCGGCGCCGGCGCCCCTCAGCCCCGTGACCAGCTCCTGCATCAGGACCGACTTGCCGGACCCGGACGAGCCGATGATCGAGACGTTGTGGTTGCCCGCCCCTTCGTTGGCGAAGGGCGACCAGAAGAAGGGCTGGCCACGCCGGCCGAGGAGCAGGAGGTCGGGACGGCTGCCGCCGAGATACTCGCCTTGGAGCGGCGCGACCTGCACGCAGGTGTCTGTCACCATGAAGCGCAGGCGCCGGAGCGTCTGAAGGTCGGCGCCGAGCCCGTCGGCCAGCGTCAGGGGCAAGCAGGCCGCCAAGCTCTGCGCGGCGACGAAGCGGTCTTTGGCGAGGTCCCAGCCCATGTTCTTGTAGAGGGAGCGCAGGGCGCGCTCGGCGGGCTCGGCCTCCCCTTCCCGCGCGAAGACGACGAGGAAGTAGCCGGCGCGGACGAGCCGAGCGCCGCCGCGCACGTGCTCGCGGACCCACTTCCAGTCCTCAGCCTTCTCCGAGAGCTCGGGGAGGAAGCGGACCATGTTGGTCCCCGCCTGCTGCTCGGCCCGGCCGAACTTCGCGCCCACCAAGTCCGCGGCGCCGTCCTTGGAGCCGAAGGAGATCGCGAGGCAGGAGAGGACGGGACAGGGCAGCCGCAGCTGCTTGGTGAGGGGATGACCGATGGCGCTCGCCATGCCCGCCTGATGGAAGCGCTCGGGGAACTTGCGCGCCGAGAAGGCGCGCACGTCGAAGCGGGCGTTGTCGTAGTCGAGGAGACCCGGTCCCTCCGGGTCGGCAAAGGGCGAGCGGTCCGCCGCGGCGATGGTGTCGAAAAGGAGCCGGTCGGCCTCGACCCGCACCTTGGTGTCGGGCCGGACGACCTGCCGGCCGAGCAGTTCGCTCTCGTCATAGGCTGCCTCGCCGCGGCCGATGCCCAGGCGCGGGTTGAGGACGTCGTCGAGGAAGCGGATCAGGGCGTCAGGGCCGACCTCGCGGGAGGCGACGCCGATGCTCTTCAGAGCCTGGGCGATGTTGGCGCGCAGCTCGGCGAGGCGCTCGCGGGTCGCCTGGTCCGCGTCGCCCGCGAGCCCCAGCGCGAGGAACACCCGGAACTGCCGCGCTAGGAAGGGCGCCTCGCGGGAAAGGCTCTCGAAGGCGCCGGCGCGCAAATGGTCCACGCGGTGGAGGGCCATGGTCTTCAGAACGCCGGCCTCGCCGCCGCGCGCCGCGGCCCAGCCGTCGAGGACGGGCCCGATCCTGGGGCTCGCCCAGTTGATGATCTGAAGATGCGCGTGGTCGGGGATGCCTTCGGACAGGGTCTCCGCTAGCACCGCCACCGCCGCGTCGTCGGCACCGAGGAGCGGCACGATCTCGAGGACGAAGCCGCAGGAGCGGGCGTTGAGGTAGAGCCCGGCCTGTTCGTCATGGAGGCGGTAGGGCAGCATCTCCGAGAGCCGGTCGAGGCTCGTCTCCCGGCGGACGCCGTCGAAGAGCGAGCCCTCGCCAGTCAGCGCCGCACCTACACGGTCGAGAAGGCCGAGCGGGTCAGCGCGCATCGGTCGCCTCCACGGTCAGGTTCGTAGTCTGACGTTCTATTCCGTCTGAGGACTGATGACTCCGTTCTAACCGCGCCCCGTCGGTCGCCACTCCGACTTCCGTCGGCTGCATAGGTCGTGACGTTGAGGTGGCCTGTGCGGTGACGGGATTGGCAGTGGGTTTCGTCGCAGCAGGCTTCGCGATCCACCGACCAGGCGTAATCACAGCGTAGACGACCCGCGCACCGTGGTAGTGGCCCTCAGCGTCGACGCTCGGCGCGAAGACGATCCGCGCCACCTGGTCCGGCGTCCGTGAGGGCAGCGAGGCGCTACCACCATCGAGGTAAATCTGGGTGAGGGCCGACCCGTCCCCTTCCGCACCAGCTGCGATGGACACCAGGGCGGAGGGCGTAGCGCCCAAGCCCCGGTCGATGGCGGCGATCTCGGCGCAGACGCCGTCCACCCGCGGGCAGGTCCAGCTCCCGGCGACGTTGTCGAGCTTGACGGCACCGGCGCAGCCGGTGACGCCGAGGGTCGCGACGCCAAGCATGATGTTCCGCAGGCGGTTCATCCCTCGCCTCCCTCTTGCTTGACGCCTTCCTCTAGCCAGGCGCGCAGGCTCTCGATGTCCCTGAAGCCGCTGGTGACCGCGCCGTCGGGCCGGACGAAGGTCGGTGTGCCGCGCATCAGCGGACCGAGGGCACGCGCTGCTTGGCGTGCAGGCTCGACGATGTTCCGATCACACCTCGCTGCGGGGAGAGACTGGTCGCGGTAGTAGGTCCTGATCGCAGCTTCCGGATCGTCCGCGCAGCCGACAGCTAGGCTCGCGGGCTCCGACCCCGCCATGCCCATCAGGAACTCCCGTGCTTCGATGTCGGGGGCCTCGTCCAAGGCGGCGGAGAGCTGGCGGCAGTAGCCGCAGTTGAGGTCGGAGAAGACCGCGACCTTGAGACGGCCGCCCTCGTTGCGCAGAACGGCGCTGTCCCAGGGCAGCGCGTCCCAGTCGGCCTTCGCGGCAGCCGCGGTCGCGTCCGCTTCCGCTTCCGCTTCCGACACCACCGCCTCTTCGGGAGCCAGCGCTTCGAGGGCCACTGCGGTGAGGTCCCGCTCCGCTTCGAGATCGTAGAGGTGGCCGATGAAGGCGTGCCGCGCCTCGGGGTCGATGTAGAAGACCGTCCGCCCGGCTATGACCTGGCACAGGGGCCCGAAGCCCTCGCAGGCGATGACGTCGGGCGTGGTTTCTGGGAAGCGCGCGGCGAAGGAGGCCTCGGTCGAAGGCGGGTTCTCCGTCTGAGCGCTTCCCGCGCCCGCTACCAATGCGGCGAGGCCGAGCGCACTAGCTGCACCGAGACCGACCGTCAACATGCCTCTTCGTCTTTCCAAACCCATTGGATCCTCCTGTCGCTGCCGCTCGTCAGGACCAGGACGGCACCGCGGTAGAAGGCGCGGTGGACGTGCGGCGGCACGGCCTCGACCGGTCTGCCGATGGTCCTAACAAGAGGGGTGATGAGGGCTTGCAGGAGGCGGCGGCCGGTCCCTGGGGAGAGAGGAGGGACGTCGTGGCCGCAGGCGCTGGCGGGGGCAGAGCGTGGCGCCCTTGCCTCCTGCAATCTCGGACGCGGAAAGGCAGTGCGCATCACTTCGCCCCCCGCGCGTAGAAGCCGTTCAGGAACACGACCTCGACATCGATGCCGGTCGGCATCTCGATGACGGGCTGGTACTGCTCGGCGCGGTCGATGAGGTAGTCGGACACGGTGTCGGCGGCCGTCGAGAGCCCCTCGCCGAGGCCGCCCACGGCGATCTCGCCCGCCGACAGCGGCTCCTGACCGATGATGGTGTTGCCGCCGCCGGCGAGCCCCGCGCCGAAGATCTGGTCGGTGTTGCGCGAGATCCCGCGGCCGAAGCCGCCGACCACGCCGGCGACGAGCGCCTTGGAGACGATGTCGCCTTCCCGACTGACCACCCGCCCGCGTACGCCGACCTTGCCGAGCTGCGAGACGTAGCCCTGGACCGGGCTCTCGGCGACGACGCCGTCGCCCCGGTCGCAGGTGATCTTCTGCAGCTTCACGTAGACACGTTCGGACGACAGCTCGGCATGGGCCGCCCCGTTCACCAGGCAACCGGTGAGGTCGGTATCGAGACGTTTGCCCCCCTGCAGCACCGAGTAGGCGGGCCCGGTGATGCGCAGCAGGACGGGCTTCGGGTCGGCCGAGAGCCGCACGCCGGTCGACATGTCGACGCCGACCAGGACGTGCGCCTCGGCATAGGCGTTGGGCGGCACGTAGTCGCCGCTTGTGGTGTCGAAGACGGCCGGTTCCAGGACGCCGGTCTCGAAGCGCTCGGCGTCTGTCTCGAAGCGGACGATGGAGAGCGAGCGCGGCGATGGCTCCGTCAGCACCGCCTGTGTCGGCGCGGCGACACCCGTAGGCGAAGGTTGGGGCGCCGCCGTGACGACGCCCCGCCGCTCGAAGGGATCGCCCGGTGCGGAACCTTGCGGGACGGGCATCCCCGGAGCGGATCGGTCGGCCCCCTGCCCCTCGGCTGCTGCGAGGCGCGAGGCCATGTCTTCGAGCGCGGCGTTCGCCGAGTTGCGGTCGCTCTGCTTCTCGGCACGAAGGGCGGCGAGTTGGAGTTCCTGAGCGCGCAGAGCCTCCTTCAGCTCGTTCCGCTCCGCCTCGATCCGCGACAGGCCGTTCTCGAGGGCGGCGATCCTGACGCCCGTCTCCGACAGGAAGTCGTCGGCGAGGCCAGGCGGGTTGATGACGTCCGCCATGGCGGTGCGGCGCCGAAGGTCCTCGGCACGCGAGCGGTTGTCGCTCCCGTCACCCGAGAAGACCCAGACGCCTGCACCGAGGACGGCGACGCTGGCGAGGCCGTACATCAGGACCCGCTGCCGGGTGAGGCGCTTCTCGTTCTCCTCGCTCACCTTGCGCCTCCCCGGTCGACGACGAGGACCTGCGTGGACTGACGGGGGCCGAGTTCGGTCGGACCCTTCAGGGTGACGGCAACGACGCCCGGTGCGAGGAAGGCATCTTCGCGGACCGGGATGGTGCCCCGGCTCGAGTTGCGGACCGTCAGCACGCGGCCGGTGAGGTCGGCGCTTTCATACACCGCGGCGACGGCGACGCGGAGAGATCCTGCCGCGCGCTCGCGCCTCACCGGACGCTTGATTCCGAACCCGTCCAAGAGCGCGCCCGACCACATGGCCCGGGTCAGCGCGACGACACGTGCTTCGAAGGGTGCCGCCGTGGCAGCTCGTTCGGCCCGGCGGATGCCGAGCTGGACGTTCCGCACCTCGATCTGGGTGGAGGGCACATCCTTGGCAGCGAGTTCCACCTGGTAGGTGAAACCGGCCTCAGTGGTGACGAAGAAGGAGACGGCCCCTGCCCGCTCGCCGGGGCGCGGCTCGCGCTCCAGGGTGAGGTAGAGGTCCCCGGTGCCAGGCTCGTGGACCAAGGCGAAGCCGGGCCCGCCGCCGCCCTGCGCCATCGGCGCGCTCGCGGCCTTGTCGCCGGTGAAGCTGAGCCGGGTGACGCCCGAGGCCGAGACGTAGCCTGAGACGACGCCGCCATCGCTCGCCTCGACGATCTGCTGCGCCGCAGCTGGAGCGACAAGAACCGAGGCTGTCGCGAGAAGCGTAGCGGCGAGTGAGCTTGCGCGGGTCACCGGACATCCCCCGCAGAGGCCTTGCTCAGCGGCGCGTCGATCGCTTGCGCCTCCTCTGGCGTGATCGGGTAGAAGTCCTCCAGCCAGAGACGCATGGCGTCGAAGCGCCAGTCGGCGGCGTAGACGGCGCGCTCGGTCTCGACCCGGTCGGGGCCGAGATAGGTGTGCACCTCGCCGCGGATCTCCGAGTAGAGGCTTTCGGGGTCGACGAAGATCTCCGCCGGGTAGAAGACGGTCGAAGTTTTCGTGGCAATGAGCCGCCGCTCGGTCTCGAGGAGCGCGGCCTCGATCGAGCCGTGGGTCGAGGGGTGCGCGAGCCGCAGGATGTTCTCTCGGAAGTAGCCGAGGTTGTGGGGGTGGCGGTTGAGGAAGAGCCCGGCCACGTCGCGGGTCACCTGCTCGAGGTAGTCGGCCCCTGGCGCGCCGGAGCTGAGCGCGGTCTCGGCATGAAGGGTCGGCGTCAGGATCACGCGCGTCTCGCGGCTGTGGATCATGAAGGCCTGCATCAGGACGGTGAGGGTCAGGACCGAGGCCGCCGTCGCGAGGACGTTCCGCTGGCGGATCGCCGAGCGCAGGCGGGTGTAGGAGACGGAAGTCTGCATCGCGCTCACCCGGCCAGGTCGCGCTTGTGCGAGGGCAGCGTCGCCTGGAGGCCGAAGAGCCCGGAAGGGAGCACCCAGTAGGCGGCGTGGCGGAGCGCCCGGAGGCTCTCACCGCGCTTGAACTTCTTGATGGCGAAGACCGCGGCGAAGCCGAGGAGGATGCCCTCGACGAAGCGGCCGAGCAGGATCCCCAGCATGAAGCCGCCGATCAGCAGGACGAACTCGTCGATGGTCCAGAAGGCGAGCTTCTCGGGGTCGTCGAGGGTCGCCGGGATGCGGGTGCGGTCGGCCTGCGCCATGGGTGATCTTCGATGACGACGGGACGCCTCGCCTTGGAACTCGAAGCCGCGCCGGTTCCGTGGGGGGTACCCCCCGCATGCGCGCCTTCAGTGCTTTTCCTAGACGGTGAGGTCGGTCGTCCTTTCCTGGTTAGAGTGGATGGTTGGGGCGAAGGTTTGTCCGTCTTCAGATGATCGCGGTCACCGAGGACTGGACGATGGGTCCGCCGATCCCGGCGGAGATGCCGACGGCGATCGGCACGCCGACATGGCCGAGCGACCAGCCGGACGTCGCCATGCGGATGACGCCGTATCCGAGGGCCACGAGGGCGGCGAGCTTGCCGGCAGAGCCGTTGATGTAGCCCGCGACCGTCGAGGTCGCCGTGTCGAACGTCGTGTCCGTGCCGGCGAGCGCCGGACCCAGATAGAAGTAGGCCAGGGCGAACAGCGCCATCAGAGCGAGCACGGCGCCCTGAGCCATCCGTTCGGAACCGGGCCCTAGCTGAGTTGTTGGTACCATGAGGGTCTCCTTCTTCGCGCCGCCACCATCGGCGGCAGGGAGAGGAGACCCCGAAAAGCGCTGCGCTGGAAGAGGAATTCCGTGTCAGGAATGTTGCCCTGTCGGCAGATCATCTGCAGCGACAGCAAGCTGTTCGCGCATTAGCCGAAGAGTGCGACTGGATTCTCGCTAGAGGTGCGAGAACACCTTCAAACGTCGCTCTTCCGTCACTGGGAATTGCCAGAGGTGCAGAGAACTTGCCATATCGGCAAGTCATGAGGATTGGCCGCGCTTCGGCCAGAATCATCGTTAGAAGGGGGATCGATCGAGATGGCGACGGAACTCGCCTCCTCTCGGAGGCAGGCAGGAGGAAGGCAAGCGACGGAGACGATGACCACCAAGCGGCATCAGATTAGGCTCAGTGGCGATCCGCACTTCCAGGACTGCCTCCGCCGCGCCCGCGTGCGGCTCTGCACCGAAGGCGTCTCGGACGGACGCATCGCCGACGTCGCTCGTCACGCCGTCCGGCTCGCGACGCCCGAAGAGATCATCAGCGCGCATGATGGGGGCTGCTCTCCGGCCACGCAGCCGCCCGCCAAGGCGCCCGACCCCACCTCCATGCAACTGGTCGGAGAAGCCGCTGTCGAGCTGAACCGCATGAGGGGTGAGCTGATCGCCCGCGGCGCCGAAGCGCTCAACCTCCGCGCCATCGTCCACTGCGCCATCTGCATCCTGGCGGAGAAGAGAGAACTCGCCTTTCCCCGATGAGGCGAGAAACCAACGGCTTGCAACACCGACATTCGTCGATTGTGATGATTCTGTCTTGTCAACCGGAGATTCTGCGCCGAAAGTTGATGCCCAGGAGAAAGGCCGGGGGACGCGGATATGTCCAAACGGGATCAGAACGTTGACGCGGCATGCGCCGAGATTACCCGAAGCTTCGGGAGCAGGGTGCAGCTCGCACGCAAGCGGCGCGGATGGACGCAGGACGAGCTCGGCGACAAGGTCGGCGCCAGCGGCACCTGCATCTGCCGGATCGAGAACGGCAAGCGCCCGCCGACATCGGATCAGTTCTTCGCGCTGATCGCCGTGCTGGAGCTTTCAAGCGACGAGGTGATCGGGACTGGCGGAACACGCAGCACTGACAGTGATACCGCATCGACCTTGCCTATTGAGCGTCCTCTCCTTCTCCAGCTCATCAAGATCAAGCTGGATCAGGTGACGCCGAGCGGCCTTAGTCGCCTTGCCCTCGAAAGCCTTGAGCGCGCCGACAACGCGACGGTCAAGCAGACCTTCCTCGATCTGTGGGCGAATGATCTCTGCAGCGACGCGATAGATGGAGGGGCCACTTACGCATGCAACCCGGTCACTGATCCGGTGACGAATGGCGCCCTTGCGGGGCGGCGTGCTGACTAGCACGCTGTGTCGCTTTCTCTGGGTTAAGGTCGGCGTCAGGCCATCGCATCATGCCCGAGAGCCAACTGACCGCGGCGAACTGTGTTGCCGTAAGCGACGAGGACCTCCTTGAGGCGCGACGAATCTGTGCCGAACTCGTCGCTCGCCACGGCGAAAGATACCTTCCGTTCTTCGATGTCCTCGACAGGGCTGTTGAAACACGTGAAACCGGCCGCCTACGCCTGCGCGCCTGCCTCGACGACGCCCGCCTCAGGAGACGGAGCGGTCGAACTCCCCGAAGAGTCTCTCGTCATACGGATGAACGATCTTCATGAGTTCATCTCGGCGGTAGGCGAGACTGCCGCCATCGCCGTAGGCGGGCCGATCGGTACGATGACCCATGAGGAGACAGCGCAGACCGTAGTCGATGTTCGCCTCCTGCATCCGCTTCTCGAAGGCATGCCGGAAGGAGTAAACCCGGTGCGCTGGCGTTGGTAGGAGCCCTCGCGACTTGAAGGCTTTCATGACGCTGGCGGAGAAGAGTTCGTTCCGATCATGGTAGTGCGGGAACCCGCTCGGCGCCCTCTTTGCGGCTTCGAGTGAGACCCCAACGAGCGGAATCTCCCGGATCGAGCTCTCCGTCTTGATCTCTCGCTTCCGCCGGGGCTTGATCGCGATGAACGGCACTTCCTCGTCCAAGCGAATATCCTCCGGCTGAAGGTTGATGATCTCGCTCGGTCGGCACCCCGTCTCGATCAACATGTAGACTGCCAGCTGCAAGTCAGGACGGAGCCCGCTGAACATGCCGGGCAAGAGGATGTTATCGCGAACGAACGCGTCGTCGAAGGCGAGCACCTCCGCGCGCGTCTTTCCCTTGAAGAACATGTTCCGGAACGGGTTGGCCCGATCCTCCTCGCCGATATGACGAAAGTAGGACGTGTAGAGAACACGGACATTGCCTAGATGACGGTTTGCCGTGTTGGGCGTGACGGCCTGCTCGCCCTTCTTCGGCTTGAGCATCCTGTCGGTCCAGAACCGATGAAACTTCTGAGCGTGATCGCGGGTGATGTCCGTGAGCGGCATGTCACCAACGACCTCGACGAAGTAGGCGATCGAGAGCCGCTTGACCTTGCGCCATTGGTACTTCTGACGGTCCGACTTGTTGTACTGCTCGTCGATCGCGATCTCGTCGAAGTAGATCTCCAGCGCTTCGCTCACTGTCGGCCGCGGCGCCTCCACCGCGCCGAGGACGGCATCGGCCTTGAAGGCAGCGGAAGGTGCGTCACTGTCGATGGCTGGCCGCAGGGCCAACATGCGCCGGGCGATCTCGTCGGGATCGGGGTCGCGCAGAAGGGTCGCCATCGGTTTGTAGGTGAAGCCCATGGCGAGCGCCTGGGCCTTCGCAGCAGCGTAGTGCTGACGAGCGACTTTAGCGGCGCCCGGCCCGCCCTCTCCTACCGCCGCATCGGCCATAGCGAGTGAAGCCCAGTACTCGTCGTCGGCGCGGGCTAGCTCGTCCCGCCGTAGGCGGGCCAGCTCGAGCGACTCCGTGTTCAGCGTCTCGCGCACGAAGCGGCGTGGATCGAAACGCTGGAAACGCTTCGGTACCCGGCGTTGGTAGTGCCAGGTGGTTCCCCGTAGCAGGAGATGACGATCGGACTTCTTCGGCGAGACCATGCCCGCCTTGTATCACAGAATGTATGCAATTTGTATCACAACCAGTGCGAGCAAGGCGCGCCAGAGAGCACGCCCCCAACAGTTTGCTAGGAAATTCAGTTATTTAGAGAGAACGCAAGAAGCTAAATATGGTGCGGTCGAGAAGACTCGAACTTCCACCCGTGTTACCGGACAGCGACCTCAACGCTGCGCGTCTACCAATTCCGCCACGACCGCACTGGCGAGGGGCGATGCCCTCGCGGAAGCGGGCAGATAGCGCGGTGAATCGGCTCTGTGAACCCCCTTCTCGCCTTGCCGGGAAAGAAAGACGCTGTAAGCGGAGCCGATGGATCGCGCATGCTCTCCGAACTGGTCGGACGCCCCCGCCGAATGGCGGGTCAGCCCGGGCCGCATCGCCTATCCTCAGGCGGTGGCGGAGATGGAGGCGCATGTCGCCGCCATGCATGAGGGGATGGTGGGCGAGCAGGTCTGGCTCCTCGAGCACCCGCCCCTTTACACCGCCGGCACTTCGGCGAAGCCCGGCGACCTCCTCGATCCGCAGCGCTTCCCCGTCTTCCCCTCCGCGCGCGGGGGCCAGTATACCTATCACGGACCGGGACAGCGCGTGGCCTATGTCATGCTCGACCTGCGCAAGCGGAAGCGCGACGTGCGCTGCTTCGTGCGCGATCTCGAGGCCTGGATCATCGGGGCGCTCGACGAGTTCGGCATAAAGGGCGAGCTGCGCGAGGGACGGGTCGGCGTCTGGGTCGACAGGACGCGGCCAGGCGGCCCGCGGCGCGAAGACAAGATCGCGGCGATCGGCGTGCGCATCCGCCGCTGGGTCAGCTTTCACGGCATCGCGCTGAACGTCGAGCCCGACCTTTCCCATTTCGGCGGCATCACGCCCTGCGGCATCGCCGAGGAGGGCCTCGGCGTCACCAGCCTCGTCGATCTCGGCCATCCGGTGACGATGGACGAGGCCGATGCCGCGCTGCGCGTCAGCTGGCAGCGGATCTTCGGCCCCCTAGGCTGAGGCGCCTGCCGCCACCTCCGCCGGCAACGGCCCTTCCCGCGCCATCCGCCGCTCCAGCGCGGACAGGGAATCGGTCATGCCGTGGCCGAACACGGCCATCACCTTGCCGTCCTTGAAATAATAGGCCGCGAAATCCTTGCCGGCATCGGGCTCCCCCTCATAGCGGATCTCGTCGAAGCCCTCGGCATGGCCGAAATAGACATAGGAGCCGGGCGCCTGCTGCTTGGTCCAGAAGAAGGGCGCGCCCTCATAGGCGACCTCCTGGCCCAGGAGGCTGCGCGCGGCGAGGCGGCCGAGCTGCTGGGCCCAGCGCCAGTGCTCGACCCGGATCGGCCCCCAGGGGCCGGGCAGATGGGCGATGTCGCCCGCCAGGACGACGCCCTCCACATCGGGCAGGCGCAGCGCGGCATCGGTCAGGATGCCGCCATCCTCCTCCTTTTCGACGTTCAGGAGGTCCGTGCGGGGCGAGACGCCCACAGCCATGACGACGAGATCGGCCTCGATCCGGCGCCCGTCCTTGAGGTTGACGGCGCGCACCTGCTCCTCGCCCTCGAACTCCTCGATCTCCGCGCCGCCCGCATAGGTGACGCCCGCCTCTTCCTGCTCGCGGCGCAGGCGGCGGCCGATCCGCTCGCCGAGAATCTTCTCGAAGGGGATCTCGTCCCGCGCCACGATGGTCACCGGCAGGTCCTGGTTCCGCAGCACCGTCGCCAGCTCCATCCCGATGAAGCCGCTGCCGATCACCGCGGCGCGCTTGGCGCCCTGGACATAGTCCTTGAGCGTCAGCGCATCGGCGGCCGAGCGCAGGGTGACGACCCGCTGGAGGTCCGCGCCCGGCAGGTCCAGACGGCGCGGCTCGGAGCCCGGCGCGAGGATGAGCCCGTCGCAATGCAGATCCTCGCCCTCCTCGAATTGCAGGGTGCGCGAGGGCAGGTCGATCACGGTCACGGTCGCCCTGAGCGGCGAGATGTCGTGCTGCGCGAGGAAGCGCTCCCCGCGCAGGCGCGGAACCTCGTCTTCCTCCACCAGCCCCTTTGAGAGCTTGGTGCGGTCGTAAGGAGAGGATTCCTCGCCGTCGACGAGGACGATCTCGCCTTCGAATCCGTATTCGCGCAGCGCCTCGGCGGCGGTGAGCCCGGCCGCGCCCGCGCCCAGGATCCCGAAGCGCCGCTTGTCGCTCCCGGCGGAGGCCATGGGCGGCGCGGGATGCGGCGCCTCGTCCTCCTCCCAGCTCGCGATCAGGATGCCGTCCTTGACCTGCGTCTTGTAGGCGCGCTGCTGGTTGCAGCCCGGCGGTTCCAGCAATGCGCCGGTGCCGAGGGCATAGACCGCCCGGTGCCAGGGGCAGACGAGCGTGTCGCCCTCGACGAGGCCGTCGGACATCGGCGCGCCGAGGTGCTGGCAGGCGTGATCGAGGACGAAGGCGCCCTCTCCCCTGCGCACCACGACGAATTCGCGCCCACCGCCGCTCGCCTTGGCAGGCGTGTTCTCGGAATAGTCGCTGATCGGTCCTAGCTCTGCGCTCGGCATTCGCGTCCTCCTGACCTGCAGAAGCTAGGAGGATAGCGCAGGCCGACCACCCTGCGCCGCCCCGGCGTGCAGGCGGCTGGCCAGGCGCAGGACGCCATAGCCGAGCAGCGCCGAAAGGAGCGATCCGCCGACCACGCCGAGACGGACCGCATCGCGCTGCTCGGGCGTTTCGAAGGCCAGAGAGCCGATGAACAGGCTCATGGTGAAGCCCACCCCCGTAAGGCAGGCAGCGCCGTAGAGCATCGCCCAGCTGAGGCCTTCGGGCAGCCGCGCAAGCCCCGCCCTGACCGCCAGCCAGGATGCGCCCATCACGCCCAGCTGCTTTCCCACGAAAAGGCCGAGCAGGATGCCGAGCGGCACGGGGGCGAGAAGGGCCGCCGGCGTCAGGCCGGCGAAGCTCACGCCGGCATTGGCGAAGGCGAAGACGGGCAGGATGAGAAAGGCGACCCAGGGGTGCAGGCCGTGCTCGATCCGGTAGAGCGGAGCGGGCGCCTCCTCGGAGGTGGCCCGCATCGGAATGGTCAGCGCGACCAGCACGCCGGCCAGCGTGGCGTGGACGCCGGACTTCAACACGCACACCCACATCACGATCCCGATCAGGAGATAGGGGGCGGCGCGCCGCACGCCGGCGACGTTGAAGCCGATCAAGATGACAAGGCCGCCGCTTGCGAGGCCGAGGGCCAGCAGGGACAGCTCACTCGTATAGAACAGAGCGATGATGACGATCGCCCCAAGGTCGTCGATGATCGCGACGGCGAGCAGGAAGACCTTCAGCGAGACGGGCACGCGGCGTCCCAGAACGGCGAGTATGCCGAGGGCGAAGGCTATGTCCGTGGCGGCGGGAATGGCCCAGCCCCGCAGCGCCTCCGCATTGTTCCAGTTCACCCCCGCATAGATCAGGGCCGGCACGGCCATGCCGCCGATCGCAGCGAAGATCGGCAGGGCGGCGCGCGACAGGCTCGACAGCTCGCCCTTCAGGACCTCTCTTTTGATCTCGAGGCCCACAAGAAAGAAGAACACGGCCATCAGGCCGTCATTCACCCAGAGCAGCAGGGGCTTGTCGAGCAGGAGACTCCCGATCCGTACGCTGACCGGCGTCTCCAGGAGCGCCACATAGGCAGAACGGAGCGCCGAATTGCTGATCAGGAGAGCGAGCGCCGCGGCCGCCGCGAGCATGATGCCGCCCGAGGCCTCCATCCGCAGGAAGTCGCGGATCCGGCTGGTCAGCACAGGAGGGGAGGCGGCCGCGGCGCTCGGCATGGACGGTCTCAGGCCGTCAGCGCGTTGCGCTCGGCCGCGATGCGCAGCCAGGTCAGCTTCTGCTTGAGGTAGAGGCGCCTTTTCTTGAGAGCCTGGAGCCGCAGCTGATCGGGCAGCGGCCGGCGCGCCTCCTCGGCGACGGCCCGGTCCGCGGCCCGGTGACGTGCCTCGCTCGCTATCAGATGGGCATTTGCGACTGCGCTCATGATCCGGCCTCCTCGGCTTGGTGACCCGATGCAGATCGTGGTGACCGCTCTGGCGCGAAAGACGGCGATGCCTCAAATGCTCATAGGCTTTCTCTATCGGGGAGTGGTGTCATGGCCGAGCCTACCCTGCGGCAGCTGCGCTATCTCACGGCACTGTCCCACACCCTGAACTTCCGCAAGGCCGCCGAGCGGTGCGGCATCAGCCAGCCTTCGCTCAGCCAGCAGATCCAGCAGCTCGAAAGCGCTCTCGGGGTTCGGCTCGTGGAACGCGGCGGGGGCACTGTCGCCCTGACGCCGCTCGGGCGCGAGGTGGCGGCACGTGCGACAGCCATCCTCGACGAAGTGCGGGCGCTTCGGGACCTGACGGCCGAAACCGGACTGCGCGGCACGTTGCGGCTCGGCGTCAAGCCGACCCTGGGGCCCTATCTCCTGCCCCATGTCGTCAAGAGGCTGCATGCCGATCACGACGCGCTGGGTCTGATCATCCGGGAGGGCGCGCAGGTCGATCTCGAGCGGGAACTCGCCGAGGGGCGCCATGACGTGATGCTGGCGCAGCTTCCGCTCGGCAGCGCCGACCTGACCGCCGCCCGCCTGTTCCGCGAGCCGCTCTATCTCGCCGTCGCCGGAGACCATCCCCTCGCAGCGTCTGGGCCGTTTGAGCCGGGCGATCTTGCAGGCCTCGATGTCCTGTCGCTCGGCGAACGCTACCATCTGCACGACCAAGTCATCGCTCTTTGCAAGGCGCATGGCGCGCACCCGCGCCGCGATTACGAAGGCACGAGCCTCGACGCACTGCGCCAGATGGTGGCGATGGGAATGGGCGCAACCTTCCTGCCAGCGCTCTATGTCGCTTCGGAGGTGCGCGATGCCGGCGATGTCGTGATCCTGCGGCCAAGGCGGCCGATCACCCGCTCGATCGGCCTCGCCTGGCGCAGGAGCGCGGGCGACCCGCCCGCCTATCGCCTGCTCGCCGCCCAGATCCGGGAGACCGTCGGCGCAGTCTTTCCGAGCGTCACGGTCGAGACATGATCGGCGGCGCGGACGGTCGCGATCGGCTTTGCCTATTCCTCTTCCGCATGACGGCCCGCCATCCGACTTCATCGCGAGGATGGTCATCGGGGCCGCCCGTCAAGTGGAGGAGATCATGTTCGGCTACTTCCCGCCGGAATCGGAGCTTTCGGGCATCCGCGACCGCTCGCGCCGGCGCCTGAAGCGCAGCCGCTACCGCAAGCGCGCGGCACGGCGGCGGCGGCCCGCCGGCCGGGATGAGAGCGCGGCGTGAGGGACCGGAAAAGAAAAGCCCCGCCGGAGCGGGGCTTTGCCTTGGTCGGAAAGTCTCGGCGCCTCAGCGCTTGGAGAACTGGAAGCTCCGGCGGGCTTTCGCCTTGCCGTATTTCTTCCGCTCGACCGCACGGGAGTCGCGGGTCAGGAAGCCGCCCTTCTTGAGCACGGGGCGCAGGCCCGGCTCGTAATAGGTCAGCGCGCGGGAGATGCCGTGGCGCACGGCGCCCGCCTGTCCCGAGGGGCCGGAGCCCTTGACGGTGCAGTAGACGTCGAACTGGTCCTTGCGGTCGGCCGCGTCGAGCGGCTGGCGCAGGATCATCTGAAGGACCGGACGGCCGAAATATTCGGTGTAGTCCTTCTTGTTGACGATGATCTTGCCGTTGCCGGGCTTGATCCAGACGCGCGCGACGGCCGTCTTGCGCTTGCCGGTGGCGTAGGAGCGGCCCTGCTCGTCGATCTTCGGCTCGGCGGGGACGTAATCGTCCTGCGCCGCCTCTTCGGAGATGACGCCGGCGTCGGCGGCGAGGTCTTTGAGGCCTTCGAGGCCCGCAGTGGTCTCAGACATAATCTCTCGTTCCTCAGCCGCGGAGCGTGTTCTTGGCGTTCATGGCAGCGACGTCGAGCACTTCGGGCTTCTGCGCCTCGTGCGGGTGCTCGGAGCCGGCATAGATGTGCAGATGCTTCATCTGGCGCCGCGCGAGCGGGCTCTCCTTGGGCATCATGCGCTCGACGGCCTTGTGCAGGACGCGCTCGGGGAAGCGGCCTTCGAGCACCTTGTCGGCGGTGACGGATTTGAGGCCGCCCGGATAGCCGGTGTGCTTGTAATAGGTCTGCTTCTCGCGCTTGCGGCCGGTGAAGGCGACCTTCTCGGCATTGATGACGACGACATGGTCGCCATCGTCCACATGCGGCGTGAAGGTCGGCAGGTGCTTGCCGCGCAGGCGCAGGGCGATGATCGAGGCGAGGCGGCCGACGACGAGCTTCTCCGCGTCGATCAGCACCCACTTCTTCTCGATGTCGGCGGGTTTGGTGTTGTAGGTCTTGCTGGCCTCGGTCTGCATGCCGGACCCTTCTGTTGCGTGTTGTTCCGAAGGCCGGGCCAGTACGGCCCGCGCGCGAACTTGTCAACACGGCTCGGAGAAATCATGCGCGAACAGGCCGCTAGCCATGTGGTATCCTGCTACCCCATTCCCGGAGCGGTCCGGATAGCCTTGTGGTTTCCATGTGTTAGAAGGGCGCCGCTTTCTTTCGAAGGACTCTTCCCCATGATCAGACCGCTGCTCGCGACCAGCCTTCTCGCCCTGACGCTCGCCGCCTGCGGCGGGGACGAAGCGGAGGTCGCCGTGCCCGAGGCTGCGGAGAGGCCCGAGGAGATCACGCTGGGCGAGCCTCTGCGCCAGCGGCCCGAGCGCCCCGCGCCCCGCGCCATCTACACCGATACGCTCGGCAGCTTCGAAAGCGCGGTGTCGGGCCTCGCCGTCTGGCAGCATCCCACCCTCTCCTTCGAGAGCGCCGTCCTCGCCGCGAACGGAGAGGCGGGCCTGGCCGTCATTCCGGTTGATTCCGGTGTGACGCTGAGTTCTGTCGAGGGCGATTTCAGCGGCGGCGTGGCCGTGAGCTATCCGGACGACGGCGATCCTTCGAACACTCTCGCCGCTGCTGGACGCGGCGGAGAGATCGCCTTCTATAGCGTCGCGCCGGACCGCAGCTTCGCGGAGGTCGCGGCGGTGCCCGCGCCTGGCGGAACGAGAGCGCTCTGCGCGCTCGGCGGCACGGTCCTGCGCGTCTCCGCCGACGGGGCAGCGAGCCTTTACGGCGTTACGCTCGGCGGGAATGCGGCGGTCGCCGAGCCGGTTCCTGCGCTGGACGGCGCGGCCGGCTGCGCCGCCTCGCGGGAAGGCTTCTTCGTCCTGAGCGCCGATGGCGGCGTCGCGGAACTCTCTCCTGACGGCGAAAGCGACGGCTATGGCGACCTGTTCGGCGGGACGCCCGCGACCGCCCTCGCCGCCGTCACGGTGAGCGAGAGCGGAGGCTATCTCCTCGCAGGCGGCGCGGACGGCACGATCCGCGCCCTGCCCTTCCCTCTCGAGGACGGTGCGGAGGCGGCGAGGACCGCGCCGCAGCGCGAGGGCGTGACAGATGACGCCGCCATCGCCGTGCTCGCTGCGGGCTCGGGCAATTTCGGCAGCATCTACCGCGACGGCGTGGTCGCGGTGCTCGACGCGGAAGGCGCGCTGAAGCTTCTGCCCTGGGCGGGGCTCGCCCGCGCGCTCGGCATCGAGGAGACGACCACGGTGGCGCGGCGGTCCCTGAACGCCGAAGGCCGTCCCGAAGGCGGCCCCACCGTGCCCGAAGCGGCTACGGGGCCGGAGCCGGATGTGGATGCGCCGCGCTTCGATGTCCGCCCCGCCGTGCCGGATCTGTCGCGCGCCGGCGGGCAGGACTGAGGGCATAGACCGACCAGACCGCCACGGTCAGGACGCCGAGCGCGCCGGCCTGGTGCAGGAGGCCGAGGGGCAGCGGGACCACCGCGACCAGCGTCCAGATGCCGATCAGCGCCTGGACCGTCACGGCGCCGAACATGCTCGCGCCATATCTGCGATAGGCGGGCCCCGCCCTGTAGCAGCGCCAGGCGAAGGCGCCAGCGAGCGCGAAGAGGAGATAGGCGCCCAGGCGGTGATTGAACTGCACCGCCGCGATGCGCTCGAAGAGATCGGCGAAGCGGGCGGGCTCGCCGAAATAGGCATCCGGCAAGAAGCCGCCATCCATCAGGGGCCAGCTATTATAGGTGAGACCGGCCCGCAGCCCCGCGACGAAGGCGCCGAGAATAATCTGTGCGAACACCGCGCAGAGCATGAAGACCGCGAACCCGCCCAGGCGCGCCCCGGCCCCCGTGCCGCGCGGACGGGACAGCGCCAGCACCTGCCACACGACGAGGCCGAACAGGACGAAGGCCGTGCCGAGATGCAGGGCCAGGCGGTACTGGCTGACATCCACCCGCTCGGACAGGCCGGACGACACCATGAACCAGCCGATCGCGCCCTGAAGGCAGACCAGCGCGAAGAGGCCCCAGAGCCGCCAGCGCAGATTGCCCCGGACCAGCCCCCGCGCGCTGAACCACAAGAGCGGCAGCGCGAAGGCCAGCCCAATGAAGCGCCCGAGATTCCGGTGCGCCCATTCCCACCAGAAGATCGACTTGAACTCGTGCAGCGACATGCCCGCATTGACGAGTTCGTATTCGGGGATCTGCCGGTATTGCGCGAAGGCCTCTTCCCAGTCCGCCGCCGACAGGGGCGGCAGCGTCCCCATGATCAGGTCCCACTGGACGATGGACAGCCCTGAATCCGTCAGGCGCGTCGCGCCGCCGACCACGACCATGATCGCGATCAGGCCGGCCATCACGGCCAGCCAGTCGCGGACGATGCGGGGCGGCGCTCCGGCCGGGGGGTTCTGCGCGTTCATGGGATGGTTATAAGAGCGCCGCGCCCCAGATGAAGGGGACGAGACGCCACAAGGGACCGAAGAATCGCGATGTCGCCGCGGACCAAGAAGCTGATCGGCATGCTCGCCTTCGGCCCTGCGCTCCTTCTCTATATGGGCCTCGTCCTGTGGATCTCGGACCACCTGCCCGATCACTGGGCAGTCTATCTCGTCTTCTACATCGTCGCGGGCACGGTCTGGGCCTTCCCGCTCAAGCCCGTCTTCCGCTGGATGAACCGGCCGGTGGAGGAGGCGTGAGAATCGACCTCAACGCCGATCTCGGCGAGTTGCCGGGCGAGGAGGGCCGCGCGCTCGACGCCGCCATCCTTTCGCAGGTGACGAGCTGCTCGATCGCCTGCGGCGGCCATGCGGGCGACGAGGACACCATGCATGCCGCGCTCGGCGCGGCGAAGGCGGCGGGCGTCCTGCCCGGCGCCCACCCCTCCTATCCCGACCGCGAGGGGTTCGGCCGGCGCAGCATGGATATCCAGCCGGAGATCCTGCTGCCGCTCCTGAAGGAACAGCTCGCGGCGCTGCGCGCGGCGGGCGATGCCGTGGGCATCGCGCTGTCGCATATCAAGCCGCATGGCGCGCTCTACAACGATGCGGCCAAGGGCGGCGCCCTCGCCGAAGCCGTCCTGCGCCTCTGCGAGGAAGAACGCCTGCCGCTCTACGGCCTCGCGGACAGCCCTCTCGCGCGGATGGCCGAAGGCCGGGTGCGGTTCATCGGAGAGGGCTTCGCCGACCGCCGCTATCGGGAAGACGGAACCCTCACGCCGCGATCCGAAGCGGGCGCGGTGATCGAGGACGAGGCGGCGCAGGCCGCACAGGCCGTCACCCTCGCCACCCGCGCGCCGCTGCGGACGGACGGTGATCCGCTGACCCTCGACGTCAAGACGCTCTGCCTGCACGGCGACACGAGGGGCGCGGCGATGAGCGCCAGGCGCCTGCGCGCGGCGCTTAAGGCCGCAGGCGTCGATGTGAGGCCGCCGCATGGTTGAGTTGCGGGCTCTCGGAGACGATGCGCTGACCGTCGCGCTCGACGAGCTTCCAGCGTCGCTGGCCGCGCGAGCGGAGGCGCTGCGCGCGCTCGGCCTCTTCGAGGAGGTCGTGCCGGGGCTATCCAGCCTGACGGTCAGCTTCGATCCGCTGCGCCTGCCCCGCGAGGAGGCCATGAGCCGCCTGTCCGAGGCGCTGTCCCGGCCCGCGCCCACCCAGGGAACGGACCCCCGCCATCACCGCCTCGCCATCCGCTATGGCGGCGAAGCAGGACCCGACCTCGAAGCCGTCGCGCAGACCCTGCGGCTGAGCGAGGACGAGGTCGTCGCCCGGCACGGCGCCGCGACCCACAAGGTCGCGCTGATCGGCTTCATGCCGGGCTTCGCCTATCTCGACGGGGCCGGAGACCTGCCCGCGGCGCGCCTGTCCCGCCCGAGGCCGCGCGTGGCCGCGGGCAGCGTCGGCCTCGCGGGAGGGCGCACCGGCCTCTATGCCCTTCAGAGCCCCGGCGGCTGGCCGCTGATCGGCCGCGTCTCGGTTCCACTCTGGGGCGAGGACGGCCCGCTCCTTCGCGCGGGCGACACCGTATCCTTCGAAGCCTCATGATCGAGATCCTCTCTCCCGGCCTCCAGACCAGCGTGCAGGCGGAGCCGCGAGCCGGCCTGCGCCATCAGGGCCTCGCTTCGGGCGGGCCCGCCGATCCCCTGTCCCATGCGCTGGCCAATGCGCTCGTCGGCAATCCGCCGGGCGCGCCCGCGCTCGAAGCCACGCTCAGCGGCATGGCCCTGCGCTTTTTGGCGGACACCGCCTTCGCCCTCGCCGGGGCTCCCTGCGAGGCGCGCCTCGGCGAGACCGCCGTGCCGGACCATGAGACGCTTCAGGCGCAGGCCGGTCAGGTCCTGACGCTCTCCCCGCCCCGGCTCGGCTGCCGGACCTATCTCGCCATAGCGGGCGGGCTCGAAGGCCAGACCGCATTCGGCAGCCGCTCGACCGACCTGCGGGCGGGCTTTGGCGGGCATGAGGGACGGGCGCTGAAGGAAGGCGACCGCCTCGCCACGGGGCCTGCGGCACCGCTCGAGGCGCGCGTCACCCCGGAGGCGCTGCGCCAGCCCTTCCTCCACCGCTGGACCCTGCGCGCGACGCTGGGACCCGAATGGGACCGGCTGAGCCCCGAAAGCCAGGGCGCGCTCTTCGCCAGCGGCTGGACCGCCGGCCGGGACAGCGACAGGACCGGCGTGCGGCTCGACGGCGATACCGTCACCCTCGCCGAGGATGCCGAGATGGACAGCGCCGCCACCCTTCCGGGCACGGTCCAGTGCCCCGGCGGCGGCGCGCCGATCCTGCTCCTGCCCGATTGCGGCACGACCGGCGGCTATCCGCGCGCGGCCCGCGTGATCCGGGCCGACCGGCACCTTCTGGGGCAGATCCGCCCCGGCGACGATGTGCGCCTTCTCGAATGGTCAGAGGAGGACGCGGTGCGCGTCCTCGACGAGAAGACCGCGCTGCTGCGCGGCTGGCTCGGCACGGGCTTCGCCCTCCGCTAGGGCGCGCGGATGGCCACGCTCTATCTCATCCGCCACGGACAGGCGTCCTTCGGCGCCGCCGATTACGACAAGCTCTCACCCTTGGGCGAACGGCAGGCCGGAGTGCTCGGCGGCTATCTGCGCGATCACGGCATAAGCATCGACGCGGCCTATTGCGGCGAGCTCTCGCGGCAGAAGCGCACCGCCGAGATCGCGCTCGGCGCGCAGGCGCAGGACGTGCCGCTCACCGTCGATCCGCGCTTCGACGAGGTGCGCAATGACGAGCATCTCGAACACCTCCTGCCGGCCCTGATGGAAGAGGACGCCGCGCTCAAGGCGCTGGTGGAGCGGGGCCTGACGACGAGCCGCGACTACCAGAAGGCGCTGAGGGCGGTCTTCACGCATTGGGTCTCGCCCGAATGCGACGTTCCCCAGATCCAGTCCTGGGACGAGTATTCGGCGGGCGTCGCCGCCGCGCTCGAAGCGGTAACCGCCGCCCACGGCTCGGGCAGCACGGTCGCGGTCTTCACCTCGGGGGGCACGATCGCAACCGCCGTCGCCTTCATGCTCGGCCTGCCGGGCAGCCACGCCTACGCCTTCTACGAGCCGCTTCTGAACGCCTCTATCACCAAGGCGTTCTATTCGAAGGGGAAAATCTCCCTGTCGAGCTTCAACGAGCACGCATTCCTCGACGTCCTCGGACGGCGCGGCGAGGAGAGCCTCCTGACCTATCGCTGACCGGCTTGCCGCGCGGGCGCTCGGGGCGCATCCTCAGCGCCGAGCGGCATCGGGGAAAGGCCCATGTTCGGACGCTTCGTGGCCCTTCTGGCGGGCATCGCAGGCGCGGTGGCGGCGAGCCAGGCGCCGGCCTTCACCGGCCAGTACCGGCAGAACCTCGCCGGGCGCGTGGCCGAGCTCGAGATCATCGTCGCCCGCTTCGACGAGAACATCTCCCGCATCGGCTATGACCGGACCCGGGCCCTCGACGAATGCAGCGTGGCCGAACGCCTGCTCGGCGCGCTCTGCGACGGCATCAATGCCGATATCGCCCGGCTGACCACATTGCAGGCCCATCAGGCGGCCCTCAACGCGGCGCAGCCCTGGATGCGGCCGCTGGTCCTGGCGCGGGAGGTCAGGCCCGAGATCGCGCAGAGCGCCTGGGACAGCTACCAGCCCGCCATGCCCACGACGCCGGAGGGCGCGGGCTATGCCGGCGGCGGCTTCGTCCTCCTCTATGCACTCTTCGCGCTCCTTGCCGCGCCCTTCCGGCGCAGGCCGAAGCGGCGCTTCGCCTATTGAGGAGCGTTACTGGCGCGGGCGCGTGCGCACGACATGGCCCATCTTGCGGCCGGGCCGCGCCTCCGCCTTGCCGTAGAGCGTCATCCGCGCGCCCGGCTCGCTTGCCAGCGCCAGCCAGTCTTCCGCATCGGCACCGATCAGATTGACCATCTCCGCATCGAGCTGGCGGTCCGGCGCGCCGAGCGGCCATCCCATCACCGCCCGCACATGCTGCTCGAACTGCGAGGTGACGCAGGCCTCGCGCGTCCAGTGCCCCGAATTGTGAACCCGCGGCGCGATCTCGTTGGCGACGAGGCCGCCATCGCGCGACCAGAAGAATTCGAGCGTCATCACGCCGACATAGCCGAGCGCTTCGAGCACCTTGCCCGTCAGCGCCCGCGCCTGGGCCGACACCTCTTCGGGCAGGCCGGAAGGCAGGGTCGAGCGCCGAAGGATCCCGCTCTCATGGTCGTTGCGCGGCGTGTCGTAGAAGGCGATGGCGCCATCGACGCTGCGGGCTGCGATCTGGCTCAGCTCGGCTTCGAAGGGAACGAACCCCTCGATGATCGCCGGCGCGCCGCCCGCTTCGGCGAAGCCGGCGGCGGGATCGTCCCCCGCGCGCAGGCGCACCTGGCCCTTGCCGTCATAGCCGAAGCGGCGGGTCTTCAATATGCCCTCTCCGCCGACCGCGCGCAGCGCCTCTGCCGCACCGCCGGGATGATCCACCGGCGCGTGCGGCGCGACGGGAATGCCGAGGGAGGACAAGAAGCGCTTTTCCTCGAGCCGGTCCTGGCAGACGGCCAGAACCTCGGCGCCGGGACGCACGGGCACGTGGTCCTGGAGGACCGCGACGCTGCGCGGCGGGATGTTCTCGAACTCGTAGGTCGCCGCATCGACGCAGCCCGCGAAGCGGCGCAGCGCCTCCTCGTCCTCGTAAGGGGCCGCCATATGGGCCTGGGCGACGCGCGCGGCGGGGGGGTCCTCATCGGGGCCGAAGGTCCTCACGCGGAAACCGAGCCGCGCGGCCGCGACGGCCAGCATCTGTCCGAGCTGCCCGACGCCGACAATGCCGAGCGTCGAGCCCGGCGGCAGGGGGGCGGCGCTCATCGCGGCTCGACCGGCGGCATGTCGACCACCGCATCCGTCTGCGCTCGGCGCCACTCATCGAGGCGTCCGGCGAGATCGGCATCGCCGAGGGCCAGGATTTCCGCTGCGAGAAGCCCCGCATTCTTCGCGCCCGCCTCGCCGATGGCGAGGGTGCCGACCGGCACGCCGCCCGGCATCTGGGCGATGGACAGAAGGCTGTCGAGGCCGGACAGGGCCTTGGATTGCACGGGCACGCCGAGGACCGGCAGCGGCGTCAGGGAGGCCACCATGCCCGGCAGGTGGGCCGCGCCGCCAGCGCCCGCGATCACGACCTTGAAGCCCCGGTCGCGCGCACTCCGGGCGAACTCGTAGAGGCGCTCCGGCGTTCGGTGCGCCGACACGATCAGGTCCTCGTGAGCCACGCCGAGCGCGTCCAGCACGTCGGCGGCGGCCTTCATCGTCGGCCAGTCCGAGGTCGAGCCCATGATGATGGCGACCTCAACTCCCTCTTCGGCCATTGCGCTCTCCTTGCGGCCCCTCTTGCGGTGCAGACAGCTCCCTAGAGCTTCGGCATGGCAAACGGAACCGCCATGCCCTCAGCCCCGCCGCGGCTGCGCCGCATTCGATCTGTATTCGAGAGAGATTCGACTCGAAACCGGCGCGATCACGAAACGCTTCCGCAGATTTTCCCCCTCACTCTGCACCCCGAGGCACCCACCGAGGAGAGCGGTCATGAACGATTCGAAGAAACCCGTGCTCAAGCTCGCGCGGACGACCGGCGCGGGCACCATGGCGCGGCTGGAAGCGGAGGTCGAAGCGCTGCGCCGCGAACTGGCCCTGTCGCAGAAGCGGGTGCGCGAACTCACCGTGCTCGCCGATCAGGACCCGATGCTGAGCGTGCTGAACCGCAGGGCGTTCGTGCGCGAACTCAGCCGCGCGGTCGCCGCCCGCCAGCGCCACGGCCATGCGGCGGTCCTCGTCTATCTCGACGTGGACGGCCTCAAGGGCATCAATGACGAGCATGGACACTGCGCGGGCGATCAGCTCCTCACCCAGGTGGGCTCGATCCTGACGGCCCATATCCGCCAGACGGACGCCGTGGGGCGCCTTGGGGGCGACGAATTCGGCATGCTGCTCGCATTCGCCGACCGCGAGGGCGCCGAGCTGAAGATGGCGCGCCTCGGCAAGAAGTTCGAGGCGGAGGCCTGCTCGTGGAACGGCGTGCCGATCCCGCTCAAGGTCACTTACGGGCTCTGCGAGATCGACGGCGGCAAGAGCGCGGAAGAAGTGCTCAGCGCTGCCGATGCGGCCATGTATGCCCGCCGCCAGGCCCGCGAGGCGGCGGGCTGAACCGGCTCAGCCGCGCGAAGCGTTGATGCGGGCGATGAGGCCCGCCGTCGACGCGTCGTGCGCGCCGCCCGTCCCGCCCGTCAGCTCGGGCAGGATCGCCTTTGCGAGCGTCTTGCCGAGCTCGACCCCCCATTGGTCGAAGCTGTTGATGTCCCAGACCGCGCCCGCGACGAAGATGCGGTGCTCGTAGAGCGCGATCAGCGCCCCGAGCGTTGCGGGCGTGATCTCCTCCGTCAGGATGCTCACGGTCGGCCGGTTCCCCGGAAAGGCCTTGTGCGGGGCCAGCCTGTCGGCCTCTGCCGCATCCGCGCCGCCCTCGATCAGTTCGGCCCGCGCCTCGTCCTCGGTCCGCCCGCGCATCAGGGCCTCGGGCTGGGCGAGGAAATTGGCCAGCAGCTTCTCGTGGTGGTCGCCGAGCGGGTTGTGGCTGCGGGCGGGCGCGAGGAAGTCGCAGGGAATGACATCCGTACCCTGATGGATCAGCTGATAGAAGGCGTGCTGCCCGTTCGTGCCCGCTTCGCCGAAGACGATGGCCCCGGTGGGGTATGAGACGGGCGTGCCGTTCATCGTCACCGACTTGCCGTTCGATTCCATGTCCGCCTGCTGAAGATAGGCGGCCAGCCGGTGCAGGTACTGGTCATAGGGCAGCACGGCATGGGCGTGCATGCCGAGGAAGCTCCGGTGCCAGACATCGATCAGCCCCAGGAGGAGAGGCAGGTTCTCTTGGGCGGGCGCGGTGCGGAAATGCTCGTCCATTCCCCTCGCGCCCAAAAGGAGGCTCTCGAAATTCGTCCAGCCGATCTGCAGCGCGATCGGCAGGCCGATGGCCGACCACAAGGAATAGCGCCCGCCGACCCAGTCCCAGAAGCGGAACATGTTGGAGGTGTCGATGCCGAATTCGCGCACGCCCTCCTCATTCGTGGACAGCGCGACGAAATGCTTGGCGACGTCGTCTTCGGACGCCCCCTGCTCCAGGAACCAGGCCCGCGCGCTGTGCGCATTGGTCATCGTTTCCTGCGTGGTGAAGGTCTTGGAGGCGACGACGAAGAGCGTGGTTTCCGGGTCGATCCGGCGCAGCGTCTCGGCCAGATGGGTGCCGTCGACATTGGAGACGAAATGCACCTTGCGCCCCTTCAGGGCATAGGGCGCCAGCGCCTCGGTCACCATGACGGGGCCGAGATCCGAGCCGCCGATCCCGATATTGACGACCGTGTCGAGCGGCTTGCCGGTATGGCCCTTGTGCTCGCCGGAATGGATCTTGCCGCAGAAGCTTTCCATGCGGGACAGCTCGGCCCGCACATCGGGCAGCACGTCCCGGCCTTCCACGAGATGACGCCCCTCCTCCTGCGCCCGCAGGGCGACATGGAGGACCGCGCGGCCTTCGGTCTCGTTGATGGCCGTCCCGCCGAACATGGCGTCGCGCCGCGCCTCGACGCCGCAGGCCCGCGACAGGGCGAGGAGCGCGTCGCGCACGTCCTCGGTGATGCGCGTCTTGGAATAGTCGACGAAGAGGCCCGCGGCCTCGCCCGAAAAGCGCGAGAAGCGCTCTTCGTCCTCGGCGAAGAGATCGCGCAGATGCCTTTCGCCATCCGTGCCGGCGAGGGCCTTCAGGGCATTCCATTCGGGCAGTTCGGTGCGGGCGGTCATCGGGCTCTCCTTCGTGAAAAGGCCCCCGCAGCGGGCTGCGGGGGCTTGAGGCAGTCCTCCGGGGCCTAGAGGCTCCGGCTTTTGGATCAGTACTTCACCGAGCAGCCATAGGGCTGCGTGCGCGAGGTGACCACCGCCTGCCCCCTGTCGAGGCTGTCGAGCGCGGCCACGACATAGTTTTCCGCACGCGGAACGTCCGCCTGGTCCGTCGAGGGAATGGTGTCGATGGCGCCGTTATAGCGCAGGACCCCTTCCTCATCGATGACATACATGTGCGGCGTCGTCTTCGCGCCATAGGCCCGGCCGATCGCGCCGTCCTCGTCGAGGACGACATGGGTCGGCGCGGCGCCGCGCTCCTCGGTCAGCCGATCGGCGTCCTCGGGGGTGACATGGCCCTGCTTTCCGGGCGCGGAGGAGTTCACGGTGATCCAGACCGTGCCGTCCGCGGTCATGCGCTTCTGCAGCGACTGCATGTTGTTGGCGCCGTAATGCTTCTGCACGAAGGGGCATTCGGCATTGGTCCATTCGAGGACGACCTTGCGGCCCTCGAAATCGCTCAGCGAGATGGTCTCGCCGGCCGTCGTCTCGGCCTCGAAGGCAGGGGCGGGGTCGCCGACCTGCTGGGCGAGCGCCGATCCGCCGAGAAGCAGGGCGGCGCCGAAAACTGAGAACAGGGTCTTCATGCGGTTTTCTCCAGATCGTCGAACAGGCCGATCACGCCATCCACGCTGAGCACTTGCGGCAGGACGCGCGCGGCCTCCGCCCCCGGGGCATAGTATAGATAGAGCGGCACGCCGCTGCGACCCTGCGCTTCCAGCGCGCGTGTGATTTCCGGATCCTGCACCGTCCAGTCGGCCACCATGTAGCGCACGCCGCGCTCATGGAAAGCGTCGATCACCTCGCGCCGGTTGAGGACGGTCTGCTTGTTGACCTGGCAGGTCACGCACCATGCGGCGGTGAAGTCGACGAAGACCGGCACGCCTTCGGCGCGCAGCTCGGCCAGCCGCTCCTCGCCATAGGGCACGGTCGGCAGCTTGGAGCGGTCATCGGTCTCGGCGGCGATGGCTTGCGGCACGACCGTCTCGACGCGCGCCAGCGGCAGGAGAGCGAGGACGAGCCCCGCCAGCGCCGCGACGCGCCAGCCCCGGCTGCCGCCCTGCGACCGCCCGAAGGCCCAGGCGGCGAAGGCGGCGAGGACCAGCGCGACGCCGAGGAGGAGCACGCCCTGCGGCCCCGCCTGAAGGCTCAGGACCCAGGCGAGCCAGACCAGAGTGCCGAACATCGCGAAGGAGAGGAGCTGCTTGAAGGTGACCATCCACGGCCCGGGCTTGGGCAGGAGGCGCCCCAGCACCGGCACGATCGACAAGAGGAGATAGGGCGCGGCGAGCCCCAGGCCGACCACGGCGAAGACGAGAAGGCCGATCATAGCGGGCTGCGCCAGCGCATAGCCCACCGGCACGCCGAGGAAGGGCCCGATGCAGGGCGCGGCCACGGCGACGGCCAGCATGCCGGTGAAGAAGGCGCCCGCATTCCCTCCGCGCTGGGTGAGCCCCTGCCCGAGCCCCTGGACCGAGGTGCCGACCTCGAAGAGCCCCGCGAGGTTCAGACCCACGAGAAGGATGATGACGGCGAAGAGGCCGACCACGACCGGATTCTGGAGCTGGAAGCCCCAGCCGAGCTGCTCGCCGCCGGCGCGCAGGGCGATCAGCACGCCCGCGATGGCGAGGAAGGTGGCGAGGACGCCCGCCGTATAGAGGACGCCGTGGCGCCGCACGACCGCGCGCTCATGGCCCGCGCTGCCCGCAAGGCTCGCCGCCTTCATGAAGACCACCGGAAAGACGCAGGGCATGACGTTGAGGATCAAGCCGCCCAGGAAGGCGAAGAGCAAAGTCGCGCCGAGGGCCGCGGGGGCCGGCCCCGCTCCTCCGCCAGCGGTAAGGGGCGCGGGCGCAGGAGCCGAGGCGAAGGCGGCGCCCTCCTCTGCGCGCATCGCCTCGACGATGTAGCCCTGCCGGTTCGCGCCGCTGCCGGTGACGACGAGCCCCTCTAGCGTTTCGGGCGGCGCGTCGAGATAGTCGAAGCCGCCATCGAAGGCGATCAGCGTCGCGCCCTCGTCATGCGAGACGTCCTGGCGTCCGGCAGGCTCGATCAGCGCGGGCTCGAAGGGGTAGAATTCGGGCGCGTCGAGATCGGCCGCGAGCCGGAGGACCGGCCCGGCCTCGGCGGCCGCATAGGCGGCATCGAAGGGCGCAGGCCGCGGCCGCGCCGCCAGCGCCTCGCCGATTTCCTGCGCGAAGGCGGCCGGCGGCGCCTCTTCGGCCATGATCGGCAGGTCCAGCGTCAACCGCGCCTGTTCGGGCACGCAGACATCGGCGCAGATGAGCCAGTTCGCCTCCGCAACGATCCGCGCGGTCTCTCCGGCTTGCGCCGTTTCGGGCACGCTGAGCGGAACGAGGAAGACCGGCTCGCCCTCATGGCCGTAATTGACGAGCGGCCCCAGCGGCAGGCGGTGGGGCAGCGGATAGATGACCTCGCCCGCCTCGAAGCCCTCGGGCAGGGTCCAGTCGATCTCCAGCGGCAGGCCCGAATCGCCGGGATTGCGCCAATAGACGTGCCAATGCTCCTCAAGCTCTTGGCGCAGCGCGATCCATGCGGTCTCTCCGGGCACCGCGCCCTCCCGCTCGGCGATCAGCCGCGAGGCGGCATGGTCCGTTTCGACCACGGGGCCGGTCTGCGCGGCGGCAGGGGCGAAGAGCGCGAAGAGCGCGGCGAGGGAAACGAGAAAGCGGATCATGGCGCTCCCGAGATAAGAGCGGCGGCCCCGCATGGCGAGCCCCCCGCCCGGGCATTGCGATGCCCGGACCGTGCCCGCATCCTGCCGCCTCGGCCGCCTTCCGAGGAATCATGCCCCGTCCGGTCCCCCTCACGCCGCTGCGCACCGAGCGCCTCGACCTGGCCGCGCCCTGCGAAGCGGACCTGCCGAGGATGATCGAACTGGCCGACGACGCGCAGGTCGCGCGCATGCTCGCCGCCCTGCCCCACCCTTATGCCGAGGCGGATGCGCGCTTCTTTCTCGAAAAGCTCCTGCCGGGGCGCAGCACATGGGCGATCCGCCTGCGCGGCGACGGCTTCATCGGCATGATCGGCCTTCACGAAGAGGCCCACGGCGCGGTCAATATGGGCTACTGGCTCGGCCGGCCCTATTGGCGGCGGGGTTATATGGGCGAAGCGGCGGCGGCGGTCGTCGGCCATGCCCGCCGCAGCGGGCTCGACCGGCTCTCGGCGGGCTATTGGCGGGACAATGCCGCATCGGCGCGCATCCTGGCGCGCCTCGGCTTCGAGAAGACCGGCGAGCGCCGCCTCGACCACCCCTTGCGCGGGAAGGCCGCCCCCCATGTGGATACGGCGCTGCGGCTGGACCGGCCCGCCTAATAGTGCCCGTTCATGCCGCCGTCGATGAACAGGGTCTGGCCGGTCACATAGGAGGCTTCGCGCGAGCACAGGAAGACGACGCCGCCCTTGATCTCGTCGGGCTGGCCCCAGCGCCCCAGCGCCATGCGGCCATCGACCCATGCCTTGATGGCGGGGTCCTTGGTCAGGGCGTCATTGGGCGCGGTGTGGAAGAAGCCGGGCGCGACCGCGTTGACGTTCACGCCCTTCTTGCCGAGCGCGGCGGCAAGAGAGCGCGTCATCGCCTCGAGGCCGCTCTTCGACGCGCCATAGGCCTGGTCGATCGCCCGCGCCATGGGGCCGGTGATCGAGGTGATGTTGACGATCCGCCCATAGCCGCGCTCCGTCATCCCGCGCGAGGCTTCGCGGGCGACGTGGAAGGGCGCGGTCACATTGCCGCGAAGCAGGCGGTCGACGTCCCCGAGCTCGTATTCGTAGAGGCTCTTGCGGCAGCGCAGCCCCGCATTGTTCACGAGGATCGAGAGCGGCCGCTCGGCCTCCAGCCGCTTCATCGCATCGGTGACGGCCTCAGCATCGGTCGCATCGAAGGCGAGGGCGCTCGCCCCGCGCCCCACCTCTTCGGCAGCGCGCCCGGCATTCTCCTCCGACCGGCTGTTGATCACGACATGCGCGCCGCAGGCCGCGAGGCCTCTCGCAATGGACAGTCCAAGGCCCGAAGAGGCGCCGGTGACGAGGGCGTTCTGGCCCGAAAGGTCGAACATCAGAGAGTCTGCTCCGCTTTGCCGGGAAGGGTATCGAGAAAGAAGCGGACGGCATTTCCGCCCATCACCTTGCGGACCTGCCGCTCGTTCAGGCCGCGCCGCAGAAGGGCCTCGGTCAGCGCGGGAAGCTCGGTCGCATCGAGGCGCGTCGTGACCGTGCCGTCGAAATCCGATCCGAGCGCGATCGCATCCTCGCCGAAGCGGTCGATGCCATAGGCGATGGCATCCGCGATGCCCTCCGGGCTCGCATCGCAGACGACATCCGCCCAGAAGCCGACGCCGATCAGGCCGCCGGCCTCGGCGATGCGCCCCATGAGCTCGTCGGAAATGTTGCGCGGGCTCGGGCAATGGCCCTGAAAACCCGTGTGGCTGACGATGACCGGCCGGTCCGTCATCGCCAGCACATCCTCGACCACCGCTTCCGCGCTGTGCGCGACGTCGACGACGATGCCGAGGCGGTCCATCTCCGCGACGGCCTCTCGTCCGAAGGCGGTCAGGCCGCTCTTGGCTTCGCCGTGCAGCGAGCCGCCCAGCGCATTGTCGAAGAAATGCTGGAGGCCCATCACGCGATAGCCGTCCGCGAAGAGACGCCCGATGGCGGCGAGATCGCCCTCGAGCGGGTGGCTGCCCTCCGTCCCCAATATGCCGGCCATCATGTCCGGCCTGGCGCTCCGCGCCTCAAGCGCCGCTTCCAGGTCCTCGCGCGAGAGGATGACGGCGAAGCCTTTGTCGTCCGCCGCCGCCTCGTGCAGGCGCTGCGCCTGGTAGCGGGCGCGCTCCTCGATCGATCCCCAGGTGCGGCGCGGCCAGCGCTGGGCCAGCGCGAGAAGCGTGATGCGGTCCGAGCCCGCATCGTTCTCCTCGTAGTTCTGGCCCGCGGGCGTCTTGGTGACGGCTGTGAAGACCTGAAGGAACATGCCGCCCTCGCGCAGGCGCGGAATGTCGGTGTGGCCCCTGGCGTGGCGCCGGGCGGGATCGCGCATCCACAAGAGGGTGTCGGCGTGCAGATCGGCGACCGGCGTGGCCGCGTGCAGAGCCTCGGCATGGGCCGAGACGGAATAGGGCTCGTGCGGCTCGACGCGGTTCATGCCCGCATCCACCCGCGGCGGCAGGACCCCGTAGAAGAGCGCGAGGGCGGCGATCAGAAGACCCGCCAGGATGCGGATCGTCCAGGTCATGACGTTGCTCATGGCCGCAAGGCTAGCGGCGCCCGGCCGATCCCGCCACCGTCCCGGGGGCCCCGCACCGCCGAACCCTTCGCGCCCCGCCGCTGTTCGCAAGGCAAGGGAACGAGCCAGACATTCGAAGGACGACATCATGACCAAGATCGGCGACGCGAAAATCCTCATCGTGGCAACGGACGGCTTCGAGCAGTCCGAGCTTCTCCAGCCGCGCAAGGACCTCTCCGAGATGGGCGCGACCGTGCGGGTCGCCTCGATCGAGGAGGGCGAGATCAAGGCCTGGGACAAGGATCATTGGGGCGAGACCGTGCAGGTGGACCTCACCGTCTCCTCGGCCAATGCCGATGATTACGACGCGGTGGTGCTGCCCGGCGGACAGATCAACCCGGACAAGCTGCGGGTCGAGCGCGACGTCCTGGATCTCATCCGGCGCTTCGACGAGCAGGGCAAGGTCGTCGCCGCGATCTGCCACGCGCCCTGGCTCCTGATCGAGGCGGGGCTCGCCGAGGGCAGGACGCTGACCTCCTATCAGTCGATCCGGACCGACCTGCGCAATGCAGGCGCGACCGTGGTCGATCAGGAGGTCGCGCGCGACGGCAACATCATCACCTCGCGCAATCCCGGCGACCTCGATGCCTTCTCCAAGGCGATCGCCGAGGCCATCGAGGAAGACAAGGACACCCGCAACGCGGCCTGAGACCTGGTGGCGGCCTGAAACTTGCTGACGGCATGAGGTGCCGCCGCGAAGACCGGATGTTCATTGCCATTCGGTGCATGTAGAGTCCTTTCGGGGCGGCCTGGGGAGGCCGCTTCGGGAGGGGGACATGACGAAAGCGCCGCAAGCCGCCGCAGGCGTGAGCCGAGGGCATACCGACCTGATGCGGGTCCTGTGCATCTTCGGCATCACCTGGTTCCACATGTCCTACCGGCTCGAGGCGGCGTGGCCGGAAGCGCCCATGTGGCTGCTGGCGGTGATCGGCGGCTATGGACGTCTCAGCTCCCCGCTCCTGGGCCTGATGTCGGGCCTGCTCTTCGGCCTCGCCCTGGCGCGAACGCGCTCGCCGGCCAGGCTGACCCGCCGCCGGATCACGGGGCTCCTCAGCCTCTACCTGTTCTGGAACCTCGCCGCCGTCGGCCTCGGCGTCTGCGCGAGCCTGCTTTTCGGCAAGCAGCCGCAAGCGGGCATGGTCACGCTCAACGGTGTCCTCGGGATCACCGCATGGCCGTTCAACTTCCCCCTCCACTATCTCGCCGATATCGCCAAGGGCATGGCGGCCTTCTATCTTCTCAACAGGCTGATCGGCCGCAACTGGCCCGCGCTCTGCGCGGCCTGCATCCTTCTCGTGACGGGCCTCGTCCTCGTGAGCGGGACGATGACCAATGCCGCCTCCGCGCTGCCGCGGATCGATTCGACCCTCTTTTTCATGGCCGGCGCCCTGCTCGGGATCCGCCCGGCGGCGGGGGGCCGCATCCTGCGGGCGATGCGGGACCACGATCTCGTCCTGATGGGCTTCGGCGGCGCCGGCTTCGCATTCGGCGTCTCGCTGATGTCGTCCAATCCGTGGATCGTCATGGCGACGAGCGCGATGGGAGGCCTCTTCGTCTTCCTCCTTGCCCTGCGCCTGCCCGAGCCGCCCTCCTGGGTGAACTCGGCGCTCGCCCTGCGCCTCTTCTGCACGCATGTGATCGTCTTCATGGCGCTCAACGTCCTGTTCGGCATCGAAGACGATCCGAGCGTCGCATGGTGGCTGGCGCAGCCCTTCCTGGCCGTTCTCGCGGCATGGGCCTCTCTTGCGGCGGAGGCGCGGTGGGGGCGGGTCCTGCCGGCGCTGCGCCCCAGGGAAGGGCCCGCGGGCGTCTTCGCGGATGGGCGGCGCAAAACGAAAGGCCCCGCCGGGGCGGGGCCTCTGCTTCCCTCCTGATCGCCGAGCCTTACTGGCGGGCGCCGTAATAGCTCGAGATCTCGTTGCGATAGCCCTGATCGGCGAAATTCGGCCAATTGTCCTTGTCGAAGCCGGGCGCGCTTTCGAGGCGCTCCTTCGGCACGTTGAGGACGAGCTGCTCGTTCGCGGTGTCGACATCGATCTGGTCGAAGGGCACGGCGAAGAGCTTGGAGCCAATCTTCATGATGCCGCCGAATTCCAGGACCGCGTATTCCGTGCGGCCATCGGCCGTGTCGATCATGATGTCCTTGATCGTGCCGAGCTTCTCGCCCTGCGCGTTCTTGACGGTGTCGCCGATGAGGCTGGTAGCGGAAAGAACCGGATTCATATCATATCTCCAAAATCTGCTGTCGCATTCTGTCCGCAGGCAGAGGCCCGATGAGCATGGGCGCCGGCCCTGCGGCCGCCCGCATTTCGCGGACACATCTGGGGAACACGCGCCCGGCCGCATCGGTTCGCCCCCTTAAGGCGAGTTAACCCATTGTTCTTCAACCCTTTCCCACCCCGCTCGCCAGCGCGGGAAAGCCGCGCTATAGCCCCTTCCATGGATCAAGATGTCAGCTCACGCCCCGGCGCCCGCGCCATTCCGATTCACGGCCCCGAAGCCTATGAGGGCATGCGCGCGGCCGGGCGGCTCGCCGCCGAATGCCTCGACATGCTGGCGGGCGAGGTGAAGCCCGGCGCGGACACGGCGCGGCTCGACCGCCTCGCCTATGAATTCGTGCGCGACCACGGGGCGGTGTCCGGCACGATCGGCTATCGGGGCTATCGCCACGCGCTCTGCATCTCGCCCAATCACGTCATCTGCCACGGCATTCCGGGCGGCAAGCCGGTCAATGCCAAGCCGATGCGCGAGGGCGACATCGCCAATATCGACATCACCCTGGTCCTCGACGGCTGGCACGGCGATACGAGCCGCATGTATTATGCGGGCGAGCCCAAGGTGCTGGCCCAGCGCCTGACGGACGTCACCTTCGAATGCCTCTGGGCGGGCATCGAGCAGGTGAAGCCCGGCAACACGCTCTACGATATCGGCAAGGCGATCCAGGACCGCGCCGCAGAGGACGGCTTCACCACCGTGCACGATTTCTGCGGCCACGGGCTCGGCCGCGTCTTCCACCAAGCGCCGAACGTCGTCCATTACGGCGAATACCGGGATGCCACGGGCCATGTGCATCGCGCGCCCGACACGGTGCTCGAGCCGGGCATGTTCTTCACCATCGAGCCGATGATCTGCACAGGCCGCCCCGATGCCCGCATCCTGCGCGATGGCTGGACGGCGGTGACCCGCGACCGCTCCCTGACGGCGCAGTTCGAACACGCATTGGCCGTGACCGAAGACGGCTACGAGATCTTCACCCGCAGTCCCAAGGGCCTCGACCGGCCGCCCTATACCGCCGGCTGAGGCCTTCTTGTGGCCAAGCCCGCCAATCCCAATGCCGGGCACAGGAAGCGCCTGCGCGAGCGGTTCCGGCGCGCGGGCGCGGACGGCGTGCAGGACTACGAGCTCCTCGAACTCATCCTCTTCAACGCGATCCCGCAGCGCGACGTGAAGCCGCTTGCCAAGGCGCTGATCGAAACCTTCGGCAGCTTCGCCGACGTCCTCTCCGCGCCGCCCGAGCGGGTGGCGGAGGTCCGGGCCGAGGTGCCCGGAAAGCCCGACCTGCGCGCGGGCGAGCGGGCGCTCGACGAATTCCGCATCGTCCGCGCCGCCGCCCTCCAGCTCGCCCAGGCCAACGTGCTGAACCGGCATGTCCTGTCCTCGTGGAAGGAGCTCGTCTCCTATTGCCGCTCCACCGTCTCCTATGAAGGCATCGAGCAGTTCCGCATCCTGTTCCTGAACACCAAGAACATGCTGATCGCCGACGAGAAGCAGCAGACGGGCACGGTGAACCACACGCCCGTCTATCCGCGCGAAGTGGTCAAGCGCGCCCTCGCCCTCGACGCCGCCGCGATCATCCTCGTCCACAACCACCCCTCGGGCGATCCCACCCCCTCGCGCGCCGATATCGACGTGACCCGCCGCATCGTCGAGGCGGCCAAGGGCGTCGATATCCGCGTGCACGACCACCTGATCATCGGACGCGGCAGCGAGGTGAGCTTCGCGCAGCTGGGATTGCTGTGATTTCTTACTGACGCGCGTCGCGCGACGGCGCGGAGCGCCGGCTCGCTCCTGAACGTCGCGCATTCCTGGTGCTGACGCCTGCGGCGACGGCAGCGGAGCTGCCGGCTCGCTCCTGAACGTCGCTCGCTCCGCGGGAGCGGAGTGCGGGGGTGGCGGGCGCGTAGCGGCCTGTAGGGTGGATCGTGATCCACCATGACGCCGGTGCCGTCGGAGCTGCTCTCTGCGCTCCGCGCAGCCGTCATCGCCCGTCCGAGCCGGTCTTGCAGAAGATGAGGGTCCCGCGCGCGGCTTCCGTGCCGACGGAGGGTCTTGTGTTACTGTGTCGGCTCAGCTCGGGCTTCCCACACCCTCGCCGCGCGCGGCGCGAGGCCCTTTCGGCTCTTTCAAGCCTCTCGCCGGGGCCCCTCCGGAGCTCGCCCGGCGCGTGCCATCCCCGTCACGAGTGACGGGCACGCAGGCTCCGCGGCACCGGGCAGAGCGGTGATGGATCCCGCACAGCCCTCTCCCGGCGCGAGGGGGAAGTATGGGTCATGGGGAGGCTGCGGGGACAAGTAGGGTGGATCATGATCCACCATCCGGCGGGGGACCGTGGTGGATCACGATCCACCCTACGCCCCTCCCGCCCCTCCCCCTGTGGCCCCTCCCTTGCGTGCCCTTCCCCGAACGGCCACCCTCAGGCGATGGAATCCATGTCCGACACATCCTCCCATGCCCGCATCCGGATCGCGCTGGCCCGGTTCTGCGTGGCGCACGACATCGACTTCGAAGCGCTCTACGCGGCGCTCGGCATCGATGCGACGCAGGCCGATGCGGAGGCGCTGTCGCATATGGCGGGCGTCCTCGACGGCATGAGCATCGCGGCGCGCCGCATCGCGGAGCACGGCATCGAGGACTGGGCCAAGGACCGCTGAGGAGTGCGCAAGCGCTCCTTGACCCTGAACGGGCACCGCACGAGCCTCGCGCTGGAGCCGGAGTTCTGGGATGCGCTCGACAGGGCCGCCGAGGAAGAGGGCCTCAGCCTCGCAGGCCTCGTCGCCTCGATCGACGAGGCGCGCCTTGCCCGCCCCGATCAGGCGCTGTCATCCGCCGTCAGGGTCTATCTTCTGAACCGCGCGCAGCGGCGGCCATGAAAAAGGCCGGACCGCCTGTCGCGGTCCGGCCTTTCCGAGCTCTGCCTGCCCTTGCCGGTTCAGACGCCGGTCGTGACCAGCATGGTCGTGGCGTTGCGGTTCTTCGCCCAGGCTTCGGGCGTCGAGCGCGGATCCACCGGCCGTTCCTTGCCATAGGAGATCGTGGTGATCCGCGAGGGATCGATGCCGAGGCTGACCAGATAGTCCTTGGCGGCATTGGCCCGGCGCGCGCCGAGGGCAAGGTTGTATTCGCGCGTGCCGCGCTCGTCGGCATTGCCGATCAGGCGCAGGCGGACTTCCGGATATTCCTTCAGCCATGCGGCCTGGCGGGCCAGCGTCGCCTGGCCTTCATTGGTCAGATTGTACTGGTTGTAGCCGAAATAGACGCGGTTGCCCGCGCTTTCGATCAGGTCTTCCATCGAGCCGGGCTCGGGGCCGACCGGCGTGTTCATGCCGCTCCCGCCCTCGTCGCTCATCGGACGGGCGACGTCCATGCCGTCCTCGAAGGGCGCGTCCGTGTCCTCCCCTTGCGTGGAGGCGCAGGCGGCCAGCGCCCCGAGGGCGATGGCGAGGCCCGCTCTTTTCAGCGTGGTCTGCATCATTGTCTTGCTCCGCTCTACCTGCCGCGAGTCCCGGCGACGCACACCGCCCCTGCCAGACCCGCCCCCGGTCACTGCCGGTTACTTTCGGCACAGAAACCTTTCTACACCGTTGACCGCCATGACGCTGCCGCCGTTAGAGGCCGATCTGTACCATTTCGTGACAGGCTAGACCCATCGCGGCGGTTTTCAATCGGCCCAAGGCGCTTCGCCCGGCCCTGTGGCCGCATTACTTCAGCGGCGGCGACCAAGCGGGGTCGGACGCCTCGGTCGGCGTCTCGACGGGGCGCAGGTTCTGGCCGGTCAGGTCGATCGAATAGAGCGAGACCGGGCCGCCCGGCCGCTCCTCGCGGTGGAACATCAGGACCCGGCCATTGGGGCTCCAGGTCGGCCCCTCGTCGAGATAGCTTTCGGTCAGGAGCCGCTCGCCCGTCCCGTCGGGCCGGACCACGCCGATATAGAAGCGCGACTTGTATTGCCGGGTGAAGGCGATGAGATCGCCGCGCGGGCTCCAGACCGGCGTGCCATAGGTTCCGTCGCCGAAGGTGATCCGCCGCTGATTCGTGCCGTCGGCGTCCATCACGTAGATCTGCTGGCTGCCGCCGCGATCCGAGGCGAAGGTGATCTGGCCGCCGTCCGGCGACATGGAGGGCGAGGTGTCGATGGCCGGATTGTCAGTCAGCGTGCGCAGCCGGCGGGTGCGCAGATCCATGACAGCGACATCGGAATTGCCGTTCTGCTCGACGGCGAAGAGGACGCTCTCGCCATCGGGCGAGAAGCGCGGCGCGAAGGTCATGCCGCGATAGGTGCCGAGCGCCTCCTGCTCTCCGGTCTCGATATTGAAGAGATAGACCTGGGCGGGGCGGTTCTCGAACAGAGCGAGATAGGTGATCTGCTGGCCCGCGGGAGAAAAGCGCGGCGTCAGGACGTCATAGTTCAGCCCGTCGGTCAGCGCCTGGGGGTTGGCGCCGTCCTGATCCATGATCATCAGGCGCTTGGTGCGGTCCTCCTTGGGCCCGGTCTCGGCGACGAAGACCACCCGGGTGTCGAAATAGCCCTCCTCGCCGGTCAGCTGCGAATAGACGAAGTCGGCGACCTTGTGCGCCGCCCGGCGCCAGTTCTCGCGCGGGGTCTTGAAGGCGATGGAGCCGAGCTGCTGATTGCCGGTGACGTCCCACAGGCGGGTGTTCACCTGCACCCGGCCATCGGCCAGCGGCTCGACCTCGCCCGCCACGAGCACGCGGGCATTGATCGCGCGCCAGTCGGCGAAGCGCGGCTTCACGTTGATCGAGTCGAGCTGCTGGATGAAGGCGCGCTCGTCAATCGGCGCGAAGAGGCCGGAGCGCTCGAGGTCGGCCTCGATCACCTCGGTGATCTGGCCCGCCACCTCCGAGACCTCCGCGCTGCCCGCGAGATAGTCCGGCACGGCGACCGGCAGCGGGTCGGTGCGGCCGCGCGTGATGTCGATCTCGACCTGCGCTTTCGCGGGCGCGGCGGCCCCAAGGAGGGCGAGCCCGGCGAGCAGGCCCGTCAGCAATTCTCTCATGTGTCCGTCCTCATGCGGCGCCGCGATGCCGGCCCGCCTCGTTGTCGCGCTTCGCCGGGCAAACTAGACGAGCCGTCCCTGCGGCGCCACAGCGCAGGGTGTGACAGTCGGGAGAGAAAGGAGACGCTGATGGGCGAGGCGGGAGTGACGCTGCTTCTCGGACTGGCGGGCATCGCCCTGGCGCTCGTTCTCCTGCTGCGCGGGCCGCGCACGCTCGGCGATCCGCGCGCGCAGCTGCGGGCGGTGCGGCGGGCCCGGATCGAAGCGCGTCCGATCCTCAACCGCTCGGAGCTCATCCGCCTCGCCTGGCTCGAGGCCTGGGCGCGTGGGCGCGCCTGCCGGGTCTTCGCCCAGGTGCCCTATGGCGAGATGATGCGGACGAGAGACGAGGCCGCCTTCCGCAGCGTCAATGCGAAGCGGGCGGATTTCCTGATCACCGACAAGGGCGGCTACCCGCTCGCCGCGGTCGAATATCAAGGAGAGGGTCACTGGGAAGGCGATGCCCGCGCCCGCGACCGGGTGAAGAGGGCGGCGCTTCAAGGAGCGGGAATCGCGCTGGTGGAGCTGTTCCCGGACGAGGACCGCAAGGCCGCGCTCGGCAAGGTCGAGGCGGCGCTGAAGGGGCGGCTTTGACAAGCCCTCAATGCACGACGCCCCGGCCGCAAGGCCGGGGCGATCGACACTCGAAGCCGGTCGCAGCTTAGTTCAGCGCGTCCTTGAGGCCCTTGCCGGCCGAGAATTTCGGCTGGTTCGACGCCTTGATCTGGATCGTCTCGCCCGTGCGCGGATTGCGCCCCTCGCGGGCGGCGCGGCGCGACGAGGAGAAGGTGCCGAAGCCGACGATGCGGACGTCGTCGCCCTTCTTCAGCGCCTCGGTGATGGCGTCGAACACGGCGTCCACGGCCTTGCCGGCGTCGGATTTGGTCATGTCGGCCATGTCGGCCACGCGATCGACGAACTCGTTCTTGTTCATGGGGATCCCTCCTCGGGCGCTCTGTGTTGCCGGGGGGAAGCTATGAGCGGAAAAACCCTTCCGTCAAACGGGCTTGGCGCCGTGATTCCCACAAAAGTCAGGGTTTACCACTCAAGCCGTTGAAAAGACTGCGCTTTATTCATTCCCGCCAGCGCGCTGCCGCCGCCAGGCTTCGGCCTCGTATCGGATCGACTGTTCGATCAGTTCGCGCCAGACGGGCTCTGCGATTCGGGCCGAAAGGCCCTGTTTTCCTGCCTCCGCGAGCACGTTCTGCACCACCTGCTCGATCCGCCAGGGCAGGCGGACCTCCTCCTCGCGCGGCTTGATGCGCGCGGCGGCGCCCATATAGCGCTGGCGTTCGGCGAGAAGCGCGACGAGGCGGCGGTCGAGGGCGTCCACGCCTTCGCGGACCTCCTCCATGGTCGAGCAGGAATCGGGATCGAGCGGTTCGGTCATGCCGGACGGATAGACGCAAAAGAGCCGGCCCGCGAGGGGCCGGCTCCGATATTGCGCTTTGTGGGGCGCCTGTCAGTGAGTGATGACCGCGGCCGTGTCATCGGCCTCCGGATCGCCGGCGCCGCTCTTCTTCAGCGCCTCTTCCTCCGGGTCCCACTCGATCGGCGTCAGCGGCCGGGTCAGGGCGTGCTTGAGCACCTCGTCCACATGGGTGACGGGCAGGATCTCCAGCGCGTCCTTCACGTTGTCCGGAATGTCCGCGAGGTCCTTCTCGTTCTCCTCGGGAATCAGCACGGTCTTCACGCCGGCCCTGAGCGCCGCGAGCAGCTTCTCCTTGAGGCCGCCGATCGCCAGCACCCGGCCGCGCAGGGAGATCTCGCCGGTCATGGCGATATCCTTGCGGATCGGATTGCCGGTCAGCGCCGAGACGATGGCGGTCGCCATCGCCACGCCCGCCGACGGCCCGTCCTTGGGCGTGGCGCCCTCGGGCACGTGGATGTGGATGTCGGTCTTCTCGAAGACCGGCGGCTTGATGCCGAACTCCACCGCGCGGCTCCTGACATAGGACGCGGCGGCGGAGACGGACTCCTTCATCACGTCCTTGAGGTTGCCGGTCGGGGTCATCCGTCCCTTGCCGGGCATGGTGACCGCCTCGATCTTGAGGATGTCGCCGCCCGTCTGGGTCCAGGCGAGGCCGGTGACGACGCCGACGATGTCGTCGCCCTCCACCTCGCCATAGCGGAAGCGCGGCACGCCGGCGAAGTCGGACAGGTTGTCGGGCGTGACGACGACCTTCTTCTCGGCGCCCTCGCGCTCCAGCATGGTCACGGCCTTCCGCGCGAGGTTCGCAAGCTCCCGCTCGAGGTTCCGCACGCCCGCCTCGCGGGTGTACAGACGGATGAGCTGCAAGAGCGCTTCGTCCGTCACCTCGAACTCCTTCTCCTTGAGCCCGTGATTCTCGAGCTGCTTGGGGATCAGGTGGCGGCGGGCGATCTCGACCTTCTCGTCCTCGGTATAGCCGGGGATGCGGATGATCTCCATCCGGTCGAGAAGCGGCTGCGGCATGTTCAGCGAGTTGGCCGTGGTGATGAACATCACGTCCGACAGGTCGTAATCGACCTCCAGGTAATGGTCCGAGAACGTGTCGTTCTGCGCCGGGTCGAGCACTTCGAGAAGCGCCGAGGCCGGATCGCCGCGGAAGTCCTGTCCCATCTTGTCGATCTCGTCGAGCAGGAAGAGGGGATTGGACTTCTTCACCTTCTTCATCGACTGGATGATCTTGCCGGGCATGGAGCCGATATAGGTCCGGCGGTGGCCGCGGATCTCGCTTTCGTCACGCACGCCGCCCAGGCTCACGCGCACGAATTCGCGCCCCGTCGCCTCGGCGATGGACTTGCCGAGCGAGGTCTTGCCGACGCCCGGAGGGCCGACGAGGCAGAGGATCGGCCCCTTCAGCTTGCCGGTGCGCTTCTGCACGGCGAGATATTCGACGATGCGTTCCTTGACCTTGTCGAGGCCGTAATGGTCCTCGTCCAGAACGTTCTGGGCGCGGTCCAGATCGTGCTTGATCTTGCCCTTGTTGTTCCAGGGGATGGACAGGATCCAGTCGAGATAGTTGCGCACGACCGTGCTCTCGGCGGACATGGGGCTCATCTGGCGCAGCTTCTTGAGCTCCGCGACGGCCTTTGTCCGCGCTTCCTTGGAAAGCTTGGTCTTCTCGATCTTCTCTTCGAGTTCGCCGAGTTCGTCCTTGCCGTCCTCGCCCTCGCCGAGCTCCTTCTGGATGGCCTTCATCTGCTCGTTGAGATAGTATTCGCGCTGGGTCTTCTCCATCTGGCGCTTGACGCGCCCGCGGATCTTCTTCTCGACCTGGAGCACGCTCATCTCGCCTTCCATGAAGCCGTAGACGGCTTCGAGGCGCGCGGGGACCGAGGCAATCTCCAGGAGCTCCTGCTTCTCGGCCACTTTCAGGTTCAGGTGGCTGGCGACGGTGTCGGCGAGCTTGGACGCCTCGTCGATCTGGCCGATCGAGACGATGACCTCCGGGCTGACGCGCTTGTTGAGCTTCACATAGCTCTCGAACTGCGCGTTCACCGAACGCACCAGCGCCTCGACCTCCGCGGGCTCGCCATCGTCCTCGGCGACGAGCGCGGCCTCGGCCTCGAAGAATTCGTCATTGTCGGTGAAGGTGACGATCTCGGCGCGCTCTCCGCCCTCGACCAGCACCTTGACCGTGCCGTCGGGCAGCTTGAGGAGCTGGAGCACCTTGGCGACCACGCCGAGGCGGTAGATGTCGTCCGTTCCGGGATCGTCGTCGCCGGCATCCTTCTGCGCGACGAGCAGGATCTCCCTGTCCGACTGCATCACCGTTTCCAGCGCCGCGACGGATTTCTCGCGCCCCACGAAGAGGGGGACGACCATGTGAGGGAAGACCACGATGTCCCGCAGGGGCAGGACGGGATAGGTCTTGTTGTCTTCGGACATGTTCACTCCTGTCTAGGCAGTCCGGCGCCCGCCGCCCGAGACCAGGCACGGCCGGCGCCCCCGAAGCACGGAAACCATTCGCGATGGGACCCTGCGCCTTGGGTGTTTCGAGACCCTATGTCGGGTTCGAACACCGCGCGCGCAAGCATCTCACCGCCGGGTGTCCTTACGATCCGGCTAGGCGGCCCGCCCCTCGCCCGTCGCCCGCGCCCAGTCGCCGGGCAGGCTGCGCGCGGCGAGGAGGTAGAACACGATGGCGAGGCCGTAGGGGATCGCCAGCAGGCTGAGCGCCAGCCTGCGTCCCGGCACCTCGCCCATGGGGCCGCCCACCGCCTCGATCAGGCTTCCCGAGAAGGGGATGAACCAGACCTCGCGGCCGAGGCCGAAGACGTCCGACAAAGCCCCGGTGATGGTCGGCCCGCCGCCCAGCGCGATCAGGTTGAGGACGAAGAAGAAGACCGCCGTCGAGGTCGCGCGCACATTGGGCGGTGCGAGGTTCTGCGCCACCGAGAAGGACGGCCCGAGATACATGCCGCCGAAGAAGATGTTCACCCCGAGAAAGACGAGGAAGAGCGGCCAGCTCTCCGTCCAGACCGCGAGGAGGAGGCCCGGTATGGCGACCGCGACGGCCGCCGCGCAGAGATAGCCGTAGCCCGACACGCCGCGCTTCGCCCAGCGGTCCGCCAGCGCCCCGCCCGCATAGGTGCCGCCCGCATAGAGCGTGCCGTTGAGGACCCCGAGCACGATCAGGACGGACACCAGCGAGACGCCCGGGAAGGCCGTGGCGATATAGCGGATCGCGAAGGCGCTGACCGCGTAGCTCGCAAAGCTCGCAAAGCTGATGCCGAGCGCCATCAGCCAGTAGGAGCGGAAGCCGAGCAGCTCCCCGAGCGCCGCGCGCAGGGGCGGCGGGCTCGTCTTCGCGTCGAGGCGCCCGCGCTCGGGCTCTCGCACGGTGAAGGCGAGGAGGAGCGCGAGCAGGATGCCCGGCGCGCCGAGCACGAAGAAGACGAGGCGCCAGTTCGTCGCCTCGGCCGTCGAGAGCGCGGCGGAGACGAAGAAGGCCGTCATGATCCCGAAGGGAATGCCGAGCGAATAGATGCCCAGCGCCCGCGCCCGCTCGGTCTTGCCGTAGAGGTCGGACAGCATGGAGTGGCTGGGCGGGCTGCCCCCCGCCTCGCCCACCGCGACGCCGATCCTGGCGAGCGCCAGCCAGAAGAAGCTGGTCACGAAGCCCGACAGGAAGGTGAAGCCCGACCAGACCGCCAGCGCGACCGAGATCACCCGCACGCGGTTCACCCGGTCCGCGAGCAGCGCGATGGGCAGCCCGAGCACGGTGTAGAACATGGCGAAGTAGAAGCCGGTCAGAAGCCCGATGCCGGTATCCTCGAAGCCGAGATCGTTCGCGATCGAGGGCGCGAGGATGCCGAGGATCTGCCGGTCGACGAAGTTGAAGGCGTAGACCAGCGTGAGAAGGCCCAGCACGTAGCCCCGAGGCGTCGACCTGCTGGCTTCGATGGTCGTGGCGCTCATCGGCTAGACCTCGTTTCTGCTGTGCAATGCCTGACCGTCCGGCGCCCGCGTCTCGACATGATCGGGGTGGTACATATCGATATGGACTTCGCCCTCAGCCCCGCCGGGACAGGACCACTCATAGACATCCGTAATGCCGCCATAAGGGCTTGGTCCGGCCGCTCCGATGCGGGAGGATTCCGGCGCCGCCCCGCCCGGGCAGCGCAGCGAGCGCATATAGGATCGCTGACCTTGCGGCATATGGGCCCTGACCGGGTTGGCCAAAGAACCGAGCGGCCCCCTCGCCTCGATGGCCGCGACCTGTGCATCGCTCGCCTTCGCGCCGCCCATCATCATCATCGTGAGAACAGCCGATTCCTCTTCGGCAGGGCCGGCCTCCAGGCTCCTCTCCCCGCTCGCGCAGGAAGCGAGCGCCGTGAGCGCCATTCCGAGTGTGAGAACCCTCCGGATCGCCATCCCCGCCTGCCCTTCGTCATTGCCGCTCGGCGAACCCTGCCTATGGTCGCTTCGAAGAACAAGTATGGAGGCTGCGCATGAAGGCGCTGATGTCGACCGCCCCCGGCGGACCCGAGACCCTGGAACTCACCGAGACCGAGACGCCCGAGCCCGGACAGGGCGAGATCCTGCTGCGCATCCATGCGGCGGGCGTGAACTTTCCCGACACGCTGATCATCCGCGACCTCTACCAGTTCAAGCCGGAGCGCCCCTTCGCGCCCGGCGGCGAGGCGGCGGGCACGGTCGAGGCCGTGGGCGAGGGCGTGGAGCATCTGAAGGTCGGCCAGCGCGTCGCCGCCTCGGTCGGCGCCTTCGGCGCCTATGCGACCCATGCGGTCTGCCAGGCGTCGAGCGCCATGCCGATCCCGGACGAAATGGAGTTCGAGGTCGCCGCCGGCTTCGTGATGACCTACGGGACGAGCTATTACGCGCTCAAGGACCGCGCCAGGCTCAAAGAGGGCGAGACGCTGCTGGTCCTCGGCGCGGCCGGAGGCGTCGGCTCGGCCGCGGTCGAGCTCGGCAAGGCGATGGGCGCGAAAGTCGTCGCCGCGGTGAGCTCCGAGGAGAAGGCGGAGTTCTGCAAAGGCCTGGGCGCGGACGAGACCGTCATCTATCCGCGGGAACTCGACAAGGACGCGCAGAAGGCGCTCTCCAAGAGCTTCAAGGAGGCGACCGGCGGCGGCGCGGACGTGGTCTATGACGCGGTCGGCGGCGATTACTGCGAGCCCGCCCTGCGGGCCATGGCGTGGGAGGGCCGCTATCTCGTGGTCGGCTTCCCCGCCGGCATCCCCAAGCCGCCGCTCAACCTGACCCTGCTCAAGAGCTGCCAGATCATGGGCGTGTTCTGGGGCGCCGCGGTGATGCGGGACCCCAGGGCCAATCAGGCGAACATGGCGAAGATCCAGGAGATGATCGCCAAGGGCGAGATCAAGCCGCGCATCACCGGCGCCTACCCGCTCGAGGAGGGGGCGAAGGCCCTCGCCGAGGTCGAGGGCCGCAAGGTGATGGGCAAGCTCGTCCTGACGATGGGATGAAGGGCCGTCAGAACCTGTAGCCGAGGCCGATCGTGAGAACCGGCCAATAGGCGTATTTGTCGATATCGTCCTCGAGCTCGCGTTCCTCGAGCTCGAGGCGGTCGCGGAGTTCCTGGGCGAGCACGGGGTCGACGGTGGCAAGCCCGGTCGCATCGAGGCTGACCTCGGAATCGCCCGCGAACATGACGCCCGCGCGCAGGATCAGCGAGAGGCGGCCCGGCTTGTAGAGGCTGCGGTCCCAGCCGAGCCCGGCAAAGCCCGCCGTGTCGGCGAATTGCGCGTCGCCGGTCAGAGTGCCGACCTCGGAGGGCGCGAAGACCCGGCCGCCGATATCCACCGGCTCCTGCGGGGTCGCGTCGAGATGGACCGCCTTGTCGCCCACGAAGAGGCCGCCGGTCACGGTGAAGCCGTTCTTGAACGGATGAAGGTCGGCGAAGCCGCCAAAGCCCGAGAATTCGAGATCGCCGTCGAAGAGGATGCCGTCATACTCCTCGTCCTCGGCGGAGTAGTCGAGCCAGTTATAGCCGCCGCGAAGCGCGAGCCAGTCGGTGACGCCGACCTGCGCATGGGCGCTCACGCCCGTGGTCCCGCCGCTCACGTCGACGGCCGCGCCGAGCTCCTGCGCGCTTGCGCCCGACAGAAGGCACGCCGCCCCCGCCGCAAAACCGAGAATCGCTGTCCGCATGATGCCCTCCTTCAGCGCGCATACATCTGACAGGCGAGAATGGAGGGAGGGTTACCACCCCCGGACAAAAACGACAGGACGTCCCATTCGCGGGTTGCAAAGCCCGAACCGCTTGGGCAGTGTCCGCGGCGGACAGGTGGCCGAGTGGTCGAAGGCGCTCCCCTGCTAAGGGAGTAGGCGGTTTGTCCCGTCTCGAGGGTTCGAATCCCTTCCTGTCCGCCACCCACAACCTATCGATATACAAGAGATATATCCCTTCCAGGCGGCTGAGAATTCAGCCGCACTTTCCGGAGGTTAGTGTGCAAACCCTCGGGACGGCTGGTTCTAGACGCCGTCTTGAGACGCCGACTGGCCGCCGAAGGCGGCGCTCGTCTGCGTTATCTCTGATGGTGGGTCGGGAAGTCCGTCATCCTGAATTGCCCTTTGTCACCGATAACCGTTCTTCGCCGATAACGGTGCAAGTTCACCGGTCAGATCGTTGATCTCTAGGCCTACCACCACAAGGTTCGCCTGGACTTTTCCCGCCCCGCGACGCCAACGGACAATGCCCACATCGAGAGCTTCAACGGCTCGCTCCGGGACGAGCGCCTGAACGTCCACCGGTTCGAGACGCTGGCCGAAGCTAGGCGGCAGATCGAGACCTGGCGGGTGGATTACAACGGAAGCCGACCTCACATGGCCCTCGGGAATCTAGCCCCTGCACAATATGCTTTGCAGACCAGAGAACCGTGTGAGACGATGAAATCATCAGCTCCCGGAAACTTACCCTAGGACTGGACCACTAGGGACAAGCACCTCAGAGCGCCCTTGGTCTAACATTGCACCCGGACCACTCGTTGGGAGCCGGTCATCGCCCACTTCCCCGACGCGAAAAATGACGAAGCACAAATATCGATAACGAGATACCAATCACCAGAAATACCAGGATTATCACCTTTTCGAACCCATTCATTTCGGGAGATAACAAGAGAAATATTAGGGCAACGATTGCGCCAAGCGCCGCCAGAATGGTATCTAGTTTCTGATTATATCTTCTCATCGTAAATATTCGCTTGGAAAGATAACCTACGGAGCGCTCTCGATATATTCATAGCACAATGCCTATCCTTCCAATCTAGCTCCGCTCTAGCGTTTTCTTGGGCACGACGCAGATCTACCACGGGCAGCTTTCCGCCACCGCCTTCGCTAAGCTGCGCCACTCCCTCGCGCCGAAACAATTTCCCCCTGACGCCATAATCTTGACCGCTCCAGTTCCTACCCCTATCGCCGCACCGATCATTGCTTGCACAAAGAACTCTCCGTCAGGATCGATGTTATTCACCGGATCGTTTGCGGCATAGGCCTCATCTCATTCCTTTTTATCGATAAAGGCCAAGCCAGCGGCGAAGAAGCAGGCGAAAATCGCAATCGCGA
>NZ_JPHU01000015.1 GCF_000733125.1 Parvularcula oceani | reverse complement strand
ACCAATCTCGCTGCGTGCGATAGCCAAGTTATTGCGCGTTAGAAGAATATCGGGATGGTCTTCACCTAGGACACGCCGTTGCTCCGACAATACTCTCTCAAAGGCATCTATTGCTTCTGCGAATCTCCCGGCCCGCGAGAATATCTGCGCCTGATTGCAGCGTGTTACTAAAATTGAGCGGTCGTCATTGTTGAGAATACGCTGCTGATCACGCAGCAGCCCCTCATAGAGATCTATTGCCTCCTCCAACCTTCCGGTTTCACCAAGAAAAACGGCGATGTTTTCAAGCGTGACGAGAACCCCCGGATGATCATTGCCGAGCGTACGGCGCTTGTCCGACAAAAGATGTTCAAGGGCCGAAATTGCCTCTTGAACTTTCCCCGAATTTCCCAATACGAGAGCGAGATTATTACGCGTTGCGAAAACGTCGGGGTGATCTTCTCCCAGCTCGCACTGTTGTTCGGCCATTAGCTGTTTTAATGCTTCGATAGACTGTTCGAGCCTGCCGGCGCGTTTGAGAAACAACGCTCTGTACGTTCCGATGTCGAACGCGACAGTTCGCTCGGAGCTATGGGTTAACCTTTTCCCCTTCTCTGCGAGTTCGATGCACGTCTATAATTCTAGAGGTTGATTCTCTAGCTGTTGAAGAATGAAAAGCACTGCGTGAGCGGCCAGATCGTCCGCGACCAAACCCTTCTCATTGAGCGCTATAGTGAGCCAGGCACGGTTCTGCCCGACGGTTCCGTCTTCGTCGTCCCAGTCGAGTGATGAGACCTGATCTGCGAGTGACCTAAGAAACGGTTTGATGATATCCTCATCCAGAAGACCCGCTTCCTCAAGCGTCTCCTCCTTAGCGATCGCAAGCTGATCAGGTTCGTTGAAGTGCCTCAGCCACTCGTTGGCCAGCCTGACCCAGCCATGGGGGACAAACCGATCGTCGAACGCTTTTACGGGATCAATTGCTTCATCGATGAGGGAAGCGACTGCCATTCCGGCGTTCTTGACCATCTGGGCATGCCAAGTGGCCGCCTCCCGCGGCATGGCGAGGGTAGAGAGAGCGAGGACGCATTGCGTTGTGTAGGGAAGCTCATCCCAGAGCTGACGGTAGAGGTCTCTTACCGCATTTGGTAGGCCGTCTATGGCCTTCTGTGTGATGCGGAGCTGTCCGGTATGCGCATGCCGCCTGTAGGCTCTTAGATGGCAAACGAGTTCTATCGGTAGCGGGTTGTTGTAGCGGCGCGCTAGGCGTTCGACGATAGCGCCGTCAGTTTTTGGATAGTAGTGTCGAACGATTGCTTCGCGCGCATCAAGGGCGAGTTCACCCATCGAGGCGCCATCGGGGAACCCAACCGGCACCGGGCGGTCATGAGCTAGGCGAACGATGTCCCGCTCAAGAGAGGGATCGTTGCATAGATGCTGCAACCTCTCCGAGGCATCAATCTCGCCCGGCCAGGTCGTCGTCAGGAGGAAAACGGGCGCTCGACGGCGCAGTAGGTTCTCGAGCAGGTCGAAGATGAGTGGATCGGCCCTGTGAAGGTCCTCGACGAAGACCACAAATGGCAGATCGGGCTCGGCCAGCTTGGCGATCAGGATCGTCGTTTCATCGACAAGGTCGAGTGTGTCATCAAGAGCAGGAGCGCCAGCTTCCTCGATGGCCTTGCGACGCTTCGCGACTGCGCCGGTTCGAACTGCGGCGAACCGGCCGAAAGCTACAGCTAGGCCCATGCCCGGCAAGGCGTTGCTGAATAGCGCCTCGGCAGCCTTGCCGAGTCCGGTAGACGCCACCTCGTCGAACAACTCGTTGGCGATTGCTACGGCCTGCGATCGCGTAAGGGGATCCTGCCCACGGTTTGACGGCAAGGACGCCCGAGCTGCCTCTAGAAATATTCCGTGATTCAGCAACTGCTGCTGGTCGTTGAGTAGCGCATTGACCGCTGTCCCGTTCCGCTCGCCGCAAGCAAGCCCCCACCAGAAGAACTCGGGTAGCGAGCCTCTTTCTCGATCGCGCGGCGCAGTTTCTGGATAAACCCGCTTGCGTCTCCAACCGACCGCTTCGTGATCAGCTACTGCGTGATCAGGCAATTCTTCAATTGCTTCGAGAATGGTGGCCGGCCAGTAGCTAGTGCTCTGTCGACCGGCCAGGCGTTCGTAAAAAGCTTGGGCGACCCGGGTTTTACCCCAACCCGAGGGAGCCTCAAGCGAGAGCCAAGTCGAGGTTCCCTTCCGGCGTTGACGGTCAAACAGGTCGGTTATGCCATCAACGAGCAGCTGGCGGCCCTTCCCGACGAAGGGTGGTTGGACATTGTGCGCAGACATGACGCCCCCGAGCGCTATCGCTCCCTGAGCCAAGTATCCGGCGTTTCTCCGTCAGCGACAAGAAACCCAGACAGAATGAGATGTCTTGCCCGCCTTATCGCATTGACGCTTAGGCCAGGTAGCGGTGCATATCTCTTCAGGCTGGAAGCGCCTCGTATAGTTCCGTTACCTGCCCGCCTTCGGCCGTTCGTTCAGCGAACTCGAACGCGAAAGATCGGCGAAAAACGTCCTTAGCGAAACGGCGTAATTCCGCTTCCCAAAAAGGGGGGACGAAACCGCCCGTCCCATCTTCGTCCCCTCCCCGGAACCACCCGCTTCGGCACCCTCGACCACGCCGCATTCCCGCGGCGGACCGAGGAGAAGCACCGTGTCAGACTACCTTTCTAACCCCGAGGAAGCCGTCACTGAAGCCGACGAGTTCATGACGTCGCGCCAGGCGGCGGAGTTTCTCAAAATGAGCGAGCGAACGCTCAGCAACATGCGCTACCAGCGCCGTGGGCCGGCCTACCGCAAGCATGGCGGGTCCGTCCGGTATGCCCTAGCGGACCTGCTGGCGTGGTCTGAAGGCACCCGCGTGGCGTGCGACCATGACTGACGCTCGACCCGGCGAACACACGTCCCTGCACCTCACCCGCGTGCTGCTCTCCTACGAGCACCAGCGCGCTTCACGACGCCTCTTCTTCGGCGAACCGGTGCGGCGGCAGTCGGTCGGGCGAGGCGTCAGTCACGCCTTCTTCGAGCCGAGCCAAACCTTCTGTTACGTCGTGTGGGAGGCGGGTAGCTACGGCACGAAGCATTGGTCGTTGGTCGTCTGTCGCGCCGGACGGCCTGGCGAGACGCTCGACAGACTGGACGGCGTCGAGCCCGGCGTGCGCATTCTGCTTCGAGCGGGAACGGCGCATTACGTCCACAAAGCGCTCGCGGTCATGGACGAGATCGTCGAGGACGGCGCGGCTCTGACAACCGTGCCGGACGCCTACTGGCGAGCCGTTCAGGTCGCGTTTGACGGGCGCAAGCCCGCTCCACCCTTCCAGCGATCTAACGGGTCAGCCACGGCTCGTCTCGTGGAGACGAAACGATGATCAGCAGGCGCTTCACCGCAGTCGCTGCCGTCTTCGGAGTCATCACGATAGCCGTCGCTGCATCGATCGAGACGGAGCCCAGGCTCGTCTACAATGGCAGCCGAAGCGTGCCTATCGGCTGGTACGTCGTAAGTCAGAAGCCGCGCTACGAACACGATGATCTCGTACTCGCCGAACCGCCTCCTGCTTTCGCACGCCTGATCGAACGGCGAGGCTACCTTCCGTCCGACGTGCCTCTCATCAAGCGCGTCGCAGCGCTCGATGGCGACACGGTTTGCACGTCGGATGACGCGCTCGAAGTGCAGCTTGGCACGGGCGAAACGACAACCGTTCGGTCCCTTTCGATGGACCGATCCGGCTGGGTCATGCCTCGCTGGGAAGGGTGCCGAACGCTCGCCGCCGGAGAGGTTCTGCTTCTGCTTTCCGACACCGATCGATCGCTCGACGGCCGCTACTTCGGACCCGTTCCGATCACCTCGATAAGGGGCGAGGCTCGGCCTCTGTTCGGCTCGTGAGGGTTGGGTCGGTGCGTAGAGACGTGCAGCTTGGACTGCGGAGCGAAGCGGAGAAGGCCAACGGCAAGATAAAGACCCGGCGCCAAACGGGGTTAGGCGCCTGTCTGCACGTCTTTTTTTCGTGTCCAAGATGGGAGGGGCTTGGACACGCTGACCTCGGCCAACGCCAGGTCGTACCTGGCGTTGCGGATGGCGCCAAACGGCGATCGAGTCTCTCCGTGCAAAGACGTGCGGTATGAGCGGCGAGTTCGACTTCGACGACTTCCGCCCCCGCCCGGGGCGGATCGGGAAGGATCGCAGCGGGCGGGTCGCGCCGACTCTCGACCGCATCGGGCAGGCCGCCGCGAAGTCCGCGGCGCGAGGAGGCCGGTCAGGCGGGAGCCGAGGGACTGCGTCACGCTCGGTCCGCTCGCCCTATGCCGGCGGCCGACGGGTCGTCGTGAAGGCGCGCGTGCATCGCCTCACGGGCAGCGGCGCGGATCGAGCCGTTGCGCACCTTCGCTACCTGCAGCGCGACGGAGCCGGCCGAGACGGTGAGGACGGACGCTTCTACGACGCGCGCAGCGACGATGCGGATGGGGATGCCTTTCAGAAGCGGTGCGAGGGCGACCGCCACCAGTTCCGCTTCATCGTGTCGCCGGAAGACGGTGCGGAGCTGTCGGACCTGAAGCCGTTCGTGCGCGGCCTTATCACCGACATGGAACGCGACCTCGGAACGAAGCTCGACTGGGTCGCGATGGACCACCACGACACCGAGCACCCGCACACCCATCTCGTCATGCGCGGACGGACGGATCGGGAGACGGACCTTCGCATGCCGCGCGACTACATCGCGAAGGGCATCCGCGAGGCGGCGGAAGCGCGGCTCGACCGGACGCTCGGCCCACCCTCCCCGGACGCGCAGCTGCGAAAGATCGCCGCCGACATCGACCGCATCCGACCCGGCCCGATCGACCGGCTCATCGAGCGCCAGGCGGACGCTTCCGGACGCATCATTCCGACCCTCGTTCCGCTGCAGCGAGGCTCGGTCCTCGCTCCGGCCCACCTGATCGCACGCCTGAAACGACTCGAAGCGTTGCAGCTCGCCGAGCGAATGGACAGGTCGGCCTGGCGAGTTGTACCGACCCACACGAACGAGCTGCGCGCCTTGGCAACGCGCGAGGAGCGCCTCGCCCGCATCGAGCGTGCCTTCTCAGGGCGAGCGGACGCTCCCTCCCCGCACGACTACGCACTGTACGAGCCGGAGTGCGGTCAGCCGGTGACAGGCCGCGTCGCCGCGCTCGGCCTGTCCGACGAGTTGCAGGGCGCACGCTATGCCATCATCGAGACGACCGAGGGCCGAGCGTTGCACGTCGAGCTCGGCACGACGACGAACAACCGACCGTTCCGCCGCGGCGACGTCGTCAGCGTCACGCCCGCCCGGACAGTCGCCAACGAGGCCGACCGAACCATCGCCGCCGTCGCAGCGAAGAACGGCGGGCGCTACTCGCCGATCCTGCACGCGCAGGAGGATCGGCGTGCCTCTGAAGCCTTCCTTCGAACCCACGTCCGCCGGTTGGAGGCAGAGCGGCGGCTCGGCAACACAACGCGCGAACGCGATGGCTCGTGGACCGTCCCGCCCGACTACATCGGCCGCGTCGAGGAAGGACTGCGAGCGAAGGCCAATCGAGAACCCGTTCGGGTGCAGGTCGAGGCGACGCTGTCGGTCGCCGAGCAGACGCGGACACGCGGTGCGACCTGGCTCGACCGGATCGTCGTGCGCACCCTACCCGCGCCGGGTCGCGATGCCGGTTTTGGTGCAGAGGTCACGACCGCCCTTGCTCACCGACGGGACTGGCTCGTTACCGAAGGTTACGCGACGCGCGACGCGGCGGGACGGTTCACTCCAGCGACGGAGATGCTGCGGCGCCTCGAAAGGGACGAGCTACGCGCGGTCGCTGAGCGCCTGTCGGCAGAGAGCGGCAAGGCCTTTCGCGACGTTCGACCCGGCGAGACCATCGAAGGCATCTATCGCCGCCCGCTGGATCTCGCCTCCGGACGTTTCGCGATGATCGAGACCGAACGGGCCTTTGCGCTCGTTCCTTGGCGGGACGTGCTGGAACGGAACCGCGGCAAGGAGGTCAGCGGCGTGATGCGGGGCCGAATGATGTCGTGGACGCTGAACCGGCAGCGCGGGCTCGGACGGTAGCGCGGTACAGTCTTTGTCAGCTAGCCGCCAACTATCGGCAAACGAGGGTACGCTCCTCGTCGCAGTCGAACCTAAGGCCTTTGAAACCGAACGGCAGGTTTCGGGCCTTCAGGTCCCTTTAGCCGATCGCGCCTGGCGCGTGGCAGGCTACGAACCGGTCGGCCATATCCGTCCGTGCGGCGATCGCAGCATTGACCGCTTCAGGATCGGTCAGCGGCGTCCCCGTCAGCGGCGCAATGCCGAGGGCTTCGGCTTGCCGTGCGCCGAAATAGAGAAAGTCTCGCGGCAGCGTGCTATCCCCACCGCAGCGGCTCGCGGGCAAAGCTTCCTTGTCCATCGCGTCGACGCCGTGAATGACGGCCAGGCTCGCTTCGGCTCGGGTCAACAGGGCATCCTGGCGGGTCCGGGCATCGTCGTAATCACCGAGGACCCGCGCCCGGTCTGCCTCGACGTCGTCGAACAGCTCGCCATGCTGCGCATAGAGCGCGTCCAGCTCTGCTGCGACGCGGGTCCGCGTTTGGTCCGAGAAGCCGCCGTGGAACAGGATCAAGGTGCCGTCCGTGACGTGCCGGTCCGGTAGGCCCGCATAGAGGTAGTTCGCGCACGAAGAGGCGCAGATCTCGCTTGCCAGGACAGTCGCATCTTGCGCCTGCAACGCCTCGGCGATCGCGAGCGCTCGGTTCGCGTCCCCGCCATGGGATCGCAGGACGAGCAGCTTGCGGTCATCGGTACGGACTTCCGTAGCCCAGGCTGCGAGCGCTGCGGTCCCTTCAGCGCCCTCCTCGCCGCTCGCGAACGTCCCGTCGAAGCAGGCATGATCGCTGCTCAGGCGGCGAAGCGCGCCGGGCCGGCCGGCAGCCTCGGCGCCGCGCTCGGTGAACCAAGTCAGGCAGGCGCCTTCACCGACTACCGCCTCCACCGGGCCGGGTTGCCGCCCATCGACGCTGCAGGCAGCGAAGACGAACGCAACCATCGCAAGCATCATCGTTCTCATCCCGTCTCCATCCTGCTTTTCATGCAGGCTTACTATCCAGCTCGAAGGGGAAAGTCTCGATCAGGTTCCGCGCTTTGGCGTGCCACGCCGCTAAGCACGCGTCAGGCCCGTCTTTCGCCTACCGCCGCACCATTCAGAACCTAGGTGATGAGCGAGGCGCTATACGGGCTTGCCGCTTCCATGCGCCTCATCGAGCGCGTCCAGGATCGCGAGCCCTTCATCGACGTTGCCGCGCGCCGCGCGCGTACGGAAGCGCATCTCGACGTCGAACTCCGCCACGGCGCGCGTGCCGAACTCCTCGAACAGCTTGTTCATGCTGACACCACGATGGCGGGCCAACGCCCGCAGACGCTCGTGCTGGTCGTCGGGAAGCCTGATCGTCAACGTGCTCATGGTCGTTTCTCCTTCAAGAAGCGGGCGGGCGTCAGGACGGACAGTCCCTTGAAGCGCAATGTACCCCCCGCGACGTCTCTCGTGTTGCCTGCGATGATCGTGCTCGCACTTCCGGCCACGGCGAGTTCGATCAGATGATTGTCGGCCTCGTCCGGTAGGTTCGGACGCCAGAGGTAGTAGACCCGCACCCAGACCGCGACGGACAGGAGCGCATCTAGAAGCCGCTCCCGTTCACGCGGTGCGATGGGTGACGCTCTGAACACCGCCTCCCGGCCCAACACGTCCTCGTACTCAGCGAAAAGGGCGTTGCCGAAGACCGGAACGACCTCGCCGACCAGCGCCTGCCGGAGCACCTGTCGGGGGGCGCCGTCTGCGCTGAGGATGGCGGAGACGAAGACATTGGTATCGAGCACAACCCGCATCAGGCTCGAATGATTGCATATATGCTGTCAGATCGCAACCGCGATGGAGGACGACTGCCCGAGGCCGAACTTTTTTCAATACCTGCTTTCGCCTACTTCACGCACAAATGTTCGCTACACTTCTCTCCAGTTCTCATGAAGACAAATCAGGTAAAACTGTGCATTTGATTTATCCACGCACTTTCTGATCTTTTGCTCTCCATTCGATGCTTCGGAGAGCCCCGCTTGTGACCAACGCCCGCATCAACGTCGCCTCCGCCTCGCTCGTGCTCGGCACGGCGCTCACCGGTGTCTGGGGCGGCACGCAGGTCGCGGCCGACGCGCTTGGCCATCAGGCGGCGCTCGGGTCCCCGTGGTTCGAGGCAGCGGGCGTGCCGGTCTACAAGCCGTGGCGTTTGTTCCAGTGGTGGTACGCCTACGACGCCTACGCCCCGCACGTCTTCGATCGCGCCGGTACCGTGGCCGCATCGGGCGGCTTCGCCGGGATCGGCGTCGCGGTCGCGGCATCCGTCTTCCGCGGACGGCAGGGGAAAGCTGCGACGACGCACGGCTCGGCGCGGTGGGCGACCACCCGCGAAGTTCGAAAGGCGGGACTGCGCGCCCGTGACGGTGTCGTCCTCGGTAAGCATGCCGGCGACTACCTTCGCCACGCCGGGCCCGAACACGTCATGGCCTTCGCACCCACCCGGTCCGGCAAGGGCGTCGGGCTTGTCGTACCGACGCTCCTCGACTGGACCGGCTCCGCGGTCATTCACGACATCAAGGGCGAGAACTGGCAGCTCACGGCCGGCGCCCGTGCCGAACGCGGCGCGGTCGTCCGCTTTGATCCGACCGACGCTCGCTCCGCTCGGTTCAACCCACTGCTCGAAGTCCGCCGCGGCGAGCACGAGGTTCGCGACGTCCAGAACATCGCGGACATCCTCGTCGACCCCGAAGGTTCGCTCGAGCGGCGTAGCCATTGGGACAGGACGGCCCACGCTCTTCTCGTCGGTACGATCCTGCACGTGCTGTATACGGAAGAGGAGAAGACGCTCGCTCGCGTCGCCGAGGTGTTGTCGGACCCAACCAGGACCTTCGCCGAAACCCTGCGCGCGATGCTCGCGACGAACCACATCGGCACGGACGAGGCACCGAGCGTTCACCCGGTCGTCGCGCAGGCCGCGCGCGAACTGCTGAACAAGTCGCCGAACGAGGCGTCAGGCGTCCTCTCGACCGCGACCAGCTTCCTCTCGCTCTATCGCGACCCGGTCGTCGCCGCGAACACAGCCTCGTCCGACTTCCGCATCGCCGACCTCGTGCACGGCAAGCGTTCCATGTCCCTCTACCTCGTGGTACCGCCATCCGACCTTAGCCGGACCAAGCCGCTCGTCCGCCTGATCCTGAACCAGATCGGTCGCAGGCTGACCGAGGAGCTGCCGAGTGACCAGTCGAAACGGCACGAGCTGCTCCTCATGCTGGACGAGTTCCCGGCGCTTGGTCGGCTCGACTTCTTCGAGACCGCGCTCGCCTTCCTCGCTGGCTACAAAGTCCGCGCCTTCCTGATCGCGCAGTCGCTCAACCAGGTCAGCAAGGCCTACGGCGAGAACAACGCCATCCTGGACAACTGCCATGTCCGCGTCGCCTTCGCGACCAACGACGAGCGGACGGCGAAGCGCATCTCCGACGCGCTCGGCACCGCGACCGAGCACAGAGCGCAGCGCAACTACGCTGGTCACCGGCTCGCCCCGTGGCTCAGCCACGTCATGGTCAGCCGGCAGGAGACCGCTCGCCCGCTGCTGACGCCCGGTGAGGTCATGCAGCTGCCGCCCGCCGAGCAGATCGTCATGGTCGCGGGCACGCCGCCGATCCGCGCGCGCAAGCTGCGCTACTACCAAGACCCGAGTTTCCTCCGGAAGGTGCTGCCCCCACCGACCGGCGAAGGGCTGCAGGCCGGTCAGGGCGCGCCTGCCCTCCCCGCGCCCGACCGGCCGCAGCCGACCCATGACTGGCAAGGTCTGACCGCCAGCGTCGCGCCGACGCTTCGGGCGGTGACCGAGATCCATGGCGGCGATGACGGAGCCGGGTCGGGTGAGAAGAGCCAAGAGCGCCGTCCCGACGATGAGCGGGGCGCCGGCAGAGAGATCGACCGCGACCTGGCGGACGATCTCCTCGGTCCCGACGACGAGACGGACGCGACCCTCGTGAACCCCACTGACCGCGTCCTGCGCGAGCACACGCTCGGCGACGTTCGAGGCGAGGACGGTCCCGGCATCGGCGGAGGGCTGTTCCGATGAAGCAGGCCAAGCCGAAGATGAACGTCCGCGTCCTACCGGAGACACTGCAGATGCTTGATCGGCACCCTCGCCGGTCCGGTGTCAGCAAGGGCTCGGTCGTGGACGCCGCGATCGCGCACTACTGCGCGCCGGAGCGGCAGGACGAGGCTGTACTGGAGCGCCTCAACCAACACGCCAAGCGCCTCGACCGGATCGGTCGCGACCAACGCATCACGGCGGAGATGATCGCGCTCTTCGTACGCTACTACCTGTCCGTCACGCCCGCCCTGTCCGAGGAGGCACAGCGGCTCGCGAAGCAGACCGGCGCGAAGCGCTTCGAGCAGTTCATCGAACGCGTCAGCGAGCGGGTGCGCGGCGGCGGGGGCCTCACCACGGAGGTGGCAGAGGATCTCACCCCGACCGCGGCGGACTTCTTCGGTACCGAGAAGGAGCCGAGCCGATGAACAGCGCTGAGCGCCAGCACGCCATGTTTCTGACGGCCCTCGGTCCGCACGTAGCGGTCGCGCTACAGGACGAACGCGTCACGGACGTCATGCAGAACCCCGACGGACGCCTCTGGGTCGACCGGCATGGCGACGGCCGTCAGTGCCTCGGGCGTGTCCTGCCCGTGGCGGACGCCGAACGGATCGTCCGCTTCGTCGCATCGCACGTCCGCGCCGAGGCGCATGACGGCTCGCCGATCGTCAGCGCCGAGCTGCCGGGCACCGGCGAACGCTTCGAAGGCCTGCTGCCACCCGTCGTGACGGCGCCGTGCTTCGCGATCCGCCGCCCGGCCTCGGTCGTCTACACGCTGGCGGACTACGTCCGATCAGGCGTGATGTCCGAGGGGCAGGCGGACGTCCTACGTCACCTCGTCCGCCACCGACGCAACGTCATCGTGGTCGGTGGCACGGGGTCCGGCAAGACGACGCTCGCGAACGCCCTGCTCGCCGAGGTGGCAGGGCAACGCGAACGGGTGGTGGTCATCGAAGACACGCGCGAGCTACGCTGCGACGCAGCCGACGTCGTCCGCCTGCGTACGAAACAGGGGACCGCGGACCTGACCGCCCTTCTCCGCTCGACGCTGCGCCTGCGGCCTGACCGCATCATCGTCGGCGAGGTTCGGGGACCGGAGGCGCTGGATCTACTGAAGGCGTGGAACACCGGTCATCCCGGCGGGATCGCGACGCTGCACGCGAATAGCGCCCGGGCGGGACTGACCCGCTTGGAGCAACTCTGCGGTGAGGCGGCCGTGAACGTGCCCCGCGGCATGATTGCGGAGACCGTACACGCCCTCGCCTTCCTGAAGGGGCGCGGTCGGCACCGCCGCCTCGACGAGATCGTCACCGTGCAGGAGCTGAACCCGGACGGTGACTACGACCTCGCGCCCTGCGCGAGCCTTCGGCCGGAGGATGGATAGGCCCCCGCCTTACGCCCCCCCCGCGCCGACCAACTGGCCCCAACCGAAGAAGGACCGATCATGGACACCACCCTCCCCTCCCTCGCTCCGGGAAAGAACAAACCGGCAACGAATGCTGCTTCGACGCCGCCCGAGATGAAGCTGGCAATCCGCAACGTCGCGATCGCCAGCGCTTTGTTGGGCGTCGGCGTCGCCATGCTCGTCAGCGGCGCGCAGGCTGCCGGTTCCGGCATGCCGTGGGAAGCGCCGCTCGCCTCTATCCTCGCCTCGATCGAAGGGCCGGTCGCGAAGATCATGGCGGTGCTCGTCATCACCATGACCGGTCTGACGCTGGCCTTCGGCGAGACGTCGGGCGGCTTCCGCAAGCTCATCCAGATCGTGTTCGGTCTGTCGATCGCCTTCGCCGCGACGAGCTTCTTCCTGTCCTTCTTCAGCTTCGGCGGCGGAGCGCTCGTCCTTTGAGCGGCGGACGGACGAACGAAGGGGGCGGCGCGGTCAGCGCCGCCCTGCCGGACGGCTACCGCGTGCCGGTGCACCGGTCGCTGAGCGATCCGATCCTGCTCGGCGGTGCGCCCCGCGGCCTCGCCATCGCGATCGGCACGCTCGCGGCCGCCCTCGGCATCGGCCTGCAGCTCTTCGTGCCCGGCCTCCTCATCTGGGCGCTCGGCCACGGCGCCGCCGTCAGAGCCGCCAAGCGCGATCCGGACTTCGTCCCGGTCGCAACACGTCACCTGAAGCACAAGGCGTACCTGTCATGCTAAACATCGCCGAGTACCGAGCACGGCCTGCGATCCTCGCCGACTACCTTCCCTGGGCCTGCCTCGTCGCGCCGGGCGTGATCCTGAACAAGGACGGCAGCTTCCAGCGCACCGCCCGCTACCGCGGACCCGATCTCGGCAGCACGACGCCTGAAGGGCTCGTACAAGCGACCGCTCGCATCAACAACGTACTGCGCCGCTTCGGCAGCGGCTGGGCCGTACACTTCGAGGCGCGGCGGCGCGAGGCGCGCGGCTACCCGGACAGCACCTTCGACTGCCCTGCCGCGTGGCTCGTCGACGAGGAGCGCCGTGGTCAGTTCGAGGCGGCGGGCGAGCACTTCGCGACCGAGACCTACTTCACGTTGACTTACCTACCGCCGTCCGAAGCGAGCCGAAAGCTTTCCGGCTTGCTGGTCGAGCGGTCCGACGAGGCAAAGGCCGCCGGCCCCTCCTACTGGGAGTACCTCGCGAGCTTCCGCACACAGACGGACCGGACCTTCGATCTGCTCGCCGACCTCTGCCCGGAGTTCGCGCCGCTCGACGACGACGAGACCCTGACCTTCCTGCACGGCTGTGTCACCACGAAGGATCACACCATCCGGCGGCCGAACGTTCCCGCTTACCTCGACGCCTTCCTGATCGACACGCCGCTGACGGGCGGGCTCGCACCGAAGCTCGGCGACCGGCACCTCAAAACGCTCACCGTGCTCGGCTTCCCACCGCAGACGGAGCCTGGCCTTCTCGATGCACTCGGTTCGCTGCCCTTCGAGCATCGCTGGGCCACCCGGTTCCTGCCCCTCGACAAGGTAGAGGCGACGAAGGAGCTGAGCCGGCTGCGGCGTCAGTGGTTCGCGAAGCGCAAGGGCGTCCTCGCGCTCGTCAAGGAAGCGATGACGCAGGAGGGCTCTGCTCTCGTCGACACGGACGCCGACAACAAAGCTGCCGACGCGGACGAGGCACTGCAGGAACTCGGCGCCGACTACGCCAGCTATGGCTACCTGACGACGAGCGTCGTGATCGCAGACGAGGACGCCGCCCGGCTGTCCGAGAAGGCGAAGCTGGTCGAGCGCGCGCTCGGGGGCTTGGGCTTCGCGACGATCGATGAGGATCTCAACGCGGTGGACTCTTGGCTCGGCAGCCTACCGGGCCACGCCTACGCAAACGTCCGTCGCCCGCTCGTCAGCTCTTTGAACGCCTCACACTTGATGCCGTTCGGCTCAGTCTGGGCGGGGCTGGAGCGGAACGATCACCTGAACGGCCCACCGCTGCTAGTCGCGAGCACTGAAGGTCAGACGCCCTTCCGCCTGACCACTCACGTCGGCGATGTCGGCCACACCGCGATCGTCGGGCCGACCGGGGCCGGGAAGTCCGTCCTACTCTCGCTAATCGCGCTGCAGTTCATGCGCTACGAGGGTGCGCAGGTCTTCATCTTCGATCGCGGCAACAGCGCCCGCGCGGCGACGCTTGCCATGGGCGGCGCGCACTACCGGCTCGGCGAGGATCAGGGCTTCCAGCCCCTGCGGGCGATCGACACGCCCGAGGGCCGGACCTTCGCAGCGGACTGGCTGCACGGTCTGATCGAAGAGCAAGGCGTGCCGGTCACGCCCGACATCCGCGATGCCGTCTGGACCGCACTCGGCAGCCTGGCGGGAGCGCCACATGAGCAGCGAACCATGACTGGCCTCGTGCTGACGCTGCAATCGAGCATCCTTCGGGACGCGCTGCGTCCCTACACCATCGACGGCGCCTATGGCTGGCTGTTCGATGCGGATGAGGACCGCTTCGGCGGGGCCGGTGCCAGCGTTCAGTGCTTCGAGACCGAAGCACTGATGGAGGCGCCCGCTGTCGTGCCGCCCGCCCTCGCTTACCTGTTCCATAAGCTCGAGGCGCGCTTCGACGGCTCGCCGACGCTGTTGATCCTCGACGAGGCGTGGACATTCCTCGACCACCCGCTCTTCGCGAACCAGATCAAGAGCTGGCTGAAGACGCTCCGTAAGAAGAACGTCTCCGTCGTGTTCGCGACGCAGTCGCTCGCCGACATCGAGTCGAGCCCGATCGCTTCTGTCATCGCAGAGAGCTGTCCGACGCGCATCTTCCTGCCGAACGAGCGGGCGACCGAGGCGCAATCGCTCGGCGCCTACCGCGCCTTCGGCCTCAACGACCGTCAGGTCCAGATCATCGCCGGCGCGACGCCCAAGCGGCACTACTACTACCAGTCGCCGCGCGGGAACCGGCTGTTCGACCTGGCGCTCGGTCCGGTCGCGCTCGCGCTCTGCGCAGCAGCCTCGCCGGGCGACCAGCGCGCGATCGACCGCGTTCTCGGTGGTGCTGGGCCGAACGGTTTCGCCGCTGCCTGGCTCGCCGAGTGCGGCCTGCCGTGGGCGGCCGAACTGCTTGCCGACCGCATCCCCCTCCCCGCCACCACCGAAGGAGCCTCAGCATGAAGAAGACCCTCGCCGCCCTGTTCGCGGTCCCCGCCCTTGGCGTCGCGTCCCTACCGTCCGCCAACGCGCTCTTCGGCGTCGGCGACATCGTCATCGACCCGACTAACCTCGCGCAGAACGTCCTGACCGCCGAGCGGACACTGCGGCAGATCCAGAACCAGGTGCGCCAACTCGCGAACGAGGCGCGTATGCTGCAGAACATGGCGAACGACCTGCGGACCCTGCCGACCTCGGTCATGTCGGACCTTCGCCGCGACCTCTACGAGCTCGAGACGCTGATCGGCTCAGCGAGGGGCATCGCCTACGACGCGGTCCGCATCGACGACGCATACAGCACCGTCTTCTCCGCGGCCTACGATCCGGACGTCGTGACCGCGGCCTCGCTTAGGGCAGACGCCACCACGCGCTTCGAACTCAGCCACGCGGCAGTCGAGGACAGCCTGCGTGCACAGGTCCGAACGATCGACGCGCTGCGGGCCGACCGGACGACGCTCGAAGACCTCTTCCGCGAGAGCCAGAGCGCGATTGGTAACCTATCGGCTCTGCAGGCTGGCAACGAAATGCAGGCGCTTGCCATCAAGCAGCAGATGCAGACCCAGGCGCTACTTGCGGCACAGGCCCGGGCGGACGCGACGGCGCAGGCCGCGGACCTTGCCGAAGCAGCCGCCGCGAAGGCGAGGCTCGCTCGGTTCCGCGGAGACGGCGTTCGCTACACGCCGCGCGGCTGATCAACGGAAACCAGAAACCCCCTCTTCTCCCCTGCTTCTGTCGCGCGCCTACGGCACCACAGAATTACTCACTCTACGGACATTCACGGTGAACGATCTCAACGTTATCGATGCTTTCCTCGACGCGTTCGCTGCGTACATCGACAGCGGCTTCGGCCTGCTGCAGCCGGACGTCGCCTATCTGACGACGTTCCTCGTTACGCTCGACATCACCTTGGCTGGGCTCTTCTGGGCCTGGGGCGGCAGCAACGACGTGGTCCAATCACTTGTGAGGAAGGTTCTCTACGTCGGCTTCTTCGCGCTCGTCATCGGCAACTTCCAGACGTTGACGTCGATCGTGTTCGAAAGCTTTACACAACTCGGCATTACCGCGTCCGGTAGCACACTTACCCGGGAAGACCTTCTCTCCCCGGGCTTCGTCGCAGCAACGGGGGCGAATGCGGCCCAGCTGTTCCTGGACGCCGTCGCAGACTTCGAAGGGTTCCGCGAAGTCACGGCGAACCTCTTCGTCATCATCCCTCTTTTGCTCAGCTGGCTGATCGTCGTTGCCGCCTTCTTCCTTCTTGCGGTCCAAGTCTTCGTCGCGATCATTGAATTCAAGCTGACGACACTCGCTGGCTTCGTCCTCGTACCCTTCGCCCTTTGGAACAAGACGGCGTTCCTCGCCGAGCGCGTTCTCGGGAACGTCGTAGCGTCCGGCATCAAGATCATGATGCTGGCGATCGTCGTCGGCATCGGCACGTCGATCTTCGAGGCGATGTTGCCGCCAGAGGATGTTGAGGTCACTTTGAACCACGGGCTCGCTATGATGCTCGCGAGCCTCTCCCTTCTCGCGCTCGGCATTTTCGGTCCCGGTATCGCGAACGGCCTCGTCTCCGGCGCACCGCAGCTCGGCGCAGGTACAGCTGTCGGTACCGCGGCGGGCGTGGGCATCGGCGGTGGGCTCGCTGCAGCAGGCGCGGTCAGAGGCGTATCGGCAGGGGTGGGCGTCGTCGCCAGCGGTGCAGGCGGCGCGGCGAAAGCTGCTGCTGGCGCGATGGGCGGCGCCACGACCGCCTTCGGCATGGCGAAAGTCGCGTCCGGCGCATCCGGACTGAAAGGGACCACTGCCGGTCTTAGCGGCGTCGCTAGAGCAGCAGGTGGCAGCGTTGCAAGCGGCGGATCTGGCGTTGCGACCCGCGCGACCGAAGGAATTCGATCGTCGTTCACCGGCGGTGCGCATTCGGCCTTCGCTGCGACCGGCGGCAGTTCATCCGCCGGTTCGATTCGCGGCACCGCGTCGTCCGTAGCGAGCCCGGTTAGCCAAGAAGTGACCCCTGATTGGGCGCGCAAGGCAGGCCGCGCAGGTGCCGCCCGTGACGCCGCTTCCATGACCGCCCGCACCATCGCCGACGGCGATCGTCCCGGCAGCGGCGCGAACCCCAACCTGAAGCAGGAGGACTGATCCATGATCTGGAAACGACCTAGCGTGCGCTACGGCGCGACGCCTGAACCCATCACGCCCTACCAGAAGGCCGCACAGGTTTGGGACGAGCGGATCGGCTCGGCCCGCGTACAGGCGAAGAACTGGCGCATCGCTGCGCTCGGCAGCACCGCCTGCGCCGCGATCGCAGTGATCAGCCTGGCCGTGATGGCGAACCAGCCCCGCGTCGCTGCCTACGTCGTCGAGGTCGCGGAGAGCGGCGCGGTTCGCGCCGTCGGCGCAGCCGCCCGCACTTACGAGCCGACCGACGCGCAGGTCGCCTACCACCTGTCGCAGTTCGTCACGAAGGTCCGTTCTCTGAGCACCGACCCGATCGTCGTGCGGCAGAACTGGCTGGACGCCTACGAGTACGTCACCGACCGTGCAGCGCGAACGCTCAATGACTACGCGCTTCGCAACGACCCCTTCGCCGAGGTCGGCGAGAAGACCATTACCGTGGAGGTCGTCAGCGTCGTGCGCGCATCGCCCTCCTCCTTCCAGCTGCGCTGGACCGAGACCACGCACCAGAACGGCGCCTTCGCCGGACGCGAGCCCTACTCGGCCGTCCTGACGATCGTCCGTCGCGAGCCGCGCACCGAACTCGACCTCGCCGCCAACCCACTCGGGATCTTCGTCGACGCCTTCGACTGGTCCCGCGACTTCACCACCGGAGAGACCCGATGATCCGTTATAGGAACAACGTAGCTACGTCCATCGCGCTGTTACTCGGTACGGCGCTTGCCGGCTGTGCGACCACGCCGAGCACCTCGTCCGAATCTGCGCTAGTTTTCGTCCCAGCCGAGCTAGCGGACGAGAAGCCGACAGCGATCGAGGTCGTCGAGGTCCCAAAGCCGCTTGCTCTCCCAGGGCAGCTGAAGCCCCGTCCGAGGGCCCTAGCCGTGGCGAAGGCCGAGACCGGCGCCCCGGCCGTTCTTTCCGGTACGACCGCAGCGCGCGTCGAGCCCAACGGCGGTCGCTTCCTCAACGCCATCCAGGTCTACGACTACGCCCCCGGTGCGCTCTATCAGGTCTACGCTGCGCCCGAGCAGGTCACGGACATCGCCCTGCAGCAGGGTGAACGGCTCGTCGACGTGTCCGCTGGCGACACCCTTCGCTGGGTGCTCGGCGACACGACGTCCGGCAGCGGCGAGGGCGCGCGCACGCATATCCTCGTCAAGCCGACCGGCCCGGACCTGACGACGAACCTCGTCGTCACGACGGATCGCCGCGCCTACCACCTCGAGCTTCGTTCGACCGACGGCACTTACATGGCTGCCCTGTCCTGGCGGTACCCGCAAGACGAGCTACTTGCCCTTCGCGGGCGGGCCGCCGCGGCCGAACGTGAGGCAGCGAGCACTGTCGCCGACCGCGTAGACGTCGGCTCGCTCAACTTCGCCTACCGGATCAGCGGCGACCGGCCCGCCTGGCGCCCGCTTCGTGCCTTCGACGACGGGACGCGAACCTATGTTCAGATGCCGGACGGCGGCGAAGCGGCCGTCCGCCCACCCCTCTTCGTGCTCTCGGACGAGGACGAGCCCTCGCTCATGAACTACCGCGTCAGCGATCAGTCCTACGTCGTCGACGGCCTCTTCGACGCTGCCGAACTACGCCTCGGCGGCAAGCGTCAACAGCGTGTCCGCATCGAGCGGACCGGAGGCCGGCGATGAATGGGGCCGCCAACGGTGAGACCGTCGAGGGTCTGACGCTGCGCGCGCGTCCCCGTCCCGTTGTGCGATTGTCTCGTAAGGTGATCCTCGGCGCGTCCGCGGCGGGGGCCGGCCTCGTCTTCGGTGCGATGTTGTTCGCGCTGAAGCCGCCGAGTGTACGGACGGCCGATGCGGCCCTTCTACCGACTTCGACGGCGAAGCCGACCACAGACGCGATTGATCGCCTACCGCGCAGCTACGAGGAAGCGGCAGCACCGCTGCCGTCCGGTCCGATGCCTGCCCGCGTGCCGCAACTCGGCCCGCCCCTACCGGGCGACCTTGGCGGCGGGCTGATCGAGACCGAGCGCTCCCTCGGTATCGACGCCGCGGCCGAACTGCCGCCCTATGACGAAGCTGCGATGCCATTCCTACCCGATGCGGAGAGCGAAGCAGCGCGCGTCGAACGCATCCGCCAGGCCCGGATCACCACGGCAGCTCGCGAGGCCGACGTGTTCTTCACTCTGCGCAGCCGCGGCGGGACGACGGAGGGTGAGAGGCTTGCCGGCCTTGTTGCCGACGACAGTTCTGCTGACGCCATGCCCGACGGCACCGCGGCTCCGACTGGTACCTACCTCGCCCCGGGGACGGTCGTCCGCGCGAGCCTGCTGACGGCCGTGAACTCCGACCTCCCCGGCACCGCCGTCGCACAGGTGACCGAGAACGTCGTCGACAGTCAGACCGGCGCAGCCGTTCTCATCCCGCGAGGCGCTCGTCTGATCGGTCGCTACGGAAGTGAGGTCGGCGCGTTCCAATCCCGTGCCGACGTCCGATGGAACCGCCTTGTCTTCCCGAACGGCGAAGAGGTCCTCCTGTCCGACCTCCCGGCTCTCGATCCGACCGGTGCGGCAGGGCTCGAAGACGAAGTCGACCGCCACACCGGGCGCCTCGTCCGCGCCGGCCTACTCTCCTCTCTGCTCGGAGTCGGCAGCGAACTGGCCGTCAGCGGCGATGGCCAAACCGCCGAAGCCGTCCGCGAGGCGTTGCAAGGCACGACCAACGCCGCAGGCCAAACCCTCGTCCAGCGAGGCGCCACCGCCCAACCCACCCTGCGCATCCGCGCCGGTTTCGAGTTCGCATTCGTCCTCGAGCGCGCCCTGCCCCTGCCCCCTTACGAAGGAACCCAACGATGACGAAGAAGACCCTCCGCCTCGGCCGCGAGGTCGCCCGCAAGCCCGTCCGCCTGACCCTCACGATCGGGCCGGACCTCGCCGAAGAGCTGAAGCTTTATGCCGACGCCTACGAGCGCGAGTACGGCGAGGCGCAGACGCCGGCGCAACTGGCACCGCATATGATCCGGGCGTTCCTTGCAGGTGACCCGGGTTTCAAAGCAGCCAAGCGCAGTCAGTCGGCAAACTAGCTTCCAAGCCCAACACACGGTGCCGAATCGGACCGGGGGGGTTCATGGCCCGCCCCACCTATCCCGCAGGCACTTTCAGCATCCTCCGCTTCCAGACGCTAACCCGTTGCACCGACCATGAAACGCCTGCAATCATTGCGAGAAGGGCGTAGGTGCGGGGTAAGAATGGAAGGGTTCATCGAGGAGGCGTTGCCGCGCCCGCTGGCGGAACTGCCGAAAGGCGGTCGCGACGGCCAGCTCTTCGTAGGTAAGGGCGCCAACACCCTAGAAGTTGTCGTCAGTCATCTCGCCGAAAAGCCAACCGCCGGGACGATGAAACGGTGGCAGAAGGCACGGCGGGACCGGCGGGCAACGCCTGTTCTTGCCATCGCTCTCTACGGCGAGCTGTCAGCTCTATGCGGGCCCGATGAGGATGACCCTGTCGTCGCCCTCGACCAACCAGCAGAGCAGGCGCGCTCGATTGCAGAAGCTGCACTGGGTGAGCCGAATGCGCAAGCTGCCCGTCGCTTCCTCACCGATGCGCTGCCAACATTGGCGGAAGGTGAGTTAGCTGGGCTTCGCAACGAGGGTTTGTTCGCGAACCACGCGCTGCGAACCTTTGACAGAGGCGAGGGCGACGAGGCGGGGCCTAGGCGCAGGGAAGCCGCCGCGAAGGCGGGCGACCTTCGGCGCAAGAAAGGCCGCGCGATGCTGCCTGCGCTCGGCTACGACGTCGATGAACTTGCCCGGCATACCCTCCTGCTTCGCTCGCAGGACCGCCGGCGCGCCTTGGCCGTCCTGTTGGAACCGGACGAACGACCCGATGGTGTAGCGGCGCGCTTCAACAACCTCTCCCCGGTCTCCTATGCGCTGACCAAAGCTGACGAGCAGAACCTCCGCTGGGTGATCCTCGTTCGCGACGGTCGGCTCCGGCTCTATCCTACCGACGCAGACACCGGCGTGGGCCGGCGCGGTCCGGCTGAAACCTTCGTCGAGATCGATCTGCGCTATGCGGGCGCGGAGGAGCGCGCGTTCGTTTGGTTGCTCTTCTCTGCCAACGCGCTCGCCCAAGACGGGACGGTCGAGCAGCTGCTCAGAGATTCCGAACGCTATGCGGCGGGCCTGGCGAAGGATCTCCGCCGCCGTATCTACGAACAGGTCGTCCCGCAGCTCGCGCGTGCGGTGGTCAATGCCCAGAAGCTAGAGGATTCGACAGCTGACCAGCTCGCGCTTACCTATCGGGCCTCGCTGACGCTACTCTTCCGCCTTCTCTTCCTCGCCTACGCCGAGGACGGTGACCGCCTACCCTACCGCAGCAACGAGGCGTATCGCGAGCGGTCCCTAACGCGGAAGGCGCAGGGGCTCGCGGACCTGCACACCAACGGGACACCGCTCGCCGAGGGCACGCAGCACTGGGACGACGTGACCGCGCTGTTCCGAGCCGTCAGCAAGGGGAAGACCGAGTGGGGCGTTCCCGCCTACAACGGCACGCTGTTCTCCTCCGACCCCGCGGTCAGCGAGGAGGGCGCGCTGCTGGCTAACCTCAACTTGCCCAACGAGGCCTTCGCGCCCGCGCTGGAGGCGCTGCTGCTATCCCACGACGGCAACGGCGCGGACCACCGCCTCGCGCCCGTGGACTTCCGGTCACTCGGTGTGCGGGAGTTCGGGACGATATACGAGGGGCTGCTCGAATCGGATCTGTCGGTGGCGGGAACGGATCTCACCGTCCGCTATCAGAACAAGTCCAGGTGGCGCGGCAAGGCGAACCCGAAGACCGACGACTTGATCCTGGAGCCGACCAAGGACGGCGCCGAACCGTCGATCAAGAAGGGCGAGGTGTACCTTCACAACCAGTCCGGCGCGCGGAAGGCCACGGGCAGCTACTACACCAAGCCGTTCGCGGTCGCACACCTGCTCGACCGCGCGCTAGAACCCGCGCTGGACGACCACTTCGCGCGGCTGGACGCGCTGGACGCGACCGATGCGGCGCGAACGCTTTTCGACTTCCGCGTGGCCGACATCGCCATGGGGTCGGGGCACTTCCTGGTCGCGGCCATCGACCGGATCGAGCGGCGGATCGCGAGCTACCTGCAGCGGCGGTCCGAGGCGGGCGACCCGCTGACGAACGTCGTGCAGCGCTTGGACGAGCTCAAGCGCGCCGCGCGGGACGCCATGAAGGATCCGTCGGCGGAGATCGAGGACCGCCAGCTCCTACGGCGCCTGATCGCCCGGCTGTGCGTGTACGGCGTGGACCTAAATCCGCAGGCCGTGGAGCTAGCGCGCCTTGCCGTCTGGCTGCACACCTTCGTACCCGGCCTGCCGCTGGCGGTGCTGGACCACAATCTGCGCCAGGGGAACGCGCTAGTGGGCGTGGGGACGGTGGCACAAATGAAGGAACGACTGGATGAAGAGGCTGGCGACCTCTTCGGGACGACCGCACGCGACCTGCTGGCCGATGCTGAGCCTGCGCTACGCAGACTCGGCACATTGAACGACGCGACAGTGGCTGAGGTTCGAGAGAGTCGGGAAGCAGTGCGCGAGGCCGATGAAGCACTAGCGAGCATCCGCGAACTTTGTGATGTACTGTCGGCGGAGCCGTTGTCGGATGAAGTCGTCTTCGAGCCGGAAGTTTGGCGGGACCAGACGCGTGACCTTGACAAGGCGGCAACTATCGCTGCGGCGCATCGTGCACTGAATGGTCTGTCCGCCCTCCACTTTCCGGTAGCATTCCCCGAGATCTTCCTACGCGACCGACCTGGCTTCGACGTGATGCTGGGGAATCCGCCTTGGAAGAAACCAAAGGTCGATGACAGGACATTCTGGGCTCGGCACTTCCCTGGTCTGCGCGGACTGAAAAACGAGGAACGAGAAGCTAGGCAGGAACAGTACGCGAAAGAGCGTAACGACCTAGCCGAGCTTCTGACCAAGGAGTTGACGACCGCTGATAAATTTCGCGACGCCATCGTCACCGACCAGTACCCCGGCATGGGAACCGGAGATGCCGATGTCTACAAGGCGTTCTGCTGGCGCTTCTGGCACTTGTCGGCACAGAACGGCGGTCGGTTCGGCGTGGTGCTGCCGCGGAGCGCACTATCAGCAAAAGGTACTTCGACCTTCCGGGAAGTTGTCTTCGAGGAAGCCCACTTCGTCGATACGACACTGCTCACGAACAGCCGACGGTGGGCTTTCGATGAGATACACCCGCAGTGGACGATCGCGCTGACCGTAATCACCCGTGGCGGGCAAAACGCCTCTATCACCCTACGAGGCCCGTTTGACAGGTTCGAACGGTACGAAGCCGGTCTCAGCACTCAGCGCACCGTAAGCGGTAGCGAGGTCGCAACGTGGACGGACGTCGCTGCCCTGCCCATGCTGCCGACCCCGGAGAGCTTCGACATCTTCTTGCAGATGCGGCGTCACCCACGTTTGGATCACGACGAGGGCCAGGGCTGGCGCGCGCGGCCGGACGTTGAACTCCATGCGACCGGCGACAAGGACAGTCCGAAGAACGCCAAACCCGAACGGCGCCTCATCACGGTGACGACCGACGAGGGTCCGGAAGGCACGTACCCGGTGTTTAAAGGAGAAACGTTCGACCTGTGGCAACCCGACAGCGGAGAACGTTATGGCCATGCCCCCATCGACAGGACCGAACGTCGCATCTTATCGAAGCGTATGCGAGCACCCAAAGGAAGTGCTCACCGTGAGTTCGGGGAAAGTTATCGAGGTGACTTCGCAACCCTACCGAACCGTCGGCCCCGTGTCGCTTTTCGGGACAGCTCGCGGGCAGGTGACACACGAACAGTCCGCGTAGCGTTAATGCCGCCCGACACCTTTGCGGCCCATCAGGCTCAGTACTTCCTATTTCCGCGTGGCGACGAAAAGGACGAAGCGTTCTTGTTGGGTATCCTATGCTCTATTCCACTTGACTGGTACGCACGTCGCGTAACGGAATCACATGTCAGCTTCTTCGTCATCAACCCCTTCCCTATTCCCCGTCCCGATCGCTCCAATCCCCTCTGGCAACGCACCGTCGCTCTCTCCGGCCGCCTTGCTGCCGTGGACGACCGCTACGCCGACTGGGCCGAGGCTGTCGGCGTCGAGTACGGCCCTCTGCGCCCGGACCGGAAGGACGCGATGATCCACGAACTCGATGCCGTGGTGGCCCATCTCTATGGCCTCAGCCGCGAGCAGCTGGTCCACGTCTTCGAGACCTTCCACGAGGGCTGGGACTACGAGCCGCGCCTGGCCGCCGTGCTCGGACACTACGACGACTGGGCGACGCGGCTGCCGGATGCCGCCGCGGGGCAGGAGGACGCGGCGTGACCGAGCGGATGACCGACGGCCTCGGCCCCCTGATCGACAACCTGGACGGCAACACGCACGACGCGGCGCTGCACGCGGCGTTGGGCGGGCGGGGCGCGGACGGCCCTAGCGCGCTGGCCGTCGCGACGGGCTTCTTCACCCCGGCGGGGCTCGTCCGCCTCGTCCCTCGGCTCGAAGGCTGCGGCCGGGTCCGCCTGCTGCTCGGCTCGGAGGCGCCCGCCGACCTCGACGCGGCCGTCCCCCGCCCCGGCGAGACGCACGCGATGATGGCGAAGCGTCTGCTGGGCGAGTCGGTTCTGCGCGACGAGGCGCGCGCCCGCGCGGCGCGCGACGCCTACCCGTTCGGCTCCGAAGCACGCACGCAGCTGACGCGCCTCATTGCGCTCCTACGCTCGGGCCGGGTCGAGGCGCGGCGGTACACGGACAGGTTCCTGCACGCCAAGGCCTACCTATTCGGCGGGCCCGGCGAGGAGGGTGCGGGCGTCATGGTCGGCTCGTCCAACCTGACCCGCGCCGGGCTAACCACGAACCTGGAGGCGAGCCTCGTCCGCACCGACGATCATGCAGTCCGCGACGCCCATGCCTGGTTCGACGGCTTGTGGAACGAAGCGGAACCTTACGACCTCGCGGGCTTCCTCGAAGCGCTGATCGGCGCCTACGAGCCCTTCGACGTCTACGTCCGCATGTTGCTGGCCGCGTATGGCGACGATCTGGAGGCGGAAGCCGAGGAGACGTCAGGCGGCCTCAGCCTCATGGAGTTTCAGATGCACGGCGTCGCCCGCGCGCGCCGCATTATGCGTGAACTCGGCGGCGTGATGGTCGCCGACGAGGTGGGACTCGGCAAGACGTTCATCGGCGGCGAGATCATGCGTCCCTACCACCAGCGCCGCCAACGCACCCTCCTCCTCTGCCCCGCCGCTCTGCGGCGCAACTGGGAGAAGTTCATTAAGGACCATTCGTTCGACATCTCGGCGGACGTCTTGTCCTACGAGCAGCTGGCGAACGAGCGGCAGTTAGGTCTCGGACCCGGCACGCACCTGACGCACGATATCGATGACTATCAGCTCGTGGTCATCGACGAGGCCCACAACTACCGCAATCCAGCATCGCGCACGCGCGCAGGGGTGCTTCGCCAACTCCTGCGCGGGGCACGCAAGCGCGAGGTCCTGCTGCTAACCGCGACCCCCGTGAACAACTCGATCTGGGATCTCCACGAGGCCATTACGTCTTTCGTTCGACAGGACGCTGGGCTGGCGGAGCAAGGCGTTCGAAGCCTGCGGGCTGCGTTCCGCTCTGCCGCGGCGGAGAGCCCATCCGACCTCAGTCCCGACCGTCTATTCCCTATCATCGACGCCACCTGCGTGAAGCGGACGCGGGCGTTCGTGAAGCGGCACTACAAGGACGAGCGGTTCATCGGTCCCGACGGGACCGAGCAGCAATTGAGCTTTCCCCGCGCGACACCGAAAACCGTTCGATACGAGGTAGACGGCCCCCTGCCCGCCTTGTTCGACGCTGTTGAAGCGGCGCTCGATCCACAGCGCTCGCGCGCCGAACAGGTACTTTTTGCACGCTACCATACGGCAGCCTACCGCCTATCCGGCGAAGACGACGAGGAAGCAGCTCAGGCGCAGGCGGCAATCGGCCTGCTCCGTTCCGGCCTCCTCAAACGCTTCGAGTCCTCAGCTCATGCCTTCAGGCGCACGCTAACGAAAATGGTTCGCGAGCATGATACCTTCCTTGCTGCGCTAGCCGAAGGACACGTCGTCGGCACTCAGTTCCTGCGAGACTGGCAGGGGGCCGCTGACGAAGAGGACTTGTCGGACGTACTCGGCAACAACGATCTGTCCGAGCCCGCGAGCGCGTACGACACGGACAGTCTACGTCGCGACGTCGAAGGTGACCGCGCCAAGCTCCAGGGACTGCTAGATGCCGCTGGGGCGGTTACCCCCGAAACGGACGACAAGCTACTCGCGCTCGTGGCGCGGCTACGCGATATTGCGGCGGAAGCCGAGGCAGGAGCGAAGGATCCGACACAAGCGCGCCGCGATCGCAAAGTTCTCGTCTTCTCGTACTTCTCCGATACCGTCGCCTACATCCGCGATTTTCTTGCTGAGCAGGCAGAGACGCATTCTTTGGGCGACTATGTCGGTCGCATTGCCTCGGTCAGCGGCGATGGCGAAGGCGACGTCACGAAAGCGCGGGCGACGGAAGGATTTACGCCTCGGACAGCTGGTAGCCCAGGAGCGGAAGACCTTTACGACCTTCTCATCACCACTGACGTGCTAGCTGAGGGCGTGAACCTACAGGATTGCCGGCATGTCGTGAACTTCGACGTGCCATGGAACCCGATGCGCCTCGTTCAACGGCACGGCCGTGTCGACCGCATTGGTAGTCCGCATGATGAGGTTTTCCTGACAACGATCTTTCCGGCCGAGAGGCTCGACCGGTTGCTACGCCTCGAGCAGCGTATACTCGACAAGATTGCGGCAGCTGCCCGCACTATTGGCGTACGCGCCCCCGTTGAGGACGGCGAAGATGGCGATCAGAGTTTCACTCAGACCCGAAGCGAGATAGAGAAGCTGCTCGCGGAAGACCCGTCGCTCTATGAGAGAGGCGGCGCAGGCGGCGCGGCGCAGTCCGGCGAAGAGTACCGCCAGGCTCTCCGCGGTGCACTAGGCGACCGTCCCGCTTACTACCGCAACCTCCCCGCAGGCATCGGGTCGGGCTTCGCGAAGGGTGATCGGCAGGGCGTAGTCTTCTGTGCGGAGATCGCCGATGAAGTGTTCTTCCGATTCATACCTACGAGCGCCGACTGGGCACCGATCAGCACCGAGAGCGGCGGTGAGCGGCCCTTCAAGATGGATGACGAACTGGCGGTGGGTTTGCGTCTCGCCGAATGCGCACCCGAAACCACGAGGGTCGTAGATGAAGCGCTCGAATTGGAGAAGGTCTTCTCGTTGTGGGAAGCCTGCCGAGACGACATTGTGGCTGCTTGGAATTATGAGACTGACCCTAGGAACGTGCAGCCGCGCATAGACAAGCTGAACCGTGACGTCGCTGCATTGCTGCGCAAGCATGAAAGCAATATCGCCGACGAAACAACAGTCAACCAAGCGATACGCATCGCGGAGTCACCCTGGAGTCCGCGTGAGAAGAACCAGCTTCGCCCTTTCTACGCACAAGCGGCAGCATGCGGCGACGTAGGCCCATTGGTTACTTTTATTCTCACCTCAGGTGTTGAGCCCTACGAGCAGCCCAAACTGAAGGATCCCGTTCATTCAGAGAACGTCACCCTCATTGCTTGGCAGGCAATTACTTCGGTCAATACTATAGGCGTAGAGACGGTGAGTTGAGCGATCGTCCGCAGTAGGAGAAAGGCGTGAAACGCGCTGGACAAGCATTTGCGAGCGTCTTTGCCGCATTAATGATGATATGGGTTTTCTTTTTCCTATCTATCTACGTTACGGCACCAGTGTATTTTGTGGCGACGTTGCTCGCTAGCCTCTCAGGTGCAGAGGATCCTGATGCGTTCGGCTGGATCGCGGCGGTATGCGCAGGGATAGCGATGTTCATGTATTCACAGCGGGATGGTAATGGGGAGGCAGACAAACCTTCAGATCACAAATCAAATTTGCCAGACGACGATCCTTTGCGCCAGGCGGAAGATGTTATCACTGCTTCATCCGACCATTCCCGAGCTGATCGGGACTCAGCCGTTAACAATCTGAAAAACCCACTGACCGGTGCTTCGCAGATTTCTGCGCCTTCGCCCTCTTCGGATCTCCCCCGACACCCGCATACTTACGGGCGTCCAGTATCCGAGCCAACATTCCGAAACAGATCCATACATCGCGTCGAAGATTTCGGCCACGAGATATCTTCGTTGAAGTACTTCGGCTATACAGTAGGAAAATCGCAGGGAAAGCCGGACGCGGAGCGTCGAAACATAATCCATCGCGTTCTTCACGCTGATTTCACACACCATGGCGTGCACAGCGACTACCTTCGCTATTGGGGGGGAGCCTGGGTCGGAGTTGCGCTTTTCGAGTATCGGAAGGCATATAGAAAACGAGTATGATAAACGCTTCGGTCGAAGAAACTTTGAAACCGCTCTTTCTCACTGGGCGTCTGACCTGAAATGGATGCGTAGCAACAAGGAGAGACTTCTAGGATTGGGGTGATACTCCGAGCCGATCTTGTTCAACTAACTTTTGTTCTACAGCATTACTCTAAGCCGTGCCTGCTCGCCCTCAACCTGAAGCTTCGACGTCGTTTTCGGCGCCACTTGAACAACCTTATCGTATCTGTCATGATCCAATTGTCTCCGGATGGAGGTGGCGGCCGGACGGTCGTCTTTGCGCCCGCAAGGGCAAAGGTGAAACCGAGCCGGTCTCGGTTGTCAGTCGCCGGACGGCGAGCGGGGGACGAGGGCGGAGGCCCGTAGCGTCTCACGCGAAGCTCGAATGCGCCTGCGCAACGCAGAGCCGGTTCTCTTGAGGAAGAGAACCATGAATCCCAGCAAGACCATCATTCGCTTCGCCCAGTGCGCTGAGCAATCCGACGGCCCGATCAAACGGATCGTCGGCTTCGTCGAGGCGAAGCATCTTATCAGCCTGTTCGATGACGCAACGCTCGATGCGAACCCGCGTTCGGCCAAGGCGAACACCGTGACTACCGATATCATCGACAGCGTCCGCGACAGTCCCGCGATTTTTCAGTTCAAGACCAAAGGCATCCTACTCGGCACTTCCGACTACGACGAGTTGGAACGCCGCCGCTACGAGCTACGCTTTCACAACCCAGCCTATGAAGGGTTGCTAGACGGTGGCCACAACATGCTGGCGCTCGGGACCTTCCTTCTCGGCCACGTGATGGATGAGCGGCAGGTGAAGAAGATCAAGCTGTGGTCCGATTTGAAAGCGGCGTGGGACGAGCATGGCGATGAGGTGCGGACGATGCGCGACGAGTTCACCTTCAAGGTGCCGGTCGAGTTGCTCGTTCCGTCTGAACCTGAGGACGAGGAGGTGACCGAAGCGTTCAAGCTCGCACTCATTGAGGTGTGCGCGGCTCGGAACAACAACGCTCAGCTGACCTCCGAAGCCAAGTCGAACCAACGTGGTTTCTATGAGGCTCTGCGCGACCGCCTACCCTCCCACATCGCTGAACGCGTTGAATGGAAGAGCAACGAATGGGAAAGCGACGACACGAGACCAATCAAGGTTCGGGACGTCATCGCTCTATCCTGGATCCCCCTAGGCGTCCTCGCGCAAAAAGGTTTGCTTCCAACGCAGACGGAGGAAGGTAGCCCACTCAGCTTCGAGTTCACAGCCCCCAAGCTCTACTCGGGTAAAGGCGAGGTATCCAAACTCTTCGATCGTCTGATGGAGCATCCCGCGGTCTCGAAGCCGCAGGATGGGCCCCGCCACGAGCTTCACAGCACGGCTGTTGGCAGCGCCTTCGATGTCACCGGCCAGCTGCCTGAGTTGTTCGACACCGTGTTCCTCGGTTTCAAGGACGCTTACAACAAGGAGACCGGCGGTGCCTTCGGTCGGATCAAAGCCGTTAAGGTTCCAAAGCGGGGTAAGGTCTCAACGCCCTATCTGGGCTTGGACAATGACTGCACGGTTCCCGATGGGTTCGTGCTGCCCGTGGTCTACGGACTGCGCGCGCTGATGAAGATAGAAGATGGCCTCATTGGTTGGACGACCGAGCCGAGACCTTTCCTAGACAGGAATCTCCCGGCCTTGATCGGTGCGTTCCGAATGCCGATGGAGATGGCTGGCTTTGATCCGCAGAAGGTCGCGAAAAGCGAGAACTCCTATCGGTTCATGGAAGGTGAGGTCGAGAAGGCGCTTATGAAGGAGCAGGCGCGCAGAGCGGCATAACTATCTTACTGTTCCGGAACGGTGACCTGCGCCAAAGGGGCAGGTCACCCGCTCACCCGATGCGATTCAAAAACAGTATATGATCGTCTGTCCGCGAGGTTGCTCCGAAGGCTAAAGCTGCAATCCAGTACAGTGCGCTTGCCGACGAGCATGAACAAGCCACCGGCGATAGGCGCTGGCGCTACCTTCTCATCCTAGATGACACCATACTTGGCGCACCGGCGGAGAAGCTGCAACGGTCCTGCTTACGTGCGTAGCGCGATGAAGCACAGCATACCTTTGTCCTAACAGGCGAAAACCTTCGACGTCCCGCTTGGTGCCGCGTCGACGAAGCAAGACCCCCGCCGAGCAGCGAATTGCGGCTTGCCAAACGACACACTATACTCTGCCTATTGGCGAGGTGCGTATGTCCCAGGTTCTCGAGCGGTCCGACCATTCTGCCCCCTTCGACCCCGAACGGGTCGAAGCCGTCGGGTTGAAGGCGTTCGGCCGCGTTATGGAGGCGTGGAAGGTCCGCAACACCGACGCGGCTACGTTACTCAGCGTGAGCGGGCGGACCTGGAGCCGTGCGAAGACTGGCGAAGAGGTTCGGCTGACCGCAGACAACCTCGATCGGATCAGCGCGGTGGTCGGCATCTACAAGGGCTTGCGTCTCTACTTCTCGGACGCGCTCGCCGATCGCTGGGTTCGGCTTGAGAACGAGGGCCCACCCTTCCAGGGCCGAAAGCCCCTCGCCTACATGACCGGAGGCCTACCGAACCTTCTCGCGACGCGCGCCTATGTCGACGCGCTGAGAGGTGGGCTCTGACGTCCGGGAACGGGGCGGCAGAAGAGACGGACCTGCCGCTGACCGAGCTGAACCAGCGGGCGACCGTCCGACTGATCTCGAGCGCCCACCACAAGCCGCCCGTCCTCTCGCCGCTCGTCGACGACGAAGACGAGTTGGCTGTGCTCGCCTACCTCGAGGGGCGCACCTCGGGCCGCTTGCGTGCCGAGCGTGAGGGACTGTCCGCGCTCGACGCGCGAGAGCTCAGCTTCCGTACCTGGGGCAGCACGATCGTCAACGCGGCGTTCGCCTACACCCGGCCCGAGGGGAACCGCTTCAACGGACCCGGCCGCGGCGCCTGGTACTGCGCCTTCGAGGACATGACGGCGATCGCCGAAGTCGGCTTTCACCGCACCCGCGAGCTGCGCCGGATCGGCGTCTTCGAGGACGAGGCGGTCTATCAGACCTACCTCGCAGACTTCATCGGCCGCTTCCGTGACGCCCGGACCGAAAACGCTAAGACCGCCCTGCCCCCTTTCCTACAACCGGAGCCGAACGTTGCTTACCCGGCAGGGCAACAGCTGGCCGAACGGCTACGGTCGTTGGACCCGCCTGCCCGCGGTCTCGTCTACCCCTCCGCGCGGCGACCGGGCGGCACCTGCCTTGTCGCGTTCCACCCGCAAGTCGTCCAGGACGTTCGGCCTGGTGCTCGTTGGCGCTTCGTGTGGGACGGCTCGCCGGATTTCACCGTGAAGCAGGACGTCGACGGCTAGAGCGAACTCGGCCAGTCTGAGGGAACGAGAGAGCGCTACTCTGAATGGCAAAATTTGGGCTCATAATTCACTTCAGTACACGCACTACGTCGTCTCCAAAGTAAGCCTGGCGGACATATCCGTACCAAGATCACGCGTTTGTGTTTGCACACAAAGTGTGCACGCCACCCTATAACTTACTGTTCTCTATACTCTTTCCACCTAATCGATCATAGGCGCAATACAAAATCTATGGGATTGATTCAACGGCATTTTCTCAACAGGCATAACGGACAAACAGCGAATGTGCACACGGCGTTTGCACTTTCGTTCCCAGAACGTCCCGCCCTTTCTCGCTCTCACTGCTCATAGATCGCACACGAAAACGGCCACTCTGACCCGCCTGTCGACCGGTGACTGGCATCCCCAAATCCGTCGCAGGGGCCGGTATGCCAGCGCCACCTTCCAGCGCAATGATCGAAACCTGGCCACCTGCAGCCGACGCCGAGCCGCCCTATCGGGCGCATGCCGCAATTGAACTCAACATCCGGCGCTGTCGCGGGCGGCCTGCCGGGGTCGGGACAGAACCGGATGCTGCAGCCTCATGCTCACCTTCTCGAGGAAGCAGCCCGTGAGGCAGAATTGGCTGGGAGGTCGACGCAGCAGCCAGCGCTGCGCCGGACCTACCGGACGCTGCGGCTGGCGGCCCGGTGGCCGCTCGGGAACACGCGAAGGCCTTTTCCCGAATGCCCCTCGCCAGGATGGATTTGTTAGGGTATGGGCCGCGTTCGGACCGCTCCCGTGCGATCACGCCCCGCTTCGAGGCCACAGAGCCTGAAGCCGCCTCCTACCGGACCATCGTTGATGACAACCCTCGCCACCGCGCCGGGCATGCCGCCCGCCCTCTCCCACGCGCTCGAGCTGAAGGGCTACGACACGCTGACCGAAGTTCAGGAAGCGATGCTGAACCCGGATCTGACGAGCCGGGACCTGCTCGTCTCCGCTCAGACGGGGTCGGGGAAGACCGTCGCATTCGGCCTCGCCATCGGGACGGACCTCTTGGACGGCACCGAGCGCTTCGGCGCCGCGGGTCGGCCTCTCGCGCTCGCCGTCGCTCCGACGCGCGAGCTTGCCATGCAGGTCGCGCGGGAACTCGCCTGGCTCTATCGCGAAGCGGACGCCGTCGTCGCGACCTGCGTCGGCGGCATGGACATGCGCAGCGAGCGTCAGGCGCTCGGCCGCGGCGCGCATATCGTCGTCGGCACGCCGGGACGCCTCGTCGACCATATCAGCCGGGGCTCGCTCGACCTTTCCGCCCTGACCACGGTCGTTCTCGACGAGGCGGACGAGATGCTCGCCCTCGGCTTCCGTGAAGAGCTGGAGGCCGTTCTCGATGCGTGCCCGGAGAAACGCCGGACTCTTATGTTCTCGGCTACGGTGGGCGGCGGGATCGGCCAGCTCGCCGCCCGGTATCAGAAGGACGCGCTCAGGATCTCCGCCAGCGGGCCGACCCGCCAGCATGGCGACATCGCCTATAGCGGTTTCATCACTGCGCAGCACGATGCCGAACGCGCCATCATCAACACGCTGCGGTTCCATGAGGCGGAGAACGCCATCGTCTTCTGCTCCACACGCGCAGCCGTTGCGCGGCTGACGAGCCGGCTCGCCAATCGAGGCTTTTCGGTTGTGTCGCTCTCGGGAGAACTCAGCCAGAAGGAGCGGACGAGCGCCCTGCAGGCAATGCGGGACGGACGCGCTCGCGTCTGCGTGGCCACGGATGTGGCCGCGCGCGGCATCGACCTGCCGGGCCTGGCACTCGTCATCCATGCCGACCTGCCGAAGAACCGCGAAAGCCTCCTGCACCGCTCCGGCCGCACGGGCCGCGCCGGGCGGAAGGGAACGAGTGTCCTGATCGTGCCGCCGCGCGCCCGGCGCCGCATGGAACGCCTATTCGCCGAAGCCGGCGTCGAAGCCGAATGGGCAAGCCCGCCCAGCGCGGCGGATGTCCGCGCCAGAGACGACGAGCGCCTGCTCGCCGACCCTGTCTTGACGGAAAAAGGAGAGATGTCGGACCTCGCGCACAAGATTGCCGCGACCTATTCGCCCGAGCATCTCGCCGCAGCCCTCGTGCGGATGCATCGCTCGGGCCGCTCCGCTCCCGAAGAACTCGCTGACGTCCAGCAGCTTGCCGGACCGCGGGAGCGCAGGCCGAGACAGGACTTCCAGCAGGCGGTCTGGGTCGTCCTGTCCGTCGGCCGGACCAAGCGCGCGGAACCTCGGTGGCTGCTGCCGATGTTGTGCAAATCGGGGCCGATGCCCAAGAGCGCAATCGGCGCCATCCGCGTGCGCGAGGAGGAAACCTACGTGCAGATCGATGCTGAGGCCGCATCGGAGTTTCTGGCACGCATCGAAAAGGCGCCACGCCTGGAAGACGGCATTGCCGCTCGCAGGGCCGAGGCGCCCCCGTCGGATCATGCGCCAGCTGCCCTGCAAACGCAGACACGACCCAGCAAACCCTTCTCGAAGACGCCGAGGTCGGACAGAGGAAAGCTGCGCGGACCGGATCGCAGCATGAAGGCCGACGGAGCGCCCTCGGCGGCTGCGGCCTCGCCGGCAAAGACGGGGGATGCGCGCCAATTCGTGCGCAAGGCGAAGGGCAAACGCCCGGTTGGCCGCGCCAAACCAGGCGCAAGCGCCGATGGAACCCGCCCGCGCAAGCGGCTTGCCGGCTCCTCCAGAAAGTCGGCGAAGAAGCCTGACTGAGGTCGGCAGGCGCGGCAGTTCGTCAATCGCAACCTCAGAAGCCTGGCTGCGATCGGGGCTCTAGGCCGTCAAGGGAATGCTCCTTCCAACCGAGGCAGGAGCCGCACCCCCTCAGGATCCGCCTATCTGTATCTTGGCAGCTACTGCCAACAAGTGACGAGGACGCACGTCGCAACCCCTCTCCTTCAGTCTCGCCACAGAGTGAAGACGCGTTGTCGGCCTGTCCAAATCAAGCAGCGCCCACCAACACTAGCAAGCAGTCTTGCCGGATGAGCTGAGCTGCACAAATCACGCCGACACTGGAATTCACTCGTCTGCCCTTGGCTGAAGAGGCCACTCAACGTCCTGCGACTGGCCTTTCGTTGCCGTCTGCGAAGGTGCAGAAACGGACATATGGCGTAGGCGACAAGTCGGCTGATCCCCGCCACTCAGGTTTACGAAGCGAGTCCAGGAATCAATCCACAGCCGGAGGATCTGTGGAAACCGGCAGGGCTCTCGGTCGTCACTAGCAGATGGCCACCAATCTGTGGCGAGGACCACTCATGCAGGGCGAGAGCCGTTCGCCGACTTTCTGATCGCACCGAAGACGCCCGCGGGGTCGGACGGTCTGGCAAAAGGACCGCTTGATCGGAAAGCTGGAGATGAGAAGCTGCAAGACCATAGGGCAGGTTCGCATTGCCCTGCCCTAACAGTACGATCCTGACAATTTTTGACCAGAGTCCATTCAGTCAGCAGGCGGAAGGCTAAGGCCCTCATCGGTCTGCTCGACAGGGCGGAGGCTGCCGTCTGGCTCGTGGTAGAGGTATTCGGCCCTCACGGCCCGCCTTCCGAGGCCGCCCTCGACGCCGTCCACGGTCAGGCCCGCATCGTGATAGAAGAGGTACCATTGCCCCTCGAACTCGACCGTGCCGGGATGGATGGTGAAGCTGTTCTCGCCCGACCCGGTCAGCATGCCCTGCGGCGTCCAGGGGCCGGTGACCGAGGGCGCCGTGGCGTAGTGGATCTGCTCATCCTCGCTCACGCTTCGGTCAATCGCGGCATAGGTCAGGTAGTAGGTGTCCTCGTGCTTGTGAATCCAAGGACCCTCCTCATACGGCGCGATACCGATGGCAGTGATCGGTCCGTCGAGTTCGATCATGTTGTCCTCGAGCTTGGCGTAGTAGAGGATCTGGTTGCCCCAATAGAGCCAAGCCGTGCCGTCATCGTCCTGGAAGACGGTCGGGTCGATGTCGTCCCAGGAATGCGCGGCCTGCTTCGTCATCGAGTTGCTGACGAGGGCGGAGCCGCGCGCGTCGACGAAGGGGCCCGTCGGGCTGTCGGAGACCGCGACGCCGATCGCCTTGCCGGGGTCCGTCTCGTCGTGCTCGACCGTCGTGTAGAGGTAGAACTTGCCGTCCTTCTCCTCGACCTCCGACGCCCAGGCGTCGCGGATCGCCCAGTGGAAATCGGTCGGCTTCATGACGGGCCCGTGCTCCTCCCAATTCCTCATGTCGTCCGATGAGTAGACCAGCCATTCGGTGATGTTGAACATCTGGTCCGGCCCAGCCTCGTCGTGTCCGACATAGAGGTAGACGCGGCCGTCATGCACGAGCGGCGCGGGGTCGGCCGTGAACCGGTCCGTGATGATCGGATTTCCGCCGGGCGGAGAGGGGGCTTCTTGCCCCTGCGCAGGCGTGCCGGAGCACGCCGCGACCACCGCTGCGGCGGTAAGAAGAGCCGCTCTCGAAGGGGCCTTACGGTCCGTCATGGGCCATCGTCTCCATCATCTCGATCGTTCTGCCCTTGCGGGCCTGGATTCCGCCCTGTCGGCGCATGCGCGACGGCGAATTCACCCTCATCTCCGCGAAGCCCCTTCCGTGACCAAGAGGTGCCGGCCGAAGAACGGCAGCAGGTGCTTCTCGAAGCGCTCCGGCAGCCGGTTCACATGATCGCCGTCATAGGTCTCGTAAGTGTGCTCGACGTCGTAGGACGTGAGCAAGGCCGTCAGGGCCTCGTTGCCCTCAAGCAGAAAGTCCTTGTCGCCGATCTCGAGGCCGATCGCCTCATAAGTTCGAAGCTCCGGCACATACTGGTGGACCAGCGCATTGACCGCTCCGGCGGCGAAAGCGGCGTAGACTTCGCGCTGCGGCTCGCCGCCCTCGGTCGGCAGGTCGAGGAAGAAGGGCGGCTTGTCGGGATTCGGCGCCCAGGCCGCCGCCGAGGCGAAGAGCGCCCTTGCGAAGAAATCGAGGTCCCGCGCCTCTTCGACCGAGCCGACCGCCTCGGCATCGGCATCGGACGCCGCCGGCGAGCGGGCCTCCAGGCAACAGGCGCTCATCGCATAGAGCGAGCTGAACACGTCCGGGTACTTCATGCCGATCCGCATCGTGCCGTACCCGCCCATGGAATGTCCGGAGAGACCGCGAGCCTCGCGTGTCCCGATCGTGCGGTACCGCTCATCGACGGCGGCGACGAGATCCTCTGCGATGAAGGCTTCCCAATCGCCGACCGTCTCGCTCGACGAGTACATCGACCCGCCATGCCGCGTCATCGCATCGGGGAAGACGACAATGACCTCGCCCACGCCTCGCTCAATCGCGCGGTCGATGCTTTCCGGCACCTCGAGATATTCGACATTCGCTCCAGCCGTGGACGTGTAGCCGTGCAGGTTGACGACGACGGGATAGCGACGGTCCGGCTGGTCGTCATAGCCGGGCGGCAGGTAGACGATGACTTCCCGGTCCGGATCGTTGCCCTCGAGATTGCCCTCCAAGGACTCGCCGTGGACCGTGATCGTCTCTACGCGTCCGCCTTCCGCGGCGGCGGGCGCGGGGCCGACGGCGAGGAGCAGGAGCGAGACGATCAGGAAGGGGCCTAGGCGCATCATGACTGTCTCCCGAAGTGATCCTGTCCTATCATGATCGGCCGCGCGGACCCACTGCTCAGGCCGGAAACGCTGCTCATCACTCCACCGTCAGCACGGTGACCGACCGAGGCGGCAGCTCGACGGTGAAACTTCCGTCGCGCGCCCGGACGCTCAGCGCCTCCGGCACGACCGTGTCCGGCGCATCGAAAGTGTTGTGCGCATCGATGCTGTCGGCAGTGAGCACCCGGCCCCTCGCCCGACGAGCGTCGCCCGCCGCCATGGTTACGCGGTGCGCCGCGTTCGGATCCGCGTTGACGAGGCCGACGACGAGTTCGTCCTCCTCGGTCAGCGCCGCCGTGGCGCTGATCGCGGCGAAGGCGCCCTCCCCCTCGCCGATCATCGGCGCGTCGAGCGAAACCGGCAGCGCGGTCGCGCCCTGGAAGGGGCGGTACATCTCGAAGACGTGGTAGGTCGGCGTCAGCAGCATGTCCGGCCCGTCCGTCAGGATCATCGCCTGAAGCACGTTCACCATCTGCGCGATGTTGGTCATCGGCACGCGGTCGGCATGCTCGTGGAAGAGATGGAAGTTCAGGGCCGCGACCACCGCATCGCGTATCGTGTTCTGCTGGTAGAGCGCGGGCGCGCCCTCGGGCCCGTTCACCCACATGCCCCACTCGTCGACATAGAGGCCGAAGTCCTGACCGAGCTCATGCTTGTCGATCATGGCGAGCGACTGCTCTATCGCTTCTTCCATCCTCAGCGTGCGCGTGATGGTGCTGTTCCACTCGGCCTCGGGAAAGCCCGTGGCTTCACCCTTGTCGCCCCAGTCGCCGGTCGGCAGCGTGTAGTAATGGAGCGAGATACCGTCGGCGAGCTCGCCCATGCCGGGGTGATCGAGGATCTCTCCGGAGTAGTCGATGTTGCCCTCGTGCGAGCCCGAGATGACGCGCTTGGGCATCTCGCCGGCCGTTTTCAGCAGCGTCGCCCACTGCGCGTAGAGATCGGCATAGTAGGCCGGCCGCATATTGCCCCCGCACCCCCAGGTCTCGTTGCCGATCGACAGGTAGTCGATCGTCCAGGGCTCCTCGCGGCCGTTCGCCTTGCGCTCCTCGGCGAGGTCCGATCCTTCGGGCAGGGTGATGTATTCGAGCCAGGCCTGCGCCTCGCCCGGCGTGCCGGTGCCGAGATTGACGTTGAGGTAGGTCTTCGCGCCCAGGCGCTCGGCGAGGTCGAAGAATTCGTGCGTCCCGAACTGGTTGCTCTCGGGCGTGCCGCCCCAGGCCATGTTCACCGTGCCGGCGCGCTGTTCCCTCGGTCCGATCCCGTCGCGCCAGTGATAGAGGTCGGCATAGCAGCCGCCCGGCCAGCGCATGACTGGGACGTCGAGCCGATCCAGAGCAGCGAAAACGTCGTCGCGAATACCGTCCGTGTTCGCGATGCCGGAGTCCTCGCCGACCCAGATCCCGTCATAGATCCCTGCGCCCAAGTGCTCGACGAACTGGCCGTAGACCTCCGGCGCGATCGTGCCGATCGGCGCATCGCGGTCGATCTCGATCATCGTCTGGGCCTGGGCCGCACCGGCCATGAGAAGCACTGAAGCGGCGGAGCCGAGCAGCCGGTTGAAGATCATGTTTCCTCGCTTGAAGTTCTGGTTGTTTCTCTGAACCGCGTCGGCCGGGTGGCGGTCACCTCAGCAGTCGCGCTTCTCCCCAGACGACCGGAAGGTCGAAGGGCCGCGACGTCTCGCTCCGGGCGACAAGTTCGACGATCCGGGCGCCTTCGATGTCGGCGGCCAGCGGGACCGGACCGCCCGCCAGCGTGACGGGCTCGGTCTGCCCGACGAGTTCGCCATCGATATAGACGGAGAAGACGACAGGGTCGCCCGCGAGGCTTGCCGAGTCGTCGACACCCACGGTGGCGGCGAAGCGTTTGTGTCCTCCGTTGCGGACCTCGAGCCGGGAGTTGGCGAGGATGCCGATGCCCGAAGAGACGACTTCCCCATCCAGCCGCAGCGGCAGGCCGAAAGGCGTCCGGTCGGCCTGCGCGCCGCCCCAGCCGGCATAGGTCGGGATCTCGCCGCTGCCTCTGGTCCCGGTCCACGGGATGACCGAACGGTGGATCGTCGGATCGCCGGCGGGATACTCGATCCCATCCTCGGCCACGTTCACGTCCCCCGGCATTTCCGACAGGTAGATGCCGCCCGTAAGCGCCCGCTCGCCGGAAGCGCGGAAGACGAGCGTCTCGCGAGGCTCGACGCTCATTTCGGCCTCGCCCGTGAAGCTCATCATATCGCCGTTCCATAGATCGCGAAGGACGATCGCCTTCTCCGCATTCATCTTCAGGTGTTCGGCCGTCAGCACGGCGTCGATCGGCGCCAGTCCCCTGTTGAAGATCGCGACGCCCTTCTCGCCGTTCGCCAGCGTCTTCACCAGGATCTGTACGTCCTCGGAATTGTAGACCGGCACCGCCTGGTGGCCGGCGGGGTCCTGGTTCAGGGCGATGATCTCGCGGTTGCCCAGCAGCGCGAGCTGCTCGTCGGTCGCTTCGCGCAGGTCGTAGCCGATCAGCAGCGGCGCGTTGACGATCGCCCACAGGGCGAAGTGCGAGCGCGCCTCCCTCATGTGGTCGGCATCGAACTCGCCCTGCCCCACGAACAGCATGTCGGGGTCGTTCCAACTGTGCGGCTGGGCATAGAGAGCCCGGCTGACGGTCGTGTCGAAATTCGTCAGCATGCGCGTCCAGTCCGGCGTGATGTCGTTGCTGGTCCGCGAGACATTGCCGACCTCCTTCGCCCAAGCCCGCACGTTTGCCGCGCCCCAGAGGCAGACCGAGAAGATGTAGTCGTCGTCGCGGTTCGACGCCGCGAGCGCTTCAGCGACATCGGTAAACAAGGATTTGACCTGCGCGATGTCGGTCCGCGCGATCGAGGCCATATCGATCAGCGGCTCGAGTGCGCGGTAGCGTCCCGCTTCAACGCCCTCGCTGTCCTCGCCGAAGGCGCGGATGCCGCAGCCATCGACCTTGATGTAGTCGAAGCCCCACTCCTCGAAGAACAGCGCGACGTCCTGCTCGATATGCCCGTAGAGGCCGACCTCGCGCTCGCGGATCGAGCCCTGCGGCAGGTTGGCATCGTCCGGACCGTAGGCCTGTCCGCACGTGTTCCGTCCGATGTCGGTGTAGATGCCGGTCTTCAGGCCCATGGCATGGATATGATTGGTGAACGGCTTGAAGCTCGTGGCTCCGTCCGCCGTCGCAGCGGAGGGGAAGCGCTCGGTGTTCACGATCATCCGCCCATCGGGCTGCCGGCGATGGGACCACCACCCCTCGTCCAGGTTCACGTAGCGGTAGCCCGCCTCCGCGAGCCCGCTGTCCAGCATGATCTGCGCAGAGGCGAGGACCTTCTCCTCGTCGATGTCGTAGAAGAAGGCATTCCACGTGTTCCACCCCATGGGCGGCAGAGCGGCATCGCCTCGCTCGTTCGCCGTCCACCGCCCGGCCGGCTCAAGGCCCTCCATGGCGGCAGCGTTGGCAAGGGCGGCATGAGCGGCCGCCGCCGCGATGGCGAGAAATGTATACGGACGACTGCGCCGGCGGGTCTGCCTGAGGAGAGGCAAGTCAGCTCTCCGCCGAGAGCCAGCCATTCACCTCCACCCAGTGCATGAAAGCGTCGAACCACTCATTGCTTGTCCGGTCGGGATTGCCGAGGCCGAAGCCATGGCCGCCGTTCTGGTAGAGGTGGAACTCAACGGGCACACCCGCCTCGTACCAGGACTCAACGACGCCGAACTCGCCGCCGAAGAGGAAGTCGTCGGACGCGATCGCGGCGAACATGGGCGGGGCATCGTCGGGGACGTCCATCTCTCCCATCCCGCCATAGATCGGCGCGATGAAGGCAAGGTCGGCAACGTCCGAGTTGAGCGCCGTGTGCATGGTCAGCCCCGCGCCGGCCGAAAAGCCCATCATGCCGATCCGATCCGTGTCGACGTTCCACTCGTCCGCGCGGTCTACGACCACCCGGTAGGCCGCCTCGGCGTCTTCGAGCTGGTTCGACAGGTCCCAGCGCGGCCGCTGCGGCCGTTCTGCCTCGCCCTCGTTGCTCGCCTCGTCGAAGCGGCGGTTCATCTGCCCCTCGAAGTCCTCGAGCGAATCGGCCGTCGGCTGCAGGCGGTATTTCAGCACGAAGGCGGCGACGCCGTGTTCGTTCAGGGCCTCGGCAACCTCCCAGCCCTCATTGCCCATCGAGAGCCACATGAACCCGCCGCCGGGCGCGACGATCACGGCCGCACCCGTCGCCTTGTCCGGGTCTGGCAGGAACGGCGTCAGCGTTGCCTCGGTGATGTTGCGCGCCATCGGGTCGCCCCACTGCCGGAACCAGCTCTCCGAGGCGGTCTGGTTCTCGACGCCGCCCGTCCCGAGCGGGATCGCATTCGGCTCGTCCGGCGCCTCCATCGGGTACATCGTCCCGTCCTGCGCGAAGGCGGGGACGGGAAAAAGGACGGCGCACGCAATGAAGGCGAGCGCGTGCCGTAGGAGCGATGACATCGCGGTTCCTCCGATCATGTCTTGACGTCACCGTGCTGCTTGGCGAGGCCGCGGTCAATTCGAGGCTGCTCTGCCCTCTTCCGAATGTTCGGACAGCGCTCGGCAGGACGGCGGCATCCGACCCAAGCGGCATAGCGCCGGTGAAGCTACCGAGGAGCCGCGCGGGACCGAGGTGCTGATCGCGAAGGCGAAAGGCAGCGTAGGTGAAACAGGAGAAGACCTATCGGCATCGCGGGAGACGACCCTGCCCCGAACACCGGAGCCGCGCCGCCCATGGGCCGGTCAGTGGACCAGAGGACGCTGGCACTGCCGGCGTTCTCTATGTTGAGACATCGAACGTTTCCTGCGCCTCAGACAAAGAGACTTGAAGCGTAAGATCATGAAATAGTATACACTGCCATAGACTTAAAACCACACCATAATAGATCAGTTCGTAACTATGATGATTACTCTTTTTTCTAATCGGTCATAGCCGAAATACTAAGAAATAGGATTGGTTTAACGGAATCTTCTCAGCAATTCTTCGCAATGCAGAAGCGCAGATGCGTGCGGCGTGCGGGGTCTGGTCCAAGGAGGGCTGCTCCTTCGCCGTCCCGATGAGGATCGGCCGGCGGAGACCGTTCCGGCCCCGCTTCGCCCCTCATGAACCCCTTGGAACCGCTCTTGCGAATTGGATCCGGCTTTCCGGGCGGGCTTCGCCCTTATCGGCGCGGACGTTCAGCCATAGGCGAACAAAGGCGCCGCCTTGGCGAGGGCCGCCAGGACCTCTTCCCTGTCCTCCGCCTCGCCGTCATCGCCATAGCCGTAGAAGTCGTTGCCGCCCGTCTCCTGGATGAGGAGCCCGTCGCGGCGGGAGAGCACCATGACGTTCCGGTGGAAGGTTCCGTAGAGGCGGTCGGTCTGCGGCGCCATCCAGGCGATCTGTCCCCGGACGGGGACGAGGGTGTCGTCACGGGCGAGCTCCTTCGCGTCATAGCCCGCGCAGTTCACCACGACATCGGCCGGAAGGCGCGCAAGCTCTTCGAGCGACGCGATCTCGGCCTGCTCGATCCGCCCGCCGAGGGCCAGGAAATCGTCCGTCATCTGGCGCGCATATTCGGTGATGTTGAACGTCATCACGAGGCCGCCTCTGACGCTGCCATCGACCGGGAAGGGCATGTCGTGCCGCTCGGTCCATGGCGGCGTCATCCCGCGGACCCTCCGCTCGAGGTGGAGGAAGCCCCCGGCGCCCGGCGGCGGGACGGCGAGCGGCGCCTCCGGCGCTTTTGTCCCGACAAAGAAGCGCGGCGTGAACTCGACCGGATGCCCCGACCGCCCGACATAGCCGAGATGGCGCCTGTAGGATCGCCGCGTCAGCGCCTCCCAGCGCGCAGGGAAGCCCGGATCGGCCGCGCCGCTGAGGGCGATGCGGCTCGATGGGGACCAGACCCCTGTCGCGCGGGCGGACCTGCTCTGCATCGGCAGGTCGCGCGCATGGATCGTGACGGCGATGCCTGCCTCCGCAAGCGCGATGGCCGTTGTCAGCCCGATCGCGCCCGCCCCCAGGACCGCAGCCGATTTCGGACGGTCCCGCAGCACAAGGGCCCGCGCCGCTTCGGCATAGCCCCAGGCGAGCGACCAGCCGGACCCGCCATGGCCGTAATTGTGGACGATCCTCTTGCCGCCCAGCGCCTGCGCCTCCAGCCTCGGGCCCGCTGGGCGGACCGGCCGGGTGCAGACGGTGATCTTCACGAGGTTCCCGGGCGAAAGGTCGAGCGGCTCGAGCGCGCCGAAACCGTAAGCCTGCTTGCCGCGGAGCGGCCGTTCGCCCGCGAGCCGCACCGGCGCGCACCCGGCCGCCGCCGCGCCCAATGCGGCCGCGAGCATGCCGCGTCGGTTCAGCACAGGCATGGCGGATGGTCCGGAACCTGGCTGACAGGAGGCGTCATGGCGCGCCGGGGCCGTGCTGCACGGCCCTGCGCGGGGGCCCGCCATGCCCGGGCCCTGGGAACGGCTCAACGGTCCGCATCCTCTTTGTCATCGAGCGCCAGCTCTTCGAGCGCTCGCTGCAAGGCCTGGTCGCTCTCCACCACCACATCCGGAAATACGCCGACGCCCTGCCAATTGCTCTTCGTGATCGGGTTCACGCTCTTGGCCGTGACCGACCACAGAACGAAGTTCGGATGGATGCGGACATATTCGAACGGGTGAGCGCCCCCGCCCGAGGGCTCGCCGACGATCGTCGCCCTGTCCAGCGCCTGGAGGTTATAGGCGAGCGCTTCGGCCGCCGAGAAGGTGCGCTCGGCGATCAGGACATAGACCGGCTTGTCCGGACCGAACCGCTTTCCCGGCACCATCGGCTGCGTGAAGCGCTGCGTCAGCGTGTCGGTCGGCCGGTCGTAAGTGCCGGTCAGCGGCTGGCGCTCTGTCCCGAAGAGGTAGCTCGCGACGAGGTCCGCCATGTCGCCGATCCCGCCGCTGTTATGGCGCAGGTCGATGATGAGAGCGTCCGTGTCGGCCACCACCGTCATCGCGGCCGCCACCGTCTCCCCTCCCATGTCGATCGGCGCGAAGACCCTCAGGTCCAGATAGCCCACATTCCCCTCGAGCCGCTCGATCTTCTGAACGCCGTAATTCCGGTGCGCGCCGTACCAGCGCTCCATCTGCGCGCCGTCGAACGCCTCCTCCGCCTCGTCGCTGTCGGCGATCTCCTCCTCGGCATATTCGACGTTCAGGTGGCCGTCACCGGTCAGGGCCCTGAGGCGGGCGCCGACAAGCGCCGCAAAGGCCTCGCCGTCTTCCGCCTGGTCGAATTCGCCTGCCTCGAATGCGGCCTTCAATGCGCCTGCGGCGTCCTTTCCGCTCGCCTCCGCCTCGACGTAATCGGTCGCGAGATGGGCCGCGACGGCGTCTATGACCGCCTGCCGGTCGCCCGGCGCCAGGCCCTGGGCGAAGGCGGGCGCGCCGAGCCATGCGAGCGCGGCGAGGCCGAACCAGATCGTCTTCATGCCTTGTCTCCCTGATCTTCCTCGTGCCGGCGGATCCGCTCGGAGAAGGAGCGTTGTTCGAGCCGGAGGATCGCCTGGGCGAGCACCGTGCTCAGCAGGTAATCGAGTTCGCGGTTGAGCTCCTGCGCCGCGGCATTGGTCGCGGCCCATCGCCGCTTCAGCCAGGGAAGCAGCGCCTCGCCTTCAGCCGTCAGGCGGACCCGGCGCCCGCGCCTGTCCTCGTCCGGCTGGAGCGATACGAGGCCGTGGCCCGCCAGCTTCGAGACCGTCTGGCTCGCGGCGGAATGGGACACGCTGGACCGCTCCGCGATCTCCTTGATCGTCAGATCCCCGGCCTCGGCCAGGGCCTTCATGACCGGCGTGTACCGGGGAACGTAGAACGGGTGCTCGTCGCGATAGAACGCTTCGAGCTCCCCATCGAGGAGTTCGAGAAGGCGGCGCATCTGGGTTCCGAGGCCATCGGCAGGACGAAAGGGCATGACAGCGCTTATGTATAAGCGCTGTCATATTGTCAATGGCCGGTCCGGTCTCATCCGTCCTTCGCCTGCGGGCCATGCGTGATGAAGCGCTGCAAGCGGCGATCGAAGTCGGTGCCCGTGTCCGAATTCGTCATGAAGACGTAGCCGGGGCCGCCTTCCTCAAAGAACATCATGCCCGACTGGAAATTGTTGTTGTTGCCGCCGTGCTCGTAGCGGGTTCCGAACGGGGTCGGCTCGATCGCGATGCCCAGCCCCCATGCGGTGGCGCCCGTCGCCTTGTGCATCTCGCTGTCCAGCGGCACCTCACCCTGCGGACGCAGCATCTCCGCCCGCGTCTCGGGTGAGAGGCGCCAGCCGTCGATCAATGCCATGAGGACGCGCGCATAGTCCTCGGCGCTGGTGTGCAGCCGCCCGGCGGCGCCGAATGTCTGGGGAGTGTCGTCGGGGAAGGTCCGCGGCCAGCCGAAATCCTTCACGGCCCCTTCCTGGTGTCCCATGACCTTGCGCCCGGCGACGCACGAGGTCCTGACGAAGCTGCTGCAATCCAGCCCGAGCGGCTCGGCGATCCGCTCCTGATAGAGCGCGTCGAGCGTCGTGAGGTCGTGGCCAGTCAGCTGCGCGACGACCTTTGCGAGGTAATTGTAGCCTTCGCCCGAATAGGCGAACGTTCCGGGGGCGGCCTTCTGGTACATCTCTCCGTGCGCGATGCCGCGCCCCTCGGGGATCGGATCGAACCAGCGCCAGTTCGGAAAGCCGGTCCGGTGGCTCAGAACCATCCGGGCCGTGACGGACTTGTAGCGGCCGTCTTCTTCGAGCTCCTCGAAGGGAAGATATTCGTGAAGCGGCCTGTCGAGATCGAGCACCCCCTCATCGACGAGTTGCAGCACCAGGAAGGCGAAGACGGGCTTTGACAGGGATGCCGCCTCGAAGACCGACGCTTCGGTGACGGCCTCGCCCGTGTCGCGGTTCGCAGCGCCCTTGGCGGCGGAATAGACGATCTCCCCGTCCTCGAAGATCGCGAGCGACAGGCCCGGCATATCGAGATCCGCCATCTGCGCATCGATGAAGGCATCGATCTGGTCCAGCGTCACCCGAGCGCCGCTGGCCGTGACGAGCCCCTCGCCCCGTGGCGGCCCCTCGGCAGGCTGGGCCGCCTGCGCGCCCAGGTATCCGGCGGCGAGAGACGCCGCCGCGACGATCGAATGGGTGAGCATGGCACTGATCCTTCTGCGGTCCCGGATGAATCTGTCTTCGCGCCCCCGTGCCGCCGGTCGGCGGCGTTCGAAGGCGCTTGCGATGTCCTGACGGGCGGTCATTCCTGCCCGCCTTCGGCGCGGCGCGGCGCCTCCTGGTAGCCGCTGCGCGCGAACCAGGCATCGCGCAGGGCTTCGGCCTGTTCCCGCTCGCCCGTCCCGGTCACGACCGCGAAGCCGGTGTCGCGGACCGGGTCGTAGGCGCCGAAGGACTCGAACGGGCCGTTGCTGCCGCTGAGCCAGGTCAGCGCGACAGGCTCACCCTCCCTTGCGGCATGCAGGATCCGCCCGCCGAGCGCATAGGAACTCTCGGGCGATACGACCGTCGTCAGCCGGGCGATCGCGCCTTGTGAAAAGCCCGCCGCATGGGCGAAGCGCATCAGGCCGAGAAGGTCCGCCGCGCTGCCGCCGATCCCGCCGGCGCAACCTGCCCAGGCCGGAAGGTCCGGCACGGGCTCGCTCGGAACCGTCGCCTGCGGCCCGCTCAAGACGCCGACGACCTGCTGCGCGCCCTCCATCCCGGCCGGGCCGAAAACGTAATCGTCCAGCAAGGCGGCGAGAGGCCGATCACCCGCCTCTTCCAGGACCGCCTGAACGAGTATCCAGTTCGAGATCGCGTAGTCATAGGCCTCGCCCGGCTCGAAGACGGGCGTGCCGCCTGCGAAGCGGTCGGCGGCCTCGGCCGCCGTCATCCGCTCCGAGAGCACGCTTTCGTCTTCGGCCATGGCGGCGACGAGGCCATCGGGCAAGCCCGAGCGGTTCTCCAGGAGGTGCGAGAGCGTCAACCCGCTCCCGGCGGGGCCTCGATAGGCGGGAAGATAGCGCGCGACCGGCGCATCGAGATCAAGCCGCCCCTCCTCGGCGAGCGACAGCGCGAGAAGCGTGCAGGCATATTTCGAGATCGACCCGAACTGGTAGAGGCCGCCGGGCGCCGCTCCGCCCCCTGCCCGCTCGACGGTTTCGCCGCTTGGAAGCAGCGTCGCCGATGCATATGCGAAGCCCTCATCGCTTTGGTGCGGCGCCTCGGCGACTTGCGCTTCGAAGGCGGCGGCGAGCTTTTCGGTCCTGTTCATCTCGAACCAGCGCGGCTCGGGCAGGTCCTGTGCCCACGCCATCTGCTCGAACAGCGTGCCTTGCGCGAAGGGCACCTCCGGCGCCTCGCGATAGACGGGATCGGCGAAAGCCTCGTCGGCGGAAACGATTTCCCAGCCTGCCTCTCGCAGCGCGGCGACGAGATCGTCCACGAACAGCGCCGCGAGGTCGGTCTCGTGCGGCAGCATGACATGGGCGGGCGAGCGGCCGATCGTGCGGCGGGCGAGATCGTCGTAGAAGTCCGCCGCCTCGACGTGTCGCGCCACATAGAAATCGCGAAGCGCATTCATGTCGAGAGCCCTGCCCTCGGCCACAGCCTTGCTCGCCGCGTCGTCGATCCACCAGTCGGAGGCATTGACGCTCACCCAGGCGTCGAGGAGGTTCCGCTCAGCCAGCGCGGCGCGGACAGCGTCCCGCTTGTCCGTGTCCGGACCGCCAGCGTCGAGATAGGGAAAGCGGAACCATTGACGGCGCCCCTCCCGCCCTTCCAGCCAGGACTCCGCCGCGTCGATATCGGCGATGAACGCGTCCAGCGGAACCGCCTGCAAGCGCGGATGGGTCATCGAGTGGTTGGCGATGACGTGGCCGGCCTCGACATAGGCCGCGATCCGCGCCGTCCCACCCCTCTTGTCGGCATCGGCGAGCATTCCGGGGTTCAGGAAGAACGCCGCCTGCTCGACGCCCGCTTCGTCCAGCGCCCCGATCAGGCGACGTGTCCGCTCGTCCTGGCCGAAGAACGCGCCCTCCGCACGCGGCACGTCGTCGAAGGTCAGCGCGATGCGCTTGGGCGCAGGCGCCGCTGCGCAGACGGCGAGCGAAAGGAGCGCGCAGGCGAAGACATGGCCGAGCGAGAACCGGAACGTCATGACATCACTCCTGACCGGGACCCGGACGGGCCCGTTCATACCGGGAAAGGAAGGGCGAGGCCGGATCGAGCACTGTCTCCTGCACGACCTGAAGAAAGCCGCGCCCCGTCTTCGCTTCGATGGCCCGGGCGAGCCACTCGAACCCCTCCCCCGAATAGCCGTAGCGCTCGCCCGGCACCGCTTCGAAGGAAAGGCGTCCGCCGGGCGTGAAGAAGCGCCAGTTCGGCAGGCCGGTGCCATGGCTGAGCACGTGCCGCGCCGTCATCTGCAACGCCCGCGGATCGTCCGCGACATCCGGATCGACGGAATAGGCCGCCAGCCTCATCACCGTCTCGGGGACGACGGTCTTCGTGATCGACGCCACGTTGAGGCGGGTCGCCGCGGTCGCCTCGACGCCCGGGCGGACCTCGCCATAGACACGGGACCAGGCGAGTTCACCGCTCTTCATCACGCCGATCGCCGCCGTGTTCACGCCGGCGTCCTCGAAGATGGCGCCGAGAGCCGCCGCGGCAGGAGCGTCTGGCTCGGCGATGCTTCCGAAGGCGGCAGCCGCCGCCCGGTCGTTCCTGTCGCACCCCGCAAGCGCGACCGCGGCGAAGGCCAGCGCGGCGGGACGCAGCATTCCGCCGCTCGAGATCATTCCGGACACGGGGAATCGCCCTGCGTCGCCGTCCACGGCATCAAAAAGTCCCTGCCGACCGCGAGCGTCTGCCCGATGAAGACCTCTCCGGAGAGGCGGGCGGCATGGTGATAGGCGCCCGATGCGTCTTCGGTCACGGCGCTGAAGATCAGAGAGTTGGCCGTGCGCGTCGCCCGCGCCGTCTCGAAGGCCGCGCCGTAAAAGCTGCCCTCGATGGCGACCGATCTCGCCGGCGCTGTCGGCAGGCCCTCGAGCACCATCCTCGTCCTGCTCGGCGGCGCGTCATCGGCATGGGAGAGGCAGACCGTCCATGCCTGAGCGGCCCGCGCATGCTCCGCGCCGCCCGTCATTGCGGCGCACGCGGCCAGAGCGGCGCTCAAGGCCGGGATCGCTTGGAACATCTCATCCTCCCCATCGCCCCTACATGTTAGGAGCCTAATGTAGTCATGTCGAGAGGGTGTCCCCTCCGGTGGACTTGCCCGGCCGCCCCGGCTCTATCTGCGGCTTCGCGCAACCTGGCCGATGCTGCATGTCCGATTTTCGATGGATCGCCGACGCGTCGATCACGACGAGAATGCGCAGCGTGCTCGAGCGCCTGCAATCGGAGAACGCGCAGATCTATGCGGCGCATGGCTTCGATTCGTTCAACAACTGGATCGCGCCCCTCGTCCTTCTCGCATCGTCCGGGGATGCGCCGATGACGGCGGCCCGGATCGCGAAGGCGCTCAGGGTCTCGGCGCCGACGATGTCGCAGACGCTTCGGGACATGACGACGGCAGGCCTCGTCACCGCGACGGACGACCCGGAGGACAAGCGCCGGAAACGCCTGCGCCTGACGGCGGCTGGCCGGAACGCCCTTGTGGAGATCGAGCCCCTGCTTGATGCCTATCTCGGCGTCAGCGAGGACCTCGACCGGGAAGCCGGCGGCCTCCTCCGGGCGATCGACGCGCTGGCGGATGCGCTCGACCGCCGATCGCTGACCGACCGCGTCGCCGACAAGCTCGCAGCGCAAAGCGGGACGCGCCCGGCCGGACGCTGAGCCGGCCAACGAAGAAGGGCGCGGCGGGAACCGTTCGCGGCCCCAAGACGGCGAGCGCCGCCCTAGCGCAGTCCCGGGTCCTGGGCATTGGCTTCCGCCTGCGCCTTGCGCAGCTGCGCCATGACCGGGTGGTCGCCTTCGGGATAGGCCGCGTCGAGCCTGTCCGAGCACTGGCGGGCCTGCGCCATCAGATAGTCGCCGCGGGCATCCGCGCTTTCCGCATCGCCCCCGCCCGGCATGGTCTCGTTGAGCGTGTCGAAGGCGGAGAGGACCGCCTGTTCCAGCTCCTCCTCCTGCCCGGGCGCAGAGGCAGTCAGCTCGTATTCCCAGAAGGCGAGGCCGAGCACCGCGGCCTTCTTGGTGGCGGGCGGCACGTTCTCGGCGCCCTGCATGGCCTGGACCATGCGCGCGAAGACGGCGCCGCAGCGGGCGGCCTCGTCGGTCGAGAAGGCGCCCTGCGCCGAGGCGGGGCCGGCAAGGCCGAGGCCCGCGGCGACTGTGAGGAGAAGGATGCGCAAGGACGGCCGCCTTTCGGTGATGCGAGAGGCCGCAAGGCTAGACGTCTCCCGGCACGGAGAGAAGGGCCGCCCCCTTACAACGCCTCAAGAGGAGAGGAAGGGAGAGGCGAGGATCGTCACGACCACGACGGCGAGGAAGCGCACGAGGAACAGCATGACGAGAATGCCGATGGTCGGCCCCGTCTCAGCGCCCAGAGCCCGCTTCACCACGCCCCATTCGAGCCAGACGGCGAGGACGAAGGTCAGGAAGCCGACGAGAAGCGACAGCCCCGGCACGCCCAGCAGGATCGCCAGCGCCGCCCCGATCCCCGCGAACAGGCTGGCGATCAGGCGCGACCAGTTATAGCCGATGATCAGCGGGCTGACGCGCCAGCCCGCGCCCGTGCGCGCCGCGATCCTCGCCAGGATGAACAGGGCGGCGGTCCAGGCGAGATAGGTGCTGGCGAGGCCCATCGCCGCGAGGATGCCCGCGCCGGGAACGGGCCCCGGGCTGCCGCCTGGCGCGGCCAGCTGCATCTGCCGGGCCACCTCGTTCACCAGCACGATGGCCGGGATGGCGAGCGGCATCGCCCAGAAGGAGTGGAAGACGGCCTGCGCGGACAGGTCCATCCGCTCCTGCCAGTCGGCCCGCCCCCGGGCCATGCCCAGCGTGCCGGAGATCCCGCTCGCGATATCGCCTCCGCTCACCATGCGGCCGCGCGCTCCGCATAGCCTGCGAGGATGCGGCCATAGATGCGGGCCAGCGTCTCGATATCCGCCGTCGCCACCCGTTCATTCGTCTGGTGCATGGTCTCGCCGACGAGGCCGAATTCGACCGTTGGGGCATGCCGCGACAGGAAGCGGGCATCGGATGTGCCGCCCGCGGTGGAGGGCTCCGGCCTCAGCCCGGTCTCGGCCTCCGCCGCGCCGGCGATCAGCGCGGTGAACTCCTCGTCCTCGGTTAGGAAGGCCTCCCCCGAGACGCGCGGCGCGAGCGTCCATTCCCAGCCAGGCAGGGCCTCATCGATCCGCCTCTCGAGTTCCCGCACGAGGCTCTCGCCGGTCCAGCTCGGATTGAAGCGGACATTGAACCGCGCCCAGGCCATGCCCGGGATGACATTCTCCGCCGTCTGCGGCGTGCCCCAGGCCGTGAGCTCGAGGTTCGAGGGCTGGAACCGGGCATAGCCTTCGTCGAGCGGGGTCCCGGTCAGCGCGCCGAGCGCGCGCAGCAGCGCCGGCAGCGGGTTCGCCGCATTGTGCGGATAGGCGACATGGCCCTGGCGACCGGTCACCGTCAGAACGGCATTGCACGAGCCCCTGCGCCCGACCTTCATCATCTCGCCGAGCGTGCCGGGATTGGTCGGCTCGCCGACGAGGCAGTGGTCGAACCCCAGCCCCTCCGCCTCGATCGCGGCGAGCGCGCGCTTCGTGCCGTCGAGCGCAGCGCCCTCCTCGTCCCCGGTGATCAGGAGCGCCAGCGGCGGCGCCTCCTCCGCCTGCGCGACCGCCGCGACGAAGGCGGCGACGGCGCCCTTCATGTCGGAGGCGCCGCGCCCGTGCAGGAGGCCTCCCCGCACCACGGGCTCGAAAGGCGGCGTCCGCCAGCCCGCCTCGTCGCCCGGCGGAACGACATCGGTGTGACCGGCAAAGCAGAGGCGCGGCCCGCCCTCGCCGCGCTCGGCCCAGAGATTGTCCACCTCGCCGAAGGGCAGCCTGCGCACGGTGAAGCCGAGCGCTTCGAGCCAGCCCTGCAGGAGGTCGAGCGCGCCCCCCTCCGCAGGGGTCACGGAAGGGCAGCGGATGAGATCTGCGGCCAGCGCCACCGGTGATCGAAGGTCGTTCATGGCCTGCTTATCGCGAAGGGCACGCGCCGGGGCAACGGAGCCGGACGGCGCGCCGCACTTTCACTGCGCCTTCAGATAGGCTTCCGCCTTGGCCCGGTGCTCGTCCGTCACATGGCCGCCCAGATACATCCATGCCCCGGCCAGGACGCCCGCATCGTCGAGCAGGCCGATGACCGGCGTGACGTCCGGGATGAGGTCGAAGGGGTTGATGAAGTAGAGGAGGATCACCGCGAACCCCGCCTTGGCCGACAGCGGCACCTCCGGATCGCGCAGCGCGTAATAGCCCGTCAGAAGCCGCAGGGCGACGTCCCGGTTGAGGCGCGAGAGCATGCGCACGAGCTTGCCGAGAAAATCGCGCTCGATCTTCTCCTTGGCGTCCTCGACCTCTTCCTCGCTCATGTCTGCGGCATGGGAGAGCTCCCGCTCCGCCCGCGCGACATGGCGCGGCGAGGGGTGCTCCACCTCCTCGGCCATCCGCTCGCCTTCGTTCCGCGCTTCGCCGCCGCGCCGTCGCCACCAGGCCATCGCTCGTCCCTCTTCTGCTCGCCCTCGCATGTGCGGTGTCGCGCAGGCTCTCGCAACTCCGGCCGATCCCCGTTACCTTCGCCGGACAGGCGGGCCGGGCGAAGGAACAAGGCATTGACGATCGTACAAGACCCGAAAAGCGGCGGGACGATGAGCGCTCCCGTCCGCGCGCAGCGGGGCGATCGGCGCTCCTTGCAGGCGCTCTTCTTCGGCCTCGGCTTCGCGATCATGTTCGTCTTCGTCCTGTGGATCGCCAAGGGCGTGATCGTGCCGGTCGTGATCGCGGCCTTCGTCTCCTTCCTCATCGTCACGGTGAAGCGCGGCATAGACCGGGTGCCGGTGATCGGCAGGCACCTGCCCGAGAGCATCGAGTTCATCCTCGCCTTCGCGGTGATCGTGCTGGTCCTGTTCGGCCTCGCGCTGATCATTCGCGAAAACGTCGAGGAGGTCGTCGCCCAGGCGCCGCTCTACCAGGCGCGCTTCGGAGAGATCACGCAGAACGCCATCGTCTTCGTCACCGACCTGCCCTTCGTCACCGAAGAGGCGGCCGATGCGGCCGATACGCTGAGGGAACAGGCCGTCGCCTTCGGCCAGGACGCGCTGGGCGACGTCGCGGGCCTCGCCAGCGGCATTCTGGGCGGCCTGCTGACGATCTTCCTCTACACCGCCTTCATGCTGGTCGAGCGCGGCCGCTTCCTGGTCAAGGTCACCAAGATCGCCGGCCCGAAGAACGCGGCCGTGATCGTGCACGACGTCATCGACGATATCGGGCACCTCGTCCGGCAATATATCTCGATCAAGACGCTGACGAGCCTGATCGTCGCCGCGATCTCCTATGCGATCATGACGGTCCTGGGCGTCGACTTCGCCGCCTTCTGGGCGCTGATCATCTTCGCCTTCAACTTCATCCCGATCATCGGCTCGATCATCGCCGTGATCCTGCCGAGCGTCCTCGCGCTCGTGCAGCCCGGCGGGGGGCTGGCGCTGGCAGCCCTCACCCTCGGCCTCCTGACCGCCGCCGAGCAGGCCGTCGGCTCGGTCCTGGAGCCGCGCCTCCTCGGCCGCTCGCTCAACCTCTCCCCCCTCGTCATCCTTCTCAGCCTCGCAAGCTGGGGCACGCTTTGGGGCTTCGCCGGCATGCTGCTCTGCGTGCCGATCACCGTCGCCATCATGATCGTGCTCAGCCAGTTCGAGACCACGCGCGCGATCGCGGTCCTCCTGTCGGACAACGGCGAGGTCGCGCCGCTCAAGCGCGGGCACACCGACCTCGAGGAACGCAGAAAGCAGGCTCCGGCACGATGAGGCCGGTCGGCGCCGCTGCACTTCGCCCGAACGGTCCTCGCGCCGCCGTGTTGGCATGTCCGAGGCCGTTCCCGCCCGGACCGGCCTCGGAGTGCGGAGGCGCAGCATGGCAAAATCACGCAAGGGATTCGGCATGGGCGTCGGGGCAGGCATTGCCGGCCTGCTCCTCCTGGCCCTCCTGATCGGGCTCATCACCGTCTATTCGGGCGGCTACAACGTGGCGGCGACCGAGCCGCATTCGCCCGTCAGCCGCTGGGCCCTGAACACGACCATGCACAATGCGGTCGAGGCGCGGGCCCCGGGCGAAGAAGACCTTCCGCCCCTTTCGGTGGCCGACATCGCAGCCGGCGCGGGCGCCTACAAGGCGATGTGCGAGCACTGCCATGGCGGCCCCGGCGCCGAGCGCGCCGACTGGGCCGAGCACATGCTTCCCATGCCGCCCCACCTGACCGAGGCCGCCGCCGAGTGGGCGCCGAACGAGATGTTCTGGATCCTGCAGAACGGCGTGAAGATGTCGGGCATGCCCGCCTTCGGCCCGTCCCATTCGGACGAAGAGCTCCTGAACATCGTCGCCTTCGTCGACCGGCTGCCCGCGATGACCGCGGACGAATATGCGGATCTCTCCGCACAGGGCGGGCATGGCGGCGAAGGTCACGAGCACTGACCGGCCAAGAGAAGCAAGATGAAGGAGAGTGCGCGGATGCAGATGTCCTACCTGCGCTTTGCAGCGATGATCGCCACCTCGACCGTGGTGATGTTCATCCTCATGTACCTGAACACCTATACGTGGAGCCAGGTGCTCTGGAGCGAGACGCGCACCTATATGGCGATCCTGATGGGCGCGACCATGGCCGTCATCATGCTCGCCTTCATGCTGTCCATGTACAAGAACAAGATCGTCAATATCGGCATCTTCGTCGGCGCCGCATTGGTCTTCGCGCTCTCTCTCTGGCTCGTGCGCAGCCAGGCAACGGTCGGCGACGTCGCCTATATGAAGGCGATGGTGCCGCACCACTCCATCGCCATCATGACCAGCGAGCGGGCGCAGATCACCGATCCCCGCGTGCGCAAGCTCGCCGACGAGATCATCGAGGCGCAGCGGCGCGAGATCGCGGAGATGAAATATCTCATCAACGACCTCGAAAACGGGGAGAACGAATGATGCGGCACCTGACGTCCTGCCTCCGCCCCGCCGCATCCGCCCTCGCGGGCATGCTGCTTCTGGCCGCCTGCGGCGAAGGCGCGCCGCGCGACGAGAACCATCCCGACATGCAATCCGAGACGATGCCGGACATCGTGCCCGCGCCCGAGGCGATCATGCTCGCCAGCATCCCGACGACCGACCCCGTGACGCTGTATGAGGCGGAAATCGCGAAAGTCCTTCCCGAAGGGCCCCGCTGCGCCTTCTCCTATACGAGCGGCAGCCGTCCGATCCTCTCGGGCACGGCGCCCGCGGATGCGAGGGATGTGGCCACCGGCGTGGTCAAGCTGCATGGTCGGCTGGTGGAACTCGAAACCGCCGAGCCCGTCGGGTTCGAAGCCCTGGCGAGCGGCGTCACCTATGTCTCTGACGGGCTGCGCATGACAGTCGAGCCGGTACCCGACAAGGGCGTCTCGGAGGGTGAAGGCTGGGTACAGACGATTGCCGATCTGCGCTTCGTCCTGGAACAGGGCCTGCTGGTCGATTATCGCGGCTATTACCGCTGCGACGCCTGATCACGGCGCCGCTCAGCCGCCCTGTCCGGCGTGCGTCCGGTCCGCGCGCTGGCGCGAAGCGGAGAGGATGTCGGCGAGCGCCCGCGCCTCCTCCTCCCTGTCCGAACCCCGCCGCCAGGCGAGGCCGAGATCGCGGCTGGGACTGGCATTGCGGTCGCGCACGGGAATGGCGCGCAGCCCCGCGCCCGCCGCAAGGCCCGCATCGCTGGCGAGGCGGGGCAGAAGAGTGGTGCCGAGCCCCGAGCGGACCATCTGCACGAGAGTGAACAGGCTGGTCGCGCCGAAAGCGGCGGCGACCTGCCGGTCCTGCAGCTTGCAGGCCGACAAGGCGTGATCGCGCAGGCAGTGCCCGTCCTCCAGCAGGAGAAGCGTCTCCGCGTCGAGCTGCGCGCTTGTCACGGCATCCTCGTCCGCAAGCGGATGATCGGGGCGGCAGACGAAGACGAAGGGGTCTTCGCCGAAGATCAGCGTGTCGAGCCCCTCCGCCTCGACCGGCAGGGCGATCACCGCCATGTCGAGACGGCCGGCCTTCAGACCCGAAACCAGATTCTCGGTCAGGTCCTCGCGCAGATAGAGCCGCAGATCCGGATAGGCCTCGTCCAGCCGCGGCATGAGGCCGGGCAGGAGGAAGGGACCGATCGTCGGGATCAGGCCGAGCCGCAGGTCTCCGGTCAGGAGCGGCCGGGCCGCCGCGATGCGGACCATCTCCTCGGCCAGCGCGACCATCTCCTCGGCCCTGCCGGCGACCTCTTCGCCGAGCGTGGTCAGGGCGAATCGCTTGGCCGAGCGATCGACCAGCGGGGCGTCGAGGATCGTCTCGAACTCCTTCACCCCTGCGGACAGGGTCGACTGGCTCACGCAGCATTCCTTGGCCGCGCCGCTGAAGGAGCCGTGCCTGACGAGGCTCGAAAAGAACTGCATCTGACGGAGTGTGGGGAAGGCTGCCATCTATCGATTTTTCCGATACGTCCTGCACATATAATCAATTTGAATGCACTGCAACATCGATCCATATGCCGCTCGTGACCCGGCGGGGCCGCCGCCTGGTCACGAGACAAGCGAATTCGAAGGAAATTTTATGCTCGGCGTTGGCGACAAGCTCCCCGACTTCAAGATCAATGGCGTGAAGCCCGGCTTCAACGACATCGAAGAGAACGGCGAAAGCGCGTTCGAAGAAATCACGCAGGACAGCTTCGAAGGCAAGTGGAAGTGCATCTACTTCTACCCGAAGGACTTCACCTTCGTCTGCCCGACCGAAATCGCTGAATTCGGCTCTCTCTCCGAAGAGTTCGCGGATCGCGACTGCATCGTCATGGGCGGCAGCTCCGACAACGAGTTCGTCAAGCTGGCCTGGCGCCGCGACCATGCGGACCTCAACAAGCACCCCGCATGGCAGTTCGCCGACACGACCGGCAGCCTGATCGACGGTCTCGGCATCCGCTCCGAAGAGGGCGTGGCGCTGCGCGCGACCTTCCTGGTCGACCCGCACAACGTCATCCAGCATGTCTACGTGAATAATCTGAACGTCGGACGGAACCCTCAGGACACCCTGCGCGTTCTCGATGCACTTCAGACGGACGAGCTCTGCCCTTGCAACCGCGCAGTCGGTGGCGACACGCTCTAAATCAGTCTGAAGGGATCGGCCTGTCCCTGCCCTACCCGATAGCAGGCCGATCCTGAGGAGCGTCAGCCGGGACTTCCCCCCTGCCCTGTGTCCCGGCTGACGCTCCCCTTCTCCAGGGACGGCGCTGGCGCCGTCCTTTCTTCCACATCTTCAGGCGCGCGCGAGGCGACCGGACCGCTTCCGGCCGCATTCCGCATGCGCGCCCGCATGAAAGGCGAGACCATGTCCCTGCAAGACCTCCGCGAAACGCTTCCTGGCTATGCCAAGGATCTCAAGCTGAACCTCTCGAGCCTCTCCCGCGAGGAGGGCCTGACCGACCAGCAGAAATGGGGCACGTTCCTCGCCTCGGCGCTGGCCGGACGCAATGAGACGGTCATCAAGGCCCTCAGCGCCGAAGCCGGACAGCACCTGTCCGCCGAAGCGGTCGAGGCCGCCAAGGCCGCCGCGGCGATCATGGGCATGAACAACGTCTATTACCGCTTCACCCACATGGTCTCCGAAAAGGCCTATGCGACCCTGCCGGCCAAGCTGCGCATGCAGGTGATCGCCAATCCGGGCGTCGAGAAGGTCGATTTCGAGCTGTGGTCGCTCGCCGTCTCGGCGATCAATGGTTGCGGCATGTGCGTGGACAGCCATGACGCCGTCGTGCGCAAGGGCGGCCTGTCGACCGAGCAGGTCCAGACCGCCGTGCGCATCGCGGCCGTGGTCCACGCCGTCAGCGCGGTGCTCGACGGCGAGGCGGCCCTCGCCGGCTGAGCGTTCGCCGCCGGAGGCGCGCCGCGGCATGCCGAGCCCGCGGCGCGCCTTACGATGACATGGCGGCGGCGAGGCGGCTCGCCGCCGCCGCCTCCATCTCCCCCAGGATCGAGCCCGCGCTCGCGGGCGGCATCCCCAGCAGGATCGGCGCGGCCTGCCCGGGCGGCAGCGCGGCCAGGATGCCGGCCGCCTTGCGCGGCGGCATCGCCGTATACATGGCCGCGAGCCTCCTTGTCTGGTCGAGGCCGGTCTGCCGTCCTGCCTCCTGCGCCTTTCGCCGCGCGGAAAGCGCCCGCGCTTCCGCCAGCGCCTTGTCCGCCGCGATGGCGCGGGCCTCCGTCTCTCGCGATTGCGCATCCAGCTCGGCCTGCCAGGCGTCGAGCTGCGCGAAATTTTCCTCCGTATCCCGAGAGTCTTCCGCGGCGGGCGCGGGCCTTGGCGCGATCGCCGCCAGCGCCTCCGCACTCCGCGCCGCCATGCTCAGCGCGAAGAGCCCGCCCAGCATGACGAGGACCTGGGGGCGCCCCTTCACGACGCCACCGCCCTGAGAAAGGGATTGGGCCCTTCGGCCGCGCGCTGCCGGACATGCTGCACCGGCACTTCGGGGTCCGCGACGAGAGCCGTGATCTTCTCGGCGATCCCGACGGCCTCGCTCAGCGCTTCGAGCTCGACGCGCGCCTTCGACGCGATGACGGCGAGCGATTTCTCCGCCGCTTCCTGCGTCTCGACCATGCGGCTCTCGGCCTGCCGCCCCTGCCCTTCGAGCACGCCGATCAGGTCTTCGGTCTCCTGGCGCCGCGAAGCGAGCTGCGCATGCGCCGCATCGAGCGTCTCGACCGCCTCCTGCGCTGCCCTGGATATGCCCTGGCTCGCGGCCTGGCTCGCCTTGATCGCATCGGACAGATCGACGATCGCGCGGCTCACCCCGCCCTTGAGCGAGTGCATCGCCTTGAGCCGGCGGGACAGCCGCCAGCAATAAAGAAGCGTGCATGCGCAGGTTCCGATGAGCGTCAGGTCGAGGCTCAGGCTCAACGTGTTTTCCATGTCTTCCTCACGTCGTGATGTAGTCGGTCAGGAGGACGCTCCTGACGCTCGCCTCTCCGAGAACGCCGCGCGCGGATCGAAGGAACGCCTCGCGCAGCGTTTCCAGCCCTTCGGGGCCGGTCAGCGTCTCCGGCCCCACTTCGCGCGCCGCGGCGGTGAAGCCGTCCCGCAGGCGCGGCGCTTCTTCCTCTGCCCGCTTCGCGGCCTTTTCATCCGTCTCCAGCGCGATGACCACGCGCAGGCGCGGCGCCCGCCGCCGCCCCTGCTCCGGATCGCTGAGCGAGACGATGATCGGCTCCATCGGCACGATCACGCTCGCCTGCGCCGCGCCATGCTCTTCCTCGACGGCCTCGCGCTCCGGCGCGGCCTTCTCCTTCGTGCCGGGGCCCAGCGGGTCCAGCCAGCTGACAGCGAGGGCGGCGAGACCGCCCGCCGCCGCGGTCAGCGCGATGCTCACCGGATTGGTTCCGCCCGAAGCCTCCTGCGGCTCACTCATCGATCGCACCCTCCACACTTCAAAGTAACGACGGTGTGAAGATTGCAACCACAGGTAAAGGCTCTGTTAACGTCTACCCCATAGCCCGTTAACGGTCGCAACCGGCGGGGGCCCTCATGTCACTTCTCACAACCCTCAAGGAACTGCCCTGGCAGAAGAAGGCCATGGCGGGCGGTGCCGTCCTGGCCACCGTGCTGATCATGGTGGTGCTGGCGCGCAGCGCCGCACGGCCGCAAATGGCGCTTCTCTATGCGGGCCTCGACAGCGTCGCGGCGGGCGAGGTCGTGGCCGCGCTCGATGCCGAGGGCGTCGCCTACGAGATCGAGGGAGAGCGCATCAGCGTGCCCGCGACCGAGCGCGACCGCCTGCGCATGACGCTGGCGGGGGACGGCCTGCCGCGCCAGTCATCCGCCGGCTACGAACTCCTCGACGAGCTGTCGGGCTTCTCGACCACCTCGGACATGTTCTCCGCCGCCTATTGGCGCGCCAAGGAGGGCGAGCTGACGCGCACGGTCCTCCAGATCCCGGGCGTGCGCGCGGCACGCGTGCATATCGGAGCGGAAAGCCGCAGCCCCTTCGCCCGGGAGCGCACGCCGCGCACCGCCTCGGTCACCCTGACCGCGCCCGGCGGGCTGTCGCGCGCCCAGGTCAAAGCCATCCAGCACATGACCGCCCTCGCCGTCTCCGGCCTCTCGCCGCAGGAAGTGGCCGTCATCGAGACAGCCCGGGGCATATTGACCGAGACCGAGGACGAGGCCGGCCTTGCGGGCCTCGACGAGAATGCGCGCGCCGCCGCGCTGGAAGCCGATCTGATCCGACTGCTCGAAGCGCGGGTGGGACCGGGCAATGCGCGGGTCGAGGTCGCGATGCGCCTGAGCCGCGAGCGCGAAGCCTGGACCGAGCGGGCCGTGGACCCTGCAAGCGCCGTCGTCACGCGCCGCTCCCGCACCGAACGCAGCGAAACCGAAACGGGCACGGATGCCGCCGTCACGGTCGCAAGCGACCTGCCCGACGGCGATGCGGGCCGGCAAGGCGCCGAGACCCGTTCGCAGGCGGACGAAACGCGCGAGGAGCTCACTTATGCCGTCACCGAGCGCGATGTGAGCGGCGAACGCCTGCCCGGCGAGATTACCGCCCTTTCGATCGCGGTCCTGCTCAACGACGCGCCGGGAGCCGAGGGCGAGGAGCCCGCGCCCCGGACGGCCGAAGAGGTCGCGGCGCTTCGGGGACTCGTCGCCTCGGCGTCCGGGCTCGACGAGGCGCGGGGCGACCGCCTGACGATCGAGGTGCTGCCCTTCGATGCGCCGGCGCTCGAAATGGCCGAGGCGCCTCGCCTCGCGCCCGCCACCGAGGCGAGGCTGTGGCAGGCCGGCCAGGTCGCCTTTCTGGGCATCGTCGCGCTCCTGCTCGGCCTCTTCGTGGTTAGGCCGATCCTGACCGGCGCTGGGCAGGATGCCGCCGGGACCGAAGCGCTCGCCGCGCTGGATGGCGGCGAGCTGCCGCTCGCCGACGATCCCCTCGATGCCCTTCGGTCCGCCGCCGCCAATGAGCCAGAGGCCGCGGCCGCATTACTCAACGCCTGGCTCGAAGAGGAGGACGCGGCATGAGCGAAGCCGTCGCCACACAGGATGCAATTCCCGCAGCGCTCGAAGGGCTTCCCCTGACCCTGACGATCCGCATCGGGACGGCCCGCCGCACCGTGGCGGAGGTCACGCAGCTCGCCGAGGGCAGCCTTCTCGCGCTCGATGCGCGGGTGGACGAGCCCCTGGACATCTGCATCGGGGACAGGGTCGTCGCCCGGGGAGAGCTGACCGAGAGCGAAGATGGCGGCCTCGCCGTCAAGCTGACGGAGATCGAGGGATGAAACGCTTCCTCGTCCTCCTGACGATCGCCCTGGCCCTGCTCGCGGTTCCGGCCGCGGCGCAGGATCGGGGCGCTGTATCGGGAGCCGAGGCCGCCATCGGCGAGCTCGTCTCCGAGAGCGGATCGCTGCGCTCCGAGCTGATCCCGCTCTTCCTGGTCGTCACGGTGCTGAGCCTCGCGCCCGGCATCGCGATCATGGTCACCTGCTTTCCCTTCATGGCGATCGTCTTCAGCTTCCTGCGCCAGGCGATCGGCCTGCAGCATGCGCCGCCGGCCATGATGCTGACGAGCCTCGCGCTCTTCCTGACCTTCTTCGTGATGGAGCCCGTCTTCAGCACCGCCTGGCAGGAAGGGCTGAAGCCGCTCATGGACGGAGCGGTCGACGAGACCGCCGGGATCGCCGCCACTCTCGAGCCCCTGCGCGTCTTCATGGAGGCGCGCACGCCCCAGGACGTGATCTCCCGCCTGTCCGACGCGGCGCAGATTCCAGCGCCTGCGGACGAAGCGGCGCCCCTTTCGCTGCTCGTGCCGTCCTTCATGCTGTCCGAGATCACACGGGCCTTCCAGATCGGCTTCGCGATCTTCCTGCCCTTCCTCGTCATCGACCTCGTCGTCGCCTCGGTTCTGATGGCGATGGGGATGATGATGGTTCCGCCCGCCGTCGTGGCCCTGCCCTTCAAGCTCGCCTTCTTCGTCATCGCAGATGGGTGGGTCCGCATCACCGAAGCGCTGCTCAGAGGCTATATCCAGTGAACGCCGTCGCCATGAAACCCGCTCCCGCAGACACGGCCGCCCCCGCTGCTCCGCCCCAGCCCTCCGCGCCGGCCGGGAAGGCGGCGATGCGGCAACTCGCGCCTGCCGAGCGTGTCGCCGTCATCCTCTCGCTTCTCGAACCCGACATGGCCCGCTCGCTCGCCGAGGAACTCGAATATGGCGGCGTCGACCGCGTCGTGACGGCCTTCGAGAACATGGGAACGCTCCCAAGGCCCGTCATCCTCCAGGTGATCGCGAGCTTCGTGGCCGATCTGCGCAACCCCAATCCCTTCGTCAGGGGCGGCCAGCGCCAGGCCCAGGCGCTGGCCGAGCGGCTGGTGCCGGCGCCGGAGATCGACTTCGACTCCATCGTCCAGCCGGTCGCCTTCGGCATTGGCGAAGGCGCTTCGCCTGAGGCGGTCTGGTCCTATGTCGCCGAGATGCCGCCGGAGGACCTCGCCGCGACCCTGGCCGACGAGCGCCCCGCCGTGATCGCCATCGTGCTGACGCGCCTGCCCGAAGCGAAGGGCGCCGCTCTCCTCAACGCGCTGCGGGAGCCGCTCGCCGTCGCGGCCGTCCGTCATATCGCCAGCGGCCGTTCCGTGTCGGGCGAGACCCTCGACGCCATCGCCGAGTCCCTGCGCGTGCGGGCGTCGGCGCCGGACCAAGCGCAGGGAACCGATGGCTCCGCGACCCTCACCGCCCTCCTCAACCGCTGCCCCCTGTCCCGGCAGGAAGCCGTCCTCGCCCCCTTGCGCGAAAGCGCGGCGGAGACGGCGGAGCGGGTCGAGGCGGCCCTGCTGCGCTTCGATACACTCGCCGACAAGCTGCCGCGCACGGCAGCGCCGATTCTCTTCCGCGAGGCCGAGCAGCGCGTTCTCGACACGGCTCTGCGCTATGGGGCCGAAGCCTCGCCCGAGGCGACGAACTTCCTCTATTCGAACATCTCGCAGCGGCTCGCCGAACAGATCCGCGAGCGGGTGGCGAGCCTGCCCATGCCGAGCGAGGAAGAGGGCGAGCGGGCGCAGGCCGAGCTGATCGCCACGCTCCTGGAGTGGGCGGAGGACGGCCGCTTCTCGATCGCCTGACCCATCCCGGACGCGGCCAGGGCGGCTCAGTCCTTGCCGCGCGCGGGATTTTCGGGGTCCATTTCGCGGCGCGATCCGCCGGTTCTTTCCCGGTCGCGCTTGCCCTCTTCGGCGGGCGGCTGGCGCGGATGCTCGTCCTGATCCTTGCGGGGGTCGGTCCTGTCGGTCATTGCGTCGCTCCTTTCTCTCCGAACGCCTGCGCGCGCGCCGTGTTCCCACCGGGAAGAGCAATGGAGGACCCGATGGCCGACAAGATCGAGAAGTTGAACGCCGGCGACGCGACGCCCGGCAGCCGCGGCGAAGCGCAGATGATCGAAGGCGGCGGCATGGCGCTGCGCGAATGGAACGAGGGCAAGACGACCGGCAAGGACGATCATGCCCAGGATTACGAGACGCTGGGCTATGTGGTCAGCGGCGAAGCGCGCCTGTGCTCCGGCGGCGAGACGCTGCACCTGACCCAGGGCGACAGCTGGCGCGTGCCCAAGGGCGTCATGCACCACTACGAGGTCGACGAAAGCTTCCGCGCGGTCGAAGTGACCTCTCCGCCCGCGCGCGGACAGGCGCTCGGCGGCCACGCGACAGGCTGAATCCTTGCTGCTGCCGCCCCCGGAGACGACCGGAAGCATTCTTCTCGCCTTCGGGATCGCGGCAGTGGCGATCCTGCTGGCCGGCGTGCGCCTGTCCGGCGTCGCCGACCGCCTCGCCGACCGGACCCGCCTCGGCGAGGCCGTGGTCGGCGCCGTCCTTCTGGGCGCCGCGACCTCCCTTTCGGGCCTGACGACCTCGGTGGTCGCGGCCTGGAACAACCTGCCCGAACTCGCGGTGTCGAACGCGGCCGGCGGCATTGCCGGCCAGACCTTCTTTCTCGCGGTCGCGGATCTCGCCTATCGCAGAGCCAATCTCGAACATGCCGCCGCCAGCCTCGAGAACATGATACAGGGCACGGTGCTGACCGGCTGCCTGTCCCTGGCTGTTCTCGGCACGGCCATGCCGGGCTACGAGCTGGCGGGCGTCCATCCGGCGAGCTACCTGCTCGTCCTCTTCTACGCGCTCGGCCTCTGGGTCACCCGTCGCGCCGGCAAGGAGCCCGGCTGGCGCGCGCAGCAGACCCGCGAGACGCGGCAGGACGATCCCGATCAGGACGACAGCGGCGATGCGTCGACCCTTCGCCTATGGGCGGAATTCGCGGGCCTCGCAGCGGTGACCGCCTGCGCGGGCTTCGTCGTCAGCCGGGCTGCTGAAGGCGCCATCGTGGTGTGGGACCTGTCCCAGTCGGTGACCGGGGCCTTCGCGACCGCGCTCGTCACCTCGCTGCCCGAACTCGTGACGACGGTGGCTGCCGTGCGGCGCGGCGCGCTGACGCTCGCTGTCGGCGGCATCATCGGCGGGAATGCATTCGACGTCCTCTTCCTCGCCGCATCGGACGCGGCCTATCGCGAGGGCTCTATCTACGATGCGGTGACCGAGCGGCAGGTGTTCATCATCGCGCTTTCGCTGCTGATGACGACCGTGCTCGTCATGGGCCTTCTGCGCCGCGAGCGGCAGGGCCCCGGGGGGATCGGGTTCGAGACCGTGGTCCTGATCGGCGCCTATCTGACCGGCAGCGCCGCCCTCATCGTGGCGGGCTGACTCTCACGAACGCTCGCCGCTCCCGGCCAGCGGCGCCAGGCTCGCGACCGATTTGTTCGTCGGCAGGACCGCCCGGCCCGTCAGCGGCACGCTGTCGGGAACGGACTTGCTGCCGGCCAGCAGCGTGGCGCCGCCAGTGACCGCGAGACGCAGGACGGCATCGCCCTCGGCATCCTTGTAGATCGTGTCCCCGCGCGAGCCGGTGACCTTTTCGAGCCTTACCACCGGACGGCCGATCGTGCCGCCCTCTTCGCGGCATTCGCCCTTCGCCTCCTTGCAGAGGAAGCGCAGGAACGCGCCGCGATCGGTCAGTTCGAGAACGAATTGCTCAGGGCCGCCGAGCGCTCCGTAGACGCGCGCGCCCTCCCCGCCGACGCGATCTGTGCGCATCGGGCCCGGCGGCGCGGTGAGGCGGTCGAGGCTCTCCGAATCGAGGGTCTGCCGCGCGATGCCGTCACCGAAGGCCGCCGCCGTCAGCGTCGTCGCTCCGAGCAGGAGGATCAGCAACGCCATGCGTCCCCGGCGTGGCTTTTCCCGGAATACGTATTCCCGTCTTTTCAGTACCGCCATGCGCATCTCCCTTCTGGCTCCAGCCGCCAAGACAGCCAGACGGTCTCCCCATGCAGGCCATGAAAACACAGCTTTATGGCGGAGGCGTGACGGGACTTGCGAGACCTTCAGCGAAAGGAGAAACTTTCCGTTAACCGAAGAGCACTTCGTCAGCTTGCGATGTATTGGGCGCCATTGGCACTCAGGACTGTGCCGGTAATGAAGCCGGCCCCGTCGCTGACGAGGAAGCTCACCGCATGCGCGATCTCCTCGGGGCGGCCCAGCCTGCCGACGGGAATCTGTGCAGTGACGGATTCCAGGACCTCCGGCTTCATCTGCGCCGTCATGTCCGTCTCGATATAGCCGGGGGCGATCGCGTTGACAGTGATGCCCTTGCGCGCCGTTTCCAGCGCCAGCGCCCGGGTGAAGCCGATCAGGCCCGCCTTGGCCGCGGAATAGTTCACCTGCCCGAACTGGCCCTTCTGGCCGTTGATCGACGAGATGTTGACGATGCGTCCGTGCCCGCGCTCGCGCATGCCGTCGATGACGGGGCGGGTCATGTTGAAGGCGCTGTCGAGATTGGTCCGCATCACGGACTGCCACTGGTCGAGGCCCATCTTGTGGAAGGCGCCGTCGCGGGTGATGCCGGCATTGTTCACCAGGACCGCGATGTCGCCATGCTTCTCGCCCACCTCGGCCAGGGTGGCCGCGCAGGCGTCATGCTCGGACACGTCGCATTTGTAGACGGCGATGCCGAGGGTTTCGGCGCATTGGCGCGCCGCCTCCTCATTGCCTCCATAGATCGCGACGACATCGTAGCCGTCGCTTTTCAGCCGTTCCGAGATCGCTCTGCCGATCCCGCGCGTGCCGCCGGTCACCACCGCAACTTTGCTCATGCTCTCCTCCCGTCATGGGGCGCCGGGCTGTTTCGTCCCGGCGCCTTCCTCTCTCAGCTTACACGTTCAACGCACATCGCCACGCCCATTCCACCGCCGATGCACAGCGTTGCGAGCCCCTTGTCCTGCTCGCGGCGCCTGAGTTCATAAAGAAGCGTCGTCAGGACGCGCGCGCCCGAAGCGCCGATCGGGTGGCCGAGCGCGATGGCGCCGCCATTGACGTTCACCTTCTCCATGTCCCAGCCCATCTCCTTGGCGACGGCGAGGGACTGCGCGGCGAAGGCTTCATTGGCCTCGATCAGGTCGAGGTCGTCCATGCTCCACCCGGCCTTCTTGAGCGCGAGCTTCGAGGCGGGCGCGGGCGCGATGCCCATGATCGAGGGATCGACGCCGCAATGGGCGAAGGAGACGATACGGGCGAGCGGCGTCGCCCCCTGCTCGCGCGCGGCCTCTTCGGACATCAGGACGAGCGCGGCCGCGCCATCATTGATGCCCGACGCATTGCCCGCCGTCACGCTTCCATCCTTGGCGAAGGCCGGACGCAGGCCGCCGAGCGTGTCCTGAGTGGTGTTCGGGCGGATATATTCGTCCTTCTCCATCACCGTGTCGCCCTTGCGGCCCGGAACGGTGACCGGAACGATCTCCGCATCGAAGCGGCCGGCCTCCTGCGCGGCGGCGGCCTTTTTCTGGCTCGACGCGGCGAAGGCATCCTGATCCTCGCGGCTGATCGAGTATTTCTCCGCCAGATTCTCGGCCGTCCTGCCCATGTGGTAGTCGTTGAAGGCGTCCCACAGGCCGTCGACGATCATCGTGTCGACCATGGTCGCGGGTCCCATCTTCACCCCGTTGCGCAAATGGCTCGCATGCGGGGCCTGGGACATGCTCTCCTGCCCGCCCGCGACGACGATGCGGGCATCGCCGTTCTGGATCGCCTGCGCGCCCAGCATGGCCGCGCGCAGGCCGGAGCCGCAGACCTGGTTGATGGTCATGGCCGGACGCTCCTGCGGAATGCCCGCCTTCATGCTGGCCTGGCGGGCGGGGTTCTGCCCCAGGGCGGCCGTCAGGACATTGCCCATGACGACCTCGTCCACGCGCGCGCCTTCGACGCCTGCGCGGGCGAGCGCCTCCTCAATCGCGGCCTTGCCCAGCTCGACCGCGGAGAGCGGCGCCAGGGTGCCGCTGAAGGAACCGATCGGTGTGCGGGCGGCGGATGCGATGACGACGTTGGTGCTTGGCATGTGAGGCTCCTCCTGGCGCTTTTCCGCGATTTGGCGCGGGGCTTTGTCCCGCAAGGCGATTTGAGCTACGCATGGACCTGACACAACCGGCAGGCCCCTCGGCCTTCCGTCACGCGGATCGGAAAAGACCTCATGGCTGATCTCGAACAGAAGCGGCAAGCGCAAAGCAAGCGCGAAGCGCACAAGGACGAAGCTGCTTCCGGAAAGGACGGGCAGAATTTCGGCAAGCGGGCCGGTCCGACCATCGTCAAGAAATACGCGAACCGGCGGCTCTACAACACCGCGACCAGCTCCTATGTCACGCTGGACCATCTGGCGGAAATGGTTCGCGCCGAAGAGGATTTCGTCGTCGTCGACGCCAAGTCCGGCGAGGACCTGACGCGCTCGGTCCTGGCCCAGATCATCTTCGAGCAGGAAAACCGCGGCGAGACCATGCTGCCCGTCCCCTTCCTGCGCAAGCTGATCGGCCTTTACGGCAACAACCTGCAGAGCTTCGTGCCCTCCTATCTCGAAGCCTCGATGGAGGCCTTCGCCAAGAACCAGGAAGCCATGCGGCGCTCGGTCACCGAGGCCTTCGCCAGCCCCAAGAGCGGCGTGAGCCTGTTCGAGGAGGCCGCTCGCAAGAACATGGCCTTCTTCGAGCAGAGCATGCGGATGTTCGGCCTGGATGCGCCCAAGCAAGAGAACGGCGAGGCGGAGGAGCTTCGCGCCCTGCGCAGCGAAGTGGAGCGGCTCAAGGCCGCCCTCGCGGAAAAGGAGAGCCGCTGACGCGGCTCAGCGCAGGGCGGCGCGGCGGCTGAGGCGCACCGCGCGCCCGGCGCGGCTGCGTCCGACGCGGCCGTTCATGCCCGCGACCGCGGAGATCCGGCCGCCGAGAATGTGCAGAGCGCGCGCGCAGAAGCCCATATAGATCAGGATCGAGACGAGCGTCAGGAAGCCTACCGGATAGACGCCGGAGAAATGCCGCTTGAAGTAGCGGATCATGCTCTCCGATTTCAGCCGCTCGATCCGGATCCGGTTGGCGCGGGACGAGCTCTTGAAGTGCACGACCTCGACGCCCGGCGCATAGAGCACCCGGCCGCCTCCCGAGCGGAAGCGCAGGCAGAAATCGACATCCTCGACATGCAGGAAGAAGGATTCGTCCATGCCCCGCACCGCTTCATAAGCGGAGGTCGGCATCAGCATGCAGGCCCCGGAGATGACGGGCATGTCCACCGTCTCGCCCGGGCAGGGCTCGCAGTGATTGTTGAAGCGGCGGAAATAGGGGTGCTTCGGCGCGACGGTGTAGAGCTTGGTCATCTCGACCAGAGCCGTCCAGGGCGTCAGCGGCCCGCGCCGCGCGCCGGCCTGCTCCGTCCCGTCCACATTGAGCAGCCGCCCGCCGGCCATCCAGTGCCCGGTCCCGCCATGCTTGAGCCCCTCGGAAAGAAGAGCCGCCACCGCGCCGCGCGGCAGGATCGCATCGGGGTTGAGAACGAAGAGGAACCGCCCCTTCGCGATCTGCGCCCCCATATTGCATCCCGCGGCGAAGCCGACATTGCCGTGCCCGGTCAGGAGGCGGATGCGCGCATCCTCGGCGGTCATCCGCGTCAGCTCTTCGCGCGTGCGGTCCCAATTGCCGTTGTCGACGACGATGACTTCGGCGACCTCGTCCTGCGCGAGCGCAGCCGCGATGGAGCGCCACAGGAGCGGGCCGGTGTAATAGGTGACGATCACGACGCTGACGCAGCGCCGCGGCCGGGGTTGGGAGGAGACCGACTCTAGAAGGCCGTCAACATCCTGTATCGAAACGGCTTCCAAGCCTTTGCCCCTTCCTCGCCTGCACCCGTGTTTTTGCTGTAGATGGTTACGGGTTCCTGAACAACGACTTCCATTGGATCGCGGCGGTGTTGCGGCCCAGTTGTGGCAGGAGAGTCACCATCGCGCCTGCCGTGTGGTCGTTTCCGGTCACTTGCTGCGAAGATCGGGAGGTGTGGCTTCGTTGCACAGCTCGGCGGCGGCCTCGTCCAGCGACATCGTCACGCTCTGTTTCGAGCCTAGGCGGCGAATCGACACCTGGCGCTCCTCCGCTTCGCGGCCGCCGACGACGGCGATCACCGGCACCTTGGCGGCCGAGTGCTCGCGCACCTTGTAGCCGACCTTCTCGTTGCGCAGGTCGGTCTCGACGCGCAGGCCCGCCTTGCGCAGCGCTTCGGCGGCCTCCTCGGCATAGCCGTTGGCATCGGTGGTGATCGTCGCGACCACGACCTGCACCGGCGACAGCCACAGGGGCAGGCGCCCGGCGGCGTCCTCGATCAGGATGCCAAGGAAGCGCTCCATCGAACCGAAGATCGCCCGGTGCAGCATGACGGGCCGCTTCTTCGCGCCGTCCTCGTCGACATAGGAGGCGTCGAGCCGCTCGGGCAGCAGGGGGTCGAGCTGCAGCGTGCCGCACTGCCAGGAGCGGCCGATCGCATCGCGCAGATGGTATTCGAGTTTGGGCGCGTAGAAGGCGCCCTCCCCTTCGAGCACGTCGTAATCGAGCCCCGCCGAGGTCAGCGCCTCGCCGAGCGCGCTCTCCATGCGGTCCCATTCCTCGTCCGAGCCGATGCGCTGCTCGGGGCGCGTGGCGAGCGCGATGCGCACGTCCTCGAAGCCGAGGTCGCGATAGACCGAGGAGGCGAGATCGCAGAATTTCTGCGTCTCGGCGACGATCTGGTCCCAGCGGCAGAAGATATGCGCGTCGTCCTGGGTGAACTGGCGCACGCGCATGATGCCGTGCAGCGCGCCGGTCGGCTCGTTGCGGTGGCAGCAGCCGAACTCGGACATGCGCAGGGGCAGGTCGCGGTAGGACTTGGTTCCCTGGCGGAAGATCTGGACGTGCGCGGGGCAGTTCATCGGCTTGATCGCGAGGAGCCTCGCGTCGTCCACCCCCTCGGGGAAGAGCGGGCCGCCGCTTTCCGTGTCCGGAACGGCGTCGGGCACGACGAACATGTTCTGCGCGTATTTGCCCCAATGGCCCGAGGCTTCCCACAGCTTCTGATCGAGGAGCTGGGGCGTCTTCACCTCGGCATAGCCGTCATCGTCGAGCCGGCGGCGCAGATAGTCCTCCAGCGCGCGCCACATGACATAGCCCTTGGGGTGCCAGAAGACCGAGCCCTGCGCCTCTTCCTGGAGGTGGAAGAGGTCCATCTCGCGGGCGAGCTTGCGGTGGTCGCGGCGCTCGGCCTCTTCGAGGCGGTGGAGGTGGGCCTTGAGGTCCTTCTCGTTCGACCACGCCGTGCCGTAGATGCGGTGAAGCATCTCGTTGCGGCTGTCCCCGCGCCAATAGGCGCCGGCGAGCTTCATCAGCTTGAAGGCCTTGCCGATATGCTTGGTCGAGGGAAGGTGCGGCCCGCGGCAGAGGTCGTACCAGTCGCCGTGATGATAGACCTTGATCTCCTCGCCTTCGGGCAGGTCGCGGACGATCTCGGCCTTGTAGTGCTCGCCCTGCGCCTCGAAGCGCTTCGCGGCCTCGTCGCGGCTCACCACTTCGCGGCGGGTGGGCAGGTCCTCGTCGACGAGGCGCTTCATCTCCGCCTCGATCGCCTCGAAGTCCTCCGTCGAGAAGGGCGTCTTGCGCGAGAAGTCGTAATAGAAGCCGTCCTCGATGACCGGCCCGATCGTCACTTGCGTCTCGGGAAAGAGGTTCTTCACCGCCTGCGCGAGGAGGTGCGCCGCGTCATGGCGGATGAGGTCGAGGCCGTCCTCGTCGGTCCGGGTCACCACCTCGAGCCGCGCATCGTCCTCGATCGTATGGTCGAGATCGAACAGCTCGCCGTCGAGGCGAATGGCGAGCGCCTTCTTGGCCAGCGATTTGGAGATGCTTTCTGCGACGTCGAAGCCCGTGACGGCTTCGTCGAAGCGCCGCTCGGCGCCATCGGGAAGAGTAATGACCGGCATGTCGGCTCTGAATGCTGGCGGGACAGGCCCGCGGTGAAAGGGGTTGTGTGGCCTTACCCCCCGCCTCGCGTCAAGCGAGGCGGGAGCGTTCGGGTTCGGGCACCGGATCATATCCATGGCCGCCCCAGGGATGGCAGCGCGACAGCCGCTTCGCGGTCAGCCACAGCGCGCGTGGCACGGGATGGATGCGCAGCGCCTGCGCCGCATAGGCAGAGCAGCTCGGCTCGTAGCGGCAGCGCGAGCCGAAGAACCACAGGAGCGGCGATCCCACCGCCCTGTAGGCTGCGACCAGCGCGAGGAGGCTAGCGCGCAGCACGGGCTTCGATCTGGCCGAGGCAGTCGGCCGCCGCCTCGAAGGGCAGCATGACCGAGGCGTGGCGGGCAGGATAGGCGGCGACCGGCGCGAGCTTCTCCATCTCGGCGAAGCGCGGCGAAGACGGCGGCGGGCCGCCCCGCTTCAGCATGGCTTCCATCTCGTCCCGCAGGATCCGCAGCTCCTGCGGCGTCGCGCCCTTGGCCGTCCTGCCGAGCATGGAGGCGGCCGCCTGGCCGAGCGCGCAGGCCTTCACCCGCATGGCGAGGTCGTCCACTACGCCGTCGCGCAGAGACAGGTCGAGCTCGACCACGGAGCCGCAGACCTTCGAGGTCTTGCGCGACGTGGCGTCCGCATCGGGCAGAGAGCGGGCCGGCGGAATGCTGCCGGCCGCCTCGAGCAGCGCGCCTGAATAAAGATCGTCGAGCATGGATCCCAGATAGGATGGATCGCCGCCGCCTCAAAGGAAAAGGGCGGCCCGAGGGCCGCCCTTTCGAGGTTTTCGGTCTCGAGCGCCGCTTAGAAATCGTAGCGGGCGCCGAATTGAACCTGCCAGGTGCTGATGCCCCGGTTCACGAACTGGTCGTTCACGTCGAAGCTCTGGATGGCGTAGCCGTTCTCGGTCAGCTCCGCCCCGACCGTCTGGACGCGGTAGGGGAAGCCGTATTCGCGGTAGAGGCCCCAGTCGTCGTCGATCAGGTTGGTCAGGTTGTCGACATCCACCAGGAGGCGCAGGCGGTCATTGCCGAGCATGGCCGGCAGCGGGATCGTCTGGCTCAGGCGAAGGTCGATCTTGCCCCACCAATCCGAATTGAACTCGTTCCGGGGCGCAACGCCGCCGCGATAGTCGTCGAACTTGTCGTCCGAGAAGAAGGCCAGATAGTCGGCCAGCGCCTGCGGATCGGAGTTCGCGACGTCGAGGTTCGGATCGCCCGAGCTGATCGGCACGTAGACGAGGCCGCGATCCGCGGAGGCGTCCGTGTCGCCGAAGAAGTTCAGCCCGTTCGGGAAGCCGTCGCCGGCCCGGCCTGCGTCGAAGGTGTAGCTGTAGGGCCGTCCGGCGTTCAGCTGACCTGCGAGGCCGAGGCGGGTGGTCCAGCCCGGCGCCCATTCCTGCGCGACGTCGAAGCGGCCCGTGAAGCGGTGCGGGATCGCATAGTTCGAGGTGGCCGCGCGGGAGTTGTTGTAGTCGTAGACCGCGAAGTTCTCGAAGTTCGAGATCGCCCGGCTGGACGTGCCCGGGTTGACGTCTTCGGCATCGGTGAAGGCGTAGCCGAGGAAGCCGCCCAGCGTCACCGTGTCGAGCTCCCACTCGTTCTGGACATAGCCGGAGAGAACGAGCTGCTTGGGCTCCTCGTCGGAGTTGGTCAGCAGGAAGTCGCCATCGCCCGATCCGCCGACGCGGGAATCGCAGTCGCCGTAATCGAACTCGGTGCCCGGCCGATAGGTCAGGCCGGCGCAGTCGGGGTCGAGCCGGTCGATGCCGGCATAGATCGGACGGCCGTCCGGCGCCTGGCCGACCGTCGCCATGTTCAGCGCCTGCCACTCATTGGGGTTGTAGGTGATGCCGTAGAGGACATCGGCCCCGAACTCCCAGCCCCCGCCGAGGAAGTTCTGGAAATCGGCGATGTATTTCGCGCCGAAGGAGAAGCGCAGAACGGACGGGATCTCGTAGTTCGGGTCGAGCGCGTTCACATAGCCGTCGGCATTGTTCACCGCGGTGGTGTTCGCGTCGAGCAGCGCCTGCGGGATGTTGAAGCCGTCGAAGCCGGCCAGGACGTCCGGATCGTCGCTGAAGGCGCTGCCCAGCAGGACGCCGTTATTGGTGTAGTTGTTGGACACCCAGACGCCCGGCTCGCCGCCGGAGAAGAGGCCGACGCCGCCGGTGAACGAGACGCCGTTATTGGCCACGTAGTCGAAGGCGATGCGCGGCATGACCAGCGTCTTGCCTTCGAGCGTGTCGTCGTTCCGGATGCCGTAGCGGGCCTGGAAGGCGGGGTTGTAGCCCGGCTTGTCCTCGACCGCATAGGCGTCGATGCGCACGCCGCCGGTGACCTCAAGAGCATTGTTCACGGTCCACACGTCCTGCGCGTAGATCGTGTGCTTGTCGGTCGCGAAATCCGCGGCGCCGTCGGTCGCGTCGTTCGAGCCCGTGTTCGAGTAGAAGATCGAGGCGGGCTGTTGCGCGGCGAGATCTTCGATCGATTCGAAGACGACATCGCCTTCGGAGCTCGACACGAAGAGGTTGAAGACCTCGTTGCGGTCGTACTCGTAGCCGACGGTGAAGAAGTGGTCGCCGGTCGTGTAGTTCGCGGCGAGCTTGGCGTTCCACGCTTCCTGCATCAGCTGGTTGGCGTGGCGGAAGACGTCGGGGCCGACGAAGATCGAGCCGCCGGCATCGGTCTGGATCTCGAGCTGGGCGAAATCGCCGTCGCCCAGAGAGTTCTGGCCCGTTTCGCGGTCCTGATAGGAGACGCGCGCCTCGGTCGAGAAGCTGTCCGTCCATTCCGAGAACAGGCGGCCGGAGACGACGGTCAGCTCTTCGGAACGGTCATACCAGTTGGACGACAGGCCCAGCTCGCCGAAATTGGCGGAGGTGTTCTGGATGCTGATCGAGTTGCCGGTCGTGTGCTGGCCGGAAAGCTCGAGGCGGTGCTGATCGGTCAGATAGGCGTCGAGCTTGCCGAAGAAGCGCTCGTCGTCGACATCGAGGCCCGCGGGAACGTTGCCCGCTTCGAAGCCGTAGACATCCGCGAGGATCTGCTGAACGCGCGAGACATCCGTCGCCGTGATCGAGTCGATCTCGTTGGGGAAGCCCGAGCCGGCGAAGGAGGTGTTCGACGTGTCGCCGCCGGTGAATTTCTCGTAGCCGAGCGTGAAGTAGAGGCGCTCCTTCAGGATCGGGCCCGACAGATAGCCGCCATAGGAATATTCGTCGATGTCGGGGTTCTCGAAGCTGTCGCCCTCGATCGAGTTGCCCTGCAGGTCGCCATTGGTGAAGTCGAAGACGAGGCGGCCTTGGAAATCGTCCGTGCCGGTGCGGCTGACGACGTTGATGTTGCAGCCCGTGAAGCCGCCATACTGCACGTCGAAGGGCGCGATCTCGACGGAGACCTGCTCGGCGACGTCATAGGGGAAGGGCAGGCGCTGAGTCGGATAGCCGTTGCCGTTCAGGCCGAAATTGTCGTTGAGGTTGTAGCCGTCGACGGTCAGCGAGTTCGAGCGGTTGGACGAGCCCACGCAATAGACGCCGTCGCCGAAGGTCTCGTCGATATAGACGCGCGGGTCGAGCTTGATGATGTCCTTGATGTCGCGCGAGGTGGTCGGCAGCTCGGCGAGGTCCTCGGCCGTGAAGGTGACCGAAGGGCCCGGCGCCACGGTGCCGAGCACCTGGCGGGTGCCGACGACCACGATCTCGTCGGCCACGCCGGCGGCGAGGTCTTCGAGCGAGAAGGTCAGATTGGCGGTGTCGCCCACGAAGAAGGTCAGGTCGTCGACGCGCTCGCCGAGATAGCCTGTCTCGCGCGCGGTCACGCTGTAGGGGCCGCCGGCCGGCAGGTTGGTGACGCGGAAGCGGCCATCGCTGTCGGTGGTGACGGTGCGCGACTGGCCGGTCCGGGTGTCGGTGACGACGACTTCGGCATTGGCCAGCGGCGCGCCCGCATCGGTCTCGACCGTACCGCGAACGCTGGTCGTCGTTTCCTGCGCGTGAGCCGCGCCCGCCAGCGCGATGGTCGCGGCGCCCGCCGCGAGGATTGATCTCAGAACCATGACTAGAACCTCTTCCGGGAGGGCGCTTGCCCCTGCCCGGCGGCGGTTAGGCGGACTCTGTGACGGTTTTTTTACGGCTGGAAAGAGTTCCGTCTTCCAGCGCCTTTCGCACTGCACCATTGCAAAGATGCCACAGTGCGGGAGGCGCTCACATGCGGGCGGGCACTTCGATCCCCAGGAGGTCGAGGATGCCGCGCAACTGGTCGCGGGTGACGCGGGACAGGACGAGGCGCGAAGCCCGCTTTTCCGCATCCGCCTCGTCGCCGATCCGGCAGCTCGCGTAAAAGCGGCTGAAGGCTTGGGCGACGCCGTAGGCCTGCTCGCACAGGACATGCGGCATGCGCCGGTCATGCGCGGCCTTGAGCGCATCGGGGAGGTTCGCCAGCGCCAGCGCGAGATCCCGCTCGGCCGGCTCGGTCAGGACGAGTTTCGCCTCGCCGCCATCCGACCCCGCCTTGGCGAGCACCGAATCGATCCGCACCACCGCATAGAGCAGGTAAGGACCGGTCTTGCCCTCGAAGGCCACGAAGCGGTCGAGATCGAAGATGTAATCGGTGGTGCGCGGATTGGAGAGGTCGGCGAATTTCAGCGCGGCCATGCCGACGAGCTTGGCGATCGCCTCGCGCTCGTCTTCTTCATAGCCTTCGCCGACGCCGCCTTCGGCGAGCCGCTCGCGCGCCTTGTCCGTCACCATGTCGATCAGGTCGCGCAGGCGCAGAACGCCCCCTGCCCGCGTCTTGAACGGCTTGCCGTCCTTGCCGTTCATCGTGCCGAAGCCGCAGAACTCCATATGGTCGGCGTCATAGAGGCCGAGGCGTTCGGCGGCGCGGAAGACCTGCTCGAAATGCTCTCCCTGGCGCTTGTCGACGACATAGAGGCAGCGCTGATAGCCTTCCTCCGCCCGCTGATCGAGCGTGGCGAGATCGGTCGAGCCATAGCCGACCGAACCGTTCGACTTGATCATCAGAAGGGGCGGGATTTCCTTCTTGTCGCTTTCGCGCGCGACAGTCACCACGCGCGCGCCTTCGGAGTCCTCCAGCACGCCGCGCTCGCCGAGCCGCGCGACGAGCCCTTCGATCCGGTCATGGACCGAGGCTTCACCGCGCCACAGCTCGAAGCCGACGCCGAGCTCGTCATAGTCCTGGCGGAGGACGGGCAGCGAGACGTCCACGAAATGCCGCCAGACGGCGCGATAGCCCGGCCGCCCCTCCTGCAGCGCGACGGTGGCGGCCTGCGCCTCGCCGAGCCTCGCCCTGGCGGCCTCTATCTTGTCCTGGTCCGTCTCACCCTTCTCGATCTTGCAGGCCTTGGACGCCTGCGGATAGAGCCGCGCGAGGTCGTCGACCGTGACGGGGCTTTCCTTGGGATAAGGCCCTTCGAAGCTCTCGTCCCAATAAGGCAGGTCCGGCCGCTCGCGCTCCAGCTCGGTGATGAGCTGGCCCATCTGCAGGCCCCAATCGCCCAGATGGATGTCGCCCACCGCGTCGTGACCGGCGGCGCGCAGGATGCGCTTGATGCTCTCGCCGATCAGCGCCGCGCGCAGATGGCCGACATGGAGCGGCTTTGCGACATTGGGGCCGCCATAATCGACGATCATCTTCTCGGCCTCGCCGGCCTGCCAGCCATCGGCGAGCGCTGCCTCGGCGAGGCGCGCATCGGCGAGGACGAGGTTCAAGAAGCCCGGCCCCGCGATCTCGACGGCCGCGAAGGCGCCCTCCTCACGAAGGCGGGCGGCGACGGCCTCGGCGATGGCGCGGGGGTTCGCCTTGGCCTGCCTGGCGGCGGCCAGCGCGCCATTGCACTGGAACTGCGCAAGGTCCGGCCGGTCCGAGACGCGCACGGCGCCAAGAGCCGGGTCGAGCCCCTCCGCCGCGAAGGCCGCTCCGACGATCTCCGACAGGCGTTCGGTCAGCGTCCTTTTCGTCACGGCTCAAAGCTCCGGGAATTTCAGGCTGCGGCCCGAGCGGTTGTAGAGGAGCTGGTCCCGGTCCAGCGCGAAGCCCACGGCGATCTCGAAATTGATGCCGGACGTGTCCGCATCCGCGCGCGGGATGACGATGTCGTCGATCTCCTGCGTCAGGGTGGCGACCCGCCGCCCGTCCCTGACCGTGACCGGCACGGAGAATTCGCGCTTGGCGATGAGGTCGCGATTGGTCCGCGTCACGGCGACGAAATAGTCGACCGTATAGCCCTCGCCTTGCGCCGCCGGCCCTTTTCCGATCGCGAAATCGATCTCGACCACGGCGCGGATCGGCGCGTCCTCGGCATAGCGGCAGGAGGTGCGCACGTCCCGGACCTCGCCCGACCAGGCGACATTGCCAAGCGCGGGATCGCCGTCGAACTCGATGATCCGCGCCGCATCGTCGAGCACGAAGACGTTGGGACAGGGCGCGGGGTTGGCCTCGCGGGCGAGACGCGCCTCTTCGAAGGAGTCGCCGACCGACGAGCACGCGGCGAGGGGAAGCGCGAGAAGCGCGAGAAGCTGTCGCATGGGCGGATCCTGACTTGCCGGGAGCGGCCCGATTGTTCCGCCGCCCCATCTTCGGCTAGGGCTTATAGCGGACACCGCGCTCCGCGCCACCGTCGAGGCCTATCGTGACCGAACAGCCATCTCTCACCCTGCGCCTCGCCGCGCCGCGCGGCTTCTGCGCGGGGGTCGAGCGCGCCATCATCATGGTCGAGCGCGCGATCGAACGCTTCGGCGCGCCCGTCTATGTGCGCCATGAGATCGTCCACAACGAGACGGTCGTGCGCCGCCTGCGCGAATTGGGGGCGGTCTTCGTCGACGAACTCGACGAGGTGCCGGACGACCGGCCCGTCCTCTTCTCGGCGCATGGCGTGCCCAAATCCGTTCCGGCCGAGGCGCAGCGGCGCGAGCTTCTCTATCTCGACGCGACCTGCCCCCTCGTCTCCAAGGTCCATATCGAGGCGCAGCGCCATCACGATGGCGGCCACCACGTCCTCCTGATCGGCCATCAGGGCCATCCGGAGGTCATCGGCACGATGGGCCAGCTGCCCGAAGGCGCGGTCACGCTGATCGACACGCCCGAAGACGCCGAGCACTTCGAGCCGCCGCAGGACGCGGAGGGCGCTCCCGTCCCGCTCGCCTATGTCACCCAGACCACTCTGTCCGTGGACGACACGAAGGCGGTGGTCGAGGTGCTGCGCCGCCGCTTCCCCGACATCCGCATCCCCCACAAGGACGACATCTGCTACGCGACCACCAACCGCCAGGACGCGGTGAAGGTCATCGCCGAAGAGGCCGATGCGCTGATCGTCGTCGGCTCTGAGACCTCATCGAATTCCAAGCGCCTGGTCGAGGTCGGCCAGCGGGCGGGGTGCCCCTATGCCGTGCTGGTCGAGGACGCCTCGCGGATCGACTGGGACACGCTCGCCCGGCTGTCGCCGTCCGTGGTCGCGCTGACGGCTGGCGCCTCCGCTCCCGAACCCCTCGTGCAGGGCGTGATCGACGCCCTCAGCCAGCGCTATGCGGTGACGGTCGAGGAGGTCGAGACGGCCAGGGAAGCCGTGACCTTCAAGCTGCCGCGCGCGCTCGCCTGAGCGAACGAGAAGGGGCAGGGAGCATGGCCGTCTACACCCATGTGCCCGACGGCGCGCTCAACGCCTTCCTGTCCTCATACGGCCTGCCCGCCGCGACGATGTTCAAGGGGATCGCCGAGGGCGTCGAGAACTCGAACTACCTCGTCGAGACGGCGGGCGAGCGCTTCATCCTGACGCTCTATGAGCGGCGGGTGGACCCCGGGGACCTTCCCTATTTCCTCGGCCTGATGGATTTCGTCGCCGATGCCGGCCTGCCCGCCGCGCGGCCGCTGACCGGCCGGGACGGCGAGCGCCTGCGCACGCTCTGCGGCCGTCCGGCGGCGCTGATCACCTTCGTCTCGGGCGTCTCGCCCGAAGCGCCCTCGCCCGCCCAGGCCCGCGCTGCGGGCGCGGCTCTGGCCCGGCTTCACCGTGCCGCCGAACCCTTCGAGGGGCGGCGGGCGAACGCGCTTGGTCCTGATGGCTGGCAGGCGCTCTTCGCGCAGATCGCGCCGCGCCTCGACGAGGTGGCGCCGGGATTCCGCAGCGAGGTCGGCCACCATCTCGAACGCGCCCTCGCGCCCCTGCCGGGCCTTCCCGCCGGAACGATCCATGCCGACCTCTTTCCCGACAATGTCCTCTTCGAGGGCGACCGGGTCACGGGCCTGATCGACTTCTACTTCGCCTGCACGGACCGCCTCGCCTACGATCTCGCCATCGCCCTCAATGCCTGGACGAAGGAGCCGGAAGACGGCGAGGCGCCGGACCCGGCCGGTCCCAGAGCGTTCCTTGCGGGCTATGAGAGCATCCGCCCGCTCGCCGGGGCCGAGCGTGATGCCCTGCCGCAGCTTCTCACCGGGGCCGCCCTGCGCTTCCTCCTGACGCGGGCCCATGACTGGCTGCACCGCGTGCCCGGGGCGTGCGTCTCTGTAAAAGACCCGCTTCCCTACCTGCGCCTCCTGCGCCATCACGAGCGCTCTCCCGACGACTTCCTCGAGGCTTGAGTGATCGAAATCTACACGGACGGCGCCTGTTCCGGGAATCCCGGCCCCGGCGGCTGGGGCGTTCTGATCCTGCAGGACGGAGGCGAGAAGCGCCTTTGCGGCGGCGAAGGCGCGACGACCAATAACCGCATGGAGCTCCAGGCGGCCATCGAGGCGCTGGCGGCCTTCCCAGAAGGCACGCCGCTGACGCTCCACACCGACAGCCAATACGTGAAGAACGGCGTGACGACCTGGATCCATGGCTGGAAGCGCAATGGCTGGAAGACGGCGGCGAGGAAGCCGGTGAAGAACCGTGACCTCTGGCAGGCCCTCGATGGGCTGTGCAGCGCTCGCGCGGTGTCCTGGAAATGGGTCAAAGGGCATGCCGGCCATCCGGGAAATGAAGAAGCCGACAGATTGGCGCGCGAAGGCATGGCACCGTTCGCCTGAGCTTGCCGTTGCTGCTATGTTCCGTTCCGGACGATAAAGGAGACGGACATGCGGAATCTCTTCGCTTCAGTGGCCCTCGTCGCGCTCGGCGCCTGCGCGACCCCGACGGGCATGGAGGCCGCCTCCCGCTTCGACAGCTTCGAGGCGGCCGCCCCGGTGCAGCTCGGCGACTATGACCGGGTCTATCTCGCGCCGATCGCGGTCTCGGACGACATTCTCGATCGGCTCGACCGGCAGATCTATCGCGGCACGCGCGACAGCGAATGGGCGATCGACGAGCGCACGATCAACGCCAAGGTCGAGGACCTGCGCGAGGATCTGGTGGCGGAGCTTTCAGAGCGCACCACGCTCGTCGACGCCCCCGGGCCCGGCGTGCTGACGATCCAGCTGACGCTGACGGAGCTCGCATCGAACCGTCCCACCATAGCGGCGCTGAGCGAGGAGCCGTCATTGAGCTTCCAGTCCATCTCCACGGGGGGCGCGGCCGTCGAGGCGCAGCTCCTCGAGGGGGACCGCGTGCTCGCCATGTTCGAGGACCGCAGCCGGTTCAACCCCATCAACGATCCGGTCGTGCAGGCCGGCATCTGGACCGAGGCGGACCGCTATTTCCGCCAGCTCGGCGACAAGCTGGCGGCGCTTCTCGCCTGAGGGCGGCTCAGGGGCCAAGGCTCCCAGGGGCGCAGGATCACGGAATGCCCGTGATCTTGTGCGTCTGAAGCGACAGCCGCCACCTCGGGTGGCGGCGGCAATATTCGACGGTGGCGGCGATGTTCGCCTCCACCTCGGGTCCGTCCATCGGCTGAAGGAAGTGGTGAGTGAAGCGCAGGTCCTCGAAGCGTTCGGGCGGCGCCAGGGCCTGCGGATAGACGAGCTTGAGCTCGGACCCTTCGGTCAGGACCAGCGGCGCATCGGCCTTGGGGCTGACGCAGATCCAGTCCAGTCCCGGCGGCGCCTTCACCGTGCCATTGGTCTCGACGGCGATCTCGAACCTTTCGGCATGCAGCGCTTCGATGAGGGGCGGGTCGAGCTGGAGGAGCGGCTCGCCGCCCGTGCAGACGACATAAGGGCTGCCTCCGCCGGGCCACTGCGCGGCGACCGCGGCCGCCAGCGCTGCCGCATCGGGGAAGCGGCCGCCGCCGACCCCGTCCATCCCGACGAAGTCCGTGTCGCAGAAGGTGCAGACCGCCTTCGCCCGATCCTCCTCGCGTCCCGACCAGAGGTTGCAGCCCGCAAAGCGCAGGAAGACGGCCGCCCGCCCCGCCTGCGCGCCCTCGCCCTGCAGCGTGTAGAAGAGTTCCTTGACCGCGTAGCTCATCTGGCGGCGCCCGTGACCGCCTGCCATTCCCGCCAGCCCTTGGCCCGCAGCTCGCAGGCCGGGCATTCTCCGCAGCCATAGCCCCATTCATGGCGCTGGCCGCGTTCGCCGGCATAGCAGGTATGGGTGTCCTCGATGATGATATCCGTCAGCGCCCCTCCGCCCAGCCGGTCGGCCAGCGCCCAGCTTTCCGCCTTGGTCAGGTGCATGAGCGGGGTCTCGACGACGAGGGGCATGTCCATGCCGAGCCGCAGCGCCTCGGCCTGCGCCTGCACGGCGTCCTCCCGGCAATCGGGATAGCCCGAATAGTCCGTCTGGCACATCCCGCCCACGAGGACGCCCTGCCCCCGCCGATAGGCCAGGGCGCCCGCGAGGACGAGGAAGGCGAGATTCCGCCCGGGCACGAAGGTGTTGGGCAGGCCGGAGGCTTCGGCCGCGAAGGCGACATCGGCTGTCATCGCCGTCTCGCCGAGATCGGCGAGCGCGCCGAGCGCGACCCTGTGATCGGCGCCCAGCCGCTCGCGCCAGTGCGGAAACGCCTCCGCCAGCCGCTGCCGCACGACCTCCCGCGCCTGAAGCTCCACGGAATGCCTCTGGCCGTAGTCGAAGCCGACCGTCTCCACCCGCTCGAAGCGGTCGAGCGCCCAGGCGAGGCAGGTGGCGGAATCCTGGCCGCCGGAGAACAGGACGAGAGCGGAATGGGGGTCGGTCATGCGGGGGGTCTAGCGGTCTTCTTTTTCGGGTGCACGCGCGCGGGCCGTTAAGCCCGCGTTAACCGGTGCAACCTAAGGTTGGAGAGTGTTCGGGGCGGGCTCACCTCCCTCACCCCCCGCGCCGCTCGAAA
>NZ_JPHU01000014.1 GCF_000733125.1 Parvularcula oceani | reverse complement strand
TTTGATGAAGGGTCAGATGAGCGCGGTGACCGACGACTGGACGATCGGTCCACCGATCCCGGCCGAAACGCCGACGGCGATGGGCACGCCGACATGGCCGAGCGACCAGCCGCTCGTGGCCATACGGACGATGCCGTAACCGAGGGATACAAGGGCGGCGAGCTTGCCGGCCGAGCCATTGATATATCCGGTGATGGTCGTGACCGCCGTGTCAAAGGTGGTATCGGCACCGGCAAGGGCCGGCACCGTCATCACCGCGGCGGCGGCGACCAGCAGCGCACCGGCGACGACGGTCTGGGCCGCCCTCTCCGTACGCTGATGGGAAAGTAAAGATTGCATGGATGGGTTTCCTTCTAATAACGCCGGAACCGCTCCGGCCCGCTCATCAAGAAACAGAATTCCCCTCCGATCAAACTGTTTTGTCTACGGATTATATGGCCTGAACGGCCATGATCTGGCCGTCTCGGCAAGGCGTTCCCGTAAACCGGGCCGTGAAAACGGGACCACACGCTAAAGACGAAGATCTGGGCCGTTTTCGGCGTTTCGTCTTGCCGCCACGGCAAGACCCTTTCGCTCAGCGAAAGGTGCTGGCCCCCACCGCCTCATCACAAATCATGACAGAGCCGTCGGCGTGCGGAACGGCACAAGCTGCGCTAGGATGTGGCCGGGTACGCGACACGAGAGAAGGAATCGCGGCCTATGGAAACGTCCACACTGGAAAGGGCATCGCGCCCATGGAGACCCATCAGATCCGCCTGTCCGCCGACAGGGACTTTCAGTCCTGTCTCCAGGCGGTGCGGCGGCGGGCCTGCAGCCTCGGAGTCTCGACGGGAAAGATCACGGACATCGTGCGAGCAGCGCTTTTGAGCGCGTCGGGGCCCGAGCTGATCCGCCTCGGGGAACGGCATGACTGCACCTCTCTGACCGCACCGGCTCGCGCCCCAAAAGCGGCATCTGTCGAAGTCTCTGGACCGTCGGCCATGAAGCTCAAGCAGCTCCTGGGCGAACTCATCGGCGAAGCGCCCTTTGACGCATCACTCCGGGTCGTCGTTCATGCGAGCGTCCGCCTGCTCGCCGAACGCGACGATGACGCCTTCCGATCTGCCTTCACGCGCAAAAGCTGATTCGGCGGACTTTGCTGATTCCGCTTGTCAAGATTTTGTTTTCCCCAGATACTTTGCGGTGAAGCAGGGTTAAGGGATGGAAGGACCAGCCGATATTTGCCCGAGCGCGGCGCGCATTGCCCAGAGACTGGGAAACAGACTTCTCATGGCGCGCCTTCGCCGCGGGCTCTCGCAAACCCATCTGGCCGAGATGGTCGGGATCGGTTCCGGGTCCACCATTGCCAAGTTTGAAGCTGGCAAGAGACCACCCTCCCTTCCCACACTGATCAAGCTTGCGGCCGCGCTCGAGATCGAGACCCATGCGCTCCTTGAGGGGCTCGACGACCGAGGGCTTCCGGCCGAAGACCCCTCTCCTCTTGACGGCGCGATCGTGTTGGAACTTATCCGTAGGCGTGCGGTCACCCTTGAGAGCCCCCACATCCGAAAGGTTGTCTACAGCAATCTCGACAAGCTCGATGACCAGACGCTCCGCCGTCTTCTCGAAGACTTAGCGGGCGGCGGGCCTGGATCGAACGATGGCAGCCACGCCGCCTAGACCGACCCATGGTCTGAGCAGTACGGACACGGCGTAAGGTGAACGCGCCTCTTCGCGACCTTGCGCTTGCCGACCTCGTCCCTCGAAAGGATCGCCACCTCAAAGTAGATCGGCGACCAATTATAGACCTTGCCGATCAGCCGGCAGGGCTCGCCGGGGATCGGCTCCCGCGCGATCGGTGCCTGAAGGCCCTGATACTCTTGCGGCGTCGCTGGCTTGGAGGAGCGACGCATCGAAGGGGTCGGGTCCGGCATGCCGGATCGGTCGTCGGGCACACCGGTCTCTCCCCGTGTTGAACAAAGGCCACTCGCGCTAAAATTGCGCTCATCCGTTGAGAAAGCACGGACCAAACCGGACGGATTTTGGCGTCGGCATTTACCAAGCCGGTAGCCCGCGACGCGACGGACCCGTCTCCATAGGATCGCACCGCTTTCCTCGCTGCGTCCGCTCGACATCGCCATGCCGAGCGAACCCGACAATCTCGATCGCCTCTACGAAGCCCGGCGCATTGCTGCCCATGTGGTCCGCTGTTGCGGCCCCGGCTATTGCGGCCTCTTCCAGCGCCTCGACCAGGAGATCACCCAGCGCGAAGAGGAAGAGACCCGGCTCATCGCTTGCCTCAGCGCGACGCGACCTCGTCATCGAGCCGCTCGAAGATCTCGGGCGAGAAGGGGTGGGCAATCTTGAGAAGCTCTTCCCTACGGTAGGCGAGTGAACCGCCATCGCCATAAACGGGCCGGGTCGTCTTGTGCCCCATCAGGAGGCAACGCAGCCCGTAGTCGATATTGGCCTCCTGCATCCGCTTCTCGAAGGCATGCCTGAACGAATAGATGACATGATCCGGGGTCGGAAAAAGGCCGCGGCGTCGAAATCCCTTCATCATATTGGCGGAGAAGAGCTCGCTCTTGTCCTGATAGCGGGGGAAGCCTCCTCGGGCACGCTTGGCCGCCTCCAACGCGACGCCGACCAGCGGAATCTCGCGGGCCGAGGTCAGCGTCTTGATCTCACGGCTGGTCCGGGCCCGAATGGCGATGTGAGGGACAGCCGCCTCGAGCACGATATCCTCCGGCTGCAGATTGATGATCTCGCTGGGGCGACATCCCGTTTCGATCAGCATATAGGTGATGACCTGGAGGTCCAGATTGAGGCCGATCAACGCCCCCGGCTGCAGGATCCGGCCCTGGACCCAGTCATTCTCGAAGGGCGGCACTTCGGTCCGCGACTTTGCCTTGAAGTGAATGCCGCGGAAGGGGTTCGGACGCTCTTCTTCGCCGATATGCTCGAAATAGGACGTGTACAGCGTGCGGATATTGCCGATATGGCGGTTCGCCGTGTTCGGTGCCACGGGCTTGGCCTTGGGATCGTTGGGCTTCACCTGCGCCGACCACCAGCGCTGATAATCGAGGGCGTGGTCTCTCGTGATCTCGGTGAGGACGAGATCGCCGACCTGATCGATGAAATAGCCGATCGAGGTGCGCTTGGTCTTCTCCCAGCTGTAGCGCTGCCGGGGTGACTTGTAGAGGGTGTCGTTGAAGGCGATCTCACGCAGATAGATCTCGAACGCATCGGAGACCCTGACCGGCGGCTGCGGGGCACCGCCCAGAAGCGCCTCGGCTTCCCGCGGCGCGATGTCATCGCTGTGGCTCCGCTCCCGGACGGCGAGCAGCCGCTCGACCAGGTCGTCGAGGTCGGGGGTCGCAGCGAGGCGGTCGACTGTCCGGTAGGTGAAGCCCGCCGCCAGCGCCCGGGTCTGGGCGGCCTTGTGCCGCTGACGCAGCGCCCCCAGGGCCTCGGCTCCACCCTCCCCGGCAGCGGCCAGGGCCAGCCCTTGCCAATAGGCATCGTCGGCCTCGGCCAGATGGTCACGGCGCAGGCGAGCCACTTCCAGAGAGTCCGTCCCCAGACTTTCTCTGATTGTGCCGCGGGTATCGAGATGGGCAAAACGGGTCGGAACGCGGCGGCAATACCACCACCTGCGGCCGCGTGATTTGAGGTAGCGATCGGCGTCAGACCGGCTCACCATGAGCAGCGGTGTAGCACGTTTTGTGGACATTTTGTAGCACGATTTCCCCGGTTGGGGCGCGCCACTCACGCGGAGCAAACGAGAAAACCGTTTGCTTTCAATACTTTGGCCAATTTCTGATTAGCAGAAAATGGCGCGAGTGACGGGGCTCGAACCCGCGACCTCCGGCGTGACAGGCCGGCACTCTAACCAACTGAGCTACACCCGCGTTGCGCTTCGCAGCGCGTTCCGGGCGTGTAGAGGGGTGAGCCGGGACGGTCAAGCGGGTTTTCCGTCCGTCCCGGCAGCTTTTTCCCCAAAAGCGTCAGGCGCCGACCTTCACCACGGCCTTGCCGGTATTCGCGCCTTCGAAGAGGCCGAGAAACGCCTCGGGCGCCTTTTCGAGGCCGTCATAGATCGTCTCCTCGTGCTTGATCTTGCCCGAGGCGACGAGCGGGGCGACCTCCTTGATGAAATCGTCCTGCAGGTGCGCGTAGTTCGAGACGATGAAGCCCTGCATCAGCACGCCGCGCGGAATGATGTTGATGATGCTGGAGGGGCCCGGCGGCAGCTCTTTCGCGTTGTAGTTCGCGATCATGCCGCAGGCGGCGATGCGCCCGCCGAAGGCGATGACGTTGAGCAGCGCCTCGAGCTGCATGCCGCCGACATTCTCGAAATAGCCGTCCACGCCCTTGGGCGCGACCTCGGCGATGGCCTTGGTCAGCGAGCGGGCATCGTGCTCCTTGTAGTTGAAGGCGTGATCCACGCCCGCCTCGCGCACGAGCCAGTCGAGCTTCTCCTGGCTGCCCGCCGAGCCGAGCACGGTCATGCCGTAATGCTTGCCGAGCTGGCAGACGAGCGAGCCCACGGCACCGGCGGCGCCGGAGACATAGAGCGTCTCGCCCTCTTTGGGCTTGATGATCTGGGTCAGGCCCGCCCAGGCGGTCAGGCCCGGCATGCCGAGGACCCCCAGATAGGCAGGCAGCGGCACGAGGTCGGGATCGATCTTCGAGAAGCCCTTCGGCGTGATGATCGCATGGCTGCGCCAGCCCGCGCCGCCCATGCCGACGACGATGTCGCCTTCGGACAGCTCCGGCGTCTTCGACTCAAGAACCCGGCAGACCGCCCCGCCGTCGAGCGGCTCGTTCAGCTGGAAGGGCGGGATGTAGCTCTTCACGTGGGGGTTCATGCGGCCGCGCATATAGGGGTCGACCGACATGTAGAGCGTCTCGACCAGCGCCTGGCCGTCCTGCGGCGCAGGCAGCTCGACCGTGGCTTCCTGGAACAGGTCCGGGGTCGGCGCGCCGTCGGGATAGCCCTTGAGCTGGATCTGGCGTGACGTGGTCATGGGTGCCTCCATTCTCTTCTTTCGAAAACGGGCATGACGAGGCCGGGAAAGCCGTGCAAGCGCGGACCGCAGTCTCAGCCGGCCTCCTCGCTTCCTTCCAGAAATGCGCGCAGGTCCGCGATGAAGGCTTCGAAGCGGTCGTGATGGAGCCAGTGGCCGGCCCGCTCATACTCGATCAGCCTGGCATCCCGGAAAGCGTCGATGCGGCCGTCCTCCCGCGGGGAGGTGGCCCAGCTTTCCAGGCCATACATGAGAAGGACGGGACAGGGAATCTCGGCATAGAGCGGCAGGTATTCGGAGGGCGGCACCGGGCGGGGGTCGAGGAAGCCCATGACCGGATCGTGCTTCCAGCGCCAGCCGCCCTCCTCCGCCCGCGTCAGCGCATTGAGGGCCAGATGCCGCGCCTGATCGGGATGGAGCTGCTTGTGGAGCCCGGCCATGCGCGCGACCGCCTCTTCGGGATCGGCAAAGCGCCGCGGCGCCGCCTTGGAGAGCATGAGCCGGCGCTCCGCCGCCTTCCGCATACGCTCCCGCAGCGGCGTCGCCGTCACCTCGTCATAGCTTTTCTGCGAGAAGCCGAGGCCCTCCATCGACACGATCCGCGTCACGCGCTCCGGATAGGCGGCCGCGTAGCGCAGGACGAGATTTCCGCCCGCCGAATGCCCGACCAGCGGCAGCGCGCGCGCGAACCCGCGCTCCGCCAGCTCGTCCATCAGCATCGCCAGGTCCGCCAGGTTATCGCTCGCGCTGTAGCCGCCGCCGGGCACGTGATCCGAGTCGCCGTGCCCGCGCAGGTCCGGAGCGATCAGGCAGTATTCATCAGCCAGAGCAGCAACGGTCCAGTCCCAGCTGCGCGCATGATCCTTGCCGCCATGCTGCAACAGAACAGCCGGTTTGGAAGGATCGCCCCAGATGCGGTAAGCCAGCCGCAGACCCGCAACCGTGAAGCTGCATTCTTCGACCGGAACATTCGTCGGCAAGGCATGAGTCATTCCCTCTTGTGTCCTGTTGTTGGGCAGAGGTCACCTTTTGCTCGCACTCTCTTTCGCGCATGGCTTTACAAGTGGCCGCGCTGCACCTATCTCGCGCTTGCGAAGGCGCGCTGCCGAGTCGTTCCGACCCTGTGCGTAACACGCTGCCTCGCTCCCGCCGCGCCATAAGCACGAGACGGCCCTCTCGGCTTTGCACGGCTTCAAGGACAGCGCCTCGCTGCCGAACGGCTCGCGATGCGCAGGACACTCCAGCCATCCGTTCCGAATTCCCAAGCGAGTAAGCATTCCATGAAGTTCGACGAACTCGGCCTCGAGCCGAAAACCCTCAAGGGCGTCCTCGACGCCGGTTACGAGACGCCCACTCCGATCCAGGAGCAGGCCATACCCGAGGCGCTGGCGGGCCGCGACGTGCTCGGCATCGCCCAGACGGGCACCGGCAAGACCGCCGCCTTTACCATCCCGATGATCCATCGCCTGTCCAAGGGACGGGCCAAGGCGCGCATGCCGCGCAGCCTCGTCCTGGCCCCGACTCGCGAGCTCGCGGCGCAGGTCGCCGAGAGCTTCGAGAAATACGGCAAGTACCACAAGCTCTCCATGGCGCTGCTGATCGGCGGCGTGTCCTTTAAGGACCAGGAGATGGCGCTGACGCGCGGCGTCGACGTCCTGATCGCGACGCCCGGCCGCCTTCTCGACCATTTCGAGCGCGGCAAGCTGCTCTTGACCGGCATCGAGGTCATGGTGATCGACGAAGCCGACCGCATGCTCGACATGGGCTTCATCCCGGATATCGAGAAGATTCTCGGCCTGACGCCCTTCACGCGCCAGACCCTCTTCTTCTCGGCGACCATGCCGGACGAGATCACGCGCATCACGCAGCAGTTCCTCTCCGCCCCCGCGCGGGTCGAGGTCAGCCGTCCGGCGCAGACCGCCGAGACGATCCGCCAGCTCATCGTGAAGATGCCGAAGGGCGACGACGCCCTCAAGCGCGCGACGCTGCGCCGCGTGATCGACGATGCGGGCGAGGAGCTCAAGAACGGCATCGTCTTCTGCAACCGCAAGCGGAACGTCGATATCGTCGCCAAGTCGCTTCAGAAACACGGCTATGATGCGCGGCCCATCCATGGCGACCTCGCTCAGGCCTTCCGCATGGAAACGCTTCAGGCTTTCCGCGACGGGGAGCTGAAGCTCCTGATCGCCTCGGACGTCGCGGCGCGCGGCCTCGACATTCCCGAGGTGAGCCACGTCTTCAATTTCGACGTGCCCGTGAATTCGGACGACTATGTCCACCGGATCGGCCGGACGGGGCGCGCCGGACGGAAGGGCACGGCCGTCATGCTGGTCACGCCGAATGACGACAAGCAGTTCAAGGCCGTCCTCGAAACCACCGGCATGAAGGAGATCGAGGAAGTCGATCTCGGCGATTTCTTCGAAACCGTGGACGTCAGCGATAAGCCGAGGCGCGGCCGAAGCAAGCCGGATGAGCGCAGGCGCGGCGGCCGCGGCAAGAAGCGCGCAGGAGAGGACGAAGCGGCCGCGAAACCGCAGAAGGCGGGAGCCGAAGCCGCGTCCGAGGCGAAGTCCGAAGACGAGCCCCAGGCCGAGGAGTCCCGCGACGAAGCCAAGGCGCAAGGCTCCCGGCGGTCGCGCGGCGGCAAGGGGCGCGGACGGCGCGATGACGGCCCCGCGATGAATCACGGCGACGCGGTCGTCGGCTTCGGCGACCACGTTCCGGCCTTCATCCTGCAGAACGAGGTGCGCGCGGCCTGACCGCGCGCTCTCCCGCAAAGGATTCCGCGGTGGCGAAGAACAAGGACGTGCCCGACCCCAAGAAGGTCCTGCAGCCGCAGGGGCCGATCGCGTCGCTTCGCAACAACTTCCTGACCGGCGTCGTCATCTCGGCGCCGATCCTGATCACCATCGCGCTGATCTACTGGCTGGTCACCGGGCCGCTCGCCCGGCTCGACGACTTCGTTCAGGGCGTCATCCCCGATGCATGGCTGCCACCGGCCTGGGCGGACTTCTATATTCCTGGCCTCGGTGTGCTCGTCGCCATCGTTCTCCTGATCCTGGTCGGGATCATGGCGAAGAACTTCATCGGCCGCTGGTTCATCGATCTCGGAGAGAAGCTGCTCGACGCCATGCCGGTGGTGCGCAGCCTGTACGGTTTCTTCAAGAACGTCTTCGAGATGGCACTTCAGCAGTCGGAGCAGTCCTTCCAGGAGGTCGCGCTGATCGAGTATCCGCGTCCCGGCGTCTGGACGCTCTGCTTCGTCGTCACCCGCACCAAGGGGGAGGCGGCGCATGTCCTGGGCGATGTGGCGGACGACATGACCAATGTCTTCGTGCCGACGACGCCGAACCCGACCTCCGGCTTCCTCATCCTCGCCAAGCGCTCGGACCTCCGCATCCTCGAGATGTCGGTCGAGGACGGCGCCAAGATGATCTTCTCCGCCGGCCTCGTCGCCCCCGACTACATTCCGGTGGCGGACAGGGTTCCCGGCGCCCCGGCGGCGGGCCGCGGGCGACGGGCGAGCGCCGCGCCGGTTTCTCCCCCACGCTGAACTCCTCCGCGCAGAAGCTGCTCTCCCGGACTTATCCGCGCAAGGCCATGCCTGCCTATGATCGCAGGGACGGGTAGGCAGAGCGGGCGCTTGATCGGTGATGTGGAGGAGCCGCCTTCCCTCTCTAGGGATTTTAGAGGCGAGCGGGACGCGCTGTCCGCCCCCTGCCCGGTCATCCCGAATGGAGGAGCTTGACCGCGTCGTCCCGGCTGAAGAGGTAGAGCAGCACGCGCAGCGCCTGCCCCCGCTCCCCGGCGAGCTGCGGGTCCGTCTCGACGATGTAGCTGGCGTCGTCCCGCGCCGCTTCGAGCAGCGCGGCATGTTCCTGCATGTCCGCCACGCGGAAACGGGGAAATCCCGACTGCGCCGTGCCGAGCGCGTCACCTGCCCCGCGCAGGGCGAGGTCCTGTTCTGCGATCAGGAAGCCGTCCTCCGTCTCCCGCAGCACGTTCAGCCGCGCCTTCGCCGTCTCGCCCAGCTTGCCGTTCTCGCCGGCCTTGTAGAGCAGGATGCAGGTGGCGGGCTTGTCGCCCCGGCCCACCCGCCCCCGCAGCTGGTGGAGCTGGGCGAGGCCGAACCGCTCGGCATGCTCGATCACGATGATCGTCGCATCCGGAGCATTGACCCCCACTTCGATCACGGTCGTCGCCACGAGGATCTTGATCTCACCGCGATAGAACGCTTCGACGACCGCATCCTTCTGCGGCCCCTTCATCTTGCCATGGACGAGGCCGACCTGCGCGCCGAAGCGGGCCGCGAGCGCTTCGTAGCGCTCTTCGGCGGCGGTCTGATCGAGGAGGTCGTTCGCCTCGACCAGCGGGCAGACCCAATAGGCCTGCTCGCCGCGCGCGACCGCTCTGCCGACAGCCTCCACGACCCTGTCGAGCTTCTGCAGCGGCACGGCGCGCGTGTCGACCGGCTTCCGGCCCGGCGGTTTTTCCGTGATCTGACTGACCTCCATGTCGCCATAGGAAGTCAGCGCCAGCGTGCGGGGAATGGGCGTCGCGGTCATGACGAGAAGATCCGCCTGCGCTCCCTTTTCCTGAAGGGCCAGACGCTGATGAACGCCGAAGCGGTGCTGCTCGTCCACCACGACGAAGCCGAGATCGTCGAAGGCGACATCGTCCGAGAAAAGCGCATGCGTGCCGACGACGACCTTCACATAGCCCTTCGCGACGCCCGCGCGTTTCGCGATCCGCTCCTGTCCCTTGTCGCGGCCGGTCAGGAGCTCGCAGGAGACGTTCGCCGCGTCGCAGAGCGGCCGGATGGTCTCATAGTGCTGGCGCGCCAGGATCTCCGTCGGTGCCATCAGAGCGGTCTGCGCGCCGCTCTCGACGGCCGTCAGCATGGCCAGAAGCCCGACCAGCGTCTTGCCGGATCCGACATCGCCCTGAACGAGGCGCACCATCCGCGAAGGCGCATCCATGTCGGACAGGATTTCCGCCAGGGCCTGCTCCTGCGCCCCGGTCAAAGAGAAGGGCAGGCTTTCGCGGACCTGGGAGGTCAGAGAGCCGTCACCGGAAAAACGCCGCCCCGGCCGTGCTGCCCGCCTCTGCCGGATCAGCGCGAGGGCGAGCTGGTTCGACAGGAGCTCGTCGGCGGCCATTCGCTGGCGCGCGACCGATTGCGGCGAGAGGTCTTCTCGGCCTTCGGGCCGATGCACCCTGCCGAGCGCCTCGCGCCAGCCGGGCCAGCCATGGCGCGCGAGAAGGTCCGGCCTCTGCCATTCGGGCAGATCGGGCGCTTTCTCGAGCGACGCGGAGACGGCGCGCCGCATGACCTTTCCGGTCAGCCCGGCCGTCATCGGATAGACCGGCTCGGCCGGCGGCAGGGCGTCATCTTGCCCGGCCTCCGCGATCAGGTCGGGATGCGCCATCTGCAGCGCCGAGCCGTAGCGCTCGATGCGTCCGCTGACGATCCTGACCTCGCCCTCGGGCAGCTGCTGGCGCAGCCAGTCCGCCCGGGGCCTGAAGAAGACGAGCGTGAGGAACCCCGTTTCATCCGAACACAGCACGCGCCAGGGCACGTTCGGCTTTCCCGGCGGCGGCGGCTCGTGGCGGTCGACGCGCAGGGTGATCGTCGCCAGCCTGTCTTCGAGCGCTTCTGCGATCGTAGGCCGGTAGGAGCGGTCGACGATGCCGGTCGGCAGGGTGAAGGCGAGGTCCACCACGCGCGGCCCCGCCACCTTGCCGATCAAGGCGGCAAGCTTCGGCCCGATGCCGGGAAGCGTCGTCACGTCGGCGAAGAGCGGGTTGAGGAGGCTGGGACGCATCAGGCTCTTCCTAGCCCAAGCGCGGCCGGGCGGGAACGCCGTCGGCTAGCGAAGGATGCCCAAATGCCGCTGGCGGGCGGCGTACCAGACAAAGAAGATAGCGATGCCGAGAACGACCAGCGACGCTGCGACCCAGCCAATGCCGTAGATCGCGAGACCGCCGCCAATGCCGTCGGCGATGAGCCCTATGACCATGGCGATCGGCGCCACCGCAAGGAGCGGCACCGCGGCAGCGCGGCGCAGGAGGAAGAGGAGCGAGCCCAGAAGCGCAAGGCCCGCCCCGCCGGCCCACAGAACGAAGCGCCAGGCGGGCAGCTCGACCCAGTAAGCCACCTGCTCCTCTGTGAACTCGGCCAGATAGGCTTCATCCGCGGTCACGGTCATCAGCATGTCGTAGAGCCCGAAGCCATTCCAGAGAACGGCGAGCCCGCCGACGATCCAGAACCAGATGCCCGGCCGCTGCATGGCCACCTCCCCTTGTCTTCCCTTCGAAATGATACAGCTCACTCCGACGTCCGTCGACCGAATGAGGCCTCATGCTGCTCGCCGTCCTGCTCGTCCTCGTCCTCCTCTTCGGCACGATCACCGTGCATTACCTCGCCATGCGGCATGTGACGCTGCGGAGGGCCAAGGAAGGCGACCTGCAGAACTTCCTTCTCGCGCTGGTCGCGATGGTCGGCCTGCATCTGAGCTATGTGACCGCCTATGCCTTTGCATACGCCCTGGGCCTTGCAGCGGGGATAGGCGAATTCCAGCCGCTGGAGCCGGTGAGCGGGACCGACCTCTTCATCCATTCCGTCGTCAATTTCACGACGCTCGGCCTGGGCACCATCGTGCCGTCGGGTGATCTGCGCCTGATTTCGGCGGTGGAAGCCTCGAACGGCTTCATCGTGACGTCGATGTCGGCATCGGTCTTCTTCACGGCAGCGCAGAAGAAGGTGAGCTGAACGGCGCTCAGGGCGCTCCTTGCGGATAGAGCACCGACATCAGATAAGCCCGCTGCTCCCGGAGGACCGGATCGGCTGTCGCAGGCAGGAAGAGAGCCGCCAAGGGGCCGTAATCGGCATAGTGGTCGGCGTTCAGCGGGTCGGGCCTGAACAGTTCGGCGAAGCCGGAGGGCTGGGCCTCGGGCCGGGGCTGGTGGAGAGGTGGCACTACCGATGGCGTCATTCCCCCTTCAGCCGTCTGCGGCGCCGGATGGTGCGCAGCCTGCGCTGACACAGCCTGGGCGGCGGCTGTCTGCGGGGCGAATGCCGGAAGCGATCCGATCTGCATGTCTTCTCTCCTCGAGGGGTGGAGCCCTTCCCTCCCGGAGGTTTTCCTCAATTCTGTGGAAAACTGGTGAAGAGCAGCAAGGGGATGGTAAACGCAGAGTGAACGCCGAGGCCGTACCCGCTTCCGCTCAGAAAGTCCCGATCAGCGCCTCGACCAGAACCAGCACCGCGATCGCGATCCAGAACCCGCCCCAGAAGGTGATCCTCACGCCCCGATGCGGGCGGAGCCTCGGATTGTCTTCGAAGAGCTCGGCCAGTTTAGCACGGGCCTCGTCGGCGGGGAGAGCGAAGAACTCCCGCCCCTCCCGCACCCTGTGGCGCGAAAGGTGCCTGTGCGCCTTCGCCTCGTCGCCCCGGACGTCGGGAGTGAGCCACTGGTCCACCACGCGGAAAGGCGTGGCGACGCCGGTCGTGTCAAGCTCGGCGAGCCGCTCCTCGACCGAGCGTGTGGTGAGGCCGATCTTGACGAGGCCGGGCATGGAATCGTTCGCGATGAGGTAGATCCAGCCCGGCCGCGGCGCGCGGGTCTTCGGCTTGGGTTCCTCCGCATCGCGGCGGAGGATGGTTTCGAGCTCGCGGGGAATGGCCATGCCCGCGTTCAGCCCTGCCCTGTGACCGCGCCGGTCATGCCGGTGGGCGAGAGGATCTCGATCCAGTAGCCGTCGGGGTCCTCTATGAAGGCGATGGACTTCATCTTGCCGTCCTGCGGGCGCTTGCGGAAGGTGACGCCGAGCGTCTCGAAGCGGGCGCAGGCCGCTTCGACATCCGGCACGGAAATCCCGATATGCCCGAAGCCGCGAGGGTCCTCGTTTCCGCTGTGATAACCGCCGAATTCGGGATCTTTCTCCGTGCCCCAATTGTGGGTGAGTTCCAGCGTAGTTTCCCGGCTGAAGAGATCGCGGGCGCGTTCTGCCGGATCCTCGGGGACGGTTTCACCCTCTTTCAGGTAGGCGAGGAAATAGAGCGAGAACTTCATCTCCTCGAAGTCGAGGCGCTGGAACAGCGTCATGCCGAGGACGTCGCGGTAGAAGGCGAGCGAGGCCTCCGGATCGCGCACGCGGAGCATGGTCTGGTTGAGCGTGAAGCCTTCGGTGCCTTCTGCGCGCATGAGGTGTCCCTTCCTTTGCCGGAAGGGACGTAAGGGCATGGCGCCGCTGTGGCGAGGGGATCAGGCGGCCGCTTTGCGCGCCGCCCGCCTGCGCCCGAAGGCCGCCGCGCCGAGGCCGGTCAGCATGAAGGCCGCAGCGCCGGGCAGCGGGATCGGATCCACCACCGCCTGGGTGAGCGCGCCGTAGCGCACATTGGCCTGGCTGTAATTGTAGAAGCCGAAGCTGCCGTTCATGAAGCTGCCCTCGAGGCTGATCTCGAGGATGTCGTTCACGAAGACCTGGATCAGGCTGTCGGTGAAGACGAGGTCGAATTCGTAGACCGTATTGTCTTCCCACCCGACGCTGCCGAGATTGGTCGCGCGGGCGAGTTCCTCCACCCCGTCGGACGGATCGTGCCACCAGGCGCCGGGACCGTTGTCGAGGACGCCGGTCACGCGGCTGATCGCGAGGCCGGCGGGGGCCACCTCGCCGTAGAAGCTCTGATCGCGCTGTTTCCAGTCGATCAGGATGTAGTTCACGTCCTCGCTGCCGATATCCCCGGCATTGTAGCCGAGCACGAAGCCGATGAAGTCGTCATCGCCGGTCTGCTGCACCTCGATCGTGCCGGACAGCGACTGGCCCTGGCTGTCTTCGCCATTGAAGAAGATGCCGGGGATGCCGTTCTGCGTCTGCACGACGCTGTTAGCATCAGGGGCGAGGTTCCAAGTCCCCTGCCCGTCGGCGGCCCATGTCGACAGGTCCACCGCGACCGGCGCGGCCGAAGCGGCGCCATAGAGCATGCATGCGGCGCCGAGCGCCGCGAGGCTGGTTTTCAACATGATTTTCTCCCTTGGCTGCTCTCCCGCAACCAGGAGTAGGGGTAAAACCGATGTTAACCATGATCAAGTCCGGCATGCGGCACGCCTGGGTTGTGGCGTTCTCAGGGCTTGCCGTGACAGGCAAATCGGGCGGGCGCGTCGGGGTCGAAGCCCGGCCGCCTTATCGGCTGGTCGCTGATCCCCCGCTCGCGCAGGCGGCGCTTGAGTTCTTCGAGCCCCAGGCGCTTGGCGTGCAGGACGAGGCGGTCATAGAGCTGGGCGCGCAGGGCCTCGGTCGCGGCCTCCTCCGCCGCTTGTCGGGCGAGGCGCTCTTCGCGGGTCTCTTTGGGTTTGCGTGATCTGGGCATGGGGCCTCCGGTGTTTCGCGCACGCCGAAAGCCGCCCCGAGTGCGGTGTTGAGGTCCGGGGAGCCCGCGCGCGGGCCCGGCCCGGCGGAGGGTTTCTAATAGGTTTGCCAGGCCGTGAGAGCGTCCCACACCCAGCCCGCGCGCGGCGCCGGCTCTCGAAGGGCGAGGCCCCTCACCGCCCGGCCCCTCCGGAGCTCGCAGGCGGCGTGCCGTCCGCGGGAGCCGTCCGATGGACGGACCCCGCGCACAGAACCGACGGCGGCAGGCGGAGATGGTGACGGTACCACACCGCCCCGGCCCTGCCGCGAGGGTGGCAATATGGGCGTGGAGTGAGGGCGCGGGGATAAGTCGCCCGCGCCCTCAAGAGGCGGCGCTTTCAGCCGCGCTCCGTCCGGCGACGGCGAAATGCCGCCGCTGCGGCGAGGCCGGTGACCATCATCGCGGCAGCGCCCGGAACGGGGATGGGATCGACGGGTACGGAGACATCCGCGGTGAAGCCGATATTCTGGAAGTCGACCTGTCCATTCGTCCCGGTCAGGAGCGCTACGACGAATTGTACGTTCAGCGGCGCGTCGAGAACCAGATCCTGCGCGGTGATCCCCGGCGAGGTGCCGAGCGCCGGATTGACCGTCAGCGCCCCGACCTGAACCGAATTCTGGTTGAAGAAGGTGAACGAGATCTCGTCGACGTCGAATGACTCCCCGGTGTAATTCCAGAAATGCAGGGTGGAGATGTCATATTCGGTTCCGAAATCGAAGAGCAGCTCAAGCCCGTCCTCCGGATCGGAGAAGGTGTACCAGATATGGGTGGTCTGATTGTGGAATTCCTCCGCATCCGCAGAAGGCGCGTCGATGACCTTCTCGATGCCGAAGCCCCGGGTGAAGGTGTTGTTCGACGACCCCTCCCCCGTATTCGGGCCGACCTCGACGCTGATATTGTCGATATTGAGATAGACGGGCGCGGCGGTCGCGCCGACCGGTAGGGCAGCCGCCATCGCGGCCGCCATTGCAAGGCGAACAGACTTCATGGAACTCTCCCCAATGACATGACGTCACCGGCGGCATGGTTAACAAAAGACAAATCCGGCGCAAGGGGACGACTGCTCAGGGAACTGCACAATCTGTATCATGCAGGCGGATCAGTGATGGCCTTACCGGGCAGCTCTTTCAGCGGATCGGTCAGGCGGAGGGTCGGGCCGGAGACGGCGGCAGGCGGAGATGGTGACGGTACCTTACCGCCCCGGCCCTGCCGCGAGGGGGGACTATGGGTGAGGCGTGAGGGCGCGGGGATAAGTCGGGCGGAACGCGAAACCTTCCGCTTCGGAGGATCGACAATCTCTCCGCTTTCATGTCTTCTTCTCATGCGGAATTTCGGCATAGAGAGGGCCACACATTCTTATCAGAGGACGTAACTGCATTCTTGGCCTGCTGGCTGGAAGCCTATTGCTGGCCTGCAACGACCCCAACGAACGAACCTATTCCGACATCGAACCACACGATGTCGATCTCGACCGATTGGTCGAGAGCCCTGACGGTTTGGTTGGTTCCGTTGCTTCCGTAGAAGGATATCTCCATCCATTCTTCCCCGTCCTCCTGCTGTCGAGGGAAGGCCATTACGATGATCGGGGAATGCTCCTCGGGGACTCTCTTCTGGTCGCAGACCCCACGAGACACCAGAAGATCGCTCGCTCCCGGCACCGTGCGAGGTCCTGCTTCGGGAAGAAAGTCGAGGTTGTGGGCGTATTGTTCCCGATGGAGCAGTTCGACAATCGGATCGGTATCGAAAGTCTGCGTTCTATCCGGCGATTGGAAACCGAGAACGGCGACCAAGAGTATTGCTATAAAGAATTCCGCCTCTGGTGGTGAGTAGAAGGCGGGCATCAGGGGGCAGCGGCACCGCCGCATTCGCGGCGCCACACATCCTTCCATGCCCATGGGGGCGATGCCTTCGGTAAGGCGGCGGACGGGCAAGCCAGTTCCGCCAAGGCGGCTGCGCCACAGCGGAGAGTCAGCACCAGGCGGCCAGACACTGCCGCGCGGACCTCTTTCGAGCCACCCATAGGCCGCGGCGGCGCAGCCGCCCTACAGGCGCATGTCGTCGGGGGGCGGGGCCCATGCCTCGCCGAATCCGGCCTTCCACCGGTGCCAGGTAGAATGGGGCCAGTCGTCTCTCCTCGCGACATGGCCGTGCTTTACCGGGTTGTGGTGGATGTAGTTGACGTGGTTCGCGAGGTCAGCGTCGTCCCGGATCGTGTGTTCCCAATAGCGCGGCTGCCAGACGGACTGGCCGAGGGCGGCGGTGAAGCGGCGTTTGAGGCCGGACCAGCGGCCGGAATAGCCCGTATCGCCTTCGGGCAGCGTCCAGATCGCATGCAGATGATCGGGCAGGACACAGATCGCGCGGGTGCGGAAAGGCCGCTCCTGCGCAGTGCGGGCATACGCGTCGCGAAGGAGGCCGATATGATCGGTCAGCGTCCGCGCAGAGCGATCGGCCAGGCACACCGTGAAGGCGAAGGTCCCGCCCTTCCCGCGCATCCGTCGATAGTTCGGCATGGCGGGACCATATCAGCCCAACAGAACACATCAAGAACGAAGCGCCGTAGGGCGGATTGCCGAAGGCCATCCGCCAAGGCGGCCGAAGGACGCCCCCTTTTGCGGACATCAAGGGTGATCGCTCCGCGATCATCGGCGGATGGCTTCGCAATCCGCCCTACGGTGCCGCACATCCTTCCTCGCCCATGGGGGCGATGCTTTCGGTGAGGCGGCGGACGGGGAAGCCGGCGAGGGTGACCGTGCCGGTATTGGTGACGGTGCCGTCCGGCTGCACGGTGAGGTGCTGGGTCATGCGGCCGAGGGGCAGCTCTGCCAGCGGGTAGGTCAGGCGCAGGGTCGGGCCGGAGACGGCGGCGCGGACGGGGCCCGAGGCCTCCGTCAGCGTGCCGGTATAGCGCTGATCGCCCTCCCCCTCCGGCCGCAGGGTCCAGACGCGCTCACGCGTCTCGCCGTCCTCGAAGCGGATGGTCTGGACGAGGCGCAGGCCCTCCCCCGCCCGCTCGCCCTCGCTCACCACCGCGAAGCGGCGCGGCTCCGCCCCGTCCGCCTTTGCCAGCACGCCCCGTCCGCAATGGCGGCCGTCGAACATGGCCTCGGGCCGCGCCCCCGGCAGCGGCGGGGCGAGCGGCGCGGAGGAGGATGGCGAGGCGCATGGGCGGGATGTAGGGCGGACTGCCGAAGGCCATCCGACGCGGCGGCCGAAGGGCGCCCCATTTGCAGCCATGAAGGGTGATCGCTCCACGATCATCGGCGGATGGCTGCGCAATCCGCCCTTCGGGGCATAGCGTCCTTCCTCGCGCGTATCGCCTCCAAATTATGGGCGGTAGGGTATCTCTGATACATCAACAGCGATATAATCAGCTCCAGTATCCGCAATCATCCTTTCGATGCCTGACTTCAACAAACGGGATTGTGGATGGGGACCGATTTTGATCGATTCAACGATAACCTCCTTTTGGTGACTAAAGTTTTTTAAATCTGACGAAGATACATACGGAATAACGAGATCGTTCCTTGATCTATATCGTACGATAGGTTCCCCGTTGTCCAAATATGATCCCGTCGGATGAAAATAGGCTGCTCGAATTTCCGACTCTGGGCTGAACGATGAATGCTTCATCATGCTTGCTAGTCTGAGTAAAAGGGCCTGATCGTCCAAGTATCGCTTCTCTATATCTCGATAGCTATAATGATCGGCATCATGATTGAATGCAAAGTTTCTGAACTTGAAAAATTTCTCAAATACGGTCCTCTGAGACTGCTCATCGTAAATAACTGGACAGAACATGGCATCGTTGAGTAGGGTGTTAACGACCGAGTGGGCTCGGACGCCTACACAAACGTTTCCGTATGCTCTCCATTGGGAAAGATCATCCGGTTCAGTAGTGAACGAAGCGATCATAGGGCGCACCGAAAGCGAAGATTGCTCTCGTCTCGCCATTTCGGCAAAGTTTGGTTGATCGGGGCGTTTAATGTCAGTAGATGATGACCAATATGGCAGCTCTAAATCTGCTAGAATTGTAGATGCTACATTGTAGCCGTACGCCACTTCTGTCGAATCGTTCAAAAAGCCATAGTCTGACAACCATATAGATTTGCTTGAAAGTAAACCCAACAAAGCATCGACATTAGTATAATGATAGAACCTTTCATTAGGGTCGATAAGGTGGTCATTCACAATGTGATCGGCACGAAGAGAATCTAATACGACATCCTCTACTTGTCCTATAAGCAAACTGTCGGTGGTCCACCAAGAATAGGTATAGCGGCCATTCACCTCTGGCCACCTCAACCGTTCGAAGTACCAGCGGGGATCACCGTCAGTTGTGATCGGCGGCCTGCCAACGATGAACCCAGCCTCTGTCCCATTTGGGCAACCAGGGAACGGGCATCTTGGTACTTCACTTCGTTGCTTATGAATTTTGCAGCTCTGTCGCGGTTCTTTGTGAAGCGTGACCTCTTCCCGGTTTCCCACGCTACCGAACCCGCTCCTCTTCCACACCTTCCTCATCCCCCTCGCCCGGCTCGCGCTTGGGGCCCTCCGGGATGTACTCGAAGGCCAGCTTGTCGTCCTTCACCTCGACCCGGACGATGCCGCCGTCCTTGAGCTTGCCGAAGAGGATCTCGTCGGCGATCGGCTTCTTGATGTGCTCCTGGATCGTGCGGGCGAGCGGGCGGGCGCCCATTTCCTCGTCGAAGCCGCGTTCGGAGAGCCAGCGGGTCGCCGCCTCCGTCAGTTCGAAGGTGACGTCGCGGTCCTGCAGCTGCGCTTCGAGCTGGAGGACGAACTTGGCCACGATGCGGTCGATGATCGGCTTGGACAGCCCCGCGAAGTGGATGATCGCGTCGAGGCGGTTGCGGAACTCCGGCGTGAAGAGGCGCGTGATGGCCTGATCCTGCTCGTCCGAGGCCTTGCCCCGGCCGAAGCCGATGACGTTCTTGGTCGCGTCCGCCGCGCCCGCATTGGTCGTCATGATGACGATCACGTTGCGGAAGTCGATCTTCTTGCCGTGGCTGTCGGTCAGGGCGCCATTGTCCATGATCTGCAGCAGGATGTTGAAGATCTCGGGGTGCGCCTTCTCGATCTCGTCGAGGAGGACGACCGCATGCGGGTTCTGGTCGACGGAATCGGTCAGGAGGCCGCCGCCCTGGTCGAAGCCGACATAGCCCGGAGGCGCGCCGATCAGGCGGCTGACGGTGTGCCGCTCCATATACTCCGACATGTCGAAGCGAAGGAGCTCGACCCCCATCATCTTGGCGAGCTGCTTCGCCACCTCCGTCTTGCCCACCCCGGTGGGGCCGGCGAAGAGGTAGGAGCCGATGGGCTTGTCGGGCTCGCGCAAGCCTGCGCGCGCCAGCTTGATCGCGGCGGTGAGCTGGTCGATGGCCGGATCCTGTCCGTAGACGACGCGCTTGAGGTCCCCGTCCATGCCCTTGAGCCGCTCGGTGTCGGACTTGGACACGGTCTTGGGCGGGATGCGCGCCATCTGGGCGATGATCTCCTCGACCTGGTGGGTGTCGATCGTCTCGACCCGGTCCTCGGGCTTGTAGATCTTCTGGCGCGCGCCGGCCTCGTCGATGACGTCGATCGCCTTGTCGGGCAGCTTGCGGTCGGTCATGTATTTCGCCGACAGCTCGGCCGCGACCTTGATCGCATCGTCCGTGTACTTGATGCCGTGGTGATCCTCGAAGGCCGGTTTCAGGCCCTGGAGGATCTGGATCGTGTCGTGGACGGAGGGTTCGGAGACGTCGATCTTCTGGAACCTGCGCGACAGGGCGCGGTCCTTCTCGAAGTGCTGCTTGTATTCCTTGAAGGTGGTCGAGCCCATGCATTTCAGCGTGCCCTGCTGGAGGGCGGGCTTGAGGAGGTTCGAGGCATCCATCGCGCCGCCGGAGGTCGCCCCGGCGCCGATGATGGTGTGGATCTCGTCGATGAAGAGGATGGCGTGCTCGTGCTGCTCGCACTCCTTGAGGACGGCCTTGAGCCGCTCCTCGAAGTCGCCCCGGTAGCGGGTACCGGCGAGGAGCGCGCCCATGTCGAGGCTGTAGATCGTGGCGCCGGAGAGGACCTCGGGCACCTCGTCCTCGACGATCTTCTTGGCGAGGCCCTCGGCGATGGCGGTCTTGCCGACGCCCGGATCGCCGACGAAGAGCGGGTTGTTCTTGCGCCGGCGGCACAGGACCTGGACCGCGCGCTCGACCTCGGCCTCGCGGCCGATCAGGGGGTCGATCTTGCCGGTGCGGGCCTTCTCGTTGAGGTTGACGGTATAGGCCTCGAGCGCCTCCGGGCCGGCCTTGGCCTCGTGCTCTTCCTCCTCCGTCGCGCCGCGCGGGGGCTTGGGCGCGGCGGTGCCGGTCTTGGACAGGCCGTGGCTGATATAGTTGACCGCGTCATAGCGGGTCATGCCCTGCGCCTGCAGGAAATAGGCGGCATGGCTCTCGCGCTCGGCGAAGAGGGCGACGATGATGTTGGCGCCGGTGACTTCGGATCTGCCGGAGGTCTCGACATGGATGAGCGCCCGCTGGACCACGCGGTGGAAGCCGGCGGTCGGCTTGGCCTCGTCCACGTCCTCGACCACGAGGCGGGAGAGGTCGTCCTCGATATATTCCTCGAGCGTCTCGCGCAGCTCGCCGACATCGACAGAGCAGGCGGAGAGGACCGCGCGCGCATCGCCGTCCTCGGTCAGGGCATAGAGGAGGTGTTCGAGCGTCGCGAGCTCGTGGCGGTGCTCGGTGGCGAGGCCGATGGCCCGATGGATGGAGCGCTCCAGCGCCTTAGAGAAAGTGGCCATCGAATTACTCCTTTTCCATCGTGCATTGGAGCGGATGCTCGTTGCGGCGAGCCAGCTCCATCACCTGGGCAACCTTGGTCTCCGCGACCTCATAGGTATAGACGCCGCATACCCCGATCCCGGTCTGGTGAACGTGCAGCATGATGCGGGTCGCTTCCTCGCGCCCCTTCTGGAACACCGCCTCCAGCAGCCAGACCACGAATTCCTGCGGCGTGTAGTCGTCGTTCAGCAGCAGGACCTTGTAGAGCGAAGGCCGCGCGACCTTCGGCTTGGTCTCGGTGATGGTGCCTACGCCGTGGCGGGGATCGGACTCGCGTTCGGTGCTCATAATCTTCGGCGACTTTCGGACAATCGGTGCGGGCAGGACAGGCGACGGGTCGACGCGGGAGGCCGGGCCTCCACACGCGAGTATCATGGGATATGAGTGAATCCCGCAAGCCGTGGCGGCAGGATCGGTCGGAAGCATCGGCTAGAATGTGGGACCGCCCCCGCCAGCTTCAACCCTGCCCGAGAGCGCGGGCCAGCTCGCCGCTCCAGTCTTTCAGGCGCCGCGCGTTCACACCGAAATCATGGCGCCCCATCCGCGCTGCGGAACACAGGAGAAGCCGCGTTCCCCCTTCGGACGGCACCGCGCGCGCCGAGATGTCGTCGGGGAACCGGAAGACGCGCGATCGCTGGACGCAGGCATGGCGCCCCTTCCCCGGCTCGCACAGGGTGACGCTGACACGCGGATGCTGCCCGGCCACCCGGTCCCAGGCGCGGATGACGGCTTCGGGCGGCGCGTCGAAATGCAGCGCCGCCGCATCGGCATCGGGAAATCCATCTTGGGCGTCGGCATAGACCGCGCTGCGCGAAGGCGACGGCCGCCCTGTAGAGTCGAAATCAAACATCCGTGAGTCCCTAGACCTGTCGCCTTCGCGCCTTGTTTACCAACCATACAGCTTTTCACCCGCGGGGCCGAACGGTTTCGCATCTGCGTTGTTACCGAAACAGGAGGATCAGATATGAAAACCAAGCTTCTACTCGCCGCCGCCAGTACCTTCGCCATCACGGCCTGCGGAGCGCAGGAGGTCGATACCGAGACCGCCGAGCTCGAGCCGCAGGACACGCAGGCCATCGAGCAGGCCGATCCCGATGAGAGCGAAGGCCTGTCGCTGTCCAGCGTCGGCGACCTCGAAAACCCCTCTGCCTATTCGGAGGACGAGCTCTCCGGCGATGACGAGGAAGGTTATGCCTCGGCCGACGAAATGGCGCTCGAAGACGATTACGACCTCGCCGAATCGACGCCCGAAGCGGGCTATGGCACGGGCGGCGTCGAATATGACGACGACGATGTCGATATCGAGGACATCGATCTCGAAACGGCCGATGCCGAATTGACGACGCCCTATGAGGACGGCGAGACCGAGATGGCGGCTGGCGACAGCCAGTCCATGGGCGCCGATGAGCCGATGCAGACGGCGCAGTCCGATGCAAGCGGCCAGTCGAGCGACGAAGAGCCCGTGAGCGACGGCGTATCCGCCACGCAGTACACCGCCAATCAGACCGACGCCTATGTCGGTGCCGACGACAATCTCGTCACCGGTTCCGAAGCCGCGCTTCTCTCGGGCACCTATGACGCCACCATCATGATGGCGGACGGCACCGAGACGACCAAGACGCTCTATATCCAGGGCGAAGGCGACACGGCTGTCGGCACGTTCGGCGGCGAGCCGATCGAAGTCGCCGTGACCGGCCGGAACTTCCAGTTCGACGCGCCCGTCATGATGAACGGCGAAGATGAGCTGATGACCTTCACCGGGACGTTCGAAGACGGCCAGATCGACAATGGCGTGGTCGCGGCGCAAGGCGGCGACGGCAGCACGATGGACTGGACCGCCGAGCGCACCAGCGACGCCGTCAAGGTCGGCGAAGAGGACATGCTCGACGAGAACATGTAATCGCCGACGCCAATTCGCAGATCGTTCAGTCTGCAACACAATAGCTCGCCCGCCGGCTTCACGTCGGCGGGCTTTCTTCATCTCGGGCGCCGCTCAGCGGCAGGCGCGGCGGATCATTTTGAAAGACGCCAAGGAAGGCCTGCCGTTTCAGATGGCGTGGCCAACAGGCAGCGCGCGTTCCGATCCTGTAGCGAGGCGTAAAGCGATAGAGAAACCGGAGCCGACGGGGCCTCATCAGCTTCCAGCAGTCAATCGGAACGCCGAGGGGTCGATTGCCGGCCTTCCCGCGAGGGCTGTCGCTCGGTAAGGAGCCGAGGAACGGCGGGGTGCTGCTACGACGCTCGCACCGGTTCATGCGCAGGGGGCGGCGGCGAGCGATCATGGCTGATGGGTCTCAACCTCCGGAAATGCCGAAGATGGCAGAGGTGCTCCGCTCTCACGACTGGAGGGCGACTCCGCTCGGATCGCGCGCGGACTGGCCGCAGAGCCTGAGAACCGCCGTCGATATCATGCTCGCCTCCGGCCATGCCATGTGCCTCGCCTGGGGGACGGATCGGACATTCCTCTACAACGACGCTTATGTTCCGATCCTGGGGGCGCGTCATCCTGAGGCGTTCGGGGTGACGTTCGAGGCGGCCTGGCCCGAAATATGGGAAGAGATCGAGCCGCTGGTCGAGGCCACCTTCGATGGCAAGACGTCGACCTTCCGCGACATGCCGCTGGTGATGACGCGCAACGGCTATCCGGAAGAAACCTGGTGGAGCTTCTCCTACTCCCCCATCCGGGACGAGCAGGGAGCGGTCGCGGGCCTGCTCAACGTCACGCTGGAGACGACGAGCCAGGTGCTGGCCGAGCGCGAGCGGGACGAGGCGACGGAAGAGCTGCGCGCGAGCGAAGCGAAGTGGCGCACCATGTTCGAGACGCTGAAAGAGGGGTTCATCCTCGGCGAGCTCGTGCGGGACGAAACCGGCAGGGCGGTCGACTGGCGCTACGAGGAGGTCAACGAGGCGTGGTACGACCTGGTCGGCGTGGAACGCGGCCTCGCCGTCGGCCGGACGATACGGGAGGTCTTTCCCGGTATCGAAGACGATTGGGTCTCCGACTTCGCCGACGCGGTGGAGCGCGGCGAGCCTGCCCGCTTCACGCGCCAGGTCGGAACCCTCGGCCGCTGGTATGACGGGACCGTGCAGCACGCCGGGGGCGATCGGTTCACGGCCATCTTCAGCGAGGTCACCGGCCGGGTCTGGCGCGAGCGGCGGCAGGCGGCGATGCTCGCGCTGACCGATCGGCTGAGGGACGAGGCCACCGCCGAGGGAATGACTCTCGCGGCGAGCGCCGTCCTCGGCGAAGCGCTCGGCGTCGAGCGAGTCGGCTACGGCACTGTGGACCTCGACGCCGAGACGATCACCGTGGAAGAGGACTGGGTCGCGGACGGTGCGGAGGCACTCGCCGGGACGCTGAACTTCCGGGACTTCGGCTCCTATGTCGACGACCTCAAGGACGGCCGGACGGTCGCGGTGGACGATTGCCGCACCGACGAGCGGACACAAGAGCATGCCGCCGCGCTCGAAGCGCGCAGCGCGCGAGCCTTCGTGAACATGCCGGTGTTCGAGCGCGGTGCTCTGGTCGCCCTGTTCTACGTGGGTTCAACCCAGCCGCGGGCGTGGGGTGCCGAGGAATTGCAGTTCATCCGCGACGCCGCCTACCGGGTTCGCATGGGCGTCGAACGCCTTCGCGCCGTCGAGCAACAGGAAGTGCTCAATGGCGAGCTGTCGCACCGGATCAAGAACACGCTGAGCGTGGTGCAGGCGGTCGCGATGCAGACGCTGGCCGGCAAGACCGAGCCGAGCGTCGTCGAGGATTTCGGCAGCCGCCTCAGGGCGCTTTCGTCCGCGAACGAGGTGCTGCTGACGCGGAATTGGTCCGCAGCAGGATTGCGGGAGGTGGCAGAGAACGCGCTCGCGACCTTCGCGATCGGGCGGGTGTCGTTTTCGGGCCCGGATCTCGATGTCAGCTCCCGAACGGCGATGTCATTGTCGCTGCTCCTCCATGAGCTCGCGACCAACGCGGCCAAATACGGCGCTTTGAGCGTTCCGGAAGGAGTGGTGACGGTCGCGTGGACGGTCCGGGCCGAAGGCGTTGAAGACGTTCTCGAGATCGGCTGGACCGAGCGGGGCGGACCGCCCGCTGCTGCGCCGACCCGGAGCGGTTTCGGGTCGCGGCTCATCCGCATGGGATTGACCGGATCGGGCGACGTCACGCTGGACTACGACGAGCAGGGCCTGAGGGTAGGAATCCGGGCCCCCCTCGCTGAGGTCCAGCAGCGCTAAGGGCTGCCGCTGCCGACAGCACTTGCTCATTACCGGCGCGCGCCATAGTTTTCTTCGATGTTTCGAGCGCTCAACATGCAGGCCATTCATGTCTGAGCTTCGGCTCGAACATCTGGATCTGAATCTCGTCCTGACCCTGCACTGGCTCCTGACCGAGCAGAGCGTGTCGCGGGCCGCCGAGCGCCTCGGGGTTTCGCAGCCCGCCGTCAGCCACAGCCTGAAGCGGCTGCGCGAAACGCTTCACGACCCGCTTCTGGTCAAGTCCGGCCGGATCATGCGGACGACGCCGAAGGCGGAGCGCATCCAGCCCGCCGTCGCTCGGATCGTTCAGGAAATGCGGGAGGTCTTTCAGACCGCCGCCAGCTTCGAGCCCGCAACCGCGCAAGGCAGACTGCGCATCGCGGCCCCGGATAGCTGGGCGGTGCTGGCGGGCCGGGCGTGGGATGCGGCGATCCGCCCGCTCGCGCCGGCGCTTCAGCTCGATGTCGTGACCCTCGACTTTCCCGTCGCGCAGGATCTCGTCTCGGGCGCGGTCGATCTCGTCCTTCTGCCGGAGACGAAGCTGCTCGATCTTCCTCCGGGCCTGGATGTCGAGCAGTTCGTCCAGCGCCACGTGTCGAACGAGACCTATCTCTGCGCGGTCGGGCGGGATCACCCGCTCGCGGCGCGGAAAAGAACGCTCGCGGACTATCTTGCCGCCGATCACATCGTCACCAATCCGGCGGGGGCCGCGCTCGGCGGGATTGACGCGCTCCTCGCCGAGCGGGGGCTGGAGCGGCGCGTGATCTTCCGTACCGAAAGCTTTCTCGCTGGGCTGGCGCTGGCCCGTCAGGGCATGGGCGTGCTGACGGCGCCCGCCTCGGCCATCACGGCCGTCCCGGACGGTCTCGTCGCCTTCGCCCCGCCCATCGAGGTGCCGGGCTTCTCCATGCTGATGGGCTGGCACCCGAACTGGACCGTCGACCCGCGCCATCGCTGGCTGCGCGAACATCTGGTCGCGGCGCTTCAGGCCCTGCCGGGGCCGCGCCTTTCGGGCGACTGATCGAGATCCTCGCGGCCGAAACGAAACCACCCCGCCGGGAATGCCGGCGGGGCGGTTTCAGCACTCGGAGATGGCCTGCGCTCAGCGCTGCTGCATCGCCTCGATCATGGCGCTGTAGCGCTTGGAAAGAGGCTGCGCTGCGTCGCGCGCGGTCGAGATCATCATGTCGGAGACCTTGTTGGTCTGATCGATCTGACGCTCCATCGAGCTGCGGAGAAGCTCGGACTGCGCTTCGAAGAATTCCTGCGGGGTACGCGCCTTGGACAGGCTCTGCATGCGGTCGCTGCTGCTCTCGACCTGCGACTTGAAGAACTCGACGTTCTCCTGCGCGATGCGCTCCATGCCTTTGGCGAAGGTGGATGCGGAAGCCATGAACGCCTCAACGTTCTCCTGTCCCATCGATCCCATCTTGGACATGCCAAGCGTCATGCGTTCGACGCCGTCATTGAGAGAGGCGGTGGCCTCTTCGGTGGCGTCCTTCGCCGCATCCGCGGCTTTGTTGGCGGTCTTACGCGTGGTGCTCATTCGGACTCTCCCGTTGCTCAGCATCGTCAGGGGTGTCGGCCGCGATCGAGGTGATCGCAGCAGGAAAGCCTGATGCTGCGCTGCACAAATGGCAAAGACGGGGCGGCTCGTCAAGGTTGTTTGTGCAGTGCAACATGATCGCCTCCGCGGCGAGTGGCACGAGCCCTGCTCCGACAGGGTCCGCGTGTCCGTTAAGGGGTCTTAACCCTTTCTTGACCCTCGACCGGTAGCGCGGATGAAAGGATTTACAGGTGTGCACACGCTCCTGTTACCGTAGGACGGGAATTGGGGCGTAATTCGGGCAGCAGGGTGTTTCATGGTCGGTCAGGGCATTTTTCGAATTCTTCTTCTCTCCGCGATCGCGGCGTTGGCAGTTCTTGCTCCGGCGACCGCGCACGCGAATCCGAAATATGCGGCGCTGGTCATCCATGCCGACACCGGTGACGTCCTCTTCGATCGCTACTCGAACGAGCAGCGCTATCCCGCTTCGCTGACCAAGATGATGACCGTCTACCTGCTGTTCGAAGCCATCGAACGCGGCGAGATCGCTCTCGACGACGACTTCAGGGTCTCCAAGCGCGCCTCGCTCCAGCCCGCCTCGAAGCTCGGTCTGGCCCGCGGCTCCAAGATCGAGGTCGAGACGGCGATCGAGGCGCTGGTCATCAAATCCGCCAATGACGTCGCCACGGTCGTCGCCGAAGGGCTCGGCGGAACCGAGAGCGAGTTCGCCGTCCTGATGACCCGCAAGGCCCGCGAGCTTGGCATGCGCGACACGACCTTCCGCAATGCGTCCGGCCTGCCGAATTCGGCGCAGAAGACGACGGCGCGGGACATGGCGATCCTGTCGCGCCGCCTTATCCAGGACTTCCCCCAGCACTTCCACTATTTCCAGCAGGTCTCGTTCGACTGGAACGGCCGCACCTACCGCTCGCACAACCGCGTCATGCTCAGCATGGAAGACGCGGACGGCATGAAGACCGGCTATACGCGGGCCTCGGGCTACAACCTGTCGACCACGGCGGAACGCAATGGCCACCGCCTCATCGGCATCGTCCTCGGCGGCCGCAGCTCGGCGACGCGCGACCGGCATATGAAGGACATCCTCAATACCGCCTTCGTCGAGATCAAGCGCAAGCCCGACCTGATCAACCCGATCCTGCTGGCCGCGCCGCAGCCGCGCCTGAAGCCCGGCACCGTCGCCCAGCCCGTCATGATCGCCGCGAACACCGTGCCGACCGAGACCATGCCACAGCCGGCCGTTGCGCCTTCGGTCGCGGCGGACCTCAACCTCGAAAGCCTGAAGGTCGCCATCTCCTCCGTCGCCAATGACAATCGCGCGGTCGACGAGGCGGTCTATGGCGAAGGCGACGCCGAGTCCGGCGATGTGCGCGACTGGGCGGTGCAGGTCGGCGCCTATCACCGGAAAATGCAGGCCGTCGGCCGTATTGAAACGCTGCAGGACGGCATCCTCGCCAATGTCCCGGTGGCGGAGCGCGAGGTGAACGTGTCGCGCCGCGGCCGCCGCGAGGTCTGGCGCGCCCGCTTCACCAATCTCAACGCCTATGAGGCGCAGACGACCTGCGAGCGCCTGGAGCGGAACGGCGATGACTGCCTGCCGCTGCGCATGACGAACTGAGCCGGAACAGGTCCCGGTCCGAAAAAAAGCCCCGGCGGGAATACCGCCGGGGCCTTTTTCATTTAAGCGGCGCGGCGGTTCAGCCTTCGCCGAGCGCGCTCAGATAAAGCTCGAGAAGGGCTTCCTGCTCCTGCCGGTCGGCATGGTTCATCTTTCTCAGCCGCACGATCTGGCGCATCACCTTGGTGTCGAAGCCGGTGCCCTTGGCCTCGGCATAGACCTCCTTGATGTCCTCCATGATCGCCTTCTTGTCCTCTTCGAGCCGTTCGATCCGCTCGATGAACTGGCGCAGCTCGCCGGCTGCCACCCCTCCCGCCTGGTTTGCGAGATCCTCGAAGCTCTGTGCGCCGTCCGCCATGGTCCGCCTTTTCCGAAAGTTGCAAGGTTCCGGCAGATTCGACTGGTCCGGAGCGTCCGGAGCAAGCTTTGCTTTTCCCCAACTGGTTAACCGGGGAACGCCCGCCCTTCGCGGCCTGTTCGTGCGGACGTCCACCAAGGAGGATCCGATGACCAAGAACCACGGTCCGCAGATCAAGGACGACGAGACCTATGAGGCGCTGCGCGATCAGGGCGCTTCGAAACAGAAGGCCGCGCGCGTCGCCAATGCCAGGGCGAACCCCGACCAGCACCCTTCGGAAAAGGGCGGCCACGCGCAGCAATATGAGGACCGCACCAAGGAGGAGCTCTATGAGCGCGCCAAGGAGGTCGGCATCGAGGGGCGGAGCGACATGTCCAAGGACGAGCTGATCGAGGCGTTGCGGAACTCGTGAAGACGGGACCGCACAAGGAGCCGGGGCCCGATCACCCGATCTCCACGCAGCGGCTGGCGGGGCTCGCCAACGCGACCGCGCCGTCGGGCCGCCTCCTGGCGGCCAGCACGAACGCCATATGCCTGCGCGAGGCCGACCTCGCGCCCGTGACCTATTTTCCGCGACGGAACGTGGACCCGTCCGCCCTGACCCCCACTGCGCATGAGACCTGGTGCCCGTTCAAGGGGCGCGCGGCCTATGACGCGGTGCTGGACGAGCCGGACCGGGCCTGGACCTATTACGACCCATTTCCCGCCGTGAGCGCCATTGCGGGACATGTCGCCTTCTATCCGGACGCGGCGGAGACCGGCATGGAAGACCTGCCCGCGCCAGCGCCCGAAGCGGAGGATGTCCTGCGTTTCTGGTTCGACGAGGTGCCGGCGAAGAAGCATTTCGCGAAGGACGAGGCTCTCGACAGGCGGATCGCCGAGCGTTTCGGCGGCCTGCAGGACACCGCAGCGCGAGGCCGGCACGATGAGTGGATGCGCAGCCCCACCGGCTCGCTCGCCCTCCTGATCCTGCTCGACCAGTTCTCACGGAACCTGCACCGGGGCAGCGCCAGGGCCTTCGAGAATGACGAGAAGGCGCGGCACATCGCCGACCATGCCATCGGGCGGGGCTTCGACCTGGCCGAACCGCCGGAGCGGCGGGCCTTCGTCTATCTGCCCTTCATGCATTCGGAGGACCTGCAGGATCAGAACCGCTCGGTCCGGCTTTACACCGAGCGGCTGCCCGGCGCGCCGAACGTCGCCTTCGCGCTCGGCCACCGCGAGGAGATCCACCGCCATGGCCGCTTTCGCGGGCGCGACGCAGCGCTCGGGCGGTGATCACCGCTCCGCTGTGCTAGGCTGGGGATATGGACAAGCACGAAATGCTCGCGCGGACTTTCGGCGGACGGCGTCCGACCGCGCGCCCGGCCTCGGCGAGGCCGCAGGAGGCGCCTGCGCGACCGGCGCCGGAAAGCCCGGCGAGGCCGGAGGTTCTCGAGATCGACCTGGAGCCCGGCGAAGCGGCCTATCTGCGCCGCTCTTCGCTGCTTCTGGCGGACGGCCCCTTCGCGCTGAGGACGCAGCGCGTCGCGTCGCGCCGCCTGCCGATCCTCGGCCTCTTCTCGGGCCAGAACCTCTGGGCGAACCGCTTCGAAGCGCAAGACGGCGCGCTGCGGCTCGTGGCGGGGCGCGATTATCATGGCGAGGTGCGGGACCTGAAGATCGCGCCGGATCGTCCCGTCGCCATCAAGCCCGCCCTCTATCTCGGTCATAGCGGCGACCTCTCCTTCACCGTGCAACGCATGGCGAAGCGGGAGTTCTGGACGATGACGCGTGTGACCGGCACCGGCACGGTTCACCTCAAAGTGCCGGGACGGACGCTGGTCCGCCCTCTGGCGGATAACGAGGTGGTGGTGGACACCAATGCGGTCGCGGCCGTCACCGGTCCTTTCACCGCCCATGGCCGCGTTCTGACCACGAACCAGTATCTGCGCGCAGGCGAAGCCGAGAACGTGCGCCTGAGCGGTTTGGGCGAGGTGTGGCTGCAAAGCGAGCGCCCGCCGCAGGCCTCGGGCGGCGGCGGGATCCTTGGCAGCCTTCTGGAGATCTTCACCTGAGGCGTCAGCGCGCGGGCACCGGTGCGGGTGCCGCCCTCTCCTGCTCGACCGGCCGGGCGCGCGGACCCGCGATCCCGAAGGCGACCCGCAGGACGGGGATGCGCCGGAACAGCTCGTAGGACAGGCCGCAGGCCGCCACGGTGAGGACGATCAACGCCCCCGCCTCCGCCCAGACCGGCAGGTCCTGCCGGGACAGCGCATATCCCGCGGCCACGATGACGGTCTGGTGGACGACGTAATAGCAGAAGACGCCGCCCGTCAGATATCGCAGGAGCGCCGAGGGCTCGGCGAGATAGCGGCGCGCGAGGCCGAGAAGGGCGAGGATGCAGGACCAGAGATAGAGGGTCCTGCCGGGCGCCCAGATGGCATCGCGGAGGGCGGCGCCGAGCGCATCCTCGAGAGCGGGATACCAGGCATTGGCGAAGAGCCGCGTCGGCAGGAGCAGCAAGACGAGGACGAGCGTCAGGGGAAGCGCCCGGTCGACGGCGCGCCAGAAGCCTTCGTCCTTCGCCGCGAAATAGCCCAGGAGCAGCGGATAGAGAGAGGCGGCATGATTCGCCCAGTCATCCGTCAGCGCATGCGTGGTCGGGAAGCGCGGGGCGAGCAGGAGGCCTGACAGCAGGCTCGGCAGCGCGATCAGGACGAGAAGGCGCAGCGGGCTGCCCAGCCAGCGGCCGAGGAACCCGCGCTCTGCGATGCGCCGCAGGAGGGGCAGGACCGGCGCGAGCAGGAGGATATAGACGAGCAGGTAAGCCACATACCAAAGGTGGTTCCAGGTCGGCGTGATGATCGGGAAGACCTGCTCGAAGCGCAGATAGTCTCGGTAGAAGGGCCACCACCCCGCCTCGATGAGGCCCGCCTCGCGCAGCTCGAAATAGCTCTGCGGCGCAACCGCCACCGCCATCCCGAACAGGAGCGGCACGCCGAGGCGCAGTGCCCGCGACGCGCTGAAAGCCCCTGCCCCTGCCTTGTCCGAGGCATAGCGGATGGCGACGCCCGATACGAAGAACAGAAGCGGCAGCCGCCAGGGGTTCACCGACAGCATGAGCGGTTCTATCGCCTCGGAGGCATAGGCGCTTTTCACATGCCAGCCCCACGACACGTAGAACATGCCGATGTGGTAGAAGATGAGGAGGCCGAACGCGCCGATGCGCAGCCAGTCGAGGTCGTAGCGGCGCGTCGCGGGCAAGGACGCAGCGAGCGAGGGAGGGGTGAGGGACATGAGCGCGATCTCCGGGCAGCCTCATCCTGTGAGGCCGGATTCCGGCGGGTCTCCAGCCGGAAGTGATGACGAGCGGCCCCGTGGGATGAACGGCATCCGTCCGCGATGGGCGGCGTGGCAGCGCCGCGCTTTCCTGATTGTCGCGCCGCTCGTCTTCGTCGTGGCCACGGTCAACGCCCTGTCCCTGCGCACCGAAGCGGTGCGCGAGGGGGCGAGCGCCAGCCCCCTGCCCTTCGTGACGGAATATACGAGCGCGCTCGGCACGCTGGCCCTGCTTCCCTTCCTGCTCGCCCTTCTCGGCGCGGTGCCGCTGACGGCCCGGCCGCGATGGCGGGTCGCGCTGGTCCATTTCGCCGGAAGCGTGCTCTTCTCCCTCCTCCATGTCGGGCTGATGGTCCTGCTGCGCGAGATCGTCTGGCCGCTGGCGGCGGGCGGCGAATACCGCTTCTTCGGAGATGTCGGCCGCGAACTGCTCTACGAATACCGCAAGGACGCGCTGAGCTATCTCCTGATCCTGGCCGTCGCCGAGGGCGTGCGCCGGAGCATGCGAGGCGCGCCCGGGCGGCCTGCGCAGGCGCTCAACCAGACGCGGCTGCCGCTGAAGACGGGAAGCCGGACGACCTATCTCGATCCGCAGAGCTTCTCATGGGCGCGCGCGGCGGGAAATTACGTCGAGGTCGGCGGGGACGGCCCGCCCATCCTCGCGCGCGACACGCTGAAGGCGCTGGAGGCGGCGCTGATCGAAGCCGGTGTCCCGGCGGTGCGCACTCATCGCTCCTGGCTCGTGAACCTCCTGGCGGTGCGCGAAGTGCGGGCCGACGGACAGGGCGGCGCGACCGCGCTCCTCGCAGGCGGGGACGAGGTTCCCGTCAGCCGCGCCTATCGCGCAGCGGTGGAGCAGCGCCTGTCCCGGTGACGCCTTCCCGGCGGGAAAAGATGCGGGCTTGCTTTCCCGGGCCGCACGGCCCAGATCGCGGACAGCAGCAGCGTGCTGCCGGGTTTCTCCGGCGCCTGCTCACCCTTTCGAGGCTGCCCCTGCACGCGTGGCGGCCTCCCCACCGGTGCTCATCCGATGCGCCGGACATCGAAAGTTTCCATGACTCAATTTTCCGACCTCGCGCTCGCCGCGCCTCTTTCGCGCGCGCTCGACGCCGAAGGCCACACCCAGCCGACCCCGATCCAGGCGCAGGCGATTCCGCCCGCCATGAAGGGCTCCGACGTCCTCGGCATCGCGCAGACCGGCACGGGCAAGACGGCCGCCTTCGTCCTGCCGATCCTGCACCGCCTGCACGAACAGCCCGTCCGCTGGACCGCGAAGCAGCCGCGCGCGCTGATTCTCGCGCCGACGCGGGAACTCGCCGTGCAGATCCTCGAGCGGGTGCAGGCCTATGGCGGCAAGATGCGCGTGCGCACCGCGCTGATCATCGGCGGCGTGCCGGTGAACCGCCAGCGCCGCTCCATGGCGGGCGGCGTCGACGTTCTGGTCGCGACGCCGGGGCGCCTCAACGACATGATGGATCAGGGCCTCGTCGATCTTTCGGAGACGGGGATGCTCGTCCTCGACGAGGCCGACCAGATGCTCGACATGGGCTTCATCAAGCCGATCCAGCGCATCCGCCGCGCCATGCCCGAGCGCGTGCAGACCTTCCTCTTCTCGGCCACCATGCCGAAGGAGATCGTCCGCTTCGCCAATGACCTCCTGACCGATCCCGCGCGGGTCGAGGTCACGCCCGTCGCCAAGACCGCCGACCGGGTCGAGCAGTCGGTCCTGTTCGTGCCGAAAGCCGGCAAGGTCGACGCGCTCGCGAAGATCCTGTCCGACCCGGAGGTCACCAAGGCCATCGTCTTCAGCCGGACCAAGCATGGCGCCGACAAGATCGTCAAAGCCCTCGGCGCGCGCGGCATCGAGAGCGGCGCGATCCACGGCAACAAGGCCCAGAACGCGCGGCAGCGCACGCTCAAGGCCTTTTCGGGCGGCGAGCTGCCCGTCCTCGTGGCGACCGACATCGCCGCGCGCGGCATCGACGTCACGGGCGTCAGTCACGTCATCCAGCACGACCTGCCCGAAGTGGCCGAAGCCTATGTCCACCGCATCGGCCGCACGGCGCGCGCCGGGCGCTCTGGCGAGGCGGTGGCCTTCTGCTCCGCCGACGAGGTGCCGCTTCTGCGCGCCGTCGAGAAGCTGACGCGGCAGACCGTGCCCGTGGCCGAAGGCTCGGTCTCGCTCGAGGAGCTCGGTCCTCCCCAGCCCAAGGAAAAGCCTCAGCACCGCAAGGGGCAGAACCGTGCGCGGCCGCAAAGGCAGCGCAGCCGCAGCAAGTCGTCTCCGGGCGCGGGAAAGCCCGCGAAACCCGAGGGCGCCCGCCCCGGCAAGCCCCGTTCGCGCCGCAGAAGCGGCGGCGGATCGCGGTCCGTGACGAACTAGGTGGAAAACTGGCCAAAAATCGTTCCGGCCGGGTCTTGCGCGGCCGGAACGAAGGCGTCATAAGCCGCCTCCACGCACCGGTAGCTCAGCTGGATAGAGCACCAGACTACGAATCTGGGGGTCGGGGGTTCGAATCCTCCCCGGTGCGCCACTCCTCCTCCATCGGCTGATTTATCCGGGGCATCTCGCTTCGGATGGCTGCCCTGACGCCTTGCCGTTTCGCCTTCAGGTTGCTCTGCCCCGGGGGACCGGGCGTATCAGGAGGAACGAGAATGAGCACGGGCATCGCCATCCCCGAACCCGTCATCGCGCAAGTCGAGGGAAGCGGGGACGGGTTTCCCGTCCGGCGCGTCTTCTGCGTGGGGCGGAATTATGCGGACCACGCCCGGGAGATGGGCGGCGATCCCGACCGCGAGCCTCCGTTCTTCTTTACCAAATGGGCCGAGACGGTGGTTCCGAGCGGATCGGTCATCCCTTATCCGCAGGGCACGTCAGATTTTCATTTCGAGGCCGAGCTGGTCGTCGCCATCGGCAAGGGCGGACGCGACCTGACGCCCGAACAGAGCCTCGGCCATGTTCATGGCTATGCCGCCGGCCTCGACATGACGCGGCGCGACCTGCAACGCGAGGCGCGCGGCGCCGGCCGTCCCTGGGACACCGCCAAGAACGTCGAGAAGGGCTCCCCGCTCGGCGTCATCAGGCCCGCCAATGCCGCAGGCGCCATGAGCAGGGGCGATATCCGGATGCTCGTGAACGGCGAGGTGCGCCAGCACTCGGACCTCTCCTGCTTGATCTGGCCCGTGGCGGACGTCATCTCCTTCCTGTCCAGGCTGTACCGGATCGAGCCGGGGGACCTGATCTATACGGGAACCCCGTCCGGGGTGGGGCCGGTGGTCGAGGGTGACCGCCTGCGTGTCGAGATCGGCGATCTGGCGCCCTTGGACGTGACCATCGGAGGAGCGGCGGAATGATCCTGCACACCTATTTCCGTTCGACCGCCAGCTGGCGGGTGCGAATCGCCCTGGCGCTCAAGGATGTCGCCCATGAAGCGGCCTTCCAGAACCTCAAGACCGGCGAGCAGCATTCGCCGGGCTTCCTCGCGGTGAACCCGCAGGGCTTCCTTCCTGCTCTCGTCCTGGATGACGGGCAGGTCCTGACCCAGTCCCTGGCGATCGTTCAGTATCTGGACGAGGTCTATCCGGAGCCTCCGCTGATGCCGGACGCCCCGCTCGACAGGGCGCGGATCAACGCCTTCGCCCAGTCCATCGCCTGCGACATCCATCCGGTGCAGAACCTCAAAGTGCTGCAGAAGGTGCAGACGATCGGCGGCGAAGAGGCGCGGGCGCATTGGGCGCGCGAGGTGATCGAGAGCGGGCTAGCCGCCAGCGCGCAGCTCCTGACGAGCACTCAAAGCCGGTTCTGTTTCGGCGATCGCCCGAGCCTGGCCGATCTCGTGCTCGTTCCGCAGCTCTCGAATGCCCGGCGTTTCGGAGCGGCGATCCCGCAGCGCCTTCAGGATATCGAAGCGGCCTGCCTGGAGCTTCCGGCCTTTCGCGATACCCGGCCCGAGGCCCAGCCCGATGCTCCGCCCGCAGCGGGCGGGTCCTAGGGCAGCGCTGCCGGGCACGGAACATGAAAAAGGCGGCCCCTTCGGGAGCCGCCTTCTTTATTCGGAGAATTGACCACGCCGCTTACGCGTTGCCGAAGGCGTCCTGCGGGTCGATCTTGATGCCCGGGCCCATCGTGCTCGTGAGCGCGATCTTGCGGATATAAGTGCCCTTGGCGCCCGAAGGCTTGGCCTTGTTCACCGCGTCGATGAAGGTACGGACATTCTCTTCGATCTTGTCCGCGTCGAAGCTCGCCTTGCCGACGCCGGCATGGATGATGCCGTTCTTCTCGACGCGGAACTGGACCGCGCCGCCCTTGGCGTCCTCGACGGCCTTCTTCACGTTCGGCGTGACCGTGCCGACCTTGGGGTTCGGCATCAGGCCGCGCGGGCCGAGCTGTTTGCCGAGGCGGCCGACGATGGGCATCATGTCCGGCGTCGCGATGACGCGGTCGAAGTCCATCTGGCCGTTCTGGACCTGCTCCATCAGGTCTTCGGCGCCGACGATGTCGGCCCCGGCGGCGCGCGCCTCCTCGGCCTTGTCGTCCTTGGCGAAGACCGCGACGCGGACCGTGCGGCCCGTACCGTTGGGCAGGCTGACGACACCGCGGACCATCTGATCGGCGTGGCGCGGGTCGACGCCGAGATTCATCGCGATCTCGACGGTCTCGTCGAACTTGGCCGAGGCCTTGTCCTTGACGGTCTTCACCGCCTCACCGATCGAGAACAGCGCCTCGCGGTCGAGGCCCTCTTTCGCGGCGCGAATGCGTTTTCCGGATTTCGCCATGATCTCAGCCCTCCACCTTCAGGCCCATCGCGCGGGCGGAGCCGGCGATGATCTTGGTCGCCTGATCGAGGTCGTTCGCGTTCAGGTCGGCCATTTTCTGTTCTGCGATCTCGCGCAGCTGCGCCTGCGAGATCGAGCCGGCGCTTTCCTTGCCCGGCAGGGTCGAGCCCTTGGACAGGCCAGCGGCCTTCTTGATGAGATAGCTGGCCGGCGGCGTCTTGGTCTTGAAGCTGAACGACTTGTCGGAGAAGATCGTGATGATCGTGGGGATCGGCATCCCCTTCTCCATCTCCTGCGTCTGCGCGTTGAACGCCTTGCAGAATTCCATGATGTTCAGGCCGCGCTGACCGAGAGCGGGACCGATGGGCGGGGACGGGTTCGCGGCCCCCGCAGGCACCTGAAGCTTCAGGTAGCCGGCGACTTTCTTTGCCATGTTGTCCTTCCTTTTTGAGGATGGGTGCGCGGTGCGGGTGGCGCCCTCCCGCGCGGAGGAAGCGGGCTGTTAGCGCCCTGCCCGGCAAAGGGCAAGCGGGCGCGGATCAGGCCGCTCTTGCTCTTGCCCTCGCCCCGGCTCCCGCCGGCTGGGGCGCCGCCATGGGGTCGCCGCTCATGTCGTCCGTGCCGCACAAGCGGTCCCACCAGCGGAAATAGAGCCCGTAATTCCGCGCGAAGCGGGTGTGGTGGAGATTGTGGTGCCGCGCCGTGATGAGGTGCCGCCCGACGGGGCCGTCGAGGAAGCGCCTCGGATAGATCTCCCAGCCCGAGTGATTGCAGACCGCCTGCACCGTCATCACCGTCAGGAGGACGAGGAAGGCGCCGATATGGATCGGCAGCACGAAGGCGAGCGCGGGCACGAACCAGGCCGAGATCAGCGCTTCCCACGGGCTGAAGGCGAAGCTGGCCCAGGGCGTGGGCTGCTTTGAGACGTGGTGGGTCCTGTGCGTCGCCGCATAGAGGCGCGGGTGATGCATGGCCCTGTGCGTCCAGTAGAAATAGGCGTCGTGCAGGACGAGATAGGCGAGGACGCTGAGCGGCAGGTAGAGCCAGGCAAGAAGGCCCTGCGGCGTTCCGTCATAGATCATCGTGCCGCCCCGCTTCCATGCCTCGATCAGCACGGCGGCGGGCAGCGCGTAGATGAAGCTGACGAAGAAGGAGGTTCTCGCCTCGCGCCAGATCGCCTTGCGGGTCGGTCGCATCTTGGCGAGCCGCACGCCGCGCACGCGGTCCTCGGGCCGCATCCACAAAAGGCCGTGGAAGAGGCCGGCAACGAGGCCGTAGCGCAGCCAGATGATGGCCAGAAGGCCGGCATAGGTCAGGGCGAAGGCGGTCATGGGCTCCATCTAGCAGGCGGGCGGCTATTCGGCGACGTCTTCGGGCTTCCGGTCGCGGCGGGCGGCGGCGAAGGGCGAACCGATGCGCTCCTTCTGCGCATAGATGCCCTCGGCCTTCTGCGCGAGGAGGCGGTCCTGATCGCGCTCGCGGAACTCCGCCAGAACGTCGGTGACCGTGCCGTCGGAGCGGCCGAGGAAGCGCAGCGTCTCTCCCGCCGTGAGCAGCGCGGACTCGAGCGTGTCGCGGATGACGAGATCCGCCTCCGAATCCATCAGCTCCAGCGCCGCCATGCGGTCATAGGCCCGCGCGACGATGCGGACCTTGGGGCAGCGCTCGCGCACCGCGCGGATCGTCCGCTTCATGCCCGGCGTGTCCCTGATCGCGAAGACGATCGCGTCGGCCGACAGCGCGCCGGCATGCATGAGGAGGTGCAGGTCCGTGCCGTCGCCGTAATAGACCTCGTGGCCGAAGCTGCGCGCCGTGGCGATGCGGTCGGGGTCCGAATCGATGGCCGTCACCTTCACGCCCGAGCCGATCAGGACCTGCGCGATGATCTGGCCCACCCGGCCGAAGCCGACGAGGAGGACGTCCCGCCGCTCATCGCGGGGCGGATGCGGTCGTTCTGCGCTGCTGCGCCGCCCGCCGGCCAGCGCCGAGACGATCAGCGGCGTCACCATCATGGACAGGGTGACGATGGCGGAGAGAAGTGTCGCCAGCTCCGGGTCGAAGACGCCGCGCCCCGCCCCGAGGCTGAAGACGACGAAGCCGAACTCGCCGCCCTGGCAGAGCACCGCCGCGATGCGCCACGGCTCCCTGTCCCTGGCGCCGAACAGGCGCGCGAGCAAGAAGAGCACCGTCATCTTGAAGAGGATCAGGCCGGCCGTCGCGCCGAGCACGATCCACCAATAGGACCAGACCACGCCCAGATCGAGCTGCATGCCCACGCCGATGAAGAAGAGGCCGAGCAGAAGCTCCCGGAAGGGCTCGATGTCGGACTCGATCTGGTGGCGGAATTTCGACTCCGCGAGAAGCACGCCCGCCAGAAAGCCGCCGAGCGCCATGGAGAGGCCTGCCTCGGACACCAGGAGCGCGACGCCCGCCACGACGAAGAGCGCCGCCGCGGTGAAGGCTTCGCGCGATCCCGACACGGCGACGAGCCGGAAGAAGGGGTTCAGGAGGAACCGGCCCATAAGAATGAGAAGCGCGATGGCCCCGGCGGCGAAGAGGATCGCCTCCCAGTCCATCTCCATGCCTTCGGCCGCGCCCTGCTGGGCCAGCGCGACGAAGGGCACGGCCGCAAGAAGCGGGATCACGGCCAGATCCTGGAACAGGAGCACCGAGAACGCCTTGGTGCCGTAGGGCGTGTTCAGCTCGCCCCGCTCCTCGAGCAGCGACAATGCGAAGGCCGTCGAGGAGCAGGCGAGCGCGAAGCCCGCCAGCATGGCTGGACCCGGCGTCAGCAGGCCCATCATCAGGAAGGCGCCGCCGAGAACGCTGCCGGTCAGCAGCATTTGCAGCAGTCCCAGCCCGAAGATCGTGCGGCGCAGCGACCAGAGCCGCGCGAAGCTCAGCTCTAGCCCCACGACGAAGAGAAAGAGGACCACGCCGAACTCGGCGACGTGGAACATGCCCTCCTCGGCCTGCAGAAGCGCGAGCCCGGAGGGGCCGAGCGCCACGCCGGCGGCGAGGAAGCCGAGGATCGTGCCGAGCTTGAGCCGCTTGAACACCGGAACGGCGATCGCGGTCGCCCCCAGATAGGTGGCAGCCTGCACGAGGAAGGTGCTGTCGGTCGCTGTGGCCATTTACTCCGGCTCTAGCGTGTGGGGACGCGGAGGCAATGCGGATGGGCATCTGCTTCCGCCTCTGCGGAGAATGCAGTGGGGTGTGACGCGCGAGGGGCACATCCTGCCCGGTGCTGGCACCGCGAGGGGCCGATCGCGCGTCACGCCTCTCTTTCCCCCACCCCGGACGTTGGCACGGCCGCGAGGGGGCGCACAATCATTTTATGCAGTACTCTGCGAGAGTTCCGCCCCGGCCGAGCGCATGAGCGGCACGAAATCCGGGAAGGAGGTGGCGATGCTGCCCGCCTCGTCCACGGCGACTTCCCGCTTGGCGGAGAGGCCGAGGATGAGCGTCGCCATCGCGATGCGGTGATCGTGGCGCGCCTCGACAAGCCCGCCGCCCGGAACCCCGCCGGCGCGGCCATCGACCTCGAGCCAGTCTTCCCCGCTGCGGCAGGCGACGCCATTGGCCTCGAGCAGCGCGGCGGTGGCGGCGAGGCGGTCCGATTCCTTCACGCGCAGCTCGGCCAGCCCCTCCATCCGCGTGGTTCCCTCGGCGCAGGCCGCCGCGACGGCGAGTATGGGGAATTCGTCGATCATGTCCGGGGCCTCTTCGGCGCGGACCTTCGCGGCGTGGAGCGGGCCGCCGCCGACGCGCAGGTCGCAGACCCGCTCGCCGCCCTCGGTTCTGGAGGCGCGCTCCTCGATGCTGGCCCCCATGCGCCGCAGGACGGAGATGAGGCCGGTGCGGCGCGGGTTCATCAGCACACCCTCGATGTCGACTTCGGAGCCCGCGAGGGTGCAGGCCGCGACGAGCGGGAAGGCGGCGGAAGACGGATCGGCCGGCACTGTGAGTTCGGTGGCGGCGAGGCGCTGACCGCCCTCGAGCGCGAGGATGCGCCCTCCTTCCGGTGTCTCCTTGATGCTGAGGGAGGCGCCGAAGGCCGCGAGCATTCTTTCGGTATGGTCGCGCGTCGGCACGGGCTCTTCGATCACGGTCCTGCCGCTGGCGCCGAGCGCGGCGAGGAGGATGGCCGATTTCACCTGCGCCGAGGGCTTGGGCAGCCGGTAGCGGATGGCATGGAGGGTGCCGCCCGCCAGCGCGACGGGCAGGCGCCCCTCGCGCGTTTCGAACGCCGCGCCCATCTCGCCGAGCGGGTCGGTGACCCGCGCCATGGGCCGGCCGCGCAAGGAGGCATCGCCGGAAAACGAGCAGGCGATGCCCTGCCCCGCGGCCGCGCCCATCAGGAGCCGCGCGCCCGTGCCCGAATTGCCCATATAGAGCTGGCGCTCTGGGCCGCTCCAGTCGCCGCCGAGGACGCGCCAGAGCCCCTCTGCCCTCTCGACCTCGACGCCGAGCGTTCTGAGCGCCGCGGCCGTCCGCAGGACGTCATCGGCTTCGAGGAGGCCGCGGATAAGCGTCTCTCCCTCCGCCAGGGCGCCGAGGATCAGTGCGCGGTGAGAGATCGACTTGTCGCCTGGCACGCGGATGCGCCCGCGCAGAGGCCCCGAGGGGGCCGCAATGATCGTCATGACGCGTCGCTCCCGGGGAGAATGCGAATTTTGACAGCCCTATCACCCTCTGGCAACACCGCTCACTGGCTCCCTTGGGGCGCGAGGCCGCCCCTTCCCTATTCACCCTGTACGTTAGGACGATTCCGTGGCGAACGAAGAGCTTGGAACCAAACGCGACTGCCCCAATTGCGGCGCGCGCTTCTACGACCTCGGCAAGGACCCCGCCCACTGCCCCAAATGCGACGAGGAGTTCACGCCCGAGGCGCTCCTCAAGCCGCGCCGGACCCGCAAGGAAGACGAGACGGTCAAGGCGAAGGCGAAGAAGGCGGCTCCCGAGGACGAAGACGACGAGGACGAAACCGACGATGCCAGCGACGAGCGGGAAACCTCGCTCGACGAGGCGGACGACGACGAAGCCGTCGCCCAGTCCAAGCGCCGGGCGAGCCTCGACGACGAGGGCGATGACAGCGACGACGATGATGACGAGGACGACGAACTCGCCGATCTCGGTGTCGATCTCGACGATGACGACGACGACGACACGCTGCTCAACGACGATGACGACGATGAGGATCTGAGCGGCGTCGTCACGGGCGGCGGCGACGACGAGGATCGCTGACGCGGCGGGCCGGCGGCAGCGCCGCCGGCCTCCCGACCTCGTGTGCAGGCCAGCCTACGCCGCCCGCTCCTCGCCGTGCTAGCGGTTGGGAAACGGATAAAGGGAGTAGGCCCATGAAGATCGAAGCGCTGCGCACGCCGGATGAGCGGTTCGCCGACCTGCCGGACTTTCCCTACGAACCCCACTATGTCGACGACCTGCCGGGCTATCCGGGCCTGCGCATGGCCTATATCGACGAGGGGCCGAGGGACGCAGAGGTCTTTTTGTGCCTGCACGGCGAGCCGACCTGGAGCTTCCTCTACCGCAAGATGATCCCGGTGCTGCTCGAAGCGGGCAAGCGCGTGGTGGCGCCGGACATGTTCGGCTTCGGGCGCTCGGACAAGCCGGTCTCGAAGGAGACCCATACCTACAGCTTCCACCGCCAATCCCTTCTCAACCTGATCGAGCGGCTCGACCTTCGGAACATCACGCTGGTCTGCCAGGACTGGGGCGGGGTCCTGGGGCTGACCCTGCCGATCGAGCATGCGACGCGCTATGCGCGCCTCCTTGTCATGGACACGGCCCTGCCTCTCGAGCCGGAAACCACGCGGCTGGCCGAGGACGTGTTCTCGGGCGGAGAGCCCAAGACCGGCTTCGGCAAATGGCGGGCGCTGGCCGCTTCGGCGACGGACATGCCGGTCGGCCAGATCGTCAATCAGGGATCGGGCGGCGCTTTGTCGGAGGCGGAGATCGCCGCCTATGACGCGCCCTTCCCCGATGCCTCCTACAAGGTGGCGCCGCATGTCTTCCCGCTGCTCGTGCCGCTCAAGCCGGAGATGGACGGCTACATGCTGGGCCAGCGGGCCGCCGAATACTGGAACCGCTGGAACAAGCCCGCCTTCATGGCCGTGGGGCCCAACGACCAGGTCATCCCGCCAAAGGCGATGGAGCGGCTGCGCCACGAGATCAAGGGATGCTCCGCGCCCTATCACGTCGAAGGCGCGCATCATTTCGTGCAGGAGCGGGGCGAGGACGTCGCGCGCGCTGCGCTCGACTATTTCGCCGAGACCGGCTGAACGGCGCCCTCTTGGGCATCCGGCAGAACGCGGCTAGGGCGTAGCCTTCGAGGAGGGCGCCCATGTATTCGATCTTTCTGCCGGTCCTGATCCAGGTCGGCCTGACCCTGACCATTCTGGCCTTCCTGCCGATCAAGCGCAGGCGGGACCTCAAGGCCGATCCGGCGCTGATGCAGCGGGCATCGCTCGACAGCACGCTCTATTCCGAGGACAGCCGCAAGACCGCCAACAGCTATGGCAGCCAGTTCGAGCTGCCGGTGCTGTTCTATGTCGCCTGCGTCTTCGCGATCCTGTTCGGCGCGACCGGGTGGTGGACGGGCCTCCTCGCCTGGACCTTCGTCCTGTCGCGCATCGCGCATGCGGTGATCCACACGACGATCAATGTCGTCCTGTTCCGCTTCGCCGCCTTCGCGGTCGGCGTCTTCACCCTCGCCCTCCTCTGGCTGACGGTCGCCATCGCGGCGGGGGACGCCATGATCTTCGAGCTCGACGACCTGCAGGTGCTGCGCAATCAGTTCGAGAACGGAGCGGTCTATATGCAGGACGGGTTCCTGAACTGATGAAAATCGCAAGCTGGAACGTCAATTCGGTGGGCGCGCGCCTGCCCCGCGTGCTCGACTGGTTCCGCGCCGCCGAGCCCGATGTCTGCGTGTTGCAGGAAATCAAATGCGTGGACGAGAAGTTCCCGGCCGAGGCCTTCGAGGATCTCGGCTATAACTGCTATGTCTACGGACAGAAGAGCTATAACGGGGTCGCGCTCCTCTCCAAGCATCCGGCAGAAGACGTGATCCGCGGCCTGCCGGGCTTCGAGGACGAGAACAGCCGCTATATCGAGGCGCTGATCGTGCCGGAGGATGCGGAGGCCGTGCGTGTCGGCGGGCTCTACCTGCCCAATGGCAACCCGGCGCCGGGGCCGAAATATGACTACAAGCTCGCCTGGATGGAGGCGTTCGAGCGGCATGCGGCGCGCCTTCTCGAAGACGAGGAGAGCTTCGTCCTCGCCGGCGACTACAACGTCATTCCCGAGCCGAGCGGCGTCTATGCGCCGGACCGCTGGGTGGACGACGCGCTCTTCCGCCTCGAAAGCCGCCAGGCCTATCGGCGCATCCTCAATCACGGCCTGACCGATGCGCTGCCGCACCTGATCGGGCACGACTACTACACGTTCTGGGACTATCAGCGCGGGGCTTGGGGCAAGAACAACGGCTTGCGGATCGACCACCTCCTCCTCTCGCCGCAGGCGGCGGACAGGCTGGAGGGCGGCGGCGTCGATGCCGATGTGCGCGACCCCGAACAGGGAGACGGCTCGTGCAAGCCGTCGGACCATGTGCCGGTGTGGGTGGAGTTGGGGTGAAGTTCTTCCGGGTGATGCTGCGCGCGGAGGGGATCAGCCTTCCGGTTCAGGACGCTGAAGACCATGAAGCGCTCAAGGGCTACTACGCCAGCTGGATGACGAGAGGCCGTTCCCGAGGCGCAGCCGAATATCGTGCAATTGCGTTGGAGTGGGATAGCTGGGTGGCGGAGGGGTATGCAGCACTCGACAGAGGCGAACTGAGACTGTCCCTCGAAGACAGCTGCGAAGTCTCTTGGTCCGCCTATGCAAGAAGGCGAGTTCGAGATCAGCTTCAGCGCCGCGGGATGGGACGGACCTTCTGGAGCGAGGATAGCTGAGGACCGGCTTTTCGCGCCCATACCCAGCAGGGCAGCAAAAAGCCCCCGCCGGTAGCGGCGGGGGCCTTTGCAGAACCAGCAGGATCCAGACTGGATCCGGTTGTCAGGCCCGCTTGCGGCGCAGGCGCAGACCACCGCCCGCCGCAGCCGCGGTCAGGAAGAAGACCGCTGCGCCCGGAAGCGGGATGGCCTCGTTGCCGAACACGCCGACATCGTAGGACGGACGCGTGCCGGGGCCGCCAAAGGCCGTGCCGGTGAACATGAAGGTCAGCATCTCGTTGCCGCTGACGGCGAAGGATTGCAGGCTCGTCAGCAGGAGAGTGCCGGTGTCATCCGTGATCTGGAACGACACATTGGTGCCGAGATTGCCCGTCACCGTCAGGATGAAGTTCTCAATCCCGCGGGCGAGCGCTTCGTCGCGGTCAGGCTGGGCCTGAATGACGCCGAAATCGAGGAAGACGCTGTCCACGCGGCTGCCGACCTGGAAGGAGACCTCATTGGTCTCGGAATTCAGCTCGCCGAGCGGGTCGACGCGGGCATTGAGGATCTGGAACTGGTCGGGCGCATTCAGGATCCCGTCGCCGCCGGCATCAGCGGTGGTGAACAGGGCGACGGCTGCGTTTGCCGGGGTGAGTGCCAGCGGCGCCAAAGCGACGCCGGCAGCGATAGCAAGCTTCTTGAACGTCTTCATCGGGTCCCTCCTTCGATGTCGTCTCATGGCTCGGCCGCCCGGCAGGATGCAGGGGGCCGGTCGATCGACCCAATAGCAGATCGGCATTGTCCTTGGTAACCAAGAAACGCAGTTATGGTTTCCACCTGGTAACATTGCCGTTACTGCCGATGTTTACATATGTTACAAGAGGATGGAACTTATCGGCCTATCCTATATTTTCTATCCTGACTTGGAGGCCGTTCCAGACTCTTCCCGGGGCTGCATGGCGAAAAGAAATCCTCCCGCTTGTAGGAGGGCTCGGGGCTGGCCCTTTCCGCTGCGCCTGCTAGAGCGATGTTCATGAAATGGTCTCCGCAACAGGACGATGCCCTCAAGCAGGCTTCGCGATGGCTGAACAAGCGCGACAGCCAGGTTTTCCGCCTCTTCGGCTTTGCCGGAACGGGCAAGACGACGCTGGCCCAGCATCTGGCCGAAGGCGTGGACGGCGAGGTCCGATTCGCCGCCTTCACCGGCAAGGCGGCGCATGTCATGCGCCAGAAGGGCTGCCAGGGCGCGCAGACGATCCACTCCCTCATCTATCGCCCCGCCAAGGCGGATGAGGACGAGGCCGAGGACGAGCAGCCGCTCTTCACCATCCGTCGGGATGCGCCCGCGGGCGATGCCGCCCTCATCATCATCGACGAGTGTTCGATGGTGGACGAGGATCTGGGCCGCGACCTCCTCTCCTTCGGCGCGCCGGTCCTGGTGCTCGGCGACCCGGCGCAGCTGCCGCCCGTGAAGGGCGGCGGCTTCTTCACCGAAGCCGAGCCGGACGTCATGCTGACCGAGGTGCATCGCCAGGCGGCGGACAACCCCATCGTCCGACTGTCCATGCAGATCCGCGAGGGCGAGGTGCCGGACTTCGGCGATCACGGCGATGCCAAGGTGATCCGGAAGTCCGATCTCGACCCGCAGGCCGTGATGGATGCCGATCAGGTCCTGGTGGGTACGAACCGAAATCGCCGCCGCTACAACGAGCGGATGCGCGAGCGCCTGGGGTTCGACGGGGAGAGCCCCTGGGTCGGAGAACGCCTCGTCTGCCTGCGGAACAACAAGCAGAAGGGCCTTCTGAACGGCGGCATGTGGACGGTGAAGGCCCGGCATTCGAAAAAGCGCGGCATGCTGCGCCTCGACCTCTTGCCGGAGGATGGCGGGCGCAGCACGCGGGTCAATGTCCTGCCCGAATTCTTCACCGGGGAGGCCGACGCCCTGCCCTGGCCCAAGCGCCGCCGCTCCGACGAGTTCGACTATGGCTACGCCCTGACCGTGCACAAGGCGCAGGGGTCGCAATGGGACGAGGTCGTCCTTTTCGACGAGAGCTTCGCCTTCAGAGAGCACAAGATGGCCTGGCTCTATACGGGCGTGACCCGCGCGGCGGAGCGGCTGACCGTCGTCAGGTGACGGCGGCCAGCCGTCGGGGTCAGCTGATCGGCTTGCCGCCGGTCAGGCCGAGGATCTCGCCGGCCACATAGCTCGACTCGCCGGAGGCGAGATAGACATAGGCGGGCGCGATTTCCGCAGGCTGGCCCGGCCGTTTCATCGGCGTCGAACTGCCGAACTCGTGCACTTTCTCCTGGCTCTGCCCGCCCGATGGCTGGAGCGGCGTCCAGAACGGCCCCGGCGCGATGCCGTTGACGCGGATGCCCTGCTCGATCGCGGTCTGGGCGAGGGCCTCGGTGAAGCCGCGGATCGCGAATTTCGTGGTGGCGTAGTCGAGAAGCGCGGGCGACGGGCTGAAGCCCTGGATCGAGGTCGTGGTGATGATCGCGGAGCCCGGCGGCATCAGGCGCAGCGCCGCCCTCGCCATCCAGAACATGGCATAGACATTGGTCTTCATCGTCTGGTCGAACTGCTCGGCCGAGATGTCCTGCACGTCGTCCTGGCGCACCTGCTTGCCCGCATTGATGACGAGGATGTCGAGGCCGTCCATCGCATCGGCAGCCTTGGAGACGAGACCTTCGCAGAAGGCCTGGTCCATAAGATCGCCCGGCATCAGCGTGATCTCGCCGCCCTCTCCCTCGATCAGGGATTTCAGCGACTGCGCGTCCTCCTCCTCGGCTTCGAGATAGTTGACGCAGACCCTGGCGCCCTCGCGGGCATAGGCGATGGCGACGGCGCGGCCGATGCCGCTGTCCCCGCCGGTGATGAGCGCCTTGCGCCCCTTCAGGCGGCCTGAGCCGACATAGGAGTCCTCACCGTGATCGGGGGCGGGATCCATCTTGGCGATCGTGCCCGGCGCGTCCTGCGGCTGCTTGGGGAAAGGCGGTTGCGGATAGGCGGTGCGCGGGTCGCGCATGGTGAACTGGGGGTCCTTGGACTTGGCCATGGGAAAGCTCCTTCCGGAAACAAGCTTCGCCAACACGTCCGCGCCGGGCGGGTTCAGCCCCATGAAGAATGGTTATGGCATCGTTCATGCATCTTACCGCTTCGTTACCGCCGGCACGGTGTCGGCGGGGAACGATGAAGCAGGGGGTACCCATGAAAGCTCTTCTCGCAGCGGCCGCAAGCGTCGCTCTCCTCACCGGCGGCGCTCAGGCCGCGACCGTCTATGCAACGGCCATCGACTGGGAAAACAACGGCACGGTCGGCGCGCAGAACGACCGCGACGATGAAACCAACGCGCTCGGCGCGCCCGACGGTGATTTCCTGTCGCTCGGCCTGACCGAAGCGGACGGCGCCAATCCGGGCTTCGCGGTGTTCGGCTTTGGCGGCCTGACCTATGGCGAAGGCTCGGATGTCACCGCCTATGAGGTGACCTTCAACTGCACGCAGGCCGAAGACGGCAGCTGCACCTATCCCGAGAGCCTCGCCGTCTATTACGGCACCGACTATGATTTCGGCAGCCACGACTATTCGGACCTGTCCGACTTCACCCTGGCGGGCGAGATCTTCAACGGCGATGCCCAGGGCGGCGCCTCGCTCCTGATCCCGGGCAGCTTCACCTATATCGCGCTGGTCGACACCACGCTGATGAACTTCCCGAACTCGCCCAGCACGGACGGCTTCGACCTCGACGCGATCGGCGTGAACCCGGTTCCGCTGCCGGGCGCCGCGGCGCTCTTCGTGCCGGCGCTGGTCGCGGGCGGCCTCGCCCGCCGCAAGACCAAGCGGTCGTAAGAGCCGCGATCGGCGGGGCATCGTCCCCGCCGGACACTCAGGGTGCGCCGACAGCCTCTGGAGGGAGAGGCGGGCGCGCCCTTTTTCGCGTCAGCCGCAGCGGATGGAGGTGATGACGCCCTCCTTGTCCACCTCGATCGTCATGCGGCCCGCGATATATTCCATCGTGACGACGTCACCCGGCCGGATGATGCGGGTGTAGAGGTCGTCCGGCAGGGTCACCGCCGCAATCTGCCGCCCGACCATGTCCTGATATCCCGAAGCCGGACAGTTCGGTCCCGGCGCCACGCCTTCGGGCCGGGTCTCGATCGGGACGTTCTCCGCTCCGCCGCAGGCGGCAAGGGCCAGAAGAGACACATAGAGAAAAGAGCGCATGGGCACGGTCCAGGCTTGCAGCGGGGCAAGCTTGGCATGCCCGGCCCCCGGCGTCCCGCCCTCTGCGCAGAGCCGTCCCGCTGCTGCGCAAATCGCTAGCGAGCCAGCCTTCGGAGGCGTAGAATCCGACCGCTCCCATACGACGCGAAGGCGGGCTGAGAGGGGCAGTCCGCCCTGCCGGGCTCGTCGCCGAGAGCGCGTGCGAGACCTGTGACGGGCGATGCCCGTTCTTCGAGGGAGACTTCCATGACTGCCATTCATGGCCGGGCCCGCCTGTCCCGCGGCATGCTCGGCGTTCTGGCGGCGGCGTCCGCCCTGCCGCTCCTGGCTTGGGCCGACCCGGCCGCGGCCGCGACCTATACGGTCGAACGGGTTCTGATGGACGGGCTCGCGAACCCGCGCGGGCTGACCGTCGGGCCGGACGGCACGATCTGGGTCGCCGAGGCGGGCGAAGGCGGCGAGGGGCCATCCATCGTTCTCGGCGACGGCGTCACCAATTACTATGGCGCGACGGGCGTCCTCACCCGCTATTCCGGCGGGGTTCAGGAGACGGTGGCAGACGGTTTGCCCTCCCTCGCGCCCGAAGGCGGCTTCGGCGCGAGCGGGATCCACGATATCGCCTTCGGCAGCGACGGAACGCTCTACGCCCTGTTCGGCTTCGGCACGGATCCGACCCTGCGCGGCACGCTGTCCGGAGAGAGCGGCGCCGAGCTGTTCGGGCAGCTGACGGCCTGGAACGGGACGAGCTTCGTTCCAGTCGCCGACCTCGCCGCGTTCGAGCAGGCGGAGAATCCCGACGGGGCGGATCTGAACAGCAACCCCTGGGGCTTGGCGGCGAACGGGGGCGGCTTCGTCGTCACCGATGCGGGCGGGAACACCGTGCTGACGGTGGCAGGCGACGGCACCATCGAAACGCTCGCCGCCCTCCCGGAGACGGCGAACCCCCTCCCCTTCGGCCCGCCCTTCTATCAGGCCGTGCCCACGGGCGTGGCGCTCGGCGAAGACGGCGAGGCGCTGGTCGTGCAGCTGACGGGCTTTCCCTTCGTGGAGGGCGCGGCGAACGTGTTCTCCGTCGGGACTGACGGCAGTGTCGGCACGGTCGCGGGCGGCTTCACCAATCTGATCGACGTCGCCTTCGGCGAGGACGGCACGATCTTCGCGCTGGAGCTCGACAGCGACAGCCTGACCGGGCCGGAGATGATCGGTTCGCTCTACGCCATCGACGATCTGGGGATCAGAACCCTGCTGATCACCGGGCTGATCAATCCGACCAGTCTCGCGCTCGGACCGGACGGGACGATCTACGTCACGGAGAACGGGCTGTCGCCCGAACTCGGCCGCGTGCTGGAGCTGGCGCCGATCCCGCTGCCCCCGGCCCTGCCGATGATGGCGGCCGGGATCGCGCTTCTCGTTCTGGCGCGGCGGGCCGCGCCGCGCCGCATCGAGCGGACCGTCTATGGGCGGCGCAGGCACGCGCCGTCCCGCGCCGCCCTGCGGGTGCGGAGGATCTAGGAAAGGCTCCGGCGGCGGCCCTTCGGGGCGCGCTGCCGGGCGCCGCATGCAAGAAGGGGGGAGACTTGCGCATGACATCGCCACAACGGCCGCTCAGCCTCTATCTGAGGCTGGCTCTCGGCATTGCGGGGCTGAGCGCCGCAACCTGCATCGCCATCTTCATTCTCGGCTTCACCGGGACGCCGCCTTTCCGCTTCGGCGATGCCGCGCGGATGAGCCATCTCGCCGATGTCGCGACGATATCGGCGGCGGTCTCGACGCTCTTCGCACTGATGGTCGGCGCCATCGCCATCATCGCGGTCATCGTCGCCGACAGGGCCGAGACCCGCGCGATCGAGCAGATCCGCATCGATGTGGGGCGCCTGTGGATGGCGCTCCATTCGATCCGCAACCGGGCGCTTCTCTATACCGCGCCCGATCTCGTTCGCGACGACCTCTTCCTGTTCGAGGAGGAGCGCAAGACGATCGCGGGCGTGGTGCAGGGGACGACCGGCTTCCTGATCTATACCTGCCAGGACCGGTTCAGGACCGAGGAGGACGGGATCGGCACGCTGACGACCGACCTTGCCGGCCTCGTCGACTTCCTCACCCTGCGCCCGAGCGGCCATCCCTATTTCACGCAGCTCGCCCAGCGGGCCAACACGCTGAGCGCCAAGCTGTCGGTCCTGTCCGACGAGGACATGGCCGTCATGGCCCGCGCCGCGCAGAAGATGGGCCGGGGCCTCAGCCATGCGCGGGAGATCGCGGAAAAGGACGAGATCGGATCCTTCCTCAACCAGATGAAGGACGACGCGGCCGCGGCGCTGCCCGTGCCCAGCAGGGCCGAGATCGCGGCCTTCGCCGAACGCGCTCAGAAGCGCATCGGCGGACAGGCCGGCGACCTCGTCAGGCAGATGGGCGCGAATGCCCGCGATGGCGGCCCGCGCGAGGTCGAGCTGTGGCACAAGCTGAAGGCCAAGCTCGAAGAGAGCTTCACGGAGGATGAGGTGGACGGCGCCGCGCCCGATGGCAGCGACGAGCCCTCCGGGCCGGTGATGCAATGACTGGCCCGGCTGGCGGCCAAGGCGGCAAGGGCCTGGAAGTGATCGGCGCGGGCTTCGGGCGGACCGGGACGGCCTCCCTCAAGATCGCGCTCGAGCGGCTGCTCGGCGCGCCCTGTTATCACATGAGCGAGGTGCTCGGCCGGGCGGGCCACATGGATCTGTGGCTCGATGCGGCGGAGGGGCGCCCGGACTGGGACGCGATCTTCGCGGATTATGCAGCGACGGTGGATTTTCCCGCCGCGAGCTATTGGCGGGATCTTGCCGCCGCCTATCCGGAGGCGAAAGTGGTCCTGACCACGCGCGACCCAGAAACATGGTTCCGGTCGACACAGGCGACGATCTTCAGCCCGGTCCTGCATGACAGGCTGGCCGGCACGAAGTGGGAGCGGATGCTCCGCGCCACGATCGAAGAGCATCTGGGCGGGGACTATGGCGACCGCGAGGCGCTGCTCGCAACCTTTGCGCGGCACGAGGCGGCGGTGCGCGAAGCGGTGCCGCCAGACCGCCTGCTGGTCTTCAAGGTCGCCGAGGGCTGGGGGCCGCTTTGTCGCTTTCTGGGGCAGGCAGAGCCTGACGAGCCCTTCCCCCGCGTCAATGCGAGAGAAGATTTCGACACGCTCGCAGAGCTCCTCGCCTCCCCCATCGGCCCGCGCGTCATGAACGGCGAAGGCCTGCCGGAGCCGGGCAGCGTGCATGAGAAGGTCTTCGAAGACGCGGGGACGCGGGGACCGTAGAACGGATGCGCCTCAGCGGAGGATGATGACGTGCGAGCCGAGACGGTTCGGCGTGCTCTCGTGCTCGGGCACGAGGGCGTTGAGTGCGGGTTGCTCACCGGGATCGTAGACGCGCAGCCGGTTCGAAAGCTCCGACCCTTCGAGGATGCCTAGCGCATCCGTCTCCTCAGCCCCCCAGAAGGAGAGCGTCGGCATCATCGTCTTGGGATGGTCCGCAACGCGCAGGCGGCCGAGGTAGAGGACCTCGCCCGCCTCTACCTCGAAGGTGAAGTTGGCCGGAGAAAGCTCGGTGAAGACAGTGGCGACATCCATGCCGCCCATGCCCTCGCAGCCGGCGATGAGGGCGACGAGCTGGTGCTCTCCAGGCGGCACCCGCAGCTTCATCACGGTCCGCTCGCGCGGACTGTTCGTCTCCAGCAGGGCAGAGCAGGATGGAGCGCCTCGCTGCCACGAATACCTGTCCCCAGTCCGGGAGACGCGATGATTGCCCGTCACGGCGGCCTCGCCGTCCATCTCGAAAACGAGCCGGTCGTATTTCGAGACGTCGACTTCCGCGATGAGCAGCGCGGCGTCCGTGAGGTCGTCGAAAGACGCCGAGGGCTCGGAAGTCGCGCAGGCGGCGAGGAGGACCAGAGGCGCAAACGCCAGGAGCGTCCGTCGCAGGTGTCGGGTCATGAACGCGTCCTTGGTGGAGCTGCATATCCGCCTGAAGCAGAGCGATGCGTGCGGCAGTCGAATGAAAGGAACGAATTGGAGCATAGTACAGGCACGACGGCCCGGTCTACGTCGCCGTATCGGCGAAGGGTTCGGCGACGATCTGGTGGTCGTCCTCGAAGGTGACGGTGCCGGGGCGGGATGTGCGGATCACGGTAACGGGCACGCCCTCCCCTTCGAGGAGGCCCGCCAGCGCGCGGGCGTGGGTGATCGCCTCCATCGCCTCCGGCTTGAACCAGGAGAGTGCGCGTCCCGTCCGCCTGTACCAGCCCTTGGAGGTGGTGCTGGTGAAGCGGTCCGGGATGGCGAGGTTCTTCTCGAACCACTTTATCAGCTCGCGGATCGCCTCGGCGGAATAGTGCGGCGTGTCCGGATCTCGCATGACGTCGTAGGCGATGCCGAGAAACCCGGCCCTGACGCCGCTGTCCTCATCGCGCTGGGGTGTGACGAAGCGGAGACAGGTGGGCATTGGGTGGTGGCGTCCCGCTGCGGTAAGCTACCAGCCTATCGGCTGGTGCAACCAACATAATCGGCGGATGTTGTGAAACCGGCGGCCGAAATTTCGTCAGCCAGCCAGATTGCCAATTCTGCGGCGCGTTGCTTCCCGCCGAGGGGAGAGCGAGGCTCGACGCTCACCAAGAAGCGGTTCGGCGCGGGGCGTGCCTCATCGCCAAGGTCGCAAGCCTCGGCCTCGCGAGCGCTGAGCGGCACGTTCTGTCCCCATACGCGCACTCGCCTTCCCCTCCCCTGGATTGCATGGAGCGTATAGCCGCTGTCGGAAGAAGCTGACCCTGCCTCCACGCGCAGGCCGCTATCTTCCAGAACCTGTTCGAAGACAGACGGAAATTCGTCAGCAAGTTCCGATGGCGCTGCCACATAGAACTTGTCTCCGCCGCTCCCGTCCGCGCATGAGGGCAGCACGAGAAAGAATGCACACAGTCCGAAAATCCAAAGTTTCATGCTGCCGCCCGACATGGAATGAAGTTACACGACCGTGGCAACCTTACGGCGCGCTAACCTGCGGCGCTACGCTGCGAGGCAATCCGAACCAGCCCTGAGAGGTCGTGCTGGTGCAGCGGTCCGGAATGGCGAGGTTTTGCTCAAACCAGTCGATCAGATCGCGGATCGCCTCGGCGGAATAATGGGGCGTGTCCGGATCGCGCATTGCGTCTCGGGCGACGCCGAGGAACCCTGCCCTGACGCCGCTGTCCTCATGGTGTTGAGGTGTGACGAAGCGGAGATAGGTGGGCATTACGGAACGTGGTTGAGCAGTACAGGCACTTCACCGAATAGGCCGCCAGTCGCGCAAAAAGCCGACCTGCACTGCACCAGACCCATATTGTTATCTCCGGTCATTTTTTAGTATATCTACTGATTACTCCGCAGGAGTAGAGAGCGTAGCCTTGGGCATTATGGACAAAGGAGACTTAGGATCGAACGTGCCGTCTGATCCATGTTTAGTATATCCGGTGTCGTGCAACTGATAGATCGCCGCCGCTGCGAAGGAAAGAACCGAATCGCGCGCTTCCGGAGTGCCTCCGGCATCCACCAGCGTCCGGTACGTCATTAGCGCGTTCTGGCGGTGCGTGTTCACGATCTGATTGTGCCGATGCGACAGGAAGTTCCGCGCCGAGAGGAAAACGAGATAGCCGAGAACGAAAGCAAATAGAAACTTACTAGTCGTGAATTGTATGGCTCCGTATACACTATTCGCAGCAAGAAACGGAATAGAGTGGGAAAACAACATAATGAAGCTGTATAGGGCCAACGCGCCCGAGGTCCACCAAGTCACGTCTCGCCATTTTGTTGCCAGTTCTGCATGTCGATTTGCTTCGGAAGCGAAGTAAGATGCCTGTTGCGAAACCCCCTGTTCGGCCGCCGCTTCGCGAACCTCTTCCAGTATCTTCTCGGCTTCCTCGCTGGTTGACTCTAACTCTTTTTGTATGGCGGACGTCTGGTCTCTAATGCTTTGAATCGCCGCCTGCCCCTGGTGCGCGAGGGAGCTGAAATCTACCGTTCTCGCCATTGCATATGACACAATTGGATAAATGGCGTTGAAAGTCGTTTGATATTGACTGGTGATATTGGTTATTATCGACGCCCGCGCCTGCAAACTATTTGCTTGCGTTTCATCGAATGAAATAATTTGCTCGAACGTATTGTAAACAGCATTCGCCGAATCACCGACCTGCTTTAGTTGCTGGTCAGCCAGTTCCGGCAAAATTTCTGCCGGTAACTTCTTGAACAACGCCACGAGTTTCTTCGCCGGCTCGACGGCCTCGTCAAACCGGAATGATTTGCTGAGCCTGTCTTTCTGCGGCAGCATCTCGGGGTCGAACGTTTGCACCCGTTCGAGAGACTCCCGAACACCTTCCTGATCGATCATTACTACCCCCGACCAGCCTTCCAGCTATCGAACTGGTTCCAGACCCCCTCGGCCCCGTGCCATTCGCCCTTCGTCGCGCCCTTGGAATATTCCGTGGCCCGCGCTTCGAAGAAGTTGGCGTGCTCGACGCCGTTGAGGATCTCGCGCAGCCAGGGGAGCGGGTGCTTGGTGACGCCGTAGACCGCCGGAAGCCCCAGCTGGTCGAGGCGCCAGTCGGCGACATGGCGGATATAGGACTTGATGTCGTCCGGGGTCATGCCGGGCACTTCGCCCGCCTCGAAGGCGAGGTCGATGAACTTGTCCTCGAGGCCGACGACGGTCTTGCAGCAGTCGACGATGTCGTCCTTGACCGCCGGTGTCAGGCACTGCGTCTCGCGCGCGAATTCGTGGAACAGGCGCACCATGCCTTCGCAATGCAGGCTCTCGTCGCGGATCGACCAGGTGACGATCTGGCCCATGCCCTTCATCTTGTTGAGGCGCGGGAAGTTCATCAGCATGGCGAAGGACGCGAAGAGCTGGAGGCCCTCGGTGAACCCGCCGAACATGGCCATGGTGCGCGCGATGTCGGCCTCGTTGTCGACGCCGAACTTGGACATGTAGTCGTGCTTGTCCGACATCTCCTTGTAGTCGGTGAAGGCGGAGAACTCGGACTCCGGCATGCCGATCGTTTCGAGGAGGAGCGCATAGGCCGCGATATGGATCGTCTCCATGTTGGAGAAGGCCGACAGCATCATCTTCACCTCGACGGGTTTGAAGACGCGGCTGTAGCGTTCCATGTAGTTGTCGTTCACCTCCACGTCGGACTGCGTGAAGAAGCGGAAGATCTGTGTCAGGAGGTTCCGCTCGCCGTCCGAGAGGTTGTTCGCCCAGTCCTTGCAGTCCTCGCCCAAGGGCACTTCCTCGGGCATCCAGTGGACCTGCTGCTGCTTCTTCCAGAAGTCGTAGGCCCAGGGGTAGCGGAAGGGCTTGTAGCCCTTGGAGGGGGTCATGAGGCCGGGAAGCTGGGGCGCATCGTCGAACATGGGGTCTCTCCGCAGGGCTTTGTCGGGGTTGGTGGCGGGCCGATATGGTTGCCGGGTCGTTAACGGCCACAGTATGTTGTGGTGCGCCGATTCGGCGGGAAAGTTTTCCCAAATTGCGCGAAAAAGGGGCGCGGCCTTGTCGCAGCCCCCGCAGCCGCTACGCTTCGCCCATCACAAAGGGGGACGCATGAGCGGAGCGGGAGCGGCAGGCGCGACGGGCGGAGCCACGGCGGCGAGCGCCGCGGCGGCTGCGCACAGGCTGACCCGCCTCCTCCTCGTCGCGGCGGAAGCGGATATGGCAGACAGCAGGCTCGTCACCTTCAAGGAGAAATCGGGGCGCCGCCGGGCGGTGAACCTTCTGTGGATCCTCAATATCGAGGAGGCCAAGGGCGGCCTGACCAAGGTGCGCCTCGCCGTCTCGGATAGCTGGGGGCGGCAGACCATCGACGTGGACGAGCCCTTCGAGACGGTTCTGGCCCGCATCGAAGACGCGCGGCGCCGCTAGGCGGGCGGGAGCGTCCGCCCTAGATCGGCAGCAGGAGGCCCGCCCCATGTCCCTGATCAAGATCGTCTTCCTCGCCATCGCGCTCGGCGTGGTGGTTAGCCTTCTCGCCGCGGCGCTCGGCGAAGCCGCCGATATCGAGATCAGCCCCGTCCTGGTCGGCTGCGTGACGGGTTTTCTCGCCGTTCTGGTCGCGGGGCGCCGCCAGCCGATCCCGAAAAAGCGGCGCTAGGCCGCATCGGGCGATTTGCGGCTCGACGCCTCGGCCGCCCAGACCCGCGCCTGCTCGGCCTCTTCGGGCATATAGGTGCGGCATTCGATGCCGAAGAGCGACAAGAAGCGCGCCGCGCTCTGCACGCGGCGGGAGGTGTCGGTGACGATGGCGAACCGCTTGAGCTTCACCGCCCCGCGCGAGCCCTGCGCCCCCTGAAGCACGGTGCGGAAGCGGAAGCCGCCCCCCTCCCCCCGCACCACGTCCACCTCGCCGAAGGCGTCATGGCTGCGCGAGAGGCGGTCATAGGCCTCATAGACCTGCGCGATGCCCTCTTCGGTGTAATCGTCCTCGACAGTGACCTCGACCAGGCCCCGAGCTTCGTTCGCCTCGACGCGCATTCCGTCCTCTCTGTCAGCTTCGCCCCAGCCTAGCGCTTCGGCGGCGCAGCGTCGCCCCCGGCTGGCACGGATGTGTCATTGCGGCGCGGGATTCCTATCTAGGCGGCATGACCCGGATTCATCGCACCGCCCCGCTCTTCGCCCTCCTCCCCCTGCTCGCCGCCTGCGTCGGCGGTGACGAGACGCAGGACCTCTCTTCGCAGGTCGAAGGCGTGCCGGAAGGCGCGGAGAGCCTGCTGGTCGCGGGCGGATGCTTCTGGTGCGTCGAGGCCGATTTCGAGAAGAAGGAGGCGGTCTACGAAGTGGTCTCCGGCTATGCCGGCGGCGAGACGCCCGATCCGACCTACAAGACCTATGAGGCGGGCGGACACCGCGAGGTCGCGCGGATCTATTACGATCCCGAGCGGACCGATTACGAGACGCTGGTGCGGGACTTCCTGCGCACGGTGGACGTGACCGATGCGGGCGGGCAGTTCTGCGACCGCGGCTATGGCTACACCACGGCCGTCTATTACGAGAGCGAAGCGGAGCGCGAGGCGGCGCGAGCCGCGCTCGCCGAGGCGGAGCGGCAGCTCGGACAGGAGGTGGTGACGGACCTCGCCGCCGAGCCGGACTTCACCGCCGCCGAGGCCTATCACCAGGATTACTACGAGAAGAACCCGCTGGCCTATCGCTATTACCGCACGTCCTGCGGACGGGATGCGCGCCTCGAAGAGCTGTGGGGCACGGAGGCCTGAGGCGGGCCGTCATCGTGGATCACCCCGTAAGGGTCCTGATGCGTGATGACGTCGGTATCGGGAAAGATCGCCTCGATCGTCCGCTCGACCCTGTCGGCGATGGCGTGCGACTGGAGCAGCGTCATGTCGGGGTCGAGCTCCAGATGCATCTGGACATAGCGGCGGCGGCCCGCGCGCCGCGTCCTCAAGGCATGGTGGCCGAGGACGTCCGGGTCGGACTGCACGATGTCGCGGATGCGGGCGATGTCTTCGGCGGGCAGTTCCTGATCCATGATCTGCGGCAGCGCCGCCGTGCCGATCTCGCGCACCGACCAGAGGAGGAAGGCCGCCGCGAGAAGTCCCGCCAGAGCGTCCGCTCGCAGGATGCCGAATGACGAGGCCAGGAAGACGGCAAAGAGCGCGCCCAGATTGGCGATCACGTCGCCGAGGTAATGCGCCCTGTCCCCCTCGATGACGAGACTGCCCGAGCGGCGCAGCGCCAGCGTCTGGAACCCCACGAGCAGGATCGTCGCCAGCGCCGACCCGGCCAGGACCAGGACCGCGACCTCGGTGCGTTCGATCGCCTGCGGGTGCAGGAGGCGGTCGATGCTTTCCCAGGCGACGAAGACCGCCGAAGCGGTGATCACGATGGACTGGAAGAGCGCGGAGAGGGCCTCGGCCTTCTGGTGGCCGAAGGTGTGATCGGCATCGGCGGGCAGCGCTGCGTAGCGGACCGCCATGAAGGCGACGAGAGAGCCCAGAACGTCGAGCCCCGAATCCGCGGCCGCGCCGAGGACGGCTGCCGAATCGGTCGCCCGCCACGCCCAGATCTTGAGCGCGAGGAGCGACAGGGCGACGAGAAGCGAGGCCGCCGTCCCGAGCCGGGCCCAGCCATCCTCTGCCTTTGTGCGATGCATCGTGTCGTCGGCCATATCGGGCGATAGTCGCAAATGACCGGACCGGTCAAAGCTCTTTCAATCTGGACGGGCCGCAACATACGCAAAAGCGGCCCGCCCCGAAAGGGACGGGCCGCCTCGGGCGAGCCGCCGGTCCGTCTTAGTAGCCGAGGCCCGGACCGCCGAAGGTGTGCTGATAGGTCAGCGTGAACATGTCGGCATTCGCCTCGCCGAAATTATAGCGGGTGTAGTCAGCGCGGATGGCGCTCACCTCGGAGAGGTTGAAGCGGGCGGAACCGCCGAAGGCGAAACCGTCATCCGAGCCGCCGCGGGTCGTGGACAGCGTCTGGTTGCTGCCGTCGGGCAGTTGGCGGCTGACCGAGAAGGTGTTGTCGACCTCGGCCAGGGCGTAGCCGACGCGGCCGGAGACGTTGAAGCGCTCATTGACCGGGAAACCAGCGCGCACATAGGCGCCGACGAGATAGTCGAGACCGATTTCACCGTCGCCCGCGAGGACCTGGCCCAGATCGTCGGCATCGGCGTTGTCGTCGATCTGGTCGAATTCGCGCAGGTCGATCTCGTCGGAGTTCAGGTCGAAGCCGCCATCGCTGACGCCGAAGGTGCCGTCGACCTCGAAGCTGAAGACCGGCGTGAACTGATAGCCGCCCCGGACCGTCAGCGCGCTCGTCCCGTCGCCGACATCGTCGAAGCTGGCGTCGTCGCTGTCGGTCTCGATGTCCACATAGCTGTAGCCGCCGCCCAGATAGAAGCCGGACGCTTCGTCCTGATAGGGCTCGAGCTGCTGCGCGGAGGCAGTGCCGGCGCCGATGAGCGCGGCGGCGGAAGCAGCGGCGAAGAATTTGATCTTACTCATGTATTAATATCCTCGTGTACGAACGAACGCTGCTCTAACGGGCCGAAGGGGGGTGGGCGTTCCAACGCCCTCGCCCCGCTGGCGCCCCGCTGTTGCATTGCGGCCACGGAAATGGCCCGCATCGCCGGTTTCGGAAGAGCGGGTCGCGCCAGTGTGACCGTACACGGCCTAATGCGACGGATTGTTTCAGAAGCCTGTCGGAGCCTTCACGCGGGCGTGATCACATGGGGCAGGAACATCGCCTCATCGTCGGTGATCGCCCCGCCTTCCCGGATGCCGAGCGCGCAGGGCGCATCGCCGACGACCCAGACGCCGAGGACGGGGCGGTGGCCGCCGAAATCGGGCAAGGGCGCATAGGCCTGGCAGACCCAGCCCTCCTTGCCGTAGCCCTGGGAAGGCGCGCTGATCCCTTCGCCGATCACCGAGATATCCGCGCCTTCCCGACCATAGAGCGGCTTTCGCACGTAAGGATCGCCAAGGGCCTCGTGCTCGGCGCCGAAATAGGCGGGCAGCAGGTTCTCGTGGTCCGGCCAGCCTTCCCACAAGAGAGCGAGCAGGCCCTTATTGGAGAGGATCGCTTTCCAGGGCGGCTCGATCCATTGCGTGTCGCTGTCCGGGAGGTCCGCGCCGAAGGGTTCGCGGTGCATGAACTCCCAAGGATAGAGCTTGAAGGCCTGCTCGATCAGCAGGCTGCCCTCATCCGCATAGCGGCCCGCCAGATCGACGCCGACCTCGCGGATGTCGGTGTAGCGGGTATCGAAGCCCGCCTGCCGCGCCGTGTCCTCGAGATAGAGCGTCGTCGCGCGGTCCTCGAAGCCGTCATCCACCGAGAGGAAGTGCAGGAGCCGCCCCCGGTCCGCCACCGCGTCCCAACGCGCGACGAGCGCCTCGTGCAGGCTCGTGAACTGGTCCGTGCCCTCCGGCACATCGCCGCGGGCCAGCCTGTCCTCGAGCCACATCCACTGAAAGGCCGCAGCCTCGAAGACCGAGGTCGGGGTATCGGCATTGTATTCGTAGAGCTTCGCGGGTCCCTCGCCGTCATAGCGGAAGTCGAACCGGCCATAGAGATGCGGCGCCCGGTCCTGCCAGCTCTGCCTGATCCAGTCGTGGAAGCGCTCGGGGATGGCGAGCCGGTCCATGACGGAGGGCGTCGAGACGGCATGATCGACCACTTCGAGGCACATGGCGTGGAGGCGTTCGGCCGGGTCTTCGAGATCCTCCTCGATCTCGCGCAGGGAGAAGGCATAGGCCGCGGCATCCTCCCAATAGGGCGCGCCCGAGAATGTGTGGTGGATGAACCCCACGGCGTCGGCCCGCTCCCGCCAATCGGACCGTTCGGGAAGAGTTATCCGCTCCATCATGCCGCTCCGCTCGTCGCGAAACCTGATTGCCAGAGCGGGCTGCGCGCGGAAAGCCGGGGCGGCAGGTAAAGATTGGCTTAAGACTTGCAACGCCCCGGTGCGACGGTCCCGGGGGGCCGCCATAGCCAATGGAAATGAGGGGCGAGAATGAAGAGATACCTGTTAGCCGGCCTGAGCGCCGCCACACTGCTCATTGCGCCTGCCGCATCCGCAGGCGTGCTGACGCTCGATTTCGGCGAAAGCAGCCTGAGCTCGAACGAAACGGCGACCGGCGCCTCCGCGGAGGTGACGATGGGGTTCGAGAACGAGGACGGGGAGGTCCGCCTGACCGTCACCGTCGACAACACGACGGACGAGACGGATTTCGGCCTCGGCGCGATGGAAGGGCAGCTGACGGGCTTCGCCTTCGATCTTCCGGGCGGCGCCAGCTATGTCGATGAGAGCTTCACGACCACGGGCTATCTCGACACGCTGATCGTCGATGCGAGCCTGCCGCCCTTCGGCTCGTTCGACCTCGCCTTCGCCGACAACAAGAACTTCGCCGGCGGCAACGCCAAGGGCGCGCTGCCGGAAGGCCAGTCGGCCACGATGAGCGTCCTCCTGGCGACGACGGCCGATGCCGACATGCTGATGCAAGCCTTCAGCACGGCGCTGTTCTCCGGCGAGATCCGCGCCGCTCTGCGGTTCCAGTCGGTCGGCGCGGACGGAGAGCTCAGCGACAAGCTTCTGTTCGACGACCTCAACCCCGTCCCGGTGCCCGGCGCAGCCGCGCTGATGCTGACGGGCCTGATCGGCGGCGCGGGCGCGCGCAGGCTGCGCCGCCGCTAGACCTCCGAGGGGGGCCGGAGGAGGGAAAGGCTCCGCTTCGGCGGGGCCTTTCTTCGTTCCGGGATCAGCTCGACCCGAGCTTCTTGGGCTCGCCGGCGCGGGCGAGCGCCAGGATATCGTCCGTATCCGTCGACTGGTCGGTGATGCCCGCGGCCTTGAGCCGGCTGTCGAGGTCGCCGCCATCCTCCGCGATCTCGTTCGCCGCTTCGAGGCGGGCGCGGGTCGCGGCCTGGCGCTCCTTGATGCGCTGAAGGCTTTCCGCCGCGCTGCCGAGCGAGGAGTTCGAGCCCGCATGGGAGTTGGCGACGGCGGACTGCGCCTTCACGAGGGCATCGTTCGCGCGCACCGTTTCGACTTCGCGCTTGAGCGCCTCGATCTTGCGGTCGTTCTCGCGGATGGCCGAGCGCAGGTCGTTGCAGGTGGCCTCGTAATTGTCGATCACCTCGCGCTCGGTCCGCCCCTGCTCCTCGATCTGCTTGACGGCGGCGGCGACGTCGCGGGCGAGCGCCTCGTCGCCCTTGTCAAGCGCGGCGCGGACCTGTCCCATGCGGCGCTCATAGTCCGCCTGCAGACCGTCGAGCTTCTGCTCGGCGACCTTCTTCTTGCCCATGATGGTCGCGAGGCTGTCCTTGGCGCGGCCATTGGCGGTCTCGGCGTCTCGCAGTTCCTGGTCGAGGATCCGCAGCGCGTTCTTGTCGACGGCGGCCTCGCCCGCTTCGTTGATCGCGCCGCGGGCGCCGGTGAAGAGCTTTGAGAGGAAACCCATCGAACTACTCCTGTCCCGCGCCGGCATCGCCGCGCGCCTCGGCCATGTCTACGGCATTGGTGGCGAGGAAGCGAAGCTCGCGCACCACGTCATCCAGCGTCGAACGCGCGGAGAGCGCGCCGAACAGCTCGTACCAGTCGCGCCCGCCCAGCGTCGTGATGCCGAAGGTCGAAAGCGGCAGGAGCTTGTGGATGCGCAGCGCATGCTCCTCGAAGCGGTGCGGTTCGTCCTGCTCGTCGCGCGGCCAGAGCAGGGTCGAGGCGAGGATCTGCTCGCCCGACACGGTCATGGCGACGTTCAGCCCACCCGCATCGGGAAAGGTGACGATCAGCGTCTCCCCCTCCCCCGAGAGCGTGATTTCGCCCTCCATCGCGCTCGGCAGCTGCTCCCGCAGCGCCGCCACCGTCCACGCTTCCGCCATCGCGCGCCTCCCTTGGATGTCGGCTATCACCTGTTGTTGATGTGACAGGGTGTCAAGGCTAGCACGGGTCCGGGAACTGCCGGAGGGGACGAGGCGTGCCGATCATTCTGCGCCGCCTGGTGATCGCGACCATCGAAGCGAAATGGTGGGTCATCGCGCTCGCCGCTGTCCTGCACATCGCCGTCACCTGGATCGGGCTCGTCCTGCTTGGCGAAGAGGCGCTGACGGGCGAGGCCTTCGGCTACTACTACCTGACGACGGTGACGACGGTCGGTTATGGTGACCTGTCGCCGGTCAGCGAGGCCGGGCGCTGGTTCGCGGCCGTGTGGCTGATGGTCGGGGGCATCGCGCTGTTCACCACGGTGCTCGCCAAGGTTCTGGGCGCGGTCAGCGCGGCATGGAGGAGACGCGTGGAAGGATATGGCGACTATACGAAGCTCAGGGGCCACACCATCCTGGTCGGCCATGAGGAAGGGCGGACCGAACGCCTGATCGCCGAGCTGCGTGCCGATGACGGCCGCGCCGGCGGCACGGACGAGGCCGATATCGTGCTCGTCACCGCCCGCGAGGCGAAGCCGCTCGAAGACGTGCGCATGGTCCGTACGCAGCGCCTCGCGGATGCTGCCGCTCTGCGCAGGGCCGGCATCGAGGGCGCGGAACGGGTGCTCGTCTATGCCGAGGACGACGACGTCACCCTCGCCGCCTGCCTCGCCGTGGCGAGCCTGAACCCAGAAGCGCATGCGGTCGCCTATTTCGACGATGCCGAGACCGCCGCCCTCGCCCGCCACCACTGCCCCCGGCTCGAGACCGTCTTCTCGCCGGCAGAGGACCTGGTGGTCCGGGCCACGCGGGACCCCGGCGCGTCCTCCGTCCTCAGCGCGCTCGTTTCTGCGACCGACGAGGCGGGCTCGCTCTACTCCGCCCCGGGCGAGGCGCTCGGCGCCCCCTGCTCGGTCGGCGCGGCGCAGGAGCATTTGCGGGCGCAGCGGGCCACCCTCCTCGCCATCAGCCGCAGGGGCGAGGCGCCGATCCTCTGCATGGGCGGGGACGAATCGATCAGGCCCGAGGACACGGTGTTCTACGTCGCCAGGAAGAGGATCGCCTGATGGTCCTCTCCAAGCTCTTCAGGAGCCTCGGCGGCGAGCCGCCGAAGCCGAAGGCCCTGCCACAGGTGGGCGAGGCGACGCTCGGCCGGGCGCTGCGCCTCGATGCGTCCATGCTGGAAGCCATGGAGGCGGCGCTCGGCGAGAGCGTGTCGCCCGACCTCGTCATCACGGGGCAGGGCCTCGTCGAGATGGCGGACGAGACCGGCACTTCCTGGCTGCACCGCTTCTATGACGACGAGGACCGGATGCTCCAGGCGATCACGGGCAGCAAGGATGGCGGCGATGCGGAGGAATGGTCCTTCTACGTACCCGCAGGCTCGGAGCACCTGCCGCAGGACGGGCGCATCGGCGACTGGATCGACCGCCTCTCCCGGCCCGAGATCGAACATGGCGGCGAGCGCTTCGACCGCCTCTGGTATGAAGGCGACGACCGGACCCAGCCGCCCGTGCGCTTCGTCGAGACCGTCTATGAGCGCGCCGACATGACGGAGGGCCGCGAGATCGTGCAGGAATGCATGGTCTATGGCCGCGAAGCGCCGCAGGGAGAACTTCTGCTTCTCGCCCTCGTCATGGGACAGGGGCGCGAGGCGACCTTCGAGCGCATGCTCGGCACGGGGCTGCGGCCCCATCAGGTGACGATCTAGGAGGGTGGAGAAGGAATGTTCGATCTCGGAGTGGGACTGGAGTCCCTTGCGGCAGGCTTCCTGCCCTTTCTCGTCTATTTCATCGTCGGACTGGCGCTGACGGCGGGCTTCGCCGCGCTCTATGCGGCCGTGACGCCGCATGAAGAGCTCAAGCTCATCCGCGCGAACACCCATGGCGCGGCGATCAGCTTTTCGGGCGCCCTGCTGGGGTTCGCCCTGCCCATGGCGCATCTCATCGCCCAGGCCGTCACCGTGTTCGAATTCGTCTTCTGGGGCATCGCCGCGGGCCTCGTGCAGCTCGCCGCCTTCTTCCTCTTCCGCCTGGTCTTTCCTCGGATCAGCACGCGGATCCATGAGGGAGAGATCGCCGCGCCGACCTTTCTCGGCGCCGTCCACGTCGTGATCGGGCTGATCAACGCGGCGTCTCTGACCTATTAGAGCAGCATCGCCGCCGGCTCTTCGATGTACTGCTTGAAGACCGAGAGGAAGGTCGCGCCGACCGCGCCGTCCACCACGCGGTGGTCGCAGGTCAGCGTGACCGTCATCATCATGCGCGGCACGATCTGGCCGTCGCGGACCACGGCCCGCTCCTCGCCGGCGCCGACCGACATGATCGCGCCCTGCGGCTGGTTCACGATGGACGAGAAGCTGGTGATGCCGAACATGCCGAGATTGGACACCGAGAAGGTGCCGCCCTGGTATTCCTCGGGCTTGAGCTTCTTGTTGCGCGCGCGGCCCGCCAGATCGCGCACCTCTTCGGCGATCTGCTTGAGGCCCTTGGTCTCGGCCTTCCAGACGATGGGCGTGATCAGCCCGCCATCGATGGCCACCGCGACGCCGATATCAGCATGCTTGTGCTGGAGGATCGCCTGCTCGGTATAGGTCGCGTTCGCCGCCGGGACCGCCATCAGCGCCTGCGCGGCGGCCTTCACGATGAAGTCGTTGACCGAGACCTTGTAGAAGCCTTCCTCGCCCTTGGGCGGAGAGGCGGCGTTGAGCTTGGCGCGTGCGCTGAGGAGCGCCGTCAGCTCGCAATCGACGTTGAGCGGGAAGTGCGGAACCTCCTGGAAGCTCTGCGTCAGGCGCTTGGCGATGGTCTTGCGCATGCCGTCATTGCGCAGAGCCTCGTAGCTTTCCGCCGGATAGAGGCGCTCGTCGACGCCGGCGGCGGGCGAGGGCGCGGGCGGCACGTCGGCGGTGGCCGCGCCGGCCTTGCCGGTGCCGTCCTTGAGCGCCTTCTCGATGTCGCGCTTGACGATCCGGCCCTTGGGACCCGTGCCGCTGAGCGCGGACAGCTCGAGGCCTTCCTGCTTCGCGATGCGGCGCGCAAGCGGCGAGGCCTTGATGCGGCCGCCGTCCTGCGCCGCCTTATCGCCGCCGACGGAGCTGTGGGAGGCCGCGTCATTGCCGCCGCCCGAGCCGTATGAGGAGCGGACGGCCTCTTGCGAACGCGCATCCGTCGTCACCGGCCCTGACGCCGTGCCGCTGTCGGGCGTGCCCGCCGAGGCGGCGGCCATTTCCTCTTCGGCGCCCTTGCCGGTCTTGGCTTCATCGGAGGGTTTGGGTTCGGGCTGCGCGCTCTGCCCGCCGGACAGGGCCGCCTCGTCGATATCGTCCGCGCTTTCGCCCTCTTCGAGGATCACGGCGATCGGCGCGTTCACCTTCACGCCCTCGGTCCCCTCGGCGATCAGGATCTTGCCGAGCGTGCCCTCCTCGACCGCCTCGACCTCCATCGTCGCCTTGTCGGTCTCGATCTCGGCGATCACGTCGCCCGATGAAATCTCGTCCCCCTCGGAGACCAGCCACTTGGCAAGCGTCCCCTCCTCCATCGTCGGCGACAGGGCGGGCATCAGGACTGGAATGGGCATGCAGCGTCACTACTCTTCGAATTGGGCCAACGAACCGGGACCATAGTCATTCGGGCCCCGCTTGCCAGGGATGAAATACAACCAGGCGATCTGGATAGGCAGGAAGATGAGCACCGTCGAGAACCCGCCCATGCCCGAGGCCGTCAGGTCCTGGCTGGTCGTCTCCGCCGGCACGCCGTCGAACAGGGCGCCCCAGCCGCCTTCCGCGGAGACATATTCGCTCAGGAAGAAGGCGAAGCCGATCGCGTAGAAGAGGTAGAAGACGAGGTTCCATCGCCCCGTCCTTCCCATGTCGTGCATGCGCTTCCACGGCGTCGCGACGAAGACCGGCCACGCGCTCGCGAGCCAGAAGGCGAGCGACAGGGCCGCGCTGTCGAAAGCGTCGACGATCGCGGCGAGCAGGAGGAAGGGTAGGAACAGCCCGACGAAGAGCTGCCTCCGCCCGATGCGCCCGCGCGGATCGAACAGGAACCGGACGGCCCCCATCAATCCGCGAGACCGCGGCCGTCCGCCTGCGGATCGCGGCCATAGCGATTGTCGGCCCGCTCTCCCGGCACGACGTAGAGATAGACGAAGAAGAACAGGACGAGCGCGATGATCGCGACCGTCGATAGGAGGCCGAGTCCGGTGCGCAGGACTTGGGGATAGTGCTCGACGAAGAGAGCCCGTTGCTCGGTCGGCGTCATCACCCCTTCGGCGCTGACGCCGGCATCGCGCAGCACCTGGCCGAACTCGATGCCGACGAAGACGGTGAGCACCAGCGTGACGGCGTAATAGCCGAGCAGCCACCGGCCGCTCTTGCCGTGGTCATGCAGCCGCTTCATCGGAACGGCGATCGTGCTCGGCCAGAGATAGAAGATGCCGACCACGGTGCTCAGAACGCCGAAGACGGGAGCCGCCTCTCCCAATGCGCCAAGGCCGACGCTGATCAGGAAATAGGGCAGGAAGAAGCCCAGCCACATGCCCTTGCGGCTGATCCGCCCCCTCGGGTTGAACAGGAAGTCGAACATCGGCGCCCCCTCCCGGCCCTTACGGCCTAGAGGTACATCACCTTGCGCACCGCCTCGACGACGCGGGCCGCGTCGGGAAGGCTGAGCGCTTCGAGATTGGCGGCATAGGGCAGCGGGACGTCTTCCTGCGTGACGCGGGCGGGCGGGGCGTCGAGATAGTCGAAGGCGACCTCGGTCACCTTCGCGCCGACTTCCGCGCCGATGCCCATGGGCGACCAGCTCTCCTCGACCGTGACCAGGCGATTGGTCTTCTTCACGCTCTCGACGACCGTGTCGGTGTCCATCGGACGGATCGTGCGCAGATCGATGACCTCAGCCTCGATGCCGTCGCCCGCCAGCTGCTCGGCCGCGGCGAGCGCGAACATCATGCCGCGCGCATAGGAGACGATGGTCACGTCCTTGCCCTCGCGCGCGACCTTGGCCTTGCCGATCGGCAGGGTGAAGTCGTCGAGTTCGGGCACGTCCATCTTCTCCCCGTAGAGAAGCTCGTGCTCGAGGAAGACGACGGGGTTCGGATTGCGGATCGCCGCCTTCAGGAGGCCCTTGGCGTCGGACGCGCTGTAGGGCGCGATGACGATCAGGCCCGGCACGTGACCGTACCAGGGGGCGTAATCCTGGCTGTGCTGCGCCGCGACGCGGCTGGCCGCGGCGTTCGGGCCGCGGAAGACGATGGGGCAGCCCATCTGGCCGCCCGACATGTAGCGCGTCTTGGCCGCCGAGTTGATGATGTGATCGATCGCCTGCATCGCGAAGTTGAAGGTCATGAACTCGACGATGGGGCGAAGGCCGGCAAAGGCCGCGCCGACGCCGAGGCCCGCAAAGCCGTATTCGGTGATCGGCGTGTCGACGACCCGCTTGTCGCCGAATTCCTGCAGGAGCTCCCGCGTCACCTTGTAGGCGCCCTGATATTCGGCGACCTCCTCGCCCATGACGAAGACGTTCTCGTCGCGGCGCATCTCCTCGGCCATGGCATCGCGCAGCGCGTCGCGCACGGTCGTCTCGACCATGTTCGTGCCCTCGGGCACTTCCGGCCCGGCGGCGGGCTTGGGCGCGGCCTCGGGCTCGTCCGCTTCGGTCCCGCCGGCTTCCGGCTTCTCGTCGCCCTCGCCTTCCTCGTCCTGCGCGGGAGCGGCGGCCTCGCCGGACAGGGCCGCCTCGTCGATATCGTCCGCGCTTTCGCCCTCTTCGAGGATCACGGCGATCGGCGCGTTCACCTTCACGCCCTCGGTCCCCTCGGCGATCAGGATCTTGCCGAGCGTGCCCTCCTCGACCGCCTCGACCTCCATCGTCGCCTTGTCGGTCTCGATCTCGGCGATCACGTCGCCCGATGAAATCTCGTCCCCCTCGGAGACCAGCCACTTGGCAAGCGTCCCCTCCTCCATCGTCGGCGACAGGGCGGGCATCAGGACTGGAATGGGCAAAGCGTCTCTCCGGGAGGAACGGAACAGGAGCGCCTAGCTACCATAGAGCGCGCGCCGGGCAACGCCTTCTGAGAGGGCCGTTCTGACGCCGGTTTGATTTCCCCCTCGCATTTATGTTATCGTGATATGTATTGTTTAGACGGATAGAGAAATAGGAGATTTCATGGATAAGGCATTTGCAACAGCCGCAGCCGCGCTAGCCGCGACCTTCATGTTGGCGATGCATGTTGCCACGGGAGAGAGTGTGGTCGCCGCCGAAGCAGTTCAAGATCAGGTCGAAGAACTTCCCATCAATATTTCCGAATTGAACTAATTTTGAGATTTTACTGATTCTTCATTTTATCGGCAGCCTTCCTGCCTGAACTGGCAAACAGCACGTTCCGCTGAAGGGAGTTCGCACAGCGAACGCAGTTGGCGGCGAAAACGCTTCCGGCCGGCCGCGATGAGATCATGATCGGAATCGGACCGCCCAATGGCCGGCGCCGCACCGCCCCGGGTCTGCTGGGGAGGGCTGGGCGCGGCAGGTGACGGAACCCTCCGCATTCGACATACTGCGGGGCGTGTCACGTCCCCTTCCCCCATCCCGGCTGACGCCGGACCTTCTGCTCCAGGCCTATGCCATCGGCTATTTCCCGATGGCCGAGGACCGCTATGCCAAGGACGTGTTCTGGGTCCGCCCAGACCTGCGCGGCGTCCTTCCGATCAAGGGCCTGCACATCAGCAAGACGCTGCGGCGCACCGTCAGGCGGGATGTCTTCGAGATCCGCACCGACACCGCGTTCAGGGCCGTGATGGAGGGCTGCGCCATGCCGCAGACCGAACGCTGGCAGACCTGGATCAACGGCCAGATCCTCTCGGCCTATGCCGAGCTGCACGAGCAGGGCTACGCCCACTCCGTCGAGGCATGGCGGGACGGCCAGCTCGTCGGCGGCCTCTACGGCGTCGCAATCGGCGGCGCCTTTTTCGGGGAAAGCATGTTCTCGGTCGTGACCGATGCCAGCAAGGTGGCGCTCGTCCACCTGACAGCGCGCCTCGCCGCGGGCGGCTACGTGCTGCACGACACCCAGTTCACGACGGACCATCTGCGGCGCTTCGGGGTCGAGGAAGTCGCGGCGGACAACTATGCGCGGCGCCTGTCGGGCGCGCTCAAGGTCGATGGCCGCTTCGACGCCCTGCCCCCTCAGATGGCGGGGTCGACCATCTTACAGTCGATCACCCAGACATCGTAGACCGGGTGCTCCAGCGCATTGAGCGAGGGAGAGGACGCGAACATCCAGCCGCGGAAGACGGGCGTGCCCTCGGGCTCCTGCCCGCCCTGCCGAGAGGCTGCCGAACGGCGCCTGCGCTCCTGGTTCGCGCTGCGGCCACCGCGCCCCTGCACGTCCAGCTCGGTCGAATAGACTTCAAGGAACACCGTCGTTTCGGGAAATTCTTCGGGCGGACGCTTGTCGCAGGTCCGCGGCAGGAGCGTCAGCGGCCCGAAGGCCGCCGGCTCGCCGATCGGCACGACGAGATCCTTATAGGTCGCGGTCACCTTGTCGAGCGCCCTCAGCGTCACGGAGACGGGCTCCAGAGGGTTGTCGGACCGGCCCGCATAGACTTCGAGGCCGAAAGTGACCCCGGAGGACGACCGTGACAGCCGGTCGAGTTCGCTCTCGTCCTCGGCCGGCTCCTCGGGAATGTCTGGCGTGAAGGTCCACCCCATCAGGGGCTCTTCATCCACCTGCGCCGAGGCGGCGAGCGGAATGGCCGCCGCGCCCAGCATGCCGAGGAAAAACCGGCCCAGGAAAATCCGGGGAGAAGCCATGATCGCGCTGCCCTTCTGCGGTTCGCCGAAGAGGAGAGCCTAGACGCTTTCAGGCGTCCAGGCCTCGTAATCCTCGTTCACCTCGGCGCCGCTGCCGATCCGGGTGAGAGAGCCCTTGGGGCGATAGGCGAGCGGCGTGCCGGTCATGTTGGGCAGGTGCTGGCGCTCGAATTTCTTGATCGGCAGCGGGGCGACCGTCGGGGGCTCTTCCCAGATGTGGTGCAGCCAGCCATGCCAGTCCGCCGGAACCCGCGAGGCTTCGGCAAAGCCGTGATAGATCACCCAGCGCCGCTTCCGCCCGGAGGGGCCCGAGCCTTCCGCGCCTTCTTCGTAGTACTTGTTGCCCTGCTGGTCCTCGCCGACGAAGCGGGCCTTGCGGTTCCGCAGCGTCAGAGACGTCCCGAGCGTCGCGTAGTGCCACCAGAGAACGGCGCGTTTGATGAATCCGAACATGCCGCGCTTATGCGACAGAGCAGGCGCCCCGTCCAGCATGATCGTGCCCGCCGCCGCCGCGTTTTGACTGCTCTGTCTCGTGCCAAGACCGCCCGCGCGGCCTAAGTCCGGGGACATGTCAGACCCGATTCTCATCACCGCCCCGCCCGATAGCGGCAATGTCGAAGTCCTGTCGGCCGACCGGCCGGGCGATATCCGCCTCGCCATGCGGCCCGACACGGCCGCGCCGAATTTCCAGTGGTTCTACTTCCGCGTCAGCGGCGCGAAGGACATGCCCCTGAAGATGACGATCGAGAATGCGGGCACCTCGTCCTATGTCGACGGCTGGAAGAACTACCGGGCGGTGGTCAGCACGGATGGCGAGCGCTGGACGCGCGTGCCGACCCGCTATGAGGACGGGACGCTGATCATCGAGCACACGCCGCCCGCCGGCGTGCTCTGGTATGCCTATTTCGCGCCCTACGACCTGCATCGCCACGACCGCCTCATCGCGCATACGCTCGGCTCCCCGCTGGTCGAGTATCTGCCCTGCGGCCAGTCGCTCGACGGCAATCCGATGGACCTCCTGCGGATCGGCACCCCCGGTGAGGGCAAGCGGGCCTTCTGGGTGATCGGGCGGCAGCACCCCGGCGAGACCATGGGCAGCTGGTGGATGGAGGGCTTCCTGCGGCGCCTGACCGATCACCGCGATCCGGCGGCGCGCGCGCTTCTCGACAAGGCGGTTTTCTATGTCGTGCCCCTGATGAACCCGGATGGCGCGCGGCGGGGGCATCTGCGCACCAATGCGGCCGGAACCGACCTCAACCGCGCCTGGGCGGAGCCTTCGCTGCAGGGAAGCCCCGAAGTCTTCTTCGTCCGCGAGATGATGGAGAAGACGGGCGTGGACTTCTTCCTCGACGTCCACGGAGACGAGGCCATCGCGAACAATTTCATCGCGGGCGCCGAGGGCATCGAGCGCTGGGGCGACCGCCTCGCCGGCCTCCAGAAGGCTTTCCAGGACGCGCTTCTGGAGGCGAGCGACGCCTTCCAGACCAAGGAGGGCTATCCCATCCCGGGCCCCGGCAAGGCGAACCCCAAGATCGCGACCAATTGGGTCTCGCAGCGTTTCGACGCGCTCGGCATGACGCTGGAGATGCCGTTCAAGGACGCCGCCATCAAACCCGATCCGACCTATGGCTGGTCTTCTGACCGCTGCGCCCAGTTCGGGCGCGACTGCCTCACGGCGATGCATGCGGTCGTGGACAAGGTGCGCTAGCCTTACAGGCTAGCGCTTCCGGTCCGCATAGGGATTGTCCTGCTTGCGCAGGTAGAGGCGGATGGGAACCGCCTGGATCTCGAAGGCGTCGCGCAGGCTGTTAACGAGATAACGCTGATAGCTGTCGGGCACTTCCTCGGCCCTCTGGCAGTGGGCGACGAAGGTCGGCGGGCGCGTCTTGATCTGCGCGACGTAGCGGATCTTGATGCGGCGCCCCCGCACGGCGGGCGGCGGGTGAGCCTGCGTCGCCGCGGCCAGCCATTCATTGAGCGCCGAGGTCTTCACCTGCGCGTTCCAGTCCAGATAGACCTTGGTGATGGCGGGCATGAGCTTGTTGAGGCCCTTGCCCGTCAGGGCCGACAGGGTGACGATCGGCACGCCCGGAAGCTGCGGCAGAAGCCGCCCCGCCGCTTCGCGCAGAGCGAGGCCCGCCTCGCTGCGGTCCTCGATCAGGTCCCACTTGTTCACCGCGAGGATGACGGCCCTGCCCTCGCGCACGGCGAGGTCGGCGATCTGGAGGTCCTGCTTCTCGTATGGCGTGGCGGCGTCCATCATCACGACCACCACTTCGGCGAAGCGGATGGCCCGGATCGTATCGGCGACCGACATCTTCTCGACGCGGTTCTGCACGCGGGAGCGTTTGCGCATGCCAGCCGTGTCGAACAGCTTGACCGGCCAGTTCCGGTCCGGCCCCTCCCACTGCCACTCGACGCCGATCGAATCGCGGGTGATCCCGGCTTCGGGCCCGACCAGGAGGCGGTCCTCCTTGAGGATCTGGTTGATCAGGGTGGATTTGCCGGCATTGGGCCGCCCCACCACGGCCACCCGGAGGGGCTTGAGCGGATCGTCCCATTCATAGGCCTCGGTCTCCTCGGCCTCCGCCTTGCCTTCGGCATGGGGACGGATGGCCTCGTAGAGGTCGGCCATGCCCTCCCCGTGTTCGGCGGAGATCGCCACGGGCTCGCCGAGGCCGAGGCGATAGGCCTCGTAGAAGCCCTCGAGCCCCCGCCCCTCGGTCTTGTTCGCGACCAGGATGACGGGCTTCGCGCCGCTGCGGAGGATCTGGGCCAGCTCCTCGTCGAAAGCGGTGATGCCGGCGCGCGCGTCGACCAGGAACAAGGTCAGATCCGCGAGCGCGATCGCCTGCTCCGTGCCCTTGCGCATCCGCGCTTCGAGCGCACCCTCCGCCGCGTCCTCGAGCCCGGCCGTGTCGATCAGCGTCAGCTCGAAATCGCCGAACCGGATCTCGTGCTCGCGCCGGTCGCGCGTGAGGCCGGGCATGTCGTCCACCAGAGCGAGCTTCTGCCCGGCGAGGCGGTTGAACAGGGTGGACTTGCCGACATTGGGACGGCCGACGATGGCGACGCGAAGAGACATGAGCGCCCGCTACACCGCAGACGACGCCTTGTCATCTCGCCTCATGCCGGACAGTGGACAGCCGGCCGCTTCGCCCGCTACGAGGGCACGGCGCCCATGCGGCGGGGCGGCCCCTTAGCTCATCAGGATAGAGCGACAGATTCCTAATCTGTAGGTAGCAGGTTCGAGTCCTGCAGGGGTCACCATAAAGCTCGGATTTTGCGGCGTTTCTGCTGTCGCGCAAAGAACCTCGTGACTGATCTCGGCTCTCGAGCCAGTCACACATGTGACTGGTGTTCCGCGAGTGCTCTCGTCAGGCGGCGGCGCCGGCTCGCTCGGCGCAGGCGAAAGGGTCAGAGCCCGCAGGGCTTCATCTCGCGAATGAGATCGATCAGGAGGCGCAGCCCCGGGGGGAGATGGCGACGCCCCGGATAATAGGCCTGGAAGCCCGGCCCCATGGAGGCCCACTCCTCCAGCACCGGCACCAGGGCGCCGCTGCGCAGATGCGGCGCGAGCAGCCGCTCGGTGCCATAGACGATGCCGGCGCCGGACAGGCCGAGATCCAGCATCATGGCGCTCGTGTCGATCGTCAGCTGCCCGGGGGTTTCCACGCTCAGCGCCGCCTCGCCCCGCTCGAACTCCCAGTCATAGATCGCGTCATTGCCGAGCTTGATGCGGATGCAGCGATGCTCGCGCAGATCGTGCGGATGGGAAGGCGCCCCGGCCCGTTCGAGATAGCTCGGCGCGGCCGCCGCCATCCAGCGCAGCGGTGTCGACAGAGGACGTCCGATCATGTCCTCGGGCACGGTGCCCGCATAGCGGATGCCAGCGTCATATCCCTCGGCGATCACGTCGACGAGGCGATTGGTGACGCTGACATCGACTTCGACATCGGGATAGCGCTCGGCGAAGACCGGCAGCACGGGCGCGAGGAGGAGCGTCGCCGCATCCTCCATGACGTTCAGCCGGATGCGTCCCGACGGAGTGTCCCGGTAGCGATTGAGGTTTTCGACCGCCCGCTCCAGACCCTCGATCGGGCGGTCGATCGCGGCGAGCAGCTCCTCGCCCGCCGCCGTCACGGTCACGCTGCGCGTCGTGCGGTTGAGGAGGCGGACCCCCAGCCGCCCCTCGAGACCGCTCATCGCGTGGCTGAGCGCCGATGCGCTGACCCCGCATTCCGTCGAAGCCCGCCGAAAGCTGCGATGCTTCGCGACCGCCATGAAGTAGAGCAGGTTGCCGAGATCGGATCGCTCAAGCGGCATGAAGGCCTCCGGAATGCGTGCGTTCGAGCGCTCCTAGCCGATTACTGAGCGCGGCTCACCGGTTCATCGCGCAGCGCGCCGCTATTCGAAGCCGCACTTGGGCCTACCTTCCGATCGCAACCTGATGGAGGTCCCCATGCCTATCGCGCTCGCGACCGCTTTGATCGGCCTCATTCCGATGAGCCAGAATCTCGAGGAAGGACAAGCCATGACCGAAATACTCCGTGAGGCCGAACAGGATGTGGTCGAAGGGCCGGAGGACTATTTCACCGGCAAGGCGACGATCCGGGCCAATTTCTCCCGCGAGGATCCCTCCCGCGTCACCGGCGCCATCGTCTCCTTCGAACCCGGTGCCAGGACGGCATGGCACAGCCATCCGCTCGGCCAGACGCTGATCGTGACCGAGGGCGTGGGCTGGACGCAGGTCGAGGGCGGCGAGAAGCTCGAATTCCATGAGGGCGACGTGCTGCTCTGCCCCAGGGACAAGAAGCACTGGCACGGCGCCACGCCCGATGCCGCGATGACCCATATCGCAATCCAGGAAGCGCTCGACGGCACGAATGTCGTCTGGGGCGAGAAGGTCACCGACGAGGAATATCTCTCTGCCGCGGCGAAGACGGACTGAAGCATGCCGCATGTCGTCGTGAAGCTCTGGCCCGGCAAGCCCAAGGAGCAGAAGACCGCCCTGTCGGAGGCGATCGTCCGGCAGGTGACGGAGATCCTGGGCTATGGCCGGGATGCCGTCTCGGTCGGTTTCGAGGAAATTCCGGCCGAGCGATGGACCGACCGCGTTGTCGAGCCGGATATCCTCGCCAAGTGGGACACGCTCGTAAAAGAGCCGGGCTACGTGCCGAAACCGAAGCCCGGTCAGAGCTGACATCTTCCCGGCTCGCCCTATCAGCTCAGGGACGTCATCGCGGGGATTCGCGATGATGCGCGCGAGCGAAGTGCATCCCGCCTGAAACTTGCGGGTCGAAGACCATCCCGAAGCCTTCATAGGAGCGCTTACCGAAGCGCTCATCGGCATCGCGTGGGGCGGAGCGGGTTCGCTCTCTCAGCGGCTCATCCCGACGCATGAAAAAAGGGAGCGCGGTGAGGCGCTCCCAGGGGAGTTGTAGCACAGAGAGGTATGCTCAACTCAAAACTCGTAGCGAAGGCCGAGCGTGAAGAGCCGGCCGAACGTTCCGCCATTGGTGTAGCCGCTGTCGGCATTGCGATAGGGCGGGTCCTCGTCGAAGATATTCTCGACGTTGAGAGTGAGGGCTGCGCCTTCGGCCAGATCCATCCGCTCGAGATCCAGCTTGAAATAAAGGTCGAGAAGGTCGAACGAGCCCACCTCGTCCTGAGACGGATCTCCCAAGATCGGATAGCCGCCGGCATGGGTCCAGGTGACCGAGGACGTCAGAGGACCGATTTCGGCCCCGACGATCGTGACCGAGTTGAAGTCGGTGTAGCCGTTTTCGAGATTGTCGACGGGATCGGCGCTCGCCGACTCCCGGGTCTCGCGTCCGAGCGTGTAGGTTCCGCCGAAATTGGCGAAGACCGCACCGAAATCGGTATCCCGGTTATAGCCGATCTGGAAATCGATCCCGTCGAGCTGGACCCCGCCCCGGTTGTAACGCCTGAGATCGTAGATGGCGAAGGGATCATTCGCCGTGAAGAAGCTTTCGAGCGACGGGAAATTGTCCGCCCGCAGGCCGTCCGTATAGGCGATGGCCTCTTCCAGCGTAGGCTCCAGGAGGAAGAAGGGCGCGTTCTCCGGCTGGGTATAAAATCCCGGCCCGCCGAAGAAGCCGCCCGTGTTCACGGAGATCTGGTTGTCGAAATCGATGTTGTAATAGGTGAAGCTCGCCCTCAGGCCCGGCAGGAATTGCGGCTCGAAATCCGTGCCGATCGACCACGTATCCGCTTCCTCCGGCTCGAGGTCGGTATTGCCTCCCGATATGTAGAGGATCGGCCGCGCCCGGTTGGCGGGATCGTAGCCTGCGGGCAGGTTGAACACGAAGGGCGCCGATGTCACCCGCGCGTCGACCGCGCCATTGGTATCGGCAAGGCTCGGCGCGTGGAACGACGAGCCCCAATTGCCGCGGACGGTGATCCAGTCGACAGGCTGATAGTTGAAGCCGATCTTGGGATTGGTCGTGTCGCCGACATCGCTGTAATCGTCGTATCGGGCGGAAGCGGTGAGGTCCAATCCGTAGATACCGGGAATGGCGTTCTGACTGCTCACGAGCGGCACCACCGCCTCGGCGAAGGCGGAAGCAATGTGGCGCGACGCCCTGACAGCATTGCCGCCCGGCCCGAACTGGATCTCGGCGTCGATCCCTTCATAGCGGTACTCGGCCCCGAGCGCGACGCGCACTTCCCCGCCCGGCGCCTCCATCAGGGGGCCGTCGAGCGCGACCCGCCCCTCGGCCAGCTCCTGATCGGCATAGGCGTAGTTCGTGTAATTCCGAATCTGCGCCAGCACCGCCGGATTGGTCTGCTCGAGATCATACGGGTTCAGCGCGCTGTCCCGGTCCGTTGCGGAAAGCGCGTTCGCCACCGCCACATTGTTGATTCCCTGTTCGTTCGTCTCGTTCGTGCTGCGGCCGGCATTGGCGGTCAGGCGGACCTGCCAACCGCTGTCGAAGTCATAAGTCAGCGTCGGGGTGATGCCGTAGGAGGCGAAGCGCGACGGGTTCGACGTCCCGTCATCGCCGAAGACCGGCACGTAGTTGAAGGCGACGGACTGCGAGGTTTCGTCACCGATCGGCATGAAGAACGGATTGGCGGAGGTGATGGTGCCGTTGGTCGTCAGCGGCTGCGTCAGGAGGTCCGTCTCCCGCAGCGAATAGTACGAGGTCAAATTGAAGGTCAGGCCTTCGGCCATGTCCTGCTCGAAGGTGCCGAAGACGGTATGCCGCGTCTCTTCGGGATAGATGTCCGCGAAGTCCGACAGGTCGCAGCGGTTCTGCGTGCCCGGAGCATAATCGGGCGCGGCATAGGTGACGCCGCCCACGGTGATGTTCGGCTCAGCGCAGGCGATCGACCGGTTGTCGATGCCGCCATTCGGACGGTAATCGTTCGTGACGTAGTCGCGGTCGCGCCCCTGGATGTTCGAGTGCCAGGCATAGGCGTAGGAGATTGCGGCCGATCCCGTGTCCCAATCCGTGCCCAGCGTCGAGTTGATCTCCGTGGTCTCGTAATCGTCGGCGACGCCGTAGCGCGCATTGAGGGCGAAGCCGTCATAGCGGTCGAGAGTGATGAAGTTGATCACGCCGCCGATGGCATCCGATCCGTAGACGGATGAGCCGCCATCGGGGATGACCTCGACCCGCTCGATCAGCCCCGGGGGAATGATCGTCGGATCGACATAGGTCTGCAGGATGCCCGATCCCACCACGCGATGGCCGTTGAGGAGGATGAGCGTCGTCGTTCCCCCCGAAGCTCCGAGGTCCCGGATATTGTTGGACGCGATCGGCTGGCCGAAGCTGGCGGAGGGCGCGGGCAGCTCGCTGAAGCTCGCAAGCTGCGGCACGGTCGCGAGCAGCTCGTTTGTGTTCGTCGCCCCGGTCGCCTCGATAGCGGAATCGTCGATCGCCAGAACGTTGGTGCCGACCGGCGCGATGCCGCGGATGGAGGTGCCGGTGGCGACGCCCTGGACGACGATGACGTCTTCCTGATCGGAGAGCGCATCGCGCTCTTCCTCTGAGGCCTGGTCCTGCGCGGCGGACGCGCCTGTCATCCCGAACGCGCTGCACGGCGCCGCAAGCGCGGCGAGACTCGCCGAGGCTAGCGCCAGACGCTTCATCATTCTTCCGGTCATGGTTCCCTCCGATGGCGTGAGCCGCCTTCCCGCAGCCCCGCGGCAGCCTTTTTTGTTCGTTCGCCGCACCGTGATGAGTCCACGAAACGAAACTTAATGCAAGCTCTCTATGCAAATAAACTTTCGTTCGAAACTTCTGACCTCCTGCGGTCGGGCAGCATGAAGGACTGGAAGGAGGGCGTTCCCTCCTTCCATTCACGCCTTTAGCGCCTCGCGGCGAGCCGGGATCGCGCGGCCGAGCTACCCTTCGTCCTCGGCTCCAAGCAGAACTTCTCGCAACTCTCCGAAAGGGTCCTGCTGAACTTCGGAGTCGAGGTTGAAGATCATGGTCGGGCGTGTGTCGACATTGTACGCCGGCCAGTCGGGAATGCCGGCATGGTTGGGATCGCCTGTATGGGCGAATGCCGCCCAGGCCGGCTGCATCTGCTCGGTCATCCTCGCCGGCCCCTCCCCCGGCCCGACAAAGTCCCGGATATAGTCGAACGTCCCGAAGACGAACGACAACTCCAGGGCGTGCGCGGCTTTGAGGAAGTTGTGCCCCCAATCCATCCTGTAGACATAGACGGGCGGGTCCTGCTCCAGCTTGCGGTCGGCGAGCTTGAGCGTGTTGAGCCAGAACCAGTCGGCCGTATCCAGGGCCGCCATCAGATATGGCGGTTCATAGTCCGGGTAAGTCGCTTTGAAGGTCTCGATGACCTCGTCCGCCGATTCCGGGTAGCGCTTGCGGACTTCGGCTTCGAAGTCCTCCATCGTGATCGCGCCGAAGCCGGGGTCGAAGGCGAGGAACAGCGTGTTCTCGTCCTTGTTCGTCCCGATCAGCAGCGGGATGTCGGCGGCCAGAGGGGATGCCTCCGGCGTGAACGGTCCGCGCGGCAGGACCTTTCCGTCCACATTCGGAACGAAGCCGCCGCTGAGGAAGCCGTCGGGTTGAAGGTCGCGGACATCCTCCGCCGCGGCCGCTTGCGCTTCGAAAATGGCCTGAGTGTCGAGCGCGGCGAGCTGCTCGACATTCCCGGGCGCGACTTCCAGCCGGTCCATCAAGGCGCCGCCGAGCGCGGCCGCATAGTCGTGGGGAGCGGCATCGAGCGCCGCCCCGCTCTGGATGATGGCCTTGTCGAACAGGCCCTTCGCGCCCGGCATGCCGAGGAGCAGCGACACCTTCGCGCCGCCGCCGCTCTCGCCGAAGATCGTGACATTGTCCGGATCGCCGCCGAACTGCTCGATATTCGCCTGCACCCATTCGAGCGCCTGCACGATGTCGAGCATGCCCGAGAGGCCGGACGATTCGTATTCGGCGCCCCAGCTTTCGGGCAGCTGCGTGTAACCGAACACGTTCAGCCGGTGATTCAAGGAGACGACGACCACGTCCTCCCGGGCGAGATCCTCTCCCCAATAAGTCGGCCTGACGGCCGCGCCGCTCGTGAAGCCGCCGCCGTGAAGCCACACCATGACGGGCTTGTCGCCCGACAGGTCGGGCGACCAGACGTTCAGGAAGAGGCAATCCTCGCTATGCGTCTCATAGGAGGGCATGTCCGGCTGACCGTCCGACTGGATGCAGGCATTGCCGAACATGTCCGCCTGGAACACTTCGCTCCAGATTTCGGGATCTGCGGGCGGCAGGAACCGGCGCTCGCCGACGGGGGCGGCGCCGTAGCGGATGCCCTTGAAAGCGGCGACGCCGTCCTGAATGCGGCCCCGGACAGGACCGCTCGCGGTTTCAACGACGGGAGTGGGCTCGAGGCCGGGGGGATTGGGATCCGGCTCCATGGCGCCGACGGATCCCGTCGTCATCAGGCTCATTCCGAGGGCAGCGCCCCCGAGCATCAACGTCTTCTTCACGGCGTTCCCTTTCTCCCGATCTTCCTGGTTTCCGGCGTCCTCAACGAAGAGGCCGGCGGTCTGTTCCCGGCTCCTGCGCAACGCGCAGCACGAAGTGGCCGTAGGTCGTGAGCTCGAGCTCCCTGTCGTCGGAGGCTTCGGCGATGACGTGGATCGTTTCCCCGGGAGCGGCGTCTTCCGGTATGGTCACCGTCGCGGCAGTGCCGTCGGTGGCGAGCGTGACGGGGCCGAGATAGGTGCCGGCATCTTCCCACTGCCACCAATCGACCTCGACGGGGTCGCCGTCAGGATCGGACACGGCCACGTCCAGCGAGACGGTCTCCCCTGGGGTAACGCTCCGGTCGAAAGGCTGACCGGGCGCGAGGACCGGATGATGGTTCGCGTCCGCATAATCGCTCGTCACCGACCATCGCAGCCTTGCGGCGAAGTCGTTCTGCGCGGCGGCCGCGAAGGGATGGGTCTTCAGCCGCTCCGGCGATTCCTGGAGCAGCGCCGCGAAATCGGTGTTGGAGATGTACTCCTCGCGCACCGCCGGCAGAGGGAAGAAGCCGCCCCATCCGCCGAGGCCGCCCTGCTGATATCCGCGCAGGCCGTTGGCGATCAGGTTGAGATAGGTCGGCGTGTCGCCTTCGCTGATGAACGTGCCCTGCGGCTGCACCGGCGCCCAGACCGTAAAGCCCTCGGCCCTCAGCTCATCGGCGGTCTTGCCCGTTTCGCCGAAATAGTCGGTGCGGTCGCCCGGCACCATCTGCCGCCCGTCGCCCCAGGTCCTATAAAGAGCGCCGAGGGGCCCTTGGCTGGTGATGTTCTCCCGCGTCCATTCCGGGCCGTAATAGACCGCGTCCTCCAGGCTGACCCGCGCATAGGCGTTGTAGGACAGGGGAACGGGATCGACGGCGTCGCGGATCTCGATGTCGGGCCAGAACTTCTCGATATAGGCGCCGATCGTGAAGTCCTGATCGCCCGAAGCGCGGATGATCGCCTTGCGGGCGACCTTCGTGTAGATTTCCGGCCACTCATCCGTGCCGCGATAGTCTTCCTGGATCGAAAGCAGGGCGCGCGCGATGGTGTTCCCGCCGCCGAAGACATGCAGGTGGAGCGGCGCGGGATCGTCGTCCAGAAGCAGGGCCCGAATCGCATCCGAGCCTTCCGTATCCGAGGAAAGGTCGCCGTCGAAGGAGACGTTCCCCCATTTGACGAGAGCGCGAACGTCCTGCGGCGCCGGATATTCCGCGTCGTGGACGACGAGGTTCGGGTAGCTCTCCGCATAGGCGTCGATGGCGTCGTCTATGAACTGCTCGCCCTCGGCCCACCGCCACGAGGTGCAGGGGCAGAGTTCGAGGCCGAAGCGCCGGTACTCGCCATAGGGCATGAACCATTGCGTACCCTCGCCGTCGCCGCGCCAGTGATACTGGCTGCTGGCATAGACGATCGCCTCCGTCTCGACATCCGGCAGGTAGAGGAGATAGCGGATCAAGGAGTTGAGGTCGTCGAGTTCCGGATCGGTCGTGACGACGACGCGCGGTTTGGGACCCTGCGCCTCTCCCTCCGATGCGGGCGCATCGCCCTGGTCCATGGCGGCGGTGCAGCCGGGGACCATCAGGAGCGCCGCCGTCGCCATGAGCGGATTGGTCAGCTTCATGTTTCCTCGCTTCGCCGCCATTGCCTCGCGGTCCGTATGGGAAGTTCCGGTCACGGTTCGCGCTCAGTCCTCTTCGCCGCCGCCGAAGAAGCGCTGGACCATTGCTTGCGCCTCCCGCTGCAATGGCGGGAAGTCGTCCGTCAGGAAGCGCTGGAGCATGGCCACGAAGACGACGTCGTTCTCGGGATCGACCCAGAAGAACGTGGCCGCCGCGCCGTCCCAGAGATAGCTTCCCTCCCCGAGCGGCACGCCGGCTTCCTCGGGGTCGGTCACGACCACGCCGTTATAGCCGAAGCCATAGCCCGGCCCGATGCGGTGGATGCCGATGCCGAAGCCGCCTTCGAGGATTTCCGGCGGCAGGTGGTTCTGCATGATCGCGCCGACTGATTGCGGCGCGAGGATCCTCACGCCGTCGAGCGCTCCGTCGCTCAGAAGCATCCGGGCGAAGCGGGAATAATCGATCGCGGTCGTCAGGAGGCCTGCGCCGCCCGAAGCGAAGCCAGGCTCCTCGAAGACGTCGCTCCCGAAAGTGCCGCCCTGCGCGGGCACGAGGCCGTCCTCATAGGCGTAAAGCGTCGCCAGCCGGTCGCGCTTGCCTTCGGGCACGGAGAATCCCGTATCTTCCATGCCGAGCGGGCCGAAGATGCGCGCCTGCATGAAATCGCCGAGGCTCATGCCGCTCATCCGCTCGATGAGGACGCCCTGGACGTCCATCGCGACGCTGTACCGCCATTCGGTGCCCGGCTGGTAGGCCAGGGGCAGCGAAGCGAGGCGCGAAACGAAGTCATCCGCACCGGCGGCATCGAAGAGGTCGGCCTCCTGGTAGCGCCTGTCGACATAGGTATCGGCGAATCCATAGGAAAACCCGGCGGTGTGGGTGAGGAGTTCCTCGATCGTCGGCGGCCGCGCGGCGTCGGTGAGAACGGGCGTCCCATCAGCGCCGATCCGTTCGACGACCTCCAGTCCTTCGAGTTCGGGAATGAACTTGGTGACCGGATCGTCCGGCGACCAAGCGCCTTCCTCATGGAGGATCATCATGGCCACTGCCGTCACCGGCTTGGTCATGGAATAGGCGCGGAAGATCGTGTCGAGCTCGGCCGGGCTCTGCGTGGCGAGGTCGCGATCGCCGAGCGCAGAGGCGTGGACGAGCATTTCGCCGTCGAACGCGACCGAGACCGCGCCCGGGATCTGCTTCTCGTCGATCGCTTTTTGGAACACCGCGTTGACTGCGCCGTTCTGGAGCCTGGGCTCGGCGAACTGGAGCGCGTCGGTGATCTCGGGGGGCGTGAGGAGATCCTGCGCAAGCGCGCCGCCGCCGAGAAAGCAGGCGAGCCCCGCAACACCGCTCAGCTTGGATATCTTCGCCATCGTTCCTCCCATGAGCCCCCATCCTTGCGGGTCGGCTTCGTTATCGTGCTGCGCGAGCGCCTCTTCCCGGATCGAAGCGCGCGCGCTGCACGGCTTCATCCCATTCCTTCACGACGGCCTCGCGCACGCTGGCCGCCATTGCCGGTTTGAACGCGGTGACCGCACCCGCCCCGGCAGGAGGCATGGCGAGCCCGGCCCCTTCCCCGGCCATGCGCGCGACGCCGAGCGCGCTGACCTCCGTTCGCTCCATGCGGTGCACGGGGCGATCGAGGAGGCCGGCCAGAAGCTCCATGAGGAAGTCGCTGGCGGCAGCGCCCCCATCGACCGAAAGAAAGGGAACGCGCCGCCCGCTATCCGCTTCCATCGCCGAGAAGACATCGCGGATCTGGAGCGCGACAGCCTCATAGGCGGCCCGGGCGAGATGAGCCGGCATTGTGGAGTGATCCATGCCGCTGATCATTCCGCGCGCATCGGTATCCCAATAGGGCGCGCCCAGGCCGGCGAGGGCCGGCACCAGCCGGACGCCGCCGCTGCCAGGAACGGTCTGGGCAAGCGCCTCGAGCTCGCGCTCCGATGCGATGCCGAGAAGGCGGCGGACAAAGGCGATCGTCTGCCCCGAAACGGTGATATTGCCTTCGAGGGCGTAAGAGAGGCGACCAGCGCGGCACCACGCCACCGTGCTCGACAGGCCGCGGAGAGAGGGGGTCCGCTCCTCCGTCAGCATCATCAGGGACGAGCCGGTTCCGCAGGTCACCTTCGCCTCGCCCGGCCGTTCGATCCCATGGCCGAACAGGGCGGCATGAGAATCGCCCATCACCGCGCGGATCGGCACGCCCGCCGGCACGGGAAGGCCGGGAGCCGTCTCTCCGAAGTCGGCATCGGACGACAGGATCTCCGGAAGCACCTTCCGGGGCACACCGAATATTTCGAGGAGCTCGTCGCTCCAGTCCGCCTCGTCGAGCGCGTAGAGCTGCGTCCGGGCCGCATTGCTGTGGTCCGTGACATGGCGCCCGCCCGTCAGCTTGTAGACGAGCCAGCTATCGAC
>NZ_JPHU01000013.1 GCF_000733125.1 Parvularcula oceani | reverse complement strand
AATCTTTCCCGTCCCTGCCGTCAATCCCCAAAGTTGACTTTGTCTTTTGCTTTCAGGCCGTTCAAGCCGTCGGCGAAGACTTCGTCTTCCCTGGTGGAGCGGCGAGATATTCGCCCCGGCGCCCCGCGTCAACGACTTTTCGGAACTTTTTTCTCGCCGCATCCGACCCCGCTCGGGGAGCACGAACAAACCGGCGAGGCATCAGGTCTGGGAGGCGCCAGCCGCCCTTGCCGTCAGCAGTCTCGATTGCCGTTGAGGGAGGCGTATATGCCCAGACGGGCTTCGCCCCGCAAGCCTTTTTTGCGCCGCGCGCGAAGAAAGATGGTGAAGGTTTCGTAAACGCCGGCTCACAGGTCCGGCATCAGCGTCCCGCCGCGGCGCCGCGGTTCTGCGGCGCCGCCCGGCCGCACCCCTTCCTCAGCTCGAGGAGATGTAGCTTTTCAGCGCCTTGGCCTCGTCCTCGACCTCGCGGATGCGGTGCTTGACCACATCGCCGATCGACAGGATGCCGGACAGGGTTTCCCCCTCCAGGATGGGGACATGCCGGACCCGCCTCTCGGTCATCAGGTCGAGGAGTTCGTCGACGCTGGCCTCCGGGCTCGCCGTGAAGAGGTCGGTGGTCATCAGCGCCTCGACCTTGGTCTCGCGGAACCCCGTCGGCGCCCCTGCGAGCGCGCGGACGATGTCCCGCTCGGACAGGATGCCGGCGAGCGCGTCGCCGCGCCGCACGACCACGGCACCGATATTCTTATTAGCGAGCAGGGCGATGGCGTCATCGAGCCGGTCATCGGCCTCGACCCCCAGAACCTGCCTCCCCTTTCGCTCGAGGATGTCTTTGGCTTTCACCGCTTCTCCTCCTGCTTGTCTGGCAGGAGCGTGCGCCCTTTGTGCCCCTCGGTGCAACGCCCGGTGGCAGCGTCAGGATGGATTGGGCGCGGAGATCGGGCTCGACCGGCGGGCACAGCCATCGAAGAGCGGAAAGGCGAAGAGTCCGAAGAGGTAGCCGCCGATATGCGCCTCCCATGCGATGGTCAGGCCGCTGCCGAAGACGCCGCCCGCGCCGATGGCCGTCAGGAGGTTGAAGCCGATATAGACCGCGCTCGCCACGATGACGGGCCGGGCGCTCATGGGCGCGAGGCGACCCTGTTCGGGACCGAAGGGCGCGAAGGGGCGCAGGGCGAAGCGCATCGCCCCGGCCATCAGGCCGGAAATCGCGCCGGACGCGCCGATCAGGACGACGGGAGAGGCAGGATTGAAGGCGGCGTAGAACAGCGCGCCCGCCACACCGCAGGCGAAGAAGAAGGCGAGGAAGACGGCCGCGTTGAAAGGATGCGTGCGCCCGTCGGCCCCCTCCACGGCCAGGCGCCGGACGACGCCCGTCCCGAAGACGGCGAGCCAGAGGCTGTTGAGGAGGAGATGCGGCAGGTTCCCGTGCACGAAGACATGCCCGACCAGCGGCAGCAGCGTCTCGGTCAGGCCGACCTGCCCATTGAGCCCGGCGAGGAACCGCGCCGGAATGAAGCCGAGCACCCAGTCCAGCGTGCGCCCGAGCCCGAGCACGCCGAGAACGTGCACGATCGCCATGACGGCGATGAGGACACCGACGAGACGCGGCAGGACGATCATGCCGCCGCCGCCGCCGCGTCGACGCTCCGGCGGGTTGAGGCCCAGACGGCTGTCGAGACCACGGCGGGAGGCGGAGGGGCGCTGCTGCATCGCCCGAACATAGGAAGGCCGGACCGCTTTGCGTAGTCCGCGCGGCGCGCGAGCCGGGAAAGCCTTTGTTCACGGCTTTGTCCTACGCCGCCGGGGAACAGCAACAGGGCCTGCCGTTGACTCGTCTCTCTCCCTCCGCGGCGCCGCATGGCGAACCGGCGGCGCCGGCCGCCTCGCAGAAGCCGGAGAACCGGCGGCACCGGCGCGCGCCCCTGCCGCTCGCCGTCCGCTATCTCGCGGCGAATGGCGAGGAAGGCGAAGGCCGCCTGACCAATGTGTCCGCCGGCGGCGCGAGGATCGCGGGGGCCAGCGCCGCTGCCGTGGGCGACGTGCTGATCCTCTATGTCGAGAAGCTCGGCCGGTTCGACGCCTGCGTCGTCCGGCGGGAGGAGGACGGCTTCGCCGTGCGGTTCTCGCACAAGGCCGCCCGCGCCAAGCGCCTTTGCGACACGCTGACCTTTCTCGTGAACAGCGCCGGCGACGGCATCGAGAAGCGCGGCGCCCGCCGCTTTCCGCAGGACGAGCCGGCGCGCATGGTGCTGCCCGACGGCTCGATCATCGATTGCCGGATCCTCGACATCTCGACCACGGGCGCCTCGGTCGGCGTGAAGCCGAGGCCCGGCGTCGGCACGCATCTTCGCGTCGGCCGCATGCAGGCCCGGGTCGTCCGTCACCACGAGGACGGCATTGGCGTGGTTTTTGCACAAGCCGAACCGGAAGGGTCCGCGTGTTCCGAAGCCGAGCGGACCGGGTGAGGCGTCGGCATGCTCGCTACGGATAATTGGTGCATCAAGGTCGCGCAGAAGGTCTACGGCCCCTACACGCAGAGCCAAATGGCGAAGTTCGCGGGCGAAGGCCGCCTGTCCGACGCCTCGCTGGTCGCGCCGGCAGGCGGGCAGACCTGGCGCGAGGCGCGGCATTACCCGGTTCTCGCTTCGTTTCTGGACTCGAAACCGGCCCCCGAGGCCAAGCGGTTCGGCCGCGCCGGCACCAGCGCCCCGGCAGTGCGCCCGGAAGGCGAGACCGCCAATTTCATTCTGATCTTCGACACCGTTTCCGGCGCGGCCAGCCGCCTGTCGCAGACGATCTGCGATTTGGGCCCGGCCTTCCGCCTGACCGAGAATGTCTGGAGCGTCGCGTCGAGCCAGACCGCGCTCGGCATCAAGAACGCCGTCGCGCCGCTTCTCCAGCCTCGCGAACCGGTCTTCGTCATCGACTGCACCCGCGGCCGCACGGCCTGGCAGAACTTCCTGCCCGAAACCCATTCCCGCCTGACCAAGGCCTGGGTCCGGGTCTGAGCCGGGAAAGCGCCGCGCCGCCTGTTGGACGCTGCGGCATCTTGCGTGGTAGCACGCGGGCGTGAGCACCCACTCTTCTTCCGAGCCGGAACGGCCCGCTGTCTCAAACCACGAGATCGGCGACGACCTGCCTCATGTCCTCGTCGTCGACGACGATGACGGCATCCGCCGCCTGCTCGCGCGCTATCTCCGCGAGAACGGCCTCGCCGTCTCGGTCGCCAGGAATGCCGAAGAGGCCGACCGGGTGATGGACGCGCTCAGCTTCGACGCGCTCGTGCTGGACGTGATGATGCCTGGAGAGGACGGGGTCTCCCTGACCCGCCGCCTGCGCGCATTGTCGGACGTGCCGATCCTGATGCTGACCGCCCGCGGACAGGCGGACGACCGGATCGAGGGCCTGGAGGCCGGGGCGGACGACTATCTCCCCAAGCCCTTCGAGCCGCGCGAACTCCTTCTGCGGCTGCGGGGCCTCCTGTCGCGCAGGCCCCGCGCGGCGCGGGCCGAGGAATTGCAGTTCGGGCCCAATGTCTTCGCCCCGCGCAGGGGCGAGCTGAAGCGGGACGGGGAGCCCGTGCGCCTGACCGGAGCCGAGCTGACCCTCCTGCGAACGCTGAGCGCCAAGCCCGGCGCCGCGATCAGCCGGGCCGCCCTGGCCGAGAAGACCGGCGGCTTCGACCGCTCGGTCGACGTGCAGGTGACCCGCCTGCGCCGCAAGATCGAGGACGACCCGCGCGCCCCGCTCTACCTCCAGACGGTGCGCGGCGTCGGTTATGCCCTGATCGTGGACTGAGCGCGCCATGCTGAAGCGCCTTGCGCCGAGAAGCCTTTACGGCCGCACCATCCTGATCGTGGTCCTGCCGATCTTCCTGATGCAGGTCGTCGTCACCATCGTCTTCTTCGACCGTCACTGGGAGGAGGTGACCTCCCGCCTCGCCAAGGGCACGACGGCCGAACTCGAGCTGATGACCGATCTGTGGCTGTCCGCGGAGGATGCCGGGGAACGGGCATGGATCGTCGAGCGGGCAGCGCGGCAGGGCCTCGAGATCGAAATGGATTACCGGCCCGGCGCGCAGATCCCGCAGCGCAACCGGCGCCCGATCTTCGAGCCCTTCGACAGGCGGCTCAACCGCGAACTCGACCGCAATCTCAGCCGCCCCTTCGCCTATGATGCCGAAAGCGATCCGGACATCATCACCGTGGATGTGCAGCTGCCGGGCGGCGTGATGAGCTATGTCGTGCCGCGCAAGCGGGTGCTGGCGACCGATGGGCACCTCTTCGTCCTCTGGCTGATCGGCGCGACCCTTCTTCTCGGCGTCACCGCCCTCGTCTTCCTGCGCAACCAGGTCCGCTCGATCACCCGGCTCGCGGATGCGGCCGAAGCCTTCGGGCGGGGACGGGACGCGCCGGACTTCAAGCCGTCCGGCGCGCGCGAGGTGCGCCAGGCGGGCCACGCCTTCATGGCCATGCGCTCGCGCATCCGCCGCTATGTCCGCCAGCGCACCGAGATGCTGGCCGGGGTCAGCCACGATCTGCGCACGCCGCTGACGCGGATGAAGCTCGCCCTCGCCCTGCAGCCCGACAGCGAGGACATCGAGGCGCTGCGCTCGGACGTCTCGGAGATGGAGCGCATGCTGAAGGACTACCTCACCTTCGCGAGCGGCCAGGCGGAAGCGGCGTTCGAGACGGTGGATCTCTCGGCGCTCGCCCGGGACGTCGCCGAAGGGGCCGCGCGCACGGGCCACAGGATCGAGACGGAGGTGCCGCCCCTGCTCTCGATCGAGGCCCGGGCGACGGCGCTGCGCCGGGCCCTCGACAATCTGACCGGCAACGCCCTCAAGCATGCTAGCAAGGTCCGGCTGAGCGCCGAGGCGCTGGGCGAGGATGTCTGCGTCCATGTCGACGATGACGGCCCCGGCATTCCCGAAGAGCGGCGGGCCGAAGCCGTCCGCGCCTTCAGCCGGCTCGACAGCGCGCGCAGCGGGGCGTCGGGCACCGGGCTCGGCCTCGCCATCGTGCGCGACTTCGCCCGCAGCCATGGCGGGGCGCTGTCGCTGAGCGATTCTCCGCTCGGCGGCCTGCGCGCGACGCTGCGCCTGCCGCGCTGAGATCAGCGATAGGCGAGAAGCTCGCCTTCGTCGTTGAGGAGATAGAGCGTGCCGCCCGCGACCACGGGGGGGATGGTGCCGCCTTCCTCGATCTCGAACTCCGCCACGGTTGAGCCGTCCTGCGGCGAGGCGAGGAGGGCCCGCCCGCGCGAGGAGACGAGGATGAGATTGCCGCCCGCGAGCACGGGACCCGACCAGGTGATGGGGTCCTTGCGCTTCTTCATGTTCTCGTAGCTGTCGAGCTCGCGAACCCAGCGCACGCCGCCATCGTCGCGGGCGAGCGCGACGAGCTCGCCTTCGGTGGTGACGAGGAAGAGCGTGTTGCCCGAGATCCAGGGCGTATTCAGGCCGCCGACCGGCACTTCCCAGACCTCGCGCCCGGTGCGCAGGTCGATCGCGCTGAGCTGGCCCGAATGGCTGATCGCGAAGACCGCGCCGCGATCCACCACCGGGCTGCCCGCGATGTCGTTGAGGTCGGCGAGGGCATTCATGCGCGAGGCGCGCGAAACGGTGGCGTTCCACAGGAGGCGCCCGGTCTCGGCGCTCAGCGCCACGACCTCGCCGGAGGAGAAGGGCACGACCACCGTGCCGCCCTGCACCGCGGGAGAAGCCGAGGAGAGGAAGCGCGCGCTTTCCTCGAAGCTCTCATAGGTCCACACCGTGTCGCCGGTCTCCTGGTCGAGCGCGAGCACCTGGTTCGAGGTGGTGACGACATAGACCAGCCCTTCGGCCGCGGTCGGCGGGTTGCGGACCGGCGAGGGCAGGTCGGCCTGCCACAGCATCTCGCCCGTCGCCTGGTCGAGCGCGGCGGCGAAGCCGAAGCCGGTGGTCATGAAGACCCGGCCCCCATCGAGGGCGAGGCCGCCGCCGAAGCCGAGCTGCTCGGGCTTCACCTTGCCGGTGATCTGCCAGAACTTCCGGCCCTCCTCGCTGACATCGGGCGTCATCTCCCGCGACCAGACGCGCTCGCCGCTGTCCTCGGCGAAGGCCGTGACGCGGGCGACATTGTCGAGCGTGAAGACCCGGCCATTCGCGACGACGGGCGGCGCGGTCAGCGGGGAGCGGCGCGAGCCGCCTTCGCCGATATCCGCGTCCCAGGCGAGCGAGAAGCTTCCCGGCGCGGACAGGTGATGCATGGTGTGATCCGCCTCGCCGCCCGGCTGCGTCCAGTCGGGATTGGAGAAGGCGGGAGGAATGTTCACCGGCAGGCCGACATAGGCGGGGTCGGGCTCGAGCGTGCGGTCGAGCGCCAGGACCGCGACGCGGTCGTCGTCCTCCTGGATCTCCGTCGCGTCGTCATTGCCGCCCCAGAGGCCGAAGGGCCCGCTCGCGCAGGCCGACAGGAGAAGCAGGGCGGCGAGGCCGCCGGCGCTGCGCAGAAGCTGAGCGTCGTTCGTCATGATCCAATTCGCCCCTTGGTCTGGCGCGTGTCTTAGCCGCCCGGACGGCCGGCTGCATCTGAGGGCTTGTTAAGCCGGGCCGCGTCACTCGTCCGGCGTGTCTGCCGCCGGTTCCTCCGCCGGCGCCGCGCCGCCGACGCCCACGCCGGCTTCTTCGAGACGGCGGCCGAACATGTCGATGAAGTTCTCTTCCTGCTGGCTCGCTTCGAGCGGCACGCCCGCGCTGCCCGCCTCGGCGAGGCCGAGGAACAGCGTCGCGCGGCCGGCGGCGGCGGAGGTGCCCTCCTCGCGCAGCTGGGCGAAGGCGGCGGCGGCGCTGCCGTAATCGCCGCGGTTCAGCGCGGAGAGACCGCGGATTTCCAGAGCATTGGGCGCGAAGGCCTCGGTCTCGATGCCGGACACGATGTCGTCGGCCGCCGCGCCGTCCTGGTCGAGCGCGAGATAGCCCGCGCGCAGCCGGGCAAGGTCGCGCAGCGAGGCGGGCAGGTCCGCATTGTCATAGACCAGCGCATAGGCCGCGACCGCATCCGCCGCCTGCCCCTGCGCGGCGAGCGCTCCGGCCGCGCGCAGGATGGCGAGCGCTTCGTAGCCGCCATCGACGGCGCTTGCATATTGCATCAGCGCGTCCGGCCCGGCGCCTTCGTCCAGCGCCTGCTGATAGGCCACGGACGCTTCCGCCGCCTCGCGCCCCGCCTGGCCGCGCATCAGCTCGATCACCCCGACCGCGATCACGGCGACGAGGGCGAGGCCGCCCAGAATGGGACCGTAGCGCCGGAAGAAGGCGAGCTGGCGGTCCTGATTGAGCTCCTCGTCGACCTCGCGGAGGAAAACGTCTTCTTGCGTCGTCATGCAGGCTCCGGACTGGCGGGTTCCGGGCGGTGTAGCGACGCCATGCCCGGGCGGCAACGCCGAAGCGGCTGGCGTTGATCCCGCCCCCGAACAGCGGCCATAATTCGTTCCGGGCAGGAAAAGAGGTCGTCATGGTCAGTGCGCTGGGGCTCGTGGGCGGGCTCGCCCTCCTGATCCTGCTCACCGTCAGGGGCGTGAACATCGTCGTCGCCGCCGTGGTCTCCGCCGCCCTCGTCGCCGCCACCGCAGGGGTCGCCTGGCTGCCCCCGCTGGCACAAAGCGAGGCGCCGGATTTCGCGACGGCCTATATGGCAGGCTTCACGAGCTTCTTCGCCGACTGGTTTCCGATGTTCCTGCTCGGCGCCGTCTTCGGCGAGATCATGGCGCGCACCGGCGCCGCCGATTCGGTGGCGCTGGCGATCACCGGCGCCCTCGGGCCGCGCTATGCCGCCTTCGCCGTGGTGCTCGCCTGCGCGGTGCTGACCTATGGCGGGGTCTCGGTCTTCATCGTCGCCTTCGCGGTCTATCCGATGGCGCTCAGCCTCTTCCGCCGCGCGGACATGCCGCGCCGCTTCATCCCCGCCTGCCTCGCCTTCGGCTCGGTCACCTTCACCATGACCACCGCCGGCTCTCCCGAAATCCAGAACATCATCCCGCAGCAATATCTGGGCACCAAGGCCTGGGCCGGATGGCAGGTCAGCCTGCCCGTCGCCGTCCTGATGGCGGCGATCGGCTTTTTCTGGCTCTCGCGCATGATGCGGAAGGCGAAGGCGCGCGGCGAACGCTTCGAGGCGCGCGAGGACGACGAGAGGCGGGAGCATGACGCCCTGCCCGCCTGGTGGCTGAGCCTCCTGCCGCTCGTCGTGGTTCTCGGCGTCTTCCTTCTGACCCAGGAGCCGGGCTGGATCGGGCTGTCAGGAGAGGGCTTGGGCAAATGGGGCCTCGTCGTCGCGCTCGGCGCGGGCTGCGTCGCGGCGAGCCTGCTCGCGATCCGCGATCTGCCCGCTCTTGCGCCCGCCCTGTCCATCGGCGCGACGGGCGCGGTGATCGCCATCGTCAACACCTGCGCGGTGGTCGGCTTCGGCTCGGTCGCGAAGCTCAGCCCCGCCTTCCTCTCCGCTCTCTCGGCGCTCGAGACCCTGCCCGGCGACCCGCTGATCGGCGCGGCCATCGCGGTGACGGTGATCGCGGCGCTGACGGGCTCGGCCTCCGGCGGACAGACCATCGCCCTGCCCCTGATCGCGCCCGGCTATATCGAGGCGGGCGTCGATCCGTCGGAGTTCCACCGCACGGTCGCCATCGCCTCGGGCGCGCTCGATAGCCTGCCCCATAACGGCTATGTCGTGACCACCATCCGCGCCATCTGCGGCGAAACCCACGCCGCGGCCTATCCGGCCCTCGGCGCGCTGACGGTCGTCGTGCCGCTGATCGGGCTCGTCGTGGCGATCGGGTTGTTTGTGATCTTTTGAGCTGACGCCTCCGGCGACGGGCCGCTTCGCATCCCGGCGTCCCCGCTGGCGCGGCGCCGCTCAGCGGGAAAACCTAGTCAGGCTTCCCGCTTCGCCGTCATCGTGACCAACTCCTCGGCGGCCGTGGGGTGCAGGGCGCAGGTGGAGTCGAAATCGGCCTTCTTGATGCCGTGCTTGATCGGGATGGCGAGGGCCTGGATCACCTCCGGCGCGGCCTCGCCCACGATGTGGCAGCCGAGAACGTAATCGGTCTTCCGGTCTACGATCAGCTTCATCATCATGCGCTCGGAGCTGCCCGACAGCGTGTTCTTCATCGGGCGGAAGTCGGTCTCATAGACGTCGATCTCGTGGGTCGCCTTGGCCTCTTCCTCGGTATAGCCGACCGAGCCGACGGGCGGCTGGCTGAACACGGCCTTGGGAATGAAGCGGTAATCCATCCGGCTCGGCGTGCCGCCGAACTGGGTCTGGGCGAAGGCCGCGCCCTCGCGGATCGCGACCGGCGTCAAATTCACCCGGTTGGTCACGTCGCCGATGGCGAAGACCGAGGGCACGCTGGTCTGGCTGTGCTCGTCCACCGTCACCGCGCCATAGCGGTCGGTCTCGACGCCGAGGCGCTCGAGGCCGAGCCCGCCCGTCGCGGGCCGCCGGCCGATGGCCCAGAAGACGAGATCCGTTTCGATCTCGGACCCATCGAGGAGATGCACGCGTTTTACGTCCCCCGCCTCCTCGATCTTGGTGAAGACGCAATTGTTGATGTAGCGGACCCCCGCCTCGCGCAGCGCGTTCTCGACGAATTCGCCGACCTCTCTGTCGAAGGCGCGCAGCAGGCGCTCGCCGCGATAGACGAGCGTGGTCTCGACGCCGAGGCCCTGAAGGATGAAGGCGAATTCGACCGCGATATAGCCGCCGCCCGCGATTACCGCGCGCCTTGGCAGCTCGGGCAGGTCGAAGGCGTCGTCCGAGACGATGCCGATCTCGTGGCCCTCAATGCTCTCGTCCCGGATCGGCTCTCCGCCGACGGCGATCAGGATCTTCTCGGCCGTCACGTCCCGCCCCTCGTCGACGAGATGGACGGTATTCGCGTCTTTGAGCACCGCGCGCGTCTCGAACAGCGTCACGTCGTTCGATTTCAGGATGCGCTTGTAGATCCCGTTCAGCCGGTCGATCTCTGCGTCCTTGTTGTCCCGCAGCGTGTTCCAGTCGAAGCGGACATTGTCGGCCGTCCAGCCATAGCCCTTGGCGTCCTCGAAGGCGTGCGAGAATTCCGAGGCGTAGACGAAGAGCTTCTTGGGCACGCAGCCGCGGATGACGCAGGTGCCGCCCACGCGCGAGCTTTCGGCGATGGCGACGCGGGCGCCCATCTGCGCGCTCATCCGCGCGGCGCGAACGCCGCCCGATCCGGCACCGATGACGAACAGGTCGTAGTCGAAACTCATGAGCGGCTCCTGCAAGAAGAGGCGCCCATATGGCAGGCCGGGCGCGCTCTTAGAACCCCGGGCGCTGCGGCATGAAGCCGATGCCGCCCTTGTAGCGCTCGTCGTTATAGGCGGCGAGCTCCATCCGGAAGACGGCCATCAGCTCGCGGTGGATCGTCTCGAAGACGGGGTCGAGCTCGCCCTCGAATTCGAGCGGCACGCGCAGGAGGGGCTGGTTCGCGACGAAGACGTCGAAGGTCGAGCCCGTGATCTCGAGCCTGACGCCCGTGCGCAGCCACAAGGAGCCCGAATCCTCGGCATTGGGCACGATGACGCAGACGCCGAAGGTGATCGGCTCGAGCCGGATGACCTTGTCCGGATCGAAGCTGAACGCGCCGTCGCCGTAATCCTTGGCCGGATCGAAGGGGCCCTTGGCGGGCACGGCCGAGACGCAGGATGCGGAGACGCCGAGCCAGCCGGGCAGCCCCTCCATCACCGCGCGGCCGAAGGCGCGGCAGCGCAGGAGGTTCTCCATCGCCGCCTCGCCGTAATCGCGCACCGCGCGGCAAAGCTGCTCGTAGGGCGTGTCTTCGTCCTTGTCGGCCATGCCCCCTCCTCAGGCGCTCATCGGGCGCAGGTCCAGCCTTTCGAGCAGGCGGTCATCGGCCGAGCGCTCGGGATTGTCCTTGGTCAGGAGGACTTCGCCGACGAAGATCGAGTTCGCGCCGGCGAGGAAGCAGAGCGCCTGGCACTCGTCGGTCATGTCGTCTCGGCCCGCCGACAGGCGCACCACGGATTTGGGCATGGTGATGCGCGCGGCGGCGACCGTGCGGATGAACTCGAAGCTGTCGATGCGCGCCGAGCCCGAAAGCGGCGTGCCCTCGACCGGGATCAGCGCGTTGATCGGCACGGAGCCCGGATGCTCCTCCATGGTCGCGAGGGCGTGGATCATCCCTGCGCGGTCGCGGCGCCCCTCGCCCATGCCCAGGATCCCGCCCGAACAGACCGACATGCCCGCCTCGCGCACGGTCCTGATCGTGTCGAGCCGGTCCTGGAAGGTCCGGGTCGTGATGATCTCGCCGTAATAGTCGGGCGAGGTGTCGATATTGTGGTTGTAATAGTCGAGGCCGGCTTCTTTGAGCGCCTGCGCCTGCGGCCCGGTCAGCATGCCGAGGGTCATGCAGGTCTCGAGGCCGAGCGATTTCACCTCCGAGACGATCTCGCAGATCCGGTCGACATCGCGGTCCTTGAGCTCCCGCCAGGCCGCGCCCATGCAGTAGCGCTGCGCCCCGCCCTCCTTGGCGCGCTTCGCAGCCTCGACCACCTCGCAAGTGGGCATGAGCTTGGAGGCCTTCAGCCCCGTCTCCCAATGGGCCGACTGGCTGCAATAGCCGCAATCCTCGGCGCAGCCGCCGGTCTTGATCGAGAGGAGCTGGCTCATCTGCAGCTCGGAAGGGTCGAAATGGCGCCTGTGCACCTCGGCGGCGCGGAAGACGAGCTCCATGAAGGGCAGGTCGAGCAGCGCCTCGACCTCCTCGCGGCTCCAGTCATGGCGCAGTTCGGGCGCGGGGGCCTCGGGAGCTTCCGGGAAGCTATCGTACATCCTGATTCTCCGTACCCGTTTCGGTGCCGTAAATGATGCGGTCCGCAAGACCGATGAAGAGTCCCGTGGTGACGACGCCCGGCACCATGGTCAGGGCGGCGTCAAGCGCGGCAGGGTCGTGGATGCGCCCGAGCCGTGCGTCCACGATGTAATTGCCGCCATCGGTCAGCGCGAAGCCCGATCCGCCCTTTGCCGGGCGCAGGGTCAGCTCCGCCCCCTCCTGTCCCGCCGCCGCCAGCGCCTCGCGCAGGGCCCGCACGGTCAGGCCCCAGCCGAAGCGCTCGATCTCGACCGGCAGGGGGAAGGCGCCGAGCTGCGTCACGCGCTTGGAGGCATCGGCGATGATGACGAAGCGCTCTGCGGCCTGCGCGACGATCTTCTCGCGCAGGAGCGCGCCGCCGCCGCCCTTGATGAGATGGCCGTCAGGATCGACCTCGTCCGCGCCGTCCACGGCCAGGTCGATGCGGGTCGTCTCGTCGGGCACGGCGAGTTCGATGCCGACCTCCTGGGCAAGCGCGGCGGTGTCGTCCGAACTCGGCACGCCGCGGACATCGAAGCCCCGCTCGCCGACCAGCCGGACGAAATGCACGGCCGTCGAGCCCGTGCCGAGGCCGAGGGTCATGCCGTCCCGGACCTCTTCGAGGGCAGCCTCGGCCGCCCGCTTCTTGGCGTCATCTGTCATGACCGCTCGATAGCGGCCCCCGCCCGGTCGCGAAAGCCTCTCAGCGCAGGCCCGCGGTCACGACCGGCGCGGGCGGCAGGAGGTCGCTCACGCCGACGATCTCGAAGCCGCGCGCCTGGGCGGTGACGAGCCATGGCCCGAGCGTGCCGAGCGTCGCCTCGTAGGGATGCCCGATCACCACCGCCGCCCCGTGGATCTTCGCGATCTTCTCGGCCTGTGCGAGCTGCTTCTTCACGTAAGGCGCGCCGGCCTTGCGGTCGGTGTCCAGGAACACGTCCCGCTCGATCACCCGCCAGCCCGCCTCCTCCGCGAGGTCCTTCGCGACGGGGCGCGGCGTGGTCAAGCTGTCGAGGAAATAGAGCCCGCGCCGGTCGAGCGCCTCGAGCACGACCCGCATCGCCTCGGGGTCGGCGGTGAAGAGAGAGCCCGTATGATTGTTCACGCCCTCATAGCCGCGCAGCTTTTCGAGGTTCCCGGCCAGCGCGGCCGACAGCGCGGCCGGGCCCTGATCGGTGCGCAGCATGCCCGGCCCGGCATCCTCCTCGCGGATGGTCGGCTGCATGGGCAGGTGCAGCATGATCTCGTGGCCGGGCCCCACGGCCTCCAGCATGGCCTGCGCATCCTCGCCATAGGGCAGGAAGGAGAGCGTGACGGGCGGGGGCAGGGCCTCGGCCTGGCTGAACGCGCCCCAGTCGAGGCCGAGATCGTCGATCACGATGGCGATGCGGGGCCGCCCCGCACGGCTGAGCGGCGGCGCGAAGCGGGCGGAGAGAGGCAGGCCCGATTCGCCCTGCGGTGTCGGCAGCGCACTGACGATGCGCGCGGGCACCTGCCGCAGGGCGGCCGGGATGTCCGGCGCGGCGGCGCCGCCCGAGGGCAGGCCGAAGGCGACGCCGAGCACGACCCCGAGCCCGAGGCCCGCCGCGAACAGGCTCGGCCATCGCCACTTCCCGCCAGCCGTCAGCATGTCTGCCTCAGCACAACCCGCCCTGTCATCGCTTGATGCCGCCCGAAAGAAGCGGTTAGGGGAATTCGCCGGAGATTTCCATGATCCTTCTGATCGACAACTATGACAGCTTCACCTGGAACCTCGTCCATCTGATCGGCGGGCGGGGGCAAGAGGTGCGCGTGGTCCGCAATGACGCGATCACGGCGGAAGAGGCCGTGCGGTCCGGCGCCGACGCCATCGTGATCTCGCCGGGCCCCTGCTCGCCCGACGAGGCGGGCATCAGCCTGGACCTCGTTCCGCTGGCGGCGCAGGCGGGCCTGCCGCTTCTGGGCGTGTGCCTCGGTCACCAGGCCATCGTACAGGCTTATGGCGGCGAGGTCGTGCGCGCCGAGCGGCAGATGCACGGAAAGACGAGCCGCGTCCGGCATGAGGGCGATCAATTGTTCGAGGGCCTGCCCTCGCCCTTCACCGCGACCCGCTACCATTCCCTGACCATCCGCGAGCTGACGGTTCCGCCGCAGGTCCAGGCCACCGCCTGGGCCGAGGATGACGGCGAGGTGATGGCCGCCCGCGTGCGCGGCGCCCCGGTCTTCGGGGTGCAGTTCCATCCCGAAAGCATCGCCAGCGAGGGCGGCGACGTCATGATACGGAACTTCCTGCGCACACTGGCCGGAAGAGCGGCAGCGTGACCGGCTTTGCGCCCGCCCTCTTGCGCCTCGTCGACGGCGAAAGGCTGTCGCAGGACGAGATGCGTGCCGCCTTCGCCGAGCTTCTGGCCGGAGAGGTCGAAGAGCTCCGCGCGGCCGCCTTCCTGACCGCGCTGCGCGTGCGCGGCGAGACGCCCGGGGAGGTCGCGGGCGCGGCCGAGGCGATGCGCGCCGCCGCGCTGCGGATCGCCAGCCCCGAGGGCACGCTCGACACCTGCGGGACGGGCGGCAGCGGGCAGGACGCGCTCAACGTCTCGACCGCGACGGCCATCGTCCTGGCCGGGCTCGGCGTGCCGGTCGCGAAGCACGGCAACAGGGCGGTCAGCAGCCTGACGGGCAGCTCGGATGTGCTCTCCGCGCTGGGCGTCAATCTCGACATTCCTCCCGAGCGCGCCGAGACGATCCTGGCCGAGACGGGCCTCGTCTTCCTCTTCGCGCCGAACCACCATCCTGGCATGAAGCATGTGGCGCCGGTCAGGAAGGGGCTCGGCTTCCGCACGCTGTTCAACCTTCTCGGGCCGCTGTCGAACCCCGCAGGCGCGAAGCGGCAGGTGCTCGGCGTCTATGACAAGGCGCTCCTGCGCCCCGTCGCCGAGGCGCTTCGGGCGACGGGGTCCGAGCGCGCCTTCGTCGTGCACGGCTCTGACGGCCTCGACGAGCTGACGGTGACGGGCGAAAGCTTCGTCTGCGCGCTGGAAGGCGGCGGGATCACGGAATTCGCCGTCACGCCCGAAGAGGCGGGGCTTCAGCGCCGCGAGGCGGGGTCCCTGCGCGGCGGCGGGCCCGAAGAGAATGCGGCCGCTATGCTGCGCCTCCTGCGCGGCGAGCCCGGCGCCTTCCGCGACGCGGTCCTCCTCAACGCGGCGGCGGGCCTGATCGTCTCGGGGCGCGCGAGCAGCCTGAAAGAGGGCGCGGCGCAGGCCGCCGGGGGACTGGATGACGGGCGGGCTCTCGCCGCGCTCGAACGGCTGAAGGGCGCGACGGCATGAGCATTCTCGACGATATCGTCACCTACAAGCGGGGCGAGGTCGCAAGGGCGAAGCGCGAGCGGCCCGAGGACAGCCTCTTGCGCGAAGCGCGCACGGCGCCTCCGGTGCGCGGCTTCGCCGCTGCGCTGGACCGCGCGGCCGAGGGCGGCTTCGCCCTCATCGCCGAGGTGAAGAAGGCGAGCCCTTCCAAGGGCCTCATCCGCGAGGACTTCGATCCGCCCGCGCTTGCGAGGGCCTATGAGGCGGGCGGCGCGGCCTGCCTCTCGGTGCTGACCGACGAGCCGAGCTTCCGGGGCCATCCCGATTTCCTGCGCACGGCGCGCGAGGCCTGCGCCCTGCCCGCTTTGCGCAAGGATTTCATGATCGATCCCTATCAGATGGTCGAGGCGCGGGCCTGGCACGCCGACGCCGTCCTTCTCATCATGGCCTGCCTGTCGGATGCGCAGGCCGGAGAGCTCTATGACGCGGCGCGGACGCAAAAGCTCGACGTGCTGATCGAGGTCCATGACGAGGAGGAGCTCGAGCGGGCGCTGCGCCTGCCGGGCGGCCTTCTCGGCGTGAACAATCGCGACCTGCGGACCTTCGAGACCGATCTCGGCACGAGCGAAAGGCTCGCGAGGCTGGCGGGCATGCGGCCCATCGTGGCCGAGAGCGGGATCGCCGGGCAGAGCGACCTTGCCCGCCTTTCCCGCTCGAACATCCGCCGCTTCCTCGTCGGCGAGAGCCTGATGCGGCAGGCGGACGTCGCGGCGGCGACGCGGGCCCTGCTCGAAGGCTGAGGGGCCCGCGCCGCGGCTTCCGGTCAGTCGCCCGTATAGACGTCCACCGTTTCGAACAGCCCGTCCTCGGTCAGGCGGATCGGCGTCATCTTGACGTTGCGCAGGTGGTTCTGCCCCGACAGCTCGGTGTCGTGATAGGCGAGATACCAGTCGCCTTCATATTCGAAGATCGAGTGGTGATTGGTCCAGCCCTGCACGGGCTCGAGGATGCGGCCCTGATAGGTGAAGGGGCCATAGGGGTTATCCGCCGTCGCATAGACGATGTAATGCGTGTCGCCGGTCGAATAGCTCAGATAATAGGTGTCCTCGATCTTGTTGACCCAGGCCGCCTCGAAGAAGCGGCGCTCATGGTCGCCGGTCAGGATCGGATCGCCGTTCTCGTCCACGATCATCACGTCGCGCGGCTCTTCGGCGAAGCTGACCATGTCGTCCGACATGCGGGCGATCTTCGGCATCAGCGCCGGGGCGGAATCATCGCCGAGGTCGGCGACGAGGTCGGGGTCGTCATTGTATTCGCCCGTGGCCCAGCGCTGGAGCTGGCCGCCCCAGATGCCGCCGAAATACATGTAGTACTCGCCGTCCTCGTCCTCGAAGACCGAAGGGTCCATCGAGAAGCTGCCCTCGATCGGCTCGGGCTCGGCCTCGAACGGGCCGGTCGGGCTGTCGGAGGCTGCCGCGCCGATATAGAAGACGCCGTTCTCGTCCTTGGCGGGGAAATAGAGATAGTAGGTGCCGTCCTTCTCGGCGGCATCCGGCGCCCACATCTGCTGCGCAGCCCACGGCACGTCGTCGACCGAAAGGGCGACATCGTGGACGGTCACCTCGCCGCCCGGCTCGTCCATGGACAGCACGCGATAGTCGCGCATGGCGTATTGGGTGCCTAGATCGTCGTCGGGAATGCCCGCATCGATGTCGTGGCTCGGATAGATGTAGATGCGGCCATCATCCCAGACATGGGCGGAAGGGTCGGCCGTGTAGATCTCGGTGACCAGCGGCGCGTTCAGGAAGGGCGAGCCGGCCTCTTCGGCCTCCTCGGCCTGCGCGACGGCCTCGGCCGGCTGCTCCACCGCCACCGTCTCGGCCGGGTCCTCCGGCTCGGCTGCGGGCTCGACCTCCGCCGCGCAGGCCGTGGCGATCAGGCTTGCGCCCAGAAGTAGTGCGAAACGTTGCATGGTCGGAACCTCCCTGGTGTGCCGTCTCGGCATCGAGGAAGGGTCCTACCGCGTTCGATGTTAGCGCTAAACCCCGCTTCGCCACCTGCGGCATCGGGCCGGACCGGGCTGCCCTCCCCGCGCTCCCGGGCCTCGGCCTCCTCGCGCGGAGGGAGTTGACCGGCCCCCGGAACAACCCTAGAACGATCACCGTTTGTTCACGGTCGGCGCCGGCGCGCGCGAAAGGGGTCCCCATGCTCACGGCGAAGCAGCACGCCTTGCTCATGTTCATTCACGAGCGGCTCACCGATACGGGGGTTTCGCCCTCCTTCGAGGAGATGAAGGCGGCGCTGGACCTCAAGTCGAAATCCGGCATCCACCGCCTCATCACCGCGCTCGAGGAGCGCGGCTTCCTGCGCCGCCTGCCGCACAAGGCGCGCGCGCTCGAAGTGCTGCGCCTGCCCGACACGGCCGCGCCGGGCACGGCCCGCGCGGTCGCGACGGGACCGGGCGCCGGCTTCCGCCCCTCGGTCATCGAGGGCTCCCGCCCCGCGCCCGCGCCCGCTCTCGCGCCCGGCACCGAAGAGGTCGCGGTTCTCGGCCGCATCGCCGCGGGCACCCCGATCAGCGCGATCCAGCACGAGCAGGACCGGATCGCCGTGCCCCTTTCGATGCTGCGCGGCGGAGAGCATTTCGCGCTCGAAGTGCAGGGCGATTCGATGATCGAGGCGGGCATCCATGACGGCGACACCGTCATCATCCAGCGCTGCGACGACGCGCCGAACGGCGATATCGTGGTCGCGCTGGTGGAAGACGAGGAAGCCACGCTCAAGCGCATCCGCAAGCGCGGCGGCTCGATCGCGCTCGAGGCGGCGAACCCGGCCTATGAAACCCGTATTTTCGGCCCCAACCAGATCAAGGTGCAGGGCCGCCTGACCGGCCTGATCCGCGAATATTGAGCCGCCTCCTCCCCGCCGGCATGTGAAAAGGCCCGGCGCGATGCGCCGGGCCTTTCTTCGTTCGGGCTTAGCGGGAAAGCCTTACATGCTGCTGCGCAGCATCCAGGCCGATTTCTCGTGCGAGGCGATCATCGGCACGAGCAGGTCCTCCGTGCCGTCATCGCCCGCCTCGCGCGCCACTTCCAGCGCCTCGCCGGCCCGGCGCACCCAGGTTTCGTGATCGGCGGCGAGGATGCGGAGCATCTCCTTCGCCTCCGGCACCTCGTCGCCCGCCTCGTCGATCTCGGAGAGGGCGGCGAGCGCCCTGCCCGAACCCGGCGCCGTGTCGCCGAGGGTCCGGACGCGCTCCGCGATGTCGTCGAGCGCCTCCCACATCTGGGTGTACTGCTCCTCGAAGAGGGTGTGCAGCGCGTGGAATTGCGGCCCCGTCACGTTCCAGTGGAAGCCGTGGGTCTTGAGGTAGAGCGCATAGGTGTCGCCGAGCACGCTCTTGAGCGACTGGGCGACCTGCGTGTTGCGGTTCGTCATGGAAACCTCCTTCTTCGCCTATAGATAGGAAGCCTGGCTCTATTGACAAAATTGATAGTGGTGATGCCCTTCATCGACGCTATCGATGAACCACTCTCAATTCAGGCTCTCGCAGAAGCGCTTGATGCGGCGGCAGGCCTCTTCGAGCGTTTCCATATCCGTCGCGTAGGAGACGCGGAAGGCCGGAGCCGCGCCGAAGGCGGTGCCCGGCACGACGGCCACGGCCTCCTGCTCCAGAAGCGCTTCGGCGAAGTCGAGATCGCTCTCGATCTTGCGGCTCAGGAAGCTCTTGCCGATCACGCCCGCGCAGGAGGGATAGAGGTAGAACGCGCCCTGCGGCAGCAGGCAGGAAATGCCCGGCGCCTCGTTCAGCGCCGCGTGCACCCGGTCCCGCCGGTCGCGGAAGGCGGTGTTGCGCTCGCCGAGGAAGCCGTGATCGCCCTCGAGCGCGGCGAGCGTCGCCCATTGGCTGATCGAGCAGGGATTGGAGGTCGACTGGCTGAGGACCTTGCGGATCGCCGCCATCAGCGGCTTCGGCCCCCCGCCATAGCCGATGCGCCAGCCCGTCATCGCATAGGCCTTGGACGCCCCGTTCATGGTCAGGGTGCGGTCCTTCAGCTCGGGCTCGACGCTCGCCAGCGTGCAGAAGGTCGCGTCATAGATGACGTGCTCGTAGATGTCGTCGGACAGCGCCCAGACCTGCGGGTGGCGCAACAGGACATCGGCCAGCGCCCGCGTCGCCTCCGGGCCGTAGACGACGCCGGTCGGGTTGGAGGGCGAGTTCAGGATCACCCAGCGCGTGCGCGGCGTGATATGCCGTTCCAGCGCCTCGGGGGTCAGGACATAGCCGTCCTCCTCGCGCGTCTCGACGATGACCGGGACGCCGCCCGCGATCTTCACCATGTCCGGATAGCTGACCCAGTAGGGCGCGGGGATCACCACCTCGTCGCCGGGGTTCAGGGTGGCGAGCATGGTCGCGAAGATCATGTACTTGCCGCCGGGCGTCACCGCGATCTCGGTTCCCGGATCATAGGTCAGGCCGTTGTCGCGCTCGAACTTGTCGGCGACGGCCTGCTTGAGCTCGGGAATGCCGTCCACGGCCGTATAGCCGGTCTTGCCGTCGCGGATGGCCTTGATCGCGGCCTCCTTGACGTGTTCGGGCGTGTCGAAGTCGGGCTCGCCGGCGGCGAGCGCCTTGACGTCTCGGCCCTCGGCCCGCAATTCGCGCGCCTTCTGGGTGACGGCGAGCGTCGGCGACGGCGTGACGCGGTTCAGAAGGTCGGAGAGGGTCAGGTCGGTCATCGCATCCTCGTCTGGCACGCGCAGTCTCGCCATGTTTTGCTGCGGTGCAAGATGGCGAGGCCGGAAAGTTCGGCTAAGCGGCCGATCGGAGCATGAGGAGCAGGGACGTGGAAGAAGCGCAACCGGCAGAGGTGCTAGAAGGCGCCGGGGAAGCTGTTCGTGATCTGGGCGCGACGGCGGGCGGGTTCGCCGCCTGGCTGCGCGACAATGGCGTGGAATGGGCGCTGGCGCTCGGCATCATCGCCGGCGTCTTCCTCCTCCTCCGCCTCGCCAGGGCCGCGCTCTGCCGCGTCATCAGCGACCGGAACAAGCCCGCCACCGCCTTCCGCAACATCGTCGCCGACGTGGTTCGCGCCACGAACAGCGCCTTCCTGCTGCTCGTCTCGGTGATTCTCGTCACGCCCTTCTTCGTCGTGCTGACGGAGTGGCTGAGCGAAGGCCTCCAGACCGCCTTCATGATCTTCTTCACCTTCCAGATCGCCTTCTGGGCGCGGGTGGTGGTCAAGGCGCTGCTCGCGCGGGTGTCGGAAAAGCATAGCGGCGACGAATCGACTCTCGCCAATGCGATGGCGCTGATCGTCGTCTTCGCCAATGTCGTGATCTTCGCCATCGCCATCGTCGTCATCCTCGACAATCTCGGCATGGACGTCACCGGCCTCATCGCCGGCCTCGGCGTCGGCGGCATCGCCATCGGTCTCGCCGCGCAGAGCCTGTTCGAGGACCTCTTCGCGGGGCTGTCGATCATTCTCGACAAGCCCTTCGTGCGCGGCGACTTCATCATCTTCGGCGACAAGATGGGCTCGGTCGAGAAGGTGGGCCTCAAATCGACCCGCATCCGCACCCTGTCGGGCCAGCAGCTGACGGTGAACAACTCCAAGCTCCTAGACAACGAAATCAACAATTACCGCCGCATGGCCGAGCGCCGGATCGTCACCCGGGTCGGCGTCCTCTATTCGACGCCGCACGAGAAACTGAAAACGCTGCCAGGCCAGATCCGGCAGATCGTGGAGAACACCGAAGGGGTGCGCTTCGACCGCTGCCACCTCGCGGCCTTCGCCGATTTCTCGATTGTCTTCGAGCTCGTCTTCTACGTGCTCTCGCGCGACTATAACGAATATATGGACTACCAGCAGTCGATCTTCCTCGACATCCATTCGCTGTTCGAGCGCGAGGATATCGAGTTCGCCTTCCCGACGCAGACCATCCATATCGGCTCGACGCCGCAGAGCGGGCAGGACCAGGCGAGCCTGGCCGCCCAGTAGAAGGCTCAGAGCTGGAAGCTGCGGATCATCCAGAGATCCTTCTCGATCGTGCGCGCGACGTCGATCAGGAGGTCCTGGGTGACCGGGTCATCGCTCGTCTCCCCGATCCGCTGCTGGAGGCGCTCCGACACCGTCTCGTAGCGCGTCAGGAGGAGGTCCAGCACCTCGTCATCGGCCAGCAGGCCTTCGGGAAAGCCCGGCAGCGCCGCGTTCTGCGCCACGGCGGCGGGGCGGCCATCGGCCGGCGCGCCGAGGGCGCGTTTGCGCTCGGCGACCTGGTCGATATAGCCGCCAAGCCCCGTATAGGCCTCGCCCAGAAGGTCGTGGAGCGAATAGAAGAGCGGTCCCGTGACGTTCCAATGCGACTGGTGCGTCATGTGCTTGAGGGCGATCAGCTCGTAGAGCGTGTCCTGCAGCGCCTCGCTGGAGGTTCCGCGAACGCCCTCTTCCAGCGGCACCGCGCTTGCGGCGGCGTCATCGGCATAGGCGTTCGGCATGTCCTGCGCGGCGGCAGGCAGGGCGAGGCACAGCGAGGTGCCCGCGATGATCAGCGCGTTTCGCATGGGTCTTCTCCGAATGACGGGACCCGGGCAACACGGCTGCACCTGCCGATGTTCCTGAGACGGATCGGCGCGGGGGGGGGCTCCCGGCCGATGCCGCTTTCAGCCCATGGTGAAGGCGTTGAGCTTATTGCCGTCGGGATCGCGGAAATAGGCGGCATAGAAGCCGTCATCGCCGCGCGGTCCGGGCGCGCCCTCATCGGTGCCGCCATTTTCGAGCGCGAGGTCGTAGAGGCGCTGGACCTGGTCCTTATCCCGGGCTTCGAGCGCCAGCATCACGCCATTGCCGACCGTGGCGGGCTTGCCGTCATGGGGCGCCATCGCCCCGATCCCCGCGCCCCCGCCGGGCTTTCCCCAGGCGATGCCGGTCCCGAATTCCATCATCCGCCCCACCCCGAGCTCTCCGGCGAGAGCGTCGTAGAACCTAGCCGCCTTCTGCAGGTCGTTGGTTCCGACCGTGACATAACCGAGCATGTGCTCCTCCTCTTCCCCAGCAAAAGAACAATACAGGAACACCTGCGGCGGGTCGACGGCTTTCGGCAGCGCTCCGGCCGCTGTCCCGCGGGTTGGCGCGGGCGGAAAAGACGCCCTACGCTAGCGCCATGAGAACGCTTCTTCTTTCCGCCGCCCTCCTCCCCCTCGCCCTGCCCGCCGCCGCGCAGGACCGCGACGTCCAGGCGCCGCCATCGGAGGCCATGGTGCTCTACGACGTCGCCGATGCCGTCTCGGCGGACCGGATCATGTCGGATATCGAGACGCTGGTCGGCTTCGGCACGCGGCACACCCTGTCCGAGACCGAAAGCGACACGCGCGGCATCGGCGCGGCGCGGCGGTGGATCGCAGGCGAGTTCGAGCGCATCTCGGAGGATTGCGGCGGCTGCCTCGAGGTCCGCATGATCTCGGACACGATCTCGGGCGAGGACCGCATCCCCGAGCCGACGGAGGTCGTCTCGGTGATCGCGATCCAGCGCGGCACGCTCGACCCGAACCGCATGGTGATGATGTCCGGCGACATCGACAGCCGCGTCTCGGACCCGCTCGACGGCACGTCGGACAGCCCCGGCGCGAACGACAACGCCTCCGGCATGGCCGGCGTGCTGGAGGCGGCGCGCGTCCTGACGCAGCACGACTTCCCCGGCACCATCGTCTATGCGGGGCTGTCGGGCGAGGAGCAGGGCCTGTTCGGCGGCAAGATCGTCGCCGAGGTCGCGCAGGAAGAGGGCTGGGACCTCAAGGCCGTCCTCAACAACGACATGATCTCGAATATCGGCGGGGTCGACGGGGTGATCGACAATGCGACCGCCCGCGTCTTCTCGGAGGGCACCCGCGCGGTCGAGACCGAGGAAGAGGCCCGCCTGCGCCGCTTCACCGGCGGCGAGGTCGACAGTCCCTCGCGCAATCTCGCCCGCTATATCGACCGCATGGCCGACCAGTACCTCACCAATCTCGACGTGATGATGGTCTACCGCCTCGACCGCTACGGGCGCGGCGGCCATCACCGTCCCTTCAACCAGGCGGGCTTTCCCGGCGTGCGGATCATGGAGACCCATGAGAACTATGTCCGCCAGCACCAGGACCTGCGCACCGAGGACGGCGTAGAATACGGCGATACGCTCGAAGGGGTGAACCCGGACTATGCGGCGAAGCTCACCGCCCTCAACGCCGTCAGCCTAGGGGGCATGGCGGGCGCCCCGCCCTTCCCGGCCAATGTCGAGGCCTCGGGCGCGGTCGAGCCGTCCGCCACCCTCACCTGGGAGCATGGCGGAGAGGGCGAGGCGCTCGAAAACCTCGCGGGCTACCGCGTCCACTGGCGCGAGACGACGGCGCCGCAATGGACGCATTCCCGCTTCGTCGGCGACGTGACGGAATACACCTTCGAGAACCTCGTCATCGACAACTACTTCTTCGGCGTCTCCGCCGTGGCGCAGGACGGCTCGGAGACGCCGGTGGTGTTCCCGGGGCCTGCCGGGCGGTTCTGAGGGTTCAGAAACTCCGGCCGAACCAGACCCTGAGATCGGTGTCGCGCGCGGCGCCGGAGACGCCGAACAGCGCGCCGCCGACCAGCTGCCAGCCTTCGCCCAAGTTCGCGGACACGAAAGGGCCGACCTGGTGGTCGGCCCGGTCGAAGGCCCGCAGGCGCGAGGTGGAGCCGTAGATGTCATAGCTCTCGACGCCGAGGACGAGGCCGCTGTCCAGCCGATAGGCGAGCTGCGCGCGGGAGGACAGGGCGATGCCGTCGCTGCGCCCCTCGCCCAGCTGGAGCGCGGTCAGCCCGACGAGGCGCGCGCTCAGGCGCTCGGTCAGCGCCCATTGATTGGCGAAATTGAGCCCGACGTGATGCGGCCCGCCATTGTCGCGCAGGCGCAGATCGAAGCGCAGGCCGCGCTTCCAGGCATCGGCATCGTCCGACAGCTCCCAGAGGAGCTCGCCCTGCACGAAGGCGAATTCGGTGCCCCGCCCTTCGATCGTGGCGGTCTGGACGACGAGCCGGGCCATGCGGTCGCCATCCAGCGACTGCTCGTAGTGGAGGCGCTGGGCGAGGCCGTCCGGCGTGCCGCCCTCGCCGGGGGCGAAGGCCATGCGGTACTGCACCGCGCGATGGCCGCCCGCGACGCCCGGCGCGATGACGCCGCCCGTATTCTGGGCCGCAGCCGTCGAAAAACCGAGGCCGCGCAAAAACAGCAAAGAAGACGTCTCATCCTGCCTCAGCCCATGGCCCTGCGGCTCAGCACGCCCCAATAGCGGGCAGGCAGCAGGCGCTGCAGGGTCTCGGCGATCTTCGCGTCATTGCCCACGAGGACGCGCGGAGCATCCTTTTCCACCGCGCGCAGGATGATCTCGGCCGCGCGCGGCGGCGGCATGCGCAGGAACCTGTCCGCCTGGGCGCGCCGCTTCTCGATGTCTTCGTCGCTCGCCTCGGCGTTCACGCGCGCGTCCTTGGCGATATTGGTCGCGATGCCGCCCGGATGGACGACGGTGACGCCGACGCTCGATCCGTCGAGCTCATGGCGCAGCGCCTCGGAAAAGCCGCGCACGGCGAACTTCGACGCCGAATAGGCCGTCTGGCCCGCCGGCGCGATGACGCCGTAGATCGAGGAGACGTTGACGAGCCGGGCCTTGGGCGCTTCGCGCAGGAGCGGCAGGAAAGCGCGGGTCATCCGCACGACGCCCGAGAAGTTGATCGCGACCAGCCAGTCGAAATCCTCTTCCGCGACCTCCTCGAAATCGCCCCCGAGCGCCACGCCGGCATTGTTGAAGAGGAGCGAGACCGTCCCGTGATCGCGCCGCACGGCCTGCGGCAGCGCGGCGACCGCCTCCTTGTCGGCGACGTCCAGCACATGGGTCGTCACCTTGCGGCTATTGCTGCGCAGCTCTTTCGCCACCGCGTCGAGGCGCTCCTCGGAGATGTCGGCGAGGGCGAGGTCCATGCCCCGCCCGGCCAGGCCATGCGCCAGCGCCCGGCCGATGCCCGAGCCCGCGCCGGTGACGAGGGCGGTGCCGCTATAGGGAAATCCGCTCACGATGCGATCCTTTCATCCGCTGGCGCTGCGGGCGCCTCGCCCTCGAAGCGCATGGCGCCGTCATCGAGCCGCGCGAAGGTGACGTCGGCGAGGTCGCGCAGATAGTCGTCGTGATTGCGCCAGGGCCGCTCGGTCCCCTGGCGCGGGAACATGTGGATGCCGCGCTGGATATAGCCGGCGGAGAAATCCACCAGCGGCTGCGGCTCTGGCGCCTGTCCGCCGAGGCGCGGCACGCACCAGCCCGCGCCGCGCTTGTCCGTCTCCTTGATCAGGCGGCAGACATAGCGGCTGGCGAGGTCGGTCTTCAGCGTCCAGCTGGCATTGGTATAGCCGAACATGGCCGCGAAGTTCGGCACGCCCGAAAACATCATGCCCTTGTAGTTGTAGGTCTGGCCCGGATCGAGCGCCTCGCCGTCAATGGTGACCGCCATGCCGCCCAGCGGCTTGAGGTTCAGCCCCGTTGCCGAAACGATCACGTCCGCTTCGAGGCTTTCGCCCGATGAAAGCGCGATGCCCTTCCCGGTGAAGCGGCCGATATGGCCCGTGACGATCGAGGCCTGCCCTTCGCGCAGGACCTCGAACAGGTCGTCGTCGGGAACGAGGCAGAGCCGCTGGTCCCAGGGGTCGTAGCTCGGCGTGAAATGCGGATCGACGGGCACCTTTCCGCCGAGCTTGCCCTCGGCATATTCGGCGAGCTTGCGCCTGACCGTCTCGGGCTTCCTGCGCGAGAGCTGGTAGATCCAGATGCCCAGGAGCACGCTCTTGGCGCGCAGGATCTGGTGGCCGATCGAGGGCGGCAGCCAGCGGTTCACGATCCGCGCGAGCGGGTCCTTGGCAGGCCGCGAAGCAACATAGGTCGGCGAGCGCTGCAGCAGGGTGACGTGCTCGGCGCCTTCCTGCACCAGCGCCGGGACGAGGGTGACGGCCGTCGCGCCGCTGCCGATGACGATCATGCGCTTGCCGGAGACGTCGAAATCCTCGGGCCAATGCTGGGGATGGATCAGCGCGCCGCCGAAATCGTCCGCGCCCGGGAAATCGGGCATATAGCCCTGCTCGTAGTCGTAATAGCCGCAGCAGGAGAGAAGGAAGCGGCAGGTCATCCGCGCCGTCCCGCCCTCGGGCCCGCGCACGGTCAGCGTCCAGCGCGCCTCCTCCGACGACCACTCCGCCGCCTCCACCCGGTGGGAGAAGCGGATATGGCGGTCGATGCCGAATTCGCGCGCCGTGTCCTCGACATATTCGCGGATCGTGTGCCCCTCGGTGATCGCCTTGTCGCCGCGCCAGGGGCGGAAGGGATAGCCCAGCGTGTACATGTCCGAATCCGACCGGATGCCGGGATAGCGGAACAGGTCCCATGTCCCGCCCATGCGCTCGCGGCCTTCGAGGATGGCGTAGCTCTTGTCCGGAAAGCGCTTCTGGAGGTGATAGGCCGCGCCGACGCCGGAAATGCCTGCGCCGACGATCAGGACGTCGAAATGCTCACCGCTCATAATGCCTCCCCGGGGGCGCGTGCGTGGTCTTTTCCTCTTTGTTCCAGATGTCGCGCCGTCTCGCCAGAGAAGCCGCGGCCGTGAAGAGCACTATTCTCTCCGCGCATGACCGATCCGATCATTCTCACCCTGCAACTCGATGCAGAAACGCAAGGATTCTTCGACCGCGAGCGGCAGCGCTGGTTCCCGCCCCGCCTCGATCAGGTGCCGGCGCATCTGACTTTGTTCCACAAGCTGCCGGGCGAGGAATACGAAGCGGTGCTCCGCCATGTCGGCGAGGCCTGCGCCCGGCGAGCCGCCTTCGCGGTGGAGGTCGCCGAGGTCGTCCCCTTGGGCAAGGGCGTGGCCTACCGCCTCGCCGCGAGAGCGCTGGACGATCTGCGGGCCGATCTCGCGGGCCGCTTCTCCCACTGGCTGACCGGACAGGACCGTCAGCGTTTCAGGGCCCATGTCACCGTGCAGAACAAGGTGACGCCGGACACGGCGAAGGCCTCGCTCGGCGTCATCCGCGCCGGCTTCGAACCCTTTGCCGCCCGCGCCGAGGGCGTGCAGATCTGGGCCTATAAGGGTGGCCCGTGGGGCGCGATGGGTGCAGTGGGGTTCTGCGGCGAGGGGGGAACGGAATGAAGCGCTACGACCTTCTGGTGATCGGCGGCGGAGTGAACGGCTCGGGCATCGCGCGCGACGCGGCGGGCCGCGGGCTCTCGGTCTGCCTCGCCGAATGCGGCGATATCGGCGGGGCGACCTCGTCGGCCAGCACCAAGCTCATCCATGGCGGCCTGCGTTATCTCGAGCATTACGAGTTCGGCCTCGTGCGCAAGGCGCTGAAAGAACGCGAGGTCATCCTGCGCAACGCGCCGCACATCACATGGCCGCAGCGTTTCGTCCTGCCCCATGACGAAGGGGTGCGCCCGGCCTGGATGATCCGGGCGGGGCTGTTCCTCTACGACCATCTCGCGCGGCGCAAGCGGGTGCCGGGCAGCGGCTCGGTGAACCTGAAGACCGATCCCGCCGGCCAGGGGCTCGCCCCGCGCCTCACGCGCGGCTTCACCTATTGGGACGGCTGGGTTCAGGACAACCGCCTCGTCGTCCTGAACCTCGTCGATGCGAAAGAGCGCGGCGCGGATATCCGCACCCGCACCCGCGCCGTCACCGCGCGCGAAGCCGACGGCGCCTGGCAGGTGACGCTGCGGGACGAGGAGACGGGCGGGGAAGACACCGTCTCCGCAGGCGCGGTCGTCAACGCCGCGGGCCCCTGGGCGGAGGCGGTGGCGCGCGGAGTCTTCGGCCGGAACGATGCCCGCGCGCCCCGCCTCGTGCAGGGCAGCCACATCGTGACCCGCCGCCTCTTCGCGCATGACGACGCATACATGTTCCAGAACGAGGACGGCCGGATCATCTTCGCCCTGCCCTATGAGCAGGACTTCACCCTGATCGGCACGACGGACCGGAATTTCGAGGGGGAGCCGCGCGAGGTCTCGATCTCGCAAGAGGAGACGGACTACCTGCTGGACGCGGTGAACCGCTGCCTCGCCGAGCCGGTCTCGCGCCAGGACATCGCCTGGACCTATTCGGGGGTGCGCCCGCTCTACGGCGCCGAAGCCGAGGAGGCGGCGAAGCTGTCGCGCGATTATGAGCTGGACCTCGTCACCGCCGCCCCGCCGCTCCTCGACATTCTGGGCGGCAAGCTGACCACCTACCGGGTGCTCGCGCTCGAGGCGCTCGAAAAGCTGGAGCCGCATCTGCCGCCGATGGCGCCCGAATGGACGCATGAAGCGCCTCTGCCCGGCGGCGACTTCGCCGATTTCGAAGACGCGCTCTTGGCGTTCCGGAAGGACCGTCCCTGGCTGCCCGAGGCCATCGCCCGCCGCTATCTGCGCGACTACGGCACCCGCGCCGCCCGGATCACCAAGGGCGCCGTAAGCCTGTCGGATCTCGGCCGCGACTTCGGCAGCGGCATCCACGAGGCGGAGCTGCGCTATGTCCGGGATCATGAATTCGCCCGCAGCGGCGCGGACTTCCTGTGGCGCAGGTCCAAGCGCGGACTGCACAGCGACGAGGCGACCCGCGCGGCGGTGACGGAATGGTTCTCCCGCGAAACGATCCCTGCCTGATCACATTGCTGCCGCAGCCGGCGGCCAACAGGCTGGCACCGCGCCGCTTTTCACGCAGGCCCTTCTGGGAACCGGACTGGCCGCGGCGTGGTTTGTGCGTAGATTGCGGCTTCGGACCGCAGGCAGGATGAATCTATGACTCGCGTACTCGTCACCGGCGGCGCCGGCTTTCTCGGCTCGCATCTCTGCGAGGTGCTGCTCGCGCGCGGCGACGAGGTCCTCTGCGTCGACAACTTCTTCACGGGCCGCAAGCAGAACATCCTGCACATGCTGGACAATCCCCTCTTCGAGGTGATCCGGCACGACATCACTTTCCCGCTCTATGTCGAATGCGACGCAATCCTGAACTTCGCCTGCCCGGCCAGCCCCAAGCATTATCAGTTCGATCCCGTGCAGACGACGAAGACCTGCGTCCACGGCACGATCAACGTTCTCGGCCTCGCAAAGCGCACGGGCGCGAAGGTGCTCCAGGCCTCGACCTCCGAGGTCTATGGCGATCCGGACGTCCACCCTCAGCCCGAGGAATATGTCGGCTCGGTCAGCTTCACGGGGCCCCGCTCCTGCTATGACGAGGGCAAGCGCTGCGCCGAGACGCTGTTCCACGACTATCGCCGCCAGCACGGCATCGACACCAAGATCGTGCGGATCTTCAACACTTACGGCCCGCGCATGCAGGCGGACGATGGCCGGGTGATCTCGAACTTCATCTGCCAGGCGCTGCGCGGCGAGGACATCACCATCTATGGCGATGGCAGCCAGACCCGCAGCTTCTGCTATGTCGATGATCTGGTCCGCGGCATCATCGCCCTGCTCGACCAGCCAAAGGACGTGGCGGGCCCGATCAATATCGGCAATCCGCGCGAGATGACGATCCGGGAGGCAGCCGAGCTCATCGTCAAGATGACCGACACCCCCTCGCGCGTGACCTATCACGACCTGCCCCAGGACGACCCCAAGCAGCGCCAGCCCGACATCACCAAGGCGCGCGAAATCCTGGGCTTCGAGCCGAAAACGCCGCTTGAAGAGGGGCTTCAGCGCACGATCGCCTATTTTCAGGCTCACGGCTGCTGATTTGTATCGCAGCCGCAGCAAAAGCGGCTGCATCGCCCCAGGGCGATCTCTATAAGGGCGGCATGAATCGTCCCACCGAACGCCCCGCCAACCCGTCCTTCTCTTCCGGCCCCTGCGCCAAGCGCCCCGGCTGGGACGCGGGCGCGCTGCGCACCGATGCGCTCGGCCGCTCGCACCGCTCCGCGCTCGGCAAGGCGCGCCTGAAAGAGGCGATCGACAAGACGCGTGCCGTGCTGGAGGTGCCGGAGAGCCACCTGATCGGCATCGTCCCCGCCTCGGACACCGGCGCCTACGAGATGGCGATGTGGACACTTCTCGGCGCGCGGCCCGTCACGGCGCTCGCCTGGGAAAGCTTCGGGCAGGGCTGGGTGACCGACGCGGTCAAGCAGCTTGGCCTGGAGCCGATCGTCGTCACCGCCGATTACGGCGCGCTTCCCGATCTCGCTTCGGTCGATACGGACACGGATGTCCTCTTCACATGGAACGGCACCACCTCCGGCGTGCGCGTGCCGAACGGTGACTGGATCAAGCCGGACCGGCAGGGCCTGACCCTGTGCGATGCCACCTCCGCGGCCTTCGCGCAGGACCTGCCCTGGGACAGGCTCGATGTCGTCACCTATTCCTGGCAGAAAGTGCTGGGCGGCGAGGCGCAGCACGGCATCCTCATCCTAGGCCCGCGCGCGGTGGAGCGCCTCGAAAGCCACACCCCCGCCTGGCCGATTCCGAAGATCTTCCGCCTGACCAAGGGCGGCAAGCTGATCGAGGGCATCTTCGAGGGCGCGACGATCAACACCCCTTCCATGCTGGCGGTCGAGGATTATCTCGATGCGCTGTCCTGGGCCGAGACGGTGGGCGGCCTTTCCGGCCTGAAGGCCCGCGCGAACGAGAATGCGAAGCTGCTCGGCGAGTGGGTCGCGCGGACGGAGTGGATCGAGAACCTGGCCGAAGACCCCGCCGCGCGCTCGAATACCTCCGTCTGCCTCAAGATCGTCGATCCGCGCATCGCCTCCTTGCCGGAGGACGGGCAGCGCGCCTTCCAGAAGGCGATCGAGAAGCGTCTCGCCGCCGAAGAGGCAGCCTTCGATATCGGGGCCTATCGCGACGCCCCGCCGGGACTGCGCATCTGGTGCGGCGCCACGGTCGAGCCGCAGGATGTGCGCCTGCTCACGCAATGGCTCGATTGGGCCTTCGAGAGTGAAATCGGCGCGATATCGGGCTAGCCAAGCCTTCCTGCATCGCACAAAAGGCCGCGCATGACCGATGCTGCTCCCGCCCCCCGCGTCCTGATCTCCGACAAGCTCTCCGAAGATGCCGTCCGCGTGCTCGAGGCGCGCGGCATTTCGGTGACCTTCGATCCCTCGCTCGGCAAGGATCCCGAAGCGCTCAAAGCCGCGCTCCCCGGCCATCAAGGCCTCGCCATCCGCTCGGCCACCAGGGCGACGGCCGAGGTCATCAAAGCCGCGCCGGACCTCAGAGTGATCGGGCGGGCCGGGATCGGCGTCGACAATATCGATATCGACGCGGCGACCAGCGCCGGCATCGCGGTGATGAACACGCCCTTCGGCAATGCGGTGACCACGGCCGAGCATGCCATCGCGATGATGTTCGCCCTGTCCCGCCAGATCCCGCAGGCGAACGAGAGCACCCATCAGGGCAAGTGGGAGAAATCCCGCTTCATGGGGCGCGAGCTCTACGGCAAGACGCTCGGCCTGATCGGCTGCGGGAATATCGGCTCCATCGTCGCCGACCGCGCGCAGGGCCTGCACATGAAGGTCGTCGCCTTCGACCCCTATCTGACCGAGGAACGGGCGGTCGAACTGGGCGTCGAGAAGGTCTCGCTGGCAACGCTCCTGTCGCGCGCGGACTTCATCACGCTTCACACCCCGCTCACCGACCAGACGCGAAACATCCTCTCGGGCGAAGCGCTTTCGAAAACGAAACGGGGCGTGCGGATCATCAACTGCGCCCGCGGCGGCCTGATCGACGAGCGGGCGCTCGCCGAGGCGCTCGATGCGGGACAGGTCGCGGGCGCCGCGCTCGACGTCTTCGAGACCGAGCCTGCGACCGACAATATCCTGTTCGGGCGCGATGACGTGGTCTGCACGCCGCATCTTGGCGCCGCGACGACCGAGGCGCAGGAAAATGTCGCGGTCCAGATCGCCGAGCAGATCGCGGATTACCTTCTGAGCGGCGCGGTCACCAATGCGCTCAACATGGCCTCCGTGTCCGCCGAGGAGGCGCCCAAGCTGCGCCCCTTCATCGCGCTGGCCGAGCGCCTCGGCAGCTTTGGCGGCCAGCTTACCGCAACGGGCGTCGAGGAGATCGAGGTCACCTTCGCAGGCGCCGTGGCGGGTTTGAACCTCGCCCCCATGACCGCCGCCGCCGTCTCGGCTGCGCTGCGGCCCATGCTGCAGGGGGTGAACACCGTCAACGCGCTGAGCGTGGCGCAGAAGCGCGGCGTGCAGATCACTCAGACCAAGACCGACCGCTCGCCCAATTTCGGCTCGACCATCACCCTGTCGATCCGCACGGAGAAGGAGACGCGGGAAGTCACCGGCGCCCTCTTCGGCGGCGAGCCGCGCGTCGTGCGCATCGGCGAGGTGCGCCTCGAAGCCAGCTTCTCCGAACACATGCTCTATGTCGTCAATGATGACCGCCCGGGCTTCATCGGCGCGCTCGGCGACCGGATGGGCGAGGCGGGCGTGAACATCGCCACGTTCAATCTCGGCCGCCACCATGCGGGCGGCGAGGCCGTCGCGCTGATCGCTACGGACGAAGCGGTGGGCGGCGACCTCCTCAAGGCGATACGCGCCCTGCCCCACGTGCAATCCGCCGACCCCTTGCGCTTCTGATGGGGGCGATCCTCAGCCTGATCGGCGAAGGCGCCTCCGACCTCGCCGCGCTCTTCTCGGGCGAGACCGGCGGGCGGGTGCGGGATCTCGGCGGCGCGGTGGAGATCGAGACGCAGGAGAGCCTCGACGCGCTGCGCGGCTGGCTCGCCGGGGTCACGGTGCCGGCCGGGATCGATGCCAATGTCCTGCCGGGCGGAGGGCGCGAGGTCCGCCTCCTCCTCGCCGACATGGATTCGACGATCATCGGGCAGGAATGCCTCGACGAACTCGCCGATGCGGCGGGGCACGGACCCGCCGTGGCCGCCGTGACCGAGGCCGCCATGCGCGGCGAGCTCGACTTCGAGGAGGCGCTGCGCGCGCGGGTGAAGACGCTGGCGGGCCTGCCGCTGGCCGCGCTCGAACAGGTTCTCGCCGAACGGATCACCCTGACGCCCGGCGCGCGGGTCCTGACGAGGACGCTGCGCGCCAGGGGCGTGCGCTGCGTCCTCGTCTCGGGCGGCTTCACCCAGTTCACCGATGCCGTTGCCGGAAGGGCAGGCTTCGACGCGGCCTTCGGCAATACGCTGGGGGTCGAAGGCGGCACGCTGTCCGGCCGGGTGGTGGACCCGATCCTCGGCCGGGAGGCCAAGCGCGAAAGGCTGGAGGCCGAGCTGGCCGAACTCGGCGCGGCGCCTGATGACGCGATCTGCGTCGGGGACGGCGCGAACGACCTCAGCATGCTGACGGCCGTGCCGCTGGGTGTCGCATTCCGCGCCAAGCCGGTCGTCGCCGAGGCCGCGCCTCTGCGCCTCGTCCATGCGGATCTGCGCGGGCTCCTCTACCTCCTCGGAATCCCGCGCGATCAGTGGGCGGACGCCTGAGCCTCAGGCTTCGAGCGTCACTCTCGCCGCCCGGTCGTCCAGCACACTCTCTCCGGGGATCTCCGGGAGGGATGCCCCGGGCGCAATGGCGACCGCAACCGAGATGCTCTTGCCGTTCCCGCCGCGGGTGAAGGCGAGCGCGCCCGTTCCGGCTTCGACCGGCGCGTAGCCGCCATCGAGGAAGACGTCCGGATGATCCCGCCGCAGGCGCAGCATCGCGGCCGTCGCCGCCATCTTGCGCGCGGCGGGGCCGTCACCGCCGCGCGCCAGGAGCGTCTTCCTGCGCTCGAAATCGACGGGGCGCCGGTTGTCGGGATCGACGAGGCTGAGATCGGTCAGCTCCGTGCCCTGATAGGTGTCCGGCACGCCCGGGATCGCGGCCTTCAGCACGGCGCGCGCGACACAGAGGTCCGCCGCGGGCCCCGCCAGCGCATGCGCCGCCGTCTCGGCCCGCCGCGCCAGCTCGCCCTCGCAGGCGGCCCTTGCAAGGCGGTCGAGCCGTTTCTCGTAGGCCTCGTCGCCATCGGTCCAGGACGTATCGCGCTTCGCCTCCCGCGCCGCCTTGAGCATATAGGCGGAGAGACGGTCCGCCAGCCCATCGCGTGGATCCTCGCCGTTCACGGGCCAGAAGCCGACTATGGTCTGGAACAGAAGATAGGCGTCGGAGCCGGACACGCCCTCTCGCTGCGCGGCCGAGGCGTTCCACCAATCCCTCGCCCAGGACGCCCATTCGTCCGGCACATGGCTCGCGGCGGCGAGCCGGGCCCGGACATCCTCGCCGCGCTTGGTGTCATGGGTCGCGGTTGCGGAAAGCGCCAGCGGCGCGCGCTGCGCCCTCTCCTGCATGCGCGAATGGAAGGCATCAGGGCTCCGCCCGAAAATGGCGGGATCGCCGCCGACCTCGTTGAGCGCCGACCAGCGATGCCAGCGATAGAAGCTCGTATCCTCGACCGCCTTGGCGGTGACGGGGCCGGTCATCTGCTGGAAATTTAGCGCTTCGGGCATGTCCGGATCGCTCAGCACCGAGAGGACCGCCTCATAGGCATCGTCCTTCCCACCCTTCGCCTCGCCCGCGAAGGCTCTCAGGCGCTGCGCATCATGGCTTTCGCCCGGCCGCAGATAGGTGCGATAGATCGGGAAGGCGACGGCGATTTCCTCGATCACGCCCCGGACGGCGCCAGCATCCCGGCCGAGCCGGCCCGCCAGCCGTTCGGCCAGCAGATCGAATTCATGGTCGAAGGGGCCGGCGATGATCTCGCGCTTCGCCTCCACCTCGACGGCGTGGAAGCTTCGCGTTTCGCCGGTCAGCTCGGCGTAGAGGTCGGTGAGAGCGCGCTCCGCCCCGGTCTCCGTCAGCACGCCGTCGAGCCAGGGCATGACGGCATAGCCCGTCTCGCCGCGCACCGGCCAGTCGGCGGGAATGCGCTCCTCGCCCTCGACGATCTTCTCGACCCAGACGGGCGGCGTGTCCGCCTCCGGGAACAGGGCGGCCAGCCTTTCGAGATAGCCCTTCGGGTCGCGCATGCCGTCGACGTGATCGACCCGCACGCCGTCGATCAGCTCCTCGCCGATCAGCTCCTTGAGCAGGCGGTGGGACGCATCGAAAACGCGCTCATCCTCCATCCGCACCCCGATCAGGTCCGTGATGTCGAAGAAGCGGCGATAGTTGAGGCGGTGAAGGTCGCGCCAGAAGCTCAAGGCGTAATGCTGGCGCGACAGGGTCTCTGCCAGATCCTCCGTCTCGCTGCCTTCGGCCAGCGGGAAGCGCGTGCCGTAATAGTCGATGGCGCGGCCGAAACGGTCATCGTCCACGAGCTTGAGCTCGCCTCTGCCGAGCACCTCTTCGAGGGGCGCGCCGAGCACGGGCAGGACGAGCTTTCCGTCCGCCCTGTCCCAGTCGATGTCGAAGGCCGCGGCGTGCTCCGAGGCCTGCCCCTTGGCCATCGCATCGGCCAGCCAGGGGTTCTGAGGGCTCGCCGCCATGTGGTTCGGCACGATGTCGAGGATCAGGCCGAGGCCCTCGGCTTTCAGCGCCGCCGCCATGCGCTCGAACCCTTCACGCCCGCCGAGCGCGGGGTTCAGCGTGTTGTAGTCGGTGACGTCATAGCCATGCGTGCTGCCCTCGCGCGCGGCGAAGACGGGGCTGGCATAGAGATGGCTGATGCCGAGCTTGCGGAAATAGGGCGCCAGCTCGGCCGCCCTGTCGAATGTCGTCTCGCCGCCGAACTGCAAACGATAGGTCGCGGTCACCGAGGTCATCGCCGAGCCTCCAGAGCCAGAGCGCGCACGGCCGCATCGCCGGTCCAGTCCGAAATTTCGCGCGCATAGCGGCGGCGCCAATTGGGATGCGCGTCCGTCGTGCCCGGCAGGTTCACCTGCGCCTCCTGAAGGAGGAGGTCCTCGAGCGCGACCATCACCACGGCGGCGCGGCTTTCACCCAGGAACCTGTGCGCGGCCGCCACCACCTCTTCGGGCGGCGCATCCGCCGTCATGCCCCACAGCGCGAGGAGGCCGTCGCGCTCTTCTTCCCAGGCCTCGCGCGCAGCCCGTTCCTCGTCCGCATCCGACCACAGGCCGAGTTCGGCGCGCGTGTCGATCTCGCCGCCCTTGAGCCAGCCGGCGATGGGGACGATGTCATGCGTGCTCGCCACGGCGAGGCAGAGGCGGGGATAGGCGTCCGCCGCCAAGAAGGCGCCGTCTTCGTCCCGCGCCCAGCGGGCCACCTCATAGGACAGGATATCGGCCTCGTGCAGCGCCTCGGTCAGGCCCTCGGGCACGGTGCCGAGGTCCTCGCCCACGACGAGGCAGCGCGCCTTGCGGCTCTCTTCCGCCGTGACGGCCAGCATGTCGTCGCGGGGGAAGGCGACATAACCGCCTTCGGCCGCGCGCTTTCCTTCCGGGATCCAGAACTGGCGATCGAAGCCCAGCACGTGATCGACCCTGAGCGCCCCCGCATAGGCCATCGATCCCGCCAGCACGTTTCTCAGCGTCTCGTAGCCCTCTGCGGAGAGCGCCTTGGGATTGAGCGGCGGCAGGCCCCAGTCCTGACCCTGCGGCGCCATGGGATCGGGCGGCGCGCCGAGGCGGCAGGAGCGGACATAGCGATCGCCGCCGGACCACAGCTCCGAGCCGTCCGGCGCGGCGCCCACGGCGAGGTCGAGATAGAGCGTCGTCGCAGGCTGTGCCTGCACGCCCGCGCCCGCGGCCTCTTCGAGCTGCAGCCGCGCGATCCATTGCAGATAGGCGTGGAAGGCGACCCGGTCCGCCTTTTCGTCCGCGAAGGCACGAACCGCCGGGCTATAGGGCCGGGAATACTCCTCGGGCCAGGCGTGAAATCCGCCATCGCGCCCCTCGGCCGCGAAATGTTCGTGCAGCGCCTCGAAGAGCGCATGGCGGTGAAGCGGCTCGCCGGCCTCCTCGCGGAACTGCGCGAACTGCGTTCGGCGCGCAGGCTCCCCATGTGCCTCGAAACCGGCGAAGAGCGCTTCGAGAGCGGGCCGTTTCGCGGCCGCAACCGCTTCGTAGTCGATCAGCGCGCCGGCCCGCGCCCTGGCGATGCGCGCCTCGGCCTGCGGATTGCGGAGCTCGACCGCCTCCTCGCCCACGGCGACATTGTCCGGGTCGATATAGAGCGGGTTCAGGAAAAGCCGCGAGGACGGATAGTAGGGGCTCGCCCGCCCGGGCGCCGACAGGAACAGGGCATGGAGCGGGTTCACCCCCACATAGGCGGCGCCGAGGCCCGCCGCCCAGCGCATCACCGCCGCAAGATCCGTGAAATCACCGATTCCCCAGTTCCGCTCGGAGCGCAGCGCATAAAGCTGGACCGCCACGCCGAACGCCTTGCCGCCCTCTTCCAGCGCGGGCGGCGTATAGGCCCGGGACGGCTTCAGCGGCGCGCCGCTATCGGGCGCTTCGTCGAGTATGCCTTTCAGGATGCGGATCGTGTCTTCGGGGACGGCGCGGGTCTTGCCGCCCGCATCCTCGAAGCTGGAAGGCACGTGGATCCGGTTCGACGACGTCATGACAGGGTGGCCGTCAGGGACCAGGCGGGCATTTCGCCCGGCGATGCCTCATGGGTGGAGAAGAGGACCTCGCCGCGCAGCGCGTCGCCGAGCGGCACGGGCTCGGCCGTCAGATTGACGGCGAAGCTCAGGACCCGGCCGCCGAAATCGTAGCGCACGGTCACGCCACCCCCCTCATGCGCCGCCTCCACCTGCGGCCGTCCGCTCTTGAGGAGGGGAACGACATATTCCTTTCTCAGGGCGATCAGGTGACGGAACAGGTCGAGGCGGTCCTGATGGACGTGGCGGCCGATCTCCTGCCAGTCGAGCTTGGCGGCGAGGAAGGTGTCCTCCGCATTCGGATCGGGGATGAGCTCCCGCGCAGCCGGGTCGGCGAAGCGCTCGAAGCGGGAGAATTCCCGCCGCCGCCCCTCGCGCACGGCATCCGCCAGATCGCCGGAGAAATCGCAGAAGAAGGGGAAGGTGCTGGTCGCGGCCCATTCCTCTCCCATCCAGATCATCGGGATCTGCGGGCACAGAAGATAGAGCGCGGTCGCAGCCTCCACCGCCTCGCGCGGCGCGGCGGCGGAGATGCGGTCGCCGAGCGCCCTGTTGCCGACCTGGTCGTGGTTCTGGATGAAGCTGACAAAGGCCTGCGGCGGCAGGTCCGCGGACGGCGTTCCCCGATGGGCGCCGTCGCGATGGGGGCTCGCCTCGCCCTGATAGGCGAAGCCTTCGGACAGGACCCGCGCCAGCCGCTCGGCCGCCCGGTCGTAATCGTCGTAATAGCCGTCGGTCTCTCCGGTCACCATGCGGTGCACGACGTGGTGGAAATCGTCATTCCACTGCGCATCGTAATGGCGCGGCGCGCCGCCCTCCCGCGCAAGGAGTTCGGAGCGGTTGTCGTCGTTCTCGAGGATGAGGTGGACATGGCGGTCCGGCTCGATCGCGGAGCGGATGACGCGCGCCATCTCTTCGAGGAAATGGGCCTCGCCTTCGGTCCCGGCCATGTCTTCGATCGCGTGGACGGCGTCGAAGCGGATGCCGTCGAAGCGGTACTCGTTCAGCCAGTAGACGGCATTCGAGATGAAGAAGTCGCGCACGGGCCGCTCCGAGAAATTCAGCGCCGCCCCCCAGGGCGTCTGCTTTTCCGCATCGAAGAAGCGCTCGGCATAGGCGTGCAGGTAGTTCCCGTCCGGACCGAAATGGTTGTAGACGACGTCGATGAAGACCTGCAGCCCAAGTCCGTGGGCATCGTCGATCAGCCGCTTGAGGTCCTCGGGGCGGCCATAGGCGCTGTCCGGCGCGAAAGGCAGGACGCCGTCATAGCCCCAGTTCCGCTGGCCTGCGAAATCGGCCACGGGAAGCAGCTCGATCGCGGTGACGCCCAACTCCTTGTAATGGTCGAGCTTGCGGCGCAGCCCGTCAAACGTGCCCTCGGGCGTCGCGGCGCCGACATGGACCTCGACCGCCACCGTCTCCTCGAAGGGAAGGCCCCGCCAGTCCTGGTTCTGCCAGCTATGGGCGATGGGGTCCACGACCAGAGACGGGCCGTGCACGTCCTTTTTCTGCGCCCGGCTCGCGGGATCGGGGACGAGAAGATCCTGGCCGATCTTGTACTGGTAGGCATCGCCGGCCTGCGCCTCGGGCACGACCGCTTCGCGCCATCCATTGTCGCGCAGGGGCATTTCGTGGGCCTGGCCCTCGAGGATCAGCGTCACCTCCTGGGCATCGGGCGCCCAGAGGCGGAAGCGGACGCCGTCGCCGGTGATTTCGGCGCCGAAGGGCATGCTGTGCTCGGCCATCTATTCCTCCGTGTTCTCTGCGACGCGCTTGACGAAGAGCCGCAGCGAGCGGCTCGCGATCTTGCCATCCTCGGCCAGGGGCGCGGTCTCGTCCGTCTCGACGAGGAAGCCGCCCGGCACATTCGTGTCGATCACCAGCCGCCAGGGCGCCGAGGACGCCACATCGGTCGGCAGCTTGTAATCGAGCGCTTCGGGCGAGGAATTCATCAGGATCAGGAAGGTGTCGTCCGTCTCCTTCTCGCCCTTGGCGGTCAGGTGCACCTGCCCCGCCTCGCCCGAGAGGAGGAGGCCGAAGCGCCTGCGCTCGGTGTCTTCCCAGTCCTCGGGGTTCATGTCCTGCCCGTCGAGGCGTAGCCAGCGCACGTCGCGCACATCCGTTCCGGGAATCTTGTCGCCCGAGAAGAAGCGGTGGCGGTGGAAGACGATATGATCGTGGCGCAGCTTGATCAGGCGTTTCGTGAAGTTGAAGAGCCGTTCGGAATCCTCCGTCTCCTCCCAGTCGATCCAGCCGATCTCGTTGTCCTGGCAATAGGCGTTGTTGTTACCGCCCTGCGTCCGGCCGCGCTCGTCCCCGGCGAGGAGCATGGGCATGCCCTGGCTGAGGAACAAGGTGGCGAGGAAGTTCCGCCGCTGGCGCGCCCGCAGTTCGGCGATCTCGGGGTCGTCCGTCTCCCCCTCGACGCCGTGGTTCCAGGAGAGGTTGTCCGAGTGGCCGTCATTGCCGCCCTCCCCGTTCGCCTCGTTATGCTTGTCGTTGTAGGAGACGAGGTCGTTCAGGGTGAAGCCGTCATGGGCGGTGATGAAGTTCACGCTGGCAAATGGGCGGCGGCCCCTGTGCTTGAAGAGGTCGGGACTGCCCGACAGGCGCGTCGCCAGCTCGCCGAGCTGGCCCGGATCGCCCTTCCAGAACTTCCGCATGGTGTCGCGGTACTTGTCGTTCCATTCCGACCAGCCGGGCGGGAAGGCGCCGACCTGATAGCCGCCCATGCCCGTGTCCCAGGGCTCGGCGATCAGCTTGACCTTGGACAGGACGGGATCCTGCGCGATCGCGGTCAGGAAGCCCGCATATTCCGAATAGGCCCCGTCGATCCGCGCCAGCGTGGTGGCGAGATCGAAGCGGAAGCCGTCCACCCGCATCTCCTGCACCCAGTAGCGCAGGGAATCCGTGACCATGCGGAGCACGTAGGGATGGCGCAGTTCGAGCGCGTTCCCGGTGCCGGTGAAGTCGTTGTAATAGCGCGGATTGTCAGTGAGATAATAATAGGAGGTGTTGTCGATTCCCCGGAAGGACAGGGTGGGGCCGAGATGATTGCCCTCGGCGGTGTGGTTGTAGACCACGTCGAGGATCACCTCGATATCGTTCTCGTGCATGACCTGCACGAAGGACTTCACCCCGTCCACGCCGCCATCGGCGGTGTATTCGGGCTGCGGCGCGAAGAAACCGATCGAGTTGTAGCCCCAGTAATTCTTGAGCCCCATCTCCTCCAGGCGCTGGTCGTGCGCGAAGGCGTGGATCGGCAGGAGCTCGACCGCTGTGATCCCGAGATCGTTGAGATAGGCGACGACCTCCGGATCCGTCATGCCGAGAAAGGTGCCGCGCCGGTCATCGGGCATGCCCGGCCATTTCATCGTGAAGCCGCGAAGATGCGTCTCGTAGATGATCGTCTCGTGGAAGGGGTGGCGCGGACGGCGGTCCGACCAGGTGAAGGCGGGGTCGATGACCTCGGCCTTCGGCACGAAGGGCGCCGAGTCGTCCTCGTTGAAGCTCAGATCCGCGTCCTTGTGCCCCAGCTTGTAGCCGAAGACCGCCGGGTTCCAGTCGATCGCGCCGGTGATCTTCTTGGCATAGGGATCGAGCAGCAGCTTGTTCGGGTTGAACCGGTAGCCCGCATCCGGCTCGTAGGGGCCGTAGACGCGCCAGCCATATTTCTGGCCCGGCCGCGCCTCCGGCAGATAGCCGTGCCAGACCTCCTGGGTCATCTCGGGCATGGCGATGCGGCTGGTTTCCTTGCCGTCATCGTCGAAAAGGCAGAGTTCCACTTTCTCGGCATGCGCCGAGAACAGGGCGAAGTTCGTTCCCGACCCGTCCCAGGTCGCCCCCAGGGGATACGGCGCGCCCGGCCAGACTCGCATGATGTCGCTCCTCGTCATGTCGCTGCGGAAGATGCGTCCTGCCGCACTCGCCTTCCGATCCGAGCGAACACGATCGGGCAGGGCCCGTTCCCGGTCCTGCCCTTTTGCAGTGCACCCGCTGGAACGCCAACTCGTCTCGCGTGTACCGATATGTATGAGCGATACACAGCAGACCAAAGCGCCAGGGGCGCCCCGCAAGTCCGCTCGCAAGACCGGGCGCAAAGCCGTAAAGCCCGAGGCGACGCCGAAAGGAAGCGCGGCCAAGCCTGCGCGGTCGAAGGCCGCGAAGGCCAAGGCGCCGAAGAAAGCCAAGCCGGAGGCGCAGGCGCAATCCCAGGCCTCCTCCGCCCCGCGCATTCTCTTCGCCGGAAGCGAGACGGTGCGGGAGGACGCGGCGGCGCTCGGCTTCGACGCCGTGCTCATCTCTCCTCTCGGCCCCGTGGACCGGCCGGTGCGTGATGTCGCCGAAAAGGGGGCGCAGGACGCCGTGCGGGAGGCGGCCTCATCCGGCCTGAAGGTTCTCGTGGACATTCCCTGGCTGCGCCACAGCATGGCCTCGCCGCTCCTGCGCGAGCAGCCGGGCTGGTTCGAACCGGGCGCCGGCACGGAGCAGGCGGCGGCCGATCCGCGCCAGCCGGGCAATCGCGACGTGCGCCGCGTGCTGGCCGAGCGGCCCGAACTGCACGAGGCGCTGGCGCAGTGGATCGCCGGCCGCGCGGCCCCCCTCTTCGAAGCGGGCGCAGCCGGCGTGCGCATCCCCGACCTCCAGCACGGATCGCCCTCGCTGTGGCAGGCGGTCGTGTCGGCCCTGCGCGCGAAGAAGGACGATGCCTGCATCATCGGCGACGGCCTCGGCGGCGCCTTCGCCGCGACGCAGGCCGCCGATGGCGCTGGCTTCGACTATCTTCTGGATTCCGGCGCATGGTGGGACGGCCGCGCCAGCTGGTTCCTCGACCAGCGCGACACCCTGTCGACCAGGACGATCGGCTTTCCCGAAGCGCCCGAAGGCGACGATCTCGCCGGGCGGGCCGGCAGCGAGGACCTTGCCGGCATGGCTGCGCGAAGAACGGCGCGGGCGATCCTGTCATCGGAGGCCGTGCTGGTCCCGCAGCGCCTGATCGAGAAGGCGGCGGAGGGCTTTGCGGACGCGCTGCGGAGCCTTCTCGCCCTGCGGGCGCAGACGGCATGGCTGGACGAGAAAGGCCCGCTCCTGCGCGCGGGCGCGGACGGCGCGCTCCTGCGCACCGACACCGATCCGCGCTTCGCCGGCCAGGCGCTCGCCCTCGCCAACCCCTCCCAGGAGGGGGACGTGCTGACAGTGGCCAGCGCCCGCTTCGACGCCTTCGAGCCGGCCTCGGGCACGGGGCTCCTTCGCGGCGAGACCCGCACCACGAAAAACGACAAGGCGCCACCCGACAGGGCCGCCGCCAAGACGCTCGAAGTCTTGGCCCATGCGCGCGTGGCGGTCGAGAGCATCCATCCGGTGATCGATGGCGGGCGCTTCCCGGCCAAGCGCATCGTCGGGGACCGACTGGTCGTCGGCGCCGACATCTTCGCGGACGGCCATGACATTCTGGCCGCGGACATTCTCCTGACCGAGCATGGCGACAAGCAGCCTTCGCGCCATCCCATGGCGAAGGGCGTCAATGACCGCTGGTCGGGCGAGGCCGTGCTGCACCGCATGGGCCGCGCCCGCTTCGAGATCGAAGCCTGGCGCGACCTCTATGCGAGCTGGCTTTCCGAGGTTCAGAAGAAGCAGGGCGCGGGGCAGAACATCGCGCTCGAGGCGATGGAGGGGCGGAGCATCGTCCTGCGCTCGCTCGACCATGCCAAGGCGAACAAGCTCGACGCGGAGGAAAAGCGTCTCGCCCAGGCGGTGACCGACGGCCTCGAGGAGGCCGGCGATGCGACCGATGCGCTGATGGCCGTCCTGACCATGCCCGGCCTCAAGGAGCTCATCCGCCGCCATGGCGAGCGCAATGGCGCGACCCGTTCGGACGCTTTCGAGGTGGTCGTCGACCGCCGGCAGGCGCGTTTCTCGTCATGGTACGAGATGTTTCCGCGCAGCCAGTCGGGCAGTGCGGATCGCCACGGCAATTTCGACGACGTCATCGCCAAGCTGCCTTACGTGAAGGATCTCGGCTACGACGTCCTCTATTTCCCGCCGATCCACCCGATCGGGCGGACCAACATGAAGGGCAAGAACAACACGCTGACGCCCGACGAGCACGATGTGGGCAGCCCCTATGCCATCGGCTCTGAGGCGGGCGGCCATGACGCGATTCACCCCGAACTCGGCACGCTCGAGGATTTCGACCGGCTGGTGAAGGCCGCGGCCGAGCACGGCCTGGAGATCGCGCTCGATTTCGCGATCCAGTGCAGCCCCGACCACCCCTGGCTCAAGGAGCATCCCGAGTGGTTCGACTGGCGGCCAGACGGCACGATCAAATACGCCGAGAACCCGCCCAAGAAATACGAGGACATCGTCAACGTCCACTTCTACCGCGATGCCCTGCCGAGCCTTTGGTACGCGCTGCGCGACGTGGTCCTGTTCTGGTGCGAGCGGGGGGTGCGGATCTTCCGCGTCGACAATCCGCATACCAAGCCCTATCCGTTCTGGGAATGGATGATCGCCGAAGTGAAGGCGCGCTTCCCCGACGCCCTCTTCCTGTCGGAGGCCTTCACCCGGCCCAAGGTGATGAAGCGCCTCGCCAAGCTCGGCTTCACGCAGAGCTATACCTATTACACCTGGCGGAACACCAAGCACGAGCTGACCGAATATGTCCGTGAGCTGACGGAAACGGACACGCGCGAGGTGATGAACCCGAACTTCTTCGTCAATACGCCGGACATCAATCCGATCCCGCTCCAGACGAACAACCGGGCCGCGCATATCGCGCGAACCTGGCTCGCAGGGACGCTCGCCAGCTCCTACGGCCTCTATAACGGCATCGAGATCGTCGAGAGCACGGTCCTGCCCGGCAAGGAGGAATATCTCGATTCCGAGAAATACGAGATCCGCGTCTGGGACATGGACCGTCCGGGGCACATCAAGGACGACATCCGCCTCCTGAACCGGCTGCGCATGCGCCATCCCGCGCTTCAGGACCATGTCACCGTGCGCTTCCTGACGGCGTGGAACGACCAGGTGATCTGGTTCGCAAAGCGCACGCCGGATTTGTCCGACTATCTCCTGTTCGCGGTCACCTTCGACTATGAGCGCGAGCGGCGCGCCTCCTGCGAGCTGCCCTTGTGGGAGTTCGGCCTGCCCGATGACGGCTCGATCGCCGCGCGCGACCTCGTCAGCGGGAACGATTTCACCTGGCACGGCAAGATGCAGGACATCACGCTGGGGCCCGACCGGCCCTATGCAGCCTTCCAGCTGTTCGGACCGAGAAAAGACGACGCGCCGGCGCTGTATAATGATTTGAGGGGTGAGGAATGATCGATCGCACGCAAACCGACTGGTACAAGGACGCGATCATCTACCAGACGCATGTGAAGGCCTATGCCGATTCCAACAATGACGGGATCGGCGACTTCCGCGGCCTGACCTCCAAGCTCGACTATATTCAGGAGCTCGGCGCGACGGCGATCTGGCTTCTGCCCTTCTACCCCTCGCCTCTGCGCGATGACGGCTATGACATCGCCGACTATTCGGGCGTCAATCCGTCCTACGGCAATGTCGAGGATCTGCGCGAGTTCATCGAGGCGGCGCATGAGCGGGGCCTGCGGGTCATCACCGAGCTCGTCATCAACCACACTTCGGACCAGCACGAATGGTTCCAGAGGGCGCGGCGCGCCCCCAAGGGCAGCCCCGAGCGCGACTGGTATGTGTGGTCGGACGATCCGCACAAATTCCCCGAGACGCGGATCATCTTCCTCGACACCGAGCCCTCCAACTGGAGCTGGGACCCGGTGGCCCAGCAATATTACTGGCACCGCTTCTTCCACCACCAGCCGGACCTCAATTTCGACAATCCGGAAGTGCTCAAGGCGGTCATCGACACGATGCATTACTGGCTCGAAGCCGGGGTGGACGGCCTTCGGCTCGACGCGATCCCCTATCTCATCGAGCGGGAGGGCACGAACAACGAGAACCTTCCCGAGACCCACGACATCCTCAAGAAGATCCGCGCGGAGGTCGATGCCCGCTGGCCCGACCGCATGCTGCTGGCCGAAGCCAATCAGTGGCCGGAGGATACGGCGGAATATTTCGGCGATGGCGACGAGTGCCACATGGCGTTCCACTTCCCCCTCATGCCGCGCATGTACATGGCCGTGGCGCAGGAGGACCGCCACCCGATCACCGACATCATGCGCCAGACCCCGCAGATCCCCGAAGGGACGCAATGGGCGATCTTCCTGCGCAATCACGACGAGCTGACGCTCGAAATGGTGACCTCGCAGGAGCGGGACTATCTGTGGCGCACCTATGCCGAGGACGAGCGGGCCCGGATCAATCTGGGGATCCGCAGGCGGCTCGCCCCGCTCCTGGGGAATGACCGCCGCAAGATCGAGCTGATGAACGGGCTCCTTCTCTCCATGCCCGGAACGCCGGTCCTCTATTACGGCGACGAGATCGGCATGGGAGACAACATCTATATGGGCGACCGCGACGGCGTCAGGACGCCCATGCAATGGTCGCCAGACCGCAATGGCGGCTTCTCCCGCGCCGATCCGCAAAGGCTCTACAGCCAGCCGATCCGCGATGCGATCTACGGCTACGAGGCGGTGAACGTCGAGGCGCAGTCGGCGAACCCCGCGAGCCTTCTCAACTGGACCCGCCGCGCCCTCGCCATCCGCAAGAACCTCAAGGCCTTCAGCCGGGGGACCCTGCGGTTCCTGATGCCGCGCAACCGGCGCGTCCTCGCTTATCTGCGCGAGCATGACGGCGAGACGATCCTCTGCGTCGTCAACCTGTCGAGCCGCGCCCAGTCGGTGGAACTCGACCTTCAGGAATTCGAGCATGCCGTGCCGGTGGAACTCGCCGGGCGCTCCGCTTTCCCGCCGGTCGGCCAGCTTCCCTATCTTCTCACCATGCCGGGCTACGGCTTCTACTGGTTCCGGCTGACAGAGGAGGCCGAGATGCCCTCATGGCACGAAGCCCTGCCAGAGCAGATTCCCGATCTCGCCACCGCCGTCCTGCGCAAGGGCGAGGCCCGTCTCGATCAGGGCGCGGCGCGCCAGACGCTGGAGGGCGACAGCCTCCGGGCCTTCCTGCCCAATCAGCGCTGGTTCGCGACCAAGAGCGAGACGATCGACAGCGTGCGCATCCACGAGATCGGCGCCATCGGCGGCGGCAAGGAGCCCGTTCACCTGCTGACGGCAGACGTGGCGGCGGGCGACAGCCAGACGCGCTATTTCGTGCCGCTGACCGCGCCCGACGACGAGAGCGGCGGACCCATCCCGGCCTATTGGGTGGCGAAGCTGCGGCGCACGGCCGAGGTCATGCCGCTTTACGACGCGCTGTCCGATGACAGCCTCGCATGCGCCGCGCTCGACGCCATGCGCGAGGAGGCCACGGCCGGGCGCGTGCAGTTCCGCAAGACGCGGCGCCTCGACGAGGCGGAGCTGGCCGAGGACGCCGAGGTGCGCCGCCTGCTCGGCGAGCAGAGCAATTCCTCGGTGATGATGGGCCGCACGGCGATCCTCAAGGGCATCCGCCAGCTTCATTCGGGCATCCACCCCGAGGTCGAGGTGAGCCGCTTCCTCACCGAAGTGGCAGGTTATGAGCACAGCCCCGCGCTTCTGGGCTGGGCCGAGATCGCTGGCGACACGCCGGACGACAGCACGGCGCTCATGGTGCTGCATGCCTTCGTCGAGAACCAGGGCGATGCCTGGACCCGCTTCACGGACAATCTCGTCCGGCGGCTCGAGGCCGAGCATGTCGGCGAGGACGGCGTCAGGAACGAGGCGGACTTCCCGCCTCCGCCCGTGCACGACCCCTTCCGCACGCTGGGCCGCAGGATCGGCGAGCTTCATGCGGCCTTCCGCACCGAGACCGACGATCCCGCCTTCGCGCCCGAACAGGTGACGAAGGACGACCTCGCCCATTGGCGCGACGGGGCCAGGGCCTTCGCCGAGCAGGCGCTGGCGGCCGGACGGGACGAGGACATGGGCGCCCTGCGGGCCCGCAGGGACGACATCTTCCGCGTCATCGACGCCGTCGCCGCGATGGAGCCGAAGGGCGTGAAAACGCGCGTCCACGGCGACCTGCATCTCGGCCAGGTCCTCGTCGCGCAGGACGATTTCTACGTCCTCGACTTCGAGGGGGAGCCGCGGCGGGCGCTGGCCGACCGCCGGCGCAAGACCTCGCCCCTGCGCGATGTCGCTGGCATGATCCGCAGCTTCGACTATGCCGCCGCCTTCGCCGCCCGCCGGGCGATCGAAGCGGGCCTCGTCGATGCGGGCGAGGCGCAGGCCGAGGCGCTGCGCTGGCGCGACGAGGCGGGCATGGGCTTCCTCAAGGGCTATTACGCGGCCGTCGAAGCGGCGGGCGTGCGCGAGCCGGACCATGCCTATGAGCACGCGCTCCTGCGCTTCTTCACGCTCGAAAAGGCGCTCTACGAGGTCGGCTACGAGGCGGATAACCGCCCCGACTGGCTGCCGATCCCCGCGGGCGGCGTTCTGAGCATTCTCGACGGAGAGGAGGGCTGAGGCCCTCCCCTCCTCCATTCGATCTCGAAAGGAGCCTCCCCATGGACGCTTCCGGTTCCCCACTCGACCCGGCCTTCCAGGCCCTCGCTTCGGCCACGCATGGCGATCCCTTCGCGATTCTCGGACCGCATGACGGGGTGGTGAGGGTCTTCCTGCCCCAGGCGCAGCGCGCCTTCCTTCTGATGCAGGGCCGCGAGACGGAGATGGCGCGCATTCACGGCGAGGGCGTCTTCGAGGCCCCGCATAACGGTCTGCGCGAGAGCTACCGCATCGCCTGGGAAGCGGGCGGGCAGCGCCATGAGATAGAAGACCCCTACCGCTTCGGCCCGCTCCTCGGTGAGTTCGACGTCTACCTTCTGGCCGAGGGCCGCCATCAGCGCGCCTATGAGGTGATGGGCGCGCATCCGCGAAAGCACGAAGGCGTGGACGGCGTGAGCTTCGCCGTCTGGGCGCCGGGCGCGGCCCGCGTTTCGGTCGTCGGCGCCTTCAATGACTGGGATGGCCGTCGCCACCCGATGCGCGCGCGCCGCGAATGCGGCGTTTGGGAGATCTTCGTGCCCGGCCTCGAAGAGGGCGTGCCCTATAAATACGAGATCCTCTCGGGCGATCACCGCCTCCTGCCGCTCAAGGCCGACCCTTACGCCTTCTCGATGGAGATGCGGCCCAATACCGCCTCCATCGTGCACGAGCCGCCGGCGCTGGCGCCCGATGCGAACTGGACCCGCGAGCGGGCGGCCCGCGCCGCGATCGACGCGCCGGTCTCGGTCTATGAGGTGCATCTGGGTTCTTGGATGCGCGGCGACGGCAATGCCTATCTGACCTATGACGAGCTGGCCGAGCGCCTGATCCCTTACGCGACCGAGATGGGCTTCACCCATCTCGAATTCCTGCCGGTTTCCGAGCATCCCTTCGACGGCTCCTGGGGCTATCAGCCGATCGGCCTTTACGCGCCGACTTCGCGCCACGGCGATCCGGATGCGTTCGGGCGCCTCGTCGAGGCCTGCCACGAGGCGGGGATCGGGGTGATCCTCGACTGGGTGCCGGGGCACTTTCCGACGGATGTGCACGGCCTCGGCGAGTTCGACGGCACGCATCTCTACGAGCATGCGGACCCGCGCCAGGGCTTCCATCAGGACTGGAACACGCTGATCTACAATTTCGGGCGCACGGAGGTCGCGAACTTCCTGACGACCAACGCCCTGTTCTGGTTCGACCGCTACCGGATCGACGGCATCCGCGTCGATGCCGTCGCCTCCATGCTCTATCTCGACTATTCGCGCGAGGCGGATCAGTGGGTGCCGAACAAATATGGCGGCCGCGAGAACCTCGAAGCGATCGAGTTCCTGCAGTCGACCAATTTCGCCGGCCACGCCAATTTCGGCGGCATCATCACCATCGCGGAGGAATCGACCGCCTGGCCCGGCGTGTCCCAGCCCACCGAGGAAGGAGGCCTCGGCTTCGACTACAAATGGAACATGGGCTGGATGCACGACACGCTGCAATTCATGCAGACCGATCCGCTCTACCGGAAGCATCACCACGACCAGATGACCTTCGGCCTGGTCTATGCCTTCTCCGAGAAGTTCGTCCTGCCGCTCAGCCATGACGAAGTCGTGCACGGCAAGGGCTCGCTGCTCGGCAAGATGCCCGGCGACCGCTGGCAGAAATTCGCCAATCTGCGCGCCTATTTCGGCTTCATGTGGGGGCATCCCGGCAAGAAGCTTCTCTTCATGGGCGGCGAGTTCGGGCAGGAGCGCGAGTGGAACCACGACCAGTCGCTCGACTGGCACCTGCTCGACGCGCCCGAGCACAGGGGGCTGCAAAAGCTCGTTTCAGACCTCAACGCGGTCTACCGGAAATATCCCGGCCTTCATCAGCGGGACACGAAGCCCGAGGGCTTCCAGTGGATCGTTGGCGACGACCGCGACAATTCCGTCTTCGCCTTCCTGCGCCACGGGGAGAGCGGCACCGATCCGGTGCTCGTCATTTCGAACATGACGCCCAATGTCGTGCAGGACTACGCGCTCGGCGTGCCCTGCGGCGGGCGCTGGCGCCGCATCCTGTCGACCGACGATGCGGGCTATGGCGGCTCGAATGTCGGAGAGGCGGAGGCCGAGGCGGTCCCCGAGGAGCGCCACGGCCAGAACCAGTCCTTGAAGATCACGCTGCCGCCGCTGGCGACGATCTTCCTGACACCGGAGGCATAAGCTTACCCGCCGTTAACCACGTTCGTTTGCGGCGGGTAAACATGAATTGGGTTTCATGATCCTCGACTGTTTATCGAGGATCGCCAATCCAATGAAATCTGTTCTCTCCACCGGGGTCGCCGCTCTTGCGCTGCTGTCGGCGTCCGCCGGCGCTCAAGAGGCCCTGGTCGCCTATCCGGCCGCGGATATGGGGCCCGTCGGCAATAGCAGCAATTTTGCCATCGAGGCCGAGTGGGGCGATATCGAACCGTTCTGGGGGGACATCGAGCCTTTCTGGGGCGATATCGAGCCGTTCTGGGGAGACATTGATCCCTTCGGCACCGTCGACCCGCGCTGGGGGGACATCGATCCCTTCTGGGGCGATATCGAGCCCTTCTGGGGAGACATCGATCCGTTCGGCACTGTCGACCCGCGCTGGGGGGACATCGATCCTTTCTGGGGTGATATCGAGCCCTTCTGGGGAGATATCGAACCGTTCTGGGGCGATATCGAACCCTTTTGGGACGGCACCATGGACCGCGTCTTCACCGATGACGAGGTGAGTCTGGCCGCCGGAAAGCTCGGCGAGCTCTTCGACAGAGCCGAGGGCGTCTTCGGCCAGGCGATCGAGGTGCGGACGGGCTCGGCCTATCAGGACGCCTTCGTCGACCCGCTCCTGGCCCGCTACGGCATCGACCTTTCGGAGCCTGCGACGCTCGGCGCCCTCTCCCCGCGCGCGCGCAGCCGCTTCTTCCTCGATTTCTACGACGGCCTGATGAACTATTCCGGCCGGGACCGCTTCGACTGGTGGATGGGGATGGTCGGCTGGTCGCCGCGCCTCGCCCAGGAACAGAACAGCGGGCACAGGCCGGTGATCGGCCTCATCGACAGCACGATCGGCGCGGGCGCCAGCACGCTGGGCCGCGTGACCTATTCTGGCGGCTATGTCGACGATCTCGACAATGTCGCGACCGGCCACGGCACCGCCGTCGCCTCGCTGATCGCCGCCCCGCATGACTGGCAGGGCACGATGGGCATGGTCCCGAATGCCGACCTCGCCGTCTGGAATCCCTATGACGAGACCGGCACCACGAATTGGTGGGACGTCACGCGCGGCCTGCGCAAGCTGCGCCGCGAAGGCGCCCATGTGGTGAACCTGTCGCTGGGCGTCGAGGACCAGGTCCTCGACCAGGACTGGGCCTACGCGCTCAGCCCGCAAATGCGCTATGACGACCTCGTCGTGGTCAAGGCCGCGGGCAATGACGGCGCTCTCGGCAAGAGCAGCTTCTGGTGGAACAGCGGCGCCAATGACGGCCTGCTCCTCGTGGGCAGCGTCAATGCCGCCGGAGAGATCTCCGACTTCTCCAACCGCCCCGGAACGGCGTGCATGACCGGCTTCTTCGGCTGCCGCCCGGGCGAGCGGCTGATGGATCATTTCCTCGTCGCGCCGGGCGAGCTCATCCTGACCGATGACGGCGCGGGCGGCACGCGGCGCCTCAGCGGCACCTCCATGGCCGCGCCGCTGGTCACCGGCACGGTCGCCCTCCTCCAGTCGCGCTGGCCGTGGCTGGAGAACCACGCGGCCACCACGGCGCAGATCGTGCTGCGCAGCGCGACCGATCTCGGCGCGCCCGGCGTGGACCCGGTCTATGGCTGGGGCCTCTTGAACGTCGAGGCGGCGCAATCGCCGCTCAGCTTCGATGCCCTCACCTTCCGCACCCGGCCGCGGGGCGGCCGGACGATCGGGACGCAGTCCCTGCGCGATGCCCTGATCACGGACGGCCTTCTCGCGCGGCTGGCGGATTCCGAGGATGCGGTCCTCTATGCCTATGAGAGCGTGGGCGACACCTTCCGCGACTTCGCGATTCCCCTTTCGACGCGGGTGAGCGGCACGCAGGTGACGACCGCAGGCGGGCGGCAGCCCGTGCAGTCCCATCTTTACCGCCGCCTCGAGGACTGGGCGATGGGCGCGGGCTTCGCAGAGGCGCCGGTCACGCTGACGGAGGAGCGGCCGGGCTATTCGCTGGCCCTGACCTCCGGTGTGGACGCCCAGGGCCAGCAGACCGGCAGCGTCACGCTGACGAGCGAGGGGGGCCTCGGCTTCACCCTGGGCGCGGGCGCGAATGCGCCGGGCTCGCTGCTCTTCGATGCGGCGCGCGACGTCAGCGGGCAGGCCGGCAGCGTCATGCCGGTCGCAGGCTTCGCCTCGGGCGGCACCTATGCGGCCGCCTCGATGCCGGCGGGCGCGCTCGGCGCCCTCAGCTTCGCGGTCAGCGCCAATGATCCGCATGAAGGCCGCTTCGGCTTCGATGACGATCCGACGCGCGATACATTCGCGGTGGAAGGCTATGAGGCGCGGGCGACCAGCCTGTCCCTGAGCCGGCCGCTTCTGGGCGGCGCGTTCGGCCTGTCCTATCAGCGCCTCGACGAGGCCAACGGCGTTCTGGGCACCCAAGGGGCCGGCGCGCTGTCGCTGTCGGGCGGCGCGGTGACCCGGGCGGTGACGGCGGAATTCGCAGCGCCGGAAATCCGCGGCATCACCTTCGGCCTCACGGCCACGGCGGGCATGACCCGGGCCGAGGCGCAGAGCGGCGTTCTCGCCCTCGCCGAGGAAGGCGTCCAGAGCCGGGCCTTCGCGCTGCGCGCCAGCACCGGGACCCTGCTGCGGCCCGGCGACCGCCTGACCCTGACGGCGAGCCAGCCTCTGAGCGTGACCGCCGGCGCGGTGACCCTCTCCTCCTACGAGGTGACGGACCGGCAGACCGGCGAGCGCGCCTTCGTGGACAGGACCTTGGAGCTCGGCGGCGCGGTCCCGCTGCTGATCGAGGCGGATTACGCGCTTCCCCTCCTGCCCGGCAGAGTGAACCTGTCGGCCGTGACGGCCTATGAGGCCGAGCGCGAGGAAGGCCAGCTCGGCCTGTCCCTGTCAGCGAAATTCTGAACGCCTCGTGCGGCGGGGAGGACCTCCCCGCCGCATTCTCTTGAGAATACTTCAACGCATTGGTTGTAAGCCCGGGGTTCGACCCGTTTCAGGCAGGGAAGAATGATCGGCCTTCTGCAAAGAACGACCCGAAGAGCGGTTCTCGTCTTCGCGCTGCTTGCGGCCCTTCCCGCCGCCGCGGCCGAGATCGGCGCGCAGGTCGAGGAGGCGAAGGCCTCCATGATGAAGGATCCGGCCCATTCCCTGCTGCTCGCGGAGGAGCTCAACGCGACGCCCGGCCTGACGGCTGTCGAGGAAGCGACCATTCTCTGGCTGCGCGCCGAGGCGCTTTTCCGCATGAACCGGGCCTCGGAGGCAGAGGCCTTCGCGGCGCGCGGCCTCGACCTCCTGGACGATTTCCTCGCGCCCAAGCTGCGCGGCGACCTCCTGCTGACCCAGGGCCGGATCGCCCGGCAGGCCGGCGAGGTGGCCGATGCGCTCGCTTACTATCACGAGGCCTACGACCTCTACGACCAGGCCGGCGAGACCCGCAGCCAGGCCGTCGTGCTGCAGACGATCGGCTCGCTCTACAACGGCGCCCATGCCTATGCCCGCGCCCTCGACTACTATGCGCGGGCCGAAAAGGCGCATCAGGGCGACCCGATGCTCACCCTCTCCTCCCTCAACAATCAGGCCAATGCGCTGAAGGCGCTGGGCCGCCATGGCCGCGCTCTGGCCATGTTCCGCCGGGCCCTGGCCATGGCGGAGGCGCTCGATAGCGAATTCCTGCAGGCGCGCGTCCTGACCAATATCGCATCGGTCCAGACGGCGGCCGGCGTCTATTCGGATGCCGCGACGAGCATCGAGAACGCTCTCGCCATCGCGGAACGCGCCGACATGCCGGGCTGGTCGGACTTCCTCTACGGGGTGCGGGCCCAGCTTTCGGCGGCGGCCGGGGACGAGGCCGAGGCGCTCGCCGATCTCAGGCGGGTCTTCGCCGGCAAGGACCTGTCGGAGACGCCGCCGCGCTATCTCGAATTCCATGCGCTCGGCAGCCGTCTTCTCGAGGACATCGACCCGGCCGCGGCCTATGACCACCTCGAAGCCTTCGTGCGGCTCGACACGGCGGCGCGGGACGCCGCGGCCTCCGCAAATCTGGCGCTGAGCGCCGCCGAATTCGACTTCGCCAGCCAGGCGCTCGAGATCCAGCGGCTGGAGACCGCGGGCCTGCGCGACCGGCTGGCAAGGGCGGAGGCCGAACGCCAGCAGCAGCGCATCAAGGTGATCGCTCTTTCCGCAAGCCTCGGCGTCCTCCTGCTGACGGGCCTGATCGTCATCCGCGTCCAGCGCGGCCATCACAGCCGCCTCGAGGCGGTGAACGCCGAGCTGTCGGCGAGCCATGAGGAACTGACCGAGACCAATGCCGCGCTGATGGCGGCCAATGAAGCGAAGATGCGCTTCCTCGCCGCCACCAGCCACGAAATCCGCACGCCGCTCAACGGAATCATCGGCATGACCGAGGTCGTGCTGCGCGACATGCCGCCCGCCGATCCGAACCGTCCGCGCATCCGCATCGCGAACGAGGCGGGGGAGAGCCTTCTCGCCATCGTCAACGACCTCCTCGACATGGCGAAGATCGAGCGGAACGAGACCGAGATCCTTCCCGCCGAAACGGATCTGACGGCGATGTTCGAAAGCCTCCTAGGGCTCTGGGAGCGGCCCGCCGAGGACCGGGGCATCGGCCTCTATGCCGAGGTGGAGGACTGCCCCGCCAGCGCCGTCATCGACGAGAAGCACGTCCGCCAGATCGTCAACAACCTGCTGAACAACGCGATCAAGTTCACCGAGGAAGGCAGCGTCCGCCTCTCTGCCCATTGCCGCGACGAGCGGCTCGTCATCGCCGTCCAGGACACCGGGATCGGCATCGACGAGGCCGATCAGGAGCGGATCTTCGAGATGTTCGAGCAGGCGTCGAGCGGGGCGAGCCGCCGCTATGGCGGAACCGGCCTCGGCCTTGCGATCTGCCGGCGCCTGGCGCGGCTGATGGGCGGCGAGATCGCCGTCGAGAGCGTGCCCGGCGAAGGCTCGACCTTCTCCCTCGCCCTGCCGCTGGTGGATGCGCGGCGTCCTGCCGTGCAGCCGCCGCTGCCCGCCCGCCCCCTCTCGCCGCGGAGCCTCCAGGATCTGCGCGTGCTGGTGGCGGAGGACAATGAGGTCAACCAGATGGTCGTCCGCGCCTATCTGGCCAAGCATGTCGCCTCCATCGCCATCGTTTCGGACGGGCAGGAGGCAGTGGATGCCGTGCGGACGGGAGAATACGATCTCGTCCTCATGGACAAGCAGATGCCGCGCCTCGACGGGCTCGAAGCGACCCGCGAGATCCGCGCCATGGACGGGCCTCTCGGCGAGGTCCCGATCATCGCGGTGACGGCGGATGCCTTCCAGGGCGCCAAGGACGAGATGCTGGCCGCCGGCTGCGACGGCTTCGTCGCCAAGCCCCTGTCCGAGGTCCATATCGTCGAAGCGATCGAGACGGTGCTGGCCGCGCGGCGGTCGGTGGAGCGCCACGTCGCCTGAGCCGCGCCCGCGGGGCGGAGGCGCCCGCGATCAGGCGCCGAGTTCGTCCCGCAGCTCCGCCATCAGGAGTTCGAGCGCGGCGAGGCGGTCTCTGGGGATGGTCACGACGACGCTGCGCGCCCGGTCCTCGACCCGGAACAGCACCTTGCCGCTCTCATCTTTGCGCGTGCGGGCGGCCGAGGCCTCGCCCTCTCCCGACGCCGCGCGCTTGAGCCTGGAGAGCACCGCGCGGGGCTCGAGCGGCGCCTGCCCCCGCGCCCGGCGCTCCTCCTGCTCGCCCGCGAGGCGCTCCGCCTCGGCGATGAGGCGCGATTTCGCCGCCGGCTCCGAGAGCAGTGGGTAGAGTTCGGATGCGTGCTTGATCCCGAGCGAGCGGACATCGCCATAGGCCGACACCACGGCATCGGGCAGCTCCGCGATCCGCACGAAGCGTGAGAGCCAGGTCCGGTCGACGCCGATCCGCTCGGCCATCAGCTTGCGGTTGCCGCCATAGAAATCCGTCAGCGCGCGGGCATAGTCGGCGGAGCGCTCATAGTCGGAGATGTCCTCCCGGTCCCGGTTCTCGGCGTCGGAGACCCGGAAGGCCTCCTCGTCCGACATGTCCCGCACATCGACCAGGTAGCGGATATCCGAATGCTCTTCGGCGCGCAGATGGCTGACGGCGAAATGGCGCCGGGCGCCGCAGATGACCTCGAAATCATGGTCGGGGTCGTTCGCGACCGGGCGCACGATGGCGGGCATTTCCTGGCGGCCGAGCGCCTTCATGCTGTCGATCAGGCTGGCGCAGTTCTGCGCGTTCAGGAGGTCGTAGATGCGGTTATGCCGCGCCCACATGCGGCAGCGCGCCGGGTCGACGAGGCGGATCTTGCCGTTCTGCAGGCGGCCGCTTTCGAGGTCCTGGAGCAGGCCTTCGCGCGTCGCGGCATAGGCGCGCTTCTTGGGCTGCGGCGCGGCCTCTCCGCCTTCGAGTTGCGCTGCGATGGCGTCGGCGAGAGCGAGGGAGCGTTTGCGAGGCGGCATGAGCGGAGTCCTTTTTGGGGGTGTGCACCGGTGCACGCGGTCTGGCGGGGGTGTGCACGGGTGCACACCCTTTCGTCTCTCAGGCGATTCCTTCGGCGCGCAGGGACTGGCGATGGCTGGGCCAGGTGCGGCGGATGAGGATTTCGAGGTCGCGCATGACGGCGTCGAGATTGTTGCGGCAGCGCTTATGGGTCTGCGTCCTGGCGCCCGAATGCTCGTAGACGGTGCGCATCTCGACCGAAGCGGTGTCGAATTCCGCCGAATCGAGCAGCGCCGTCGGCAGGATGTCCCGCCCGAAGCCGCGCCCCATGACCTCGCGCATCGCCTCATGCGCGCCCTTGCTCTCCACCACCTTGGTGGCGAGGAGGCTGACGAATGCATAGGAGACGTCGAGCCCGAGCGTCTCGACCAGGCTCTCGACCACCTCTTCGAGCATGGAGAGATAGGCGGCGGTCGAGGCGAAATCGATCGAACTCGGCGGAGTCGGGATCAGGATGGCATTGGCCGCCTGAAGCACCGAAAGGGAGATCATGCCGAGCGCGGGCGGCGGGTCGATCACCACCACGTCATAGCCCTCGGCGATCTCCCGCAGGCCGGTCTTCATGCGCGACAGCATGGCGACATTGCCCTTCACCTGCTGGGAGAGAATGTACTCCGCCGAGTAGAGCCCCAGATTGGCCGGGATCAGGTCGAGCCCGTCCCAATGCGTGCCCCGCGCGGCGTAATGCAGGCCATCGGCGCGGTCGCCGATCAGATAGGGCAGCAGCGTGTCCTCGACCTCGATGTCCCGGTCGGGGTTGAAGCCGAACAGCGTCGTGGTGGAGGCCTGGCTGTCCGCATCGACGATCAGGACACGATAGCCTTGTTCCGCGAGGTGCTGCGCAGTGTGCGCGGCGATGGTGGATTTGCCGACGCCGCCCTTGAAGTTCTGCACGGCGAGCAGGACCGGCTCGTCGCTCGCCGACCGCCAGGGCCTGCGCCCGAAATGGTCCCGCATCCGGTTCACATCGGCCAGGGAATAGCCGAGGCGCTGCCCCGAGGGCCGGAATTCCGGCTCCGGTAGCTGTCCGGCGGCCTCGGCGCGCCGGATGGCGTCGACCGACTTGCCGATCATCGCCGCGACATCGGTCAGCTTGTAGCGCCGGCCGCCATTCGCCTGCTCCCGCTCGCCCGCGAGGGTCCGCATGGAGCCGATGATCGTGTCCGCCACCCTTGCGAGTCGGCGGATCTGCTCGAGCGAGTTCTCGGGAGAGGGCGCTGCGCTGTCGGGGGAGACATCTTCTGGGCGGATAGTCGCGGACATGGGGCGCTCCTCGCAGCGTTCACACGCCATTAACCAAGGCAGAAGTTAAGTCCGCGTTAACGATTCGCGGCGCTTCGGTCCAGTATGACCGGTATAACCGCAGCATAGAGCGCCTAAGATTTCCACATTCAGGAGTGGATTGTTTCACGTGAAGCGCTCCGGCATGGAATGCGCCCTCGCCGGCCCGACGCTTTCCGCCTTCAACCATCGTCTTGGCGGCGGGTGGCCGCCGCTATGAGAACGCTTCGACGAGATCGTCGAGGCGGATCGGCTTGATCAGGATGCGATAGGGATTGTCTTCCCTGATCCTCGCCATGGTGGGCGGCTCGTTCGACCCCGTCACGAAGATGATCTTCATCTGCGGATAATGATCGTGAGCGGCCTGCGCCACCTCGACGCCGTCGCGCTTTCCCTGGAGGCGCACATCCATCAGGACATGGGTGGGACGCGACTCCTCGATCAGCGCCGTCGCGGCTTCGGCCTTCGCCGCGGTTCCCAGCACCTCGACCCCGATCTGGCGGCACAGCCGCGCCAGGTCCTGCGCGATCAGGAACTCGTCCTCGACGATTACGACCGTCCTGGCCTCAGCCATCATAGGTTCTGTCCTCGAATGTAGCGGATGGAATGGTGATCAGGACCCGCGTGCCCTGTTCGGCGCGGACATCCATCTGCCCGTCGAGCTGGGCGACGAGCCCCTCGATGAGCTGGGTGCCGATCCCGCCGCCGGAGCCGGGCTCGTAGCCGACACCGTCATCGGCGACGAGCAGCACCCCTTCGCCGCCAGGCTTGCGGGAGAAGCCGACCCGCACCTCGCCGGCGGCGGTGCCGGGGAAGGCGTGCTTGAGCGCATTGGTGACGAGTTCGTTGACGAGGAGGCCCAGCGTCACGGTCGTCTCGACATGCAGGCGCCCGCGCTCCGCCTCGACCGCAATGGGCGGCCGCTCGCCGTTTTCCGCATGCGCGCCCGCGATATTGCCGCAGAGCTCGCGAAGGAAATCCTGAACATCGACCTCGGATGGCACGCGGGCCGACAGGAGCAGGCGGTGGACGATCCCCAGCGCCTCGACCCGCTGGACCGTGGCGTCGATCGTGCGCTGGGCGGTCGCGTCTTCGGTCTGGTCCCGGCCCAGGCGCAGGAGCGCGGTGGTCATCTGCAGATTGTTCTTCACCCGGTGATAGACCTCGCGCAGCAGGAGCTCCCGGTCTGCGAGCGCGGCGTGCAGGTCTCCCTCGATCCTGTTCTGCACGAAGGCGCTTCGCAGAACGGCGACGGAGAGCAGGACGATCATGACGATCGCCAGCACGCTCAGCCGGAAATTCGCGCTGAAGGCGCCGAGCCCCGTCGCCCAGAGCGCGAGGAGGCAGAGGAGGAAAGGCAGGATCAGCGTGCCGGGCAGGAGGCGCCTAGCAGAAGCGCTGCCGCCGCCATCGCCCGCCAGCACCTGGATCCAGCCATGGTCCGGGACCGAAAGAAGAAGCGCGAGGAAAAGGGCCGCGAAGGCCAGCGCCGTATGGACCGCCATCGCGGTGAACAGGGAGACTTCGTAAAGCGCGGCCGCATCGAAGGCGTAGCCCGTCAGCGCGATGCAGGCGAGAACGAGCCCCGTCGTCGCGGCGATCGTGAAGGCGAGATCCTCGCGTCCTTCCGGGGGTCGCGGGCGCATGACGCAGAAGCTCGCCAGCAGGAAGCAGAAGGCGGTCGCGGTCGCCGTGCCCGCATTGGGGTAATCCCCGCTCGCCGACAGAACCAGGCCCTCGAGCCCGCTCGTATGCAGGACGGTGCTGACGGCGAGATTGAGCAGCGCCAGCGTGAAGACGAGCAGCCCCGCCGCCCGCCGAAGCCTCGTTCCCGTCTCGGGGCGGGCCTGGCGCAGGCACAGGACGCCCCCCAGAAGCACGAAGGACAGAGCGGTCGTGGGCACCATGGCCGCGAAATCGGGCCGGACCCGCCGCAGCGCGTCGCTGCCGAACGTCCAGCCGCCCAGCAGCACGAGAGCGCCGATCCCCGCCGACAGCCCGCCAGCGCCAATGCGGCTCGGCGCAAATGCATCTCGGTCCTCGGACTTATCGAAGCCATGGCCGCTTTCCCGTCAGGTGAAGATCGCCTTTGTCCTCGCTTGAAGCTAAACTGGATGCAACATAAGTAAAATCGGCGCCCCTACAGGGACCGCAGAGCCTCGGCCGCGATGCTGAAGGAGCGCTTGCGGGCGGCCGGGTCGTGAATGCTGCTCGAAAGGATCAGCTCCTCGGGCCTGTAGCGGGCGATCAGCGCCGCGAGCTGGTCGTGCACCTCCTCCTTGGAGCCTGTGGCGGACACCGAGAGCGCCTTTCGCACCGATGACAGCACCTCCGGCGCGGCCTTGCGCTCGAAATCCCCGTCCGGGCGGGGGAGGGGGCCCGGATGCCCCGAGACGAGATTGGCGAAGGCCTGCTCGGCGGAGCTGCGCAGATAGCGCGCCTCTTCGGCCGTCTCCGCGGCGAAGACGTTCACCGCCAGCATGAAGCGTGGCGCCTCGGCAGACTCCGATGGCGTGAAGCTCTGCCGGTAGACGTCGAGCGCCGCGCCCAGCGCTCCCGGCGCGAAGTGGGAGGCGAAGGCGTAGGGAAGTCCCAGATGCGCGGCGAGCTGCGCGCCGTAGAGGCTCGAGCCGAGGATCCAGAGCGGCACGCGGCTGCCCGATCCCGGCACGGCGCGGATCGCCTGGCCCGGTTCGGCAGGGGCGAGAAGGTGAAGCAGCTCCTGGACGTCCTGCGGGAAGCGGTCATTCGCCGTCTGGCCGCGCCGCAGGGCGCGCAGGGTCGCCATGTCGCCGCCGGGCGCCCGGCCGAGGCCCAGATCCACTCTGTCCCCGTAAAGCGCGTGCAGCGTGCCGAACTGCTCGGCGACGGCGAGCGGGCTGTGATTGGGCAGCATGACGCCGCCCGCGCCGATGCGGATCCGCGTGGTCTTCGCGCCGATATGCGAAAGCGCCACGGCGGTCGCGGCGCTGGCCACGCCGGTCATGTTGTGGTGCTCGGCCATCCAGAAGCGGGCATAGCCTTCCGCCTCGGCATGGGCGGCGAGTTCGGCGGACGCGGCGAGCGCCTGCGCGGCGTCGCCGCCTTCTGCGATGGGCGCGAGATCGAGGACGGAAAAGGGAATCATGGCGCGGCTTCCTGCGGCTCCGGGCTTTCGCAGATAGGAAGCCTGCGCCAGGGACCAAGCGCGGCAGTGAGCGGGCGATTCCGGCGCGTCCCGCCAGCGCTTCCTTTCCTCTTGTGGAAAACCGCGCTCGTGCAATCGCGGACAGCGTTTTCCGGCGCTTCGTGCGATGACGGATGGCCGCTCGTGTCTACACGGACAGGCACTTCGTGGCATCGCGGATGCCGCTTCGTGACAACGCGGACGGCGTCCGCGAAATTCAGTCGCGATTCCAGCGGCTTCCGCTGCCGTTAACGACTCTAACCCTTCTAACCAGGAATCTAATCCCCGCTGCGCGGGCGGGGGTTACCCTTCGGGGGATGTGAGGGAAGGATGCGGGACCATTCGTGCTTTGAAGGACCGAATCGGCGGGGCGGCCGGAACCGTTCCCGGTGCAAAACGAACGCCGCGATTCGGGGTTGATCGAATCGCGGACTCGGTCAGTCCCCGAAAGCACGACCGAGTCGCGCCTCCGGGGCAGGGCGGCTCGCCGATTCGTCCCCGATTGCACGAATCACCGCTCGTCTGCCTCGAAATGGGGGAAACTAAGGACTCCGCGAGCCTCTCAGAGGTGCATAGGCTCGTGCTTACGGGGACGGATCCCCGAAAGCACGACTCCGACGACTCGACTCCGGCCCCGCTTGAGTCAGTTTGGGTCGTTAACGAACCGGTCCCTCGTGTTTACGGGGACGAAGACGGAGACGGCCCGATGCAGCTCGCCTTGCCCGAACTCGACAGCCCGCTGCACGGCAAGGTGAAGGGCGAACGGTCCGTCATGGCCTTTCCCTTCTTCGCCCTGTCCAAGGGACGGCGCATGCAGCCGATCACCTATCAGGACGAGCATGTCACGATCGAGGTGAGGCCGTCGCAGACCGGCTGCGCGACGATCTACGACAAGGAGATCCTGCTCTATATCGCCAGCCTCCTCGTCGCGCAGATGCGCCGCTGCGAGACGCCCTCGCAGGAATACGCCTTCACCGCGCATGATTTCCTGCGGGTGATCGGGGGGAACCGCTCGGCGCGCAGCTATAGCCGCATCCAGGGCGCGCTGGAGCGCCTCCAGGGCACGCAGATCAAGACCAATATCGAGGCCGGCGGCGAGGGCGAGGACGGCTATTTCTCCTGGGTCTCCGAGGCCAAGATGTCCTATTCCAAGGACGCGAACGGCAAGAAGCGCCTGACCGCGGTCAAGGTCCGCCTGTGCGACTGGCTCTACCGGGCGCTGATCAAGGATCAGAAGATCCTGACCTACGACCTCTCCTATTTCTCGCTCAGCCCGATCGAGCGGCGCCTCTACGAGATCGCGCGCGTGCATTGCGGCCAGCAGCGCTTCTTCCATGTCGGCCTCGAAAAGCTTCAGCGCAAAGTCGGTTCCGAGGACCGCACCGCGAAGTTCAAGGCGGCGCTGCGCGATGTCTGCGACCGGCAGTCGATCCCGGAATACGACGTGCAGATCGTCGAGGTGCCCGATTGCGACGGCGCGCGGCTGATCCAGTCCGAGGGCTTCAAGCCGCAGATCACCAAGCGCACGCCCATCGTCCTCTTCACGCCCAAGGGCCGCCCGGCGCGGGGCGCCTCGCGCGCCGAGGTTCTGCCGCCGCCGGCCTCCCTGCCCGAAGCGCGGGTGGCGCGGGAGTCCGATTTCCTCGTCTCGCCGGAGACACTGACCAAGGCGGGCCGCATGTTTCCCGGGCATGACAAGTATTTCGTGCTCGAGGAATGGAAGCGCTGGGGCGCCGACAAGGAGCCGCCGCGCAATGCGGATGCGGCCTTCCTCGCCTTCTTCACCACCTATGCGCGGAACAATCCGCTGGCCTCGGCCTGAAGACGAAGAAGAAGCCTTCCCTCCCGATCACGAATAGTTCAAGCTGCCTTTCGGGCATGAAGGGGGTGTGGGGCCGGGCGCTTCCTTCCATGAAGGGGAGGCGGGGATGCTGTCCGACCGGCGCATCCAGGACGAGGCCGATGTGCGGCGCGTTCTGCAATCAGCCATGGATCAGGCGCATGAAGCCATGATCCTGACCGAATACGCGCCGCTCGACGAGCCGGGACCGCGGATCCAGTGGGTCAGCCGGGGGTTCGAGGACATGACCGGCTACGCGGCCGAAGAGGTGATCGGGAAGACGCCCCGTATCCTGCACGGCCCCGGCACCGAACGCGCCGTTCTGGACCGGGTGCGGGCAGCGCTCGAGCGGGGCGAGCCGGTGAATGCGCAGACGACCAACTACAAGGCCGACGGCACGCCCTTCCAGCTCGAATGGTCGATCACGCCGGTCACCGACGCCGGCGGCAGGCCCACCCATTGGCTGTCCGTGCAGCGCGACGTCACCGAGCGGGAGGAGGCGCTGGCGCAGGTCCGCCTCCTGCGCGACGAGCTGAGCCACAGGCTCAAGAACATCTTCGCGATTCTCACCTCGCTTCTCGCCCAGCTTCCGCGGGACGGCCTGACCGCCGACGAATTCGCCGAGCGCTTGAACGAGCGCCTGCAGGCCATGGCGCGCGCCCATGACGTCGTGTTCGGCGACGGCCAGAAGGGGGCGCCCATGGACGAACTCGCCCATGCCGTGATCGATCCCCTGATTTGCGAGGGCCGGTTCACTGCCCAGGGCCCGCATGTCGCGCTTCCCGCGCACAGGGCGGTGTCGATGGCGCTGATGCTGCACGAGCTTGGCACGAACGCGGCCAAATACGGCGCGCTGTCCGGGCCGCGCGGCCGGGTGGTCCTCAGCTGGGCCTGCGAGAATGGCTGCCTGACCTTCGAATGGCGCGAGAGCGGCGGCCCGCCCGTCTCGCCGCCTGGCCGCAGGGGCTTCGGCTCGCAGCTGATCGAGCCGCTCCTGCGGATGGGCAGCCGGGAGGATGCGGGCCTCTTTTTCGAGGAGGAGGGCGTCGTCTGCCGCGGCGGGATGATGGTCTGAGGGCTCCGCCTCGGGTCCGGACGGCGGCCCCGCTTCCACCGTCCCTGTCCGCAGGCTGCGCTTCTGCCCGCTGAGCGGCTTCTTTCCTCTTGCCGCTCCTGCGTGGTAGCTCGCGCGCAACAAGGGAAAGGAAACGACATGGCAGACAGTGACGTCCGCTACGGGCTGGCCGGGGTTCTGGCCGACGACACGGCGATCTCTAAGGTGGTGCCGGAGACGAACTCGCTGACCTATCGGGGCTATGCGGTGCAGGACCTCGCCACCCGCGGCAGCTTCGAGGAGACGGCCTATCTGATCTGGAACGGCGAGCTGCCGACCAAGGCGCAGCTCGAGGAGTTCCGCAGGAAAGAGCGCGAGGAGCGCGGGATCTCCGACGACCTCAAAAACGTCATCGCCTCCTTCAACAAGGACGCGCACCCCATGGACATGGTGCGCACCTCGCTGAGCTATCAGGGCCAGGAAGACCGCGAGGCCGATCTGGGCTCCGGCATGTCGAAAGACGGGTTCGACGAGGAAGCGCTTCGGCGCATCGCGCTCAGGATGTATGCGCGCCTTCCCGAAATGGTCGCGGCCGAATACCGCCACCGCCAGGGCGCGCAGGCCATTCCGGCCGACCCCGCCCTCACATGGTCGGAGAACTTCTTCCACATGTGCTTCGGCGAGGTGCCGGCGCCCGAAGTCGTCAAATGCTTCGATGTGTCGATGGTCCTCTATGCCGAGCACAGCTTCAACGCCTCGACCTTCACCGCCCGGGTGATCGCCTCGACGACCTCCGACATCTACTCGGCCTGCGTCGGCGGGATCGGCGCGCTCAAGGGGCCGCTGCATGGCGGCGCCAACGAGGCGGTGATGCACATGCTCAAGGAGGTCGGCGAGCCGGACAAGGCGCGCGACTGGATGCTCACCGCGCTCAAGGAGAAGCGCAAGATCATGGGCTTCGGCCACAGGGTCTATCGCTCGGGCGACAGCCGGGTGCCGACCATGACCGACTATTTCAAGAAGATGGTCGATACGGTCGACACGGACGAGGCGCGCAAATACTGGGAGATGTCGCGCATCCTCGACGACACCATGGTCGAGGCGAAGGGCATCTATCCCAATCTCGATTTCCCCGCGGGGCCGGCCTATTACCTGATGGGCTTCCCGATCCCGATGTTCACGCCGCTCTTCGTCCTCAGCCGGATCACGGGCTGGACGGCGCATGTGATCGAGCAGCTTTCAAACAACAAGCTGATCCGCCCGCTCTCGGCCTATAACGGCGAGAGCCAGCGCGATTTCCTGCCCATCGAAGAGCGGTGATATCCGCGCTGAGCAGCGGGAATCTTCCGGCGGACGGAACAATTCCCGCGCTCAGCGGTTCCTCTCTGGAGGCGGCAATTCGCCGCGAGAACGAGAGGAACGCTTCATGGCTGAAATCCCCGTAACCAAGAAGTCGGGAGTCCCCTGGTGGGTCTGGGCGATCGTGGCGGCGATCGTGCTGATCCTGCTGTTCTGGTGGCTTGGCGGTGACGACGACGAGGTCGCCGAACTCGAAACGGTCGACAGCGACGCCATCGTGGTCGCGGATGTCGATGCGGGCCCGATCACCGACATCACCACCATCGAGACGGCCACCGATCCCACGACCCTCGCCGGCCGCTCGGTCGAGCTGACGGCCGTCGATGTCGGCCCCGTGGTCGGCGACCGCACCTTCACCGTGATGGACGATGCGGGCGGCGAACTCTTCGTCGTGCTCGATCAGGTGCCGACGCCGGGCACGCCGACGGAAGGCCGCTATGACATCAACCCCGACCAGGTGATCGACATCTCCGGCACGCTGCGCGAGGTCCGCAACGGCATGATCGACGGCGAACGCATCGAAGACATGCCCCGGGGCACGCAAGTCTATCTCTGGGCGCAGACCGCAGACATCGAGGAGCGTTCGTAATGGCTGAAGTTCACGACCATTCCCATCTCAGGAAGTTCTCCGAGCTGTCCGGCTGGAAGCTCGAGGAAGGGCATCAGGACATCCGCAACATGCCGCTCGTCGCGCCCGACGGCGCCTCGCTCGGCCGGATCGACGACCTTCTGGTGGACGAGGGCGCGGAACGCGTCGCCGCCGTCCGCCTCGAAGACGGCCGCACGGTCGCTGTCGAGCCGCTGGAAATCCAGGACGACCGCGTGATCGACCATGGCGCGGGCCATGTGCACGCGGCGGATGCGCGGACCTATAACGCCAAGACGGTCCGCACCGCCTGAACCACCGCGCCATCGCGGTTCAGCAGGACGGCCCCCGCTTTGCGGGGGCCGTTTCCGTTTGGCCTTCAAGAGCAGTTCTCTTTTCCAGAATGCAATGTTTCTGACAGGAAATTGTATAATCGAATAGTTGAAGAACAGATCGCGGCATCTTCGCCGCAAACATGGCGGACAAATCGTAAATACCGCCATCTTTCGCCAAGACGTCTTCCTACCTCATTGTCGAGCCCCGAAACGGGCGAGCCGAATGGAGGAGTTTCGAGATGAAGACGCTTGCCATGACCACCGCCGCCGCACTGGCCCTGTCCGCCGCCGCCTTCGCGCAGGAACAGCCGGCGCAGGAGGCCCCCTCCGTCCAGCCGGTCGCACCCGCCACCGTGGATGCGGGCGATATTCCCTCCGTCGATGCGCGCGCCGCGCAGGCCGGCATCCTTTCGGAGAACGGCACGCCGGTCGACCCGACCATCCCGGCTGAGATCGCCGAGACGCCGGAAACGCGAAGGGCCGAGGCGAGCCTCGGCGAGGAGGCCGCTCTTTTCGAGGCCCGCAACGAATTCGCCGAGGCGGACAAGGATGGCGACGAGCAGCTGACCCGAGAGGAATTCGTCACCGCGATGGAAACGACTGTCGGCGCCGAGGGAGAGGCGGCGAGCGAGGAGGCGCAGGCTCAGGGTGAAGAGCCTGCGCCCCGAAGCGACCTCGATGCTTCTGACTATCTCGTCGCGAAATTCGCGATGATCGCGGGGGATGACGGGACGCTCACCCTCGAAGAGCTCGAGGACGCCCGCCGCACCGATTTCGCCGATGCGGACCGGAACGGGGACGAGGTGCTCGAAGGCGAAGAGGTGACCGAATACGCTCAGCGCAAGGCGGGCCGCGACACCTATTGAGTCCTTGGCGCCTCGTCCGGACCGGCCCCCCGGGATCCTTGTCCCGGGGGCTTTTTTTGCCCGGGCGTCCGAAAAAAGCGCGATTGGTTAACGGCGTTAACGCTGCGCTAACCTCTGTGTCCGATGTTTTAACCCTGACACCTGCCCAACACGCGAACCTCGAAGGATCGTCATGCCGCTCAACCTGACAGCCGACCCCGCAGACCTCAGCCCGCGCATCACCGTGATCGGTGTGGGCGGCGCCGGCGGCAATGCCGTCAACAACATGATCGAAGCCTCGCTCGAAGGCGTCGAATTCGTCTGCGCCAACACCGACGCCCAGGCCGTGGCGCTGAACCGCGCGGGCCACAAGCTCCAGCTCGGCACCGGCGTGACGCAAGGGCTCGGCGCCGGCTCGCGGCCCCAGATCGGCGAGGCCGCCGCGGAAGAATCGATCGACGAGGTCATGAGCCTGATCGAGGGCTCGAACATGCTCTTCATCACCGCCGGCATGGGCGGCGGCACGGGCACGGGCGCCGCGCCGGTGATCGCCAAGGCCGCGCGCGAGCTCGGCATCCTGACGGTCGGCGTCGTCACCAAGCCCTTCCACTTCGAAGGCGCGCGCCGCATGCGCATCGCCGAGGAAGGCATCGAGGAGCTGCAGCGCCATGTCGATACGCTGCTGATCATCCCCAACCAGAACCTGTTCCGCCTCGCCGACGAGAACACCACCTTCCAGGACGCCTTCGGCATGGCCGACGAGGTGCTGCATGCGGGCGTGCGCGGCATCACCGACCTGATGATCGTTCCGGGCCTGATCAATCTCGACTTCGCCGATGTCCGCGCGGTCATGTCCGAAATGGGCAAGGCCATGATGGGTACGGGCGAGGCGTCGGGCGACGACCGCGCCAGCGCCGCCGCCGCCGCCGCGATCTCCAACCCGCTCCTGGACGAGACCTCCATGCAGGGCGCCAAGGGCGTGCTGATCAACATCACGGGCGGCCTCGACATGAAGCTGTTCGAAGTCGACGAGGCGGCCAACCGCATCCGCTCCGAAGTCGACCCGGACGCCAACATCATCGTCGGCTCGACCTTCAACCAGGAGCTCCAGGGCACGATGCGCGTCTCGGTCGTCGCGACCGGCATCGAGCGCTCGGCCGAAGAGGGCGCGGCGCCCGGCATTCCCGGCGGCCGTCCGGCCGTGATCCGCGAGATCGCGCAGCCGGCAGCCGAGACGCCTGCTCCGGCCCCCGCCGAAGAGCCCGCGCCGCAGCCCGTCGCCGAAGCGCCGGTCCAGGCCGAGCCCGAAGCGGAAGTTCCGGCGCCCGCCGCCTTCGCCCCGCAACCGGCCGAGAATCCCGTCGGCGACGTCCATGACCGCATCCGCCGCATGCTGACCGAGGACGACGCGACCCCGATCCGCAAGGACCTCAAGCCCGCGCAGCAAAGGGCGAACCCCTTCCGCACCGGCCGCCAGGGCAGCCCGCTCGACGCCGCGGTCGGCGCGCTGAAGGACGCCTTCGCCAACCGGACCCCGGCGCCGCAGACCGCCGCCCCGTCCCGCCCCCGCGCCGACAAGAACGTCTTCGGCGAGGGCAGCGACGACCTCGAAATCCCCGCCTTCCTGCGCCGTCACAATTAAGACGCGAAGGGGCGCTCTAGCCCCTTCCGGGCAGAGCGGAGAGACCCGGTGCTGGGCAGGCGCCGGGTCTCTTTCTTTTTTGGCTGACGCCTGCGGCGACGGCGCGGAGCGCCGGCTCGCTCCTGGACGTCGCTCGCTCCGCGGGAGCGGGGTGCGCGGGTGGCGGGCGCGTAGCGGGTGTAGGGTGGATCGTGATCCACCATGCGTCGGTACGGTTGGCGCTGCTGCGCGAGGGCAGGCAGTCTCCACGTCACCGATGTCCGGAGGGGTGGAGACTCTGCTGCCGGGTGAGGGCGGTGCCGCAGCCGCTCAGTTCGCCGAGGCCGTCGCGAACATCCAGCGATAGCCCGAGGGGTCCGCGACCTCGTAGCTGCGGTCGCCCCAGAACTGATCCTTCGGCGGACCGCCAACCTTCGCCCCTGCGGCCTTGGCGGTCTCGTAATGCGCATCGACGTCGGGCACATAGACATAGAAGGTCAGGGGCCAGACGCCTCCCATCGCTCCTGGCGCCTTCTCGCCGCCTTCCGTCACACCTTCGGGCGCGGCCATGAAGATGACCTGCTCCTGATGGGTCCACTCCGTGTGCACGATCCCCTTCTCCTCGTCCTCCATCTTGCCCGTCAGGGAGAAGCCGAAGGCGTCGCGGTAGAACGCGATGCTCTCCTGCATGTCCGCGACGGTGAGATAGGCGGAGAACCAGGCGGCCTGGTCGGGTTTGATGGTCGTGGTCATGACAGGGCCTCCGGCTGCTGGGCCCGATGATATCGCGGGCCGCGATCCGGACGTGAGTCCTTACAACAGACAGAGTGCAGGCGACGGGTCCGCCAGCAATTCGGACCGTGTGGAGCAAGGGGCGGAGATCGTGGCGCGACGGTGATCCCCTTCCGCCTCCTACGCCCCCGGAATGCGGAACCGCCGGAAGAGCGCCTTTTCGAGCTCGAGGACGGTGAACAGCACTGCGCCGATGCCGATGATGGCCGCGCCCTCGGCGAGGCCGACCGGCCTCGTGTCGAAGACGGCCTGGAGCGGCGGGAAATAGGTGAAGGCGAGCTGCGCTGCGATGACCGCGCCAACCGCGATCAGCACGGCCGGCGTTCCCACGACGCCGCGCCAGCTCAGCGACCCGCCGCTCAGGAAGCGGACATTGAAGAGATAGAAGATCTCGGCGACGACCAGCATGTTCACCGCCAGCGTCCTCGCGGCCGCGACGTCCCGGCCCCTGTCGAGCGCCAAGAAGAAGACGAGCAGCACGGCGCCCGTGAACAGGCTCGCCACCAGCCCCACCCGCCAGAGGAGGAAGCCCGAGAGGAGCGGCGCGTCGCGCTTTCTCGGCGGGCGCGTCATGGCGCTTCCCTCTGCGGGCTCGAAGGCGAGGGCGAGGCCCAGCGTGACGGCGGTGACGAGGTTCACCCACAGGATCTGCGTCGCCGTCATGGGCAGGGTGAAGCCCAGGAGGATCGCCAGGATGATGGTGATCGCCTCGCCGCCATTGGTGGGCAGGGTCCAGGCGATCACCTTGCGGATGTTCTCGTAGACCGTCCGCCCCTCCCGCACGGCGGCGACGATGGAGGCGAAATTGTCGTCGAGCAGCACCATCTCGGCCGCCTCCCGCGCGGCCTCCGTGCCGCTGCGTCCCATGGCGGTGCCGACATCGGCCTGCTTGAGGGAGGGCGCGTCGTTCACGCCGTCGCCGGTCATCGCCACGACGAGGCGGTGGGACTGAAGCGCCCTGACGATGCGCAGCTTATGCTCCGGCGCGGCGCGGGCGAAGACCGACACCCGCAGCACGGCCTCCTTCAGCGCGTCGTCGTCCATCGCCTCGATCTGCGTGCCGGTCAGGGCCTCGGGCGCATCGGCGAGGTCGAGCTGGCGGGCGATGGCGGTGGCCGTCGCCGCGTGGTCGCCGGTGATCATCTTCACCGCGATGCCCGCCGCGCGGGCCTCGGCGATGGCGGTTCTCGCCTCCTCTCGCGGCGGATCGACGAAGCCCATCAGCCCCAGCATCGTCGCGCCGGAAAGCGCCTCCGGCGTCAGATGCGCGGTGCCGGGCGGCAGCTCGGTCATCGCGAAGGCGAGAAGGCGCTCTCCGCGCTCGGCGGCGCGCGCCATACCGTCCTGCCAGGGCCCCATATCGGCATTCGCGCAGAGGCTCAGCACCGCCTCGGGCGCGCCCTTGATGAAGGCGGTCGGCACCCCTTCTGGGCTTCGATGCAGGGTCGCCATATAGCGATAGGCGGCGTCGAAGGGGATTTCGTCGAGGCGGGGCCAGTCCCGCGCCGCCTCCGGCAGGCCGGCCTTTGCGCCCAGCGCGAGAAGCGCGCCCTCCATCGGATCGCCGATGACGGACCACAGGCCGTCTTCCTCTTTCAGCCGGGCGTCGTTGCACAACAGGCCGCAGCGGACGAGGCGCTCTGTCCGCGCTCGGGCTTCGCCGCCTTCGGGGATGCCGAGGGCCCCTTCGGGTGCATAGCCGCCGCCGCTGACGGGCACCTCTTCCTCGCCGGTGAGGAGGCGGGCCACGGTCATTTCGTTGCGCGTCAGCGTGCCGGTCTTGTCGGTGCAGATGACGCTGGTCGCGCCCAGCGTCTCGACGGCGGGAAGGCGGCGGATCACGGCATTGCGCGCGGCCATGCGCTGTACGCCGATGGCGAGGGTGATGGTGATGACCGCCGGCAGGCCCTCGGGAATCGCGCCCACGGCGACGGCGACCACGGCGATCAGCGCCTCGACCCAGCCAAAGCCGCGCAGATGGACGGCGAAGGCGAAGAGCGCGGCGCCGAACAGGCCGATGATGAGCGTCAGCCACCGGCCGAAGCGGTCGATCTGGCGAAGGAGCGGCGTGACCAGCCTGGGCACGGATCGCAGCATGCCGCTGATCTTGCCGATCTCGGTCGCCGTGCCCGTGGCGACGACCACGCCCGTGCCCCGGCCCCGGGTGACGAGCGTTCCCGAATAGGCGAGGGCGGTCCTGTCGGCGAGCGCCGCCTCGGCGGGCACCGGCGCCGCATCCTTCTCGGCGGCGACGGCCTCGCCGGTCAGGGCGGCCTCCTCGATGGCGAGGCCGCGCGCCTTGATGAGGCGCAGATCGGCGGGGACGCGGTCGCCCGCCTCGATGATGACGATGTCGCCGGGAACGAGATCGGCGACGGGGACCGCGTGCCTCTCCTCGCCGCGAAGACAGATGGCCTCGGGCGAGACGAGCTCGTCCATGCCCGCCAGCGCCTTCTCGGCGCGGCCTTCCTGAACGAAGCCGACCACGGCGTTCACGAGGACCACGAACAGGATCACCACGGCATCGACGACGTGGTCCAGGACGAAGGCCGCGCCGGCCGCGGCCAGCAGGAAATAGATGAGCGCGTTGCGGAACTGCGCCGCGAAGCGCCGCCAGGCCGGCGTGGCGGGAGGCGCGGGAAGCGCGTTCGGCCCGAACCGCTTCGCGCGTTCGGCCGCTTCGGTCGCGGTCAGGCCGGTCTCGCGGCTCTTCAGCTCCGCGAGGGCGTCTTCGGCGGACAGAGCGTGCCAGGCCCGCTCCGGCCCCGCCGCCTCCCCGGCGAGGAACGCGTTCTCGCGCTCGTGAGGGGTCTGCCTTGCGTCCACCGGCGCCTCCCGCCGTCACCTCGAATGCGGTCGCGCGGATGCTCTCCGATCATGCCGCCGGGCGCAATCGCGGGGCGGCATGAAGCGGCCCTTCAGGAGGGGGGTGGTGGGCGGTGACGGGTTCGAACCGCCGACATCCTCGGTGTAAACGAGACGCTCTACCAGCTGAGCTAACCGCCCCAAGCCCTCGCGTTACGCCGCGAGGGGGAAGGTGTTCAAGGCTTACTCGCCTTCGGGCGCGGCGCCCTCGGGCTCGAGCCCCGCATCGTCGAGATCGGGAACCGCCGCTTCGGGCGCGCCGGCCTCGTCGGGCAGGGCCGGGGCTTCCTGCACTTCGGGATCGTCCGTGCCGAAGACGTCGAGCACGTCCTCCTGGCGCAGATCGCCAGCATCGATGGCGCGGCTCGTGCCGTCCTCGCCGGTCAGGTCGCGGAAGATCTCGTCCTGATCGACGCCCCGGTCGGCGGTGAGGGCGAGGGCGAGGGAGGTCGCGAAGAACAGGCCGCCGAGCGCCGTCGTGGTGCGGGTCAGCGCATTGGCCGCGCCGCGCCCCGACATGAAGCCGCCGCCCCCGCCGCTCATGCCGAGCGCGCCGCCTTCGGAGCGCTGCAGCAGCACGACGCCGATGAGGGCGATCACGATGATCGTGTGGATGGCGAGAAGGATGGCGGTCATGGCGGAGCCTGGGATTCTGCGTGGGAGGCGCCCGAAGGGCCAAGCGGACGCCTGTTACGGGCTGGAACGCTTTCGCGCAAGGCGGGGCGGACCGGCCCGTCCCTGGCTTCAGGAGGGCACGCCGTCCTCGTCCAGGTCGATGGCGATGCGCGTGCCTTCGGGGCCGGAGCGCACGTCGAGCGTCGCGCCGAGCACTTTCGTCAGGCCGAGGACGATACTGCCGCCGAGGCCCGAATTGCCGCCCGCGCTCGTGGTATCGAGGCTGCCGCCCTCCTCTTCGGCGCGGCCCTGCTGCTCCGGGATCGAGGCAGAGGCATATGGCCAGTCGCTGCCCTCCGGCAGGCCGATGCCGTTATCCTCGACGATCAACCGCGCCGTGCCGCTGTCCAGGCGCTGGAAGCGCACCGTCACCAAGCCTTCCCCGCGCCCCTCGAAGGCATGTTCGAACGTGTTCGTCAGCAGCTCGGTCAGGAGGAGGCCCAGGCGCCCGGCCGCATTGACCGAGAGCCTGACGCTCTGGCAGTCGATCTTCATCCTGACGTCGGGTCGCCCGCTAATACTGCCCACGACATTCGCCACGCGGCTCAGATAGGCGCCTGCCGCGACGGTCTCGGTGTCGTCCTCGTCGCCCGGGGCGAGCATGGCATCATAAAGAAGAGCGAGGGCCTCCACGCGATGCGCCAGCGCGTTGAAGGACTCCTGCGTCAGCTCCCGCGTCGCATGCAGCCTGATCAGGCTGACGACCATGGCGAGGTGGTTCTTCACGCGGTGCTGCAATTCGCGCAGCATGACGACGGAGGGCGTGGAATGCTCCGGCCGGCTTCCTCCGCCGGTCTCCTCTTCCTCCCCGTCCGGCTCGTCCGCCACCGCGCGCTGGACGGCGAAGAATGCCGTCAGCGATCCGTTCTCGTCCTCGACCGGCGAGATCAGGACCTGGTTCCGGAACGGGGTGCCGTCGGCCTTGTAGTTGAGGATGCGGACATCGAATTCGCGTCGTGCCGCGAGCCCTTCATGAATGCGCTCTATGTCGCGCTCGTCCGTGTTCTCGCCCTGCAGGAAGCGGCAATTCCGCCCCATCGCGTATTCCCGGCTGTATTCGGTCAGGCTGACGAAGCCCTGATTGACGTAGACGATCGGATTGTCGTCCTGGGTAGGGTCCGTGATCACGATACCGACCGATGCGCGGTCGAGCGCATGACGCACCGTCTGTGGGCTGGCCTTCGACACGGTCTCTCTCCTCCCCCCGGCCAGCGGCGGCCGCCTGTCCTCAAGGCCGGCTCCGTCGCGCCCTCTCCCCGAGGACTTTACCTTGCGGGCGGCCCGTTTCAACGCCTCCGCATCCCTTGCCGGGGCAGGCAGGCCGCCGCTGGCCCGCACCGCAAGGGCCGACCGCTTCAGGCCGCCGAGATGATGCCGTAGAAATCTTCCGCCTTGAGGCTCGCGCCGCCGACCAGCGCCCCGTCGACATCGTCGAGGCCCAGGATCGCTTTCGCATTGGCCGGCTTGACCGAGCCGCCATAGAGCAGGCGCACGCCCGGGCCCGCGACCTCCCGCATCAAGCGGTGCATCGCGGCGATGTCGGCCTCTTCGGGCACGAGGCCCGTGCCGATGGCCCAGACGGGTTCATAGGCGACCACGAATTCGCCCTCCGGCAGCGAGCCTTCGAGCTGGCCGCGCACGACCGCCTCGGCCCGGCCCGCCTCGCGCTCGTCCCTGGTCTCGCCGACGCAGACGATGGGCATCAGGCCCGCGCGCTGCGCCGCTTCCGCCTTCGCCTTCACGGCCGCATCCGTCTCGCCGAAATCCGCGCGGCGCTCGGAATGGCCGACGATGACATAGGTGGCGCCCGCATCGGCCAGCATCTCGGCGCTGATGCAGCCCGTATGCGCGCCGCATTCCTTCTCGTGGCAATCCTGTCCGCCAAGGGCGATGCCCGCAGCCCGCGCCTTTGGTTCGAGAACCGAAACGAGCGTCGCCGGCGGGCAGACGAGCACGTCGGCCTTCGCCCTGTCGGCCTCGGTCAGCTTCGCGCCCAGCGCCTCGATCTCCGCGGCGGCCGCGGCCAGACCGTTCATCTTCCAATTGCCTGCGATCAGCTTCTTCACTGCGCAATCCTCCCGTTTCGGCCGGTCTTGCCAAGTCCGGGCCGCTTAGCCAAACCCTGTCGGCCGCAGACCAGCCGAGACCGCGATGATCAGCTCCTTCCGCTCCCTGCTCGAAGGCCCCGGCAAGTGGGTCGTCGTCGTCCTGCTCGTGCTCGCCTTCGCCTTTTTCGGCGTGCCGCAGCTCGACAATTTCCGCAGCCAGGACGCGCTGCGCGTCGGCGACGAGGCCTATTCCGCCCGCGAGGTCGAGGCCGAGTTCTCCCGCGCCCTGCGGCAGGTCCAGGCACAAAACGAGCGCGCGGTCACCCGCAGCGAGGCGATCGAGGCGGGGCTTCTCGAGCAGACGATCGAGGGGCTGGTCACCCGCGCCCTGATCGGCGAGGCGGCCGACGCGCTGGGCCTCGTCGCCACCGACGAGATGGTGCAGCGCTATCTGCGCGATCAGGACGCCTTCGCGAACCCGCAGACCGGCGAGTTCGACGCGCAGGTCCTCCAGCTGATCCTCCAGCAGAACCAGATGACCCCGGCGCAGTTCCGCGAGGAGGTTCGCGAGGACATCGTGCGCGGCCAGCTGGTCGAGGCGGTCGGCACCAATGCCCGGGCGCCGCGCGCTCTGGTCGACTACCTCCTCCTGCGCCAGAACGAAGAGCGCGAGGTGCGCCTCGCCCGCCTGCCCGCCGAGGCGGCCCCCGAGGCGGACGAGGCCGCGCTGCAAAGCTTCTATGCCGAGAACGCCGCCCGCTATCGCAGCCCCGAGACGCGCAGCTTCCGCGCCCTGATCGTCTCCGAAGAGGCGCTGATGGAGGGGATCGACGTGCCCGAGGACGAGGTCCGGGCGCTTTATGACGCGCGGGCCGCCTATCTCGGCGAGCCCGAGACCCGCAGCTATCGCCAGGCGGTCTTTCCCGATGCCGAGGCCGCCGAGGCCGCGCGCGAGCGGATCGCGGCCGGAGGAGACTTCGCCGCCATCGCCCGGGAGCTCGGCGCGAGCGTGACCGTGGCCGAGGACCGCACCGAGGGCGGCATCGTCGACGATGCCGTCGCCGAGGCGGTGTTCTCGGCCGAGGCGCCGGGGCTGCAAGGCCCCGTCCAGGGCCTGGTCGGCCCGGTGCTGGCGGAGGTCACGCAGATCACGCCGGGCACGCAGGTGAGCTTCGAGGAGGCGCGCGAGGATCTCGCCGCCGAGCTTCGCGCCGAAGAGGCCCGCACCCTGCTGCTCGACACGGTGGAGGCGGTCGAGATCGCGCGCGACAGCGGCGCGACCCTCGAAGAGGCCGCCGAGGCCGCGGGGCTGCCCGCGCCCGAAAGCTACGGCCCGGTCGACCGGGACCTCTTCACGCCCGAAGGCGCGATCGAGGACGTGCCCGGCGCCGTCGCCCGCACCGCCTTCACCCTGTCCGAAGGCGATGAATCCGAGGCGGTGGAACTCGACCAGCCGGGCTATGCCTTCGTCGCGCTCGACCGGGTGACGCCCGCCGCGACCCGCCCCTTCGAGGCGGTCGAGGCCGAGGTCCGCGCCGATTACGCCGAAGAGGCGCAGAGGACCGCCCTCACCCGCGCCGTCGCCGGCTTCGAGGAGCGTCTGGAAGCGGGCGAAAGCTTCGAGGCCGCCGCAGAGGCCGCGGGCGCCGAGGTCGAGACCCGCACGGTCTCGGCCGCGGACGGCGAAAGCGGCCTGCCGCCCGCCTTCCTGCCCGAGCTCTTCTCCGCCCGCCTCGGCACTCTGGTCACAGAGCCCCAGCCGCAGGGGAACGAGGCGCTGGTCGCCATGGTCGACGAGATCCGCTTCGGCAGCGATCCGCGCGCCGCCGCTCTGGCGACGAGCTATCGGGGCCAGCTCGGCCAGGAGCTCAGCCAGGAACTCGTCCAGCGCTATCTCCAGGCGCTTCAGGCCGAAGAGGGCGTGCGCCGCAACGAGGCGGTGATCCAGCAGCAGTTCTCCGATGGCTGACACGGACGGCTTCCTCGCGCCGCAGCCCGCCTATGAAGATTTCGCGAGCGCCTATCGGGCGGGAAAACCCCAACTCGTCTGGCGGCGCGTGGCGGGCGATCTCGACACGCCGGTCTCGGCCTATCTCAAGCTTTCGCGCGGCGAGGCGGACACCTTCCTCCTCGAATCCGTCGAAGGCGGAGAGCAGCTCGGGCGCTATTCCACCATCGGCTCGCGCCCCGACCTCGTCTGGCGCGCCTCCGGCGAGCAAGCCGAGATCAACCGCACGCCGCAGAGCGATCCTTGCGCCTTCGCGGCCGAGGACCTGCCCACCCGCGCCTCGCTGGACCGCCTGCTGACCGAGTCCGAGATCCCGCTCGACCCCGAGACGCAGCACCGCCTGCCGCCCATGGCCGCCGGGGTGTTCGGCTATTTCGGCTATGACTTCGTGCGGCTGGTCGAGCGCCTGCCGAACCGGCCCGATGACGAGCTGGGCCTGCCCGACGGCTATTTCGTCCGCCCGACGCTTCTTGCGACCTTCGACAACGTCAAGCGCGAGGTGATCCTCGTCACCCCCGTAAGGCCCGCAGCGGGCGTGAGCGCGGAAGAGGCCTACGAGGCGGCGGGCGCGCGGCTGGACGAAGGCCTGACCGCGCTCGCCACGCCCCTTCCGGCGGAGGCCGCCGCGACGACGCAAGGCGGCCCCGAGCCCGAATTCACGTCCAACATGGCGCCGGAGGCGTATTGCGCCCTCGCCGAGCGGGCCAAGGAGTACATACGCGCGGGCGACATCTTCCAGGTCGTGCTCAGCCAGCGCTTCTCGGCGGACTATTCGGGCGATCCCTTCTTCGTGTACCGCCAGCTGCGCCGCCTCAACCCCTCGCCCTTCCTCTTCTACCTCAATTTCCGGCCCGTCAGCCTTCTGGGCGCGAGCCCCGAGATCCTGGTTCGGGTCCGGAACGGCGACGTCACGATCAGGCCCATCGCCGGTACCCGGCCGCGCGGGAAGACGAAGGAAGAGGACGAGGCGCTGGAGGCCGAACTTCTCGCCGACCCCAAGGAACGCGCCGAGCACCTGATGCTTCTCGATCTCGGCCGGAACGATGTCGGCCGCGCCGCCGAGATCGGCAGCGTCCGCCCGACCGAGACCTTCGCGATCGAGCGCTACAGCCATGTCATGCATATCGTCTCGAACGTGACGGGGCGTTTGCGCAAAGACCTCCGCCCCCTCGACGCGCTTGCCGCGGGCTTTCCCGCGGGCACGCTGACGGGCGCGCCCAAGATCCGCGCCATGCAGATCATCGACGAGCTGGAACCCGTCAGCCGCGGCCCCTATGGCGGCTGCATCGGCTATTTCGGCGCCGATGGCGGCATCGACACCTGCATCGGCCTGCGCATGGCGGTCGCGGCGGAAGGCAGGATCCACGTCCAGGCGGGCGCCGGGATCGTGGTGGATTCGGTGCCCGAGGCGGAGCACCGCGAATGCCTGGCCAAGGCCGGCGCGCTGATGGAGGCGGTGAAGCGGGCCGTCGGGTGAGGACGCGCACCCGCTCGCCGCGCACCCTTTGCGGGAGCGCGGCGCGCCCCTCGCCCGCTATGGGTGCGGGATGCTGCCGGCACCCCCTTGGCCGTGGAACGATCGTCCTGCCCGGGCGTTACCCGAAGCAAGCGGGCGCACCGACGCCCGGCAATGCTTCGGCGAGGGGATGACATGATCCGCAAGACAGAATTCCACACCCGCACCGCGCTCCTGCTCGGCGCCAGCCTGCTGGCCGCCCCCGGCATCGCAGCCGCGCAGGACACCGCGCCAGAGCCCGTCGACGAATGCGTCGACCTCTATATCTTCGTGGACGAGTCCGACGACTACGTGCTCGACGACGAGCCCGAGATCGTGGCGCTGATCGAGGAGAACGAGGCGCCGGGCTGCGAACGCGCCCTCCAGCGCCTGCAACGCGAGGCGAGCCTCCTCCAGACCGAGGACGAGGACGAGGCAGAGGCGGAGATGCTCGTCCAGGAGGACGAGGAGGAGATCGTCCGCGACGTCGAGCGGGAGACCGAGACCGCGACCCGCCGCGTGCAGGAAGAGGTCCAGATCGAGGAGACGGTCACCGTGCAGGGCGTCGTCGACGTCGCCAGCGGCGTGCCCACGGTCGAGGTCGACCAGCAGGCGGCCGAGGTCTCGGTCCGCGAGCAGGCGCCGCGCGTCACCGTCACCAGCCGCCAGGGCGAGATCGTGGTGCGCGAGGCGCCGCCGCGCATCCGGGTCGAGATGCCCCAGCCGATCATCACGATCGAGCAGGACGCGCCCGAGATCGTCATCACCATGCCCGACCCGGACGTGAACGTGGAGACGAACCCGCCCCAGGTCGAAGTGCGCCAGCCCGAACCCCGCATCCGCGTGGCCGTGCCCGATCCGCTCGTCGATCTCGACCTCCAGGCCGTCGCCGGTGCCGAAGACGGCGAGGTCGAGACCCGCTTCAGCCGCCAGGACACGCCCGCCCCCGAAGCGCGCGACGGCATGCGCCTCGTTCCCCGCGCCGAAGCGGGCACGGATGCGAATGTCTATGTCACCGAGGCCGAGCCGAACGTCGAGATGGCGGGCGGCGATGCGGCCCCCGAAATCTCCGTCGAGACGGCGGAGCCCAGCGTCCGCTTCGTCGATGCCGAGCCCGAGATCGAGCTCGCCGGCGAGGAGCCCCGGGTCGAATATCGCCGCGTCGGCGAGCCGCGCGTGACCTTCGAACAGGCCGCCGCGCCGCGCCAGGGCATGATGGATGCGGACGAGGCGCCTGTCTCGCAGGCCGGCGCCGTGGCGATCTATACGGTGGGCGACCTCACCGGCATGGATGTTGTCGGCTCCGATGGCGACGATCTCGGCACGCTGAGCCGCTTCGTGCGGACCAATGGACAGGTCTATGCGATCCTCACCGCCGGCGGCTTCCTCGGCCTCGGCGAAAAGGAAGTGCCGCTTCCGCTGTCGAGCCTGAGCATCGGCGAGGATGAGATCATCGCCCGCGGCCTGACCGAGGATGCGATCGAAGAGGTCGAGGAGCAGGACATCCCCTCGCGGCTCGATCTGGGCGACGACGAACAGATCGACATCGACTGAGACCTCACGATCTTTGAACGGAGGGCCGCGGCGGGAACGCCGCGGCCCTTCGTCGTTTCGCGAGCGATCGGCGCCGCAGCGCCTCTTCGCACTTGCCGCATTCGGCGCGAGCGCCAGTTTGGTGTGTGACCGAGGGTGCCGGAGCGTGCCCGACCGCAACGGGCTCATGGGGCACGATCATGAAATACGCCATTGCCGCGCTGGCGGGCCTTGCCGCCGCCGCCGACCTTTCGTCCGCCGCCGCGCAGGAAGGGGAGGGCGGCACGCTGTCGCTCCTCTACGAGAACGACCTCTTCAGCACGACGGACAGGAATTACACGAACGGCGTGCGGGCGGCATGGATCACGCCGCCCGCGCCCCCCTCGGGCGTTGCGGGCGCGTTCGGGCAGCTCGTGGATGAGGGCGGCGCGATGCAGGTCCGGCGCGGCTATGCCATCGGGCACTCGATCTACACGCCGCGCGACACGCTCGCCGTCCGGCCGCTGCCCGACCAGCACCCTTACGCCGCCTACGGCTATATCGAATATGCGGCGATCGCCGAGCAGGCCGGGCGGCTCGACCGCCTCACCGTGCAGCTCGGCATTGTCGGCCCGTCAGCGGGCGGAGAATGGATCCAGAACGAGGTGCACGACATCTTCGGCGACGAAGACGTCAATGGCTGGCAGAACCAGATCGGCGACGAGTTCGGCGTCACGGTCTCCTATGACCGCAAGCTGCGCGCGCTCGTGGCGAATGCCGGCAACGGGGTGGGCTTCGACCTGACGCCGAGCTTCGGCGCGACGGCGGGGAATTTCCGCACCAATGCCTATGCCGGCCTCATGGCCCGCATCGGCTCGGATCTCGGCGAGACCTATGGCCCGCCCCGCGTGCGCCCCTCGCTCGCGGGCGCGGGCATCCTCGCGCCGGGCGACGGCTTCGCCTGGTCGGTCTTCGCAGGGGTGCAGGGCCGGGCGGTCGCCCATGACATCGTGCTCGACGGAAGCTTCCTCGACGAGGGCGATCCTTCCGTGGACAGCAACACCTTCGTGGGCGACATCCAGGCCGGCTTCACCCTGCAATATGCCAACGCGCAGATCGCCTGGACCTATGTGATCCGTTCGGAGACCTTCGAGACCCAGGACAGCGCGCAGGAATTCGGCGCGCTGAGCTTCAGCTACCGCTTCTGAGGCTCGCCCTCACCGCCTTGCGGTCGAGCTTGCCGACGGCCGTCTTGGGAATGGCTTGCGCGAAGACCACCCGCCGCGGCTTCTTGTAGGAGGCGAGGGCGGAGGCGGCATGGGCGATCAATTCGCCTTCGTCCGGATCGTGCCCTGCGCGCGGAACGACCACGGCGCAGACCGCCTCGACCCATTTGTCGTCCGGCACGCCCACCACGACGCATTCGGCAACGCCCGGATGGCCGGAGAGGACGTCCTCCACCTCTCGCGGATAGACGTTGTAGCCGCCGGTGACGATCATGTCCGAGGTGCGGTCCTTGAGGGTCAGGAAGCCCGCTTCGTCGAAGACGCCGACATCCCGCGTGCGCAGCCAGCCGCCCGGCAGGCGCGTCTCGGCATTGAGGTCGTCGGCATCGTGATAGCCCGCCATCATGGAGGGCGACCGCACGGCGATCTCGCCGGGCTCGCCGCCTGGCACATCCGCCCCGTCCTCGCCGACGAGCCGGATCTCGACATCCACGGCGGGCTGGCCGCAGGCGCCCAGACGGTCGCCCTCATGGTGCTCGGGGCGCAGGACGGCGATGCAGAGGGGGCATTCGGTCTGGCCGTAATACTGCCAGAAGCGCTCGCGGCCCCAGGCCTTCATCGCCCGCTCGATGACCGGGCGGGGCATGGGCGAGGCGCCGTAGATGACCTGGCGCAGATGCTCTGGCCGGTTCTCGAAATCGGGGCGGTCCAGCAGCATTTGCAGCATTGTGGGGACGAGGTTGATCGCGGTGATCTTCTCGTCGCGAAGAACGCCAAGATAGGTCGAAGGGTCGAAGCCCGGCAGGATCACCGTCCGCGCGCCTCTCAGCCAGAAGGGCAGGACGAAGACGCCGCTCGCATGAATGAGCGATGCGGCATGCGCCATGGCGTCGCCCGGTTCCGGCGAGATCAGGTTCGCCATCACATTGCGGCAGATCCCGGCATAGGAGCTCTGCGTGTGCTGGGCCGCCTTGAGCGTGCCGGTCGTGCCGGAGGTGAAGAGGGTGAGGACGACGTCGTCGGGCGCGGTCCCGACAATGGGCGCGGTCCGAGGCGCCGTTTCGGCCGCGGCGAGAAGATCCTGGCCGTCATCGCACTGTCCGAGGGCATGCAGGCTGAGCTGCGGGATCTCCTGTTTCAGCGCGCCTGCCCGCTCTGAGAGCGAGGGCTCGAAGATCAGGCGTTCGCAGCCCGTCTGGGAGAGCATGGCCGCATGCTCGCGCAGGGACAGGCGGGCATTGAGCGGCACGCGGTTCAGCCCTGCCTTCACGCAGGCGAAATCGAGCGGCACGCTGAGAAGCGAATTGCCCGCGAGGAGGGCGACGCGCTCTCCCCGCGCCGCGCCCGCTCCGATCAGCGCATGGGCGAGGGCATTGGCGAGCGCGTTCACCTGAGAAAAGGTCCGGCTCTCTCCTTCGAAGGTGACGGCGACCCTGTCGGCATGGGCGCGCGCGCCGCGTTCGATCAACTCCCTATAGGTCACCGTCACGCTTCTTCTCCCTCGTCTTTTTCGTTCTCGAAACGTCCGTGCCGCCCCGCTCCGGCAGCGAAGCGGGCGGCGCCGGGAACGGCTTCTTCCTCGATCACCGCATAGGCGGCCGCGCCCTCGGCCTGAAGCGCCGCATCGAGGGACAGGTCCCATTGGCGATAGGCCGAGAGGCGATCCGCGCGCAGGCATTTCTGCGGGAAGGCCGCGATCTGCCGGGCGAGCGCCTGCGCCGCTTCCAGCGCCTCGCCGTCCGCGACCACGCGGTCGGCGAGGCCGATGCGCGCGGCCTCCTCCGCATCCACCGGGCGGCCCGTCAGAATCATGTCCATCGCCCGGCCATGGCCCACGATCCGGGGTAGGCGGACCGTGCCGCCATCGATCAGCGGCACGCCCCAGCGGCGGCAGAAGACGCCGAAGACGGCGCTCCGTTCGGCCACCCGCATGTCGCAGAACAGCGCGAGCTCCAGGCCCCCCGCCACCGCATGGCCCGAGATGGCGGCGATGACGGGCTTTGAGAGAAGCATGCGCGTCGGCCCCATCGGCCCCGGCCCCGCGCCCGCCGGGTCCACGGCATTGCGCTTTTCGGGATCGCCCAGGACGGAGAGGTCCGCGCCCGCGCAGAACGTGCCGCCGGCGCCGTGCAGGACCGCGACGGACAGCGCGGCGTCAGCCTCGAAGGCTTCGAAGGCGGCGCGCAGGGCGCTCGCGGTCTTTCCGTCCACCGCATTGCGCTTGTCCGGCCTGTCGATCGTGATCGTCAGGATGCCGTCCGCCGTTTCCGTGCGGATGCCCGCCTCGTCGCTGCTCATGCGCGTTCCTCTATCGTTTTTTTCGAAGAGGTCAGCACATCGCGCGCCCCGCGTCAGCCGCCTCCGTCCTCGAACAGGGCTTTCGCGACCGCCGCCATGGTCACGGGCTTGGACAGGACGGGTGCTGCGGCATGGGCTTCGGGCACGGCCCCCGGATCGTAGCCGGTGACGAAGACGAAGGGCACGCCGCGCGCCCGCAGCGCCTCGGCCACGGGATAGACGCGCTCTCCGCCCAGATTGATGTCGAGGACGGCGCCGTCCGGCGCAGGCTCGGCCTCTTCGAGGGCCCGCAGCGCCCGCGCCACGCTGGGGGCGGGGCCGAGGATTTCCGCGCCTTCGGCTTCGAGGCTCTGGACGAGCGCGGCGGCGACGAACCAGTCATCCTCCACCACGAGCAGGCGCCGTCCGGACAGGAACGCGGACAGGCTCATCCCGCGACCTCGCCATGCTTGCGCTTGTGCAGGGGCAGTTCGAGCAGGCAGAGAAGCCCGTCCTCGCGCAGGTCGAACGTGGTCCGCGCGCCGGAGCTGTAGGGCAGGGCCCGCTCGATCAGCTCGCGGCCATAGCCGACCCTGGTTTTGGCGGCCCCGTCGACCGTCACGCCCGTCTCCGCCCATTCGATCCTGAGGCGGCGGTCCCCGCCGCCTTCGGCGCCCAGGGTCCAGCTGACCCGAAGGCGGCCCTCCTCCTGCGCCAGCGCGCCGTGCTTGAGCGCATTGGTCGCCAGCTCGTGAAGGGCGAGGGCGAGCGTCTGCACGCTCGTCCGCCGCAGCTTCACCCGGGGACCGGACATGCCGATCCTGCTTTGCGCCGCCTTCGGACCGAGCGCGTCGAATTCCAGGGTCAGGAGCTTTCTGAGCGTGATCGGCTCGATGTCGGAGCGGGCGAGTAGGCCCTGGACCCGCGACAGAGCCTGAAGGCGCTGGCCGAACGCGTCCGCGAAGGCTTGGGGCTCGGGCGCGGTCCGCGCCGTTTGGCGCGCCAGGCTCGCCACCACGGTGATCAGGTTGCGCGTGCGGTGCTGAAGCTCGGCGACCATGACCGCCTGCGCGTCCTGAAGCGTGCGCAGCTCGTGGATGTCGGTCGAGGTGCCGACCCATTCGAGGACCGTGCCGTCCGGCGCGTTCACCGGCAATGCACGGGTCTGGCACCAGCGGGCATCATCGTCCGGGGCGTGGCGGATCCTGACCGCGATATCGAGAAGGCCGTCGGACTGAGCGCGCTTCCACGCCGCGGCCACCCGCGCATGATCGCCCGGATGCAGGCTCGCCGTCCAGCCGCGGCCCAGAAGCTCCTCCGCGGGCCGGCCGGTATAGGCCTCCCATTGCGGGCTGACCCACAGCCAGTCGCCATCCACGTCGCTGCGCCAGACGAGCTGCGGCATGCCTTCGATCAGCACGCGCTGGCGCAGCTCGATCTCCTCGAGCCTGATCTGGGTCTCCTTGCGGGCGGTGATGTCGCTGGCGGCGCCGAACCATTCGGCGATCTCGCCCCGCGCATCGAGGATCGGAACCGCCCGCGACAGGGTCCAGCCGACGCTGCCATCGAGGCGCCGCACGCGATGTTCCAGCTCGAAGACGGCCTTGTCGCGGATCGCGGCGTCGATCGCTCCGCCGACCTGCGCCTGATCCTCGGCGAAGATGTATTCGTCCAGCCAGGAGGTCTTGGTGGCGGTGGCGTCGGGAATGAATCCCTTGCCCTCCAGCGACCACATCTCGGTCCAGTCCGGGCTCATCCTGTAGGTGATCTCGGCGCTGGCCGTGATCAGGGCGCGCAGCCGCGCCTCGCTGTCCGACAGGCCCGTCTCCGCCCGGTGCTGCGCGGTCACCTCGACCACGGTGACGAGAACGCCGGCGATCCGGCCGCCATCGTCGCGCAGCGGGCTGTAGGTGAGGTCGAACCACGCCTCCCGCATCTCCCCGTTCCGCCTGAGGAGAAGGTTCTGATGCTCATAGGAGCGCGACGCACCGGCGAGGACCGCCTCGTAGATCGGTCCGGCGAAATCCCACACTTCGGGCCAGCAGGCGCGGGTGGCCTGCCCGAGCCCCTGGGGGTGCTTGTCGCCCATGATGACGCGATAGCCGTCATTGTAGATCTGGGTGAGGTCATCGCCCCACAGCACGATCATCGGGAGCGGGTTGTCGAGAATGAGGTCGGTGACCGCCTTGAGCGAGGCTTGCCAGCCCGGCAGGGGGCCGAGCGGCGTTGCGCGCCAGTCGTGCCGCTGCACGAGGCCGCGCATCCTGTGATCCGCCGCGCCTGGGCTCATGGGCCGCGCACCTCCCCTCCGTTCGGGCCTGCATTGTTCTCTGGCAACACCGCAAAGGAGGCGCCGTTCGGCGCCCGCGCATTAAAGCCGCGCGATCTTAGGCATTTAGGCTGCGCCGGATGAGCGCTTGGCGCCGCGCTGGGCCGGGCGGGGCAGGCATGTTACCTCTTCGTCAGGAACGGGAGGATGCGGTGGCGGGATCGAAGAGCGGCATGGCGCGCAAGCGCGGCGAGATCGACGAGGCCCTGCGCCGGCGCTGGGGGTGGACGCCCTATCGCCTGATCGCGGGGGCGGCGCTGTTCGCCTGCGGCTTCGTCCTCGCCTGCGACGTCGCGATGTGGTTCGTGGTGGATGGCTACGACCCGGTCGGACAGACGATCAGCGAACTCGCGGCAGGGCCGCATCACTGGATTCAGGATGCGGGCATCCTGGTCTTCGCCTGCGGCCTCCTGGCGCTGGCGGCGGGTCTCGTCCTGCGGGGCGAGGGCGACGGGCTGTCATGGACGATGCGCGGCGCGCTGGTGCTGCTCGCGGCGGACGTCATGCTGATCGCGCTGTGGAACGAATACGGCGACGGCGAAGCGGGCGGCCCTGTCCTGCATCTGTGGTTCGTCGGCGCACTCTACGTCCTCGTCGGCCTGATCTTGTGGCTCGGCACTTCCGTGCCGCCTGCGCAGGGCGACCGGCTGGCACGGGCAGGCAAGGCCGCGGCGGTCGTCTGGGCGCTCGCCGCGCCTTTTCTCTTCGTGGTGCCGGACGGGGTGGAGGGCGCCTATGAGCGGGTCCTCGCCCTCATCATGCTCGGCGCCGTCGCGACCGCCGCCTGGCAGCTCTACCGCGCGCCGGGCGCGGCCCGTTCGAGCAGCGCCGCCTGATCGACGCTTTCGGCCACGTCGCCATAGGCGAGGCCGGAGCGCGAGGGGTCGAGCCTCTGCGCGCAGAAGCCCTCGAAGACGAAATCCGGCGCGCAGGCGCGCAGGGCCGCGCCCTGGAGCGCGAGAGCGAGGTCGCGCACGAAGCCGCGCGCGCCCGCCTCGGTCAAAGCGCCCGAGCGGATTTTTTTCCTCGAGCCTGTCGGCATGGGCGTCATAGCGCTCGTCGAGGCCGCGCGCCCTGCCGATTTCTCCGGCCACGGCCTTGAGGCTCTCGGGCTCGCGCGCGGCGGCGCGCAGTACGTCGAGCGCGATGACATTGCCAGAGCCCTCCCAGACCGCGTTGAGCGGCGACTGGCGGTAAAGGCGCGGCATGGGGCCTTCCTCGACGAAGCCCGCCCCGCCATGCGCCTCCAGCGCCTCGTAGACGAGGCCCGGCTGGCGCTTGCAGATCCAGTATTTCGCCGCCGGCGTGGCGAGGCGGATGAAGGCGGCCTCATGGGGATCGCTTCCCGCCCGGTCGAAGCCCGCGGCGAGGCGCAGAGAGAGGGCGGTCGCCGCCTCGCTTTCGATGACGAGGTCGCAGAGGACGGCGCGCATGGCGGGCTGGTCGATCAGCGCCTTCTGGAAGGCGCGCCTGTGCCGCGCATGCCAGAGGGCGTGGGACAGGGCGATGCGCATCCCGCCCGCCGAACCGAGCGCGCAGTCGAGGCGGGTATGTTGCACCATCGAAATGATGTTGCGCACGCCTCGGCCTTCCTCGCCGATCCTCTGCGCATAGGCGCCGTGATATTCGATCTCGGAGGAGGCGTTGGAGCGGTCGCCGAGCTTGTCCTTGAGCCGCATGATATGCATCGGGTTCCGCTCGCCGGACGGCGTCCAGCGGGGCACGAGGAAGCAGGTCAGGCCCGCCTCGGTCTGGGCGAGGGTGAGGAAGGCGTCGCACATGGGCGCCGAGCAGAACCATTTGTGCCCCGTCAGCCGGTAGCTGCCATCGGGCTGTTCCTCCGCCCGGGTCGTGTTGGCGCGCACGTCCGAGCCGCCCTGCTTCTCGGTCATCGCCATGCCGATCGTCACGCCGCGCTTCTGGTCGGCGGGAATGACGCGCGGGTCATAGGCGGCGGCTTCGATCCGGGGCACCCATTCCCCGGCCAGGGCGGGCTCGGCCTTCAGCGCAGGCACGGCGGCATAGGTCATCGACATGGGGCAGCACACGCCCGCATCCGCCCCCGTCATCAGGATCATCAGCGCGCCGTGAAGAAGGTTGCCAGCCTCCTGCGTCGCGCCGGCGGCCGAGAGGCCCGCTTCGAGGCCGAGCGCCATCAGCGCGTGATAGGCGGGGTGGAACTCGACCTCGTCGATCCTGTGGCCATAGCGGTCGAAGGCGCGCAGCCTGGGCGGGTTCTCGTTCGCCTGCCGCGCCCAGTCCTGCACCTCCGCGCTGCCGCAGCGGGCGCCGAATTCGGACAGGCGGCCCGCATGCATGCCGCCGCCGAACGCCTCGACCGCGCCGCGAAGGGCCGCATCCCCTTCCCACAGATCGACGTCCTCGAAGGGCGGCGGCTGATTGGTGACCTCGTGGGTGCCAAGCTCGGTATGCGGCCTGATGCTCGCCATGTCTGTCCTCCAAGGCGTCTTTGCCGCGAAGGGTAGCACAGCAGCGACGAGGGCGCCGCGTCCTGAGGTCGCCGCTCCGCCCTCAGCCGTTCCGGGCCAGGCGCTCCAGCCGCTCGGACATGCGGCGGACATGGCTGCCCGGCCAATAGAGGCGGCCGCAATCGGGGCAGGCGCGGAACGGGCCAGGCAGGCCGCGCGCCTGCGGCGGGACCGCATCCCTCTCCTCGCGGGTGGCGGGACGCAGGGGCGCGTTGTCGACGACGCAGCGGGTGAAGGGCGCGGCGCGCCAGTCAAGGCCCGTCCGCTCGCCGAGATCGCGCGCCTGGTCCTCGACCCTGTCCTCGGTCAGGAGCACTGCGCGGCCCGCTCGCCCGGCGAGGCGCCGGTCGCGGGTGACGAGCAGGCGGTCCTCCGCCTCGGCCAGCGCGAGGATATCCGCATCCTGCGTTCCCGGCTCGGCCAGCGCCGTGTCATCCCCCGCCGCGCGCAGCCAGCGGGCGAGGCCTACGAGCATCTCGTCGCAGAACAGCCGCATCGCGGCTCAGAGCGTGCCGAAGAGAAGGACCGGAACGGGATCGCCCGCTTCGGCGGCCGGGGCGCGGGCCGGGCGGCGCAGAAGCGCGTTCGAGGCGGCGAAGGGCGTCAGCAGCGAGGTGTCCTGCCTCGCCTGGGGCGCAGCCTCGAGCACCCCGTCCGCGCCCACGGCGATGCGCGCCCGCATATAGTGCTCGCGCGGGCTGCCGGGGGGCAGGGCCCGGGTGAGGCGGGCCGTCAGCATCCTGTTCGCGCGCGCCGCATCCCGCCCCGTCAGCGCGTGAATGAGCGGCTTGAGGAACAAGAGGGCGCAGGCGAGCGAGGAGGAGGGATTGCCGGGCAGGCCGAGCGCACAGCCCGCTTCGCCCTTGGCGAACCAGACGGGTTTTCCGGGCCGGACCGCGACGCGCTCGAAGACGAGGTCGTAGCGCGCTTTCGCCTCGGCCCGGACGAAGTCGTAATCCCCGACGCTGGCGCCGCCGATCGGGACGGCGACATCCGCCCCGGCTCGCGCGGCCTCGTCGAAGCGCGCGCCCACGGCCTCCGGGCTGTCGCCCGCCCGGCCGAGGTGGAGGGGATCGCCGCCGAAGCTGCGGATCAGGCCCGGCAGGGCATAGGGCGTGGAATTCACCGCCTGCCCCGGCCCCGGCGCCTCGCCCGGCTCGACCAGCTCGTCGCCATTGGCGAAGAGGGCGATGCGGGGGCGCTTGTGGACGGCGACCGAAGCCAGGCCCGCCGCAGCGAGGAGGGCGAGGTCGACCGGCCCGAGGGCGGTGCCCTCGGGCAGCAGCGTCTCGCCATCGGAGAAATCCCCGCCCGCGGGCCGCACGAAGCGGGCTTCGGGCTGCTCTTCGGTGAGGGTGATCGCCCCGTCCTCGCGGGCGGCCTCTTCCTGGATGACGACGTGATCGGCGCCCTGGGGCAGGACGCTGCCGGTGAAGAGGCGGACGGCCTCGCCCTCGGCCACGGAGCCCGCGAAGGGGCGCCCGGCGGGCGCCTCTCCGATCACGGTGAAGCGCGTGCCGGCGGGGCAGGGATGGGGGCGGCGGACGGCATAGCCGTCCATCGCCGAGACGGCGCGCGCGGGATGGGTCAGGCGCGCGCGCGCGGGCTCGGCGAGGACGCGGCCCTCGGCCTCTGCCAGCGGCACGGTCTCGGCAGGCAGCGCCCGCGCTGTCCGCGCGATCCGCTCCAGCGCCTCGTCGACGGCGATCATCGTGCCTCGCTTCCCGCTCCGCCGGCCTATGCGGGGAGCAGCTTCTCCATCCGGATGGGCAGGTCGCGCACCCGGACGCCGGTCGCATGATAGACCGCATTGGCGATGGCCGCAGAGGTGCCGACGCAGCCGAGCTCGCCGATGCCCTTCACGCCCGCCGGGTTCACCTGCTTGTCCACCTCGGGAACGATGATCGCCTCGAGCTCCTGGACGTCCGCATTCACCGGCACGAGATATTCGGCGAGATTGTCGTTCATATAGGCGCCATAGCGCGGGTCGAGTTCGGTCTCTTCGTGCAGGGCCGAGCCGATGCCCCAGATCATGCCGCCCAGAAGCTGGCTGCGCGCCGTCTTCTCGTTCATGATCCGGCCCGCGGCGAAGGCGCCGATGAGGCGGGGCACGCGGATTTCCCGCGTATATTTGTTGATCCGCACCTCGCAGAACTCGGCGCCGAAGGCGAAGGCGCAGAAATCCTTCTGCGCGCCGCCGACGATCCGCACGTCGCCGTCATAATGGGCCCGCAGGGCCTCGGCGCCCGTCTGGAGCGGCGTCCATTCGGCATATTCCTCGATGAAGGGGCGGCCCGACGCCTTCATGCGTTCGGCGGGCGTGCTCCCTTCGCTCGTCTCGGCCGCGAGGCGCTCGGCGATGCGGTCGCAGGCCTGCTCGATGCAGGAGATCGAGGAGGCCGTGGTGATCGAGCCGCCCGAGATCGGCCCCGGCGGCAGTTCGGTATCGCCGAGCTCGACCGTGACGGCGGAGACCGGCACGCCGAGCTTGTCCGCCACCGATTGCGCGAAGATCGTATAGACGCCCGTGCCCACATCGTGCGCGGCGGTCATCACGCGGGCGCGGCCATCGCCCGACAGGGTCACCCGCGCCGTGGCGGGCGACATCTGCGTGGGATAGGTCGCGGTGGCGACGCCCCAACCGATCAGCTCGTCGCCATCGGTCATCGAGCCGACTTCCGGCGAATAGCGGTCCCAGCCGAAGCGCTCTCCGGCCGCCTCATAGCATTCGACGAGGCTGCGCGAGGTGAAGGGCGTGCCCGTCACCGGGTCCTTCTGGGTATCGTTCTGCACCCGGAACTGCACGGGGTCCGTGCCGGTCTTGCGCGCCAGCTCGTCGATGGCGGATTCGAGCGCGAAGAAATAGGGCACTTCGGGCGGGGCGCGCATGAAGCCCGGCGTCTGCCGGTCGGCATGGACGGCCAGCACATTGCTTCCGTAGTCCGAGAAATCGTACATCCGCACCGTGTTCTCGGTCCCGCGCACGAGATAGGTGTCGGGCCGCGAGGTCAGCTCGCGCCCGGTATGCTCATAGGGGCCGAGATGCCCCTGTTCGTCCGCGCCCATCCGCACCGCATGGGCGGTCTCGGCGCGGAAGGAGCCGACCGTGTAGCAGGCCTCGCGCGAGCACATGAGCTGCACGGGACGGCCGAGCTCGCGCGAGGCGCCGGCGACGAGGCTGACGAAATTCATCAGCATGCCCTTGCCGCCGAAGGCCCCGCCGACGAAGGGGCTGATCACCCGGATGCGCGAACGCTCGATGCCGAGCTCGTGGGACAGGCCCTTCTGGAATCCGTAGACGAATTGCGAGGGCGTCCAGACGGTCAGGTTCTCGCCGTTCCATTGCGCGGCGGCGCCATAGAGCTCCATCGCGTTGTGGTGCTGGGCGGGCGTCGTGTATTCCGCCTCATGCGTCGTCGCGGCCCGGCTCATGGCGGCCTGCGCATCCCCGGTGGCGATGGCGGTCATGCCCTCGGGATCCTCGACCTCGGCCCCTTCGGCATCGAGGGTCGCTGCGGGCGCTTCGGCCGCATAGGACACCTTCACCTTCGCCGCCGCCTCGCGCGCCGCCACCAGTGTGTCGGCGACGACCAGAGCGACGATCTCGCCGTGGTAATAGACCCGGTCGTCCTGGAGCGGCAGCCAGGAGCGCGCGCCCGTCCCGCCCGCGCCGAAGAAGCGGGGCGACTGGCGCTGGGGCGCATTCTCGTGGGTGTAGATCCTGCGCACGCCCGGCACGGCCTCGGCCTCCGCGAGGTCGAAGCCCGTCACCCGGCCCCTGCCGATGGTCGCCAGCACGAGTTCGGAGTGGAGCGCGTTGGGCAGCGCGAAATCGAGCGAATAGCGCGCATCGCCCGTCACCTTGAGCCGGCCGTCGATCCGGTCATGCGGCTTGCCGATGCGGTCGGTCTGTCCGCGGTTTTCCTGCACTGTGTAAGGCATGTCCCGCTCCCTCAGCTCAACCTGGCCGTCTCGAGAAGCGCCCGGGCCACGGTGCGCTGTCCGAGCGGTATCTTGAAGTCGTTATGCCCCCAGCCGCGCGCGCCCTCGAAGGCGATCGCGCCGGCCTGCATGGCGGTCTCTTCGCTGAGGGCCTTGCCGCGCAGGAACGCCTCCGCCTCCCGCGCGCGCCAGGGCGTGGTGGCGACGCCGGACAGGCCGATCCGCGCCTCGCGCACGCTGTCCCCGTCCATATCGAGCGCGACCGCCGCGCCCGTATTGGCGAAGGCGTAGGATTCGCGGTCGCGCACCTTGAGGTAATAGGAGCGCCGCGCCCATGAGGGCACGGTCAGCTCGATCGCGGTGATCAGCTCGTCGTCCTCGAGCACCGTCTCGCGGGCGGGGGCGTCGCCGGGCAGGCGGTGAAGCTTGCCAAGCTCGATGGCCCGTCCGCGCCGTCCGCGGCGGGTCTCGACCACGGCATCGAAGAGGATCGCCGCATTGGCCCAGTCGCCCGGATAGTTGGCGATGCAGTTCTCGGATGTTCCGAGTACGGCGAGAAGGCGGTTATAGCCGCCGACGGCATCGCAGCCCGAGCCCGGCTCGCGCTTGTTGCAGGCCTTGGAGACGTCGCGGAAATAGGGGCAGCGCGTGCGCTGGAGGAGGTTGCCGCCGAGCGTCGCCACATTGCGAAGCTGGGGCGAAGCCGCCTTCCACAGGGCCTGCGACAGGACCGGCGCGCCCTCCTTGAAGGCGGGGTGCTCTGCGGCCTGCGCCATGGTCACGCGGGCGCCGAGGCGGACGGTTTCGCCATCCGTCTCGATCTCGTCCATTCCGAGCGCCTGGATGTCGGTCAGCTGCTCGGGGCGCAGGACATCGAGCTTCATCAGGTCGATCAGCGTGGTGCCGCCGGCGAGCCAGGCGCCGCCCTGTCCGGCGACGCCCATCGGCGTAACGATGTCGGTGGCGTCCCGCACATTCTTGGGGCGGGCATAGGCGAATGGGCGCATCTCAGGCCTCCCCGTCGATCTTGTCGCGGGCTTCCTGCACGGCGGCGACGATGCCCTTATAGGCGGCGCAGCGGCAGATATTGCCCGACATGTATTCGCGGATCTCCGCCTCGTCCGAGGCGTGACCCTCCTTCACGCAGGCCACGGCCGAGACGATCTGGCCCGGCGTGCAATAGCCGCACTGGAAGGCGTCGTGCTCGATGAAGGCGGCCTGCATGGGGTGGAGGTCGCCGTTCGGGCTCGCCAGCCCCTCGATGGTCGTCACCTCGCGGCCCGAGGCGGCGACGGCGAGGGTGAGGCAGGAATTCACGCGCGTCCCGTCGATCATCACGGTGCAGGCGCCGCATTGGCCGTGATTGCAGCCGACCTTGGTGCCGGTCAGGTCGAGGCGCTCTCGCAATGCGTCGAGCAGCGTCACGCGCGGGTCGAGCATCATCTCGTAGGGCTTGCCGTTCACGTTCAGCGTGACGGGCACGCGGGTGCCCGCCTCGGCCTCCTGCGCCTTCGCCTGGGAGCCCACGAGGGCGGCGCCGCCGCCGAGGGCGCCTGTCTGGAGGAAGCCCCGGCGCGAAATGCCGGTGGGTTCGTCGTCGCTCATGTCGGCCTCGCTGGAATGGTCGCCTTGGTCGGCATCAGGATCAGCATGTGGCGCGGCGGGAGGGGCTGGCCACTCTTTCGCGCAGGAAGCGGAAAGTTTTCGCTCCTGCGCCTCGACCATACGCGCCGAAAGCCTAGTCTTGCTTCGATGAGCTTAGCCGATGCCGCCCCGGAGGACGTCCTCTCCTTCGCGATCCGTTCTCTCGCCGAAGGGCCCTGCGCGCTCGGCGTGGTCGCCGAGACCGTAGGCGGCGGGGTGCGCGCGCCGGGCGCGCTCTTCGCCGTGCGCGGGGACGGCGCGATGGCGGGCTATGTCTCCAATGGCTGCGTCGATGCCGATATCGCCGAGCAGGCGCTCGGCGCGCTGGCGGAGGAGGCGCCCCGGCGCCTGCGCTACGGCGAAGGCTCGCCCTTCACCGATGTGCGCCTGCCCTGCGGCGGCGCCGTCGAAGTGCTGATCGCGCCGCATCCTTGCCGCGAAGAGCTGGAGGCCGCGCTGAGCGCCTTGCACTCCCGCTCGCCGGTCGGCCTGCATTTCCCCCCGGATGGGACCGTCGCGCATGCGAGGGCGGGCGCGGCGGAGAACGGCTTCGCCGCGCAGCTCCTCCCGCGGCTGCGCCTGCGGGTGGTGGGGCGCGGGGCGGAGCCCGTGGCGCTCATGCGCGTGGCGCGCGCGGCGGGCTTCGCGCTGTCCTGCTGGTCGCCGGACGAGGACGTGCTGGCAGAGGCCGGGCGGCTCGGCGCCGAAGAGCGCCATGCCCTCCTGACGCCGCAGCGCCTGCCGGAGGAGGCGGACGATCCGCGCACGGCGGTGGTCCTCCTCTTCCACGATCATGACTGGGAGCCGCCGGTGCTGGCGCAGGCGCTGGCGGGCCGGGCCTTCTATATCGGCGCGCTCGGCAGTCGCAGGGCGCAGGCGGCGCGGCGCCAGGCGCTCGAGGAGATGGGCGTGGAGGAGGCGATGATCGGAAGGCTGCACGGCCCGATCGGGCTCGTGCCCTCCTTGCGCGACGCGCCCGCTGTGGCGGTGTCCATCCTGGCCGAAATCATCGCGGCGGCACGGTGAGCGGCACGCTGAGCGTCATTCTCGCCGCAGGGCTGTCGCGCCGCTTCGGCGCGGACGACAAGCTCGGCGCGCCTCTGGGCGACGCGCCCCTCCTGCTCCATGCGCTGCGCGCCGCCAGGGCGGCGGGACCGGGCGCGCTCCTCTGCATCGCGAGCGAACGGGGCGCGGCCCGCGACCTCTGCGAGGCCGAAGGCGTGAGCGCCATCGTCAATCCCGATCCGGGCCGCGGTCTCGGCAGCTCGGTCGCGCTCGCCGCCGATGCGGCGCGGAAGCGGGGCGCCGCGCGCCTCCTTCTCACGCTCGGCGATACGCCGCGCGTCGATGCGGACCTTCTGCGCGCGGTCGAGGCGGCGGCGCGGGCGGCGGGCTCGGCCTGCACGATCTGCGACGGAATCCGCCGCCCGCCCGCCTGTTTCGGATCGGAAAGCTTCGAGGCGCTCTGCGGGCTTTCGGGCGAAGAGGGCGCGCGGAGCCTCTTGCGCGGCGTGCCCGCCCAGGGCCTCGTTCCCGCGCCTGCGGCCCTTCTCGCCGATATCGACCGGCCCGGTGATCTCGAGGCGCTCGCCCGATGAGCCTTCTTCTCGCGCTTCTCTTCGCGGCCACCGCGCTTCTTTACGCCTCGGTCGGCTTCGGCGGCGGCTCGACCTACAACGCGCTGCTGGTGCTGGCCGAGACCGATTACCGGGTGCTGCCGAGCATCGCCCTTTGCTGCAATATCGTGGTGGTCACCGGCGGGGTCTGGCGCTTCGCGCGGGCCGGGCACATCCCGTGGCTGCGCGTCCTGCCGCTCGGCCTCCTCTCCGTGCCGATGGCCTGGATCGGCGGGCGGATCGTGGTGCCCGAGACCGTCTTCATCGGGCTCCTGGGCGGCTCGCTCCTCCTTGCGGGCCTCCTCCTCCTGCGCCCGGTGCGCGCGCCGCGGCCGCTGGGCGCGGCGCAGGCGGCGCGGCGGCGCAGGGCGGCGTGGACCGAGCCTGCGCTGGGCGCCGGGCTCGGGCTCCTGTCCGGCGTTGTGGGAATCGGCGGGGGCATCTTCCTCGCGCCGGTCCTGCACCTTTTCCGCTGGGGGCCGGGCCGGGCCATCGCGGGAACGGCGGCGCTCTTCATCCTGGTCAATTCGGCGGCGGGGCTCGGCGGGCAGATGACCAAGCTCTCGCAGACCGGCGGCCTGTCCGAGGCGTTCTCCTACTGGCCGCTCCTGCCGGCCGTGCTGATCGGCGGGCAGATCGGATCGCATCTCGGCGCCCGCGTCCTGCCCGAGGCGGTGCTGCGGCGGCTGACGGCGCTGCTCGTGCTTTTCGTCGCCCTGCGGCTCCTCCTGCGCTTCGCCCGCCTTCTGGGCGCAGGCTGAGCGCGGACATTGGACGCGGCCGGCGCGAGGGCTAACTGGGCAGAGGCCGCCACAGAAGAAGCGACACCCCTCTGCATGCACAATCCCCCCGCCTGCACCGCCTGATGCTGGATATCGCCACACGAGACGAGATTTCGCCCGCGAGCGAAGCGCCCGCCGCACCCTCCGGGCCGCGCCCGCTGCGGGACCCGTTCGGCCGCACGATCACTTATCTGCGCCTGTCGGTGACCGACCGCTGCGACCTGCGCTGCACCTATTGCATGCCCGAGCGCATGCGCTTCCTGCCCAAGCGCGACCTTCTGAGCCTCGAGGAGCTCGAGGCCGTGGCCGATGCCTTCATCCGGCGCGGCGTGCGCCGCCTGCGCATCACGGGCGGCGAGCCCCTGGTACGTCCCGGCCTCCCCGGCCTGATCGCGCGCCTGTCCCGGCATCTCGGCAGCGGGGCGCTCGACGAGATCACTCTGACCACCAATGCGACGCAGCTCGATCGCCATGCCGAGGCGCTGGCGGCGGCGGGGGTGCGCAGGATCAACGTCTCGCTCGACAGCCTGAACCCCGAGACCTATCGCCGGGTCACGCGCGGCGGCGATCTGTTCCGCGCGCTGTCCGGCATCGCCGCGGCGAAGGCGGCGGGCATCGCGGTCAAGCTCAACGCCGTGGCGCTCAAGCACGACAATGCCGAGGATCTGCCGGAGCTCGTCGAATGGGCGCATGCCGAGGGGCATGCCGTCACCCTGATCGAGGTCATGCCCACGGCCGAGACGGGCGAGGACCGCCGCTCGCAGTTCCTGCCGCTCCTCGCGGTGCGCGAGGCGCTGGAAGACCGCTTCACCCTGACCCCGCTGGCGGCCCGCACGGGCGGCCCCGCGCGCTATGTCCGCGTCGAGGAGACCGGCGGCACTCTGGGCTTCATCACGCCGCTGACCGAGAATTTCTGCGCCGGGTGCAACCGGGTCCGCGTGACCTGCACCGGCAAGCTCGCGCTCTGCCTGGGGCAGGAGGAGGGGGCCGATCTGCGCCCCGCTCTGCGCGGCGGGCGGCCGGGCCCCGCGCTCGACCGCGCGCTCGACGACGCCCTCCTGCGAAAGCCCGAGCGCCACGGCTTCGAGGAGGCGCAGGCCGAGGGCCGCGCGGCCGTCGGGCGGCACATGAACGTGACGGGAGGCTGAGGATGACGCGCATCCTGTTCTTCGGACGGCTCTCCGACCTCGCCGAGGCGGAGGACGTGTCCCTGCCCGCCGATGTCACGGATACGGAGGCGCTGCGCGGCTGGCTGTCGGCGCGCGATGCGCGGCTCGGCGAAGCGCTGGCGCGGCCCGGCATCAAGGTGGCGCTCAACCAGGCGATCCTTCCCGCGCCCGCGCCCGTAGGCCCCGGCGACGAGGTGGCCTTCCTCTCTCCGCTCAGCGGGGGCTGAGATGGCCCGCATCGACGCGCGGGTGACACGAAACCCGTTCGATCCCGAAACGGAGGAGGCAGCGTTTCGCGCTTCGCTGGTCCGCTCGGGCGCGCTCGTCGCCTTCACCGGCATGGTCAGGGGCGAGGACGGATCTGATCCGGTCACCGCGCTCGAATTGCAGCATTACCCCGGTATGACCGAGGCGGCGATGCGCGAGCGGGCGGAGGCGGTGGCGGCGCGCTTCGATCTCGAAGCGGTCCTCGCCGTGCACAGGGTGGGGCGGCTTGCGCCCGGAGAGCCCATCGTGCTCGTCGCCTGCGCGGCGCCCCACCGGCGGGCGGCCTTCGAGGCGGCGGACATGCTGATGGATTTCCTCAAGAGCCGCGCGCCCTTCTGGAAGAAGGAACACCGCGAGAGCGGCCCGGTCTGGATCGAGCCGCGCAGCGAGGATTACGAGGACGCCCGGCGCTGGGACGAAGGAACACCATGAGCGGATCAACAGGCGAAACGCGGGATTTCAAGCCGGTCAGGATCGCGGTCCTCACCGTCTCGGACACCCGGACGCTGGAAACGGACACCTCCGGCGCGACGCTGGCCGAGCGCCTTCAGGCGGACGGCCATCATCTAGCGGACCGCAGGATCGTGCCCGACGACGCGGTGACGATCGGGCGGACCGTGCAGGGCTGGATCGAGGACGAGAGCGTGGATGTCGTCATCACGACGGGCGGCACGGGGCTGACCGGGCGCGACGTGACGGTGGAGGCGGTGACACCCCTCTTCGACAAGACGATCGACGGCTTCTCGGTCATCTTCCACCAGGTCAGCTATCAGAGCGTCGGCCTCTCGACGATGCAATCGCGCGCCTGCGCGGGGCTTGCGGGGGGCACTTTCGTCTTCTGCCTGCCGGGAAGCCGGGGGGCGGTGAAGGATGGCTGGGACGAGGTGATCCGCCACCAGCTCGACAGCCGCTACCGCCCCTGCAACCTGGTCGAGCTGATGCCGCGCCTGTCCGAGCGATGACCGGCAAGCTCACCCATGTCGACGAGGCCGGGCGGGCGCGCATGGTCGATGTCTCGGACAAGCCCGAGACCGCGCGCAGGGCGCTGGCGAGCGGGGCCCTGCGCATGGCGCCAGAAACGCTGGCGCTCGCTCTCGGCGGCAAGGCCAAGAAGGGCGATCCCCTCGCCGTGGCCGAGCTTGCGGGCGTTATGGCGGCCAAGCGGACGGCCGATCTCATCCCGCTCTGCCACCCCCTGCCGCTTTCCTCGGTCCGCGTGCGGGTCGAGCCCGACGAGGCGCTGCCCGGCCTGCGCGTCACCGCGGAGGCGCGCACAACGGGCCGAACCGGCGTCGAGATGGAAGCGCTCACGGCCGTCTCCGTCGCCTGCCTCACCGCCTATGACATGCTCAAGGCGGCGGACCGGGGCATGGTGATCGAGGCGGTGCGGGTCGAGGAAAAGGCCGGCGGGGCGTCGGGGGACTGGACGCGGGAGAGCTGAGCGCCGTGCCTCAGCCGAGCGGGAACCAGAGGCGCACGGCGAGGCCGTCATCCCCGAACTCCCGCTCCAGGCCGCCGCCGAGCTGGCGCGCCGCGCCGGCGGTCATGCGCGTGCCGAACCCTTCTCTCTGCGGCGCCGCCAGATCGGCCAGCCCGGTCTCTTTCCACTCGATATGCACGACGCCGCACGGGCCGCCGGGGCGCACCCGCCAGCTCACCTCGACCTTG
>NZ_JPHU01000012.1 GCF_000733125.1 Parvularcula oceani | reverse complement strand
ATTTGGTGATGTGTCCGCGCAAGCGGGCATGGCCGCAGTCCCGTTCCGGGGCGGCGGCCATTCTTTGTATGCGCCGGGCCGCGGCGCATGCCGTGTCCTGCCCGCTCGCACGATCAGAGCTCCGGCAGCTCCGCGGCTTCGATCTCCTCGGTCCGGGCGACGGGCGTCATCTCGATGACCAAGGGACTTGGCGTTCGCGCATCCACACGCTCTCGCACCGCCTCATAGCCCGTCCGGCCAATGGTCAGGTAGAGCGGCCCCGGCACCACGATCCGGCAGGGCGTCCGGCATTCGGTCCCATCGGAAAAGCTGACCGTCGCGCCCTCCGGCACGGTCCGCAGAACGAGCTGCCCCGTGCCGGACCGCTGGGCCGGCGGCGTGATGCAGGCCGCAAGAAGGAGGGGCGTCAGGAGCAGAAGGCGGCGCATCATGGTTTCCCTTGCGGCGGCACGGCATTGGCCCTCGCGAAAGCGGCATCGAGATCGGCGATCAGATCCTCCTCGTCCTCGAGGCCTGCGTGAAGGCGCAGCATGCGGCCTTTCGCTTTCCACTGCGTTGCCGTGCGGTTCCTCTCCGGCCAGGTCGGAATGCAGAGGCTCTCATAGCCGCCCCAGCTATAGCCCATCCCGAACAGGCGCAGCGCATCGCAGAAGGCTGCGATATAGGCTTCGTCGCCACGAGCCAGCTCGGCCGCGAAGAGCCCGCTCGCGCCGGTGAAGTCGCGCGCCCAGACCCCGTGCTGCGGGTGGCTCGGCAATGCGGGGTGAAGCACGCGCGCGATCTCCTCGCGCCCTTCGAGCCAGCGGGCGAGCGCGAGCCCCGTGGCCTCGTGCACGGCCAGGCGGCGGTGAAGGGTCCGCATCCCGCGATGCATCAGGGCGGCATCGCTCGCAGCGACCGAGATGCCGATGAGGCGGGCCGTCCGCTCCACTAGGCGCGCCGCGCCGGCGGAACAGGCCAGCGTACCCATCAGGAGATCCGAATGGCCGCCGAGATATTTGGTCGCCGCCTGCACGCTGACGGCGGCACCCATGCGCAGCGGCTTGAAGTGCACGCCCGCCGACCAGGTATTGTCGACGATCACCGGCACTTCGCCCGCCGCAGCGATGATCGCCGGCAGGTCCTGGACTTCGAAGGTGAGCGAGCCCGGCGACTCCGCGAGCACGGCGCGCGTTTCGGGGCGGACCAGTTCGGCCAGCCCGCCGCCGATCAGCGGGTCGTAATAGGTCGTCTCGACACCCATCCGCCGCAGGACACCGTCGCAGAAGCTTCGCGTCGGATCATAGGCGCTGTCGGTGACGAGGATATGGCTGCCCGCTTCGGCGAAGCTCATCAGGGCGAGGGTGACGGCGCAAAGGCCCGAGGGAGCCAGCACCACATGATCCGCTTCCTCGAGGGCCGCGACGCTTTCGGCGAGAGCGTCATGGGTAGATGTCCCCCCGCGCCCATAGGAGAAAGGCCGCGTCTTCGCGGTGAAGGCCGCATAGTCCGGGAACAGCACGGTCGAGCCGCGCGCGATATCCGGATTGACGAGGCGCACGCCGTCCGTCGGGCGCCCTTCATGCGAATCCCCGGTCGGCCCCTTCATCCGCGCCATTCGATGATCCCCCGCGCCTGGCCGGTCGCCGAGAAGCCCGCCCGCTGATACATGCGCAGCGCCGCCGGATCATCCATCGTGCAGGTCTCGATGGTGACCCGGTCGGGCTCTCCGGTCCAGATCAGGTCGAGCACCTGCCGCAGGAACCAGCGGCCAAGGCCCGCCCGCTGTACTTCCGGGACGAGGCCGAAGAACTTGAAATCGGCATCGGGCCTGTTGCGCCAGTCCACCTCCGCCATCCCCGCGGGCCATCCCTCCTTGTAGAGAACATAAAGAGCGACGCGGTCGTCATGGATGATGTCCCGAAGCTCGTCATCGGCCATGTAGCGGCGGCTGACCCAGCGGTGCGGACCGCCGACCGCGTCGAAGAGATAGCGATAGAAGCCGAGCGGCGGTTTCTGCGCCCGCATCATCGCGGTCGGCACGGCCGGGCGCGGCGGCGGCGGCAGGCGCGGCGGCTGGCGCGCTTCGAGATAGGTGATCGTGACCTCGTGGCGCTCCCGCACCGGCGCCGATGCGTCATTCATATGAAATCGTCGTCGTCAGCGGAGCGGACATCCGTATGCCCCAGGGAGACCTCGATCCGGGGGCGGCTCGTCCCGCTCTCGGGCCAGACGGTCAGCACGATGAGGTCCGGCTCACCGCGCCCGGGATTCATGCGCCGCACGACGAAGCCGCAGCCATCCGGCTCCCACGCTTCGCATTCGAAGCCCTGGGATTCGAGGCACGGCGCGGCGATCGGATCGCAACGCTCCGCGACGAAGCCGATCACCTCGCGCCCGATGCATTCGGCCTTCACGCCGCAGGCGCTCTCGCTCATCGCTTCGGTCAGTGTGACCTCCTGCTCGCCGCCGCAGGCCGCGAGCAGGAAGAGGAGGGCGAGGCGCCTCACTGGTCGAGCCACCGCGGGACGGGCAGGCCCTTTTCGCGCAGCCATTGGGGATTGTAGAGCTTGGACTGGTAGCGGTTGCCGTAATCGCAGAGGACCGTGACCACCGTGCTGCCGGGGCCGAGATCGCGGGCCAGCTTCTTCGCGCCCGCGATATTGATACCGGCCGAGCCGCCGAGGCACAGCCCCTCTTCCTCCGTCAGCGCGAAGAGGATTTCCAGCGCCTCCGCATCGGTCGCGCGATAGGCCTCGTCGATTTCGAGGTCCTTGAGATTCTCGGTGACGCGGCCCTGGCCGATGCCCTCCATGATCGAGTTGCCCTCGGTCTCCAGCGTTCCAGACTTCACCCAGGTGAAGAGCTTCGCTCCGTAAGGGTCGGTCAGCGCGATCCTGACATCCTTCGACCGCTCCTTGAGCGCGAGGGCGACGCCGCCCAGCGTGCCGCCCGAGCCGACGGCGCAGGTGAAGCCGTCAATCTTGCCGTCCGTCTGCTCCCAGATCTCGGGACCGGTCGTCTTGTAGTGCGCGTCGCGGTTCGCCGTGTTGTCGAACTGGTTCGCCCAGACCGCGTTCTCGGTCTCTTCGGCCAGCCTGCGCGAATAGTGCACGTAATTGTTCGGGTCGGCATAGGGCACCGCATCTACCTCGATCAGCTCCCCACCCAGAAGCCGGATCGCATCCTTCTTCTCCTGGCTCTGGGTGCGCGGGATGACGATCTTGACGCGGTAGCCCTTGGCCTTGCCGACCATGCACAGGCCGATGCCCGTATTGCCAGCCGTGCCCTCGACGATGGTGCCGCCGGGTCGGAGCGCGCCGGATGTCTCCGCCGCCTCGACGATGCCGAGGGCGGCGCGGTCCTTCACCGACTGGCCGGGGTTCATGAACTCGCATTTGCCCAGGATCGTGCAGCCTGTCTCCTCGGAGGCGCGGCGAAGCTTGAGGAGCGGCGTATTGCCGATGAGGTCGAGAACGGAAGACGAAATCTGCATGGGGCCGGTGTAGGCGCGCGAGGGCGGCTTCGGCAACTTGGGCTCTCATTTCTCACAGCCTTGCGAGCATTTCCCCAAGGGCGCTATAGCGCCGCGTCATGCGGGACCCTACGTGTCGCGCACTCATTCGATCCGAACGCCATTCGCCGGAGCCTTCATGTTCATCACGCCCGCCTACGCGCAGGACGCCGCCGCGCAGCCCGGTTTCTTCGCCTCGCTCATTCCCTTCTTGCTGATGGCGGTGGTCTTCTACTTCCTCCTGATCCGTCCGCAGCAGCAGGCCCGCAAGCGCCACAGCGAGATGGTCGCGGGCGTGAAGCGCGGCGATCAGGTCGTCACCGCGGGCGGTATCCTCGGCAAGGTGACCCGCTCGGGCGAGGGCGATGAATGCACCGTCGAGATCGCCGAGGGCGTGCAGGTCACCGTGATCAAGCAGACCCTCACCGATGTGCGGTCGCGGACCAAGCCGGCCGAGGTGAAGGCCAAGGACAAGGCCTGACCCGATGCTGCAGTTCAATCGCTGGCAGATCGGCTTCATCCTCTTCCTCGTGGCGCTCGGCGCCTATTTCACCGTGCCGAACTTCACGGCCAAGGGCGAAGCGCCCTGGGGCTTTCCCGAGAGCCGGGTGACGCTCGGTCTCGACCTGCAAGGGGGATCGTATCTCCTGCTCGAAGTCGACACCGAAAAGGTTCTCGATGACCGCCTCCAGAGCCTGACTTCCGATGTGCGGCGCGCTCTGCGCGACCGTTCGGCCGAGGGGCGCATCCAGTTCAGCAATCTGCGCATCGCCGGCGAGCAGCTGATCGTGCGGATCAACAATCCCTCCGATCTCGAACGGGCCGAGCGGCGCCTGCGCCAGCTCGCCGGCCCGCTCGGCGGCGGGATTGGCGGGATCGGCGGCACGGGCCGCGATATCCAGGTCGAGCGGCTCGGCGACCAGCGCCTCGCCGTCAGCCTGACCGACGAGGCCCGGGCCTTCTACACCGACTCGGCCGTCACGGACTCGATCGAGGTGGTGCGCCGCCGGATCGACAGCCTCGGCACGACCGAACCCGCGATCGCGCGGCAGGGCGAGGGGCGCCTCGTCGTGCAGGTGCCCGGCGACGACGACCCCGAAGCGCTGAAATCGGTCATTGCGAGGACCGGCCAGCTCAGCTTCCACATGGTGGACGACACGGCCGATCCCGCCGCGCCGATCCCGCCGCGCCGCGCGGTCTATCCTCTTGCCGATGGCGGCTATGACCTCGTCATCTACGAGGCCGCGGACGTGACCGGCGACATGGTGACCGACGCCAGCGCCTCTCCCGATCCCGACAGCGGCGGCTTTCAGGTGAACTTCGCCTTCGATGGCCGCGGGGCGCGCCGCTTCGCGGAGGTCACGCGAGAGAATATCGGGCGGCGCTTCGCGATCCTGCTCGACGAGCAGATCATCTCGGCGCCCACCATCCAGTCGCCGATCACCGGCGGCTCGGGCCGCATCACAGGACGGTTCTCGCCCGAAGAGGCGACGGAGCTGTCGATCCTGATCCGCTCGGGCGCGCTGCCCGCGCCCCTGACGGTGATCGAGCAGCGCTCGGTCGGGGCCGATCTCGGCGCCGACTCCGTGCGTGCGGGCACGATCGCGCTGATCGTCGGCTTTTCGGCCGTGATCGTCTTCATCGCGATCTATTACGGCCGCTTCGGCCTTTATGCCGATGTCGCCCTGCTGGCGAACGTCCTGCTGATCGCGGGCGCGCTGTCCATGCTCGGCGCGACGCTGACCCTGCCGGGCATCGCAGGCATCGTCCTGACCATCGGCATGGCGGTCGACGCCAATGTCCTCATCTTCGAGCGCATCCGCGAGGAGCTGAAGACGGGCAAGAAACCGGTCGTCGCGGTCGAGGCGGGCTACAGGCACGCCTGGTCGGCCATCTTCGACGCGAACCTGACCACGCTGATCGCGGCCTTGATCATGTTCCAGCTCGGTTCCGGCCCCGTGCGCGGCTTCGCCGTCACGCTCGGCATCGGCGTCGTCACCTCGGTCTTCACGGCCTTCATCCTGACGCGGGTCCTGGCAGGCGGCTTCGTGCTGTCGCGCCGCCCCAAGACGCTCGCGATCTGAGGACAGAAACATGGCTTTCAGTCTCGTACCCGATGACACGCATATCCCGTTCACGCGCTTCGCCACCGCTGCGCAGATCGGCTCGCTCGTCGCCATCCTCGCCTCGGTCGCGGCCTTCTTCCTGCTCGGCCTGAATTTCGGCATCGACTTCCGCGGCGGCGTGACGGTCGAGGTCGGCCCCGCGCCGGGGGCCGAGTTCACCGCAAGCGACCTGACCGAGGTCCGCTCGGCGGTCGATGCGCTCGGCCTCGGCGATGTGCGGGTCCAGAACATCGGCGGCGGCCTCGGCGACGAGGCCGAAGGCATCGTCGTCTTCGTCGAGGAGCAGCCGGTCAGCCCCGACGCCGTTCCGGCCGAAGGCCAGATCGCGCCGGACGAGTTGCAGGCCGCCGATCCGGCGGATGCCGGCAGGGCGGCGGAAATCGCGCAGCAGCGGGTCGCGGAACAGGTGCGCGACACGCTCGCGGGCGTGCTCGGCGCCGATATCAGCTATCGCCGCGTCGATGTCGTCGGGCCGACCGTGTCCGGCGAGCTGGTCGAGCGCGGCGTGACGGCGCTGGTCGTCGCGATCACCATGATGCTGGTCTATATCTGGTTCCGCTTCGAATGGCAGTTCAGCCTCGGCGCCATCCTGGCGCTCGTGCATGACGTCATCCTGACGATCGGCATGTTCGCCGTGACCCAGCTCGACTTCACCCTGTCCATCATCGCGGCGCTTCTGACCATTGTCGGCTATTCGATGAACGACACGGTGGTGGTCTATGACCGGGTCCGGGAGAACCTGCGCAAGTTCAAGCGCAAGCCTCTGGCCGAGGTGATCGACCTCTCCATCAACCAGACCCTGGCGCGCACGATCATGACGTCGCTGACCACGCTGCTCGCGCTCGGCAGCCTGTTCCTGTTCGGCGGCGACGTCCTGCGCGGCTTCAGCTTCGCGATGATCTGGGGCATCGTCATCGGCACCTATTCGTCGATCTTCATCGCCTCGCCCGCGCTGCTGCGCACCGGCGTGAAGCGCGAATGGGACGAGCGGAAGGCCGAGGCGGCAACCGCGACGCCATAGGTGGAGACGAGCCGCTTCACGCCTCTTCCCGCCGAGACCGCCAGCTATCTGCTGGACGGGCTCTCGGCGGAGGAGGACTGGCGGGTGGTCCTGCCTTACGTCCCCGGCGGCAGGCGCGGCGGCGCGCTGGCGATCCTCGCTCTGACCGAAGAGTTGGCCAATATCCCCGCGCGGGTCTCGGAGCCCATGCTGGGTGCGATCCGTTTCCAGTGGTGGCGCGAAGCGCTCGAGGAAGTCTTCGGACCGGCGCCGGTGCGCAAGCATCCGCTCGCTCAGGCGCTCGATGCCGCCTTCGCCCGCACGCCGGGCCTGCGGGCTCCGCTGGAAGCCCTTGTCGATGGCGCGGAAACGGCGCTCGGCGCCGAGCGCCCGTCTTCGGCGGGCGAGGCCGTCGCCCTGCTCCTGCCGCTCTATGGGCGAAGCAGCGAGGCGCTCGCTTCGCATCTCGGCGGCGAAGCGGAAGGCCTTGGCCGCGCCGCCGCTCTTCATGCCGCCTGCCGGGCGCGGCAGGGGGGCGGCCATCAGGGACAGGCGCGTCAGGGGCGTGGGCAGCCGCGCCTCGCCGATCTGGTCTCAGCCGCCGAGATACCGGACGGCACGATGCTGGAGGAGGTGCGGCAGGCCCGCCAAGGCCTTGGTGGCCTCGATGCCGCGCTCATGCCCGCCGCCCTGCCTTTCACGCTGGCCCCCGCCTATGCCCGCGGCAGGCGGCTGAGCGGGCTTGCCAAGCGGTGGCGCTATTTCAGGGCTATGCTGACCGGGCGGCTTTAGCCGGCGCCGCCTTCCGGCCCGGGAAGGCCAAGACGTCGCCCGAGTTCCTGTTCGCCGAAGGGCAGAGATCCCTGAGCGCGCAGCCGCCGCAAGCAGGGCGTCCATCGGCGCAGGCCGCCCGCGCGAGGCGGGTCAGCCCGCGTCCGAGGTCGCCGAACTCTTCGGCGCCCCAATCCGACGGCGCCTTCTCGGCCAGATGGCGGGGCAGGGCCGACATGGGCGCAGAGGCCGGCGCGAGCCCGAGCCGGCGCAGCGGGCGGGCGCTTTCCCGGCCCACGACGGGCACGGGGCGGCGCAGATCGGAGAAGCTGAGAACAGCCGCCGCGATCTCGGCGGTCACGCGGGGCAGGCGTTCGAGCCAGCGTCCGGCCGCATCGGTGCCGAGGCGGCGCAGGAAATCGAGCTCGATCACGCCGCGCTCGTCCTCGATGAGCCGCAGGATCTCGGGCAGGGCCTCGGCCTTGGCCGGGGCGCCGGGAACGCCGACGAGCAGCTGCGCCACCCGCTCGGGCGCCGCATCGCGCAGGTCGGACCAGCGCGGGAAGGTCGCCTTGACCCGGTTATAAACGGCGAGGCCGACCGAGGGCGCCGCGTTCTCCGCGGTGACGGCGAAGACCAGCTGGCTGAGCGGATCGGTCAGCGGCGTCACGCGCGCGGGATAGACCGTCCGGAGGCGGTCCAGGATCTCCGGCAGGCGGTTGTCCACAGCGAATGTCATCGAGGTCTGCATGGCCTGAATCATGCAGAACATTCAGAGAACGGTCAAGCGATGTTTCGCATCTGTTCCAGGATTTCCACAGGCGGGAACAGGAGAGCCTATGCCGCCTGCCGCGCCGTCCCCAGCCAGCCTTCGAGGTCTTCGAGCGCCCGCGCCGTGATCAACCGCTTGCGCGCACGGCCCTTTTCCTTGCCCTTGATGCGATTGCCCTCGGCATCGCGCGTCGGGGCGGGCATGTCCGGGAAGAGGCCGAAATTGACGTTCATTGGCTGGAAGCTGCCCTTGCCGCCGTCGACATGGCCTTCGGTGATGTGGAAATGCAGCGCGCCGAGGGCCGTCGTGCGCGGGGGCAGGCTCGCCTCCTCGCCGCGTCCCTGCGCCGCCGCGAAGCGGCCGGCCAGAAGGCCCATCGCGGCGCTTTCGAGATAGCCCTCGACGCCCGTGATCTGCCCGGCGAAGCGCAAATTCGGCCGCGCCTTCATCCGCAGCTCCCGGTCGAGGAGCTTCGGCGAGTTGAGGAAGGTGTTGCGGTGAATGCCGCCGAGCCGCGCGAAGCGGGCGTTCTCCAACCCCGGGATCAGGCGGAAGACCTCGGTCTGCTGGCCGTATTTCATCTTCGTCTGGAAGCCGACCATGTTGTAGAGCGTGCCGAGCGCATTGTCCTGGCGCAGCTGGAGGACGGCATGCGGCCGCCGCCCGGTGCGCGGATCGGTCAGGCCGACGGGCTTCATCGGGCCGAAGCGCAAGGTCTCGCGCCCGCGGCTCGCCATCACCTCGACCGGCAGGCAGCCTTCGAAATAGGGCGTGTTCTTCTCCCAGTCCTTGAACTCGGTCGTCTCGGCGGCGAGCAGCGCGTCGAGGAAGCGCTCATATTCCTCTTCGGAGAAGGGCAGGTTGATATAGTCCTTGCCCGTGCCTCCGGGCCCCGGCTTGTCATAGCGCGACTGGTACCAAGCCGTGCCGAAATCGATCGTATCCTTGTAGATCACCGGCGCGATGGCATCGAAGAAGGCCAGCTCCTCCTCGCCCGTCAGCGCCTGGATCGCTTTTGCGAGCGGGGCAGAGGTGAGGGGGCCGGTCGCAACGACGACATTGTCCCACTCTTCGGGCGGCAGGCCCGCGATCTCTTCGCGGACGATGCGGATGCGCGGATGGCCTTGGATGGCCGCCGTCACCGCGCCGGAAAAGCCGTCCCGGTCCACGGCCAGCGCGCCGCCGGCGGGGACCTTGTTCGCATCCGCGCAGCGCAGGATCAGCGAGTTCGCGCGCCGCATCTCCTCGTGCAGGAGGCCGACGGCATTGTTCTCGGCATCGTCCGAGCGGAAGGAGTTCGAGCAGACGAGTTCCGCCAGCTGGTCGGTATGATGCGCCTCGGTCGAGCGCACGCCGCGCATCTCGTGGAGAATGACGTCTGCGCCCGCTTCGGCCGCCTGCCAGGCGGCTTCGGACCCGGCGAGGCCGCCGCCGATGATATGGATCGTGCTCATGGCCGGGACATAGACGCGGCGAGGCCGAAGTTACAGGGGGCCGAAGGTCAGCCCCCCGTATCCGGCTTGCTGATAAAGGCGCGACGCGCCACGATGCTGGTGGGGGCGTGAGATGTACCTTCCGACATTCAAGTTCGCGACCGGCGGCACCTCGGCCTCTCTCGACGAGGTTCTGGCTCGCGGTCTCGAAGCGGTGGTCTATGCGGCCTTGCTTGTCATCGTCGTGCGCGGCGGCGGGGCGGGGCATGGCGACCTGTCATGGTCCGAACTGCAGGCGCTTCCGCCGCTGCCGGAAGGCAGCCTGCTCGTGCTCTTCCTGATCCAGCCCGCTGCGCTTTATCTGTGGGCGAGCTATGGGCGGTGGTCCCGCGTGGTGGTGCCGCTGATGGCGCTGGCTTTCGCAGCCGGAACGGCGGAGTGGCTTCACGACTATTCATATGGGCCCGAGAACGTTCTCTTCGCGAGCGGCCTGGCGCTGGCCTTCGCGGCGATGGTTGCCCTCGGCCGCAGGCCGCTTCCGGCTTTGATGGTCATGGCGGCGATGGTGCCCGTGGCAGTTTATTTCGGCGTGCTGCGCTGAGACCTCTCAGACAGCAGGCACGATCCGCCGCGCGACGAGGCGGTGGAGGGCCTGCACGTGGCCATCGACGCCGCGCGCATTGGGGTCGGAGGTCATGACGACGGTGAGCCCGAGGTCCGGGATCACGTAGACCATCTGCCCGCCATAGCCCCAGGCGTAATAGATGCGGTGCCCGCCCGCGCTGCCGATCCACCAGCCATAGCCGTAGGCGCCGCCCGACCAGGGGGAGCGGACGCGCGGCGTCCAACTCGCCTCGATCCAGTCCTCGCGCAGCACGCGCTGGCCGCCATAGATGCCGCCGCGGCGGTAGACTTCGCCGAAGGCGAGGAGGCCGCGCGGGGAGAGCGCCATGTTGTTCCCGCCCATATAGACCCCCTCCGGCGCGCGGGTCCAAGGCGGCACCTCGATCCCGAGAGGCTCGCCGAGCCAGTCGCGGGCGAGGGCGAGGAGAGAGCGCCCCGTCGCCTCGGTCAGCGCGGCGGCGAGGAGGTGGGAGGTGCCGGTCGAGTAGATCATGCGCCCGCCCGGCTCCGCCACGAAGGGCCGGCGCAGCGCATAGGCGGTCCAGTCGTCCGAGACGACCCAGGGCCCGTATTCCCGCCCCGAGGTCGAAGCGAGCCCGGCGCGCATGGTGAGGAGGTCTTCCAGCGTGATCTCGCTCGTGCGGGGCTCGATATCCGCAGGTGCGCGATCGGCGAGGAGGGGAAGCAGCCGCGCCTCGACGCCGGGCACCTCGCCTTGCGCGATGGCGATCCCCGCAAGGGCGGAGAGCACGGATTTCGACGCGCTCTTAATGTTCACCGGCGTGTCGAGGCCGGGGCCGTCAAAGACCCGCGCCGCAACCTCCTCGCCCTCGCGCGCGATGATCAGCGCGTTGAGCTGTTCCAGCGATGCCGCCTCTTCCAGCGCGGCGGCGAAGGGTTCGGCCTGCTGCGCCGCGCTCGGCCGGAAGAGGGCGCCGGTCGCGGCGGCGCCTGCAAGGAAGGTACGGCGGGACAGAGCGGTCATGCCGCTGATGTGGCGTGGCTAGACCCGGAGGACGAATGAACAATGCCTTACCGAAGGAGGTCAGGAGACCTCTGATGAAACTACTCTTTTCAATCTGGTTCGCGCCAAAGCGGGTGGATGCGCAGTGGGAAGTTCCAGAGATGAGCCTTGCTCACATTATCGAGTTCGATCTCGCCGAACCGGACAACTTCATACCCTCTGAGTACAGAGTCAGAGCCATAGAATTCGGGCAACTGCTTCTGGCATCGTGCGATCAGCCATTCAGCATATGCTCGCAGATAAATGTGATCGCTCGACCGGCTCTTCCGCAATTTGATTAGTCGCCGGCGAGCATCGGACGCGACTGCTAGAGACTGCTTCGCCCGCGTCAGTTCCAACAAGCTTGCCGCCTTTAAAAGATCCACTTCTATGCCCAAGCTGCCGAAATACTGTATCCGGCGGAGGTGATCGAGCGCGAGTGCGGGATTACCTGCCGCGCTGGCCTCAAGAGCTCTTACCCAGAGCACGCCAGTAGGAAAGGCCCTAATCCAACGTAGTGGAGACAGGTGGTGCCAGCGCCGTCCGACTACACCCATCAAGCCGCCATCCGCTTCCCGTTCTTCTTGCGCTTCGCCCGTTCCGCCTCATGGGCATCATAGCGCTCCAGCGTTTCCTTGAGGAAGCGGCCGGTATGGCTGTCCTTGTTGTCGGCAACATCCTCCGGCGTGCCGGTGGCGACAATGCGGCCGCCGCCGTCGCCGCCTTCGGGACCGATATCGATCAGCCAGTCGGCCTGCTTGATGACGTCGAGATTGTGCTCGATCACCACCACCGTGTTCCCGGAGTCGGCGAGTTCCTGGATCACTTCCATCAGCTTGCGGACGTCCTCGAAATGCAGGCCCGTCGTCGGCTCGTCGAGGATGTAGAGCGTGCGCCCGGTCGCCTGCCGGGACAGCTCCTTCGCCAGCTTCACGCGCTGTGCCTCGCCGCCCGACAGGGTCGTCGCCTGCTGGCCGACTTTCACATAGCCGAGGCCGACGCGGCAGAGCGTCTTCATCTTGTTGCGGATGGACGGCACGGCGGAGAAGAACTCCGCCGCCTCTTCCACGGTCATGTCCAGCACGTCGGCGATGGAGCGGCCCTTGAACTCGACCTCCAGCGTCTCGCGGTTATAGCGCTTGCCCTTGCAGACGTCGCAGGTGACGTAGACGTCGGGCAGGAAGTGCATCTCGATCTTGAGGACGCCGTCGCCCTGGCAGGCCTCGCAGCGCCCGCCCTTCACGTTGAAGGAGAAGCGGCCGGGCTTGTAGCCGCGGGCCTTCGCCTCGGGCAGGCCTGCGAACCATTCCCGGATCGGCCCGAAGGCGCCGGTATAGGTCGCCGGGTTCGAGCGCGGGGTGCGCCCGATCGGCGACTGGTCGATGTCGATGACCTTGTCGAGATGTTCGAGGCCCTCGATGCTCTCATAGCGGCCGGGCACCTGCTTGGCGTTCATCAGCTTGCGGCTGGCCGCCTTGTAGAGCGTCTCGATCGTCAGCGTAGACTTGCCGCCCCCCGACACGCCGGTGACGCAGGTGAGGAGGCCGATGGGAAACTCCGCCGTCACGTTCTGGAGGTTGTTGGACGACGCGCCCTCGATTCTCACCACGCGCTCGGGGTCGAAGACGCGGCGCTCGTCGGGCACAGGCACGTCGCGGCGGCCCGCGAGGTAATCTCCGGTCACGGACTTCTTGTTGCCCATGATCTGCTTGGGCGTGCCGCAGGCGACGACTTCGCCGCCGTGAACGCCGGCGCCCGGGCCGATGTCGAGGACGTAGTCGGCGGTGCGGATCGCGTCCTCGTCATGCTCGACCACGATGACCGAATTGCCGAGGTCGCGGAGGCGGCGCAGCGTCTCCAGCAGGCGCTCATTGTCGCGCTGGTGCAGGCCGATGGAGGGCTCGTCGAGAACGTAGAGGACGCCCGTCAGGCCAGAGCCGATCTGGCTTGCCAGCCGGATGCGCTGGCTCTCCCCGCCCGACAGCGTGCCGGAGGCGCGCTCGAGCCCGAGATAGCTGAGGCCGACCGAGTTCAAAAAATGCAGCCGGTCGCGGATCTCCTTGAGGATGCGCTCGGCGATGCTCTTCTGCTTGTCCGTAAGCTGACCGTCGAGCGCGCGGAACCAGTCATCCGCGTCCCGGATCGAACGCGCCGTCGCCTCGGCGATATCGTCGCCGGCGATCTTCACCGCAAGCGCCTCGGGCTTCAACCGCTTGCCGCCGCAGGCCTCGCAGGGGGCGGAGGACTGGAACTTCTCCATCTCCTCGCGGACCCAGGCGCTGTCGGTCTCGCGCCAGCGGCGTTCGAGGTTCGGGATCACGCCCTCGAAGCTCTTGGTGGTGTCGTATTGGCGCAGCCCGTCATCGTAGACGAAGCGCACCTTCTCCTTGTTCGTGCCGAAGAGGACGATCTTCTTCTGCTGGGCGTCGAGGTCGCGCCAGCGGTCGGAAACCTTGAAGCCGTATTTCTCGCCCAGAGCTTCGAGCGTCTGGGTGTAATAGGGGCTCTGCGTCTTGGACCAGGCGGCGATGGCGCCCTTGCGCAAGGTCGCATCGGGGTCGGGCACGACCAGCTCTGGATCGAAGACCTTCTTCGAGCCTAACCCGTCGCAGGCCGGGCAGGCGCCCTGCGGCGAGTTGAAGGAGAAGAGGCGCGGCTCGATCTCCTCGATCGTGAAGCCGGAGACGGGGCAGGCGAATTTGGCCGAGAAGGTGATGCGGTGCGGCGCGCCGCCATCCTCGGGCTTGTTCGCGCTCTCGGCGACCGCGATCCCGTCGGCGAGGTCGAGCGCGGTCTCGAAGCTCTCGGCGAGGCGGCTCTCGATCCCCTCCTTGATGACCACGCGGTCGACGACGACGTCGATGTCGTGCTTGAGCTTCTTGTCGAGCGCCGGGACCTCGGCGACGTCATAGAACTCGCCGTCGACGCGCACGCGCTGGAAGCCGCGCTTCATCAGCTCGGCCAGTTCCTTGCGGTATTCGCCCTTCCGCCCCCGGATCATCGGCGCGAGGAGGTAGAAGCGCGCCTTCTCGCCCTCCGCCATCAGCCGGTCGACCATCTCCGAGACGGTCTGAGAGGCGATGGGCTCACCGGTGACGGGAGAGTAGGGGACCCCCACCCGCGCCCAGAGAAGGCGCATATAGTCGTAGATCTCGGTCACCGTCGCGACGGTCGAGCGAGGGTTCTTGGACGTCGTCTTCTGCTCGATGGAGATCGCCGGGGACAGGCCCTCGATCTGGTCCACGTCGGGCTTCTGCATCAGCTCGAGGAACTGGCGCGCATAGGCGGACAGGCTCTCGACATAGCGCCGCTGCCCTTCGGCATAGATCGTGTCGAAGGCGAGCGAGGACTTGCCCGAGCCCGACAGGCCCGTGACCACCACCAGCGCGTCGCGCGGCAGCGACACGTCGATGTTCTTCAGGTTGTGCTCGCGCGCGCCGGTGACGGTGATGTTCTTGAGCGACAAAGGGACCCTCCGCGTAAGGCCGGGATGTAGGCGCCTAGCGGATCGGGTGAAGGAGAACAACTGGAGAACGATTCGGCTGCGCAATTGATTTGACGAAAGGTGCGCCCGGTTCGATTGCCAAAGGCGCGGGGGGTTCGCGCCGGGATCACGGCGCCGAGCCGATGGGGAGAGAGATGAAGGGGAAACTGCTGTTGAGCGGCGGCGCGATGGCGCTCGCCGCGCTTGGCGTGTCCGCCGAAAGGCGCAGCGCCGAGGCCGTGCCGTTCCTGCCGCCCGTCCTGACCGCGCAGAGCCTGTGCGGGCCGGACGGCATCGCGAAGCGCCAGGCCTATTTCCTGCGCATGGCCCGCGCCTACGCCGGGGACGACGAGAAGAAGCCGGCGGTCGCGTCTCTGCGGCCGGATACGATCGAGCCGCTGGCCCGCAAGATCACCACGGAGCACGAGGTGGCCCAGGAGGGCTTCGATCTCGGCCTCGCCTATATGATCGGCTTCAACCACGGAGAGGCGATCCAGGCCTTCCGCGCGGCGCAGGAAGCCGATCCGGGCTGCGCCATGTGCTATTGGGGCGAGGCGCTGGCGCTCGGCCCGCACATCAATGCGCAGATGCCGCCCGAGGACGGCGAGCGGGCCTATGCCGCCCTGCAGGAGGCCGAGCGGCTGGCGAGCGGCGCCAGCGAGAAGGAGCGCCAGCTCATCGCCGCGCTCGCCACCCGCTATGCCCAGGACCCGGCGGCGGAGAGGGCGCCGCTCGACGGCGCCTATGCCGATGCGATGGACCGGGTCGCGAGAGCCTATCCGGAAGACGACCTGATCGCCGTTCTCGCCGCCGAGGCGAACATGGACACCCAGCCCTGGGACTATTGGGCAGCGAACGGGCGGGAGCCCAAGGGGCGGACGGCGCGCACGCTCGAGCTTCTCGAAACGGTGCTGGCGCGCAATCCCGACTACACCCCGGCGATCCACCTCTACATCCATGCGGTGGAAGCCTCGACCGATCCCGACCGCGCGGCGACGCATGCCGACAGGCTGGCGGAGCTCGCGACCGATCTCGGCCACCTCGTCCACATGCCGACGCATATCTATTACCGGCTGGGACGCTGGGAGCAGTCGCTCGACCGGAACATCGACGCGGTCGCGGCGGACGAGGCCTATATGGCCGCGACCGATGTCGGCGACCTCTACGCCTATGGCTACTATCCGCACAACGTCCACTTCGCCCTGACCTCCGCCCAGATGGCGGGCGCGAAGAAGGACGGCATGAAGATGGCGGAGAAGCTCGACGCCGTCGTGCCGATCGAGATGGCGGCGACGATCCCGCTGGCCCAGCCGATCAAGGCCGCGCCGATCTTCGCCGTGGTCCAGTTCGGCGACCCGGGCGCCATGCTCGCGCTCGAGGATCCGGGCGACGCCGCGCCGCTGGTCAAGGGCGCCTGGCATTATGCGAGAGGCGAGGGCTATGCCCGCTCCGGCGAGCCGGAGAAGGCAATGGCGGAGGCCCGCAAGATCGCCGCGCTGGCCGGGCGGCCGGAGACCCGTGCGCTGATCGAAGCCGACGTGCCGGGCCCGGACATCCTGCGCATCGCCGAGCTGACGGTGAAGGCCCGCGCCCATGCGGCAGGAGGCGATTACGCCGCGGCGATCCCGCTCATGGAAGAGGCCGCCGAATTGCAGGAGAGCCTGCCCTATATGGAGCCGCCCTACTGGTACTATCCGGCCAAGCAGACGCTCGCCGCAATGGTGCTTCAGGCGGGAGAGCACGAACGCGCAGAGCGCCTCTTCCTCGCCTCGCTCGCGGAGTCGCCGAACAATGCCTGGGCGCTCGCGGGCCTGCACGAGACTTACAAGGCGAGCGGCGACAGGGCCGCGGCGCGCTATGCGCGGGCGCTGTTCAAGGAAGCGTGGATGGGCGGGCGGCGCGGGCCGGATCTGGAGGCGTTGTAGTTTTCTAGAGCCACACACGAAGGTCGTCCGGCTCGACATCGAGAAGGGCGGCGACAGCTTTCTCCTGCGCATCGGTGAGACGGCCTTCGCCCGCCTCGACTGCCCTCAGATTGGCCTCCGTCATGCCGACCTCGCGGCAGACGACGTCGGTAGAGATCTGCCGGTATTCACGGTAGGCTCGAACGGGATGCTCTCCGTCGATGAGCCTGTCGACAAGCTCGGCCGGGAACGTCTCGCCATCTCGAGGAGCATCGAACGCAGCGATATCTGCTTCTTCTTCTGGATCTTCGCACATGCCAGGTCCTCCCGTCAGGGCGGTGACCCTACCAACCCCTTCTCGGATCGCGAACCTCGCCAATGCTAGGACCTTGCGACCGGGCCAGAACAGGAATAGAACATTCCTGTGAATAACTCGGTGTTAGGAATCGCTTCGGGCGGCCTAGCCTGTTCGCCTGGAACAACAGCATTCGGAGGCTCCTGATGGCAGGCAGCGTCAACAAGGTCATCCTGATCGGCAATCTCGGCCAGGACCCCGAGGTCCGCTCGTTCAACAATGGCGGGCAGGTCTGCAACCTCTCGCTCGCCACGTCCGAGAGCTGGAAGGACAAGCAGTCCGGCGAGCGGCGCGAGCGGACCGAATGGCACCGCGTGGCCATCTTCTCCGAGCCGCTGGTGCGCGTCGCGCAGAACTATCTCAAGAAGGGCTCGAAGGTTTACATCGAGGGCCAGCTCGAGACCCGCAAATGGCAGGACCAGAACGGTCAGGACCGCTACACGACCGAGGTCGTGCTGCGCCCCTACCGCTCCGAGCTGACCATGCTGGACGGCCGCGGCGAGGGCGGCGGCGGCGGTGACCGCATGGGCGGCGGCTATGGCCAGCAGATCTCCGGCGGCCCGCAGGACGACCGAGGCGGCTATGGCGGCGGCGGCGGGTCCGACTTCGACCTCGACGACGACATCCCGTTCTGATCGGCGGTCCGGGCGGTGGACCTCAATCAGGTCACGCTCACGGTCGACGACATGCCGGCGGCGATCGGCTTCTACGAGGCGCTCGGCCTGCGGTGCATCGTTCACACCCATGAACGCTATGCGCGCTTCGAGCTGCCTTGCGGTTCGACCACGCTGTCCTTGCACCTCGGCGACCGTCCGAAGGACGGCGGGCCCTTGCTCTACTTCGAGACCGAGGACGTCGATGCGCGCTTCGCTGCGCTGAGCGCGAAGGGGGTGGCCTTCGAAGGCGCCCCGGAAGACAAGAGCTGGCGCTGGCGCGAGGCGTGGTTCCGGGATCCGGCGGGCAACCGCCTCTGCCTCTATCATGCCGGACCCGACCGGCGGTTTCCGCCCTGGCGCGAGGAAGGAAGACGAAGTGGCTAAACCCGCTCCGCGGCTCTTCGTCGAGGCGGACCTGGCGCAGGGGCGGGACGTGCCCCTGTCCAAGCCCGCCGCCCATTATCTCGGCACGGTGCTGCGCCTCGGCGAAGGCGCAGAGGTCCTGCTCTTCAACGGGCGGGACGGCGAATGGCGCGGGCGGATCGCGCAGGTTTCGCGCAAGGGCGGGGCGGTGACGCTCGAAGAGCGAAGGCGCGAGCAGGAAGAAGGACCGGACCTCACCCTCCTCTTCGCGCCGCTCAAGAAGGGGCCGACCGACCTCATCCTCCAGAAGGGCACGGAACTCGGCGTGCGCCGCTTCGTGCCGGTCATCACCGAACGGACCCAGTCCGAGCGCGTGAAGACGGACCGCCTGACCGCCATCGCCGTCGAGGCCGCAGAGCAGTGCGAACGGCTGAGCGTGCCGGTGGTCGAGGAGCCGCTGCCCCTGAACGCGGCGCTCGAAGGGGCGGAGCGCATCCTGTTCTGCGACGAGGCCGGCGACGACGACACCGCCCGCTGGGGCGGGGCGGAAGGGCGCGGCGCGCCGGCGCTCGACGCGCTGCGCGGGCAGCCGCGCGAGGGCTGGTCCGTCCTCATCGGGCCCGAAGGCGGGTTTTCGCCTCAAGAGCGGGCCATGCTGCGCGGACGCGAATGCGCGCTCGCCGTCAGCCTCGGCCCGCGCATCCTCAAGGCGGAGACGGCGACCATCGTCGCGCTCAGCCTCTGGGGCGCGGCCCTCGGGGATTTGAGCGGCTGAACGCCGGTCTTGCGCAGCCTCGCCCCCTTTGTGCTTCGGCCATCCCCTGCTAGGGGCGCGCCAACCCGACACCACATTCATCCGGAAGGCAGCGCACATGGCGAAGATCAAGGTCAAGAATCCGGTCGTCGAACTCGACGGCGACGAGATGACGCGGATCATCTGGCAGATGATCAAGGACAAGCTCATCCATCCCTATCTCGACATCGATCTGCACTATTACGACCTCGGCATCGAGCATCGCGACGAGACCGAGGACCAGGTGACGGTCGATGCGGCCAATGCGATCAAGGAGCACGGCGTCGGCGTCAAATGCGCCACGATCACGCCGGACGAGGCCCGGGTCGAGGAATTCGGCCTCAAGAAGATGTACCGCTCGCCCAACGGCACGATCCGGAACATCCTGGGCGGCGTCGTCTTCCGCGAGCCGATCATCATCCGCAACGTGCCGCGCCTCGTGCCCGGCTGGACCCAGCCCATCATCATCGGCCGCCACGCATTCGGCGACCAGTACCGCGCGACCGACATGCTCTTCCCCGGCGAAGGCAAGCTGTCGATCAAGTGGGAAGGCAAGAACGGCGAAGTCGAGGAATTCGAGGTCTTCGACGCCCCGTCCTCCGGCATCTTCATGGGCATGTACAACCTCGACGATTCGATCGCCGATTTCGCCCGCGCCTGCTTCAATTACGGCCTGAGCCGCGAATATCCGGTCTATCTGTCGACCAAGAACACCATCCTCAAAAAGTACGATGGCCGCTTCAAGGACATCTTCGCCGAGATCTACGACAAGGAATTCAAGGCGGAGTTCGAGAAGAAGGGCCTGCATTACGAGCACCGCCTGATCGACGACATGGTCGCGTCCTCGATGAAATGGTCGGGCGGCTATGTCTGGGCGTGCAAGAACTACGATGGCGACGTGCAGTCGGACACGGTCGCGCAAGGGTTCGGCAGCCTCGGCCTCATGACCTCCGTGCTGCTCACCCCGGACGGCAAGATCGCCGAATCCGAAGCCGCCCACGGCACGGTCACCCGCCATTTCCGCGCCCATCAGCGCGGCGAGGAGACCTCCACCAACTCGATCGCCTCGATCTATGCCTGGACGCGGGGCCTCGCCCACCGCGCCAAGCTCGACGATACGCCGGAACTGGCGAAATTCGCCGATACGCTCGAGCAGACGATCATCAAGACCGTCGAGAGCGGCCACATGACGAAGGACCTCGCTCTGCTGATCGGCGCCGAGCAGGGCTGGCTGACCACGACCGGCTTCCTCGACAAGGTCGACGAGAACTTCCAGAAGGCGATGGCATAAGCGCCTCCTCCTTCTTGATTATCGGTAAGAGGCCCGCCACGCTCCGCCGTGGCGGGCCTTTTCTTTGTGTTCATCGGCCCGGGGGTAGAGCACGCGCATGACCGATCCCGTTCTTCGCCTGTCCGGCATCACCCGGCGTTTCGGCGCCTTCACGGCGGTGAAGGACCTGTCCTTCACCGTGCGGCCCGGAGAGATCTACGGCTTTCTGGGGCAGAACGGCGCGGGCAAGACCACGACGCTGCGCATGCTCATGGACATCGTCTCGCCGAGCGCGGGCGAGCTGTCCGTGCTCGGCTCGCACCGCCCGCGCGAAGTGCGCCGCCGCGTCGGCTACCTTCCCGAGGAGCGCGGCCTCTACAAGAAGATGAAGGCGGCCGACTCGATCGCCTATTTCGCCCGCCTCAAGGGCGTGCCGCGCAAGACCGCGCGCGAGCGGGCGGAGGCGCTGCTGGACCGCTTCGAGCTCGGCGAGTTCGCGAACGCCAAGATCGAGGCCTTGTCCAAGGGCATGGCGCAGAAGGTCCAGCTCCTTTCCGTCATCGCGCATGAGCCCGAGCTCCTCATCCTCGACGAGCCGTTCTCCGGCCTCGACCCGGTCAACCAGCAGATCCTCGAGGACATGATCCTGGAACTGCGCGCAGGGGGACGGACGATCATCTTCTCCACCCATGTGATGGAGCATGCGGAGCGCCTCTGCGACCGCTTCTTGATGATCGCCAAGGGCAAGAAGGTCTTCGAAGGCACGCTGGCCGATGCGCGGGCGCGCGAGGGAGAGCGCCTGCTCCTTGGTACGCCGGACGATCCGAGCGGCCTCACGGCGCTGCCCGAGGTGGAGAGCGTCGAGGCGGTCGAGGCGGCCCTCTTCCGGCTCTCCCTTGCCGAGGGCGCGGACAGGCAGCGGGTTCTCGCCGCCTGCCTCGAGCGGAACATCCGCGTCGAGCGCTTCGGGGCCGCCCAGCTCTCCCTGCACGAACTCTTCTTCCGCCTCGCCGGCGCCGCGCCGGATGAAGCCGCGCAGAGGGAGGCCGCCTGATGGCGCTGTTCCAGCTGATCGCGCAGGAATACCGGCGCTACGTCCTCACGCGGGGATTCCTGCTCTTCCTCGCCATCATCCCGATCTCCATCGGCTTCGGCGCGCTGGCGGGCTTCCTCAGCGAATATGCGGCGCCGGTCCGGGCGTTCACCGTCGTCGACGCGACGGGCCGCTACGGGACGGAAATCGACCGCGTCCTCGAACAGCGGCATCTGCGCCGCGTGGTCTCGGCCTGGGATGCCTATGTCGAGGGCCTGGAGGCGGTCGGGGACGAGGAGTTCGATCTTCCCGACCCCTTCGCGCCCGACGACAATACTCCTGCGCGCCGCATCGCTTTCGCGGAAGCCGGCGGGCTCGAAGCGGCCAATGCCGCCATAGCCGGCCAGCTGCCGCCCGACACGCCCCTTGCGGAGGAGCCGAAGCGCAATCTGCGGCGTGTCCCGCCGCCCGCCGATATCGAGGGGCTGCCGCTCGAACAGGCGGCCGAGGCGCTGCGGCCCTTCCTCAACGGCGATGCGGAGATCCCGGGCAGCGATGACGGCCTGTTCGCCGCCGTGCTCATTCCCGCCGATTTCGGCCCGGACGGTGCGGAGGCGCAGTTCTGGACGCAGAACCTGACCGACGAATCGCTTTCGGATGCGGTGGAGGAGGCGCTGACCGTCGCGCTCCAGCGCCGCGCCTATGAGGAGCGGGGGCTTTCGATCCAGGATGTCCGGGCGGTCGATTCGATCCGCGCGCCCTTCGACCGCTTCAAGTCGAACTCCGAGACCGGCGAAGCGGTCAGCGTCCGCGAGGAGCTGGCGCTCTACGTGCCGCTGGGGCTCGCCTATATCCTTCTCGCCATGGTGCTGAGCGTGGGCGGCATGCTGCTGACCTCCACCGTCGAGGAAAAGTCGAACAAGATCGTCGAGGTGCTGCTGTCTTCGGTCACCGCGACCGAGCTGATGGTGGGCAAGCTGATCGGCCTCCTGCTGGTCGGCATCACCGCGCCGGTCCTGTTCCTGCTTCTCGGCTTCATCGCGCTGACGGCATTCGGCGGCGCGGGCGAAGTGGTCAGCGCGTTCCGGGCGATCCTGTTCGGCTCGCCTCTCGTGCCGCTCTTCTTCTTCTACTTCCTGCTCGGCTATCTGATGTTCGCCTCGCTCTATCTCGCGATCGGGGCGATGTCGCAGTCGATCCAGGATGCGCAGAGCTTCGTGACGCCGATCACCATCCTCCTCGTCCTGCCTCTGCCCTTCCTGCAGATGGTGGTGACGGACCCCAACGGGATCGTGGCGCGGATCCTGACCTGGATTCCGATCTATACGCCCTATGCCGTGATGATGCGCATCAACGCCGATCCGCCGGTCTGGGAGATCGTCGGCGCGACGCTGCTCCTTCTCGCCTTCACCGGCGCGCTCGTCTTCTTCATGGGGCGGATCTACCGCAATGGCGTGTTGAGCAGCGGCGGCGCGCCGAAATTCACCGATGCGCTGAAGCTCGCGCGGACCTCCTCCGCCTCGGCGTGACCCAGAGCGGCGAGGAGGGGCGCGAGCCGCGCTCCCTCCCGCCGTGGCGGCAGCCCTGACAGGAGCCGCCAGGCATCCTCGACGATCGCCGCCTGGTGCTCGAAGGGCCTGCGTCCGAGCGGGGCCTCCGTCACCCGATAGGCATAGGCGCTGCGCCCCGTCAGCCAGGCCCGGCCATGGGCGAAGGCGCCGCGCGCGATCAGGTCCATTCCGGCCTGATACTGGGCGCAATGGGTCAGCTCGTGCAGCAGCAGCGCCTGAATGGCAGGCGGCGCGGCCGTGAAATCCCGCGGCAGGGGCCGGCCCCAATAGATGCCGTTCCAAGGCGCCATGACGACGCCGCGGGGCTGGAAGGGCAGCCGTCCCGCCTTCAGGCGGACAGAGGCGGTGTCGAGCGCCGCGCCGAAGACCGATGCGGCCATGGCGCGCTCTGCGGCGGCGAGGCCGCGCGCCCTGATCACGGGCCGCGCCCCCTCCGCCATCTCGTTGCTCCCACGCCTTGTCATGCCCATGGCGTTCTCTTTCGGCGGGACATCCTCGGGGCCTTTCGGCATGGCCGCCGCCATGCCGAAAGGCCGCGCAAGCGGGATCTAGCGCAAATCCGCCTCCCGCGCTCTTCATGAGACGCATTCGCAGTTGCAATCGGCCATGAGGTTTGCTTATTGCGTCTCATTCTCAATCTGACAGGCCGTTCACAATGTCCTCATTCCGCCTCTGCACATCGCTTCTGGTCATCGCGGCGCTCATGCCCGCCCATGCGCAGGAGGCAGAGGAGAAGGCGCCGGCGACCGCCGTCGATCTCGGTACGGAAGAGGACGAGATCGTCGTCACCGCCTCCGGCTTCAAGCGCAACCCCGCCACCGCCCCGGCCAGCGTCACCCTCCTGTCGCGGATCGAGCTCGAGCAGCGGCGGGTGATCAATCTCGGCGAGGCGCTCGAAACGGTCCAGGGCGTGGATACCGGGAGCGGGACGGGCAAGACCGGCGGGCCGTCCATCGCGATCCGGGGCATGCCGAGCGACTACACGCTCGTCCTGATCGACGGGCGGCGCCAGAACCCGGCGGGCAATGTCACGCCCAACGGCTTCGGCGGGACGAGCACGAGCTTCCTGCCCCCGGTCTCGGCGATCGAGAGGATCGAGGTCGTGCGCGGGCCGATGTCGACGCTTTACGGCTCGGACGCCATGGGGGGCGTCGTCAACATGATCACGCGGGAGCCGGGGGAGGCCCTGTCCGGCGAGATCGGGCTCGATGCGACGCTTCAGGAGGATGCCGAATTCGGCAACACCTATACCGGCAATGCCTATGTCGACGGGCCCATCGTGCCGGGCCGGCTGTTCTTCGCGCTGAAGGGGCAGGCGACGCGCCGCGAAGCGGCGACGCTGACCTTCGTCGACGATGAGGGGCAGGAGCAGGAAGTTAGCCGCCGGGGCAGCAGCCCGGTCGAGGCCGATCTCTACGCCTATGGCGGGCGCGTGACCTGGACCCCCGGCTCCTCGCACCGCCTCTGGGTCGATTACGAAGGCGCCTATCAGTCCTATGACAATTCCGAAGGGCAGCTCGGCACGCTCGGCCCGCGCGGCTATGCCGAAGAGCTCACCTTCGAGCGCGATCAGCTCCTCCTCGCCCACCGGTGGGAGGTCGCCGGCGGCGTTCTCGACTGGGACGTCACCTGGAACGAGACCGAGACGACCGGGCGCATCCTGCCCGCGGACGTGCCGGGTACGGATCGCATCAGGGGCGGTGACCGCGAGCTGCGCGCGACCAACCTCCTCCTCAACGGCCAGTACAATATCGAGATCGACGCCCATCAGCTGACGCTCGGCGGCCAGGTCTGGGATGCCGAACTGATCGACGGGGTGGCCGCGGACCCGCTCGAACACGTCCAGACCGCGCTCTTCGCCGAGGACGCCTGGGCGATCCTCCCGGCGCTGACGCTGACCGGCGGGGTGCGCTGGGACCATCACGACACCTTCGGCAGCCAGGTTAGCCCGCGGGTCTATGCCGTCTACGAGGCGACGCCGAACCTCGTGGTGAAGGGCGGGATCAGCCGGGGCTTCAAGACGCCGCGGCTCGACCAGATCGCGGAAGGCATTGTCGGCTTCCGCGGCCAGGGAACCATTCCCGTTCTCGGAACGCCGACCCTCCAGCCGGAGACGACGACGACCTACGAGGCGAGCTTCTTCTACGATATCGGCACGTTCAGCCTGACGGCGGGCGTGTTCCGCAACGAGTTCGACGACAAGATCGCCGGCGGACCCGCGCTCCTCAATTGCAGCTTCGAGCTGACCGAAGCGGAATATGACGCGCTCGCGGACCGCTCGGGCTGCACCGATGTCGGCTTCTATCCGGGCGTCGCCGAATTCGCGCAGACCGTGAATGTCGACGAGGCCGTGACCGAAGGGGTCGAGGCCGCGGCGACATGGGACGTCACCGGCAGCCTGCGCCTGACGGCGAACTACACGCTGACCGATTCAGAGCAGCTCAGCGGTCCCGAAGAGGGCGAGCCGCTGGTCAACACGCCGCGCCACGTCGTCAATGGCCGCATCGCCTATGACATCACGCCCGATATCGGCATCTGGACGCGGGCGCGCTTCAACTCCGACCGCTATCGCGGGTCGGGCGAGGCGCAGGACCAGCTCGGCGATTACGACGCCTTCTCGATCTTCGATCTCGGCGCGTCCTGGCAGGCGACGGACAAGGTGCGCTTCAACGCTACGATCAACAATGTGACGGACGAGAACTTCGTCGACTTCCTGCCCTATACCCGGCGCGGAAGCCCCGATTTCGCGCCGGTCTATCCCATCATCCGCGAAGGCCGGAACCTCTGGCTGTCGGCGAACTTCGCCTTCTGATCCGGACCGCGGCGGGTTTTCGCGGCAAGCATCCGGCGGCGCGCTTTCTGCCATTGCCGGTCCTGGCCGCGATCCTGGTTCCGCTGCATCCGCCCAAGGGTCCGACAATCCGGTCAGCGCCCGTTCCGGGGTCGCCCTGTCGGCCTCGGCGGCACCTGCAACTCGCAAGGGGCAATCCGGGACGGCGTCGGCTGGCAGCCCCGGGAGCCGGAGCGGTGCATCAGGGCTCCAGCTCGACGTCCCAGTAGAGGTAGTCCTGCCAGCTTTCGTGCAGATAGTTGGGCGGGAAGGCCCGGCCGCGCTCGTTGAGTTCGAACATGTTGGGCCTGCGGGGCGTCTGGGCCGGGAACATCTTCGCGTCCCTCGGCATCTTGCCGCCTTTCTTGAGATTGCAGGGGCTGCAGGCGGCGACGATGTTCTCCCAGGTCGTCTTGCCGCCGCGGCTGCGCGGGATGACGTGGTCGAAGGTCAGGCTTTCGCGTTCGCCCGCGCCGCAATACTGGCAGCTGAAGCGGTCGCGCAGGAAGACGTTGAAACGGGTGAAGGCCGGCTTGCGCGCATGGCTGACATAGGATTTCAGCGCGATTACCGAGGGCAGGCGCATGGCGCAGGTGGGGCTGTGCACCTCGGTCTCGTATTCGGCGACGACGTCGACCCGGTCGAGGAAGACCGCCTTGAGCGTGTCCTGCCACGACCACAGGGAGAGGGGGAAATAGCTCAGCGGACGGAAATCCGCATTGAGAACGAGGGCAGGGCATCCATCAGGCGCCGCCGCTGCCCTGGCGGGATGAGAAAGCTGCACGTCTAGAGGCTCCTCCGATCGGGAGCATTCCAGACCTGGCCGCCTATTCGGGTGGTCGCGACCTGTCTCGTCTGTGTGGCGAGGCTAGTGAACGCCCGTTACTCCCAGAGTTGATGCCGCGGCGCCCATGCACCGCTACCGGGGATAGTAGCCGATTCTACATGACGTGCATGTGACGGCAACCAACTATCCGGAAATGTGGTTTTCCGGCGCGAGATTCGGCCATCGGCCCCATCAGCGGCCGTGACGGCGGCGCCCCAGGAGCCGTTCGCGCAGCCACAGCTTCATGCGCCACAGGGCCACCTCCGAAAAGCCGTCGCGCCCGTAGATCATCAGGCCGTGCCGGTCGAAGACGAGGCCGAAGGGCTGCCGGCCGGATGCGCCATCAGCGCTCCAGAAGCCGAACCGGTCGAAGGAAAAGCCCGCTTCGGCCTCTTGCGGCGAGGGAAACGGGTGTCCCGCCTTCTTGTAACGGCCCCAGTGATAATAGGTGATCTCGTGGCCTTCATTGTCGATGAGGCGGCCCTTCTCATAGCGATAGGAGCGCCCGGGCCAGGGAATGTCGCCGCGCTTGGCATGCGGCCAGCCCCAGCGCACGGCGAGCCGTCCCTCGGCCTCCGCGCGCTTGACGCTGGCGGTGAAGGAGCCTTCGGCGCCCGGGCGATTCCAGCTCGATTCGTCATAGGCCCAGAGGGCCGGATCGCGCAGCGCCTCGGCGAAGGCGGGATCTTCGAGCGCGAGGCCGTTCACCGCCTCGCGGTTGCGCAGCACGGTGAGATGCCCCGTCGTCATGGTTTCGCTCGGCGTGACGACATCCATCCCCTCGGCCAGGAGCGGGCGGAGATGACGATCAAGATCGCCATAGAGGACGTCCTCGTCGCCATAGGCCCAGTAGTCGTAGCCGCGCAGCTCCTCGGCGAAGAGGCGGCCATAGGCCGGACGCAGATCGCAGAGCTTGCGTGCCTCCGGCAGGGCGAGGGGCAGGCCGAGCGTCGTTTCGGCCCGGCTCCGCAGCGCCTCCAGCGTCGTGGGGACGAACCGCGCATTGGCCGGCAGGGCCGCCGGTTCCGTGTCGCCGATCAGGAGAAGATCGAGCGTATGTTGCGTGCCGACGGCATGAAGGAAGAGCGGGAACCAGGGGCCGAAGGCGCCGAAATAGGGCAGGATCAGCAGAGCCTTCGCCTTGTCCTCCGCCATGTCGCCGCCTCCGTTCCGGCCCTCCCCGCGCAAGCGTTATGCCAGCGTGCACGCCAAGCCGCCAGCAGCAGCAGGTTCAGCCGGGCTGGCGCCCCTTGAGATGGGCGTAATAGGTCCACAGGACGTGGGCCGCCGTGCCCCGATAGGGCGCATAGCGCGAAGAGGCGGCATCGAACTGGCGCAGGGGCGGCTTCTTCGTGAACCCGCTCGCCGCCGCATAGGCGGCAAGGAGGGCCACATCGCCATGCGGCCAGATATCCTCCCGCCCCTCGCAGAAGAGAAGATAGATCGCCGCCGTCCAGGGGCCGATTCCGGTGACGGCGGTGAGCGCCGCCCTGGCCTCCTCGTCGGACAGGGTTTCCAGAGCGGGCAGGTCGAGGGTGCCGGCAAGCACCGCCTCGGCGGCGGCGCGCAGATAGCGGATCTTGGGGCGGGACAGCCCGGCCGCGCGCAGCTCTTCCTCGCTGGCGGCCAGGACGTGCCGCGGCGTGGGCGCGCCGAAGCGGGCCTCGCACCGGGCGAGGATCGCCCGCGCGCTCGGAACCGAGAGCTGCTGCTCCACGATGATGCGGAAGAGGCCCTGATAGCCGCCGGGCCGGCGGCGCACGACCGGCGTCCCGATGGTCTCGATCGCTCTCGCCAGGACGGGGTCGGCTTCTGACAGATGCGACAGCGCGGCTTGCCTCATCCCGGGCTAGTAGCCGATGCTGTACTGGACGGTGAAGATCCTTCCCCGTTCGCAGCCGGGCAGCACCGAAGCGGGATCCACCCGCCAATCCGCAGCCTGTTCGATGACGCTCTGCCCGAATACCCGGCCAGGCACTTCCGCGATGAGGCGCAGGTTCGTCAGGCCGCCATCCGTCCCGATGTCATAGGCGAACAGGACGCCCCCGACCCGTCCCATGTTCTGGGCGGTGAGGGGGTACTCGATCTGCCGGTCCCCCTCCCACTCCACCGCTTCGTGGCAGGCTTCGTTATCTCCGAGCAGAGGCGGCAGATCGGAAAGCGCATCATATCCCCGCCGTTCGAGATCGACCTTCGAAGGGTGGCCGCCGAGGCTTCCGAGAGTGCGCATCCAGACATATGCCGCTGCCGCGAGCGGCGGAATCGCCTCGGGGCTGTCCGCCGGTTCGAACAGCGCGCGCGTTTCGCGGAAGTGGATCCATGCTTCGTGCATGTCAGCCACCCGTCGGTTCCGCCGACCGTTCGTGATCATCGCCGCGGCGCCGCGCGCGAAATGCGCCGCCGCCAGATCGGGCGCTTCGGCGAAACGCAGGCCGGACATGATGCGGATCGCCTCATCGGCGGCCCGTTCGGCGATACGTTTGTCCCGGCCGAGTATCGCGAGTTCGGCGATGTTCAGCCATGCCGAGGCGAGCATGTAGGAGGGGCGGGGATCCGCCTCCAGAATCGTGTTGGTCGCCGTCTTCAGCGCCCGGCCATCCGGTTCGCCCCCGACCTCGGCGAGCGCGAGAAGGACCGCCACGTCCCTCTCGTCATAGTTGGATGCGCCGAAGCCGGACTTGGCCAGAACCATGGCCCTGCGGGCCGGCGCGAGGGCGCGGCCGGGTTCCGTCCAGACGAGGAGATCGACGAGATTCTGCGCAAGAAGCGCGGTCGTGTCGCTGCTCCCGAGTTCCTGCTCTGCGGCCTGCCAGGCCTTCTCGGCGTGCGCGGCCGCCGCCGCCGGGTCGCCGTCGCGGGTCGCCTCCAGATAGTCCTGATAAAAGGCCTTGTAGTCCTGCGCAGCGGCTTGCGGTGACAAGACCAGAATCGCTGCTGCCAAAATCCCCTTGCTGCCCACGCTCTTACTCCTCGCGCCTGCCCGAGGCGAGGTTATCGGCAGAGAGCCGGCGATGTCACCCGGATCAGAACGCGTATTTCTCGAACAGGATGGCCGTCTCGCCGCCTGCCGCCTCGTAATCGGCGAGCAGGTTGCAGGCGAAGCTGCGGCCCGTGCGAGCGATCTCCTCGAGCGGAGCGAGGAAGCCCGTCTCGTCGCTCCCGCCGCTGTCGAGCCTGGCGCGGCGCTTCAGGCCGGCGCGGGCGAGGGGAAGGATGTCGCGGGCGACATCGCCCAAGGTCTCGTCGCCGATCTTCGCATCCAGGCCGTCGCGCGCCGCATCGAGGCGCAGCTGGCGGCGCTGCTCGGTGGTCCAAGCCGAGACCCGCTCGAAAGCCGCCCCGAGGCTCTCCTCGTCATAGAGAATGCCGGCCCAGAAGGCGGGCAGGGCGCAGATCCGCCCCCAGGAGCCCGAATCCGCGCCGCGCATTTCGAGGAAGGTCTTCAGGCGGACTTCCGGGAAGGCGGTCGAGAGGTGGTCCTGCCAGTCGACGATAGTCGGCCTGACCCCCGGCGCGGCAGGCAGCTCTCCGCGCAGGAAGTCGCGGAAGCTCTGCCCCGTGGCATCGAGGTAATCGCCGTCGCGCCAGACGAAATACATCGGCACGTCGAGCATGTATTCCGTGTAGCGCTCGAACCCGAAGCCGTCCTCGAAGACGAAGTCGAGCATGCCGGTCCGGTCGGGGTCCGTATCCGTCCAGATATGCGAGCGCCAGGAGCGGAAGCCGTTGGGCTTTCCTTCGGTCAGCGGCGAATTGGCGAAGAGGGCGGTCGCCAGCGGCTGGAGGGCGAGCGAGGTGCGGAACTTCGCCACCATGTCCGCCTCGCTCGAGAAGTCGAGATTGACCTGCACGGTCGCGGTCCGGTGCATCATGTCGAGGCCGAGCGAGCCGACCTTGGGCATGTATTCGCGCATGATCGCGTAGCGCCCCTTGGGCACGCGCGGCATCTCCGCACGCGTCCAGGCCGGCGCGGCGCCGAGGCCGATGAAGCCGACATTGAGAGGATCGGAAACGGCCTTCACCTCGTCGAGGTGCCGGTGCACCTCGTTGCAGGTCTGGTGCACGGTTTCGAGCGGGGCACCCGAGAGCTCGAACTGCCCGCCCGGCTCGAGGCTGATCGAGGCGCCCTCCTTCTTGAGGGCGACGAGCTGGCCGTCCTCTTCCATCCGCTGCCAGCCGAAGCGGTCGGCGAGGCCGGAGAGGACGCTCTGGATCGAGCGTTCGCCGGAAAAGGGCAGAGGCTCGAGCGTGTCGCGCAGGAAACCGAATTTCTCGTGCTCGGTGCCGAGGCGCCACTGGTCCTTGGGCTTGCAGCCCGAAGCGAGATAGGCGGACAGCTCGGAAATATCCTCGATCGGGGGCAGATCGCCCCTGGTGCTGGCGTCGAGCTGTGTCATGCGGTGTTCCTTCCGGGCGCGAGGTAGGCCGAACCGGCCGCGCCGCCAAGGGGGCGCCGCTCTCTTCGCTTGGCGCTGCGGCGAGGCCGCCTTACGCTTCCGCCAAAACGCGACAGGAGGATGCGCCATGACCGAACAGAGCCCGATCGATACGGCCCGCGCCACGGTCGCCGGCGTGGGGCCGGGCTTCGAGCTGCCCGATCCCGCAAGCCTGCCGAGCGTGAAGGACGGCGTATCCGACCTCGAATGGCAGATCCGCTGCGACCTCGCCGCCACCTACAGGCTGGCCGCGCTCTATGGCTGGGACGATCTCGTCTTCACGCATATCTCCGCCCGCCTGCCCGATGAGGACGGCAAGCCGCGCTTCCTCATCAATCCTTACGGCGTCCTCTTCGACGAGATGACGGCCTCTGCGCTCGTCAAGATCGACATCGACGGCAACAAGGTGGACGACAGCCCCTATTTCACCAATCCCGCCGGCTTCACCATCCACTCCGCCGTCCATATGCACCGCCACGATGCAGGCTGCGTCCTGCACCTTCACAGCCCCTACGGCGTGGCGGTCAGCGCGCAGAAGGCGGGCCTGCGCCGCTACACGCAGTTCTCGATGATCGTGCACGACGATCTCGCCTATCACGACTATGAGGGGATCGCGCTGGAGCTCGACGAGCGGGAGCGGCTCGTCCGTGATCTCGGCGACCACAGCTTCATGATGCTGCGCAATCACGGCACTCTGACGCTCGGCGAGAACTGCGCGCTCGCCTTTCTTCGCATGTATTTCCTCGAACAGGCCTGCAAGACGCAGGTGCTGGCTCAGGCCGCAGGCGAAGGCGCCCTGCTCGAAGACAGCGAGGACATGGCGAACAAGGTCGGCCAGCAGGGCGCGCCGGGCTTCGCGAAGGGCTTCGGCGACAATCTGGCCTGGCCGGGGCTGATGCGGAAGCTCGCGCGCGAGAATCCCGGCTTCGACCGCTAAAGCGCCGGGCCGGACAATGGTTTGCGTATCGCCCTTCGGGAGCTTGTGCTAGGAGAGGCGCGGCAGTTCCTCACCGGGTTTTCTTCTTGCTTCCACATGACGGATCCCATCCGAAAGCCTCGGCATCGCGCGCGTCCGGACTTCCGGTCGACGCCGAGCATCTTTTCGATGCCGCTCCGGCTCTGGTCGCCGTCCATGAGGGGCCGCGCCACGTCTATCTCTACGCCAACGCGCTGGCGCGGGCGGCGGCGGGCGGGAAGCCTCTCATCGGCCACGCCTTGGGCGAAGTCCTGCCCGGCATTCTCGACGAGACGGTTCTCTCCGCCTTCGACAAGGCCTTCCGGACCGGTCGGCGGGTCGAGAACCTCGAGCTCGCGGTCCGGATGGACAGGGGAAAGCGGGACCGGGAGGGCAAGCGCTATTTTCGCCAGACGATAGAGCCCTGGCGCCGGCCGGACGGCTCTGTCGGCGGCGTCACCAGCTTCACCTTCGAGATCACCGACGAGGTGATCGCGCGGCGCGCGGCGGAGGATGGGGAGAACCGGCTGCGGCGCGTGCTCGACGGCGTGCATGCCTTCGTTGCACGCCTTTCGCCCGAGGGCGTCCTCCTGGAGGTCAACACGCCCGCCTTGGAGATCGGCGGCGTCACGCGGGACGAGGTGATCGGCCTCGATTTCTGGGACACCTATTGGTGGGCGCATGACGGGGAAGTGCAAGACGAGCTTCGGCGGGCCGTCGACATCGTTCGGCGCGGCGCGACGATGCGCTACGATGTCGAAGTGCGCACGGCCGGCGACGAGCGCATCACCGTCGACTTCCAGCTCGCTCCCAAGATCGACAGCGAGGGCGTGCTGATCGGCCTCATCGCATCGGGTTTCGACATCACCGACCGCAATCGCACCGAAGCGGCGCTGCGCAAGGAGCGCGCGACGCTCGACGCCATTCTCGACGCGCTGCCCGTGGGCGTGATCGTCGCCGATGCCCGCGGCAGGATCGTGCGGGACAACCCGGCCAATCGCGAGATCTGGGGCGTCCCGCCGCAGACGGAGGACTGGGAGGGCTACGAGGCCTGGGTCGGCTGGCGGCCCGAGACCGGAGAGCGTCTCGCCCCCGAGGATTGGGCGATGACCCGCGCGCTGCTGCACGGCGAGGAGATTCGCGACGAACTGGTCGAATGCCAGCGCTTCGACGATGGCGGGCGCCGCGTCTTCCTGAACAATGCCGCGCCCGTGCGCGGCCCGGACGGCGAGATCGTCGGCGGGGTTGTCGCCGAGCTGGACGTGACTGAGCGGCGCGCGGTGGAGCAGAAGCTGGCGCAGAGCGAGGCGCGCTTCCGGACGCTTGCCGACAATATGAGCCAGCTGGCCTGGATCACCGACGGCACGGGCGCGATCGTCTGGTACAACAAGCGCTGGTTCGACTATACCGGCACCACGATGGACGAGATGGCGGGCTGGGGCTGGGTCAGTGTCCACCATCCCGATCACGTCGACCGGGTGACCCGGACCATCTCGCACGCCTTCGAGCACGGAGAGGCCTGGGAGGACCTGTTCCCCCTGCGCGGCACGGACGGCGAATATCGCTGGTTCCTCTCCCGCGCCCTGCCCATCCGCGACGAAGACGGAGAGGTCGTCAGCTGGTTCGGCACCAATACCGACGTGACCGAGCAGCGCGAAACCGAGGCGCGCCTGCGCAACAGCGAAGCCCGCTTCCGCGCGATCACCGAGGCGATGCCGCAGATCGCCTGGTCGGCCCGGCCCGACGGGCGGTTCGACTTCTTCAACGCCCGCTGGTTCGAGTTCACCGGCGAGGCGCCCGAAGACAATGAAGAGGAACGCTGGTCGCTCTGCCTGCATCCCGAAGACCGCGCGGCCTTCCTGGAGAGCTGGCAGCAGGCGGTGAAGAGCGGACGCTGGTTCCAGGCCGAAGGCCGGCTCCTGCACCATAGCGGCGAATATCGCTGGATTCTCGCAAGGGCCCTGCCGGTGGAAGGGCGCGACGGACAGATCAGCCGCTGGATGGGCACGTTCACCGATATCGACGAGATGAAGAAGGGCGAGGAGCAGCGCGAGCTTCTCACCCATGAACTCAATCACCGGGTGAAGAACAATCTGGCCATCGTCCAGAGCATGGCGCGCCAGAGCTTCACCGATCCGGCCTGCGGGGCGCAGCTGGAAACCTTCCAGGGCCGGCTGACTTCGCTGGCGGCGGCGCATGATCTCCTCACGCGGGGCTCCTGGGAGACCGCCGCTCTGGAAAGCCTCGCGCGGGACGTCCTTTCCTCCTGCGGCGTGCCGGGAGACCGGGTCGAGATCGGCGGTCCGTCCGTCGCATTGCCGCCGCGCGCGGCGGTGGCGATGGCGATGACGCTGCACGAATTGACCACGAACGCGATCAAATACGGCGCGCTGTCGAACGGGACAGGAAGGATCAGCCTCGTCTGGGCGCTCGGGGAAGAGGGCGTCATGCGGCTTCGGTGGGCCGAGACGGGGGGGCCGGTCGTCACGCAGCCCAAGCGCAAGGGCTTCGGCTCCCGCATGATCGAGGAGGCGCTGACGAGCGCCATGTCCGGAACCTGCCGCCTGTCCTTCGAACCCTCCGGCCTCGTCTTCGAGCTCGACGGCCATGTTCCCCATGAGGAAGCCTGAGCGGGAACGCTCCTCCCTCGCCGCAAAGGGCTCGCTCCCGGGCGAAGAAGGCGCTATCCGCGCGGCATGACCGAGCAAGCCTCTCACACCCCCCGCGTCTTTTCCGGCGTGCAGCCGACAGGGAACCTGCATCTCGGAAACTATCTCGGCGCGATCCGCAAATTCGTGACCCTGCAGCACGAGATGGCGTCGATGTTCTGCATCGTGGACCTCCACGCCATCACGGTGTGGCAGGACCCCAAGGCCCTCAAGGCGCAGACGGGCGAGATCGCCGCCGCCTATCTCGCCGCCGGCATCGACCCCGAGCGGGCGATCATCTTCCACCAGTCCGCCGTGCCCCAGCATGCCGAGCTCGCCTGGATCTTCCAATGCGTGGCGCGCATGGGCTGGCTGAACCGCATGACCCAGTTCAAGGACAAGGCAGGCAAGGACAAGGAGCGGGCCTCGGTCGGCCTGTTCACCTATCCCACGCTGATGGCCGCCGACATCCTCGCCTACAAGGCGACGCATGTGCCGGTGGGCGAGGACCAGAAGCAGCACCTCGAACTGGCCCGCGACATCGCCGGCAAGTTCAATCTCGATTTCGGCGCCGAGGATTTCTTCCCCCTGCCGGAGCCGCTCATCAGAGGGGCCGGCGCACGGGTCATGTCGCTTCGGGACGGGACGGCGAAGATGTCGAAGTCCGACCCGTCGGACAATTCGCGCATCACGCTCACGGACGATGCCGACGCCATCGCGAAGAAGATCAAGAAGGCGAAGTCCGATCCCGAGGTGCTGCCCTCCGAGGAGGCCGGGCTCGAAGGCCGGCCCGAGGCGGCGAATCTCGTCGGCATCTATGCCGCGCTGTCGCAGAAGAGCATGGACGACGTCCTCTTCGAATTCGGCGGCCAGGGCTTCGGCGCCTTCAAGCCCGCCCTTGCCGAGCTGGCCGTCGAGAAGCTCGCGCCGATCTCCGCCGAGATGCGCAGGCTGATGGACGATCCCGCCCATATCGACAGGGTCCTGAAGGACGGGGCGCGGCGCGCCGGCGCGATCGCCGAAGGCGTTCTGGCCGACACCAAGAAGATCGTCGGCTTCCTAGGGCGCTGAAGGCGGCCTGCCGCGGCGGGCATAGGCGTCGACCGCCGAAAGGAGGGCGGCGACCTGGTCCCGCTCCGCCGCCTCCAGGGCGGGCTGCCAGACCTCGAAGAGGAGGATGATGCGCTCTTCGCGGCCCCTGTTCCACGCCTCGTGGTCGATCGTGTCGTCGAAGATCAGCGTCTCGCCCTCGCGCCACGCCAGGCTGCGATTGCCGACCCGGAAGCCGCAACCGGGCGGCACGACGAGCGGCAGATGGCAGATCAGCCGCGTGTTCACGAGGCCCGTATGCGGCGGGATATGCACGCCGGGCGCGAGCCGCGAGAAGAGGACATTGGGCGATTTGCCCTTGACGCGGCACAGCGGCACGCGTTCCATGGCCTCCACCGTGCGCGGGCAGCGCTCCGCCGCCTCCGGCACGGGGCGCCCGTCGCGCCACAGATAGAAGGCGGTCCAGCTGTCGTCGTCCACCAGGCGGTGCGCGTCCTGCGGCCTGTCTTCCGAGGCGGTCACATAGGGTGCGAAGGCGCGCCCGCTTCCGGACAGGGTGAGCGCCTCCTCGCGGATCGCGGCCGTCTCCGCCTCCAGCGCGGGCACCCAGTCGAAGCCCTCGCGGGGATAGACCTCGCGGGCGGGCATGCCGGGATAGAAGAGGATCTTGGGCTCCTGCGCGACGGGCTGCTTCCTGCCGAACAGCATGTCGACCGCATCGGCGAAGCGGGTTCCCGGCTCGGGCCGCGCCTCGGCCTGCTCGAGCCGTTCGGCGAGGAAGCGCTCATAGCGCGCCGCCAGTTCGCCGAGCCGCTGCTGCGCCGCCTGGCAGGCCTGCATCAGCGGCGGCGGCAGGGGGCCCGCCTGCGAGGCGAGGCGGAGCGCCGCGCTGTAGAAGGCGCTGGCCGCTTGGTCGTCGCCGTCCCGGAAATAGCCGTCTGCGCGGGCAAGGCGGGCGCTGATCTGCTGGAACCTATCCATGGCGCATGAGCATGCCTCACTCCGCCGCCATCACAAAGGCCTTTGCCCCGATCCGCTCCCGCCCCGGCGCGGAGGGCCCAAGGCCCGGATGGCGCCCCCGAGGGCGCCGGCCGGCCTTCGTTCAGGACGCCTCGCCGAGGCGGACGCTCTCGCTGGCAAGGCGCGTCACCTGCGCCCAGTTGCCTGCATCGATCGCCTTTTGCGGCGTCAGCCACGACCCGCCGACGCAGAAGACATTGGGCAGCGACAGATAGTCCGCCGCCGTCTCGGGCTTGATGCCGCCGGTCGGACAGAACCGGGCTTTGGCGAGCGGACCGTGCAGCGCCTTGACGGCGGCCGCGCCGCCCGCGCTCTCCGCGGGAAAGAATTTCAGCCGCTCGAAGCCTGCCTCGAGGGCGGCCATCACATCGGATGCCGTCGCGGTGCCGGGCAGGAGGGGGCAGGTGGAGAAGCGCTCGGCCGCGCCCTTCGCCAGCGAGGGCGTGAGGCCGGGGCTGACGGCGAAGACGGCGCCGGCCTCTTCGGAGCGGCGCAGATCCTCCGCGCTCAGCACCGTGCCGGTGCCGATCACCACGTCCGGCCGCTCGCGCGCGATCAGCTCCACCGCCCGCAGCGCCGCCTCCGTGCGCAGCGTCACCTCCATCGCGCGGACGCCGCCTTCCATCAGGGCGTCGGCGAGGGGAAGGGCGTCGCGGGCCCGCTCCAGCACCACGACCGGCATGACGGTGACGCCGCCGAGCAGCGCGTCGATGCGTTCGGCCTGGCTCATGATCCGTCTCCCACGCGAATGACCTTGAGCGTATTCGTGCCGCCCGTCCGGCCGGTCGGAATCCCGGCCAGAAGGACGATGCGGTCGTCGTCGGAAAGAGACAAGGCCTCCCGCGCAGACGCCACGGCCGCGCCGCTGAGCTGCTCGAAGTTCTCCTGTTCGTGCGTCAGGACCGGCAGGGTTCCCCAGGCCAGCGCCGTCTGGCGGGCCGTCTTGGGATCGGGGGTCAGCGCGATGATCGGGATGGCCGGGCGAAGGCGGGCGATCGTATAGGCGGTGCCGCCGGTATTCGTGCTCGCGACGATGGCGCGGCATTCGATGGCCTTCGCCGCGAAGGCGGCGGAGACGGCGACGGCCGCGCCGGGACTGTCGGCCCGCTGTTCCTCGGCGATCCGTTCCATTTCGGCCTGGTAGTCCTCGCCCGAGGCGGCGGCGCGGATGATCCGTGTCATGATCGCGACGGCGGCTTCGGGATGGCGGCCGACCGCGCTTTCTGCCGACAGCATCACCGCGTCGGCGCCGAGGAAGACGGCGGCGGCGGTGTCGGAGGCTTCGGCGCGGGTCGGCGTCGGCGCGTCGACCATGGACTGGAGCATCTGCGTGGCGACGATGACCGGCTTGCCGCGCGCCCGCGCGGCCCGGACGATGCGCCGCTGGGCGAGAGGAACCTGTTCGAGCGGCAGCTCGACCCCGAGGTCGCCGCGCGCGACCATGAGCGCGTCCGCGGCATCGGCGATCGCCTCGATCTCCTCGACCGCCTGGGGCTTCTCGATCTTGGCGATGACCTTGGCCCGGCCGTCGATCAGGGCCTTGGCGCGCTCGACGTCCTCGGCCGTCTGCACGAAGCTGAGGGCGACGTAATCGGTGTTCTGCTCGAGCGCGAAGGCGAGATCCGCCTCGTCCTTCTCCGTCAGCGCCGCGATCGGCAGGCGGCGGCCGGGCACGTTGATGCCCTTCTTGTCGGTGAGCCGCCCGGGCACTTCGACCTTGAGTGTGAGGCGCTCGGCCTCGGCCTTGACGACGGACAGGCGCAGCGTGCCGTCATCCAGCATCAGCGCGTCGCCGTCCTGCAGCGCGTCGAACAGCTCCTTGTGGGGGATCGGGATGATGCCTTCGGGCGCTTCGGCGCCGAGGCGCGCCTCGACCTCCTCGCCATATCCGAGCGCGATCTCGCCGCCCGCGAGGCGGCCGACCCGCAGCTTCGGCCCCTGCAGGTCCGAGACGATCGGGACGTGGCGGCCCATCTCGGCGGCGACCTTGCGCACCGCCTCGAAGCGGACGGCGTGCTCCTCATGGCTGCCATGGCTGAAATTCATGCGGAAGGCGGTGGCACCGGCCGAAATCAGGGCTTGGATGCGATGGGGGCTGTCGCTGGCCGGCCCCATGGTCGCCAGGATTTTCGTCGTCGGCCGCACGGTCATCGGCAGTTCCTTCACGTCGGGCTTTCTCGGAATTCGCGTTCCGCTTAGGGCGCTGGCGGCAAGGCTGGCAAGCGCCGGGGTTGCAAAGCGGATCGCTCCGGCATCCACTAACGTCAAAGACCGAGGACAGCGTATGAAGGACGCGCCGACAGCGGCCGATAGCCGGCCTGTCGAAAGCGAGATTTTCCGCAGCCGCGCAGGGGACTTCGTCTTCGCGGGCGCGACCGGCGTGATCGTGCTGCTCGGCGCGGTGATGCTGAGCGATCTGCATGCCGGGGCCGCCGCGGCGCTCGCGATCATCTACGGGTCGGGCCTGTTCCTGCGCTACTTCTCCTTGCGGGAAGCAGCGCCGGTGGCGCCCGGCATCACCTTCAACGAAGAGCAGGTCCAGAAATTCGAGCGCCTGCGCGCGGTGCTGAACGCGCTGCCCCAGCCGGTCATGCTGCTCGACGAGAACGACCATATCGAGATGTCCAACCCCGTCTGCGCGACGACCTTCGGCAAGGAGGTCTCGGGGCGGCACATCTCGGCGGTGATCCGGGCGCCGGCGGCGCTCGATTCGATCCGCACGGCCCGGCACGAGCGCACGGTGCAGGAAGCCGAGCTGAGCATGCTCAATCCCGACGAGCGCACCATGCTCTTCTACGCCGCTCCGGTCTCGGCGGGACAGCTCGCCGACCGGGGCCGGATCATCGTCATGCTCCGCGACCGCACGGCGCAGAAGAAGCTCGAGCGCATGCGCACCGACTTCATCGCCAATGCGAGCCACGAGCTGCGCACGCCGCTCGCCTCGATGATGGGCTTCATCGAGACGATGCAGAACCACGCCAAGGACGACCCCGAGGCGAGACAGCGTTTCCTGCGCATCATGCAGTCCCAGGCCGAGCGCATGCTGCGACTGGTGCAGGATCTGATCAGCCTGTCGGCGATCGAGCTCAACGAAGCGAAGACGCCCTCCGACCGGGTCGACCTGAACGAGACCGCTCTGTCCGTCTGCGACATGCTCGCGCCGATCGCCCAGGCGCGCGGCGGCACGCTCGTCTGCGAGGCCTGCGCCGATCCCGTGCCGGTCACGGCCGACCGCGACCAGGTGATCCAGGTCATCCAGAACCTGTGCGACAACGCCCTCAAATACGGGGGAACCGGCCCGCAGGTCACGGTGACGACGGGGCACGGCATTCCGCCGGTCGAAGAGGGCTTCCGCCGCACGGGCGACACCGCCGAAGCGATCGCCGTGCGCCTCGGCGTCGACATCCGTGACGTGGCCTGGGTGCGCGTCCAGGACCGCGGCGAGGGAATCGAGCGGACCGACCTGCCGCGCCTGACGGAGCGCTTCTACAGGATCGACGTCGAGAAGAGCCGCTCCGTCGGCGGCACCGGCCTCGGCCTCGCCATCGTCAAGCACATCCTCCAGCGCCACAGGGGCGGCATCGCGATCGAGAGCGCGCGCGGAGAAGGCTCGGCGTTTACCTGTTTCTTTCCGCCCGCCGGCCGCTGAGGCGACCCGGCCGGGTTCCGGGAATGGCGACCCCTGCAGGACTCGAACCTGCAACCGTCGGATTAGAAGTCCGGTGCTCTATCCGGTTGAGCTAAGGGGCCGTGATCCTGCCCGGACCGGGCGGATCGGAAGGATGCTACACCACCGGGCGGAGCGGGGAACACCCCTCGAAGGCGCGGGTCAGTGCGTCCAGGGCGCACGCCTCGCGGTGACGAAATTGTCGGCATAGGCCTTCGGAACGGGCCGGGCCTGCTTGCCCTCGATCACCTGATGGGGAATCTTCCGCCCCTTGGCATAGCCGATCGCCGCCTCCTTGCTGTGGAAGGTCAGGCGGACCTGGCCCGCGAGCGTGTCCTCGGAACTCGTCCAGCCCATCAGCGGGTCGACGCGATGGGCGTATTGCTGGTCGAACTCCAGCACCCAGACGTCGAATTTCGCCTTGCCGGACTGCATCGCGGTGCGGGCGGGGCGGTAGATGCGGGCATACATGGCACGATCCTTCTCGCGGAAAGGCTGGCCGGGCCGGGCGCCGGGCAAGCAGAACTGATCCGTTCTGTGCCGTATCGGCGGGACGAGGTCCAGTGGGGCCGCGATCTTCGCGCTATTCGGCGGGAGCCGTCAGGCCCTGCCTGCCGGCCGGGTCTTTCTTCCCGAAGGCGGCCGAGGCCACGGGCCGAAGGAGCCACAGGGCGGCGAGCGCGAGAACGGCGCTCACGGCATGCAGGAGGAGCGGCGCGTCCGCCGGCATCCGCATGATCACGTTGAACGGAACGATCAGCAGCAGGCACAGCCCGGCCGCCGCGCGCGCTTCAAGCCGCACGCGGCCCGCCGGCGTGATGGCGGCCCAAAGCAGGAGCGCGGCGAGCCCTGCCCAGAAGGCCGGGACCAGGGAGGCGGGCGGAAGCAGGCCCGCGACGCTGCCCGCGAAGGTGGCTGCCAAGAGCGCAGGGGTCCCCCAGACGAGTCCCGTCCAGACCGAACGCAGGCGCGGCGCCGGCCGTCCCTGCCGCTCGCGCTTGAGGAAATAGAGGTTGAGGCCCGTCGCCACCACTGCGCAAAGGCAGAGGCCGAAGACGCCATAGGCGGCCTTGACCCAGAAGCCGCCGAAATAGCCGAAATGCACGCGATAGACGGAGGAGGCGATCTGCTGGCCGAGCGCGCCGTCCGACATGCCGGTGCGCGAGACGAAGGCGCCGTCGCCGTCGAAATTGTAGTACTCGGCATAGATCAGGCGCTGCGGATGTTCGGCCAGGACCTGCACGTGCTGGCCGAGCGTGCCGGGCTCGTGGACGATGATCCAGAAGGGGATCGCCTCGGGGAAACGCGCCTTCATGGTTCGAAGCGCGGTCGCGATGTCGGCAAGGGGCGCCGCGGCGGGATTGGGCGCCGGTTCCTCCCCGAAGAGGACGGCGTAGAGGGCCAGAATGTCTCCGCCAAAGCCCGCCTGCGCCACGAGATAGCCGACCACGGTGAACAGGCCGATCATCGCGCCGGTGAGGGCCACCGCGATGAAGAAGGGCGAGAGCCAGACGCTGAGCCGGTTGTGCAGGTCGGCCTGGGTCAGCCTGGCGCTGCCGCCGCGCCTGAAGGCGAAGGCGTCGCGGAAGATGCGCGGATGGGCGAGGAGGCCCGACAGGACGAGCGCCAGCAGCATCGCCCCGAGGCTGCCGACGAGGGTGATGCCGATAATCGAGGGCAGATGCAGATAATAATGAAGGTCGATCAGGAAGGCGTTCCACGGCGCATGGTGATGGCCCGTCGGCGCGCCCGCGGCATCGACGCTGCGGGTCTCCTCGTCGGTCGAGGCGACGAAGCGGGGCCAGTCCTCGCGCGGCAGGAAGAGGTTGAGGTGGGAAAGCTCGCCTTCGCGAGCCGAAAAGAGCGTCTGCGCAGCTTTCTGCGCCGCCTCGGGCGTGACGGCCGCGACCGCGGGGGCGGAGGCGTCCTCCCACCATTCGAGCTCGTCCTCGAACACGGCCAGCGTGCCGCTCAGGCAGAGAACATAGATCAAGCCCCCGACGATCAGGCCGATGAGGGAGTGGGCGGACAGGGCGCTGTCCACGCGCCCGGAGGAGGCTTTCGGCCAGATCGGACGGGTCTTCATCGGCATGTCTCCTTGTCCTTGCAGCGTTTCATCAGACGGCGAGCCCGACTGCGCCCATTATGCCGAGCGCCAGGACGATCGCGCTGCGCCGCCAGCGCCGCGGCTCCATCAGGAGGAGCGCGGCGAGGACAGCCCAGGCCAGCGGCGCGAGGAAGAAGGCGATGACGGCCGCATTGGCCGGAGCGAGGACGGGCTGGGCCAGACGGAAGGCCAGGCTTCCGAGCAGCGCGGAGACGAGCCCTGCGAGCGGGCCGAGCAGGACGAAGGTCCAGATGCCGGCGAGCCGGGACCGCCAGCCCGCCTCGCGGCTCTCCGGCATGGCCGTCTTCGCGGCGCGGAGCGTCCTGCGGGGCGCCGGCGCCAGCGGGCGGAGCGCCGCGCCGAAGACGAAGAAGAGCGCCGCCGCCATGGCGAGAACGATGCCGAAGGCGACGCCCCTGTCGGCATAGCCGCCCGCGCAGAGGATCAGGGCTGCCAGCAGCGCCGCCCAGCCGCCCGCCACGAGCGCGCCGCCGCCTTCGCCCCGCTGGCGCCAGGCGCGTCGCAGGGCGGCGAGGCCGCCTGCGATCAGAACGAGGCTGGCGAGGAGAAGGGGCAGGGGCGCGCTCACGGGGACGTCCCTCAGAACCGGACGCGGACAGTGCCGACCACGGTCCGCTCGAGACCGGGGAAGCAGTCGCCGCGCGTCAGGCACGCCGTGAGGTAGTCCTCATCGGTGACGTTGCGCGCATTGATCGTCGCCTCCCAGCGCTCCGTCTCCCAACCGATCATCGCGTCGCCGAGCGTGTAGCTGGGTGTGACATAGCGCAAGGACGCGGTCTCGGAGGTGCTCTCTCCGACATGGCGGATGCCGGCGCCGATCTTGAAGCCGTCCAGGATGTTCCGAGGCTGCCACATGGCCCAGAGAGAGGCGAGTTCCTCGGGCTGGGCGGCAAGCTCCTGTCCGTTCGGATCTTCCGCATCCAGAACGGAATAGGAGGCGTCGAGATAAACGTCCCCCATCTGCACCTGCGCTTCGACCTCGGCGCCCTTGATCTTGGAGACCCCCTGCTGCTGGCTCGCATCTGCGGGCAGGGCGTTGGGGTTGGGCAGGTTGGAGATCTCGATATCGAAGACCGAGGCCGTGATCAGCGCGGGGAAGCCGCGCGGCTCGTATTTGATGCCGGCTTCGTATTGCCGGCCTTCTTCGGGATCGAGCTGACTGCCGTCGAGCGTGGTCCCGATGACGGGTTCGAAGCTCTCCGCATAGCTGACATAGGGCGCGAACCCGTTCTCGAACCGGTAGAGGAGGCCCGCGCTGTAGGAGACGGCGTCGTCCTCCTGCTCCGCCGCGCCATTGTCGGTATCCGTTTCGTCATAGCGGGCGCCGAGGGTCAGCCGCCAGTTTCCGTAGGATATCTGGTCGGACAGGTAGAGGCCGAGATCCTGCACGTTCTGGGTCGGCTGGTCCGTATAGATCGCATCGAACACGGACTGATCCGGCGCGCCGGTATAGACCGGATCGGCGAGGTCGAGGACATAGCGGAAATCCCCCGTCAGCGCGCCGCCGCCGGTGTAATAGGCGTTGTTGCTGTCGGTCTCGACGTCCTGCAGCTGCGCGCCGACGAGGATCTGGTGGCGAAGCGGGCCGGTCCCGGCGTCGAGCTTCGCCCGGATGTCGGCGGCGAGCTGGTCGAAGGTGTTGTCGGCCTGATAGAAGGTGCGCGCGACCGTCGTCGGGGTGAAGGCGTCCGTACCCAGATAGCCATTGAGATAGCGGGTCACGCCCGCGCCGGTGAAGGTCGGCCAGGCCTGGTGATAATCCGCCTCGCCGCTGCGCCACAGCGCCGTCGCCTCGAATTTGAGGGCGTCGTTCACCCGGTGCTCGGCCAGCAGCGTCACCTGCTCGCTCTCCGTGTCGAAGCGGTTGAAGCCGGGCTCGCCCGCATAGACCGCCCTGTCGAGATAGCCGCCGCCGGGCAGGGGCTCGAGTGTCCCTTCGACCGGAATGAACTGCGCGGCCGTGTCGCTGTCGGTCTCCTGGATAAGGCCGATCAGGGTGAAGCGGGTGTCTTCGCGCGGCGCGAAGGTGAGCGAGGGCATGAGGACATAGGTCTCGTCGCCCACCTCCTCGATCTGGGTCTCCTGATCGCGATAGACGCCCACCAGCCGGTAGAGGAGCTTTCCGTCCGTTCCCGGAACGGGGCCGGTGAAGTCGCCGGCGATGCGCCGCCGCTCGAAATTGCCGGCTTCGAGGACGATTTCGTTCGCGTAGAATTCCTGCGGCGTCTTGGAGACATAGTTGACGAGGCCGCCGGGCGAGCCCTGTCCGTAGAGGACCGAAGCGGGCCCCTTGAGGACCTCGACCTGCTCGATCGTGTAAACATCGGCGCGCGTCGAGTTGTAGCTGCCGAACAGTTCCTGGATCGAGTCGCGATAGCGGGGGATAGACAGCCCGCGGGAGGTGATGAAGTCTCCGCGCGTCGAGAAGCCGTAGGGTTCGCCGGCCACGCCCGCCATATAGGTCAGAGCCTGGCTGAGCGTCTGCGCGCCCTTGTCCTCGAACATTCCCGCCGTCTCGATCGAGATCGAGCGGGCGGTCTCGACGATCGGCGTCTCGGCCTTGGTCGCGCTGAACGTGTCGAGCTCGCCGGTGACGACGATCGTGTCGCCGACAGGCTCCTCTTCGCGCCCCAACTCGGAATCGACCTGCGCCGAAGCCGCAGCGTGCAGGGCGGCCGTCATCGCGACCGAACTCCAGAGCCACTTCATTCCTGATCCTTCGCTTTCTTGATGAGAATGCTTCTCATTCGTGACGAAGGGGTAAGCAAGGTGACTTTGCGAGTCAATCGCATAATGGAGCGGGCGGCAGCTCCTCCGACTGGCGCCCCCCGGATGTCGGGCACGGGGCCCCCGGCCATCGAAGCTGCGGCCTGACCCGTTGCGGGACTGCCGCTTCGCGATATCGTCCGGGGGCGGCCCATCGCGGGCTCCGGTCTTTCGCCCTCGCCCATCTGTCTTGTCCTGCGTCAAAGCCGGTCTCCGAAGAGGCGCCTAGGGAGGGCCTCCCGACCGATGCGAGGAGGCCGGCCATGCCAGATGACCGCAAGATCAAGGACGACGTGATCGACGAGCTGCGCTGGGATCCGCTCGTCGAGGAGACACGGATCGGCGTCAGCGTCGAGGACGGTGCGGTCACGCTGGACGGCTCCGTCCCGCATTATCTCGCCAAGCGCGCGGCGCTCGACGCCGCCGGCCGCGTAAGAGGCGTCCTCGCGGTCGCCGACGAGATCGCCGTGCGCCTGCCCGGCGACGAGGGGACGCGCGACGAGGAGGTCGCCCGGAAGATCGCGCATGTTCTCGAATGGAATGTCGCGCTGCCCGAGGGCGCGGTGAAGGCGAGGGTCGATGAAGGCCATGTCGTCCTGACCGGCACGGTCGACACCCTCGCGCAGAAGGCGCTGGTCGCCGAGCAGGTGTCGTTCATCCGCGGCGTGAGGTCCCTCGATAACGAGATCGGCGTGCGGACGAAGCCGCTCCTGCGCGACCTCGAGCGGCACATCTTCGCCGCGCTGCACCGCAGGGCCCATCTCGATGGCGGCGGCATCCGGATCGAGGTGGACAAGGAGAGGGTGCGCCTCACCGGCCATGTCCGCGACGCCGCCCAGCGCCGCCTCGTCGAGCGGGCGGTGTGGGCAACGCCCGGCGTCGCGGTGCTCGACGACCGGCTGACCGTGGGAGGCTGAGGCGCCATCATGCGGAGCATCGAGACCGTCTTCGTGCCGGCGACCGACGCGGACAGCTTCGCGCCCGCCTTGGAATCCGCGATCCGGATCGCTGCGGACACGGAAGCCTGCATCGAGGCCTTCCATGTCCGCGACACCTATAGGGGCGCCCCGAAAGTGTCGGATGTCATAGCGGACGGGCAGCTCCGGGACCATTTCAAGAAAAGGATCGAAGCCGCGGCGCGGGCGCTGCGGCGGCAATTCGAGGAGCTGTGCGCGAAGGGGCCGGTCCGCATCGTGCGGGATGGCGGCGGGAAGGCGGGCGAACGGCCCTGCGCCCTCTGGCGGGAGGCGGCGGGCACGTTCCTGGACCTCGCGCCCCCGGCCGCGCGCTGTTCTGATCTCGTGGTCATGCACAATGGCGGCCATGCGGACCGGTCATGGGAGGCGAGCCTGCGCGAGGCCATGCTGGCGAGGAGCGGCGCGCCCTGCCTCTTCGTTCCCGGCCCGCTGAGAGGGCCGTTCGCACGCCCCCTCATTGCCTGGAACGGCAGCGCGGAGGCCGCGCGGGCCGTCAGGGCGGCGCGGCCCCTCATCGCCGCCAGCAGCACCGTCACGATCCTGACCGTCGGCAGGCTGCCCGAGGGCGCTCCGCCGCCCGAGCGGCTCGCCGCATCCTTGCGCCGCGCAGGCCTCTCGCCGACGATCCGCCACGTGGAGGACGATCCCGACCGGCGCGGCAGCGATGCCGACCAGGTCGAGCAGCAGGCGAGCGAGGCGAGCGCCGACCTCCTCGTCATGGGCGCCTATGGCAGGCCGCGCTGGCGCGAAGCGATCCTCGGCGGCGTGACGCGGAGGATGCTGCACCGCCCGAGCAGGCCGGTCCTCATGGTGCAGTGATGCTGAGGCCGTTCGACGCCGTGCCCTCCGACAGCGGAGCGATCCTCGCCGCCATGTTCCCGCAGAGCGCGCATCACGAAACCCATATGAGCCATGTCTTCGTCGCTGGCGACGAAGCCTACAAGGTGAAGAAGGCGGTCAGGCTGCCCTTCCTCGACCTGCGGGACATCGAGGAGCGCCATCGCTGCTGCCTCATGGAGGTCGCGGCCAACCGGCGCTTCGCCCGGCAGCTCTATCTCGGGGTCGAGCCGCTCACAGCATCGGGCGATGGCTGGCGGCTCGGCGGCGAGGGGGAGGTCGTGGACTGGGTCGTCCGCATGCGGGCTTTCGGGCCCGGGGACCGGCTCGACGAGCTGACCCGGCGAGGCGCCGTGGCGGACGAGGAGCTCCGCCAGCTCGTCGACGACATCTTCTCCGTTCAGGAAGCCTGCGGCCCGCTGCCCGAAGCGCGCTGGGACGAGCGGGTCCTCTCCACCCTCGCCGATTGCGCGGAGGCGCTGGTCGGCGCCGTGTCCGGCAGCGACGAGCGCGAGCGGGTCCGCTTGTGGGAGACCACCTGCCGGGCCAGCCTGCGCAAGCAGGCCGGGCTCCTGCGCCTTCGCGGCGAGGCGGGGCATGTGCGCAGCTGCCACGGCGATCTGCATGCGGGCAATGTCTGCCGCCTCGATGGCAGGCTGACCCCCTACGACGCGCTCGAATTCTCGCCCGATCTCGCGCGGATCGACCGGCTCTACGACCTCGCCTTCCTGATCATGGATCTGTGCCATCTGGGCGCGACCGGTCAGGCCAATCTCGTGATGAACCGCTTTCTCGGCCTCAGCGGCGATTACGAGGCGGCGGTTCTGATCGCGCCCTATATGAGCCTGCGGGCCGCTATCCGGGCGATGGCGCGCCTAATGGGAGGGGATGCCGCGGCGGGGCATGCCTATCTCGACACGGCCCTCGCGGCGCTGCGCGGGGCGGAAGAGCCGCTCCGCCTGCTGATCGGCGGGCGGTCCGGCTCGGGCAAGACGACGCTCGCGCGGCGCCTTGCGGGCGAAGTCGCGCCGCCGCCGGGGGCGGTGCATATCCGCTCGGATGTCGTCCGCAAACGGCTCGCCGGCGAAATGCCGGAGGCGCCTCTGCCGCCCGCCGCCTATACGGCGGGCGCCGCCAATGCGGTCTATAGCCGGGTCGAAAAGGCCTTCGACACGCTGGCCGGGACGGTGCCGGTCATCGCCGATGCCACCTTTTCGGGCCGCGGAGAAGGCATCATCGGCCCCTGTCTGACGCGGGTCTGGCTGACGGCGGAGGAGGCGGTGCTGGCGAAGCGTCTCGGGAAGAGGGGAAAGGACGCCTCCGATGCCGATGCCGCCGTCATGCGAAGCCAGCCGGCGGCTCTTCCCGGCGAGGACTGGCAGGTCGTGCGGACGGATGGGGGCGAGGCCGAAGCGCTCGCCTCGCTTCGCCGGGCGATCGGCCCCGGGGCCTATCGCCTGCAGGCATCCTCGTAGAGGGCATAGGCCCTGCGCATCGCATCGCCCGTCTGCGTGGCGGGATAGGCGGCGGGATCGGCATAGACCTGCACCGTCACTTCCTCCTCGCCCTCGCCGCGGAAATGCTTCTCTGTGTCGAGGCCCGCCAGCACGTCGAAAAGGGGATGGTTGTCGGCCAGCTCCACCGAGTGCAGGCGCGAAATGCCATTGTCCTTCGCCCGCGCCGCGATCACGCCGAGAAGGAGCGAGCCCAGACCGCGCTTCTGATGGCTGTCGAGAATCGTCACGGCGAATTCGGCTGTATCGCCGCCCGGTTCATGGCGAACATAGCGGGCGATGCCGATGGGCGCTGGCGGGTCCCGGGACAGGTCCAGGGCGCCCCAGGCATCGTGGTCATGGTGGTCGACCTCCGTGAAGAAGCGCAGCTCCTCCTCGGAGAACTCGTCCTTCGCCGCGAAGAAACGGAAATGCTGGCTTTCCGGAGAGAGCTGCCTGAGGCCCATTTCCAGGTGCTGCTTGTCCTCGGGCCGGATCTGGCGGATCAGGACCGGTGTGCCGTCGCGCAAGTCGGCGCGGATTTCGCTCTCGATGTCCCGCATCACATCCTCCTTCAGGCCGCGATCGGAAGCGGATGGTCCCCGCGCGCATAGCTTGTGGGCCCGATCTTCCGCAGCCGCCCTTCGCGCGACCAGCGGGAGAAGATGCGGCTGACGGTCTCGAGGGTGAGGCCGGTATAGTCGGCGACCTGCTGGCGGGTCATGGGCAGGTCGATATAGCCCGGCGGGCAGCCGAGGCAGCGGGCGACCTCGTCGAGGAAATCGGCAAGCCGCTCCTGAGCTGTTTTCCGGCCGAGCATGGTGACATGGCGCCGCTCCTGCGCCAGCCGCATGCGCATCTGCTCGACCAGGAGCGCGCACAGATCGGGATCGGAGAACGCGCTGTCGCCGCTCACCTCGACGATTTCGGTGCCGCACAGCGCCTCGGCGGCATGATCGAGCTCGCCGTCGAATTCGAAATGAAGAAAGTCGCCAGGCCCGGCCAGGTCGACGATCTGGCGCCGTCCATCCTCGAGCAAAGCATAGATGATCGCCGCGCCGGAACAGACCTTCGGAAGCCGTCCGCCTTTCGACCCTTGCGCATAGATCTCCTCTCCCCGCTCATAACGCTTCAACACGCTCATGGTCTCCTCCATTCTCCCCAGGAGGAAATGGTCTCACAAAGGGACGGCCTTGAACATTCGGTGCAACACGTAAGGGAAAGCACGTATGCAGTGTGGGCATCTGTCTTCTGCAGAAACCCTCCTGCAATGCTCTGTTTTTCGCGGCCTTTTCAGATCGCTTTCGCGCCAAGCGTCTTCATGCGCCGGAGCCAGCGGTCGCGATGCTCCGCAGTCCCGCTTTCCACGAGCCCGATCAGGCTGGTCCTGACCGGGCGGAAGCCGGAAAACCCGAGGATCGCGCGGGTCAGGGTCTTCACGCCATGGCCGCCGAACAGGAGCCTGTAGGCAAGGGCGGGCATGCCCATCGTCGCGATCACGCGGGCGGACTTTCCCTTGAGCTTGCCTTTCGGAAAGCGGCCGGAGCTGTCCATCGCGAAACCCGGCCGCCAGACCTGCTCGAGGAAGGCCTTGAGATAGGCCGGCATCGTGCCGCCCCAGACGGGGAAGAGGACGACGACGTGATCGGCCCTGCCCACGGCGGCCTGCGCCTCTTCGAGGGCGGGAGGCACCGCGCCTTCCTGAAACTCTTTCTTTGTCCTGAGGATCGGAAAATCGAGCTCGCCCACCCGGATCATCTCGGCGTCGTGCCCCGCGGCCCGCGCGCCGTCCCGATAGGCGCGGGCGAGGGCGGCATTGTAGGTGTCCTCGCCCGGATCGGGATGGCCGAGCAGGATCAGGATCCTCTTGCGCTCACTCATAGCGGCGGTCTTCGAACCCTTCGTCGAAGTCCTCGTCCGGATAGGGCCATTCCTCGCCCTGATAGCGGTCGTAGAGCTCGGGGCCGAAGAGCGGCTCGTGAAGCAGCATCGGCTTGAGGAGGTCGGGGACGAGGTCCTCCGAGATCGTTGCCTGCGCTTCGGGACTGCGCGCGAAGGCCGCGATATGGCGGAGGTCGTCGGCCTGGATATCGACCTGATAGCCGAAAAGGGCTTGCTGGAGTTCCACCATCTGCGGCGCGCCCCGCCACATGCGCGCGGCGAAGTCCACCGCATCGGCGGGCGGCTCGCCCGTATCGTGATCGAAAGCGGGCGCCACCGTGCCGCCGACGCCGCTAACGGCATGGCAGATGACGCAGCCTTCGGAGATGAAGCGGTCCCGGCCGATGAAGGGGTTCCCCGCAGGCGCCGTCGCGCCCGCTGCCGGTAGCGGGGCGGCGGGCGGATGAGGCGGGGCGGCAGTCAGGGCCGCGGCGGCGCCTGCGGCGAGGACCGGCCCTGAGAGAAGGATGGCGGGACGCATGATCGGATCCTCCTGGCTGTCCGGAGGCTAGCGCGACCCGGTGGCCTCGCCTTGCGGCAGGTCAAGACGGGGGCGGAGGGATCAGTCCGGCGCGCCTTCGCCCGCGCATGCCGCCGCCTCCCGCGATTGCGGCGCGGGGACGAGCCTGAAGACGGTGGACGCGCCCGGCGCGAGCTGCCGGGTCCGGCCCCGATAGCCGACGGTGACGGGCAGGACGCTGCCGCCCCCCGCCGTCAGCGTCACCGCCTCCTTCGTGACATGCACCGACACATCCTGGCCCCTGTAGCGCACGCGGGTGGTTACGCTGCGCAGGGGCGCGGGCAGGGCTGGGTCGACCCGCAGCATGCCGCCGCGCGCGTCGAGCCCGACATAGCCGCTCTGCAGGAGGTCGATCGTCCCGCACATGGCGCCAAGATGAATGCCCTCGCGGGTCGTGCCGCCTTCATCGTCCACATCCGTGCGCAGGGCGCGGCCGAACAGGGACCAGGAGCGGCTGCGGTCGGACCGGGCCACCACCCATGCGTGGACGACCGCCGAGAGGCTGGAGCCGTGGGAGGTCCGGGCGTCGTAATAGCGGACCATATCGGGAATGCCGGCCGGATCGAAGGCATAGCCGAGCTGGTTCAGGATCGCCGTCAGCTCGTCCGCCGTGAACAGGAAGAGCAGCATCAGGACATCCGCCTGCTTGGACGCCTTGTAGGCGTTCACGTCCCGCCCCTCCGCCTCGAGGATGCGGTCGAGCCGGCTGATATCGCCGTAGCGCTCGCGATAGCCGGCCCAGTCGAGCTCTTCGAGGCCCTCATAGCCTGCGAACTGCGCGAGATAGCCGTTGCTGAGGAAAGGAATGAAGAGCCGCTCCGACAGATCCTGCCACAGCGCGGGCTCCCCGGGGCCGATGGACAGGGCCCGCTCGAGCTGGGTCCGCCTTGCGGGCGGCAGGTGTTCGAGCGCCTCCACTGTCTGCGCCATCACCCAGGCGCAGAGCACGTTGGTATAGGCATTGTCGTCGATGCCGCCGCCGGAGCTGCCGGGATAGGCGGTCTGGAACTCGTCCGGCCCCATGACGCCGCGAAGGTGCCAGCGATCGTCCGAAGCTCCCTTCCCGGCCAGGCTGGCGAAGAAGCGCGCGACCTCGATCATCACCTCCGCGCCGCCTTCGGCGAGGAAGTCCAGGTCGCCCGTAGCCTGATAATAGGTCCACACATTATAGGCGACGCCGAGCCCCACATGGCGCTGGCGCTGCGTCTCGTCGGGCAGCCAGCGGCCCGAGCGGGGGTTGAGGTGCAGCTTCTGCGTCTCTTCGCGCCCGTCCGAGCCGGACTGCCAGGGGAACATGGCGCCGCGAAAGCCCGCTGCGGCGGCCGCCTGGCGGGCCGCTGGCAGGCGGCGGAGGCGGTAGCGCAGCAGGGCCCGCGTCAGCCGGGGCGCGCGCAGGTTCAGGACCCGGAAGACGAAGACCTCGTCCCAGAAGACATGTCCGCGATAGGCCTCTCCGTGCCATCCGCGCGCGGGCGCGCCCACGTCGAGCTCGGCCGTGTGCGGCGACAGCGTCTGTACGAGGTGGAAGGTGTTCAGCCGCAAGTTCCGCCGATGATCTCCGCCCCCGTCGGAAAGGCCGATATCGAAGCCGTCCCAGAGTTCTTCCCAGGCCTGTTCCTGTTCGCAGGCGAGGTCGGCGAAGGACGGTGCCGCCGCCGCCGCCGCAGGGGCGGCAAGGGCGGGCGAGGCGATGGCCGGGTCCCGCGAGGTCGTGAGGGCCACCACCTTCTCTATGCAGACCGTCTCGCCGTCGCGCAGGGACAGCATCGCCTTGTGCCCCGCCCGTTCGTCCTTGCAGATCGGCTCGAGCAGGGGCTCGCCGGTGACGGACAGGCGGCTCGCCAGGACGATGTCCAGCTCCGAGCGGATGGTCCGGCAGCGCAGCCTGGCGATACCGGGGGCCGGATGATCGGCGGCGATCGCGCAGAGGTGCCGGCCTTCCAGCGCGGCGTAGCGCGGCACGCCGCCATTCTCGACCCCGCCATCGAGAAAGGCCTCGAGGCAGGCCTGCCCGGTCCACCCCAGCGGCTCGATCTCCAGCCGGACCGCGGCGAGCGATGAGCGGCGCATGCTGACGAGGCGCGTCTCCGCGAAGCGCAGCCGCCGCCCGTCGGGCGCGGCCAGGACATAGCCGCGCTCGAGGCGCCCCTTGCGCAGGTCGAGCCTCTGTTCGTAGCGCTCCACCCGGCTGCGCGACAGGGTCAGCGGGACGCCTTCGAGATGGATGCGGACCGGCAGCCAATCCGGCAGGCGGACCAGGTCCTCGTTCTCGACCGCGTGGCCGGCGACGGTGCTGATCGCCCTGTCATAGCCGCCGGCGAGATAGGTGCCGGGATAGCTTTCCGCGCCCGCTTCCGCGCAGAGCGTCGAGCCGCGGGTGCAGAACCGCCCATTGCCGAGCGTGCAGAGCGCCTCGCGGAGCCCCTCGCCGGCAGGGTCCCAGCCGGTCCATGCGATCTGCCAATCCGTGCTCATGGGACGATCCCGACAAAGGCGAGGCTGGGAACCACGTGCCCGGCGCCCGCAGCGCGAAGCTTCGCGGCGCGGTCGTCCCCTGCGATGCCGACCACCATGCCGAAGCCCGCGGCGGCGAGGGCTTCGATGCCTGCCGCTGCATCCTCGAACCCGGCGCAGGCATCGGGGCGGACGCCGAGCCGCCCGGCGCAGGCGCGGGGAAGATCGGGCGCGGGCTTGCTCGCGAGACGCTCGCGCCGCGCCGTCTCGCCATCGATCACCGCATCGAAGCAGGGCTTCAGGGACAGGGCGCCGAGGACCGAAGACGCGTTCCTGCTTGCGGTGAAGAGACCTGTCAGGATGCCCCGGCGCCGAAGGCCCGAGAGAAGCGCCTGCGCCCCCGGCGCCAGCGCCGCGCGCCCCTCTTCGAGCTTCTGCCGATAGAGCGCGTTCTTGCGGTCCGCGAGCCGGCCCGCCTCGTCCGCCGTGCCCCTCTGCCCGGCGAGGTGCGCCGCGCCGTCCGCGCGCGAGCGGCCATCGACGCGGGCGCGGTACTCCTCCGCTCCGAGAGGAGCGGCGCCCGGGAGGATCTCGGCCACCGCATCCCGCCACGCCTCGAAATGAAGCGTCGCCGTGCAGGTGATCACGCCGTCCAGATCGAAGATCGCCGCCCGCACGGTGTCGGCGTGAAGAGCGACGCGGGCGGATGGCGCAGGCGAGGAGGGCTTGCTCATGGCCGGATGCTGCCAGACCGACCGGCCCGCGGACTTTGTTCGAGGTCAAGGCGCGGGCGGTCCTTCCGGGTTTAGGCGGCTGACCCCGAGAGGAGGAGAGATGCGGGTCATCGATGTCATGCAGCGCTCCGTTCCGACCTGCGGGCCGGGCGCCTCCGCCCTCGAAGCCGCCCGGTTGCTGCGGGAGGAGGGGGCGGGCCTGCTGGTGGTCGTGGAAGACGGCCGACCGGCGGGCGTCCTCACCGACAGGGACCTCGTGCTCAAGGTGATGGCAGAGGGCCTCGATCCCTCGGCCGTGATGGTAGGCACGCTGATGTCCGCGCCGGTGATCACCTGCCAGCCGACCGAGGACATCGCTCCGGTGGTGCTGCGGCTCGAGGCGGACGGCGTCCGGCGCTGTCCCGTCCTGTCGGCTGAGAACCAGGTGATCGGCCTCCTGAGCGTCGACGACGTGAACCACACGGTCGCCCGCACCCTGTCCGGCGAGCTGCGGGACGTCTTGGGGGCCTTGCGGCGCTGAGGCGGAGGGCGAGGACTTGTTTGCCGCCGCCCGCCGGTCAGTCGAGGGCGATTTGGGGCAGGTCAAAGTGGGACCCTGAGCTCCCGTCTAGGCTCGCACGAAACCTCGTGGAGCCAGCTCATGACCAGCACCCTTACCGATCTCTTCGTTCCTGCGGTCGAGGAGACCAGCTTCGCCCTGGATTTCGCTGCGGCGCTTCTGCTCGCCGGGCCGGGGGGCGGGCATGTCACGGCCTATCACGCCGTGCCCGATCCGCGGCGCGTCGCGAATTCCAATCCGCTATGGGACATGGCGGAGGTCGAGGCGAGCTTCGGAGAGCGCTCGAGGGCTAGGCAGGCGCGGCTTTCCGAGACATTCGAGCGGCTGCGGAGCGATGCGCCCCGGGGCGTCTCCACCGATTGGCAGGTCGCCGACGGCGATGCGTCCATCCTCGCGCCCAAGGCCGCCCGCGCCAGCGATCTCGTCGTGATCCACAACCGCGGCGCGGCGGACAGGCTGAATCTCTCGGACCTCCACCTCGCGCTGCTGGCGCGGTCCGGCCGCGGCGTCCTTCTGCTCCCGGCCGCGCTCAAGGCTGTGCCGGCCAGGATCCTCATCGCCTGGAACGGCAGCATGGAAGCAGGCCGCGCCGTGGCCGCGGCGATGCCGCTCCTGAAGATGGCGGAGCGCGTCGACGTCCTCAGCCTCGGAGAGGTGGAGGCTCATGCGCCAGAGCCCGAGACTCTCACGGAGGCGCTTCGGCGCAAGGGAATCAACGCCGCCATTCTGTCGGTCGGCGACAGGCTGGGCGCCACGGCGAACCAGGTCGAGCAGGCCGCGGGCGATATCGGTGCGGACCTGATCGTCATGGGCGCCTATGGTCACGCCCGGTGGCGCGAATCGATCCTGGGCGGGATGACCCAGCATATGCTGGCGGAGCCGAAGCTCCCCGTACTGATGGCGCATTGAACCGGCGAGCCGCCACCCCTCGGGGGCGGCGGCAGGCGTCCGGCCGATCAGGCTGCGTGCAGGCAGAGCGTGTCGCACACCCGCGCCGACAGCAGGGCCTCCGCCTTGTAGCTGACCGTGCCCAGGACATTGCCCCGCGTGCTGAGCACGGCGAGATCGCCCGGGCCGGCCTGCTCGCGGATGACCTGAACGAGCGTGCCGGCCGCCACGACAGTGGCGATGTCCCGCGCCTGGAGCGTGCGCAGCGCGGCCCGCATCTCGTGCCGCCGCGCGGCGACCTTCATGTCGGTCGGCACGGCGGATAGCACCGCCAGTTCCGCTTCCGGACCGTAATGCCGCCCCGCTTCCAGCGCGGGCATGAGCGGCTTTTCCCCGTCCCACAGCACGAGAACGCGGCGATAGTCGGCGACCGGCCGCATCCCGACCACCAGCACGTCGTTCGGCACCGAATGGAGCAGCGTTTCCATGGCGGAGCCGAGGCGCTCGGTTCCTCCCGGGCGGTCCTTGTGGAAGCCCAGCACCACGCTGCGCGCTTCGAGCCGTTCCGCTTCGGCGGCAAGAGCGGCGGGGCCGCCCCTGACGATGCTCGTGCAGGAGCGCACATCCTTGCCGAAGCCGACCCGTTCCACCTCGGCGCGCAGGCGGCGCTCCGCCTCGGCATGGGCGGTGTCCCGCTCATCGGTGGCGTGGACGGCCTCGACCGCGCATTCCCATCTTGACGCCAGGCGGAAGGCCCGTTGCAGGACCATCGTGGCCTCGTCCGTGAAATCCGTGGCGGCGAGAACGGGACCTCTGAATGAATTCGGCATAGGGACCTCTCAGCGGGCGACCGTGGACGAAGACTTGGCCGCCTCCTCCGCCCTGTCTTCGCAGGGCCGTTCGGGCCCTGCCTTGCGCCAGGTCAGTCCGCCGTGACCGGATGGCGGGGCGCGCCCTCCTCCTCGAAGGCCGTTGCGTTCGCGATCGTCGTTTCGGCGATGGCGCGCAGCGCTTCGCGGGTGAAGAAGCCCTGATGGCCGGTCACAAGCACGTTCGGGAAGGTCAGCAGGCGGGCGAAGACGTCGTCCTGCAGGACGTGTCCTGACAGATCCTCGAAGAACATGTCCGCCTCCTCCTCGTAGACGTCGAGGCCGAGCGCGCCGAGATGCTCGCTCTTGAGCGCCGCGATCACGGCTCGGGTATCGACGAGCCCCCCGCGCGAGGTGTTGATCAGGGTGACGCCCCGCTTGGTGAGGGCGAGGGCGCCGGCATCGATCAGGTGGTGGGTATCCGGCGTCAGGGGGCAGTGCAGGCTGATCACGTCGCTCTCGCTCATCAGCTCCGCGAAGGACACGTATCGCGCGAGCCCCGCGAGCGCGTCCGAAGGGGCCGGGTCCGTGGCGAGGACGCGGCAGCCGAGCCCCGCGAAGATCTGCGCCGCGCAGCTGCCGATGCTGCCCGTCCCGATGATGCCGGCCGTCTTGCCGTGAATGTCCCAGCCTTCGAGCCCGTCGAGCGCGAAATTGCCTTCGCGCACCCGCGCATGGGCGCGATGGGTCTTCCTGTTCAAGGTCAGGAGCAGGGCGAGCGCGTGCTCCGCGACGGCGTGCGGGGAATAGGCGGGCACCCGCGCCACGGCGATGCCGAGCCTCGCGGCCGCTTCGAGGTCGACATTGTTGTAGCCCGAGCAGCGCAGAAGCAGGAGGCGGACGCCCCCTTCCGAAAGAACGCGCAGCGCCGCCTCGTCCGCCTCGTCATTGACGAAGATGCAGGCGGCCTCGGCATGTTCGGCGAGGCGGGCGGTCAGGTGGTCGAGCGGCGGCGCGAGGAAGCGCAGCGCATGCCGCTCGCCTGCGGCCTCGCTGAGGGTGCGTTCGTCATGCGGCTTCGCGCCGAAGACGCAGATGCGCATGGCCGGTCCTCCAGAGCTGTGCAGGACCGATCCTAGCGCGGCCGGCGCGGGCGCGGCCTGACCTGCATCAAGGCGGAGCGCCGGCTTTGCTGGTCCGCTCGCCGGAGCTTCGGGGACTTCGCGATGAAGACGCTTTTCCTGCCCGCCTTCGACCTCGCCTCCTTCCGCGCCGCCTTCGATGCGGCGGTGATGCTCGCGCGGAAGGATCAGCGCGGAGGCCACATCATGGCTCACCACCCGCTCGAACCGCTCTTCGCCGTGGTGCAGCGCTATCCCGGCGTTCTCGAGGACGATCTCTATGCCGAGGCGCGCGCCTTCGAGGAAAGGCTGGCGAGCTCGCTCGGCGCCGCCTGGGAGGAGGCCTGCCAGGAGAATGGCGTCCTGCGGACCGGGGCGGAGGAGGCCGGACAGGACGGCCGCGTCTCCTCGTCCTGGACGATGACGCCCGGCCATCGCGGCACTCTGGGGCTGGCTGCGCGGCAGGCGGATGTCAGCATCGTCGCAGCGGGCGGAACCGGACAGGACCCGGTCGACGGCACGTTCCGTGAGGAACTGCTGCTTTCTTCGGGCAGGCCCGCCCTGTTCCTGCCGCAGGGCGGCTGGGAGGCGCTCCCGCCGGCGGCGCTCATCGCCTGGGACGGCAGCCGCGAGGCGGCGCGGGCGGTGACGGCGGCCCTGCCGATCCTGCGCCTCGTGCCGCGCATCGCCGTCGCCACGGTGGGGGAGGGAGAGGAGGGCGCGCCCGGCGCCGACGCCATCGCAGCCTATCTCCGCCGGCACGGCATGGCGCCGGCCGTGCGGGTCATCGAGCGGCCGGACGGAAGGACCGAGGACTGCCTGCGCGCCGAGGCCCGCGATATGGGCGCGAGCCTGATCATCATGGGCGCCTATGCGAGCCAGCGCTGGCGGGAGCTGGCCTTTGGCGGCGTCACGCGCGCCATGCTGTTCGACACCGAGTTCAGCGTCCTCATGGCCGAGTGAAGGCGACGACCCGTCAGGACGGGTTCAGCCCGAGGGGGGCATAGTCCCATGACCGAAACCCACTCCTTCACCCAAGCGCGGGACGGCGCCATTCCGCATGAGGATGATGCCTTCGGCGCCCTCGACCGGATGTCGCATATCGCGCTCGCCCGCCTCAGCGGCGGCGTGTCTCCCCTGACCTATCTTGCCGCATGGACGGACTGGATCGGCCATCTCGCCATCGCGCCGGGAACGGCGGCCAGCCTGGCGGAGGATGCGGTGCGGCGATGTGCCGAGCTTGCACGCCATGCGGTCTTGCCAGCCCATCACCATCTGCCTCTTGAAGGCGACCGGGATCTTTGCGGTGACGCCCGCTTCCGCGACCCCGAATGGTCGAGATTTCCCTTCGCCTACTATGCGCGCGCCTTCCTCGCGACGCAGGGCTGGTGGCGCCATGCGGCGGAGGCGGTTCCGGGCGTATCGCGCCGCCACCGGCAGCTCGTCAGCTTTTCCTCGCGTCAGGCGCTCGACCTTCTCTGTCCGAGCAACGGGCTGTGGACGAATCCCAAGATCGCGGAGGCGACTCTGGAGGAGCGCGGCGCGAATCTCGTTCGCGGGCTGCATCATCTCGCCGGCGATCTCGCGCGCGAGGCCGCCGGAGATCCGCCGGAGGGTACCGAAGGCTTCGCTGTCGGCAAGGATCTGGCGGTGACGCCGGGACGGGTCGTCCATCGCGACCGGCTGGTGGAGCTCATTCAGTACGAACCGGCGACCGACAAGGTGGCCAAAGAGCCGATCCTGATCGTCCCGGCCTGGATCATGAAATACTACGTGCTCGATCTGTCTCCGCACAACTCGCTGGTCCGGGACCTCATCGGGCGGGGCCATACCGTCTTCATGGTCTCCTGGCGCAATCCGGAGCCGCAGGACCGGGATATCGGGATGGATGACTATCTGCGAAGCGGCATTCTGGAGGCTCTGGGGGTTGTGGACCGCATCGCCGGCGGCGCGAAGGTCCATCTGGTCGGCTATTGCCTCGGCGGAACCCTCGCGGCGGTCGGCGCGGCGCTGCTGGGCCGGCGCAAGGAGGATCGCCTCGCCTCGCTGACTCTGCTCGCGGCGCAGACCGATTTCGAGCAGGCGGGCGAACTCTCCGTCTTCATCGACGAGAGCCAGCTTCACCTCCTCGAGGATCTGATGTGGCAGGAGGGGGTTCTCGATTCCCGGATGATGGGCGGTGCCTTCCAGATCCTGCGGTCGCGCGACCTGATCTGGTCGCGCCTCCAGCAGCAATACTGGCTGGGCGAGCGGCCGAGGCATATCGACCTGATGGCGTGGAACGCCGATGGCACGCGGATGCCCGCGCGCATGCACGCGGAATATCTGCGGCACTTCTATCTGGACAACGACTTCGCCGAAGGGCGGCTGGTCGCGGATGGCGAGGTGGTGGCGCTGTCCGATATCCGTGTGCCGATCTTTGCCTTGGGCACCGCGCAGGATCATGTCGCGCCCTGGCGCTCGGTCTATGCGATCCATCTGCTGGCGGACACGGATGTCACCTTCGCGCTCGCTTCGGGAGGCCATAATGGCGGCATCGTCAGCGAGCCGGGGCATTCGGGCCGCGAATACCGCATGAGGACGAGGAAGAAGGAGGGCTTCTTCATGACGGCCGATGAATGGATGCAGGAGATCCCGGCGGATGAGGGCAGCTGGTGGCCGGCATGGTCGGACTGGCTGAAGGAGCATTCCTCCGGCGAGCGCGAGCCGCCCGTCCTGGGAGAGGTGGATCCCGGCTCCCCTCATGCAATCGAGGGCGAAGGCGAGGGTGTGCCCACGCCCGCGCCGGGCACTTATGTCCTGCAGCGGTAATCCACTGTCCGATCATGCGCAGCGGCCCGGCATGTGCCGGGCGGGAGCGAACCGATGGCCATGCCGGAAATCCTCGTCCTCAACACGGGTTCCTCCAGCCTGAAATTCGCTCTTTACTAGGAGGGCGGACCGGAACCGTCTCTGCGCGGCCAGGTGCGGGACCTCTATGGCCGCGCCCGCCTGATCATCGGCGAGGAAGAAGAAGCCTTCGCATCCGATGGGCTGGCCGGTGCCGTCGCATCCGTCATCGCGCGGATCGGCGGCACGGAGCCCAGAATCGGTGCCGTCGCCCATCGCGTGGTGCACGGAGCGGGCCTTCGCGGGCCTCTCTTCGTCGATGAGGCGGCGCAGGCGCAGATCGAGGCGCTGGTGCCTCTGGCCCCGCTGCATCAGAGCTCCGCCCTCCTGGCGATCGAAGCGGCCCGCTCGGCGCTGCCGGACGCGATCCAGATCGCGAGCTTCGACACGGATTTCCACGCCGGGATGCCGGATCGCGCCGCGCGCCTGCCATTGCCCCGCCGCTTCCATGAGGCCGGCATCCGGCGCTACGGCTTCCATGGCCTGTCCTATCGCTCTGTCGCCGAGCGGATCTGGGGGCCGGGGACACCCGGCCACGCCCGCGCCGTCGCCTGCCATCTGGGCAGCGGGTCGAGCCTCTGCGCCCTTGTCGAAGGGCGCAGCGTCGAGACGACGATGGGACTGACGGCGCTGGGCGGCCTGCCCATGGCGACCCGCACGGGCGATCTCGACCCGGGCGTCGTCCTCCACCTCCTGCGCCAAGGCGGCCTGCCGCTCTCCGAAGCCGAGCGGCTTCTCTCCCAAGAATCGGGCCTTGCGGGAATATCGGGTTCGACCGGCGACATCGGCAGGCTGCTGCATGAGCCGGACGAAGCCGCCGCTCAGGCGGTGGAAGTCTATTGCCATCGCGCGGCCATGGGGATCGCCGCGATGGCGGTCGCTGCGGGCGGGATCGATGCCCTCGTCTTCACGGGAGGCGTCGGCGAGCATCTGCCGCAGGTCCGTGAGCGCATCTGCTCCCGGCTGCGGCCGCTCGGGATCGTGCCGGGCGGGAAGGGCGGCGTTCCGGTGCTCGTCCTGCCGAGCGACGAGGAGGGCGTGCTACGCGCCGATGCGCTGACCCTTCTCGCGCATAAGGGGCCGCACGGTTGACGAAGCGCAAGGACGGAAGGCGTGGGGCCGGATCATCCTGTCTCCTGTCGCCAACAGGGAGACATTCATGCACATGCCCACCATGTTCCCCCGCCGCAGCCGCGATCTGGGCGCTTCCGCGCCGGACCGCAGCCTGCTTTCGCCGAGCCGGGATTTCGACCGCGTCTTCGATCTCATGCGCTCCGACCCCTTCACCCTCGCCGAGCGCCTCTTCGAGCGGCAGCCGACCGGCTTCGGCGCGATGGACGTCAGCGAGACGGAGGATGCCTATCTCGCCGAGATCGACGTGCCCGGCATGAAGGAGGAGGATATCGACATCGACCTCACCGACAGCACCCTGACCGTCCGCGGCGAGCGCAAGAGCGAACGCGAGGAAGAAGGCCGCGACTTCCGCCGGGTCGAGCGGGCCTATGGCAGCTTCTACCGGGAGATCGAACTGCCTCGGGATGTCGAAGGCGCCAAAGTCGCTGCCCGCTATGAAGACGGGGTCCTGAAGATCACTCTGCCCAAGAGCGCCGAGGCCAAGACGCACAAGAAGAAGATACCCATCGGCAAATAGGACCTTGCCCGGCCGGAGAGGGGGGGGGCGCCCGGTATGCGGAAGCGTTTCTCTCCGGCCGGGCCGTGGCTACGGGCTCGGCCGGGTGGACCGTTTCGCCTCATACGAAGTGCCCGTTATCCGCCGGAATCTCCTCGATCCGCTGCAGCAGACCCGCGGTCTCGCTGGTAAGCGGCGTCACCGCCTCCTGCGCCGCGGCCGTCAGCAAGGCCGCCATCTTCGAGGTCTCGGCCGCGTAGTCGTGCAGGGTCTGCTCCATGAAGGCGCTCTGGGTGCTGTAGAGCTCGGCCGGGCTGCGGCATCGCGACATGTGCTGCCCGGTCTCCGCCTCCTTCTTCGCTCTGTGAGAAGCGAAGCGGAGCATCTCGGTCCCGATGGTCAGCACGCCGACCGCGGCGTTCGCACAGGCCTTGAGGCCATGCGCCGCGATGCCGATCCCCACCCTGCCGTCGAGGAGGGGCGTATAGATCGAGACGAAAGGGGGCGGCATTTCGTCGGAACCGGTGACGGCGGGGCCGGGCGAGGCGGCCTCCTTCTTGGATGTGCGGGGTGATGCGTCCGCCATGAGATAACCTCCCTGGTCTGAGATGGTCCGGAGCATGCCGCGACCGGTTCATGCCCGCGCTGATGCCGATCAAGCCCGTGTTGCGCAGCATCAAGGCCGATGCGAGCCGCGGCTGCTTGGTTCTCCCCGAGACGAGGAGGTCCCATGCGGCAGGCGACCGGCAGGAGATGGCAGGATCTGGCCATCGGCGAGGAGGCTTCGCTGACCCGCCGGCTCACCATGCACGACATCGCCGCTTTCGCCGGCATTTCCGGCGACGTGAACCCGGCCCACATGGACGAGGCGTGGGCGCGCTCGGGCCCCTTTCACGGCATCGTCGCCCACGGCGCCTGGACCGCATCGCTGATCTCGACGCTCCTGGGGACGGAACTGCCCGGGCCAGGCACGATCTATCTGCGTCAGGACTTCCGCTTCACCGCGCCGGTGCGGGTCGGCGATGAGGTACGGGCCACGGTGCAGGTCGCAGGCAAGCCCGAAGACGGGCGCGTGCTGCTCGCCTGCCGCGTGTCAGGTGGCGAAGGGGATGTCCTCGTCGGCGAGGCGGAGGTGCTGGCACCGCGCGAGGCGAGAGCCGTCGATCTGCCCGACCTGCCGGCGCTCCTCCTGCCGGAGCGAGGAGAGCGCCTGCATGCGCTCATGGCAGCCCCCGGAGGCGGCGCTATTCCCAAGATCGCTCTCATCCATCCAGTCAGCCCGCGCACGCTGGGTCCGGTGCTGGACCGGGCGGAGGAGGGGCGGGCGGAGCTCGTTCTCGTCGGCCCCCGGCACCGGATCGAGGCCGCCGCGGCGGACCTCGGCCGTCCGCTCGGCGGCGCCCGCATCGAAGACGTGCCGCACAGCCACGCCGCGGGCGCGAGGGCCGCTGAGATGGCAGGACGCGGCGAGGCCGACATCCTGATGAAGGGGGACCTGCATACGAGCGAAGTGCTGGCGCCCGTCCTCGATCGCGCGAACCGTCTGCGGACGGAGCGGCGCGTCAGCCATGCCTATGTCATGGATGCCCCTGCCTACCACAAGCTTCTCATCGTAACCGATGCCGCGGTGAACGTGGCGCCGAGCCTGTCCCAGAAGGCGGACATTCTCGCCAATGCGGGCGCGCTGTCCCGCGCGCTCGGCACCCCCCTTCCCAAGGCGGCGATCCTTTCCGCCGTCGAGACCGTGGAGGAAACGCTGCCGACGACGGTGGAGGCGGCGGCACTCAAGGTCATGGCGGATCGCGGCCAGCTCGGCGTGCTCCTGGCGGATGGCCCGCTCGCCTTCGACCTCGCCGTCTCGCCCGAAGCGGTCGCTGCGAAGCGCCTGCGCTCGGCGGTGGCCGGGGACGCCGATATCCTTCTCGCGCCCGATCTCGAAGCGGGAAACATACTCGCCAAGCAGCTCGACCATCTCGGCGGCGCGGTCGCGGCGGGCGTGGTGCTCGGGGCGCGCGTGCCGATCGCGCTGACGAGCCGCTCGGAGGGCGCGCTGCCGCGCAAGGCCAGCCTCGCCGTCGCCGAACGGCTGTGGCGCGCGGCGGCTTCAGCAACGGAGGAGGCCGATGCGGACGCTCCGGGGTAGCAGGCGCAGAGCACCGGATGCTGCCCCGCCGGAGGCCGGCCAGCGGCACGAGGATGCCTTCGTCATCCGAACGCTGACAAAGGTCTATGGCGAAGGCACGGCCGCCGTCAGGGCGCTGCGCGGCATCGACCTGACCCTGCCGGACGGAGAGCTGACCGTCCTTCTGGGACCGTCGGGAAGCGGGAAGTCGACCCTGCTCAACATCCTCGGCGGCATCGACACGGCCACGGACGGAGAGGTCCTGTTCCGCGGCGTGGCGCTGACGGGGGCTTCGCAGCGGGAGCTCACCCGCTACCGGCGCGCCCATGTCGGCTTCGTCTTCCAGTTCTACAATCTGATGCCCAGCCTCACCGCGCTCGAGAATGTGGAGCTCGTCGCGGAAATCGCGCCGCACCCGGTCGATCCGATGGAGGCCCTGGCGCTTGTCGGCCTCGAGGGCAGGGCGGATCACTTTCCCTCAGAGCTGTCCGGCGGAGAGCAGCAGCGGGTGGCCATCGCCCGCGCCGTCGCCAAGAATCCCACCGTCCTCTTCTGCGACGAGCCGACCGGTGCCCTCGACAGCAGGACGGGAACGGAGGTGCTGGCCGTCCTTCAGGATCTCAACGAGCGCCTCGGCACGACGACACTCATCATCACCCATGCCGCGGCGACCGCGGCCATGGCGGACAGGGTCGTCACCTTCGCGGACGGGCGGGTCGGCTCTGTCGCATGCAATGAGGACAAGGCCCGGGCAAGGGAGCTGAGCTGGTGATCCGCCTGCTGCCGGTTCTGGACCGCAAGCTCCTGCGCGACCTCTGGCGCCTGCGCGGACAGGTGCTGGCGATCGCCTTCGTCATCGCCGCCGGATCGGCGCTGCTCGTCATGTCGACCAGCACCTATGCCGCGCTCGACGCCACCAAGCGCGCCTATTACGAGCGCACCCGCTTCGCGGATGTCTTCGCGCCGGTGACGCGGGCGCCCGTCGGGCTGATCGAGCGGCTGCGGCGGATCGACGGCGTGACGGCCGCAGAAGGGCGCATCAGCGCCTTCGGCCGGGTGGACCTGCCGGGCGCGCCGCCGATCAGCGCCCGGCTCGTCTCCTACGATGCTTCGGCGGCCGCGCCGCTCAACGGCGTCACGCTTTCGGCCGGACGCATGATCGCGCCCGGGCGGTCCTCCGAAATCCTGCTTCTCGACGCCTTCGCCAGAGCGACCGGCCTCGGCCCCGGCGACGACATCACCGTGACGGCGGACGGGCAGCGCGAGACGTTCCGCATCGTCGGAACCGCGTATTCTCCGGAATTCATCTTCGCCATGGCACCTGGCGAGTTCGTGTCCAACGATGCGCGCTTCGCCGTCATCTGGGCCTCGCGCGAGGCGCTCGAAGCGGCATTCGATCTCGACGGCGCCTTCAACGATGCGCTGCTGACCCTGTCGCGTGACGCGGACCTCCTTGCCGTGATCGAGACAGCGGACCGCCTCCTTGCGCCCTATGGCGGCGCGGGCGCCTATGCCCGCGAGGATCAGACCTCGGACCGCTATCTGACCGAGGATCTCGAGCAGCTGCGCGTCATGGATCGGATCATGACGCCGCTCTTTCTCGGGGTCAGCGCCTTCCTCCTCAACGTGGTGATCGGACGGCTGGTCCAGACGGAGCGCGAGGAGATCGGCCTCCTCAAGGCGTTCGGGCGGTCGGGCGGCGAGGTCGGCTGGCACTATCTGAAATTCGCGCTCGCCGTCGCGGTCCTGGGCGGCGTGCTCGGCTGGCTCGGCGGCCTTTATCTCGGCGCCAGGGTCAGCGCGCTCTACAGCTCCGTATACCACTTTCCCTTCCTGCTCTACGATCCGCCGGTCAGGGCGCTCGGCACGTCCATCCTCGCAGGGGTCGCCAGCGCCGGCATCGCCGCGGTCCTCGCCGTCCGGGCCGCCGCTGCCCTGCCGCCCGCCATCGCCATGCGGCCGCCCGTCCCGCCCGATTACGGGGGCAGGGGAAGCCTGCCGCGCTGGCTCGATCAGCCGAGTCGCATGGTCGCCCGCCGCATCCTGCGCGCGCCCCTCAAGGCGGCGCTGACCATTGTCGGCATCGGCGCCGCGATGAGCCTGACGGTGATGATGGGCTTCAACGCCGCCGCCGTGGACGAGATGGTCGTGCGCAGCTTCGACATCGCCGACCGGCACGATGTCGGCGTCACCTTCACCGACCCGCGGGGGCGCGCCGCCCTCTTCGCCCTCGGCCGCATCGACGGCGTGCAGCGGGTGGAAGGCAGGCGCGACGTGCCCGTGCGCTTCGTGAACGGAACATCCGAGCGGCTGGGCAGCATCACCGGCCTCAGCGGCGAGGCCGAGCTGTCCCGCGCGCTCGGCGCCGATCTGCGGCCGCTCGACATGCCCGCCGGCGGGCTCGTCCTGTCGCAAAGCCTGGCGCGGCTTCTCGGCGCCGAGGCGGGTGACGAGATCACGGTCGATGTCCGCACCGGCAGCCGGCCTTCCATCGCGCTGCCCGTCGCCGCGACGGCGGACGCGCTGATCGGCACCCCCGCCTATATGGACGAGGGCGTCCTCGGGCGCCTTCTCGGCGAGGAGGGGCGGGTGAGCGGCGCCGTGCTCATGGTCGATAGCGCGCGGGCCGATGCGGTGACCGAGAGGCTGCGCGAAGCCCCCATCGTTCTCGGCGTGTCCCTGCAAAGCGAGTCCCTCGCGGAGCTCGACCGGATGCTGGACGAGGGCCCCGGGCTGTTCCGCCGCATCATGATGGTCGTCTCCATCGTGATCGCCGTGGGCGTGGTTTACAACAGCGCACGGATCGCCTTCATCGAACGGGCGCGCGACCTCGCCAGCCTGAGGGTCCTGGGCTTCACGAGCGCCGAGGCGGGCTATGTCCTCCTTGGCGAACTCGCCCTTCTCACGGTGATCGCCCTGCCGGTGGGCGGCATGATGGGCGTCTTTCTGTGGATCGTCGTGGCGCAGGCGGTGAGCACGGACCTCTATTCCATCCCCACGGTCTTCGACCCCCGGGGCTTCGGCGTCGCGGCATTGACCGTTCTCATCTCTTCGGTGGCCGCGGGCCTTCTCGTCATGTGCGACGTGCGGCGGCTCGACCTCGTCTCCGCGCTCAAGGTGAGGGAGTAGGGCATGGCCGCAAGACCTCGCAGATCCCGCCGCGGCGTCCTGGCCCTCGTGCTCGCCTCTCTCGTCGGCGCCACGCTCGTCTGGGCCTTCTGGCCCCGGCCGATGGCGGTCGACCTCGAAGACGTGACGGTCGGGCCGATGAGCGTGACCATCAGGGAGGAGGGGCGCACGGTCGTGCGCGACAACTACGTGGTGTCCGCACCGGTCACGGCGCGGGTCTCGCGCATCGAACTCGATCCCGGAGACCCCGTGAAAGGCGGCGAGACCGTTCTTGCCTACATGATGCCCGCGGACCCCGCGGTGCTCGACCCCCGCACCCGGCGCCAGGCCGAAGCGGCCGTCGAGGCGGCCGAAGCGGCGCTCGCGGCAGCGGAGGCCGAGCATGGCCGCGCCCTCGCCGAAAGAACCTATGCGCAAAGCGAACTGGCCCGGATGACGAGCCTGCGCCGGGTCGAGGCCGCCGCCCAGCGCGATCTCGAAGCCGCCCGGCGCAGCGCCGAGGGCGCCTTTGAAGCCGTCGCCGCGGCGCAGGCCACCATCCACGCCGCCGAGGCCGATCTGCGCCATGCGAGGGCGCTGCTCGAGCCGCCGGAGCGCATGATGGCGCAGATGACCGGCAATCCCCATCCGCCCGGAGCGCTGCCGATCCGCGCGCCGGTGACGGGGCGCCTGCTCCAGGTGATGCATGAAAGCGAAGGCGTGGTCGCCGCCGGCACGGCCCTCGCCGAGATCGGAGACCCCGAGGGCGATCTCGAGGTGGAGGTCGAGCTCCTCTCCTCCGATGCGGTCGCGGCCGAGCCGGGCGATCCCGTCCGCATCGAGGCCTGGGGCGGCCCCGAGCCGCTCGCCGGCGAGGTGGAGCGCATCGAACCCTGGGGCTTCACCAAATATTCCGCGCTCGGCGTCGAGGAGCAGCGCGTGATCGCCGTCATCCGCTTCACCGGAAAGGATGCGGCGCGCGCCCGCCTCGGGCATGGCTACCGCATCGAGGCGGTCATCGAGATTTGGGCCGACCCCCAGGCGCTCCGGGTGCCGTCGAGCGCGCTGTTCCGTGCCGGCGGAGACTGGGCGGTGTTCCGGGCGCAAGGGGGACGCGCCCGCCTCACGCAGGTCTCGGTCGCGCAGGACAACGGCGTGGTCGCGAAGGTCAGGCAAGGCTTGGCCGAAGGGGACAGCGTCGTCACCCATCCCAGCGCAGAGCTACGGGACGGCGCCCGCATCACGCAGAGGAAAACAGGATAGGACCATGCACCCCGTCGTCACGCTCACGCCGAACCCTGCGCTCGATACCTATGTCGAGGTGTCCCGCATCCTGCCCGATGTGAAGCTCAGAACCGGCCCCGCAAGGCTCGATCCGGGCGGCGGCGGAGTGAATGTCTCGCGCGTTCTCGCCCGCCTCGGGGTTCCCACCCGCGCCGTCCTGCCGCTCGGCGGCGTCACCGGCGATCAGGTGAAGACGCTCGCCGCCGCAGAAGGGCTGACGCCGGAGGCTGTGCCGATCGCGGGCATGACCCGGTCGAGCTTCGTTGCCCGGTCCGAGGAGACGGGCGAGCTTCTCCGCTTCGTGACGCCGGGGCCCGCGCTCACGCGGGAGGAGGGGGCCGCGCTCCTGACGGCCTTCGCCGATGCCTTGGCGCCGGGCGCGCTCTGCGTGGGCAGCGGCAGCCTGCCGCCGGGCTCGGACGGCGCATTCTGGGCCGGGGCGGCGCGCATCGCGGCGCAGGCGGAGGCGCGCTTCATCCTCGACAGCTCCCGCGGCGTGGCGGGCGCGCTTTCGGCGGGCCTTTTCCTCCTGAGACTGAACTTTTCGGAAGCCGAGGCGCTGGCAGGAAGCGGCCTCTCCTGGCCGGACGGAGCGGTGTCGTGGGCGAGGACACTGCTCGCGCGCGGCTGCGAAGCGGTCATCCTCACTCACGGGGCGCAGGGCGCCCTGCTGGTGGAAGGCGGGGAGGCGGTCGCCGCGATCCCGCCGCCGGTAAAGGTCCGCAGCGCCGTCGGTGCCGGAGACAGCTTCGTCGGCGGCCTCGCGGCGGGGCTTGCGCGCGGAGAGGAGCTCGCGCCTTCCCTGCGCCTCGCGGTCGCGGCCGCTGCCGCGACCATGCAGACGGAGGGAACGGCGCTGTGCGAGGCCGCGGAGGTCGACCGGATCAGGCCGCTCGTGCGCTGAGGCCGGGCTCTCACGAGATAGGCCCGCGGGCCGTCAGCGCGCAAGAAACCCTCCGTCGACCGCCAGGCCATGCCCGATGATCATGCTGGCGCCCGAGCCGCAGAGGAACAGCACTGCGGAGGCGACCTCTTCGGGCTTACCCAAACGTCCGATCGGTACCTCGTCCTTGATCTGCTCCAGCATCTCGGGCTGCTCTTCCTCGAGCGAGTCATTCATCGAAGTGTCGAAGACGCCCGGCAGCACGGCATTCACGCGAATGTTCTTCGCGGCGTATTCGAGCCCGGCGGTCTTGGTCAGTCCCAGAACGCCGTGCTTCGAGGCGTGATAGGCGCTAAGGCCCGGCCCGCCGACTTCGCCGCCCATGCTGGAGCAGTTGACGATGGCCCCCGCCCCCTGCCGGGTCATTTCCTGCAGCTGGTACTTCATGCAGAGCCAGACGCCGCGCAGGTTCACCGCGATGGTCCTGTCGAAGTCGTCCGTGGAGGCATTGGCGGTTTCGGCGCGATCGACCATCACGCCCGCATTGTTGAAGGCGAAATCGAGTCGGCCGAACTCACTTATCGTGCGCGCGACGGCCTTTTCGACAGACGCCTCGTCGCTGACATCGCAGGCGATGGCGAGCGTGGCGCCGCCGATTCTTCCCGCCGCATCTTCGACATCGTCTTTATCAAGATCGATCAGCGCGACATTCGCGCCCGCTTCGGCGAAAGCCCCGGCGGTTGCGAAGCCGAGGCCCGATGCGGCGCCCGTGACGAAGGCGACCTTTCCTTGAAAATCTTCTGTCATTGCTGGTTCTCCTGGCATTTCAGCCGTCCGCTCCCATGAATTCATGAACGATGGCGAAGCAGGCCTTGCCGCGCACCCCTGTCAGGGCCCCTTCCGCCGATTGCAGTATGTCCGCCACCGAGGTGACGATGGCGCCCGCCCGCTCGATCCGCCGCAGCGCCGCTGCCTCCGCCCGGGCCGAACGGGCGCCGACCCCTTCGAGCGCCACCGCGACGCGATAACCGTTGGCGATCCCGTCGAGCGCGAGGTACTGGATCACGGCCTCGGCCGAATATCCCGCGACGACCAAGGTCCGCCGGCCGGTCGCGGCGAGCGCTGCGGTGAAATCCTCGTCGGCGAAAGGGCGGGCATGGCGGCGGGTAAAGCTGTTCGCCGCGCCAGCATGTTCGGCGATGGCGGGGAGGTGGCTCGGCGCCTTTCCGTCCACCCCCACCACGGTGAACAGCATGGGCAGGCCGAACAGGCCGGCCGCGCGCGCCAGCGCAGCCGCCGCTGCCGAGATGCCGTCGGCCGATCGCGTGCGGCTCTTCGCCACCAGCTCGGGCTGGAGATCCGCGAAGATCAGAACGGTATCGTCCGCGTCCACCGTAGGCGTGATTTCAGCGGGCGACATAGCCGCCGTCGACCGCGATGATGTGGCCGGTCACGAAGCTCGCGCCATCGCTGCACAGCCACATCACCGCCGCCGCGATCTCCTCTGGCTGTCCGAGGCGCTTGATCGGGACGTCCCGCATCATCTCCTCGATCACGCCTTCCTCCGCATTCTTCATGTCGGACACCATCGGCGTATCGATGATGCCGGGCGCCACGCCGTTCACGCGGATGCCGCGCGTGGCATATTCGAGCGCGGTGCTCTTGATCAGCCCGTGAATGCCGTGCTTGGCGGCATGATATGCGGCGCGGCCGGGGACGCCGACGAAGCCGCCGAGCGAGCTGTTGTTGACGATCGCGCCGCCGCCGGCTTGGCGCATATGCGCCAGCTGATACTTCATGGCCACGGCCACGCCGCGCAGGTTGATCCCGAGCATCCGGTCGTACTGGTCGATCGCCAGATCCGCGAACTCGACCGCATCGGCCTGGATGCCGGCATTGTTGAAGGCCATGTCGAGAGCGCCGAGTTCGGACACGCTCCGCTTCACCGCGTCCCTGACCGCAGCCTCGTCCGCGACGTCGCAGACGACCGGCAGCACGTGGTGGCCTGCATCGCTCAGACGGTCGGCTTCGGCATGCAGCACGTCCCCGTCCCAGTCGACGAGGGCGACCGCGGCGCCGGCAGCGGCAAAGGCGCTGGCGGCCGCCAGCCCCATGCCCTTGCCCGCACCGGTGACGAAAGCGGTCTTGCCGCTGAAGTCATAGGTTACGCTCATTGCGCCCGCGCCTTGTCCGCATAGACCGGGAACTGGCTCGCATCGCCGTAATCCGTGATCGACAGGTTCTTCAGCCTCTCCATATCCGCATCCGAGATTTCGAAATCGACTTCGGCGTTGCTTTGGATGTGCGAGGGCGTGACCGATTTGGGCAGCGGCAGCAGGCCGAGCTGCAGGCAATAGCGGATCGCCAGTTGCGCGACGCCGGCATCGTAATTGCCGGCGATCTCTCTGGCCTCGGGGTGATCCAGGATCTTGCCGTGACCGAGCGGAGAGAAGGCCTCGACCAGCACGTCCTCGCCCTGCGTATAGGCGATCAGCTCGCGCGGCGTGTTGCCGATATGGGTGAGGAACTGGTTCACCGCGGGCTTCACGCTGCCGTTCTTCAGGATGTTCTCCAGATCGGGCTTCTCGAAGTTCGAGACGCCGATGGCCCGCAGCTTGCCTGCCGCGAGCGCCTCTTCGAGCGCTTGCCACGCCTGAAGATTGCCCTCGAAGAAATGCTCGCCGCTGCGGAAGTCGGACCAAGGCTGCGGGCTGTGGATGATCATCAGGTCGATCATGTCCAGGCCAAGCGTCTTCAGCGAACCGTCGATCGCTTCGCGGGCGTCGTCGAGCGACTTGATCTCGGCCGCCAGCTTGGTGGTGACGAAGACATCCTCGCGCGCAACGGAGCTGTTGCGGATCGCGGCGCCGACGCCGCGTTCGTTCTGATAGGCCTGGGCGGTGTCGATATGGCGATAGCCGGCATCGAGCGCTGCGCCGACCGCCGCCTCCACCTTGGAATCGTCGATCATCCAGGTGCCGAACCCGATCTTGGGAATCGCGACACCGTTGTTGAGCGTATAGGTTTCATCAAGCATCGTCTGCCTCCTCTCGAAGAGTCCGGGCCTGACGGCGCCGGACGGGATCGACAGGGATATGGGCCCGCGAAGCGCCGACGCTGCCGGGCCTTGCGTCATTGCGGCGATGAATGAAATTCACCTACGGGCTCGCAGGCTTTCTCGCGCGATGCCGGCCAGCGGTCCTGGCCGGCGGGTCATCGCGCGAGAGCCCGGCTTCGGCTGAACACTGGGGAAGGCTGGTCGGGGCGGCAGGATTCGAACCTGCGACCCTCTGCTCCCAAAGCAGATGCGCTACCAGGCTGCGCTACGCCCCGACGCTTCGCCGTGTAGGCGCGGCTCAGTCGGCGGACAAGCCCCGCGCGCCCTCGCTCACGCTGCGATAGACGGGGGCGCCGCCGGCCGCCAGCGCATCGCGGCTCGGGGCGGGCTCGCCCAGGCGCTCGCGATAGAGCCAGAGATTGGTCATGACGTGGTCGACGAAGCCGCGCGCTTCGGGGTTCGGCACGCTCTCGATCCGCAGCAGGGGATCGTCGATCGGGTTGCGCGCCTGCCAGCGGCGGTAATTGCCCGGCCCCCAATTGTAGCTGAGCATCATCGCGAAGAGGTCGCGCGAGCCGTCATCGTGCTCGCTCAGCAGGTATTCGACATAGGACTGGCCCAGCTGCATGTTGTAGCCCGGCTCGTAGAGCTTGTCCGATGCGCGGCTGCGCGAATGGGCGAGGCTGCGGTCGCGGCTGATATAGGCGGCGGTGCGCGGCATGAGCTGCATCAGGCCCGCCGCGCCGACCCGGCTGCGGGCATGGGTCATGAACTTCGATTCCTGGCGGATCAGCGCGAAGAGCAGGGCCCTGTCCACCGTGAAGCCGCCATTGGGCGCGTAATCGGGGACGGGGAAGAGCCCAGCGCGCAGCTGCGCGTTCTCGGGCTCGTAGGCGCCGCCGCTCAGCGCGATCATCAGCTGCGCGGTCGGCAGGTCGAGGACATGGGTGAGGGCGGCGAGGGTCGTGTCCTCCTCCTGCGGCAGCTCGGCATGCACCCAGCGCAGCTCGTCCTGCGCCTCGCGCTCATGGCCGATCTGGGCGAGCGCCGCGGCGCGGGCGATCCGTGGGCTGAGCGATGTCAGCCGGTCGTAATCCGACACGGTCAGGACGGGCGGCGTCCAGTCGATGCCGGACTCCCGTCCGAGCTGTCCGAGCGCGAGCTGGCCGTAGAGGGTCAGGGGCATGCCGGCCGCGGTTTCGAGATGGGCGGTGACGGCATCCGCCCGGCCCGCCGCGATCGCCGTGCGCGCCGCCCAATAGGCGCCGGCGGCGCGCAGGCGCGGCGTCTGCTCCTCGATCGCGGCCATGCGCGCGAAATAGGAGTAAGCGCGGGCCGGGTCCTCCATCCGCATATGGGAGAGGCCGGCGATCCAATGGGCGAGGACGGCCGAATCCGGAGAGCGGTCGGCCGCCGCGACGGCGAGCGCGCGCGCCTGCGAGAGCTTCCCGTTGAAATAGAAGCTTTCGGCGATCCAGCCGCGCACGCGGTCGGTCTGGGCGCGGGTGAGGCGATTGAACTGGCGCGGCTCGTTCAGATAGTTGAGCGCCTGGGTCGGCCGGTCGCGCGACAGGAGCGAGCGCAGGCGCAGCTCGATGCGGCGGACCTCGGCGCGGCCATGGGGATTGGCGCGGTAGTCCGCTTCGAGCTCCGCGGGCAGGGGTTTCGGCGGCTCTGTCCGCCAGCGGCGCTTGGCCGGGCGGCGCGGCGTCTCGCCCACGGGACGCCGGCGAAGCGCCAGGCGGTGGACCGGACCGGCATTGGGGTGATCCGCATAGGCATCGAGCCAGCGGGCGAGCTCCCGGTAGGAGGAGCGGTAGGCCGTCGGGTGCATGTAGCGCTGTTCGAGGAGGTAGCCGAGAAGGACCGGGTCCTCGATCGCGCCGATCACTCTGTCGGCGGTCTTCCAGTCGCCTTTCTCCTGCGCGGCGAAGGCCTCGCGATAGCGGGCGGCATCGGCCTCCGACAGGGGGCGCACCTCGCGCAGGACGTCGCTCTGCGACAAAGGCGCCGTGGCCAGACCCTGAGCCGAGGCGGGGCCCGTGCAGAGGGCGCAGGCGGCCAGTGCCGCGAAGAGCGATGCGATTTTCATGCTGTCCCTCGTCCTCCGGATGCGCCGGTTGTCGCGCGGGACTATCGCTTAGCAGGGGGTAACAGGAGGTTGAAGAGCACACGCGCGAGCCGCCGCGCCTTCTTCTTTCACCCGTGCCGCGAGTGGTCAGGCGGCGAGGGCGCGGTGACGGAAGCAGGCGGTCTCGTGATCGTTCACCATGCCGACGGCCTGGCAGAAGGCATAGGTGATGACCGGGCCGCAGAAGCGGAAGCCGCGGGCCTTGAGGTCTTTCGCCATGCGGCGGCTGGTCTGCGTTTCGGCAGGGACCGCCGCTGCCGCGGGCCAGGCGTTCTGGCGCGGCGCGCCGCCGTAATAGGACCACAGCCATTCGGAGAAGGACTCCCGCTCCATCACCGAAAGCCAGGCGCGGGCATTGCCGATGGCCGCTTCGATCTTGGCGCGGGAGCGGACGATGCTCTTATCGCTGAGGAGGCGGGCGATGTCTTCCTCGCCGAAGGCGGCCACGCGCTCCGGCTCGAAGCCCTCGAAGGCGCGGCGGAAGGCTTGCCGCTTGTGCAGGATGGTGCGCCAGCTCAAGCCCGCCTGGAAGCCGTCGAGGACGAGCTTCTCGTAGAGCGCGCGGTCGTCCCGCTCCGGCACGCCCCACTCGGTGTCGTGATACTCGGCGTAAAGAGGATCGTTCGCCGGCACCCAGGCGCAGCGGGCGGGCGCCTGCGGTCCGCTCAAGACAGGTAGTCCGGCGCCAGGAGCGTGACGGGCAGGCCCTCGACCTGCGGCGCTTCCTCGGCGCGCTGCGCCCTGTCGACGCGGAGGAGGGCAATGCCGCTTCCGCCATGAGAGGACGTCACCGTGCCGAGCGTGCTGCCTCCGGCGGTGACCGGCGCGCCTTTCGGCAGCGGCCCTTCGCCGAGGACCCGCCAGCTGCGCTTGCGCACCTCGCCCTTGCGGAACATGCGGCTCGCGACCTCCTGGCCGACGAAGCAGCCCTTCTTGTAGTCGACCGCGCCGAGGGCATCGAGGTTCACGTCCATCGGAAAGACCTCGCCGCTTCCGTAGTCGGCGCCGAATTCGGGCACGCCGAGCGCGATGCGGCGCGCCTCATAGGCGTCGGGATCGCCTTTTTCGGCATCCTCTTCGCAGAGCCGGCGGGCGCCGAGCGCGGCGAGGCGCGGATCGGCCGCTTCGCCATCCCCGCTGACGACGACGGCGAAGCGGCCCGAGACATCCTCGATCTCGACCTTGGCGCGCAGCTTGTAGAGGCGCAGGCGCTGCAGGAGCGGCTGCGCCTCGCCCGGCGCGGCGTCGATCAGGACGCCGTCCTCCCGGCGCCAGACGAAGAAGGCCGAGAGCACCTTGCCCTGCGGCGTGAGCAGGGCGGTGTGGGTGACGCCGCCCGAAGAGAGCTTTTCGAGGTTCGCCGTCAGAAGGCCTTGTAGAAAGGGAACGGTTTCCTCGCCCGTGAGCGAGAGGACGGCTCTGCCGGGCAGGACGGTGGGCGGGAGCGCGGGAAGATCTGGCATGGATGCAAGATATGGCGCCGGCGGCCGCGTGTGTACCCGGGCGCGCAACGCCGCTAGAGGCGGGCCATGATCACACCGCTCATCATCCTCGTCCGGCCGCAGATGGGAGAAAATATCGGCGCCGCCGCCCGCGCCATGCTGAATTTCGGCCTGACGGGGCTGCGCCTCGTCGAGCCGCGCGACGGCTGGCCCAATCCGCGCGCGGGCGCCATGGCGGCGGGCGCCTCCGAGGTCATCGACAAGGCGCGCGTCTTTCCAAGCGTGGCGGACGCCGTCGCCGACTGCACCCATGTGCTGGCGACCACCGCGCGGCATCGCGGGCTGTTCGTGCCGGTGCACGAGCCGCCCGAGGCGGCCGCCGTGCTGCAGGGGCACGCGCAGAACGGCCATCGCACGGCGGTTCTGTTCGGCGGCGAGAAGTCCGGCCTCTCCACGGACGACCTCTCTTATGCCGACGCGATCCTGACCGTGCCGGTGAACCCCGGTTTCTCCTCGCTCAACCTCGCACAGGCCGTGCTTCTGGTCGCTTACGAATGGTCGCGCGCCGTAGCCTCGGGGCAGCGCTTCGACAGCCCCTATGACGAGACGCCCGCGCCGCGGGAGGCCGTCGAAGGCATGATCGTCCATCTCTTCGAGGCGCTCGACGAAGCGGGCTATTTCTATCCCGAAGCCAAGCGTCCGACGCTCGAGCGCAATCTTCGCACCATGCTCACCCATGCCAAGCTGACCGAAGCGGAGACGCGACTGTTCCGGGGGGTAGTCAGGCAGCTTTCCAGGCGGCACAAGGCTGGGACGTGACCATATTCGAGCCGCATTTCGTCCGAACCTCCCGTCTTCGGGGGTGTTCGCAGCTAAGAGCAACAATGAAGCCGAAAACCCATGGCTAGACTCATCGGCGTCTCCAACCGCACCGCGGCCGGGGGGTCGAAGGCAGGCGGCCTCGCCGTCGCGCTCTGGCAGGCGCTTGTCGAAACGAAAGGCACCTGGTTCGGCTGGTCCGGCGACGTGGTGAAGACCGCGCCGCGCGGCGTCGAAGTGTTCGAGGAGGACGGCGTCGAATTCGCCGTCACCGACCTGACCGAGGCCGAACACGAAGGCTTCTATCTCGGCTATGCCAACCGCGCTTTGTGGCCCGTGCTGCACTACCGGGTCGATCTCGCCAATTTCGACGAGGTCGAATACGAGGTCTATGCCGAGGTGAACCGCCGCTTCGCGCGGCTCGTCCGCCCGCGCCTTCAGCCCGGCGACCTCGTCTGGGTCCACGACTACCACTTCTTCCTTCTGGGGCGCGATCTGCGCGATCTCGGATGGCAGGGCCGGATCGGCTATTTCCTGCATATCCCCTTCCCGCCGCCGGAGATCTTCAAGTCGCTCCCCGACCATGCGCAGCTCGCCAGAGGGCTCGCCGCCTATGACGTTGTCGGCTTCCAGACGACGAATGACCGGCGCAACTTCGAGAAATACATTCTCGAGGAGATGGACGCGAAGGCGCTCGGCGACTGCCGCTTCGAGGTCTTGGGCCGCACCATCACCGTGAAGTCCTATCCGATCGGGATCGATGCGGACGCCTTCGTCAAGGCGGCGGAGGGCGAACCGGCCCAGCAGGCGATTTCCCGCATCAGGCCGTTCCTCGGCGGGCGCTCCTTGATCCTCGGCGTCGACCGGATGGACTATTCCAAAGGCATCCCGCAGCGCTTCGAGGCGATGGGTCGGCTTCTCGACCATTATCCCGAGCTGCACGGCAAGATTTCCTATACCCAGATCGCGCCGCCCTCCCGCACCAAGGTCGAGGAATATCAGGACCTGCGCGAGGATCTCGACCAGCTCGCCGGCCGCATCAACGGCGATTACGGCGATCTGGACTGGATCCCGATCCGCTATCTCGCGCGGTCCTATCCGCGCGACTATCTCGCCGGCCTCTATCGCATCGCCAGCCTGGCGCTCGTCACGCCGCTCCATGACGGGATGAACCTCGTTGCCAAGGAATTCGTCGCCGCGCAGGATCCGGAGGATCCGGGCGTCCTCCTGCTGAGCCAGTTCGCAGGCTCGGCCGAGCAGCTCTCGGGCGGCGCGCTGCTCGTGAACCCGCACGACATGTCCGGGATGGCGGACGGGATGCGCACCGGCCTGAAAATGCCGCTGGCCGAACGCCGCAGGCGTTGGGAAGCGATGATGAAGGTGGTGCGGGCGCAGGATATCGTCTGGTGGCGCGACGCCTTCTTGGGAGATCTGGATCCGAATGCGCGGCCGGGGCGGGAGCCCGGCGGCAGCGTGATCGCGATGGGACGGTAGGAATTTCTGGCATGAGGGAAACTCAGGAGGCGCCGCCGGCGCTGCTGACGGCGAAGACTGCGCTTTTTCTCGATTTCGATGGCACGCTCGCGCCGCTCCAGGACGACCCGGATGCGGTGAACCTGCCGGAGGGCGGCGCGGCGACCCTAACGGATTTGTCCGAGCGGCTCGGCGGCGCGGTGGCGCTGGTCTCCGGCCGCGACGCCCGCGACGTCACCGCGCGCGTGCCGGTGATGCTGTGGCGCGCGGGCAATCATGGCGGCATCGTCCTGTCCCCCGGCGAGGCCGAGCCCGCCACCGTTCCGTCCGCGCCCGAGGCCCTGACCGAAGCAGTGCGCGAGGCGGTCGCCGCCTTTCCCGGCGTGGTAGTCGAGGAGAAGGCCGCCGTCCTCGCCATCCACTATCGCCAGAACCCGGACTGCCAGGAGCCGCTGCTGGCGAGCCTGAGCGGGATCGCCGACGCCAATGAAGGCTACAAGCTCCAGCACGGCAAACGGGTCATCGAACTCAAGCCCGAGGGCGTGGACAAGGGCGTCGTCATCGAGCGGCTCATGAAGGAGGCGCCCTTTGCCGGGCGCACGCCGCTCTTCCTCGGCGACGACACGACCGATGAGGACGGCTTCGCCGTGGTCCAGCGGCTCGGCGGGGATGCCGTGAAAGTCGGTGACGGAGAGACCTCGGCACGCTATCGGCTCGACGGGCCCGACGAGGTCTGGAACTGGATGAGGAAGGCGCTGCATGAATTCGCTTGAACTGGGGATTGTCGGAAACGGGTCGATCGCGGGTCTGATCGACGAGCACGGCGCCTACCAGTTCCTGTGCCTGCCCCGTTTCGACGGGGAGCCCGTCTTCGATGCCCTGCTCGGCGGCGAGGGCACCTTTTCGGTCGAGCTCGTCGGTCATACGCATTCCGAGCAGATCTATCTGCGCAACACCGCGGTCCTGAAGACCACGCTCTGCGCGGGCGAGGGCTGCATGGTCGATATCTACGACTTCTGCCCCCGCTTCTCCGCGCGCGGCCGGACCTTCCGCCCCGCCTCCTTCGTCCGCCGCATCGTCCCGCGCGGCGGCACGCCGAGGATCAAGCTGCACCTGTGCCCCAAGGATGGCTGGGCCGGCGGCGATCTCGGCGTCAGCCGGGGCACCAACCATATCCGCTACCGCTCAGAGGACGGCAGCCGCTTCCGGGTCACGACCGACGCGCCGATCTCCTATGTGATGAGCGAGACGCAGTTCACGCTCGACCGCCCGATCAACATGATCTTCGGCCCCGACGAGTCCCTCTCCGATGCCGTCGACGTGGTCACCCGCGACTGGGAAGAGCGCACCATCGACTACTGGCAGGAATGGTCCCGCCGACTCGCCGTGCCCTTCGAGTACCAGCAGGCGGTCATCCGCGCCGCGATCACGCTCAAGCTCTGCGTCTTCGAGGAGACCGGCGGCATCGTGGCGGCGCTCACGTCTTCGGTGCCCGAGCATGCGGGGTCTTCCCGGAACTGGGACTACCGCTTCTGCTGGATCCGGGACGCCTATTTCACGGTGACGGCGCTCAACCGCCTCTCCTCGGTCTCGACGCTCGAATATTACCTGCGCTGGCTGCGCAATGTCGCGGCGCTGACCGATGGCGGGCATATCCAGCCCGTGCTCGGCGTCGGGCTTGAAAAGGACCTCGAGGAGCACATCGTCGAGCGCCTGCCGGGCTATCGCGGCAACAAGCCCGTGCGGCGCGGCAACCAGGCCTCCGAGCATGTCCAGCACGACGTCTACGGACAGGTGATCCTCGGCGCGGCGCAGGCCTTCTTCGACGAGCGCCTGCGCAGCCCGGCGGGCGAGGCGGATTTCCGCCTGATGGAGAAGATCGGCGAGCGGGCCTTCAAGATGCACGACCAGCCGGATGCCGGCATCTGGGAGTACCGCACGCGTGCGGCGGTCCATACGAGTTCCGTCCTGATGTGCTGGGCGGCCTGCGACCGCCTGGCGAATGTCGCCCATCATCTCGGCCACGAGGATCGCAGGATCTACTGGAACGAGCGCGCGGACATCATTCGCGAGACCATCGAGAAAGGCGCCTGGAGCGAGGCGCGCGGCGCCTATACCGGCGATTTCGGCGGCGACTATCTCGACGCCAGCGTCCTTCTGATGTGCGAGGTCGGCTATCCCCGCTCCGAGCAGGAGAAGGCCCGCTTCCGCAGCACGGTCGATGCCGTGGATGCGGAGCTGCGGGAGGGACATGCCGTCTACCGCTACAAGGCGGCCGACGATTTCGGCAAGCCGCAGACCGCCTTCACCGCCTGCACCTTCTGGCACATCGACGCGCTGATCTCCGTCGGCCGCAGGGACGAGGCGCGCGAGCTCTTCGAGCATGTCCTCTCGCGCCGGACCCGGCTCGGCCTCCTGTCCGAGGACATGGACACCGAGACCGGCGAGCTCTGGGGCAATTTCCCGCAGACCTATTCCATGGTCGGGATCATCAATTCGGCGACCCGCCTCTCCATGCCCTGGAGCGAGGTCGTCTAGGGGCAACACGTTTCCGTTAGCGCGGCGAAGCTGCTAGGCTCTGCCGCGTGGAAAGCGCGGCGATATCCTCGAGCGGCAGGTCCCCTTGCGGCCCGGTGACCATGCCGCTGACTCTCCTGCGGCGCCTGATCCGGCCCGTCGCCGGCGATCTCGATCTCGGCGCGATCCTGCGCGCCGAGGGGCTGAGCCCCGACCTCCTCGATGATGCAGCGGAGGCGGAGGTCCGGGTCTCGCATTATCTGCGCATCCGGGAGCGCGTCGCCGAGCAGCTCCGCGACGAGACCTGCCACCTTTCCGCGCGCCACCTCCTCCCCGGCTCGACGGCGCTCGTCCTGTCGCAGCTTCCCGCGCGCGGGACGCTCGAGGAGGCGATGCGGCGCGTGGCCGCCGCCTACAACCTTCTTCACGGCGGCGACTACAATGCCGTCGCCCGCGAAGGCGGCGCGGCCGTCTTCGCGATCGACGACCGCGGCTTCCCCTACACGCTGCGCAACGAGGAATATGTCGCCTTCCTGATGGAATGCGCGCTCCTCTTCGTGCATGTCCTGTTCTGCCGGATTTCGCCGCCCGCGGGGCAGGGCCTCCTGCGCATCGCGGTGCGGCGAAAGCATTCCCCCCTGCTTCCCCTCAGCGATATCGTCGGCGTGCCGGTCGAGACGGGGGCGGAGCGCTATGCCCTGTCCTATCCGCTCGAGGCCGCCACGCGCTGCTCGGCCTATCCGCCGGCAGAGCGCATGGCGCGCCAGGCCGTGACGGAAGAACTCTGCGCGCTTCTCGATCGCGCGGCGGGCGGACCGGCCGAGGGCGGCGAGCGCATCACCGGGGCCGTCGAGGCTCTTCTCCATGAGGGCGTCACGGATCAGGCCGCGATCTGCGCCCGTCTCGGCCTCAGCCCCGCCACGCTGCGGCGCAGGCTCGCGGCCGAGGCCTCGAATTTCCGCATCCTGCGGCGGAACGCGCTCGACCGGCGGGCGCGGGTTCTCCTGGCGACGGAATTGCCGCTTCCCGAGATCTCGTCCCGCCTCGGATTTTCGGATGTCAGAGCCTTCAACCGCGCCTTCAAGAGCTGGAACGGCATCACCCCCAAGACCCAGCGCAGCGAGGCTGCGGGTGAGGGGGCGGGCGTCTCATGAGCGAAATTGTTCACTCCTGCCTGCGCGAAGCGGTCGTGTGAGCAGGACTTGCAGCATGGTAGCCTTGCACAAGATCGGGCCGTCAGAGCCCAGTGTAGGGAGAACCAGCATGCAGAAGACTCAAGGACTTGGCTCGAAAGCCGCCTTGGCCATGGGCGCCGCGCTCGCAGCTCTGGCCGCCGCTTCGGGCGCGCTCGCCCAGGATGCCGAAGAGCAGTCGCTCGACGAACGCTTCGCCTCGGATGACGAGATCGTCGTCACCGCGCGGCGCCGCGGGGAGAGCCTTCAGGACGTTCCCGTCGCGGTCACCGCGCTCGACGGCGAGGCGCTCGAGGAACTCGGCACGCCCGACATCACCTATGTCGCCCAGACCGTTCCGAACACGACGCTGGAAGTCAGCCGCGGCACGAACACGACGCTGACCGCCTTCATCCGCGGCGTCGGCCAGCAGGACCCCGTCGCCGGCTTCGAGCCGGGCGTCGGCATCTATATCGACGATGTCTATCTCGCCCGGCCCCAAGGCGCCGTGCTCGACCTCTACGACGTGGAGCGGATCGAGGTTCTGCGCGGACCGCAGGGCACGCTTTACGGCCGGAACACGATCGGCGGCGCGGTGAAATACGTCACGCGGCGCCTGTCGGACGAGCCGACGGCCGAGCTGCGCGGCTCCTACGGCACCTACAACCAGGCCGATCTGGTGGCCAAGGGCTCTCTGCCCCTTGGGGACACGCTGCGCGTGGGCGGCGCCTTCGGCAGCTTCAACCGCGACGGGTTCGGCGAGAACCTGACGACCGGCGAGGAAAACTACAACAAGGAGATCCTCTCCGCCCGCGGCACGGTCGAGTTCGAGCCCAACGAGGTCTTCTTCGCGCGGCTGATGGCGGACTGGCTCAAGGACACCTCGAATGCCCGCGGCGGCCATCGCCGAATCCCGGGCCTCCTTTCCGGCGCGCCGGTGCTCGACGACGTCTTCGACACGCGCGGCGGCATCGAAGGCCCGAACGAGACCGAAGCCTTCGGCATCGCCCTGTCCGGAGAGCTGCAACTCACGGATACGCTCAGCGTCAAGAGCATCACCGCATGGCGCGAGGACGACACCGAGACGCAGATCGATTTCGACGCCCTGCCGGCGATCGATGTCGACGTGCCGTCGATCTACGAGAACGAGCAGTTCACCCAGGAGATCCAGTTCACCTATGAGGGCGAGGAGGTCTCCGGCGTCGCCGGCGTCTATTACATCGACGCGAACGCCTTCAACACGTTCGACGTCGTCCTCGGCACGACGGGCGATTTCGCGGGCCTTCCCGGCCTGAACGCGAACACGACGGGCGATGTCGACACCGAGAGCTGGGCCGTCTTCGGCGATTTCAGCTTCGACCTCGAGCGCATGATGGGCCTGACGGGCTTCGAGCTGTCCCTCGGCGGCCGCTACACCGAGGATACTCGCGATGCGGAGGTCCTGCGCCGCACCTTCATCGGCGGGCGCATCCCCGAACTCGGCGGCGACAACCCCACGCTGATCGCGACCACCTCGCTCTTCCCCACGCCGACCGGCGAGGGCGAGGAGACCTTCACCGACTTCTCGCCGCGCGTCTCGCTGGGCTATTCGGTGAATCCCGATCACGACCTCTATGTGTCCTATGCGGAAGGGTTCAAGGGCGGCGGCTTCGACCCGCGCGGCCAGACGAGCTCGGCCATCGACTTCGACGCTGACGGCGATGTCGACGACGAGGACATCTTCGAATTCCTGCTCTTCGAGCCCGAGGAAGTGACCTCATACGAAGCTGGCTGGAAGTCGCGGACGCTCGATGGGCGGCTGACGAACAATCTCGCGGTCTTCTTCGCGGACTACACCAATGTCCAGATCCCAGGGTCGGCCGGCGGATTCGACCCGGTCACGGGGCTTCCGACCTTTGTCGGGGTGACGACCAATGCCGGAGAAGTCGAGTTCTTCGGCGTCGAACTCGAAGGCAATGCGGTGGTGTCCGAGGACCTGACGGGTGCGGACGACCGCCTCAACGTCGCCTACAGCGTCGGCTATATCGACGGCGACTACAAGGAGTTCATCGTCAACGACGTGAACGTGGCCGATGACCGCGTCGTGCAGAACACGCCCAAATGGTCCGGCTCGCTCCAGACCAATTATTCCCGTCCCTATGGCGCGGGCGAGCTGAGCTTCCTCACCGTCACCTCGGTCAAGGACGGCGTGAACCAGTTCGAGGTGCCCAACGAGCTGATCGACGAGGCCGCCTATGTCCTCTTCGATGCCAGCCTCGTCTGGCAGAACGACGAAGGCGACTTCCAGGTCGGCCTTCACGGCAAGAACCTCTTCGACAAGGAATACCGGGTCTCCGGCTATAACTTCCTTGCGCAGAACAATGACGGCAGCTTCGTGCAGCCGATCACGCCGACGCTCGGGCTCGAAGGCATCGCCACCGCCTTCTACGGCCCGCCGCGCCAGGTCTTCGCGACCGTCACGCTGCGCTTCTGATCTGGTGGGCGCCGCGCGGAAGTCCGCGCGGCGCCGCCTGCGGAGGAATCCGACATGAAGGAAATCCTGCTCGGCGTCGTCTGCGCCGCGCTGCTCGTCGCGGTCTTCGCCGCGCTCTGGAACCGGCGGGGCGGGGGCGAAGCGGAAGCTGCGCTCAGCCCCCTCGAGGAGGCTTACATGACGGAAGAAGACCGCTTCGTCACCGTCGGCGGCGTCCGCGTCAGGGTGCGCGAGGAAGGACCGCGGCGCGCGCCCGTCCTCCTGATGATGCACGGCTTCACTTCCAGCCTCGAGACATGGGACAGCGTCGCCGAGCGGCTCTCGGAGGAGTACCGGGTCATCCGCTTCGACCTGCTCGGGCACGGCCTGACGGGGCCGGATCCGCAGCGGCGCTATTCACCGGCCGAGCGGGCCGCCTTCACCGGCGCGGTGATGGACGGGCTCGGCATCGCGCGCGCGACGCTGGTCGGCAACTCGCTGGGCGGCCTCGCCGCATGGCGCTTCGCCAGCGACAATCCCGAGCGGGTCTCGGCGCTCGTGCTGATCAGCCCCGGCGCCTATTCGATCAACGGCGTCACGGAAAAGCCCGCGCCGATCCCGCCCGCGACGGCCATCTTCCTGCGCACCGCGCCCGAGGCGGGCCTGCGCGCCGTCGCCGCCGGCATCTATGCCGACCCCTCCGCCGTGCCCGCCGCCCGCATGGCCCTGATGCGCGACATGATGCGGCGCGAGGGCAATGGCGAAGCCTTCATCCATTCGCTCGAGGAGTTCACGCTCCCCGATCCCGATCCCGACCTGCGGCGCCTCGAAATGCCGGTGCTCGTTCTGTGGGGCCGCTCCGACCGCCTGATCCCGCCCCGGCAGGGCGAGCGCATGGCGAAAATCATTCCCGACGTCCGGCTGGTCATGCTGAGCGGCGTCGGCCACGCTGCGCAGGAAGAATCACCGGCGCGTGTCGCCAAAGAAATCGAAGACTTCCTCGCAGAGACGGAAACGCCATAAGCCCGATGTCGACCGCACCCGCAGCCGCCGCGCACCTGCCTCCCGCTCCCAGCGCCGGATACAGGGCCTATGTCCTGTTCATCCTGGTCGTCGTTTACACCTTCAACTTCATCGACCGGCAGATCATCGGCATCCTCGCCGTTCCGATCAAGGAAGAGCTCGGCCTCTCCGACACGCAGATCGGCCTGATGAGCGGGCTCGCCTTCGCGCTGTTCTACACTTTCCTGGGCATCCCGATCGCCATGCTGGCGGACCGCAAGAACAGGGCATGGATCATGACCGGCGCACTGACCGTCTGGTCGGGCATGACGGCCGTCTGCGGCCTGGCGCAGAACTTCACCCAGCTCTTCTTCGCCCGCCTCGGCGTCGGCGTGGGAGAGGCGGGCGGCGTCGCGCCCGCCTATTCGCTGATCTCGGATTATTTCCCCCAGAACGAGCGGGCGCGGGCGCTTGCGGTCTATTCCTTCGGCATTCCGGTCGGCAGCGCGCTCGGCATCGTGCTCGGCGGCGTCCTCGCCAGCGTCATCGGCTGGCGCGAAGCCTTCTTCATCATCGGCGCCGCAGGCATCCTCGTCGCGCCGATCTTCCGCCTGACGGTGCGCGAGCCCGTCCGGGGGCGCTACGACCCGCCCCGGCCGCCGGCCGAGCAGGGAATGTGGGCCGCGGTGAAAGAGGTCGTCGCGACTCTCGTGCGCAAGCCGAGCTTCTGGGGCCTCAGTTTCGGCGCCGCCTTCTCCTCGATGATGGGCTATGGGCTGTTTTTGTGGGTGCCGTCCTTCTTCGTGCGCAGCTATGGCGGCGAGCTGGCCGATTTCATGGCGTTCCTGCCGGATGCGCTCATTCCCGCGAACCCGAGCCCGATCCTCTATGCGGGCTATTTCTACGGCGCGATCCTGCTGATCGGCGGTGTGGCAGGCATCTGGCTCGGCGGGGTCCTGGCGGACCGCTACGGCGCGGCGCGCAAATCCGCCTATGCCGTCGTGCCCGCCATCGCCTTCCTGCTGACAGTGCCCTTCCTGGTCGCCGGGCTGCTGACCAATTCGCTCGGCCTGTCCTTCCTCGTCTTCCTCGTTCCCACCGCGCTCGGCCTCGTCTGGCTGGGTCCCGTCGTCTCGGCGTTCCAGCACCTCGTGCCGCCGCATATGCGGGCGACGGCCTCGGCCGTGTTCCTCTTCATCAACAATCTTGTCGGCATCGGCATCGGCCAGCCCGCGACCGGCCTCATCTCCGACGTGCTGAATGCGGAATTCGGTGACGAGTCCCTGCGCTACGCGCTTCTGGCAGGCACCGGCTTCTATATCGTCGCGGCCGTCCTGTTCCTGATCACCGCGCCGAGGCTGAAGACGGACTGGGAACACTGACCGGACGCCCGCAGGGCGGGCGCCGGGAACGAAAAAAGCCGCGGCCGGGGCCGCGGCTTTTTCATTTGAGTGAAAGAGGAGGGCGCCAAGGCCCTCCGTCCTCAGAATGCCTTGCGCAGCGTGATGCCATAGGTGCGCGGCGGGTTCGGATACCCCAGATAGGTGCCCGTCTGCGCCGTCGCGGGGAAGGCCACCTGCACGAACTCGTCGTTGAACAGGTTCCGGCTCCACAGCAGGGCCTCGAAGCCGTTGTCCATGTTCAGGCCCAGCGAGGCGTTCACCAGATTGACCTCGCGGCCGGGCACGAAGTCGGGAATGTTGTCCGCCGTGTTCACCTCGGATTCGTAGACGTAGTTGATCCGTGCGAAGCCCTCGCCGAACGAGAACGGCTTGAACAGGGTGAGGGCGGTCGTGGTGTTCACCTCGGAGATGCCAGCAGGCGTCGTGCCGGACAGGTCGACCGGCCCGTTGGGGCCCGGGGCGCCGACGAACTCGTCATATTCGGGGTCGAGGAAGGTGCCGGCGAAGTCGAAGGAGATGAAGTCGGCAGGCTGAATGTTCAGCTCGACTTCGGCGCCGCGGACGGATTGCTCGCCGGCATTGGCGAGGACGAATCCCGTGCCCTGGAACAGGTTGGACTGGAAGCCGTCGATCGTCTGGTCGAACAGGGTGACGTTGAGCGCGCCCCAGTCGAAGCTGCTCTTCACGCCGATCTCGAAGACGGAGGATTCCTCGGGGCCCGCATAGCGCGTGCCCTGATAGGTGCCGAGCGCGACCTGTGTCTGGTTCGGCAGGAGGTCCGCAGCGGCGAGGGCCCCGAGATCCGCCGGGAAGGGCCGGCTGTCCCGCGTCAGGTTCCACGAGGACGGCTTGAAGCCCGTGGCATAGGAGCCATAGACGTTGACGCGGTCGGTCACGTCATAGGCGAGCCGCAGCGTGTAGGTCAGCTCGTCGTCCTTGGTCTGGCCGCTTTCGACGGCGTTGGGGAAGTCGACGAAGGGCGGCAGGAACTGCAGCGGCGCGAGGGCGAGGAACGGGTTGACGTCCGGGTTCACGTCATTGGCGTCGGCGAAGGCCTGGGCGCCGGCCTGGATCTGGCCCAGCGCGGCCGGGTTGAGCTGCGTGATGAGGGCGATGTTGTCCGGCGTCGGGGCGAGGCCCGTATTCTCCTGGAAGGCTTGGGCGAAGGCCTGCTGGAAGATCGCGCTGTTGCCGATCTGCACGAGGTTCAGCGAGCTGAACTCGAGCGTGTACTGAGACTCTTCGACAACGTTCTTCTCGTCGCTCGTATAGTTGAGGCCGACGGTCGCCGTCAGGCGATCGGTCACGTCGAAATCGACCTGCCCGAAGAGCGAGATCGACTCGTCCTCCTGATCGAAGAAGTTCGTGTAGTATTCTTCGGTGGACTGGAACTGCGTTCCGGGGGGAACGACGCCGAAGCCGATCAGCGCCTGCTCGGCTTCGATGAAGCCGCCGCCCGCCAGGATGTTGGCATAGGCTCGCTGGTCGGTGCCATAGGACAGGTAGCTGTCCGCCCGGACATCCTCGTTGAAGTAGAACAGCCCGGCGAGCCAGCCCACCCTGTCCGTCGCACCGGAGATGCGGAGCTCCTGGGTGAAGGTGTCGGTGTTGTTCACCTGCGCGAGCAGGTCGAGATTATCGCTGGTCGAGAAGTCCGCGTCGTAGTTTTCCTGCCCGCGCTTATCGCGATAGGCGGTGATCGAGGTCAGCTCGCCGAAGCCGAGATCCCAGTCCGCCTGAAGGCTGACGCCCCGGTTCAGGATGTCGTTTTCCGGATCGAAATTGTAATTCGCTTCGTAGTCGTAGAAGTCGCCGCCGAGCTGGCCGCCGACCGCCCGAATCGCGTCGCCCGTCGGGCCTTCGACGAGAAGGCCGGCATAGCAGCACAGCTCTTCGAGCTCGTCATAGTCCGCGATCAGACGGAAGGAGAGGGCATCGGTCGGCTCGAACAGGGCCTGGCCGCGGATCGACCAGCGGTCGCGCTCATTGATGTCGCTGCCGGTCGTCAGGTTCTCCGCATAGCCGTCGCGCTTGTTCACCGAACCTTCGAGGCTCAGCGCGAGCGTGTCTGAGACGGGGCCGGTGACATAGCCCTTGAGGAGGCGCTGGTCGTAATTGCCATAGGTCAGCTCGACCTTGCCGCCCGGCGTGAATTGCGGCTCCTGCGTGGTGATCGAGATGACGCCGGCCGAGGCATTCTTGCCGAACAGCGTCGATTGCGGCCCGCGCAGCACCTCGATGCGTTCGATCTCGGCCAGGTCCGAGATCGCCGAAGCGGAGCGCGAGCGGTAGACGCCGTCGATGAAGACACCGACGGAGGGCTCGATCCCGACATTGTTCGCGCCGTTGCCGAAGCCGCGAATGGTGAAGGTCGTATTGCCCGAGGACTGGTTCTGGTTGATGCGCAGGGACGGAACGACGGTCTGCAGGTCGAACAACTCGTTGATCTGCGCGTTCTCGATGGTTTCTTCCTGAACGACCGAGACCGCGACAGGCACTTCCTGCAGCGTCTGCTCCCGCTTGGTCGCCGTCACGATGATCTCGTCGACCTGCGCTGCCGCAGTGCCGAGCGCGGATAGCCCGAAGAGGGCCGTCGAGGCCATGAATAGAGTTCTGGTCACCGGATACCTCCCAATCGTCCTGCCAGCCGCCTTCGTTGGACGGCTTCGTCCCGGTGCGGCAGCAAGAAAGTAGGATTTCGGTCCTGCCCCAACCGTGCCGCGCGCTGTGCGTAAGCCGAGGATGGTTGTCACTCAAGCGTGAAGAGGCGGTGAAGGCGAGGAGTGCCGGGCCGATGCAAGGGCGCCACACATGGCCGCCCGTGACCCCTCGGCCCGGACCGGCTAGGAGCCGCTTTCAGGCGAGGAGACCGTCATGCCGCTTCTGACAGCTTTCGCCGCCTCGTGCGGCTTTCTCGGCGTCGCGCTCGGAGCGTTCGGCGCGCATGGCCTCGAGGGGCGGCTCGACGCGAAGGCCGCAGGGTGGTGGGAGACCGCCTCCTTCTACCTGCTGCTCCACGCCGTGGCGGCGCTGGCCATCGCCCTGTCGGGACGCGAAGGGCTTGGCGGGGCCGGCGGCTGGTGCCTTGCCGCAGGCGCCGCGCTGTTCGCTGCCACGCTCTACGCCATGGCGCTCGGTGCGCCGCGGGTCCTCGGCGCGGTGACGCCGGTGGGCGGAACGGTCATGCTGATCGGCTGGGCGCTGGTCCTCATCTCCGCATTCAGGAGCTGAACCCGGCCAGAAAGGCGTCGAGCATCAGGACCGACCAGAGGGCGGGGGCCGCATCAATCCGTCCCCGCTCATGCCGGGCGGCGAGCTTCTCCACGGCGTCGATGTCGAGATAGCCGCTGTCGCGCCAGGCGCCGCGCCCTCTCACCGCTCCGGCCAGCGCCTTGCGCGGCAGGATGACGGGAGCGGCGGGCGGCGCTGCGGGAAGCTCGCCTGCGAAGGCGTGCTCCAGTGCGGAATAGCCGCTTGCCGGTTTCTCGCCCGGCACGCGCGGCAGGCGCAGCGCCCAGTCCGAAAAGGCCGGGTCGAGGAAGGGAGATGCGAGGTCGAGCCCTGCGGAGGCGCTCAGGCGGTCAGCGCCGAAACCCATCCGTCCGGGTACGAGCAGCATGAGGTCGACCGCCCGGACCCGCGCGAAGGCCGGTTGCGCACGCACCGGCTCCAGACGCGCCCGGACATGCCGTGCCGGGTCGGAAGAGCGGAGCGGGGCGGCGAGGAGCGAGCGCCATTGCCCGGGCGGCACGACCGCCAGGGCCGCGGCATAGGCCTCGGCTTCCTCCCGCGCGAGCCGGGTCAGGCGGCTGCGCGCTTCGGCCAGGCCGGGCGCGATGGCCGGACCCGGACAGGCCGCCGCCAACGCTCCGAAGCCGCGGGCCCGAACTGCCGCGGGAAGCGGCGCGCGAAGGCGCGCATCTTCCTCGAAGAGGGCATAGCGGGCATGGCCGCCCAGAACCTCGGCGCCGCCCGCCCCCCAAAGAACGGTTCCGGCGCGCCGGCCCAGCGCTTCGAAATCATCGAGGCGGCGCAGGAGCGACAGATCCGCGAAGGGCTCTCCGAAAAGGCCCATCGCTTTTTCGGCCAGGGCCTCGGGATCGTGCTCGGCGGTGCGCGCCGGCGGGGTGTCAGGATCGGGATGCTGGCCGAGCGCCGCGGCCACGGCGCGATCGGGCAGGGTCTCCGCCGGCATGGCGCCGCAGGCCCGCTCGCCGCGGCGATGCGCCTCGACCGCGGCCTGAAGGAGCGGCGCGATCTCCGCTCGCGCTTCTTCGGCGGCATCGCCGGGCCCTGGCGGGGCAGGCGGTGTCCACCAGCGGCGCGGCGCCGGCACGGGCCTGCGGCGGCGCAGGAGAAGCGTGTGGCCCGCGGGCAGGCAGGCAATGCCGCGATAGATCGTGTGCGGCTCGGGAACGAACCCATAGAACAGATAGTCCGCCACCGCGTCCTCGCTGGGAAGCGTGTGCACGAGGCCGCTGGCGAGCAGGGCGCGCGGTTCGGAGGCGAAGAGCAGGAGCCCGTCCCGCGTGACGTGCCAGTAGAGCGGCCGCTCGCCGAAGCGGTCGCGGGCGAGCAGCAGCGTGCCCTCCCGCGGGTTCCAGGCCGCGAAGGCGAAGGGGCCGGACAGCTCCGGCAGCGCATCGGCGCCGCGCAGATCGACGATCTCGGAGAGGATCGTCGCATCCGACGAGCGCTCCGGCAGGCGGCCCTGAAGGGCGAGCTGCCCTTCGAGGGCGGGTGAATTGGCGAGGCGGCCATCGACGGCCACCATGCTCCGGCCGCCGGCGCTTCTTGCGAGCGGAGCGTCGGCGGCATCGCGCCGGCCCGAACGGGTCGCGAAGGCCAGACCGGGCTCGATGTGAAGATCGCCCCGCGCCGCGCCGCGGTGAGAGAGGGCGTTCCTCATGCGCCCGAGTGCGGCGCGATCGGGCTCCCGTTTTCCGTCAAGATCGAAGATGCCGGCGATGCCGCTCATCGTTCAGCCCCCTCCGCCGTCCAGGCCGTCGCTTTGCGGGCGCGGATGGCGCGCAGAGCCGCTCGGCCTTCCGTGCTGCCGCAAACTCGTGAAGAACGCGTATGCGCGAGGGCGCTATTCCTCAGTAATCCCGCTTGTAATTCGCCGAGACGTCCTGGGCGCCATTTGGCTTCAGGCGGCTTTCGAGCGTGAAGTCGTCCGTGACCTCATAGGTCACGCTGACCTCCGTGCCCGCATCGCCGGCGGATTGGCGGGCGGCGACATAGACATCGTCCGAGATGTACTTGCCGACCGCCAGGACCCCTTCGCCGGTGTCCGAGTCGACGCCGAAGGAGAGGGCATCGAGGCCGAGGGAAGAGCGCACCGTATTGCCGATGCCGCCGCCCCCGCCGCCAAAGGGGCCGGTCCCGGTCAGCTGCGCGACCGCATTCGCGATCTGTAGGCTTTCGAGCGCCGTCAGCTCGGTCGGCTGCTTGCCGAAGAGGATCAGCGCCATGATGTCCTCGTCGGGACGCGGCGGGTTCGAGGAGAGGACGATCTCCGGATCGTTCGCCGGTCCCTCGACGCCGATGATGGCGGTCACGGCGTCCGCGCCGCTGCCTGCCTCGTAGGAGGCTTCGATGTCGATGAAGGGATTGATCGCCTCGCCGCGCTGGAAGGAGATCTCGCCCCGGGTCAGGTCGAAATCCCGTCCCGCGAACGCGAAGCTGCCGTCGAGCAGGCTGACCTCGCCGCTGATCACCGGGTTCACGCTGGTCCCGGTGATCGAAAGATCCGTCTGCCATTCCGATGTCAGGCCGCGTCCGCGCACGAAGAGCTGGTTGTTGGCGCGGATATCGATGTCGAGCGCGATCTCCAGCGGCGGCTCGGCCTGTGCCACTTCGCCGGTACGGTCCACCTCGGGGCCGTCCACGCGCACGACATTGACCGGGACGTATTCGCGCTGGGCTTCGCCGCCGAAATCCGGAATCTGCGCGTCGAGTTCCGAGATGTTCACGTCGCCCGCCAAAGCGAGTTCCGCCAACGGCCCCTGAAGGGTCAGGTCGGAGCTGACTTCCAGTTCGAGCTGCGGGCTGTCGACGAGCTGCGCCTGATCGAGGACGAGCCGCGCATCGACCGACGACGCCTCCGCGCCCAGGCGCACGTCGCCGGTCAGGGACACGGCGCCGTTCCGGCCATCCGCACCCGCGCCTTGCAGGTCGAGGGTCAGCCGCGTCGCCTCTCCGGTATAGCTGAGATCGGCCTGGCCGTTCAGGTCCTGGAGCGTCAGCCCCACCGTCTCTTCCTCGAAGCGGCCATCGGCGAGCCGGATGCTGCCTTCGGCGGCCGGAGCGGTGATCGCGCCCGAAAGGTCGACCTGGGCGGCAAGCTGGCCCTGGACGTATTCGGTCTCGAGCGGCAGGAAGGCATAGAGCGGCGCGATCGCGTCATTGTAGACGATGCGGCCATCGAGGCCTTCCTCCGGCACCTCGACGCCGAGGGTCTCGCCGCGCGTCAGGATCAGCGGGAAGCTCACCTCCGCCGTCGCCACGCGGTCCCCCGACTGGCGGCCGAGCAGCGCGTCGGCCAGCACTCTTTCGCCCGACCAGGTTCCGTCGACCGAAAGCTCGTAGGTCTCGTCGTCATCGGCCAGCGCCGTCGCCGTCATGTTGAGGCGCGCGGGCGTCGGCTCCCGGGTGTCGACGGCCAGCGTGATGTCGGCGCTGGCGTCGATCGAGGGCAGGGACAGGCCCCGGCCCGAAACGGATGCGACCCAGAGATCCGGCGCATAGCGGCCTTCGAGCGTGAGGAGGGCGTCATCCACCCAGTCGAGCCGCGTCTCGGAGACGGCAATCTCCTCGCCGAGCGTGATCGTCGCCGGAGAGAGAAGGGATATCGTGTTTTCCTCGACATCCTCATCGAGCGCCGTCCGGAAGCGCTCGAGCACGATGCGCCGCTCTTCGCTGGCGAGATCGGCGCGGCCTGCCGCTGCGAGATTGGCGAGATAGGCGACCGGCAGCGCCGCATCGTCGAGCGTGACCTCATAGGCCAGGTTCGACAGCGGCCCTTGCGCAACGATGTCCGCCTGAGCGATCTCGATCGCGTCGAAGCGGAGCCCCGTCGCCTCCAGCGCGAGTTCGAGCGCCTCCTGCTGGGCGGCGAGGTCGAGGCGCAGCACGGCCGAGCCACCAATGGTCTGGCCGGTGATGAGCGTCGTCTCCTCGCCCGCATCGAGCGCGAGCCGCGCAGAGGCCGCGCCGGTTTCGGGCGCGAAGCGGCCATCGCCCTCCAATGAAAGGTCGCCGCCCTCGAAGGTCAGGCTGTCGACGAGGATCGCATCCTGCGTTTTCCGCAGCGCGAGAGTGCCGGTATAGGCGCCGTCCTCGGAGACGAGCCGCGCCGTCCCGGCAGGGGCTGTGGGCAAGCCGCTCAGATCGGCCGTCAGACGCCCCGCCCCGAAGGCCTGTCCGTCGAGTTCGCCGGAGGGAATTCGCGCCTCGATCCGGGCGCGTGCGTCGGACGGCGTGCCGGAGGCGTCGATGCTCGCCGCGAGGGGGCCGTTGAATGCGCCCTGGCCGAGCAGGGTCTGCAAGGCGTTCGCCCCGGCGGTCACGTCGAGATCCGCGGTGAAGCGGGAGCTTTCGGTGGCATAGCGCGCGGCGCCCTGCGCCCGCAGCTCTCCGCCATCCTGCCTGCCCAGGCGCGCGTCGAGGCCGGAAACGGCGACCGTGCCGTCATCGCCATAAGCGATGCGGGCATTGGCGCGGAGGCCCTGTTCTAGGAGCGGGTCGAGCCTCGGGTTCTCGACCCTGAGGCCGGCAGCCTGCGCGGCGACAAGGCCGCTGAAGAGCGTTCCCGGCGTCGTCCGCCCCTCTTCGATGGTCAGTCGCAGGTCCGGCGCCGCGAGCGTACCGGCAAAGGCCCAGCCGGGGCTCAGCTGCTCGGCCTGCGCATCCAGGGACAGCGGCCCCGCTATGCGATCCGCGCCGAACTCGCCCGCGACCTCTTCTGCGAGGCGTCCGTCGAGATCGACCGCGATCCGTTCGGCGGAGAGCGAGGCGAGGCGGATCGTGCCTTCGATCTCGCCGAACCGGCCGGAGACGTCTTGCAGCGCGATCAGGAGGCCGCCATCTTCCTGCCGCGTCGCGACATCGAGGAGAAGCGCCTCGCCGGCGACCTGCTGCACGATCGGGGGGAGGCCGGGCCCGGGGCGCAGGCTCCCTTCGAGAGAAGCGGCCTGGAGCGAGCGGAGGTCGCCGGTCAGGGATGCGTCCGCCGCGCCATAGCGGGCGGCATCGGCCAGAAGCTCGCCCCGCCACTGGGAGAGCGGTCCCTCGCCGTCGAGCGTGACCGAGACGGGACCTCCCGCGCCGATCAGCGTCGCGATCAGCCCGTCCTCGCGGCCATTCACCGCCAGCTCGGCGATCAGGCGCTCGGGATCGTAATCGACCGAGAGCGCCACCGTGTCGCTTCTGGTCGTGGTGGCGATCTGCGCCTCGGCGGCGATGTCCTGTCCGAGCGTCTCGGCGCTGGCTTCGGCATTGATCTCGTAGCGCTGGCCAAGCACCTGCTCGTCGATGATGAGCGGCGTCACCGCCAGCCGCTCGACGCGCAGGGAAGGCAGGTTGAGGGGCTGGGGCTCCTGTTCGGGCTGTTCGGGCCGGGGCGGCGGCGCGGCGTGCAGTTCGGCCCGCGTGACCGCCAGCTCCTCGACCACGATGTTCCGCTTGAGAAGCGCGAGCGGCGACCACTCGAGGCGGATGCGGTCGGCCGAGAACCAGACCTCGCCGTCCTCGGACAGGACGAGATCGTCGATGATCAGCTCGCCCGGGAGCGTGCCGCCGAGGCGGGCATAGTCGATGTCCGAGCCGAGCGAATTGCGCACGGCCTTCTCGACCTGAGGCCGCGCCACCGTATCGAGAAGCTGGCGCCCCGGCTCGGTCCGCGGCAGCACGAAGACGAGGAGAAGAAGGAGGACGATCAGGCCGAGAACGACCGCTCCGGAAATCTTGAGCGCTCTAGCCATCAGAAGGGCTGACCGAGAGCGATGTAAAGGCCGATGATGTCATCCTGGAAGACCGTCTCCATATTGTCCGGATCTTCCTCTGTCGGGAAGGGGACTTCAAATTTCCTTCTGTTTAGCGGCGTGGCGATATCGACGCGGATCGGGCCGACCGGCGTGAAGTAGCGCACGCCGAGCCCCGCTCCGACGAAGAAGTCGCCCGAGAAGTTCGGCGTCTGGCTGTCGAAGACCGTGCCCGTGTCGACGAAGGCGGCGAGCTGGATGTTCTCGCTGACGCGCTGGCGGAGTTCGAGATTGCCCTCGGCGATGGACGCGCCGCCGATCGGGCCGACCGGAATGACGGGGTCGCCGTCCTCGTCCAGGATGACGGGGCGCGGCGTGCCGTCCACATCGGGTTCGATATTGATGACGGTGCCGTCCTCGGCCTCGATGATGTTGATCGGCCCGGCTTCCTGATAGCCATAGCCCCGGACCGAGCCGCCGCCGCCTGCGAAATAGCGCTCGGTGGCGGGAATGTCGGCGCGGTCCGCGCCATAGGTCGCCCCCAGAAGGCCGCGCACGGCGATGATCGTGCCGTCATTCTCGCCGAAGGTGACGCGCGTCGCGCCGCCGAATTCGACGCGGTTGAACTGCGTGTCGAAGAAGAAGGGCTCGACGAGGAAGCGCGCCCGGAAGCCGTCCGTCGGGTTCAGCGGGTCGTTCTCATTGTTCCAGATCGCCGCCAGCGGCAGGGACGCCGACGAGAAGGTCTGCGTCGTCCCGTCCGAATCCGTGATGTCGGCGTATTGATACCGGATGCCGGCGGTCGTCTGCAGGTTGCGGTCGAGCCAGTATTTGTTGATCGCGGCGCCCAGCGTGCCGGACTGCGCCTCGAAGGCGTCCGTATCCTCGTTCTCGAAGAGGGCGGAAAGCTTCCACGAGCCCGGCAGGCGGGGGACGGGCTTCTCGAAGACCGCTTCGGCCTCCTGGCGCGGCGCGGCCGCGGCCGCCCGCAGGAGCAGGAGTTCGCCGCCGCCGAAGAGATTGCGATGCTCCCAGAAGGCAGTGACGCCGGGGCCGACATCCGTACCGTAGGAGACGCCGGCGCCAAGGGTGCGCGGCTCCCGCTCGCTCAGCGTGACGAGGATGGGCGTCTCCCCGTCCTCGCCCGGCGGGCCTGCGGCGACCGTGACTTCGCCGAACAGGCCCGTCTCGGCCAGGGCTTCGCGGTATTCCTCGATGTCGCTGCGCGCATAGATCTCGCCGCGCTGGAAAGTCCGCAGCCGGGTCACATAGCTTTCGTCGGTCGCCTCCACCCCGCGCACGACGATGTCGCCATAGGTGGCGAGGGGGCCGGACGAGATCGGGAAGACGGCCGTGGCGGTGCCCGTCTCGAAATTCGCCTCGACCCGGCGGCCAAGGCTCTCCGCGCCCGGATAGCCCTCTTCCCAGAGCTTGGCCAGCAGCCCCGTCTCGAGCGCGAGCAGGCGCTCGCCGGTCGGTGATCCGTCCGCCTTCAGGCCGGCGGCGCCGAAGGTCTGGGGCCGGTCTCCCTCCGCGTCTTCCTGATAGGCGATGCGGTATTCGCTGATCTCGAAGAGCGGGCCGGGCGAAACGGTATAGGTGACGCTCACCTCGGCATCGGAACGCCGCACCTCCGGATCGACGGTGGCCGCGTAATAGCCCATCGAAACGAGCGCCTGCCGCATGGCCTGCGTGTCGCTCTGGGCTGCGCGCCGGATCGGGGCGAGCGAGCCGTAATCATCGTCCTCCGCCCGGGCCAGCACCGAGACATCGCGCAGCGCGCGGCGGAGGCTGCGCTCCTCGACGCCCTCTATGGTCACCTCGACCTGCAAATCCGCCGCGCGCGCATTCGCGAGCAGCGCGGCGGCCAGCGCGGCGCTCATGATCGGGACCGACAATCGTGCAAACCTACCCATAGATGCTCACAACAGCCATGACGGCCTTCCGGTTCGCGTGATGCTTGACGACAGCCCCCGCTCCACCGGAGAGGGGGGGCATGAGAGACACTATCGAAGAACGGTTGAGAAGCCGTGCCCAAGAGGTGGAGCGCGCGCTCGGCTCCGCGCTCTCCTCGCGCGGTGACCGGCCGGCCCTCCTGCGTCTCGATGCCGCGCTCCGGCACGGTGCGCTCGGCGGCGGCAAGCGGCTGCGTCCCTTCCTCGTGATCGAGAGCGCGGCGGCGCTTCGAAGCGGCGCCGATCCGCTGCCCGCCGCCTGCGCGATCGAGATGGTGCACGCCTACAGCCTCATCCACGACGATCTGCCGGCCATGGACGATGCGGAGACGCGGCGCGGCAAGCCGAGCGTGCATGCCGCCTATGACGAGGCGATCGGCATTCTGGCGGGGGACGCGCTCCTGACGGAGGCCTTCGCCCTGCTGTCCGGCGGGGCCTATGCGCCGGCGGTGGCGGTGCGCCTGATCTCGCAACTCGCGCAGGGGGCGGGGCGGGCAGGCATGGTGGGCGGCCAGATGATGGATCTCTATCCCGAGGCTGCGAGCGAGGAAGAGATCGTCGCGATCCAGGCGCGCAAGACCGGCGCGCTGATCGAGGCCTCGGCGCTGATGGGCGGCACGCTCGCCGGCGGCGCGTCCTCCCAGCTCGCCGCGCTCGCCGCCTATGCCCGGGCGCTCGGCCTCGCCTTCCAGATCCAGGACGATGTCCTGGACGCGACGGCGGATGCCGCCACGCTCGGCAAGCCCGCGGGCCGGGACGAGGTGGCCGGCAAGGCGACCTTTGTCGGCCTTTACGGCATAGAGGGCGCCCGCGTCCGCGTCCGCGACCTCACCGAAGAGGCGAAAGCCGCGCTGGGCCGCCTTCCCGACGGCAGCGTGCTCGCGGCCCTGGCCGACTGGCTCGCGACGAGGGAGCGCTGAGGCGGCGTTCAGGCGCCGCCCGCGGGCAGAACCGCTTTCTTTGTCACCTCGCGCAGGGTGAAGCTCGACTCGATCGAGGCGATGTTCTCGGTCCGCAGCAGCGTGTCCGAGAGGAACGGCTCATAGGCGGTGAGGGTCGGCAGCACCACGCGCACGAAATAGTCGAACTTGCCGGTCACGAGGTGGCATTCCATGATCTCGGGGCGCCGCATGGTCAGCTCCTCGAAGGCGCGGAGATGCACCTCGTCCTCCTTTTCCAGCTTGACGAGGATGATCACCGTCACGGGCAGGCCGAGGACGTCGCGGTTCACGTCGGTCCTGTAGCCCTTGATGATGCCGTCGGCCTCGAGCCGCCGCAGCCGCCGCAGGCAGGGCGTCGGCGACAGGCCCACCTTCTCGGCGAGATCGGCATTGGTGATCCGGGCGTTCTCCTGCAGGTGGCGCAGGATCTTGAGGTCGATCTGATCGAGCTTCATTGGGCTTTTCGGGTTGGTGCTGCGTATCGCCCTCATTCGCCCGGAGCGTTAGCAGGATCAAGCGCCCCTGCGCGATATTCTGCCGAATCCATCTTGCTGCCGCCCCGACCATCCGCCTACGCTGAGAGCGAATGAGGCGTTCCTCGCGGACGCCATGCGAGGACGCGCCATGACTGAGAGGCCGGCTCCCGCGGTGCGGGGGCGACCCGCGCCGCGTTTTGCGGCGATCGACCTGGGCACGAACAATTGCCGCCTGCTCGTGGCGGCGCCGCGGCATGAGGGGTTCCGGGTCGTCGATGCCTTTTCGCGCATCGTAAGGCTCGGCGAGGGCGTCACGGCCACCGGACGCCTTTCCGAAGCGGCGATGGACCGCACGGTCGAGGCGCTCAAGGTCTGCGCGCAGAAGATGCAGGCGCGCGGCGTCACCGCCTCCCGCGCCATCGCGACCCAGGCCTGCCGCATGGCCCGCAACGGCCCCGCCTTCCTGTCGCGGGTGGAGGAGGAGACCGGGCTGCGGCTCGACCTCATCACGCCGGAGGAGGAGGCGAAGCTCGCCGCCCGGGGCTGCACCGACCTCATCGACAGCGGGGCGGAGGCCGTCCTCGTCTTCGACATCGGCGGCGGCTCGACCGAGATGTCGTGGCTGCGCCTGGGGCGCGGCGCGCCGGAAACGGTCGCATGGGTCTCGCTGCCCTTCGGGGTCGTCACCCTCGCAGAAGAGCATGGCGCCCACGACATGGACCGCGCGGCCTATGACGCGATGATCGCGCAGGTGGCGGACGCGGTGCGCGAGTTCGCGGGCGCCGGCCCCATGGCCGATCTCTTCGACGGGCAGCGGGCGCATCTGATCGGAACCTCCGGCACGGTGACGAGCCTCGCGGGGGTCAAGCTCGCGCTGCCGCGCTATTCGCGGCGGGAGGTCGACGGCGCCTGGCTGAGCGCCCGGGACGTCGAGGAGGTCTCCGAATCCCTGCGCGAGATGGGGTTCTCCCGCCGCTGCGCCGAGCCCTGCATCGGGCGCGAGCGCGCCGACCTCGTCGTGCCGGGCTGCGCGATCCTGCAGGGCATTCTCTCGGTCTGGCCCTCGGACCGGGTGCGGGTGGGAGACAGGGGGCTGCGCGAGGGCATGCTGCTGGAGCTGATGGAGCGGCACGGACGGTTCCGCCGCTGAAACGGTCTTGCGTCGCTCAGCGAATTCGATACATCCCGGCATGGCCAAGCCGCCCCGCAAACCTTCCGGAAAGTCTCCGACGCGCTCCAAGCCGCGCGGACGGCGCGACCTTTCGCGCACCACTCTCGGCGAGACGCCCGAGAAGCGCGGCCTCAAGAAGCCGGTCAAGACAAGCTCCGAGCAGCAGGCGAACCGCGATCTCGCCACCAAGGTGAAGACCGCGCGCGGGCGCAAGCTCTCCTCGACCCGCTGGCTGCAGCGCCAGCTCAACGATCCCTTCGTGATCCGCGCCAAGGCCGAGGGCTACCGCTCCCGCGCCGCCTACAAGCTGACCGAACTCGACGACAAGTTCGCCTTCCTGCGTCCCGGCGGACGCATCGTCGACCTCGGATCGGCTCCCGGCGGCTGGACGCAGGTCGCCGTGCGCCGAACGGGCGGGCAGGGCCGGGTCGTCGGCATCGACTATCTCGGCATGGAGCCGGTGGACGGCGCCGACGTCCTCGAGATGAGCTTCCTCGACGAGGAGGCGCCGGATGCGCTCAAGGCTCTGCTCGGCGGGAAGGCCGACGTGGTGATGTCCGACATGGCCGCGCCCACGACCGGCCACAAGGCGACCGACCACCTGCGCATCATCGCGCTCGCCGAAGAGGCGCTCGGTTTCGCAGAAGAGGTTCTGGCGCCCGGCGGCGCCTTCCTCGCCAAGGTGTTGCAGGGGGGCTCCGAGAAAGGGCTTCTCGACCGGCTCAAGCGCAGTTTCGAGCGGGTGGCGCATGCCAAGCCCGCAGCCAGCCGGGCGGACTCGGCGGAGATGTATGTCGTCGCGACGGGCTTCCGCGCGGACGCGGCGAAAGAGTGAAGGATCAGTCCAGATGCAAATTCGCGATGCTCTCACCTTCGATGACGTCCTCCTCGAGCCCGGCCCCTCCGAGGTCATGCCTTCGCAGGTCGACGTCACGGCGCAGCTGACCCGTTCGATCCGGCTGAACATCCCGATACTCGCCGCGGCCATGGACACCGTGTCCGAGGCGGAGATGGCGATCGGCATGGCGCAGAACGGCGGGATCGGCGTCCTGCACAGGAACCTCTCGATCGAGGAGCAGGCAGAGCATGTCCGGCGCGTCAAGCGCTATGAGAGCGGCATGGTGGTCAATCCCTATACGCTGACGCCGGATGCGACGCTGGGCGAGGCCCGCGCGATCATGGGGGAGCGGCGGATCTCCGGCTTCCCCGTAGTCGAGGACCCGGACGAGGCGGGGGTCGGCAAGCTGATCGGCGTGCTGACGAACCGCGACATGCGCTTCGCCTCCGATCCCGATCAGCCTATCCGTGAGCTGATGACCTCGCGGGATCTCGCCGTCGTCCGCGAAGGCGGGAGCCAGGACGAGGCGCGCGCCCTGATGCACAAGCGCCGGATCGAGCGGGTGATCGTCGTCGACGACGATTATCGCTGCGTCGGCCTCGTCACCGTCAAGGACATGGAGAAGTCCAAGACCTATCCCCTCGCCGTGAAGGACGAGGCGGGGCGCCTGCGGGTCGCCGCCGCCTCGACCGTGGGCGACCAGGGCTATGAGCGGGCGCTGGCGCTGATCGATGCGGGCGTCGACATCGTCGTCATCGACACCGCGCACGGCCATTCCTCCAAGGTCGCAGAGCAGGTCACCCGCCTCAAGAAAGCGGCCGGCGACACGCAGGTCATCGCGGGCAACGTCGCGACCTACGAGGCGGCGAAGGCGCTGGCCGGCGCGGGCGCGGACGCGATCAAGGTCGGTATCGGACCGGGCTCGATCTGCACCACGCGGATCGTCGCGGGCGTCGGCGTGCCGCAGCTGACGGCCGTCACCGACGCCAGCCGGGCGGGGCGCGAGGAAGGCGTGCCGGTCATCGCCGATGGCGGCATCAAATATTCGGGCGACATGGCCAAGGCGCTCGCCGCGGGCGCCTCGACCTGCATGGTAGGCAGCCTTCTTGCGGGTACGGACGAAGCGCCGGGGGAGGTCTTCCTCTTCCAGGGGCGTTCGTACAAGTCCTATCGCGGCATGGGCTCGATCACCGCCATGGCGCGGGGGTCGGCGGACCGCTATTTCCAGTCCGACGTGAAGGAGCAGATGAAGCTCGTTCCCGAAGGCATCGAGGGGCGGGTGCCCTATAAGGGGCCGATCGCTCCGATCCTGCACCAGCTGGTGGGCGGGGTGCGCGCCTCCATGGGCTATGTCGGCGCCGCGAACCTCGACGAGATGCGGCAGAAGGCCCGCTTCGTGCGGATCACCAATGCGGGCCTGCGCGAAAGCCACGTCCACGACGTCTCGATCACGCGCGAAGCGCCGAACTATCCCTCCCCGAACTGATCGCTCTTACCGCCGCTCGCGCAGCGGCGAGAGGCGGGGGTCGTCCGGGCCGCGCAAGGCGACGAGCCGCGCCGGCGCGTCCCCGCCGATGATAGCGAGGTAGAGGGGCGCCTGATCGCCCTCCCGGCAGGCGGCGTCGGAGGCTAGTTCAGGAGAAGGTTCCGGCAGCAGGATCGTGCCCGCAGCCTGTCCGCGCAGGACCTCGCGGACATCGTATGGCGCGCCGGCGGCCAGCGTGCGGTTGCCGCTGCGCCCTTCCTCGGCCAGGCGGCGGGCCGCTTGCAGCGCTTCTTCAAGATCGGGCGCCTCTCCCCCTGCGCCCTCCGCGGCGACGGAAACGGCGCCGCTCCGCTCGAGCGGCGCGACCAGCAGGAGGACCGGCGCGTCTTCGGCCAGCCGCTCGAGCGCGCGGGCATCCAGGCCGCACGGAGCCGCCCCGGCGCAGCTTGTCTGTAGACAGAGCAATGGCAGAAAAATCGAAGCGAATCGGTTCACGCGGCACCTCCTGCCCGAAATGCTAGCAAAAGCCGTTGATTGTCGCTCTGTTAAGGTTCATAAATTCGTCGCAGGAAATCCCCGGAGTGAACATATGAAGTCTCTTCTGTGCTGCGCGGCCGCCGCCGCGCTCTCGATGAGTGCTGCCGTGGCGGGACCTCTCACGCCCGAGGCGGCGCGGTCCATGTCCGAGGACGAGCTGAGGGCGGCGATCGCGAATGCCGAGGTGTTCGGCTACCGGATCGAGGCCGATGACTGCGCGGCGGCAAGCTGTGATGCGACGGCCGCGGGCGCACAGGCGATCGTGGATGCGATCACCGCGCGCGCCATGCTCGACGGCGAGGGCGGCGCGAACGCGCCGCGCATCGATGCCTCGGCGGACGGGACGGTGATCTTCCGCGGCAGTGGCCAGGGCCTCAAGCGCGTGCGGACCGGGCCGCAGGTGATCTATCTCAATTTCGACAATCAGGGCTCGCCGCTCTATCCGGTCGATCTCGTCGACGCGGAGACCGAGGAATACATCGATACCCTGCTGATCGAGGATTACGTCTTCACGCAGGCCGATCGCGCCGTGATCCGCGACCGCATCGCGGCGGATCTCGCGCCCTTCGATGTCGAGGTCGTCACGACGCCGCCGGCCAATGGCGAATACATGACCATCGATTACACGGACAATGACCGTGCGCCTGGCGAGACGAACATCACGCTGTTCCTGCGCGATGACGGGCGGGTCGGGTTCTCGATCCTGTTCGGCCGCGCCGAAGGCATCGATTTCGGCAATGACGACTACGGCAATGGCGCGTTCTCGGACGCCAATTTCTGGAAAGTCCTGTTCGATCTCTTCTCGCCTGCGACCTTCGCGAGCTTCACCGGCTTCTCGCCCGATGCGGAGGGCCTCGTGACCGCCGTCCGGAACCAGGCGGCGAATACCGGCGCGCACGAGGCCGGACATGCGCTCGGCCTGCGCCACCATGACAGCTTCGGCGCGCCCGATAACGGCCTGCCCTCGACCGGCGTGCCGGCGCCCGGAACCTTTGTTCCGGTCTATGAGGGGCCGCAGCAGGGCGACGAGTCGATCCTGCATCTCATGGCATCGGGCGCGAGCGTCGGCCTGCCGCTCGCAGGTTCGGCGGTGAGCGACCGCTTCTTCTCCGAGCGGTCCGCTCTCAAGCTCGACCTCGCCGAAGAGGCGCGGGTCTTCGATGAAGCCGAACTCCGGCACGATCGCCGGTCCGGCGCGAAATTCGTGGACCTCAAGCGCACGCTCGTTCCGAACACGATTCTCGAAGGCGAGAATGCGGGCGGGAAGTTCGTGGCCATGGACACCGCCTGGATCCAGGGCACGCTCGACGGCGTGGGCGACAGCGACGAATACGTCTTCTCGGCGAAGCGCTCCATGTTCATCAACGCCGAGCTGATGAGCTACACCGACAGCTTCATCACCGATCCGGTGATTGCGACGCTCAACCTCTACAAGGTCGGACGGAACGGCAGCCGGACGCTGATCTCGAGCAACGCCCAGACCTTCGAGCCCTATGACCCGCTTCTGGTGGACATCGAGGTGCCGAGCTACGGGCAGTATGTCCTCGAGGTCGTCCCGCAGGAAGTCGTCTACATCCCGCTCGGCGGCGGCCAGTACTTCCCGCTGCCGCTCAACACGCCGGCCAATGAAAGCCTGCTCGCCGGCGATTACGACCTCCTGATCTACCAGGTGGACCGCCCGCTCGGAAACGCGCCGGCCGTGGGCGCGGCCCAGTCCCGCCTCGCGCGGCGCTGACCGCAACCGATCCGACGAAAGGGCCCGGCGCTGCACCCAGCGCCGGGCCCTTTGCTTTGCGCTGAGAGGCAGGGTCAGGCGACCTTGATGCCTTCCCAATGAAGGCGCCGGTTCAGCGATTCATTGTCTTCCTTTGACATCCTGTCCCGGAAGGGCGGGAAGATGTCCTCCTCTTCCTCGCGCGCATGGTGCACGACAAGATCGCGCAGCTCCCGCGCAGTCGCGATCCAGCGCGGATCGTCCTTCGGAATTTCGTATTGGAGATCAGCGATCAGCGTCTTGATATCCAGATGCTCGGCGCCGAGTCCGCAGGACGCGTCCTTGTCATATTTGCGCAGGGCCGGATAGATCACGTTCTCTTCAGTGATCGCATGCTTGTTGAGCGCATGAGCGATCTGCGTCAGCAGCAGCTGGCGTCGCCCGGTCTGGTCGTCCGAGGTCTGGAGCAGCTTGTCGAAGGCCCTTTCGACCGCATGGTGCTCGGCTTTCAGAATGTCGTACCAGTCGCCTGTCATTGCCTCCATACCTTCGAGGGCAAGCTTCCGGGCGGGGTTCAGCGCCGCACCGATGACTACGCCGATCAGCCCGCCGATGAGCAGGCCTCCGAACAGATTATCATCGCTGCCCTCGCGGCGTGCGGCCGCCGAAGAAGCGGGCGGCGAATCGCGGAGTGCGACAGGCGCGGGGCGGGGGGCGGAGCGGTCGGACTGCAGGGACTGGGACATGTCATCCTCCTTGAGAGAGGAAGACACTTTCCGCAGGCGAACGTTCCTCCCGAGTCGGGGGGCGGGGGTGCCGGAGGGCGCGGCGGGACTATTTCCCCCGATCGAGACGGATAGGAGATTTTCATGGCGGACCTGCAGGACAGCGCCGTGCTCGTGACCGGAGGAAGCTCGGGCATCGGCGAGGGCGTGGCCCTGCGCCTCGGCCGGGACGGGGCCAGGGTCGGCGTCGGCTATCACAGCGGCAAGGAGAGGGCGGAGGACGTCGTCCGCCGGATTGAGGAGGCCGGGGGCACTGCCATCGCCGTGCCGGGTAATGTGGCCGACGAGGACGAGGTGTCCGACGCCTTCGGCACGCTCCTCGACGCCTATGGCCGGGTCGACGGCGTCGTCGTCAATGCCGGCCTCCAGGCCGATGCCCCCGATGCCGAGATGAGCTATGAGGAGTGGCGGAAGGTCCTCTCGGTCGATCTCGACGGCGCCTTCCTCTGCGCGCGAGAGGCGCTCCGCCGCTTCGAGGGCCAGTCCCGGCGGGGCGGCGTCAGGGCGCATGGCAGCATCGTCTTCGTGACCTCCGTCCACCAGTTCATTCCCTGGACCGGCCATGCCAATTACGCGGCGGCGAAGGGCGGAGCCGGCATGCTGATGCGGACGCTCGCCCAGGGCGCGGCCGAACGGAAGATCCGCCTCAACGCCGTCGCGCCCGGCGCCATCAAGACGCCGATCAACGAAGAGGTCTGGAACGACGAGGACAAGCGCCGGCAGCTCCTCGAGCTCATTCCCTATGGCCGCCTCGGCGAAGCCGAAGACGTGGCGGCCTGCGTCTCCTGGCTCCTCTCGGATGAGGCGGATTACGTCACCGGCACCACGCTGACCGTCGATGGGGGCATGGCGCTCTATCCGGGCTTCATCGGCAATGGCTGAGGCCTTGCCCGAAGGCCCGGCGCGCGCCACACGGCGCCTCCGGCGAAGGGCAGGAGGAAGACGGCAATGCGTGACGGTGGCAGGATCGCGGCGGCGCTCGACGTGCTGGAGACCTTCCGGGCGCGGCGCGTCCCGCTCAAGGTGGCGCTTGCCGATTGGGGACGCGGCGCGCGCTATGCGGGTTCCAAGGACAGGGCCTTCGTGTCGGGGCTGTGCCTCGACGCCTTGCGCCGCTGGAAGAGTTTCGGCGGACAGGAGAGCCCTCGCGCCGCGCTCGTCCTGACATTGCGCGCGCTTTGGGGGTGGGACGAGGCGCGGATCGCGGCCGCCTTCGCGGAAGCGCCGCACGGGCCCGGCGCGCTGACCGACGAAGAGCGCGCGGCCCGGCCCGCCGACGAGCGGGACATGCCGGACTGGCTGGCGCCGCTTTTCGAGCGGCTGGGCGATGGGAATGCCGAGCTCGCGGCTCTCTGCGCCCGCGCTCCCGTCGATCTGCGCGTCAACACGCTCAAGGCGACGGCCGAACAGGCCGCCAGGGCCACGGACAAGATCGGCGCTGCGCCCGCGCCGCTGGTCCGCTCGGCGCTGCGTATCGCGCCGCCGCCCGCCGCCGAACGGGCGCCGGCCGTCACCATCATCCCGGCCTATGGCAAGGGCTGGGTCGAGGTGCAGGACGAAGGCAGCCAGATCGCGGCGCTCTGCGCGGGCGATATCGCAGGGGCGCAGGTCCTCGATCTCTGCGCGGGCGGCGGAGGCAAGACGCTCGCGCTGTCGGCCATGATGGGAAATACCGGCCAGGTCTTCGCTTTCGACGCAGATCCGCGCCGCCTCGCGCCCATCCATGAGCGCCTTCGCCGCGCGGGCGTCCGCAATGCGCAGGTGCGCAGCCCGGCGGCGGGAGAGAGGCTCGAGGATCTGACGGGCCGGATGGACCTCGTCCTTATCGACGCGCCCTGCTCGGGCACCGGAACCTGGCGGCGGCGTCCCGATGCCAAATGGCGCCTGACCCAGGCGCAGCTCTCCGAGCGCATGGCCGAGCAGGATGCCGTGCTGGACGAGGCCGCGCGGATGGCGGCGCCGGGCGGAATGCTGCTCTACATCACCTGCTCCGTCCTCGCCGAAGAGAACGAGGACCGCGTTTCCGCCTTCTTGTCCCGGAACAAGGACTTCGCGGCGGAAGACGCCGGCGCCGCCATTCCGCCCGAAGCGCTGACCGATGCGGGCAGGGCGCGCCTGCCCGAGCTCGCCGCGGACGGCGTTCTGCGCCTGTCTCCTGCGCGCTCCGCAACGGACGGCTTCACGGTTGCGCGCTTGCGGCGGCGGGCTTGACCGCAAAGGGGTTGGAAAGAAGACCGGACCACGCTACGTAATTCTCACGAAGGCGAACCCTAGTGGTTCCTCGTGAGACCCAGACATCCACTCGTCGTGTTTCGGACCGGGCGTCCGCTGTGCTGGAGTGGAAGACGGGAATTCGCGCGGACATGTGTCATCGCCTTCTCGGATCGGTCCTGCCGGGGGCGGGGCCGGATGTGCGCTGGAACGGATCGCATTCACGATGGCCGCCTCACCGGGCGGCGCCAGCGCGGCTACAGGGAACGTAAACGCAAGCCTATGGCGCAGAACTCCAAACGCGGGCGGGGCAGCCGCCGCCGCCAGGGGGGCAACAACAACCCCAATCGCTCGATGGACAGCCAGGGCCCGGAGGTGAAAATCCGCGGCACGGCGCAGCAGATCTACGACAAGTACACTGCGCTGGCGCGCGACGCCTTTTCCTCGGGCGACCGAATCCGCGGCGAGAGCCTGCAGCAGCATGCCGAGCATTATTACCGCATGCTCAAGGCGATGCAGTCGCAGGAAAAGAAGGACGACCGCTCCCAGCAGGACGCGAAGAGCGACAAGTCCGAGGCTTCGGGCAACGAGGCCAGGGACGACGCCGCCCAGAACGAAGGCGACTCCCGTTCCGGCAAGGACGAGGCCGAAAACGCGAAGCCGCGCGAGGACCCTCCTGCCGAAGCCTCCGAGGACGAGGCGGCTTCCAAGCCCCGCCGTCCGCGCCGCCGCCGCACGCGGCGCGACGAGGAGGAGGAGGAGGGCTCTTCCGAACCCGACGAGGCGAAATCGAAGGAGCGTGAGGAAGCGCCCGCCGCGTGAGGCTGCACGCCGCGGCGTCCTGACGCCGCGGATTGCGGGAAAGGGCGCAGGGCGTCAGCATGGGCGGGTTTCGCTGAAAGGATGCCCTCATGCCTGACCTGTCCGGCACGCTCTTCGACCTCTCCGGCAAGAACGCCATCGTCACCGGCGCGAGCCGCGGCATCGGCGAGGCGATCGCCCGCCGCCTCGCCCAGCACGGCGCCAATGTCGTGATTTCGAGCCGCAAGCTCGACGCCTGCCAGGCCGTGGCCGATGCGATCAACAAGGCCGAGGGGCGCGACGCCGCGGTGGCCAAGGCCTGCAATATCTCGCACCGCGAAGATCTCGCCGCGCTCGTCGAGTTCGCCAGGGACGCGCACGGGCCGACCGATATCCTCATCGCCAATGCCGCGGTGAACGTCCATTACGGCCCCTCCTCGGACATCACCGAGGAGCAGATCGACAAGATCATGGGCTGCAACTTCAAGTCCAACCACTTCCTCAGCCACATGGTGGCGCCGGGCATGAAGGCGCGGGGCGGCGGCGCCATCGTCATCATCTCTTCCATCTCCGCTTTCGTGGGCAATTCCGGCATCGGCACCTATGGCGTCTCCAAGGCGGCCGACCTGCAGCTCGCGCGCAATCTCGCCGTCGAGTACGGGCCGGAGAATATCCGGACGAACTGCATCGCCCCCGGCATCGTGAAGACCTATTTCGCCGAGGCGCTGTGGAAGGATCCCAAGGTCGAGCAGCATGTCACGGCCCAGATTCCGGCCCGCCGGTTCGGGGAACCCGATGACGTCGCCGGCGCGGCGGTCTTCCTCGCCTCGGACGCCGCTCTCTGGATGAACGGGCAGACCGTGACCGTCGATGGCGGCACCATGGTGGGCTTCGGCGGCATGTAGCGCGGAAGAGCGTTTGCAGCAGCGTCTGTGACATTTCGCCCTGCCGGCTGTTCGTGAAGCCGGGCAGTCAGCGGAGGCGCAAGAGTGAGCGATGCCAAGAAGAGCGATGATCTGACGATCGTGCCGCCGCACAAGGAAAGCGGCGGACGCACGACGCTCATCGCGATCATCGCCGCGATCCTCATCGCCTGGGCGCTCAAGGCGACGGCCCTCGTGACCATGCCGCTGGCCTTCGCGGTCTTCATCGCGCTCGTCGTCTGGCCCATCGACAAGGCGGTGCAGAGCCGGGTGCCGGACAAGCTGTCATGGCTCGGCCATGTCGCCGCCATGATGGTGGTCGTCCTCGTGCTGCTCCTGTTCATCGCCGGGGTGGCCTTTGTTGCGCGCAGCGTTGCGGACGAATTGCCGGGCCATGTCGAACAGATCCGCCAGCAGCTCAGGAGCCTGGCGGAAGGCGGCGGAAGCGGCGGATCGTTGCCCCAGACCCTGCTGCACGCGCTGAACAGCGGCGATGGCGGGGCGGGTCTTCTCGACATCGTCAGCGGCTTCGCAAGACGGCTCCTGCGGTCGATGGGGACGACCCTGTCGCTGATGACCCTGATCTTCTTCTTCTCGCTCCTTATGCTGATCGAAGCGCCCCGCTGGTGCGCGAAGCTGGAGACCGCGACCCGCGGACGGGCGGAGGAGGCCTGGTTCGAAACGATCAGGGCCTCGGCCCAGCGTTTCCGCTGGTACCTTCTCGTGCGGACGGTCGTGGGCCTCTTGACGGCTGCGCTCTACGGCCTGTGGCTCTGGCTGTTCGGGGTCGAGTTCGTGATGCTGTGGGTGGTTCTGACCTTCCTCCTCAGCTACGTGCCGACGATCGGCTCGCTGATCTCCGGCATCCTGCCCTTCGGCTTCGCCTTGGCCACGAAGGATCTCGGGACGGCGCTTCTCGTCGGGGCGGGGCTTCTCGTCATCGAGCAGGTCATGGGCAATTTCGTCGATCCACGCATGCAGGGAAAGCGGCTGGCGATCTCGCCCCTGGTTCTCCTGATCTCGCTTCTGGTCTGGGCCTTCATCTGGGGCGTGGCGGGAACGCTGATCGCCGTTCCGATGACGGTCCTCCTCATCGTCGTCTTCTCTCACATCCGGGTTCTGCGACCTCTGGCGCTGATGTTGAGCGACAGGACGGATTATGACGGCCTCGACGAGACGCTCGCTCCGTGATCGGCCTGCTCGGGAGCCTCGTTCTCGCAGCGCATCTGCAACCCTCATCCATGGCGCCTGCGGCGCGTTACGGGGCTCATTATCTCGGCCGCTACGCCAAGAACGGCGCCTGTTCCGACCCAGAGGCCATCTGGCAGCTTTCCGCGAAGGAGGTCGTACGCGGGAGGCTGACCTGCGACGTGAACAGCGTCAGCGATGCGGACGGGGCCCTGCGCCTGCGCCTGCGGGGGTGCTCACGGGACGGTGAGGCCGTTCGCGCGAGAAGCTATGTGATCGACCTCATGTCTGCGGACGTCCTCATGGCTGCCGGTCCGTTCGGACGCGAAATGATCCGGCGCTGTCCCTAGCCGTTCAAGCGACCCGCGCTATTGGCGGAACAGAGCGCCCTTCCCGACCGTTGGCAGGGCATGAGCCGCACCGCGCTTCGGGGCCGGTGCCGGTCAAGCTAATTGGAAGGAGACGTTCATGTTCACACGAGTCACCGCCAAGACGTTCGCCGCCGCCGCCGCGACGAGCCTGCTCGCCCTCGGCACCGCAAGCGCGCAGACCGCCGACCTCGAGGAAGGAAGCTTCATCACGCTGACCGGCGCGGTCGAGGAAGCCGAGACCGACAGCTTCGTGCTCGACTACGGAACCGGCACGATCGAAGTCGAGACGGAGGATCTCTACGACTACAATCCCGACCTCCGCCTTCAAGCCGGTGAGGCCATCACCGTTTACGGCACCGTGGACACAGATTTCTTCGAGGGCCGGGTCCTCGAAGCGCAGTCGATCTACGCCCGCAGCCAGGACACTTACGCCTCTGTCGAGGATCCGATGGTCGGCATGCTTCTCTTCGTGCCGGACAGGACGAGCGGCATGACGAATATGCGGGGCACCCGCGTCACGCTCGAAGGCATGGTGACCAATGTTTCGGACGACAGCTTCACGCTCAACACCGGCGATATGAGCCTCGATGTGATGACGGCGGAACTGGGTTACGATCCGCTCGACGATATCGGTGCGCAGCGGATCGACAGCGGCGACAGGGTCATCGTTTCCGGTATGCTCGAGGATAGCCTCTTCTCGGACATGATGCTCGATGCGCAGGCGGTGACGACGCTGGCCGCCGGCGGAGAGACGCAGTCCGACCGTCAGGCGCAGCGGGACCGCTATCGCGAACGCATGCAGCGTGAACGCAGCATGCAGATGACCGAGAACCGGAATGACCGCCCGATGCGGTCCAGCCGCGCGCCGTCCGGCGAGATGGAATTCACGGTCGACGAATTCGACGCGCTCGACCGCAATGATGACGGCGTCGTCACCCGCGGCGAATATGTGCGCGTCGCTGCCGGGCCGGACAACATCACCCGGACCGAGGCCCGCCGCCTGTTCAACATCCTCGCCCGCGGCGACCGCGAGATGACGCAGCAGGAATTCCTGAATCCGCCGCAGGGCTATCAGGACGTCTCGCAGCGCGTTCTGCAGGCGGAAGACTGATCGCCTGCCAGGGGGCGCTGCGGCGCCCCTGCATTCTTCAACTTTTCTTCGGCGGCTGAGGCCGGGTGAAGACCCATTTCGCCTCGTCCGACTGGTCGGGGCGGAACGTGTAGCCCCCGCCGCCGAAATCCTTCAGATCCTCTGTCCGTTCCGCGCGCTGATCAACGGCCCAGCGCGCCATCATGCCGCGCGCCAGTTTCGCGAAGAGGGCGAGCGTGCGGGACTGGCCGTCCTTTTCTTCCTTGAAGACAGGCGTGACGACGGGCGCGGACACGCCCTTGGCTGACCGGAAATATTCGTTCGAGGCGAGGTTCACGACAGTCCGGTCGTCATGGCCCTCAAGGTCGTCCTCGATCGCCGAGGCGATCTTGTCATCCCAGAAAGCGTAGAGGTCGGCCCCTTCGCGGGTGCGGAGCTTCGTTCCCATTTCCAGCCGATAGGGCTCGATCAGGTCCATCGGACGCAACAGGCCGTAGAGTCCGGAGAGGATGCGGATCCTGTCCTGCGCCGCGGAAAGGTCGTCGGCGCTCATAGTTCCCGCATCGAGGCCGCGATAGACGTCGCCGTTGAAGGCGAGGATCGCCTGCTTGCGCGACTGCTCGCCGAAGGCGCGGTAGCGCTCGCGGTTGAGGCGTGCGAGGTCGTCGGACAGCGACATGAGCGAGGAGAAGTCGGCTGCGGACTTGCCCCGCAGCGTCTTGACCAGCGCATCCGTCTCGGCAGGAAAGCGCGGCGCGGTCGTCTTCAGGCGGCCATCCGCCTCTTCGAAATCGAGGCTCTTGGCGGGGGAGAGGAGGATCAGCATGGCGGGGTCTTTAGCATCCCCGCCCTGTGGATCGCGAGTCCCTCACCGTCAAAGCAGCTTTCCGGGGTTCATCAGGCCCTGCGGGTCGAGCGCGGCCTTGATCGCGCGCATCATGTCCATCTCGACCGCCGATTTGCGCTCGGTGAGCTCCTCGCGCTTGAGCTGGCCGATCCCGTGCTCGGCCGAGATCGAGCCTTCATGCTCCGCAACGACATCGTGGACGATGCGTTCGAGCCGGGACGCCTTTTGCCGCCAGGCCGCATCCTCCGCGCCTTCGGGGCCGAGAATGTCATAGTGGATATTGCCGTCGCCCATATGGCCGAAGGCGATGACGCGGGCGCCGGGCGCCTCGCGCTCCACCGCCGCATCCGCATCCTTCAGGAAACCCGGCACATGGCGGATGGGAACCGAGACATCGCATTTCACGCAATAGGTCGGGTCGTTCTTCATCGCCTCGGTCGCATTGTGCCGGATCGTCCAGAGGCCTTCAGCCTGCGCCTCCGATTCGGCGATCGTGCCGTCGGTGACGATCTCGTCCTCGAAGGCGGTCTCCAGAAGGCTCTCCACCACGCCGCGCAGCGTGCCCTTCATGCCCGAGGAGAACTCGATCAGGGCGTAGAAAGGCGCCCGCGTCTCGACCGGGCGGGGCAGATCGGGGAAATGCTCGAGCACGAGGTCCACCGTCGCGGCATTCATCAGCTCGAAGGAGGTCGCTCCGCCGCCCGAGCGTTCCTGCGCGAGGGAGAGGAGGGAGACCGCCGCCTGTGCCGAGGGGACGGCGAGAAGGGTCGTCACCCGCTCGGCCGGGCGGGGGAAGAGCTTGAGCACGGCGGCGGTGACGATGCCGAGCGTGCCTTCGGCGCCGACGAAGAGATGCTTGAGGTCGTAGCCCGTATTGTTCTTCCGCAGGCTGTTGAGGCCGTGCCAGATCCGCCCGTCGGGCAGCACGGCTTCGAGCCCGAGCACGAGGTCGCGCGCATTGCCGTAGCGGATCACGTTCACCCCGCCCGCATTGGTCGAGAGGACGCCGCCGATATTGCAGGTGCCCTCCGAGCCGATGGAGAGGGGCAGGAGGCGGCCTGCCTCTTCCGCCGCCCCTCGCGCCTCGGCGAGGGTCACGCCCGCCTCCGCCGTCAGCGTGAAATCCTCCGGCGAGACGGCGCGGATCCTGCGCATCCTCCACTA
>NZ_JPHU01000011.1 GCF_000733125.1 Parvularcula oceani | reverse complement strand
GGCGAGTGCGGCGCATAGCTGTCGCGCAGCCCCTGAAGCCCCGTCACGTCGAGCGACAGCGCCAGCGAGCCATTGCCGACCATGACCGCGGCATGCTGATCGATGGCGTCGAGGACGACGTCGTGGCGCCCCACCAGCTCTTTCCGGTCGATCGGCGCGCGATCGGCCCCATCCTCCTGCGCGAGGGCCGGCGGAACCAGCATCGTCGCGAGCAAGAGCCCGCCCCGGAGCCAAGCCGCGCATTCACCCCAGATCCGACCTGCCGCCATGTGCTTCCTCCCTGGACCGGCCACTACCGGGCCGTTCGCCCACCCTTCCACATTATGGACCACTCTCCAATACACTCTCCTGCGTCGCCGCGGAGCAAGCTGCGGCCCGCAGCGGCGGGGAGCCGAGACACGCCTCGGACAATGAAGTTCATACTTCGGAATAGCTGCCCATCAAGTGATATAGAACTTTACAACAGCGTAGGGTCCGGGCAACCATTCGGAATGGGCGCACCGATCGGCACAGGTCGGGCGCTCGGGAGTAAGCTGCTTGGGGAAGAGACATGCTTCACGCGACAGATCCGTTCCCGCTCGTCAGGCGCAGCCGCTCCTGAACGAAGGACGGCCGGACAGGCGCACATGCCGCCGGCCGCCGCTCGAACGGAAGGCCGGCAATGCGCGCCCGGCCGTCCCGACAGCCTGCATCACCATCGACAAGAATGGCTCCGAGGGGCCAGCGAGGAGGGAACATCGCATGACGGACAAGTTTCAAACCCCGGCTTCCCCGGCGCCCGGGACCGGCTCGCGCCGGCTGGGCCGGACCATGCTGCTGTGCACGGCCAGCGCCATCGCCGCGGCGACGCTCGGCGCGGCCGCATCGGCGCAGGAGCGCGAGACGATCCTGCCCGAAGACACCGAACTTCCCCGGGAAGACGCAGGCGACCTCATCGTCGTGACGGGGTCCCGGCTGGCCCCGCGGGGGGTCGACGCCCCGACCCCGGTGACCGTGGTCGGCTCGGAGGACTATGTGCTGTCAGGCACGCAGAACGTCGAGAACCTCCTGATCGACACGCCGCAATTCGCAGGCAACCAGCTCGAAGGGCCCAAGGCGAACACAGTGCAGGCCGGCGCGCCCATTGGCGTCTCGACGCTGAACCTGCGCAATTTCGGCGCGACCCGGAACCTGGTTCTCGTCAATGGGCGCCGCTTCGCGATTTCCGGTCCCGCGCTGACCACGGACATCAACACGATCCCCGTCGCGCTGATCGAGCGGACCGAGGTCGTCACCGGCGGCTCCTCCGCCGTCTACGGCTCGGACGCCATCACGGGCGTGACCAACTTCGTCCTCAGGGACGACTTCGAGGGCATCGAACTCAACGGACAGGGCACCTGGGACGAGCCGACGGGAACGGGAACCTATACAGCCGACCTCACGCTGGGCGGCAATTTCGACGGCGGCCGCGGCAACCTCACCGCCTCGCTGAGCTATCTCGACCGCGGCGGCTTCACCTATGACGAGCGCGGCGATTTCGCCGTCCCCTCTCTTGGCGATGGCTGCGTCACCGCCGCCTCCTACAGCGACGACAGCGCCGGAGTGCCGCTCGCCGTGCCGGCGGGCGAGACCTGCCAGAGCGCCGGGGGCCGTCCCGGCCTGATCACCGGCGGCTCGAGCGCCGTTCCCAATGGGCGGATCGGCAACCTGCCGACCTTCGGCACGGCGGGCGACGAATTCGATGCCGCCCTGATCGCGGCCGGCCTGCGCGACATCACCGGTCTCGGCGCGATCTTCGACGAGGCAGGGGCGGGCGTGCGCCCCTTCATGGACCCCGAAGACCGCTACGACCTCAGCCCCAATTCCTTCCTGGTGACGCCGCAGACCCGCTGGATGGGCAATGCATTCGGGCATTACGACTTCAACGACTACGCGACGGGCTATCTGGAGCTGCATTTCAGCAACAACGTCGCGAACGTGCAGATCGCGCCTACCAATGCCACGGGCAATTTCCTCGTCGAGACGGACAATCCCTATCTCAGCGGGGAACTCCAGAACATCCTGACCCTGCTCGACCAGTCAGAGACCGGCCAGACCGAGATCGTCCGCGGGCTGTCCACCTTGACCACGACGCCGGATGACGGCCTCGCCATCCTCAACTACAACCGCCGCTTCAGCGACCTGCCGACGCGGTTCGCGGAGTCGGACCGCTCCGCCTTCCGCTCGGCCATCGGGGTGCGCGGCGATATCGGCGACCTGTCGGCGTCCTATCTGCGCGAGCTCTCCTACGACCTCTACTACACCTATGCGAAGACGGCGGAGACGGCGGTGCAGACCGGCTCGGTCTCGCTCAGCCGGATCCAGGAATCGATTCTGTCGAACGGCGACGAGCCGCCGCTCCTCAACCCCTTCGGCCAGAACATCAGTCCCGAAGCGGCCGACTATATCGGCATCACCTCGGTCTCGAAGATCGATGCGGAGCAGGAAGTCATCGTCGGCACGCTGACCGGCATCGCCTTCGACATGCCGGCGGGTCCCGTCGACTTCGCCGCCGGCTTCGAATGGCGCCGGGCCGAGGCGGCCTACACGCCGGACGCCTATCTGAGCTCTGGCGACGTGTCGGGCTGGAACGCGGCCGAGGCGACGAGCGGCAGCCAGAGCGTCAAGGAGGTCTTCGGCGAGGTCCGCGTGCCGGTCGTCGCCGACCTGCCGGGCTTCGAGCGGGTGAACCTCAACGGCGCCTTCCGCTATTCGGACTATGACCTTTCCGGCGTGGGCGGCGTGTGGACCTATTCGGCCGGCGCGGAATGGGCCGTGAACTCGGACCTTTCCTTCCGCGGCCAGTTCCAGCACGCCATCCGGGCGCCCAATGTGGGCGAGCTCTTCGGCGGCCAGGGCACGGACGGCCCGCTGGCGACCGACCCCTGCTCGAGCCGTCAGCCAGCGGACGGCCAGACCGCTGCCGTCCGCGCGGTCTGCGAAGCGACCGGCGTGCCGGCCGATCTCGTCTTCACCGCCGGGGTGCAGCCTTCGCCGTTCCTGACCCAGGTGCGCGGCGGCAATCCCGATCTCAGCCCCGAGGAGTCGGACACGATCACCCTCGGCGTCATCTTCGAGCCGGGCCAGGTGCCGGGCCTCGTGATGAGCCTCGACTATTTCGACATCGAGCTCGAGGACGCCATCGCCCCTCTGGGCGGCGGCGGGATCCAGAACGTGCTGGATCTCTGCTACAACACGCTGCAGAGCGCGGACAGCGTCTACTGCCAGGCGATCAACCGCGATCCGGTCACGGGCGAGATCAGCCCGCCCGAATATGTCTTCACTACCAATGCGAATATCGGCGGCATCGAGACCTCCGGCTTCGACGCCATGGTGCAATACGACATGGACACGGATTGGGGCCTGTTCGGCGAGGGCAGCAACTGGTCGCTGAAGAGCTCCTGGACCTATACCGACGAATTCGTCGTCACGCCGATCCAGGAGCTGCCCGATATCCAGAACAGCTGTGTCGGCGCCTGGGGCGGAACCTGCGGGCAGCCCCTGCCCGAGCTCAAGGGCACGACGCGCCTGTCCTGGGCGACGGGGCCCGGCATCCTGTCGCTGAGGGCGCGCTATCTCGGCGAGGTCACGGTCGACAATGTCGTGCTTCCCCGCCGGCGCGGCGAGGAGGCGCCCGATCCGGACACGCTGACCAATCCCGAGATCGACCCTTACGTCTATTTCGACCTCACGGGCGCCTACCGGCTTCCCGGCGAGGCGCGCGTGACGGTCGGTGTCAGGAACCTCTTCGACAAGGCCCCGCCCGTGCTCGGCTCTTCGCAGCTGGGCGGCGCGAACACGATCCCGGCCACCTATGACGTGCAGGGCCGCGTCTTCTTCGTCGGGCTGAACAAGAAGTTCTGACCGGCAGGTGACGGCGGGGCGCAGCCGGCAGCGGCTGCGCCCCGCCGTCGCTGGGATGTCCGTCCGCCTTCGCAAGACAAAGAGGCTCATTGCATGCCGCGCCGCCCCGACCCCCTGCCCGCGAAAGCGACGCGCCGAGACATGCTGCGCCTGGGCGCGGCCGGCAGCGCCTTTCTTTTCGCGCCCGCTCTGGCGCGCGGGCCGGGCGGCGGGCCCTGGGCGCAGGCCGAAAAGATCGCGGCGAGAGTGCAGGCCCCCACCTTTCCGGACAGGACGGTCTCGGTCCTCGCCTCCGGCGCCGCGGCCGACGGCGAAACGGCGGACACCGTCGCTTTCGCCCGCGCCATCGAGCAGTGCGCCGAGGATGGCGGCGGCAGGGTCTTGGTGCCGCCCGGCCGCTACCGGACGGGCGCGATCCATCTGCGCTCGAATGTCGAGCTCCATCTGGAGCGGGGCGCCCACATCCTCTTCAGCACCGATCCTGCCGATTACCCGCTCGTCCTGACCCGCTATGAGGGCGTGGAACTCTATAATTATTCGCCGCTCATCTATGCCCGCGACGCGGAAAACGTCGCCGTGACCGGCCAAGGCATCCTGCACGGCGGCGCCGACACCGAACACTGGTGGCCCTGGTGCGGCGCCGAACGCTTCGGCTGGCGCGAGGGCGAGCCGAGCCAGACGGCGGACCGCGACACCCTCTTCGAGATGGCCGAGCGCGGCGTTCCGGTCGAGGAGCGGGTATTCGGCACCGATCATTTCCTGCGCCCGAGCTTCATCGAATTCTACCGATGCGCGAACGTGGCGGTGCGCGGCGTCCGCCTCGAGGCCGCGCCCTTCTGGAACCTGCATCCGGTCCTCTGCCGCAATGTCCTCGTCGAGGACGTGACGGTCGCGGGGCACGGGCCGAACAATGACGGCTGCAATCCCGAATCCGTCGACGGCATGGTGATCCAGCGCTGCCATTTCGACACGGGCGACGACTGCATCGCCATCAAGTCAGGGCGCAATGCGGACGGCAGGCGGCTTTCGGTTCCCGCACGAAACATTCTCGTACGCCGGTGCGAGATGAAAGCCGGCCATGGCGGCGTCGTCATCGGAAGCGAGATCTCCGGGGGCGCGCATTCGGTCTTCGTCGAGGACTGCCGCATGGACAGCCCGGACCTCTGGTACGCGCTCCGCTTCAAGAACAACGCCATGCGCGGCGGCGTCATCGAAGACGTCTTCGTGCGGAACGTCGATGTCGGCCGGGTCGGCCGGGCCGCGATCACCTGCGATTTCAACTACGAGGAAGGCGCCGACGGCCCCTTCACTCCCGTCCTGCGGCGCCTGGTGGTGGACGGCCTGCGGGTCGAGCATGCGATCCGCGTGCTCGATCTGCAGGGCCTGCCGGGGGCGCCGGTGCGCGATATCGTGCTGCGCGACTGCGCCTTCGGCGGCGTCATCGAGCCCAGCATCATTGCGCATACGGAGGGCCTGCGGCTCGAAGACGTCCGGGTCAATGGCAGGCCCGTGAGACGCCTGTGACCGCGCCCGGCCCTCCGCCGCCCGGGCGCATCATCCGGCAGCCTCGGAAGCGCCCGGCGGCTCCCCTATCCCCGGAACCATCCTCTCGGTTTCGGGGTGTCCCTCGCCCGCGGGAATCCTTGCGAGGACCCGCGGGCGCTTTTCCTTCCGTCGATGCCTTCAAGGTCAGGCCGCGGGCGGCATCTCGTCCGGCGTCGGGCGCCAGCCGAGCTCGCGGCTGATCGCATAGGTCGTTTCCTTGACCACCGGGATCAGCTCGCCCATGCGCTCATCGCTCATATATTGCGCGGCGCTCGACACGCTGACAGCGGCCACGATCAGGCCCTCCACGTCCCGCACCGGGGCGGAGACGCAGCGCACGCGATCCTCGTTCTCCTCGAGGTCGAGAGCGTATCCGCCGGCGACATAGGCCCGCATCCGCTCCAGCCAGACCGGCAGGCTGCTGGTCGGCTTGTAGGCGTTGAGCCGGAAGAGCTGCCGCCACCGCTCCTCGGAGTCGTCGAGGATCAGCGCCTTGCCGAGCCCGGTCGACGCGATCGGCTGACGCTCGCCGACATGGCTCGAGATCAGGATGCGGCGCCGGCCCGGGATCTTGTCGAGATAGAGCACTTCGTCCGCGAACAGCACGCCGAGATGGACGATGTCATTCGTCTTGGCGGCCAGCTCCTCGATGAAGGGGCGGGCGACCCGGGTGAGCTGCACCTGCTGCCGGGCGCAATGGCCGAGTTCCAGGATGCGGGGGCCGAGGCTGTAGCCTTCCCGCGGCTTGAAGGAGAGGAAGCGCCGCTCAGCCAGCGCCGTCGCCAGCCTGTGGGCGGTGCTCCGCGTCAGGCCGAGCTGCTCTGACAGGTCGTTGAGGGGAACCGGCCCGTCCTGCACGAGGTCGAGGACATCCAGGCCGCGAAACAGGGTCTGGGCGCCGCTGACGCCCTTTTCGTCCTTGCGGCCGCTCCCGCTCGTCTTCGTCCGCGCCATGAGCCGCCGATCCTCCCAATCCATGCAGGGATGAGGCCTAATCCGCGCGCGTCCGTCCCGCAATGTGAAATGTAAGTGCCGCCCGCGCCTATTGCAGGTTGACGAAGGCGCCGCCGTCAACCAGCAGCGAGGCGCCGGTCACGTAAGCCGCCAGGTCGGAGGCGAGGAAGACCGCGGGTCCGACCATGTCCTCGGGCTGCCCCAGCCGCCCCAGCGGCACGCGCCCCTCCATGTAAGAGCGCTTGGCGGGATCGGAGAGGTCGTCCTTGTTGATATCGGTCAGGATCGTGCCCGGCAGGAGGGCATTGCAGCGGATCTTGTGCTTGCCGAGCGCGATGGCCGCCGATTGCATCAGCGAGAGGACGCCGGCCTTGGTCGGCGTGTAATGGGTCTGGAACTCGCCCCCGACCAGGGCCGAGATCGAGCTGACGGCGATGATCGACCCGCCCCTGTCCTGCGCCACCATGCGCTGCGCCGCCGCCTGCACCATGTACCATGCGCCGTGGAGGTTGACCTGCAGGGTCCGCTCCAGCGTCTCGCGCGGCATGTCGAGAAAGGCGTGGAAGGGGCAGATCCCCGCATTGGAGACGAAGACGTCGACACCGCCCAGCGCTTCCGCCGCGCCTTCGACGAAGGCCGGCGCGCTGTCCGGATCGGCGACATCGCCCTTGATCGCCACCGCCCGCCGGCCCGCGCGCTCGATCTCTTCGACCGCCGAGGCCGCGCCGTCATCGTCGGCATGATAGTTGATGGCCACATGCGCGCCGTGATGCGCTGCGCCGATCGCGATCGCCCGGCCAATGCCGGCCGATGCGCCCGTGACGAGCAGTTTCTTCCCCTCGAGCAGCATTCCCGTCCCTCCCGCTGGTCTTGACGTTTGACCGGGTTTGTCTTCCTATATAGACACTGGTTTCATATTATACACGGCCGGGCGGCACAACATGCCGCCGGATCCTCTGCGAGAGGACCGGCCCTCCGGGTGGGGACGTAAGAGGATGGGCTTTCCGAAGGTCCGACAGCTGCGCGCTTTCGTTCTGAGAGGCGGCGGCGCCGATTACCACGACCAGGCCGGCGGCCACTGGATCGACGACCGCATCGCGACGCCGATGTCCCGCTATCCTCAGTACCGGGAGAGCCGGCAGAGCTTCGGCATCAATGCGCTCGGCACGCTGGTGGTCGAGGTCGAGGCCGAGGACGGCACGATCGGCTTCGCCGTCACCACGGGCGGCGAGCCCGCCGCCTATATCGTCGAGCGCCATCTTGCCCGCTTCGTCGAGGGGCGCGACCCTTCCGAGATCGAGAAGATCTGGGACCAGATGTATTTCTCGACGCAGTATTACGGCCGCAAGGGGCTGGTCGTGAACGCGATCTCGGGCGTCGATCTCGCCCTGTGGGATCTTCTGGGACGCCTGCGGCAAGAACCCGTCCACGCGATGATCGGCGGCGCGGTCCGCGACGAACTCTCTTTCTATGCCACCGGGTCCCGGCCCGACCTCGCGCAGGAGATGGGCTTCATCGGCGGGAAGATGCCGCTGCGCCATGCGCCCGCGGACGGCCCTGCTTGGCTGAACGATGCCCTGGCGGACCTCGAAGACATGCGCGGGCGCGTGGGGCCCGATTTCTGGCTGATGCTCGATTGCTGGATGGCGCTCGACCTCGATGCGGCCCGGCGCCTCGCCCACGGGGCGGCGCGGCACGGCCTCAAATGGATCGAGGAAGCGATCAGCCCCGACGACTATTGGAGCTATGCGGCGCTGCGGCGGGACGCCCCCGCAGGCATGCTGGTGACGACGGGCGAGCACGAGGCGACCCGCTGGGGCTTCCGCATGCTCCTGGAGATGGAGTGCTGCGACATCATCCAGCCCGATGTCGGCTGGTGCGGCGGCCTGACCGAGCTTCTGAAGATCTCCGCCCTTGCCGACGCGCATGGCAAGCTCGTGATCCCGCACGGCTCCTCCGTATACAGCTATCATTTCGTGGCGACCCGCCACAACAGCCCCTTCGCCGAGTTCCTGATGATGGCGCCGGAGGCGGACGAGGTCGTCCCCATGTTCTCGCCGCAGCTCAAGGGCGAGCCCGTGCCGCAGAACGGCCGCCTGAGAGTCTCCGCGCTCGATGCGCCGGGCTTCGGCGTCGAGCTCGACCGCTCCTTGCCGATGAGCCGCCCCTACGAACGATGATCCAAGAGGTATCCGCGTGAAACTCTGCCGCTTCGGCCCCCAAGGAAGAGAAAAGCCCGGCCTGGTGGACGCCACCGGCACGATCCGCGACCTGACCGGCATCCTCGCGGATGTCGGACCCGAAGCGCTCTCTCCTGGCGGCCTGTCCCAGCTTGCGGGCATCGACCCCGCCTCGCTGCCGGCCGTGCCGGACGGAGTCCGCCTCGGGATTCCCTTTACCGGGACGAGCAAGATCGTCGCGGTCGGACTGAATTACGAGGACCACGCCAAGGAAGCGGGACTGCCGGTCCCCACCGAGGTGATCACCTTCATGAAGGCGGTGTCCAGCCTGAACGGTCCCAATGACGACATCGTCCTGCCAAAGGGGTCCGAGCATTCCGACTGGGAAGTCGAGCTCGGCGTCGTGATCGGCAAGGAAGCCTCCTATGTCGAGGAGGCCGATGCGCTCGATCACGTGGCCGGTTACGTCGTCGCCAATGACGTGTCCGAGCGGTTCGACCAGAAACAGCGCGGCACCCAATGGTCCAAGGGCAAGGGGCACGACACGTTCTGCCCCCTCGGCCCGTGGCTCGTGACCCGGGACGAGGTGCCCGATCCGCAGGATCTCGACATGTGGCTCGAGGTGAACGGGCGACGCATGCAGACGGGCAATACGGGCACGATGGTCTTCGGCGTGGCCGAGGCCCTCTCCTATATCAGCCGCTATGTCACGCTCATGCCGGGAGACCTGATCATCACCGGCACGCCTCCGGGTGTCGGCGAGGGGCAGAAGCCCGACCCGGTCTACCTGAAGGCGGGCGATGTGATCCGCCTGGGAATCGAAGGCCTTGGCCAGCAGGAACAGGCAGTGACCTCATGGCGCCCGCGCGCCGAACGGGCGAAGGGCTGAGCGATGTTCGAAGGACGCTTTTCCGGCCGGACGGCCATCGTGACGGGCGGCGCCTCCGGGCTCGGCGAGGCGGTGGCGACGCGCATCGTCCAGGAGGGCGGACGCGCCGTCCTGTGGGACCTGAACGCCGATGCCCTGGCGCAAGCCGTGGACCGGACGGGTGCAGAGCATGGCGAACCGCTCGACGTCGCCGACGCGGCGGCGGTCGAAGCGGCTGCCGCATCCGCCGCCGAGCGCCTGGGCCGCGTGGACATCCTGGTCACGAGCGCCGGCATCACCGGCGCCACGGCCCCCGTGCACGAATTCCCGGTCGACAGCTGGCGGCGGGTCATGGCGATCAATCTCGACGGCGCCTTCCTGTGCTGCCGGGCGGTGATCCCCTTCATGCTCGACAACGGCTATGGCCGGATCGTCAATGTCGCCTCCGTGGCGGGCAAGGAAGGCAATCCCAATGCCTCGGCCTATTCGGCCTCCAAGGCCGGGGTGATCGGCCTGACCAAGTCCCTAGGCAAGGAGTATGCGGGCCGGGGCGTGCTCGCGAACTGCCTGACGCCCGCCACGTTCGAGAGCCCGATCCTCGACCAGCTGCCGCAGAGCCAGGTCGACTACATGCGCTCGAAGATCCCCATGGGCCGCCTCGGCCTGGTCGAGGAAAGCGCCGCCATGGCCTGTTTCATGGCCAGCGAGGAATGCTCCTTCACCGCAGGCGCCGCTTTCGACACCTCGGGAGGCCGCACGACATTCTAAGGGGCATCGGCGGAAGACGCGGCCGGGAGAGCCGCCGCCGCCAAAGGGAGAAGGCAGGAAAGCATGCGGGACATTCCCTTCGTCGACGCGCACGTCCATTTCTGGGAGCTGGGCCGGCTCGACTATGACTGGCTGACGCCGCCGTTCTCCGATGAGGGCGTGAACGGCGATGTCTCCGCCATCGCGCATGATTACGGCCCTGCGGACTATATGCGGGATGCCGAGGGGTGGCGCATCACGGGAGCCGTTCACGTCGATGCGGGCGCGGCGACGGAACAGGCGCTCGCCGAGACCGCCTGGCTCGAAGCGCTCGCGGCGGAAACCGGCCTGCCGAGCGCCATCGTGGCCCATGTTCCCCTCCACCGCGCGGATGCGGACGACCTCCTCGCGCAGCAGGCCGACCACCCTTCTGTTCGCGGCATCCGCCAGATCGTCAATCACCACCCCGACCCGCAGCGGACCTATCTCGGCGTCGACATGACGGGAAATGCCGACTGGCAGGCAGGCTTCAGGGCTCTTGGCCGCCACGGCCTCAGCTTCGACCTCCAAGCCTATCCTCACCAGTTCCCCGTCCTCGCCGACCTCTTCGCGCAGGCGCCGGACACGCCGGTCATCGTCAACCATCTCGGCATGGCTTTTCCCGACGAGACCGAAGCCTGGAGGCAAGGCATGGCCCGCCTCGCCGAGCTGCCGCAGGTCTCGGTGAAGATTTCGGGTTTCGGGATCACCCACCGGGGCTGGACTGAGGACAGCATCCGCCCGCTCATCCTCGAGGCGCTCGACCTGTTCGGCCCCTCCCGCCTGATGGCGGCGAGCGATTTTCCGACCGACAAGCTGCATGCGCGTTTCGAGGACTGCCTTTGCGCCTATGCCGCGATCCTTTCGGACCTGTCCGAGGACGAGAAGCGGGACATCTGGGGGCGCAATGCCGCCCGGACCTACAGGATCGAAGGCCTGTCGTGAAAGCCGCTTCCGCCCTCGACTATCGCGAACTCGCCCGCAGGCGCCTGCCGCCCTTCCTGTTCGAATATCTCGATGGCGGCTCCTATGCCGAGGTGACGCTGCGCCGGAATACCGAGGCGCTCAAACGGGTGGCGCTGCGCCAGCGGGTCCTGCGCGACGTTTCGAAGATCGACACCTCGACCACCCTCTTCGGGCGCCGCTGCGCCCTGCCCCTGGCGCTGGCGCCGATCGGCCTTGGCGGCATGAATGCCAGGCGGGGCGAGGTGCAGGCCGCGCGCGCGGCCGAAGCCGCCGGCGTCCCCTTCACCCTCTCCACCGTCTCGGCCTGCCCGCTCGAAGAGGTGGCGGGGGCGACGAAGGCGCCGCTGTGGTTCCAGCTCTACGTCATCCGTGACCGGAGCTTCATGCGCGACCTCCTCCATCTCGCCAAGGATCGCGGCTGCGACGCGCTGATCTTCACCGTGGACATGCCGGTGCCGGGCTCGCGCTACCGCGACTATCGCTCCGGCCTTGCGGGCAGCCCGGGCCTGACCGGTCAGCTGCGCCGCCTGTGGCAGGGGGCGACCCATCCGCGCTGGGCATGGGATGTCGGCATCAAGGGACGGCCCCACCAGCTCGGCAATGTCGCGCCGGTCCTCGGAAAGAATACAGGGCTCGAGGACTTCTTCGCCTGGATGCGGAACAATTTCGATCCGACCGTCACCTGGAACGATCTCGATTTCGTCCGCTCGGTCTGGGACGGGCCGCTCATCATCAAGGGCATTCTCGATGCCGAGGACGCGGTGAAGGCCGCAGAGCTCGGCGCGGACGGCATCGTCGTCTCCAATCATGGCGGCCGCCAGCTCGACGGGGTTCCCGCCTCCGCCGAAGCCCTGCCGCCGATCGCCGAAGCGGTCGGCGACCGGCTCACCGTGCTGGCCGATGGCGGCATCCGCTCGGGCCTCGACGTCGTCCGCATGCTGGCGCTCGGCGCCAGGGGCGTCCTTCTGGGCAGGGCCTGGGCCTATGCCCTCGCCGGGGGCGGAGAAGCGGGCGTGCGGCACGTCCTCTCGCTCATCGAGGCGGAGATGGGGGTCGCCATGTCGCTGACCGGCGCCACGCGCATCGAGGATATCGACGGCTCGATCCTGGTTCAGAACAGAAGCGCGAAGACGCGCCCACCGGAGGGAACATGACACCGAACCCGGCCCTCGGCCTCCTCTTCCACTGGCTCGGCGGGCTCGCCTCGGCGAGCTTCTACGTCCCCTACAAGGGCGTGCGCCTGTGGTCCTGGGAGGTCTTCTGGCTCACCGGCGGCATCGTCAGCTGGCTGATCGCGCCCTGGCTCTTCGCCAGCATCGGTTCCGAGAACGTTCTCGGCGTGCTCGCAGCGGCCCCGGCCTCCACGCTTTTCTACTGCTATCTCTTCGGCGCGCTGTGGGGACTTGGCGGCCTGACCTTCGGCCTCACCCTGCGCTATCTCGGCGTCTCCTTGGGCATGGCGGTCGCGCTCGGCCTGACGACCGCCTTCGGAACGCTGGTCCCGCCGATCTTCGCGGGCGAATTCGCCAGCACCCTCCTCAACTCGACATCGGGCCTCCTCGTCTTTCTGGGCATTCTCGTCACCCTTTTCGGCATCGGCATCGTCGCCAAGGCGGGCCATGCCAAGGAAGGCGAGCTCACCCCCGAGGAGCGGGTCCAGGGGGTGCGGGAATTCGATTTCAGGCGCGGCATCTTCGTTGCGATCTTCTCCGGCATCATGTCGAGCTGCTTCGCCTACGGCCTCGCCGCGGGCGAGCCGATCCGTGAGCTTTCGCTCGCCGCCGGCACCGGAGCGCTGTGGCAGGGCCTGCCCGTGCTCTGCGTGGTCCTCGCAGGCGGCTTCACGACCAACTTCATCTGGTGCGCGATCCTGATCGCCCGCAACAGGAGCTTCGGGGAATGGCTGGGCCAGCCGCGCGTCAGGGCGGCCCATGCGCTCGGAGCGGATGCGGTGCCGCAGGCGCCGCGGCGCGATGCGCCCCTGGCCCTCAATTACGGCCTCTGCGCCCTCGCAGGCCTCCTTTGGTACCTGCAATTCTTTTTCTACACGATGGGCGAGAGCCAGATGGGACGCTTCGGCTTTTCGTCATGGACCCTCCACATGGCGAGCATCATCATCTTCTCGACCCTGTGGGGCTTCGGCCTCGGAGAATGGAAGGCGTCGAGCGCCCGGACCAAGCGCATGGTCTGGACGGGGATCGCAACGCTGGTGGGCGCCACCATCATCATCGGCTGGGGCAATGCGCTGGGCAGCTGACGCGGAGACGGCGCCCGCACCCGTTATCCTGCGCCACGAGGGAGACCGAGAATGATCGACAGACGAAAGATGCTGCTCGCCGGGGGCATGGGCCTCGCCGCCACGGGCGCGGGCCGGGCGCTCGGCGCGCAGCCTTCGCGCCCTGGCGAAGGAGACGCCCCCGAAGCTAGCGTCGACGTGCGCCATTTCGGCGCCGTCGGCGACGGCACGACCATCGACACGCCCGCCGTGAACAGGGCCATCGACCATTGCGCCGCCATGGGCGGGGGCACGGTCGTGTTCCCGGCCGGGCGCTATGCCTGCTATACGGTCCGCCTCAAGAGCAATGTCACCCTGCATCTGGGCCAGGGAGCGGTCCTCCTCGCCGCGCCCAATCCCGAGCCGGGCGGGCGCGGCTACGACCATCCCGAACCGATCGATCCGGCGATCAGCGGCTATCAGGATTTCGGCCACTCGCATTTCCGGAACAGCCTGGTCTGGGGTGAAGGCCTCCACGACATCGCGATCACCGGGCCGGGCCTCATCGACGGAACGAACCTCTCCCGGGGCGACGGCTCCTACGGCTATATGGACGACCTCCACCACCCGGGGACGGGCAACAAGGCCATCGCCTTCAAGGAATGCCGCAACGTCCTGCTGCGCGACTTCCGCGTCTACAGGGGCGGCTGGTTCGCCCTGCTCGCGACGGGCGTGGACACGCTGACGATCCACAACCTGATCGTCGACACGACCCGCGACGGCTTCGACATCGATGCCTGCCGCAATGTCCGCGTCACCGACTGCACCGTCAATTCGCCCTGGGATGACGGCATCTGCCTCAAGAGCTCCTACGCTCTCGGCCATGCCCGCCCCTGCGAGAACGTGACGATCACCGGCTGCTACGTGACCGGCAATTACGAGATCGGCTCCGTTCTCGACGGCACCTGGCGGAAGATGCCGGCCTCCTTCGCTCCGCAGGTCCACGGACGGATCAAGTTCGGCACGGAGAGCAATGGCGGCTTCAAGAACATCACCATCACCGGCTGCGTCTTCGAGGACAGCCAGGGCTTCGCGCTCGAAACGGTGGATGGCGGCGACCTGGAGGACGTCACCATCGCCAACTGCACCATGCGGAACAATTTCAGCTCGCCCTTCTTCCTCCGGCTCGGACGCAGGATGCGGGGCCCCAAGGACGCCACGATCGCCAAGCTGCGGCGCGTCCTGATCAGCAATGTGACGAGCTACAATTCGGTCGCCGTCCTTCCCTCGATCATCGCAGGCATTCCCGGCCACCCGGTCGAGGACGTGAAGATCGCCGATGTCTACCTTCACCAAGAAGGCGGCGCCCCCGCAAAGCTGGCCGAGCGCCAGCCCCCGCTCGAGGAACTCGGCTATCCCGAGCCGAACATGTTCGGCGACCTCCCCGCCACCGGCTTCTATATCCGCGACGCGCGGAACGTGGAGATGTCGAATATCGAGGTCGCGCTCGCCAATGCCGACCCCCGGCCGGCCTTCTGGCTCCGCGATGTCGACAGGGCCGATTTCTTCCGCCTGCGCCTGCCGGAGGGACCGGCCTTCCGCCTCCAGGACGTACAGCGCTTCAGGAGCTTCGGAAGCTACGACCGCGAAGACCGGCGCATCGCGCGAGCGGAAAGAATGATCTTCTGAAGGAAGCGGGTAGGCGGCCGAGCCGCTCACCCGGCCTCTGCGGGATGTCGCGACGCGGCGAGTGGAGCGGGTAGCGAGAATCGAACTCGCGCGTTCAGCTTGGGAAGCTGACAGGCTACCACTACATCATACCCGCAGCGCCGACGCGGAGATTGCGCTTGGCGGCGGCTCTCTGTCAACGCGGAAAAAAGGGGCTTCATGGGACCGGACGAGACACCCGTCGCGCTCGAGGAGCGGTCGAGAGAGGCCGACAGGCTTCATAGCCCGTCAGTCGCGCGCAACAGCGAGCCGATCCGCGCCGTCTATGAACGGACGATGCCTGTGGAGGGTCTGGTTCTCGAAATCGCATCGGGAACCGGGCAGCATGCGGCCGCCCTGTGCACCGCCTTTCCCGCGCTTCGCTGGCAGCCCTCCGACATCGATCCCGCATCCTTGCGGAGCATCGCCGCCTGGGCGGATCGCGGAGGCGGGGAGCGGGTGGCGCCGCCGCTCGAACTCGACGTGACGGCGCCGGGCTGGTGGCAGGCCGTTCCCGCCGCGCCAGAGGGCATCGTCTGCATCAACATGATCCACATCGCGCCGCGCAGCGCGGCGGAGGGACTGTTCAGAGGCGCTGGCGCGCTCCTGCGTCCGGGCAGCCGGCTGTTCCTATACGGACCGTTCTCGCGGCGCGGGGCCATGGCGCCGAGCAATGCGCGCTTTTCGGAGTCCCTCCGGTCACGCGACCCCGCCTGGGGCGTTCGGGATCTCGACGATCACATCCAGCCGCTCGCCGCGCAATTCGGGTTGGCGCTCGAAGCGGTGTCCGAAATGCCGGCGAACAATCTCGCCGTGATCTTCGAGAAGGGCTGACGGCCCGTCAGTTGTTGATCTGCGTGCCGTCATTGGTGGCGGAATTCATCGCGAGCCGTTCCCAGGCCGCCACTTCCGCATCGATCTCGGCGACCTTTTCGGGCGTCAGCCGCGCGGCCACCGCCTGGGCATCCTGCTGAGCGGGCGCATCGCCCTGGCTGCCCGCGAGCGCGTACCAGTAATAGGAGCGGGCCGCATCGCGTTCTTCCGTCGGCAGAGGGTTTCCGGGCGAGGCCGGATCGTAGAGATAGCCCAGATTGTACATGGAATCGACGACGCCATAGCTCGCCGCCCGGTCGAACCAGTCGAGCGCGGCCGTCATGTTCTGGCCGCCTGCGGGATCCTGTATGGCGATGGTGCCGAGGCGGTGCATCGCCTTCACATTGCCCGACAGAGCGGCGTCCTGGAACCAGCGCTTGGCGCGCGACAGGTCGGTGGGCACGCCGAGCCCGTTGAAATAGGCATTGCCCACCTCGTACCAGGCCGGAACGTAGTTCTCTGCCGCGGCCTCGCGGATCAGGGCCAGAGCCTCGGCGGCTTCCTGGTCATTGGTCGCGGCGGCCTGCTGGCGGAGCCCTTCGCGGTAGAGGGCGGCGGCATCGACAGCGGCGGGCGCCTCGATCGGGGCGGGCGCCGGCGCGCCGGGCGTGCCGTTGCGGGAGGCGGCAGGCACCGCCTCTGCGGGCTCTGAGACCGGTGCGCCGCGGAAGTCGCCGAAGAAGACCGCGCCGGCCGCGGCCACGCCGAGGAGAAGCGCGCCGGCCAGGGCGATGGTGGCGCCGCCGATCCGGCGGTTCCGGGCGGGCGCGGCGTCGGGCCGGTCCCGCAGCGCCGAGCGCTCCTCGCCCTCTTCGATCTCGGGAAGGCTCTCGCCCATCTCGAGCTGCGCCGCACGGGCGGGCTCATCCACGGCCGCTGGCGCAGCCGCCGCCTCGCCGCCGCCGGTTCCGCCATCCCGCTCGGCCTGAAGCCGCTTCTGGCGGACCTTGGCCGCCAGCAGAACCTTCTGCTGCGGGGTCAGCTTGTCGAGGCTGCTGCGCCCGGCATCGTCCTCGGGCATATTGCCGAGCGGCGCCGTCGTCTGGGGATCGGCTTCGGCGCGCAAGGGCTGGCTCGGCTCGGTCGAGCCGAAGACCGCATCGAATTCGGCGTCGCCCGGATCGACGTCGCCATCGAGGGAATCCGCGGCGAGCGGCAGGGGGCGGGGCTCATCGTCCCACTCTTCCCCATCGGCCGGAGAGGTCGCCGCGACCGCCCCCTCCGGCTCAGGCTTTCCCTCGAGGCGCGCCATCATGCTCTCATAGGAGCGCTGCAGCGCCGAGACCTTCCTCTCCGCCTCCTGAGCGGCCTCCGCCAGGCTGCCGCCAAGAGAGACCTGCGCGCCTTCCGGCCCGGTGACCGCGTGGCGGAGCGCATCGAGGGAGGCTGCGACTTCGCCGATCCCTTCCGCGCTGCGATGCTCGGCGGCCTCGATCTTCTCGGACAGGCGGGAGACCATGTCCTCGACGCTGCGGATCTGGTCGCCCGAGCGCTTGATCTCGTTTCCGAGGATCTGGAGGCGCGCCGAGGTGCGCTCGACGAATTCGGCATCGGTCGAATTCGCGGCCTCCTGCGCCTCTGCGAGAACCTCCCGCGCGCTTTCCTCGGTCTTGTCGAGCCTGAGGCCGACCGCGTCGATCGCTTCGTAGACTTCCGAAAAGCCGGCGGTCAGGCGGCTGTCGAGGACCTCGACCCTGTCGGAGAGCGCCGCGACCGTCTCTTCGTTCTGCGCGACCCGCTCCAGCGTTTCCGTGCGGGTGTTCTCCAGCGCCTCGACCATGTGGGTCAGGGCGCCTTCGAGCGCCTTGAGCCCCGCGACCCGGCTCTTGTCGCCCTCGCCGCGCTCGAGCTTCTCGAGGCGCCCGGCAAGCGCGGCATCGGCCCCTTCGGCCCGCTCCCGCTCCAGCCGCTTGATCCGCTCGAAGACGGTCTCGAGCCCCTGGTTCAGGCCGCCCACGACCTGCCGGGACTTTTCTTCGGTATCCTTGAGCCCCTCTTCGGTCGACTTGAGACGCTCATTGAGGCGGTTCAGGCTGTCCACGACCGCCCGCAGCTGATCGGTGGTGACGCCGGTCCGCGCGCCGCTTTCGGCAGCAGGCGCGTCGGCGGCCCGTTCGCCGCCCTCACCGACCTCGCGGATCGTCCGGTTCATCCACTCGCCGAGGGTCATGCCGGCCTCGCGCGCGGCCTTCTTGGCGACCGCCCTCGCCTCCGGATCGATTCCCTTCACGCTCCACGGTACGTTGGACTTCATGGTGCCCCTTCGATTCGCGCGCGGCGGCGCCCGAGTTATCCCCAGGCTCAGCCCTTGAATCTTCATTGGGTTAAGCTGCTTTCCACGCAGAGTGAAGAGTCAGGGTTAATAAAATCATAAGCTCTGTTAACGGCAGGCGAACAGCCCCGCGCGCAGCGCGACGATGCGCGTTGTTTGCCCGCGGGCCTGGCTGCGCTAGAGCGGGGCACGAAGTTTGAAAACGCGGTATCGCCGAGCGCGAGACCGCAAGCCGGAGAACCGTTCATGCCGATCTACGAAGCGCCCACGCGAGACATGCAGTTCCTTCTGCACGACGTCCTGAAGCTGCAGAACTACTCGAACCTGCCCGGCTTCGGCGAGGCGACGCCGGATGTGATCGACGCCTTCCTCGAAGAAGCGGCCAAATGGCACCGCGACGTTCTCGCGCCGCTCAACCGCACGGGCGACCTCGAAGGCTGCACGCGGCACGAGGACGGCTCGGTGACGACGCCGACCGGCTTCAAGGAAGCCTACCAGCAGTTCTGCGAGAACGGCTTCAAGTCGATCGCGATGGATCCCGAATATGGCGGCCAGGGCCTGCCCCTCACGCTCGCCTATGCGATCAACGAGATGACCTCGGCCGCCAACCAGGCCTTCGCGATGTATCCCGGGCTCTCCGCCGGCGCCTGGCACGCCATCCACCAGAACGCCTCCGACGAGCAGAAGCGCACCTATCTGCCGCCCATGACCGAGGGGCGCTGGACCGGCACGATGAACCTGACCGAGCCCCAATGCGGCACGGATCTCGGCCTCATCCGCACCAAGGCGGTGCCGCAGGACGACGGGACCTACAAGATCTCGGGCCAGAAGATCTGGATCTCGGCCGGCGAGCACGACATGTCCGAGAACATCATCCATCTCGTCCTGGCCCGGATCGAAGGCGCTCCCGAGGGGATCAAGGGCATCTCGCTCTTCATCGTGCCGAAATTCATGGTGGGTGAGGACGGCTCCGTCGGCGAGCGCAACGGCGTGTCCTGCGGCGGCCTCGAAGAGAAGATGGGCATTCACGGCAATGCCACCTGCGTCATGAACTATGACGAGGCGACCGGCTTCCTCGTGGGCGAGGAGCACAAGGGCATGCGCGCCATGTTCGTGATGATGAACGAGGCGCGCCTGGGCGTCGGCCTCCAGGGCCTCGCCGCGGCCGAGGTCGCCCAGCAGAACGCCGCCATGTTCGCCCGCGACCGCCTGCAGTCCCGCTCGGTCACCGGCGTGAAGGCGCCCGACAAGCCGGCCGATCCGATCATCGTGCACCCCGATGTACGCCGCATGCTGATGGACACCCGCGCCTTCACCGAAGGCGCGCGGGCCCTGACCTATTGGGCGGCGCTGCACGAGGACATGGTCCACAAGGCGCCCGACGAGACCGACCGCCAGCGCTCCAAGGACTACATGGCGCTCCTCACCCCGATCATCAAAGCCTATCAGACGCATAAGGGCCATCAGGGCGCGAACGACGCGCTGCAGGTCTTCGGCGGCTCGGGCTATTGCGAGGAATGGGGCATGAGCCAGTTCGTGCGCGATGTCCGCATCGCCATGATCTACGAAGGGACGAACGGCATCCAGGCGCTCGACCTCGTCGGCCGCAAGCTGATGGCCGAGGGCGGCCGCTACTGGCAGACCTTCTTCGCCGAGATCGACGCATGGTGCGAAGAGAACAAAGGCACCTCCGACGATCTCGACGCGCATATCGAGAAGCTCCTCGCCGCCAAGTCCGAGCTCGTCGAGGCGACCCAGTGGATGGGCATGAACGCCATGGCGAACTTCGACAATGCGGGCGCGGCGAGCCACGACTACCTGCACCTCTTCGGCCTGGTCGCGCTCGGCTATATGTGGGCGATGATGGCGAAGGAGGCCGAGGCGCATAAGGACGAAGACGATCCGTTCTATGCCAACAAGCTGATCACGGCGCGCTACTTCTTCGAGCGGGTCCTGCCCGAGACCACGGCGCATCTCGCCAAGCTCAAGACCGGCGCCGATACGATGATGGCGCTGCCCGCCGAAGCGTTCTGACCGGACGCTGTCCGAACGAGGAAAGGGCCGGACGGGCGACCGTCCGGCCCTTTTCGCATCAATTGGCCACTGTCGGCTCGAAATCCTCGAGCGCCGCTTGAAGGCCCGGCACGGCTTCGGCGCCCGACTCCACCGTCAGGCTCGACCCTTGAAGCGCGCTGCCCAGATCCTCGGCCCGCCCGCCAAGGCAGTTGTCGGCGAGGAAGCCCTCCATCACCGCGAAGAAGGCCTGGCTGTTCTCCGGCCGCGCGAAGCCGTGTCCTTCGTCGGGAAAGACGACATAGGTGACGGGCAGGTCCTTCTCCCGCATCGCGTCGACGATCTGCTCGGATTCGATCACCGTCACCCGCGGATCGTTCGCGCCCTGACCGATCAGGAGCGGCTTCGCGATCCGGTCCGCCCGCGTCAGGGGCGAGCGTTCGGTCGCCTGCTTGCGACCCTCCTCGGTGGACGGATCGCCGATACCCCTGTGGAAGGTCGCGTCGAGGAAGGGCTGCCAGTAGGGCGGGAAGCTCTCGATCAGGGTGACGAGATTGGACGGCCCCACGATATCGACGCCGCAGGCGAACTCGTCCGGCGTGAAGGTCAGGCCGACCAGCGTCGCATAGCCGCCATAGGACCCGCCGCCGATGGCGACCTGGTCCTCGCGGGCGATGCCCTGGTCGATGGCCCATTCCACCGCATCGATCAGGTCGTCATGCATCTTGCCCGCCCATTCGCCGTGCGAGGCGTTGATGAAGTCCTTCCCGAAGCCGGTCGAGCCGCGATAGTTCACCGACAGGACGGCGTAGCCCCTGTTGGCGAGCCACTGATGGATCGAGCTGTAGCCGAAGCTGTCCCGCGCCCAGGGGCCGCCATGAACCCAGAGGACGGTCGGCTGCGCCTCCTCCGGCATCCCGTCGCCGTCTTCATCCGTCCCCGGCGGCAATGTGTAATAGGAGACCAGCTCCATCCCGTCGCGCGAGGGGATCGTGACCGCCTGCATGGGCTGGAGCGGCGCGTCCTCGAGCGCGGGGCGCGTCGTGAACAGCTCCGATGCCTCGCCGCTCTCGCCGTCGAAGAGCCAGTAGCGGCCCGGCGCCTCGGGCGCGTCTTCCGCGACCATCCACATCCCGTTATCGCGGGTCTGGCTGACGATCTGGAAATCGCCTTCGAGCGCCGCGTCGAGCGCGTTCAGGCGCGCTTTGGTCTCATCGTCTAGCGCGGTCCAGCGCACGCGCTCCTTCTCGACGGCATAGGCCAGCGGCTCGTTCGTATCCGGGTGGAAGAGGACGTCCGAGACATCCGCCTCGTCCGACTGCGCGATCACCTCTTCCGTCTCGCCGGTCTCGGCATCGATCAGGACCAGCGCCGCCTTGTCGCGCCCGCGCGTGTCCAGCATGTAGAACCCGTCGCCTGCATCGTTGAACTGAAGAGCCGAACTCGCCAGCGCATCCTCCGGCGGCAGGCTCATCAGCGGCTCGGCCTCCTCTCCGCCCAGCGTGACGATGTCGAAGCCGCCGCCCGGCGTCTGGCGCAGGCCGAGGCGCAGGTTCAGCTCCTCGTCGGCAAGGAAGCCGGCATAGCCGTCATTCTCCCGCACCAGCCTGCGCTCGCCGGTCGCAAGATCGAGGGCGTAGACATCGTGGAGCGCCGGGTCGCGGTCATTGATGCCGATCAGCATCATGTCCGGCCGTTCATAGGAGCCGGCGACGATGGTGGCGCGGATGCCTTCGATCGGCGTGACGTCCTCGCTCTCGCCCGTTTCGGGATCGACCAAGAAGAGGTGGTAATTCTCGTCGCCGCCCGTATCGCGCTGATAGAGAAGCTGCTCGCCGTTCGGCGCCCAGCCGTGGAACTGGATACCCCGAGCGCTGTCCTCGGTGAGGGGCCGCGCCGCCTCGACATCGGTGCCGTCGGCGACCCAGACATTCATCACCCCCTCGCGCGGGGCGAGGAAGCTGACCCTGTCCCCGCCCGGCGACAGGCGCCCCTGCGCCCGTTCGGGATTGCCGAAGAAATCGGCCCGCGGAATGAGCGGCACGTCCTCCTGCGCAGCGGCAGGCAGAGCGGCGAGCGCGGCAGCAAGAGCCCCAAGCGCGGCAGTGGTGTCACGAAGCATGATCGTCTCTCCCCTTGAGAGCGGGCCTCGGCGCCCGCGTTCCTCTCCCTCGTCTCCTGCCTCAAGGGTATCCCGGCGCCCGCCGGGCGCAATCGCGGGGCGCAGCGGCGCCTGCTTTCCGCTGAAACGAAAACGGCCCGGCAGGGCGCCGGGCCGTTTCCTGTGTCATGGCCGCGAAAGGGAGTTCAGCTGGCGGTCATCGGCGTCAGCTGGATCTCCACCCGGCGGTTCTGCGCCCGGCCTTGATCGGTCGTGTTGGCCGCGATCGGCTGCGTCTCGCCATAGCCGAGCGCCCGGATGCGGGAGACGGCGACGCCTTCATTGGCGAGATAATTGCCGACGCTTTCGGCGCGCGCGATCGACAGGTTCAGGTTCGACTGATCGGACCCGACATCGTCCGTGTGGCCTTCGACCAGCACGTTGGTCCTGTCATATTTCTCGAGGACGCGCGCCACGCCGCCGAGGGTGGCGTAGAATTCGGGACGCACGCTGGCTTCCCCGGTCGGGAAGGTGATGTTGCCCGGCATGATGAGGTTGATGTTCTCGCCCTCGCGCTGGACGCGCACGCCGGTCGAAGCGAGCTCACGCCGCAGCTCCTGTTCCTGGCGGTCCATATAGACGCCGATGCCGCCGCCGAGCGCCGCGCCCGCCGCCGCGCCGGCCAGCGCCGCTTCGTCATCGCCGGCGATGGCGCCGATGACGCCGCCCGCGACAGCGCCGATGCCCGCGCCTTTCGATGTGTTGTTGATCTTGCGCTCGCCCGTATAGGGGTCCGTCGTCGTGCAGGCCGTGGTCAGGGCCATAGGCGCCGCGAGCGCGGCGATACCGATCATCAGTTTCTTCATTCCTGAGCTCCTCATCCCCTCTTTTCGAGATTTTGCCCAACTGCTTTTCATCGCCCCTCGCGAGCGACTTGCCGCGACCCTAACACGCAAAAGCGCATTTCCGCTCCTTACGCCCTCGCAGGATAGGCCGAGGCTTGCCGTTCCGCCTTCTCCGCCGTAGCGACGGGGAATGAACGACATTCCAACGAAGGATCACGACGGCGTGAATACGCCTTCGAAGGGCGAACGGATCGCGAAATTCCTCGCGCGGGCGGGCATCGCCTCCCGCCGCGAGGCCGAACGCCTCATCGCGCAGCGGCGGATCACGGTCGACGGCCAGACCCTCGACAGCCCCGCCTTCCTCGTCACCGGCGAGGAGGATATCCGCTTCGACGGCGACAGGGTCGGCGGCAAGGCGCCCGCGCGGCTGTGGCGCTATCACAAGCCCGACGGGCTGGTGACGACGCACAAGGATCCGCAGGGGCGCCCCACCGTCTTCGACGCGCTGCCCCCGGGCCTCGGCCGCGTCCTCTCGGTCGGGCGCCTCGACCTGACGACGGAAGGCCTGCTCCTCCTGACCAATGATGGCGGCCTGTCGCGCGCGCTCGAGCTGCCATCCAATGGCTGGCGGCGGCGCTACCGGGCGCGGGCCTACGGCCGGGTCGGGCAGGAGGCGCTCGATGCGCTGTCGGGCGGCGTTGAGATCGACGGGGTCCGCTACGGGCCGATCTCGGCCAAGCTCGACCAGGTCCAGGGCGGCAATGTCTGGATCACCCTGTCGATCACAGAGGGCAAGAACCGCGAGGTCCGCGCGATCCTGCGGCATCTGGGGCTGACGGTGAACCGGCTGATCCGCACGGCCTATGGCCCCTTCCAGCTCGGCGGCCTCGAAAAGGGCGCGGTCGAGGAGGTGCCGGGCAAGCAGCTGAAGGAGCAGCTCGGGGCGAAGCTCTCCGCGCAGCTCGGCCTCTGATGCGCGTCGTCGGCGGCAGGTTCGGCGGGCGGCCCCTGAAAGCCCCGAAAGGCATGGCCACGCGCCCGACCACCGACCGCACGCGCGAATCCCTCTTCAACATCCTCGCCCATCGCGAGGGGGTGGCGCTCGAAGGCGCGCGCGTCCTCGACCTCTTCGCGGGGTCGGGCGCGCTCGGCATCGAAACGATCAGCCGCGGCGGGGCGTTCTGCCTCTTCGTCGAGACCGCCTCCGCCGCGCGCGGCGCGATCCGCGAGAACTGCGAGACGCTGGGCCTGAACGGCATCACCCGCCTGCACCGCCGCTCCGCCACCAGCCTCGGCACGCGGCCGACAGGCATGGGCGGGCCTTTCACCCTCGCCTTTCTCGATCCGCCTTACGGGCAGGACCTCCTGCCCGCCGCCCTCGCATCCCTGCGCGACGGCGACTGGCTGGCAGCCGGCGCGCCGGTCATCGCAGAGCAGGGCAGGGCCGAGGCCGCACCGGAGGAGGCGGGCTTCGTCCTCGAGGACGAGCGCCTCTTCGGCGACACGGCGATCCGCTTCCTGCGAAGGGAGGGCTGACGCCCCTTCAGGTCGAAAGGAAGATCCGCTCTTCGCCATCGAGGCAGAGCGCGCTCAGCCGGGATGACCAGACCGCGCCGGTATCGACATTGACCCGCCAGGACAGGTCCTCGGGCGTGGGGACCGGGGTATGCCCGTGCACGACCACGAGATCGCCGAAGCGGTTCTTGCCCTTGCGGTAGAACGCATCCCGGATCCACAGCAGGTCGCGCTCTTCCTGCTCCTCGAGCGGTCTTTCGGGGTTCAGGCCGGCATGCACGAAGAGGTAGCGCCCCTCTCGATGAAAGAGCGGCAGGTCCATGAGGAGCGCGAAGTGGACGTCCGGCAGAGCCTCTGCGAGCCGCATCTGCAGCTCGGCGGGCTCCAGCGGCGGCGCGGCGGAGACGCCGTAGCTCGCCAGCGTCTCCTCTCCGCCCCAATGCAGCCACGCGGCCGCGGCCTCTCCCGCACCGAGGAAATCGAGCATGGCCTGCTCGTGATTGCCCTTGAGGAAGACGCTGTCCGGGCGGCGCGCCCTGAGCGCGAGCAGCGCGTCGAGCACGCCGCGGCTGTCCGGTCCCCGGTCGACATAGTCTCCGAGCAGCACGAAGCGGAGGCGGCGGCCGGCGAACCGCTCCTCGACCCGCTCGATGAGCCGGCGCAGGAGGTCCGCGCAGCCATGCACGTCCCCGATCGCCGCCAGAACCGCGTCATCGCGGCGTGCCCCGGATCCCATTGCATTCAGCATGTTGACAGTTTGCCGCACCAGCGCGGCAACGTCGAGGAACAAGCGCCGATTCGGGCGGAATTGCATGCCGGGCTTTGCGGATGGCCGCGATGCCTCTACGGGGGGGGTAGGGTTTCCGAGGGCACGAGGCGATCATGACCACGGCCGTGACAGGGGCTGCCGGATATCTGGGGACGCAGATGCTGCTGTCCCTGCGCGACAGAGGGCAGCCCGCGCTCGCCCTTAATGCCGGCGCGGCTTCGCTGCCGGCGCTCGACGACATGCCGGTCCACGATCTCGCAGCGCTGGATACCGACGGGCTCACCGCGCTCCTCCGCGCGCGGGAGGTTCGGGAGATCGTTCATTTCGCCGGCTCCGGCCAGGTCAACGGCTCGCTCGACGATCCCTTGCACGAATATGAGGACACCCTGCAGGAGGTGCTGCTGCTGGCCCGCGCGGCAACGCAGGCCGGTGTCGCGCGCTTCGTCTTGTCCTCGACGGCCTCGGTCTATGGCGTCCCCGACCGGATGCCGATCAAGGAAGAGACGCCGCTGCGGCCGATCTCTCCTTATGGCGCGGCCATGGGCATGGCCGAGCGCATCGTCTCCGACACGGCTGCCGCCGCTGGCTTCACCACGGCGACGCTGCGCTATTTCAACGTCGCAGGGGCCGACCCCCTGGGCCGTGCCGGAGAGACCGGGAAGCCGCGCCACCTGATCAAGGCCGCCGCGCAGATCGCGGTCGGCACGAGGGCAGAGCCCCTGCGCATTTACGGCGACGATTACGAAACGCCCGACGGCACTCCGATCCGGGATTACCTGCACGTCTCCGACATGGCCGATGCGCATATGGCCGCGCTCGACTATCTGCGGCGCGGCGGCCCCTCCGCGGTTCTCAATTGCGGCTATGGCGAAGGTGTCTCGGTGCGCGAGGTGGTTTCCGCGGTGGAGCGGGTGACCGGCCGCCCGCTGCCCACCGTCATCGCGCCACGGCGGCCGGGCGATCCGCCCCAGCTGATCGCGGACGATGCCAAGATCCGCACCCTGCTCGGCTGGGCGCCGCGCTTCGACGATATCGACCTGATCGTGCGCAGCGCGATCGAGTGGGAAGACACCCAGAAATCGGTTCCGGCCGAAGGCGAAACGGCAGCCTGACCATGCCCGCCATCCTGTCCGCCGCACTGCGGCTCCTGTCGGTCGTGCTCGCGCTCGGGATCGCTGCCCTCAGCCTGATGGCGAATCCGACGGATGCGACGGGCGGCGTCGATCCCGGCGCGATCCTGTCGCGCCTTCTCTTCGGTACGGAAGCTTATGGCGACAAGCTCTCGCACGGCTTCGTCTACGGCGTGCTCGGCCTAGTCGGCGTTCTCGCCTGGGCCCGTTCCCGGACGGGGCTGCTCGTCACGCTCCTCGTTCTTCTCGCCTATGGCGGCGGGATCGAGATCCTGCAGGCGCTGGGCGGTGTCCGCAGCGGCGATCCGCTGGACCTTGCCGCCAATGCGGCAGGGCTGATCTGCGGGGGCCTCGGCGCCTGGGCCCTGCTGCGCTTCGCCGCGCCTCGGCGGGCCGAGGTTCTGCCTTGAGCGTGCTGATCGTCATCCCGGCCCGCCATGCCTCCGTCCGGCTGCCGGGCAAGCCGCTCCTCGCAGAGACGGGAAAGCCGCTCATCCAGCACGTCTACGAGGCTGCGGCGCGGGTGCGCGGCGCGACGGTGCTCGTCGCGACGGATGATGCGCGCATCGAGCGCGCCGTTCTTGGCTTTGGCGGGGCGGCAGTGATGACCGATCCCGGCCATAGCACCGGCAGCGCCCGGGTGGCCGAGGCGGCGGCGGGAACTCCTGCGCGCATTATCGTCAACGTGCAGGGCGACGAGCCCGAACTCGAACCCGCCGCGATCGAGACGCTGATCGAGACCCACGAGCGGGCGCAGGCGAGTGCCCGCCCCGCCTTCGCCAGCACACTCGTCAGCGCCTTTCCGCAAGACGCCGATCCGGACGACCCCGACACGGTGAAGGCCGTTCTGTCGGAACCCGATGAAGACGGCCTCCGATCCGCCCTCTATTTCTCGCGCAGCCGGCTGCCCTTCCCGCGCGGCGAGGGCGCGGCGCCGCTCCTGCATATCGGCTCCTACGCCTTCTCGGCGGAAACGCTCCAGGCCTTTGCGAGGCTGCCCCGGACACCGCTCGAGCGGACCGAGAGCCTCGAACAGCTGCGCATTCTGGAACATGGGCACAGGATCGCGGCCGCCATCGTGCCGCCGGCCGCGCCCGGCATCGACACGCCCGCAGACTATGCCCGCTTCGTCGCGCGGCAGCGCCGATGACCGAGGAAGAGCTCGAAGCGCTGATCGCGGCGCATCCCGTAAAGGGCGATCCCGGCGCCATGCGGGAAGGCTTCGCAGCGCTTGCCGCAGCGGGAAGCCGGATGCGCGCCGTGCCGCGAAAGGACGTCGAGATCGGCGGTCACCGCGCAATCGTCCTCACCCCGGAACGGGCGACGGGGCGGCAGGTCCTCCACCTGCATGGCGGCGGCTACGTCTTCGGCTCGCCGAGAACCCATCTCGCCTTCGCAGCGGCACTGGCAGAAGAGGCGCAGGCCGAACTCGTGCTGCCGGCCTATCCGCTCGCGCCGGAGGCGCTCTGGCCCGCGCAGCGCGAGGCGGCCGCCGCGATCGCCGAAAGCCTCGGCGGCGAGATCGTGCTGTCCGGCGACAGCGCGGGCGGACATCTCGCCCTCAGCCTCGCTCTGCGCGGGATCAAGGCGAGAGGCCTCGCCCTGTTCTCTCCCAACACGGCTCGTGACTACGCCGAGAGCCGGAGCCGGCAGAGCACGCAGGATGCGATGAACGAGGCGGGGCAGGACGATGCCCTCGCCCGGCTCGCCTTTTCCGCCATCAGGCCCGAAGATCCAGAGCAGACCCTGCTGCTCCAGGATCTCTCGCGGCTGCCGCCACTGCATATCGATGTGGGAAGGCGGGAAGTGCTTCTGGACGACAGCCTGCGCCTTGCCCGCGCGGCGGCGCTGGCGGGAGTTCTCACCGAGCTTTGCGTGCGCGACGGCTTCCACCTGATCCAGCTCTTCGCGGGCCGCTACCCGGCGGCGGATGCCGCGATCGCGCGCGCAGGCGCCTGGATACGCGCCCTCTAGCCCCTCGCCCGGCCGCTCAACCGGCCGCCTGCGTTCGCAGTCCGGTCGGCTCGCACCATTCGGGCCGGGCCGCAGGCTTGCCGATATGGAAGCCCTGCAGGTAATCGACGCCGAGGCCCTTGAGGAGCATGGCGTCGGCTTCGTTGTCGACCCATTCGGCGACGGTCTTCATTCCGAAATTGCGGGCGAGGTCGAGCAGGGTGCGCACGAAGAGCTGGTTCTCCCGGCTCGAAGACACGCCGCTGACGAAGGAGCCGTCGATCTTGAGGACGTCGATGTCGAGCGCCTTGAGATTGCGGAAGCTCGTATAGCCCGCGCCGAAATCGTCGATCGCGAAATTGGCGCCGATCGCCTTGATCTCGGAGACGAATTCGATCGAGGATTCGATGGTGTCCACCACCTGCGTCTCGGTCAGCTCCACCGTGATGCGGTCCGCGAGGTGCCGGTGCGCCCGCAAATGGGCGATATAGCCTTCGGCCCAGAGCGGGTCCTTCACCGTCTCCCAGGACAGGTTCACGTTCAGGCAGATATCCGGCACCCGCATCAGGGTCTGCGTCGCAAGCTCGAGCACGCGCCGGTCGAGCAGGTGGACGAGGCCCAGCCGCTCGGCGGCCGGAATGAAGGCGGGCGCCGGCACTTCCTTGCCGCCCTCTCCGGCCATGCGGATCAGGCATTCGTATTTCGTGTGCGGGTCGTGAAGGTCCGGGACGATGGGCTGGAAGGCGAGATAGACGCGCCGCTCGTTGAGCGCGGTCAGGATGACGTCCGACATCTCGGTATTGCGGCGCCGGACGGTCGTCAGCTCCGTGCGCTCGTTGAACAGGGACCAGCTCGACGGCCCGAGCTGGCGCGCCTCGTCGAGCGCCGCCTCGGCCATTGCCAGAGCGGCATCGGCATTGTCGACATTCGGCCCGAGCTGCGCTGCGCCGACGCAGACCGACACGGCGACGCCGCCTGCGCTGGTCGGCACGACATCCTCGCGCAGCGCGTTCAGCACGGCCGTCGCGCAGGCCCGCACGCGGGCCTCGTCGGCATCGTGGACGATCAGGCCGAACTTGCTGCCGGCGACCCGGCCGCAGCGGTCCTGTTCGCCGATCACCGCCGCGAGGCGCTGGGCGGTGGCGACGATGACCTGATCGGCCACGTCGAAGCCGAAATCGGCATTGAGGGCGCCGAGGTCGTCGATGGCGACGAGGAGATAGGCGGCCGGCCGGCCATCGCGCGCCGCATCGAGCGCGTCGCGCAGTTCTTCCTTCGTGCGGGCGCGGTTCAGCGTGCCGGTCAGATCGTCATAGCAGGCGAGATAGGACAGCTGCGCCTCGCGCTTCTTCTGCTCGTCGATCCGGCGCACCACGCCGATCAGCCGTTCGGTGTCCCCGAAGCGCATCCAGCTGCCGCGTTCCTCGATCCAGCGCTGGACGCCCCGCTCGCCGCGCAGCGCGTATTCGATCGCATAGGACCCGCCGCTCTCGCGCGCCGACATCACGGCGCCCTCGCGACGGGCGCAGTCCTCGGGCGCCAGGAGGTCCGCGAAGAGGCCGTAATCATTCGTGGGAGCGTCGTCATCGACCCCGAGGACGGAGGCGACGGCGGCCGGATCGGCCCAACGAAGGTCGCGCGTGCTCGCATCGTGCTCGAACATGCCCTGACCGGCTGCTTCGAGCGCGAGCTTGACTGTGTCTGGCCCAACCGCCTGCATGGGATACCCCTCGCTCAGAGTCACACCCGCCTGCCCGCGGACCTGCCATGATTACGCCACGCACCGTAAATGAAGCCTGAAAGCGGGCGAAAGAAGAAGACCTCAAGGCTCTAAAACTAAAGCAAGAACCTCTTTCGCCTTGAGGTGGTTCTCAGACCTCTTCGATCGTCTCCGGCTGGCGCGCGCGGGACAGAAGCCAGGTCACGCCGATCAGGTCGCGTATGGCGACCGCTCCGCGCTGCAGATTGGTGTATTTCGACACGCCCGCGACGCGCGGCCTGTGCGCGACGGGAGAGAATTCGACCGTGAAGCCTTCCCGGCGCATCAGGGCGGGCAGGTAGCGGTGCAGATGGTCGAAATAGGGAAGCCTGAGAAAGGCTTCCCGCCGGAAGACCTTGAGCCCGCATCCGGTGTCGAGGGCATCGTCCCGCAACAGGCCCTTACGGATATTGTTGGCGTAGCGCGAGGCCACGAGCTTTGCGCGCGCATCCTGCCGCCCCTGCCGCTCGCCCGCCACCATGGCCAGAAGCGGCGGGGCCCCTTCCCGCGTCAGCCGCGCATAGAGCGCGGGAATGTCCGAAGGCAGGTTCTGGCCGTCGCCGTCCAGCGTCGCGATGACGGGCGCCCGGGCAGCGAGGATGCCCGTGCGCACCGCGCGGCTCTGCCCGGCATTCCGGCCATGGCGGAGGACGCGCAGCGGCGCATCCGCCTTGGCCGCCGCCAGCTCATCGGCCGTGGCATCGGTGGATGCGTCATCGACCACGACGATCTCGATCTTCAGGCCCGACAGCGTCTCGGCGATCTCGCGCACCAGCCGGCCGGCATTGCCGGCTTCGTTGTGCATGGGCACGACGACGCTGAGATGCGGCGCGTCCGCATCGGGCGGCGGAAGCGAAAAGAGGGGAGCGGGAACGCCTGTCGACATGGCATGCCGCTAAGCACGCTCCCGCCTTTCGCGCCAGACCTCCGCAGCCCCCTCGCCAAGCGAACGGCGCCTCGCTACGAGCCCGACCGGCAGAAGGTGGGTCGGCATGACGGCGAATGCAGCGCAGCTCGGAGAACCGCCATCGCTGCGCGGCGCGCTGATCGCGTTCGCCTTCGCGCTGCTCGTCGGCGCCTCCGGCCTCTTCTCCGTGCCGCCGCTCGACCGCGACGAGGCCCGCTTCGTCCAGGCGACGACGCAGATGCTCGAAACGGGCGACTATGTCGCGATCCGCTATCAGGAGACCGAGCGGAACAAGAAGCCCGTCGGCATCCACTGGCTTCAGGCCGCAAGCGTAGAGGCGCTGGCGGATGTGGGGGACCGGCCGCTCTGGGCCTATCGCCTGCCGAGCCTGATCGGGGCGGGACTTGCCTGTCTCTTCACCTATCTTGCGGGCTGCGCATTGTTCGGCCGGCGGCCGGCGCTCCATGCGGCCCTGCTCCTCGCATCCGCACCGCTGCTTGCCGCCGAAGCCTCGATCGCCAAGACCGACGCGGTGCTTCTGGCCTGCGTGGCGGGTGCGCAGGCGGCCCTCGCCCGGCTGTTCACCGCGCGGGCCGGAGAAAGGCCCATCCTGCCTGCCCTGGCATTCTGGACAGCGCTCGGCGCGGGCGTTCTGGTCAAAGGTCCCATCGCGCCGATGATCGCGGCGCTCACCGTTCTCGGTCTCGCCGCATGGTCCCGGGCCAGCGGGCAGGGCCTGGCCTGGCTTTCCCGCCTGCGCCCGCTTCTCGGCATTCCCCTCCTGCTTCTCATCGCCCTGCCGTGGTTCATCGCGATCGGCGTCGCGACCGAGGGCCGCTTCTTCGCCGAAGCGGTCGGAACGGACATGCTCGGCAAGGTCGGGGAGGCGCAGGAGAGTCATGCCGGCCCCTTCGGCTATCACGCCCTGCTGGTCTGGGCCCTGTTCTGGCCAGCGGCCTTGCTCCTGCCGGCCGCCCTCGCCCGCGCGGCCCGCGGCCTCGGCTCGCCCGGCATCGCCTTCTGCCTCGCCTGGGCCCTGCCGGCCTGGCTCGTCTTCGAGCTGTCGAGCACCAAGCTGCCCCATTACACCCTGCCGCTCTACCCGGCGCTGGCGCTCCTGGTGGGCGCGCTGGCCGCAGGCGCGGAGGCGCCGCCGCGCCGGTGGCGCTGGATCGGGGCGGCCTTGTTCGTCCTGATCGGCCTGGCAGCCCTCGGCGGCATGCTGGCGCTGCTCGAGACCTATGCCCCGCGCGGGATCACCGTCACCTCCCTTCTTCTTTCGGTCATCATATCGGCGGCGTTTCTCGCCAGCGCCGTCGCGAGCCTCAGGGGCCATATCGGGCGGGCCGTGCTCGCCGCGGCGGGCAGCTCGGCTGCCCTCTCCTGGGCATTGTTCGAATACACCCTTCCCCGCCTCGACGCGCTCGCGGTCAGCCCCGCTCTTTCCGCCTTGCTCGATGCGCAGGACGTCCACCCCCGCCTCGACGGCGCTGAGCCCGTCGCGCTCGCCGGCTATGCTGAACCCTCGGCCGTCTTCCTCTTGGGCACGCAGACGCGCCTGACCGACGCGGCCGGCGCCGCCGCCTGGCTCGCGGAGGAGGCCGGCCGCGTGGCGGTCGTCGAGGAGCGGGAGCGCGCCGCCTTCGCCGCTGCGGCGCGGGGCACGGAGTACGAGGAGATCGGCGTCGTTTCGGGCCTCAACTATTCGAACGGGGACGAAGTCCGCCTCGTCCTGGTGCGGTCCCGATGAGCCGCGCAGACAGAGCCAGAGCGGCTTTGACCGCCCATCCGCTGCGCACGGCGCTCTGGGCCAGCCTGGCGGTCACCCTCGCCCGCACAGCTCTCCTCTTCCTCTACGAGACGGATCTCGGCCCGGACGAGGCGCAGTACTGGTTCTGGAGCCGAACGCTCGACTGGGGCTACTACTCCAAGCCGCCGGTCATCGCCTGGATCATCGCGCTGCCGACCGCGCTTTTCGGCAGCCAGGAATGGTCGGTCCGCCTCCTCTCTCCGGCCCTGATCGGCGCTGCGGGCCTGTTCCTCTTCGGCGCCGCGCGCACGCTCTATTCCGCGAGAGCCGCCTTCTGGACGCTCGTCCTCTGGCATCTGATGCCGGCGGTGATGCTGGGCGCGACGATCGTGTCGACCGACGTGCCGCTCCTCTTTTTCTGGTCCGCCGCGCTCTATGCGCTGGTCAGGATGACCGAGCCGGGGGCGTTCCGGCTTCGCTGGGCCCTCGGCCTCGGGCTCGCCTTCGGTCTCGGCCTCCTGTCGAAATATGCGATGATCTACTGGCCGGTCGGCCTGGCGCTCGCTGCCGCGCTCGGCCCGAGGGCGCGGCGGGCGGGGGTCCTCCCGCTACTGCTGGCAGGCGGGATCGGCCTCCTCCTCTTCTCGCCCAACATCCTCTGGAACCTCTCCCACGGCCTGCAGACCGTGGGACATACGGCGGACAATGCCGACTGGCGCGGCGGGCTTCAGTGGGAAGAGCTGAGTCAGTTCGTGGGAGACCAGTTCGGCGTCCTCGGGCCGCTCCTCTTCCTCGCCCTGCTCGCGGGGCTGGTGCTGTGGCCGCTGAAAAGGCCGGCGCCGGGAGGTGCGCGCAGCGCGGACGCCCTGCTGATCGGCTTCGTCCTGCCTCCGCTGATCCTGATCTGCGCTCAGGCGCTGCTCTCCCGGGCCCATGCCAACTGGGCGCTGACGGCCTATCCCGCTGCGCTGATCCTGCTGCCGGCCTGGCTGATCCGGGCGAGGCTTTCCTGGGTGCTGGCGGTCTCGGCCGCGCTCCATGCCGCTGTCGGCCTCTTCGCCACCGCCGTGCTCCTGGACTTCTCGCTGGCCGATGCCCTCGGCCGCTCGAACGACGTCAAGCGCCTGCGCGGCTGGGACGAGACGGCCGAAGGCGTCGCCGCCGCCTTTGCCGGGGGCGGCTACGACACGCTCCTCCTCGATGACCGGGAAATCGCGGCGCACCTTCTGTGGGAGCTGCGCGACACGCCGCTGCCGGCGGAGGTGCTCGACCCCGGCGGCGGCCTCGACAACACCTATGAGATCGCTCTGCCCTACACGCCCGAAAGCGGCGAGCGCCTGCTGCTCGTCACGCAGAACGATGTGACTGCGCCGGCCTATGACGGTTTCGGCACGCTGATCCCGGTGGGAGACGTCTTCGTGGACCTCCGCGCCGAGCGGCACGGCCGGGCCGAGCGCAGGCTCGACCTGTGGGCCGCCGAGCGATAGGCCGGCCTTTTGCGGCGGGGCCGGCCCGGATCGGGCCGGAGCATCTGCCCTAATATTCGGGGCGCATCCTCTCCGAGATGTCGAGCCAGCGCGTGCGATGAACGCCGAGGACATTGTCCTCCCACCCCTTCACATGCGGTCCGACGAGGTTCCGGTTCACCGAATAATAGACGGGCGCGAAGGGCAGATCGTGAAGGATGATCGCTTCGGCCCGGGCGAGCAGCGTCGCCCGCGCCTCAGGATCGCGCTCGTCCGCCGCCGCCTGGAGGAGCTTGTCGTAGTCTTCGTTCCGGTATGCGCCCTGATTGAAGCGCCCGGTATCCGAGCGCAGCAGATAGAGATAGTTCTGCGGGTCATTGTAGTCGGCGATCCAGCCGGCATCGCCGACCTGGTATTCGCCGCTATTGTAGCGGCTATACGCCTCGCGCGGCGCCAACCCTTCGAGTTCGACCCGCATGCCCGCCCTCTCCCACATCCGTGCGAGGGCGACGCTGATCTGCTTGCGGTCGCCGCTCAGGCGATAGGTCAGGGTGAAGGCGAGGGGGTTCTCCGCATCGAAGCCCGCCTCGGCCAGAAGGCGCTTCGCCTCGGCCAGGCGCCGGTCCTGCGGCCATTTCGCCTCGGCCATGACCGGGGGCTGGTCGACATAGCCATCGATGCCGGGCGGGATGAGCGCATAGGCGGCGACTTCGCCCGAGGGCAGGATCTCTTCGGCCAGCCCTTCGCGGTCGACCGCGAGGCTGACGGCGCGGCGCACCCGCAGGTCGTCGAAGGGCGCGACCTCCATGTTGAAGGCGAGATAGGTCGTCGCGAGAATGGTTTCGTTGCGCATCGTGCCCGGCATCCGGTCCTCGATGAAATCGACCTGCTGGATCGGATAGCATTGCGAGCAGGCGTTCACGTCGAGGTCGCCGCCCCGGAAGCGGCGGAAGCCCTCGGAGACATCGCCATAGGGATAGTAGACGACCTCGTCGATCGCGACATCGGAGGCCTCCGGATAGAGCGGGTTCTTGACGAGGCGAAGCTGGTCGTCGGCCGTCCATTCGGCCAGCGCGTAAGGCCCGTTCGAAAGATAAGCGCCCGGTTGCGTCCACTCCTCGCCCAGCGCCTCGACCTGATGGCGGGGCACCGGATAGGTGACGGGATGCGTCAGGAGGGTGGCGAGATAGGGCACGTAGCTGCTGGTGCGCAGTTCCAGTGTCCGCTCGTCGATCGCCCGAGCCCCCAAGGCCTCGGGCGGCATCGCCCCCTCATTGATCTGCCGGGCATTCTCGAAGGGGTAGAGCATGCTGGCATAGGGCGAAGCCGTGGCCGGATCGAGCGCCCTGCGCCAGGCATAGACGAAGTCATCCGCGGTGACCGGCGTGCCGTCCGACCAGACCGCATCCTCGCTCAGGGCGAAGCTGTGGGTCAGCCCGTCATCCGAGATCGCATGATCGGTCACCACGCCGGCGACGACTTCTCCTCTCGGCCCGTGCGCGTAGAGGCCGGTCAGCATGTCGCCGATGATATTGCTTTCCCAGGCGCTGTCGGCGAGCTGCGGGTCGAGCGTGTCCGGGGGGGCGCCATTGCCGCGATGCAGCACCACCGGGCCGTCCCCGCCGCCCTGGCCGCAGCCTGAGAGGCTCAGGACCGCCAGCATCGCGGCCGCAGCCCATCGTCCGCTTCTCATCATCCCCAGCTCCAGGTCCCTTTCCGCCCCAATTGGGCCTCAGGGCTCAAGATTGCGTCTCTCTCCCTTGCGACTTTTGTGACTTTTCCTTGATGATTGGTTTACCACAGCGCCCGAAGCGTCGTCAGACGGCCTGCCCCGCGGCCCAGCCCGAGGACCAGGCCCACTGGAAGTTGTACCCGCCGAGCCAGCCGGTCACATCCACGACCTCGCCCACGAAATAGAGGCCCGGCACGGCGCGCGCCTGCATTGTCTTCTGGTCGAGCATGTCGGTCGAGACGCCGCCGAGCGTGACCTCGGCGGTCCTGTACCCTTCGGAGCCGGCCGGGGTGAGAGTGAAGGCATGCACCCGCTCGGCCAGCGCCTGAAGCGCGTTGTCCGGCGTCTCGGCGAGAGGCGCCTCCATGTCGGCGGTCAGGACCGCGGCCAGGCTCTTGGGCAGGAGCGCCGCCAGCACGCTGCGCGGCGCTCTGCGCCCGCTTTCCGCCTTGGCCGCCTTGAGAGCCTCGTAGACGGGGGCGTCCGGGCTGAGGTCGAGGCTGACGGCCTGCCCCTCCCGCCAATAGGAGGAGAGCTGGAGGATGGCCGGCCCCGAAATCCCACGATGGGTGAAGAGCGCCGCCTCGTCGAAACGCGCCTCGCCGCAGGAGGCGGCGACCGGTGCCGCCACGCCCACCAGGCTGCGCAGGCTCGCCTTCGTCTCCTCGTCCACGGTCAGCGGCACGAGGGCAGGGCGGGTCTCTTCGACCGGCAGTCCGAATTGCCGCGCCACCTTGTAGCCGAGGCCGGTCGCGCCGAGCTTGGGGATCGACTTGCCGCCGGTCGCCAGAACGAGGCTTTGGCAGGAAAGGCTCTCCCCGCCCGCCGAGACGGTGAAGCCGCCGCCCGCGGCGGCGGCCACGCCCTCGACCTTCGCATTCAGGCGCAGCGCGGCGCCGGCTCCCCGCATGCCGTTCGCCAGGAGGTCGACGATCTGCATGGAAGAGCCGTCGCAGAAGAGCTGGCCGAGCGTCTTCTCGTGCCAGGCGATCCCGGCCTCGCCGATCAGGCCGAGAAAGTCCCATTGGGTATAGCGCGCCAGGGCCGAGCGGCAGAAATGCGGGTTCTGCGAAAGATAGCATTCGGGCGCCGCGTGTAGATTGGTGAAGTTGCAGCGCCCGCCGCCCGAGATCCGGATCTTCTCTCCCGGCGCCCTGCCGCCTTCGAGGACGAGCACGCGCCGCCCCCGCTTCGCCGCTTCCCAGGCGCAGAACATGCCGGCTGCGCCGGCGCCGGCGATGATGACATCGAAGCGGTCCATGAGGTCGAAGATCTGTCCGGACTGGCGGAAGGGGCTTCGCCCCTAAGGCAGGAGAGAACCGGGAGACAAGTTTTTCCCGAGCGGCGGAACCGAGGCGCGGCACGGAACGTTACCGGAACATTGTTGACGGAGAACATGATGACCACGAGCGAGCATCCCAAGACCGAAGCGCCCGGCAATGCGCGCAAGGACCCCGAGGACTGGGCCACGGGCGAAGAAGAGATGACCGGCGCGCAGGCGAGCTATCTGAAGACGCTGTGCGAGGAGGCGGGCGAGGAATTCGATCCGAACCTGACCAAGGCGGAAGCCTCCAAGAGGATCGACGCCCTGCAGGACGAAACCGGCCGCGGGCAGGACTGACTGGTCGCCGCGGCAGCGGCAGCTAGCTGAGGACGATGCAGAACAGCGCGACCGCCGACCCGGATTTCGAAGTCGAAGGCTTCCTGCCGCTCCTGATCGAGCGGCTGGGGAGCATGTATGAGGGCTTCGTGAAGCTCCTGCCGCTTCTGGCGGTCGGGCTGGTCGTCCTCATCCTGACCTGGCTTCTCGCCAAGGCGCTGTCCAAGCTGGCCGGAAAAGCCGTGCGGCGCAGCGGGTCGCGGCGGTCTCTCGGCGAGCTCGCCGCGACGCTGACCAAGGTCTTCGTCTGGATCCTCGGGCTTTTGACGACTGCCACCATCGTCTTTCCCTCGCTCAATCCGGCCGCGATCCTTTCGGGGCTCGGGATCGGCGGCGTCATCATCGGCATCGCCTTTCAGGACACCTTCCAGAACTTCATGGCGGGCGTGCTGATCATGCTGCGCAAGTCGATGCGGGTCGGCGACTACATCGATGCCGAAGGCGTCGAGGGACGGATCGAGGAGATCAATCTGCGCGACACCTATCTGCGCCGGACCGATGGCGAGCTGGTCATCGTGCCGAACAACCACCTTTTCGAAAACCCGGTCAAGGTCTGGACCGATCCCGACTTCCGCCGATACGAGATCGTCGTCGGCGTCGCCTATGACGAGGATGTCGACCAGGCCCGCGGCGTGATCCAGGCGGCGGTGAACGGGCTCGATCTCGGACCGTCGGGCAAGGACCCGCAGGTCTTCGCGCGAGAATTCGGCGCCAGTTCGATCGACTTCACCATACGCTGGTGGGCCGATCCCGAGCCGGTCGGCTTTCACAGGACCCGCGATCAGGTCGTGGCCGCCATCAAGCGGTCGCTCGACGAGGCGGGAATCGAGATTCCCTTCCCCTACCGCACCCTCACCTTCAAGGAGCCCCTGCGCCTCGGACGGGAAGATGCGGAGGCGCGCGAGGCGGCCGAGTGAGCCGCGGCCTGTGGTCAGGACGCTTTACCGCACTCCCGGCGCTGCCTAGCCTCCCCCCGGTCCTGCGAGAGGAGAGACATGTGCGGAACCGCATCCTGAGAACGCTGCTCGTCGGCGGAAGCGCCTTCGCGCTTCTGGCCTGCGCCGAGGGCGAGACAGAAGCCGAAACCGAGATCGAAACGCCCGAAATGGCGATGACCGAGACGCAGCAGGCGGACGCGCCCGCCGAGCCGGTCATGGACGAGCCTGCCGGGGACGAAGCCGATCTTCCCTCGACCCTGGCCGAGGCCACGGAGGGCGAGAGCGATATCGCCATGTGGCGCGTCGGCGACGAGGACACGACGGTCTACCTCATCGGCACCGTCCACCTCCTGAATGACGGCGTCGACTGGAAGACGGACGAATTCGAGACCGCCTTCGCGGAAGCCGACGCGGTCTATCTCGAAGCGGACGTCCTCTCGCCCGAAGTGCAGGCGCAAATGCAGCAGCTCATTCCCGAGCTGGCGATGAACCCGCAGGGCACGACGCTCTCTTCCTATTTCACCGAGGAAGAGCAGGCCGAAATTAACGAGGCCATCGCGCCGCTCGGCATCCAGCTCGCCCAGCTCGACCCCTATCGCCCGTGGTTCGCGGGCGTGAATCTCGGCGTGGCCGGGATCATGAAGGCCGGCGGCAATCCGCAGGCCGGGCTCGAGACGATCATCGCGGCCGACGCGGCCGAGGCCGGCAAGGAGATGCGCTACTTCGAGACGGCCGAGGAACAGCTCCGCTTGCTCGCCAGCGCGGACGACGAAAAGCAGGCCGACTACATCGTCGCCGACATCGACGAATTCGAGAATATCGAAGGCTATTTCTCGGAGCTGATCGGCGCCTGGTATGACGGCGATCCCGAGCAGGTCGGAGAGATCCTGAACGAGAGCTTCGAGGCCTTCCCCGAATTCGCCGACCTGATCCTCTACCGGCGCAACGAGAACTGGGCCGACCAGCTCGAAACGCTGATCGAGGGCGAGGAAGGCACCTATCTCGTCGCGGTCGGCGCGGGACACCTCGCCGACGACAATACGGTGCAGGACTATCTCGAAGAGCGCGGCTACTCCGCCGAACGCTACTGACGATCAGGGCCGGGGCGGCAACGCCTCGGCGATCTTGCGGGCGAGGCGGCTGGAGACATCCGATTTGGGCATGTCCTCCCACGCCTCCTCGCCGTTTCCGTTGATGATCGTCACCGCATTGCGGTCGCCGCCCATGATGCCGGTGCCCGGAGAGACGTCATTGGCGACGATCCAGTCGCATTGCTTGCGGGCGCGTTTCGCCTCGGCATGGCCGATCACGTCGTCGGTCTCGGCGGCGAAGCCGATGACGAGTTGGGGCCGCTGCGTCTCGTGCTGCGCGATGATGGCGAGGATGTCCGGGTTCTCGGTCAGGTCGATCGCGGTCAGGCCGCCGCGCTCCTTCTTGACCTTGTGGGTCGTCTCGACGGCGGGCCGATAGTCGGCCACGGCCGCGCAGGCGACGAAGACATCGGCCGGAAGCGCCGCCTCGCAGGCGGCCAGCATGTCCCGCGCCGTCTCGACCCGGACAACCTCCACTCCGCGGGGGCTGGGCAGCGAGACGGGACCGGAGACGAGGGTGACCCGCGCGCCGAGCGCCCTGCAGGCGCGGGCGATGGCATAGCCCTGCTTGCCCGAGCTGCGATTGGCGACATAGCGGACCGGGTCCAGCGGTTCATGCGTCGGTCCGGCAGTGACGAGGACGTGCCGCCCGCTGAGCGCGCCATCGCCCGACAGCGCGTCCTCGACCGCGTCGGCGATGGCCTCGGGCTCGGCCATGCGTCCCGGGCCGTACTCGCCGCAGGCCATTTCCCCTTCGTCCGGTCCCACGAAGAGCGCGCCGTCCTCGCGCAGCCGGCTCACATTGCGCCGGGTCGCCGGATGTTCCCACATCCGCACATTCATGGCCGGCGCGAAGAGCACGCGCTTATCCGTCGCCATCAGCACCGTTGAAGCGAGATCGTCCGCAAGCCCGTTCGCCGCCTTGCCGAGAAGGTTCGCGGTCGCGGGCGCGGCGACGACGAGGTCGGCGGCGCGGCTGAGTTCGATGTGCCCCATCTCCGCCTCGTCCTTGAGGTCGAAGAGATCGGTGAAGCACTGATTGCCGGTGAGGCCCGCGACCGAAAGCGGAGTGATGAACTCGGCCCCGCCTCTGGTCAGGACGCCGGTGACCGAGACTCCCCGCTTCTTCAGCTCCCGAGCGAGAAGCAGCGACTTGTAGGCGGCGATGCCGCCGCCGATGAGGAGTAGGACCGAGCGGCTCATGGGTGGGTCTCCGGCGGCGTCTCCTTGCGCTTGCGCTTCCTGCCGCGCAACGCATCCGCCAACCGGTCGACCGTGTCGTCGGACAGCTTGAGGCCGCCATTGGCGAGCTGCTCGGCGGCCCGTTCGGCGGCAAGCGCGAATTCGGGAAAGGCCTCGAAAAGCTCGCGCGCGGCGCGGGCATTGACGCCGGCCGCCTTGAGGAAGGCGCGGGGGCCGACGCGGCGGGTGACATAGGACCTGACCACCGGCTCGGCCGTGCCCCAGAGGTCGATCTGCGGGTCGAGCACCCGCGCCACCCCCTCGACCACGACCATTGTCCGCTGAAGAAGGATCAGCTCGGTGCGCAGGCGCATCTCGAAGACTTCCGTCACGTCGAAGAGCTGCTGGAGCACCTTGGACATGTCCATCGCATCGGCGGACCGTCCGAAGATCGGCTCGCCGACCGAGCGCAGGGCGGTCGCGAAGGCTTCGACCGAATGATGCGCCGGAACGTAGCCCGCGTCGAAATGCGCGCGGGAGGCGGCGAGATAGTCCCGCCGGATGAAGCCGTAGATGATCTCGGCGAAGACGCGCCGCGCCTCCTCGTCGAGCCGCCCCATGATCCCGAAATCGAGGAGGACGAGGCGCCCTTCGGCATCCACGAACAGGTTTCCCTGATGCATGTCGGCATGGAAGAAGCCGTGCTCGAGCGCCTGGGTCAGGAAGCTGCGCATGGTCAGGACTGCGAGGGCGGTGCGGTCCACGCCCTGCCGGTCCAGCACGGCCGTCTGCCAGACCGGGGTGCCGTCGATCCATTCGGTCGTCAGGACGCGGCGGGAGGATTGGTGCCAGAAGATCTCGGGCACGCGGATCTTGGGCGTGTCCTTGAGGTTATCGGCGAGTTCTGAGGCCGAGCCCGCTTCGATCCTGAGGTCGAGCTCCACCTCCGCCGATTGGGCGATAGTGTCGATGAAAGCCACGGGCCGCATTCTGCGCGAGGCGGGCACGAAGCGCTCGACCAGCTTCGCGCCGAGGCGGAAGACGCGGAATTCGCGCCGGGCCTTCTGTTCGATGCCCGGGCGCAGCACCTTGACCGCCACCGCCTCGCCGGTGGGCAGGACCGCCTTGTGCACCTGCGCGATCGAAGCGGCGGCGACGGGGTCCGAGAAGCTCGTGAACAGCTCATCCACCGGGCGGCGCAGCGACCGCTCGACCTCCTCGCGCGCCACATCCGTCGGAAAGGGCGGCAGGCGATCCTGAAGCTCGCCCAGATCCTCGGCCATTTCGAAACCGATGATATCGGGCCGGGTGGCGAGCAGCTGGCCGAACTTGATATAGGCGGGCCCCTGCCCCGCCAGCGCGCGCGCCAGCCGCTGGCCGGGGCGCAGATGCCGGTCCTTGGCCCCGATGCGGCTGATGCGGCCGAACAGGCGCACGCCGGGCGGCACCATCTCGTCGAATTCGGCGGGCACGAGCGCGTCGTGCCGCGCGAGAATGGCGGCGGCCCGGATCAGGCGGAGAGTGTCGAGGACGGAACGGATCATCGCTCGCCTTGTGGCCCGCCGCGAGGGGCGCGGCAAGGCGGCGAAGCGCGCAGGGAGATCGAGGAGGGCTCCGGCGTGTTCGGGTGGCATGCGCCCGTCCCTCACCCGCCGCCGCTTCGCAGCCGCCAGCCTGGCGACGCTTCCCGCTGCACGGAGCCTCACCCTTGCGCAGGACCACGGCACCCGCCCGCTCCTCCTCAAGGGCGCCCATGTCCTCACCATGGCTCCAGGCGGCGACCGGCCCCGCACGGACGTCCTGATCCGGGGGCAGCGGATCGCGGAGGTGGACCGCGGGCTCTCCGCAGAGGGCGCGGAGGTCATGGATTGCAGCGGCAGGATCCTGATGCCCGGCTTCGTCGGCACGCATAACCATCTGTGGCTTTCGCAGATGCGCGGCCTGTTCGGCAGATCGGAGGACACCCGCTATTTCCCGCTCAGCGCCCGGCTCGGCGCGGCCTACCGTCCCGAGGACATGTATGCGGGCACCTTGTTCGGCGCGGCGGGCGCGATAGAGGCCGGCATCACGACGAGCTTCGCCTATTGCGACAATATCCGCAGCCGGGAGAGCGCGGAGGCGGCGCTCGAAGCGCTCGCGGCGTCGGGGATTCGGAGCCGGTTCTACTATGCAGGTCATGACGACCTGCCTTCGGGGGAGTTTCTGGAGCTCGATCACATCGCGATGCTGCATGAGAGCTGGGGCCAGTGGTCGAATGGCGGCCTGCTCGGCCTCGGCTTCGGCTGGCGCGTGCCGCCTGCGGGCAGCAGCGAGAGCGCGTTTGAGCGGGCCGCGCGCGAGCTGGCCTTCGTTCGAGACCTCGGGCTCCCGCTGTCGAGCCATATCAGCGGCGAAAACGGTCCCGCCCAGATGGCGGCGCTGATCGAACGGGGCTGGCTGGGCGAGGACATGCTGCTCGTCCATGCGACGGGTGCCGCGCCGGAGCAGCTGCGGGCGGTGCGCGAGCGAGGCGCCAGCGTCGTCCTGACACCGATCACGGAGCATAGGGTCGGGTTCGGCCTGACCCTCTTCTCGCAATACGCGCCTGCCCTGCCCCGGATCAGCCTCGGCCTCGACGGCGCGCTCGGCGGCGCGCCGGACATGTTCGCCGTCATGAAGATGCTGCACAACGTGCAGGCGGGGGCGAGCGGGGAGGAGTTGAGCGTGCTGCCCCGCAGGATCCTGGAGCACGCGACGATCCGCGGCGCCGAAGCGGTCGGGCTCGGCGACGAGATCGGTTCGGTCGAGCCGGGCAAGCGGGCCGACCTGATCCTGATCGACCCCGATGCGCTGAACATGGGCGCGCCCGAAGAAGACCCCTCAGCCCTGCTCGTCTATTCGGCCCAGCCGCAGAACGTCGTCCTGGTCCTGGTGGACGGCAGGATCGTCAAGCGCGGCCAGCGGCTGACGGCGCTCGACGGCCCCGCCATCACGCGGGCGGCGGCGCGATCGATCCGGGGGGTCCGCCAGAGAGCCGATTGAGCCCGCTACATGCGGAAGACGCCGAACTTCGTCTCCTCGATCTTGGCGTTGAGGCTGGCATCGAGCGCGAGGCTGACGACCTTTCGCGTGTCGGCCGGATCGATGATGCCGTCATCCCAGAGGCGCGCGGTCGAGTAATAGGGCGAGCCCTCCTCCTCGTATTTGTCCTCGATCGGCCGCTTGAAGGCGGTGCGCTCCTCCTCAGACCAGCTCTCGCCCTCCTTCATGCCCATCTCCTTGACCGTGGCGAGAACGTTCGCCGCGGCCTCGCCGCCCATCACCGAGATCCGGGCATTGGGCCACATGAACAAGAAGCGGGGCGAATAGGCCCGGCCGCACATGCCGTAATTGCCCGCGCCGTAGGAGCCGCCGACGATCACCGTGATCTTGGGCACGCTGGCGCAGGAGACGGCGGTGACGAGCTTTGCGCCATGCTTTGCGATGCCGCCATGCTCTGCCCCCTGCCCGACCATGAAACCCGTGATGTTCTGCAGGAACAGAAGCGGGATGCCGCGCTGGCAGCACAGCTCGATGAAATGGGCGCCCTTCATCGCGCTTTCGGAGAAGAGGACGCCGTTATTGCCGAGGATGCCCACGGGCTTGCCGTCGATATGGGCGAAGCCGCAGACCAGCGTGGTGCCGTAGCGGGCCTTAAACTCGGAGAATTCCGAGCCGTCCACGATACGCGCGATGATCTCACGGATCTCGAAGGGCTTTTTGAGGTCGTGGGCCGGCACGCCGCGCAACTCTTCGGCATCGTAGAGCGGCGCGCGGGGCTCTGCCCGCTTCACCTGGTCGCCATGGCCGCGCCGGTTGAGGTTCGAGACGATATCGCGGGCGAGCGCGAGCGCGTGCTCGTCATCTTCGGCGAGATGGTCGGAGACGCCCGAGATGCGGGTGTGCACGTCGCCGCCGCCTAAGTCCTCGGCCGAAACGGTCTCGCCCGTCGCAGCCTTCACTAGGGGAGGACCTGCGAGGAAGATCGTCCCCTGCTCCTTCACGATGATCGTCTCGTCCGACATGGCCGGAACGTAGGCCCCGCCGGCGGTGCAGGAGCCGTGGACGACCGAGATCTGCGGAATGCCCGCGGCCGACATCCGCGCCTGATTGTAGAAGATGCGGCCGAAATCGTCGGCGTCGGGGAAGACCTCGGCCTGCATGGGCAGGAAGGCGCCGCCCGATTCCACGAGATAGAGGCAGGGCAGGTTGTTCTCCGCCGCGATGGCCTGGGCGCGCAGATGCTTCTTCACCGTCATCGGGTGATAGGTGCCGCCCTTCACCGTCGGATCGTTCGCGGCGATCATGCAATGGGTGCCCGAGACCTTGCCGATGCCCGCGATCAGGCCCGCCGCATGGATGTCGCCCGCATACATGCCGTTGGCGGCGAGCTGGCCCACTTCGAGAAAGGGCGAGCCGGGATCGAGCAGCCGCTCGATCCGCTCGCGCGGGAGGAGCTTGCCGCGGGCCTTGTGCCGGTCCTGATATTTCGGGCCGCCGCCTTGCGCCGCCTGCCCTGCGCGCGCGCGCAGCTCGGCGACCAGCTCGTCCATCTGCGCCTTGCGGCGCTTGTAGTCCTCGGAGGTGGTGGAGAGTTTCGACTGGATGACCGGCACGCGCTTCGCCCCTTCCCGCCCTTCTGTCGCGAGGGCATTCTCGGCCGCTCGGAGAAGAGCGGGACATGCACAAGGGCATGCCCCGCAATCGCGCCTAGCTCAACCGTCCAGATCGACCATGGGCTCCCGGCCCCAGTGGCGCAGCTTTCCGAGCATGCCGACAAAGCGCTTCGCGTCATCGGCGCCGCCCAGTCTGACGCAGCCATCGTCCAGCGCCTCGGCGACACCCGCCTTCTGCAGGAGCGGCATCGCCGCCTCGGTGTATCCCAGGAACTTGGCATGGGCGAAGGCGTCGGCGGCGAAGTCGCGGCTCGGTGCGTCGTTCTTGGTCATCTCCGCGCCGTCTTCGGAGAAGAGCAGCACGACCGCGTCATAGAGGACGGAGGGGCCGCCATCGATCTTCTGGTCGGCCTCCATCGTCTTGCCGTCCGACAGCTTCACCCCGCCCACCATGGGCGCGACCAGTTCCACCATGCCGCCCTCGGCCTTCACCGCGTCTTTCAGCGCGGAGAGAAGCCCGGCATCGGCGCCGTCGGTGACATAGATGCCGAGCTTGCGGCCCTTGAACGTGCCCTTGTTCATCTTGACGATGCTGAGTGGATCGGAGGGCGGAAGGTCGGTGATCGGCGCCTTTGCGGGCTTCGCCGGGTCGGGCAGGTTGAGGCGCAGGCCCTTGGCGACGGTCTTCGCCAGATCCTCGTCGATATTGCGGAGGTGGCTGACCATGCGAGTGCGGATCTTCTCGTGCTCGACCTTGGACAGCTCGAAGGTCAGCGCGTCGGCCATATGCTTCTGCTCGGGCGCGGACTGGCTGACATAGAACTGGCGCGCCTGGCTATAATGGTCGGCGAAGGTCTCGGAGCGGTGGAAGGTTTTCGGCCCCGAAACTTCCTCGGGGTAGTGCTTGTAGCCCCGCTCGTGATCCTCGCGCGGGCCGCCTTTTTCCGTGCCCCAGGAATTGGGCTCGTAATTGGCCCGTCCCTTGGGGTTCATCATCGCCATGTGCCCGTCCTGCTGGAAGGTGTGCACGGGGCAGCGCGGCTGGTTCACCGGGATGCGCGTAAAATTGGGGCTGCCAAGGCGTTTGAGCTGCGTGTCGAGATAGGAGAAATTCCGCCCCTGAAGGAGCGGATCGTCGGTGAAGCCGATGCCCGGGACGACGTTCTGCGTGCAGAAGGCCACCTGCTCGGTCTCTGCGAAGAAATTGTCGACGTTCTCGTTCAGCGTCATCCTGCCGACGATGCGGACGGGAACGTCCTCCTCGGGAATGATCTTGGTCGCATCGAGCACGTCGAAGGGAAACTTGTCGGCGAAGTCCTGATCGAAGATCTGCATGCCGAGTTCCCATTCGGGATGATCGCCGGCGTCGATCGCGCTCCACAGATCGCGGCGGTGGAAGTCGGGGTCCGCGCCGTTCAGCTTGAGCGCCTCGTTCCAGACGACCGATTGCATCCCTTGCTTGGGCTTCCAGTGGAACTTGACGAAGCTGCTCTTGCCTTCCGCATTGATCAGCCGGAAGGTGTGGACGCCGAAGCCTTCCATGAAGCGGAAGGAGCGCGGGATCGTCCGGTCGGACATGATCCACATCGCCATGTGCATGGTCTCGGGTGACAGGGACATGAAGTCCCAGAAATTGTCATGCGCCGTCTGCGCCTGGGGGAAGCCCCGGTCGGGCGCGGGCTTGGCCGCGTGGATGAGGTCGGGGAACTTGACCGCGTCCTGGATGAAGAAGACCGGGATATTGTTGCCGACGAGGTCCCAATTGCCTTCGTCGGTATAGAATTTGACCGCGAAGCCGCGCACGTCCCGCGCCACGTCGGGCGAGCCCTTGTTTCCCGCCACGGTCGAGAAGCGCGTGAAGACGGGCGTCTTCTTGCCCTTCTCGAAGACGCTGGCGCTCGTGAACTCGGAGAGGTCCTCGGTCGCCTCGAACACGCCGCGTGCGCCGTATCCGCGGGCATGGACCACGCGCTCGGGAATGCGCTCATGGTCGAAATGAAACATCTTCTCGCGGAAATGGAAGTCGTCCATCAGCATCGGCCCGGGCGAGCCGGCCTTGAGATGGTTCTGGTCCTCGGAGACGGGAATGCCCTGCTGGGTCGTCATCGTCTCGTAGCCGTCCTGCGCGGTCTGGCGCGGGGAGCCCGTCTCGTCGAGCTTGAGGTCGTCGTCTTTTGCCATGGGAAATCCAGTATTTGAGGAGGCGCCGAGTCCGCCCGGTAACAAGGCTGCGCCTGCGGCAGTTCCGTCGCGGCGGTACAGGAGACCGCGTTGCGTCAGCCCCGGCTTGAGGCCTAAGCCGGGCGCAAAATCCGACGAGGAGACGCATCATGATGCAGAACAGCTTCCAGGGCCTCAAATTCGGCCTTCCCGACGAGGTCGAGGAAATCCGCGACAGCGTGCAGCGCTTCGTCGCCGACCGGATCGCGCCGATCGCCGCCAAGGTGGACGAGGAGAACGAGTTCCCCGCCCATCTCTGGGGCGAGCTCGGCGAGATGGGCCTCCTCGGCATCACCGCGCCCGAAGAGCATGGCGGCGCGGCGCTCGGCTATCTCGCCCACGCGGTCGTCATGGAGGAGATCAGCCGCGGCTCGGCCTCGATCGGCCTGTCCTACGGCGCGCATTCCAATCTCTGCGTGAACCAGATCAGCCTCAACGGCTCCGATGAGCAGAAGGCGAAATATCTGCCCAAGCTCATCTCAGGCGAGCATGTCGGCGCGCTCGCCATGTCCGAGCCGGGCGCGGGATCGGACGTCGTCTCGATGAAGCTCCGCGCCGAGGACAAGGGGGACCACTACCTCCTCAACGGCAACAAGATGTGGATCACCAACGGCCCCAATGCGGACACGCTGGTCGTCTATGCCAAGACCGACCCCGAGGCGGGCGCGCGCGGCATCACCGCCTTCATCATCGAGAAGGGCTTCGAAGGATTTTCGACTGCACAGAAGCTCGACAAGCTCGGCATGCGGGGTTCGAACACCTGCGAGCTCGTCTTCGAGGATTGCCGCGTTCCCAAGGAACAGGTCATGGGCGGCCTGGGGCAAGGCGTCCGTGTGCTGATGTCCGGCCTCGACTACGAGCGCGCGGTCCTCGCCGCCGGTCCCCTGGGCATCATGCAGGCCTGCATGGACGTCGTGTACCCTTATATCCACGAGCGCGAGCAGTTCGGAAAACCCATCGGCGAGTTCCAGCTCGTCCAGGGCAAGATCGCCGACATGTATTCGACGATGAATGCCTGCAAGGCCTATGTGTACACGGTCAATGCGGCCTGCGACCGGGGCGAGACGACCCGCCAGGACGCCGCCGGCTGCATCCTCTACGCGGCCGAGAAGGCGACGCAGGTGGCGCTCGACGCGATCCAGCTTCTGGGCGGGAACGGATATATCAACGAATACCCGACCGGCCGCCTCCTGCGCGACGCGAAGCTCTACGAAATCGGCGCGGGCACGTCGGAGGTGCGCCGCATGCTGATCGGGCGGGAGCTGTTCAAGCTGACGTCCTAGTCGGAATATTGTTCGATGAGTTCGCCTTTTTCCGTATCGCCTCCGCTGCGGAGAAAGGCGTCCAGCTCCTCTGGCCGGTCCGCGTCCCACCATTCCAGTGAGACGGACCAGTCTTCCGTAACCGGAACGTCACAATAGGCAGCCAACCGGACGAACATGTCCTCAGAGCAGTCCTGATGATTCCGCCGCGCCTCCGTCAGGTCAGGCGCTCGAAAACGATAGAAGATGTCAGTGGCAGGCTGATCTCGCATCGGCAGACGGAGCGGCGTTACAGCACCCAGTCGGATGAGAAACCATTCTAGGGGCGAGTGTCCACAGAGCCCCTGCGTCATGCCGAAGACGTACTCTCTCTTCGTATCATTCCCAATCATCCAAGGCCGGAAGACGCTCTGGGGCAAGGCGGAATGAAGCTGGCGCAGGTGGGCCGCTTCCTCTGTGATCAGGTGCCGTGGCGGCAAATCACTCGCCACTGCGACCTTCTCATCGCTTGCGATAACCTCTTCGGCAATTTCGTCGAGGGTATCTTCGTTGTCGCGGATATAGCGGGCCGCGCGCGCTGCGCAGGTCGCGGGCGTTCGGCCTGGACCGAACATACGGATCAGCGGCCCATCGACGCTGTCCGTCGGCACGCCAGCGAACAGCATGAACGCGGCCCATGCTCCGGCCAAGACTACTATGGCTGCAATCGCCGCCCTCACTTGCCTACCCCCGACCTCGGTCCTCCCCTATGATGTCCCTCTCGCCGTCCGGCATCAATGTGGCGGTCAGCACCGACAAGCGTAATCGAATAACTTCACATTCGCGCAAACACTTAGAGGATCGGACGGATCATCGCGGAGGCGACGTAGCGAGATGGAGAGCACCCGCTGGGAACACCGCGTCTGGTTCGACGGGCCGGCCGAGCCGCTGGAGCGGCTGGCGCGCGAGGGCGAGGAGGTCGGGGCGGAGTACCGCACCGACACGTATCTCCTCGGGCCCGACGCCGCGCTCCTGCCGAAGCTTCGGGACAATGCCCGCTTCGAGGTGAAGCGCCTGCTAGAGACGAAGGATGGGCTCGAGCGCTGGCGGGCGGAGACCTCGCTGCCCTTCCCCGTCTCGGGCGCGAATGTCTATCGCGTCTTGCCCGGCGTGCCGTCCGAGAGCCTGCGCTCGCCGGAGGCGCTGCTCGCCTATGCCGCGACGCTGGAGGGCTTGCGCATCGTTGCGGTGCGCAAGCACCGCCGCCGCTATGCCTTCGACGAGGGCGAGGCGGAGATCACCATGACGCAAGGGGGCAGCCTGCCCGCCGCGACGCTCGGCATCGAAGCGCCGGATCATGACGGGGCGATGGCGCTGGTCCGGCGGCTGGGGACGGATCCCTTCCCCAACCGCTCTTACGGGACCGCCTTGCGCGGCTAGACGTGCAGCGCGTGGCCGAGCGCCTTGAGCGCGGCTTCCTGCACGCCTTCGGACTTGGTCGGATGGGCGTGGACCGTGCCTGCGAGATCTTCGAGGCGGGCGCCCATTTCGATCAGCGTGCCGAATTGCGCGGACAGCTCGGAGACGGCAGCGCCGACTGCCTGAAGGCCCAGGATGAGATGATCGTCCTTGCGCGCGATGGCGCGGACGAAGCCTGACTCGTCCTCCATCGTCATGGCGCGGCCATTGGCCTGGAAGGGGAAGAGGCCGGTGACGACTTCATGGCCCTGTTCCTTGGCCATGGCCTCGGACAGGCCGACCTGCACGACCTCCGGATCGGTGAAGCAGACCTCGGGGATGGCCCGCTTGTCCCATTCGCGGCGCTCTCCGGCTATGATCTCGGCGACCATCTCGCCCTGCGCCATGGCGCGGTGCGCGAGCATCGGGTTCCCGGTCAAATCGCCGATGGCGTAGACGCCGGTCATCGAGGTGCGGCACTGCGCGTCGATTCTCACGAAGGGCCCGTCGCGGTCGAGGCCGAGCTCTTCGAGCCCCCACCCTTCCGTGTTCGGCTTGCGGCCGACGGTGACGAGGACCTTCTCCGCCTCGACCGTCTCCGCCTTCCCATCCGTCTCGACGCGAAGCTTCCCCTTCTCGAAGCCCTTTGCGAGCGTGTTCAGCCGGATGTCGATGCCGAGCGATTTCGCCCGCTGGAGGACCGGCTTGACGAGGTCCTTGTCATAGGAGGGCAGCACCGCGCCCGTCGCCTCGACGATCGTCACCTTGGCGCCGAGCTTGGCGAAGGCCATGCCGAGCTCCATCCCGATATAGCCCCCGCCGACGACGGCCATGCGTTCCGGCACCGTGTCCAGCGACAGGGCTTCGGTCGAAGACAGGATGTCCCCGCCGAAGGGCAGGCCCGGCAGCCCTGCCGAGACCGAGCCGTTAGCGAGGATCACGGTCTTCGCCTTGACCGTGACCTCACCCTCTTCGGTCTTCACCACGGCCGTCTTGCCGTCGGTCATAGTGGCCCAGCCATTCAGCACCCGGACCTTGGAACGCTTGAGGAGGCCGCCCACGCCGGAATTCAGGCGGCGGACGATGCCGTCCTTCCAGTCGACGGTCTTGGACAGCTCGATCTTGGGCGCGGAGACCTTGATGCCGACGCTGTGCTCGCCATTGGCGGCCGCCATTCCGCCGATCCTGTGGAACTCGTCTGCAACATGGATCAGGGCCTTGGAGGGGATGCAGCCGACATTGAGGCAGCAGCCGCCGAGCGGCCCCGCTTCGACCAGCACGGTATCGATGCCGAGCTGCCCCGCGCGGATGCCCGCGACATAGCCGCCGGGCCCGCCGCCGAGGATGAGCGTGTTCGTTGAGATGATTTCGGTCATGCCGCCGGGTGTAGGCGCTCCGGCATGCAACGGAAAGGCGGAGAAGCGGTCTGGCGTGGATGCCGCCCCTCCACCGGTATGCGATCAGAGACGCTCGATCATCGCCGTGTCGAACAGGATCTCGCCGCCATAGGTGTCGAGATCCGGCGTGTCTCGCGGCGAATCCCGCCGCCGGACCATCACGACGGCGGCATCGACATTGTCCACCGCCATGCGCTGGCCATCCGCATAGGCGGCGAGGCGCCAGTCATAGGCGACGCGCGTGCAGAGGGGCTCCATCCGGCGCGGCTTCGCCGCCTTCACCCGGACCCGCGATACGGTGCCATCCTCGCGGATATTGATGCCGATCTTGCAATAGCCCGGACTGCTCAGGACGCCTGTGCGGCGCCCGATCTGCACCCGTTCAGGACAGACCCTGTAGACATCCGCCGTCTTGGCGACGCGGTAACAGCCATCGTCCAGCTGGACCTGCTCGACGGACCTCGTCTCCGAACTCGCACAGGCGCCGAGGGCCCCCAGCGCCAGTAAGCCAAGAAAAATGCGTAACATGAACGCCCTCCTTCCGTTCGGGAAAGAGCGTAGCAGCCCCAGTAACGCAATCTAGGGTGGATGGCAGATCGCCATGCAGAGCAGGCTGGATGCCCCTCTTCCCGCCGAGCGCCTCAGTCCTGCGTCGCCGCCACCCGCCGGGCATGGCGGAAGAACACGGTGCCGGTCAGCAGGAATGCGAGACCGCCGATCACCGCCGCAGCGATTTCGAGGCCGGTGAAGGTCAGGAATGGCGACAGGGCCAGCCAGCTCGTGGCCGCGGCGGCGATCGCGGCCTCGACGGCGACGAAGGCGGTGGCGGAGAGGATTTCGAAGAGTGTGGATCGCATGGTGCGCCTCTGGGTGACGAGTGAAGATGGGCTCTTCACCGGCCGCAGAGAAGCGGCAAAATTCAAAGGCGATGAGAATTCATCTTGGCGAGCCCTCTCTCCCGCTCGGGGAGAAGGGGCTCGCCTTTGGAGCGCTAACTCACACGAACATCGTCGCAGGATGCTCCAGATAGCCCTTGATCGCCCGCACGAATTCGGCGGCGTCCCAGCCGTCGACGATCCTGTGGTCGAAGCCCGAGGACAAGTTCATCAGCTTGCGCGGCACGACGCGGCCTTCGGCGTCATAGCGGGGCAGGGTCTGGATCTTGTTGACCCCGACAATGGCGACCTCTGGGTGGTTGATGACCGGCGTCGTCACGAGGCCGCCCAAGGGTCCGAGCGAGGTGATGGTGATGGTCGAGCCGGAGAGCTCGTCGCGCTTGGCCGTGCCTTCCCGGGCAGCGGATGACAGGCGCAGGACCTCTTCGGCGTTTCGCCAGAGGTCGTTCGCCTCGGCGTGGCGGATGACCGGCACGATCAGGCCATTATCCGTCTGCGTCGCGATGCCCAAGTGCACGCCGCCGAATTGCTGGACCACGCCCGCATCGTCGTCGAAGCGCGCATTGATGTGGGGATAGCGTTTCAGCGCCAGGACCAGAGCCCGCATCAGGAAGGGGAGGATGGTGAGCTTCGGTTTGCCTTCCGCCTTGCCCGCCGCATTCATATGCGCGCGGAGGTCTTCGAGCGCGGTGACGTCCACTTCCTCGACGTAAGTAATGTGCGGGATGCGGCGCTTGGACTCGGCCATCTTCTCGGCGATCTTGCGCCGAAGGCCGATGACCTTGACCTCCTGAACGGAGGTGTCGGCGGCATAGCCCGCACCGGCCCCGCCGGTGCGGGCGGGCGCGTCGCCCGCGATATAGGCGTCGAGGTCGTCATGGGTGATCCGGCCCGCGGGGCCCGTGCCCATGACCTGCTCGAGCTTCACGCCGCGATCCATCGCCCGGCGGCGCACGGCGGGGCTCGCCAGCGGCTTCTCGCCTTCCGCGCGGGCCCGGGGGCGGTCGGCGGCGGGAACGGAAGTGTGCTGAGCGCGGGCGGCTTCCTGCGCGACGGAGCGGTCTTTCTCAGGCTTCGGCGTCGAGACGGCCTCGGGCTCACGCTCCTGCGGCTTCTCCTCGGGCTCCGGCGCCTTGTGCTCGGCAGGCTTCGTCTCGGCCTTCTCTGCCTCGACCTCCGCCTGATTGCCCTTGCCCTCGACTTCGAGCTTGATGATCTCCGAGCCGACCGCGACCGTCTCGCCGACCTCCGGCCCGATCCAGACCACCTTGCCCTTGCGCGGACTCGGGATCTCCACCGTGGCCTTATCGGTCATGACGTCGGCCAGGTTCTGATCCGGCTCGACCTCGTCGCCAACCTTGGCGTGAACCTCGACGAACTCGGCCTCCGCGACGCCTTCGCCGACATCGGGGAGCTTGATGACGTGAATGCCCATGAACTACGACCTTCTCGAATTGATGATACGCACGAACTTTTGGGCCACCCACAACGAAACAAATTGAACCACAAGAAGAATGACGCCGAATATCAGCCAGTTTAAGATGTTTATAAATATAAAAGTAAAGTGTAGGTTCTGATCGATTTCGGCGGCGTGGAGAGCACGAACACGGTACACCGTTCCGTACACGAGGTTCCAGAGTACGAACGCCCAGAACGGCGCGAAAATTAACCAGGCCTTTCTCACCCCGTCATCACCTCTTTCAGCGCCCGGCCCACCCGGTCCGGCCCCGGCAAATACGCCCATTCCTGCGCATGCGGATAGGGCGTGTCCCAGCCCGCGACGCGCTTCACCGGCGCTTCGAGATGATAGAAGCAACGCTCCTGGATCAGCGCGGCGAGTTCCCCGCCGAAGCCGCCCGTGAGCGTCGCTTCGTGCACGACGACGCAGCGGCCGGTCTTCTTCACGCTCTCCTCGATGGCTTCGAGGTCGAGGGGAATGAGGCTGCGCAGATCGATGATTTCCGCATCGACGCCCGCCTGCTCGGCCGCGGTTTCCGCGACATAGACCATGGTGCCGTAGGCGAGGATCGTCACCTCGGAGCCCGCCCTGCGGGTCTCGGCCTTGCCGAGCGGCACGGTGTAGTGCCCCTCCGGGATCTTGCCGTCCTCATGCTTGGACCAGGGGACGAGCGGCTTGTCGTGCTGGCCGTCGAAGGGGCCGTTATAGAGCCGTTTCGGCTCCAGGAAGATCACGGGGTCGGGGTCTTCGATGGCCGCGATCAGCATGCCCTTCGCGTCATAGGGCGTGGACGGAATGACCGTCTTGAGGCCCGAGACGTGCGTGAAGATCGCTTCTGGCGACTGGCTGTGCGTCTGCCCGCCGAAAATGCCGCCGCCCGTGGGCGTGCGGATCACGAGGGGACAGGTGAATTCGCCGTTCGAGCGATAGCGGATGCGCGCCGCTTCCTGCGTGATCTGGTCGTAGGCGGGGAAGATATAGTCCGCGAACTGAATCTCGACGCAGGGCTTGAGGCCGTAGGCCGCCATGCCGATGGCCGCGCCGACGATGCCGCTTTCGGTGATCGGCGCATCGAAGACGCGAGAGGTCCCGTATTTTTCCTGGAGGCCATGGGTGCAGCGGAAGACGCCGCCGAAATAGCCGACGTCTTCGCCGAAGACGACGACGTTTTCGTCGCGCTCCATCGCGACGTCGTGGCCGTCGCGGATCGCCTCGATCATGTTGGCGGCGCGGGTATTGGATTTCGTCTGCGACATTCTCAGTACCCCGCCTCCTGGCGCTGCTCGCGCAGGCGGCCCGGCGGCGTCTCGTAAACGCCCTCGAACATGTATTTGGCGCTCGCGCCCTGCCCGTCATGGACGAGGCCGTTTTCCTCGGCGCGAAGCTCCGCCTCGCGCATCTCGGTCGTCGCGGCCTCCTCGATCTCGGCGGCCTCTTCTTCGCTGAGGTAACCTTCGAGGATCAGGTGCTGGCGCAGGCGGGCGATGGGATCGCCGAGGGGCCATTTCTCGCCCTCATCCGCGGGCCGGTATTTCGACGGATCGTCCGAGGTCGAATGCGCCCCGCCTCTATAGCTCAAAAACTCGATGGCGAGCGGGCCGAGCCCGCGCCGCGTGCGCTCGGCGGCGAATTTCGACACGGCCAGCACCGCCAGCAGGTCGTTGCCGTCCACCCGCAAGGCCGGGATGCCATAGCCGAGCGCGCGGCGGGCGAAGGTCGCCGACATGCCGCCGGCAATGCCCTGGAAGGAGCTGATTGCCCACTGATTGTTGACGACGTTGAGGATCACCGGCGGCTTGTAGACGCTGGCGAAGACCATGCCCGTGTGCCAGTCGCCCTCGGCCGTCGCGCCGTCGCCGATCCAGGCCGCGGCGACCTTGGTGTCGCCCTTGATCGCCGACGCCATGGCCCAGCCGACGGCCTGGGGGTATTGCGTGCCGAGATTGCCAGAGATCGTGTAATAGCCCGCATCCTTGAAGGAGTAGAGGACCGGCAGCTGCTTGCCCTGAAGCGGATCTTTCTCGTTCGAGTAGATCTGGTTCATCATCGCTTCGGGATCGACGCCGTTGACGAACAGGATGCCCTGCTGGCGATAGGTCGGGAAATGCATGTCGCCCTGGCGCAGCGCCATGGCCTGCCCGACCGCGATCGCCTCTTCGCCGAGGCACTGGATGTAGAAGCTCGTCTTGCCCTGGCGCTGGGCGCGCATCATCCGCGCATCGAAGGCGCGGGTGCGGATCATGGCGCGAAGAGCCGTCTTGGCCTCCTCCGCGCTGACGGCATCGGCCCATTCGCCATGGGCCCGGCCCTCGTCGTCGAGGACCCGGATCAGCGCCTCGGCATAAGAATCCGTCCCCTTGGCGTCGACATCGAGCGCCGGGCGCCCGACAGCGCCCGCCTCGCCGAAATCGATATGGGAGAAGTCCGGCGCGTCGCCCGGCCGCCCCTTGGGCTCGGGCACGTGCAGGCGCAGGGGCGCGTAATCGCCGTCCTGCATGGCCTCTGGTCGCGGATGGCCGTCCATAATGGGTCCTCAGCCTCGAAAGATTCTCGCCCGCACAATGCCGCAAGGTCAGTCGCGGGTCACGCGGGGGAACACGCGAAGGTTCGCGAAGGTTTGTCACTTGCCGCCGAAAAGAAGCCGTCTCTTGGAAGAATCCCCTCCCGCAGTGCAGCAATGCTCTATTCTGTCGCAGCCTGCCGCAAGCGCGTGCGGAGCGGACGCCTTCTCGGGCAGGCATTGGGCGTGATAGGCGCGCGGGAAAGCACTTCCCTTGCGAGGACCTGACCCATGGACTTTGCCCTTTCGGACGAACAGCTCGCGATCCAGGACATGGCGCAGCGCTTCGCCGCCGACGAACTCGCCCCCCATGCCGAAGAATGGGACCGGGAGAAGCATTTTCCCGTCGATGTCATCAAGAAGACGGGCGAGCTGGGCCTCGCGGGCATCTACGCCCCCGAGGAGATCGGCGGCTCGGGGCTTTCCCGCCTCGACGCTGTCCTGGTCTTCGAGGCGCTGTCCGCAGGCGACACGACGACCGCCGCCTATATCTCGATCCACAACATGGTCACCTGGATGGTCGGCGCCTTCGGCTCGGACGACATCAAGTCGCGCTTTGGCGAGAAGCTGACCTCCGCGCAGATGCTCGGCTCCTACTGTCTGACGGAGCCCGGATCGGGCTCGGATGCCGCAGCGCTCAAGACCAAGGCGGTGCGCGAGGGCGACGAGTACGTCCTCAACGGCGCCAAGGCCTTCATTTCCGGGGCGGGCGACACCGATCTCTATCTCGTCATGGTCCGGACCGGGGAGGACGGGCCGCGCGGCATCTCCGCCGTGCTCGTCGAGGACGGGACGCCCGGCCTCTCCTTCGGGGCGAATGAGCGCAAGATGGGCTGGAACGCCCAGCCGACGCGCGTCGTCACCTTCGAGGATTGCCGCATCCCGGTGTCGAACCGGCTCGGTGAAGAGGGCGAAGGGTTCAAGTTCGCGATGATGGGCCTCGATGGGGGCCGCCTCAATATTGCGGCCTGCTCTCTCGGCACCGCGGAGGCGGCGATCCGCCAGGCGCTCGACTACACGAATGAGCGCACCGCCTTCGGCAAGCGCCTCAACGAGAATCAGGCTCTCCAGTTCAAGCTGGCCGACATGCGCACCGAGCAGGAAGCGGCCCGCGCCCTCCTCTACCGCGCGGCCTGGGCGCTCGACACGAAACAGCCCGATGCCGGCGCGCTCTGCGCCATGGCCAAGCGCTTCGTCACCGATACCGGCACGCGCGTCATCGACGACGCGCTGCAGACCCATGGCGGCTATGGCTACCTCTCCGACTATCCGCTGGAGCGGATGCTGCGCGACGTGCGGGTGCACCAGATCCTCGAAGGCGCCAACGAGGTCATGCGCATGATCATCGCCAGGTCCATGCTGCGCGACTATCAGGCCTGACATGACGGAGAACGACGAGATCATGGACGAGCGGGATGCCCACAGGCGCAGTTCGCGCAAGGCCGCCTGGCGCATGGCGGCGATCACCGCCATCCTCCTGCTCGGCATGGTCGCGCTCTTCCCGGTCTTCGTCGATCAGGACTGGTTCGACTTCCGCCCGCGCATCCTGATCCTGCTGACCGTGGGCGTGGTCGCGACCATCCTCATGGCCGCGGGCCTGATGGCCGCTGCCTTCCACTCCGACCGCAGCGGGCACGACGATGAGGCGGGGCGCGGCGATGGGGACGGCGAGTTCTGATCCTCAGCTGAAATTATAGGGATCGACGTCCACCGTGCGGCGGACGCTGCTCGGGATCTTCACCTCCGATAGCCAGGCGCGCAGGAAGGTCTGTATGCTGACGCGCCGTTCGCTCTTGATGAGGAAGCGGATGCGGTAGGTGCCCTTGAGGCGGTAGAGCGGCGCGGGCGCGGGTCCCCAGACCTCCACGCCCTCGGCATGCGGCACGGCGGCGACGAGGGTCTGCGCCGCCTCCATCAGCTTGGTTTCGTTGTCGCCTGACAGGATCAGCGCCGCGAGCCGGCCGAAGGGCGGGAAGCCCAAGGAACGCCGCCCGTCGAGCTCGGCCGAAAGGAAGCCGTCGCGGTCCTGCCCTGCGAGCGCGCGGATGACGGGGTGATCGGGCTGATAGGATTGCAGCATGACTGCGCCCGGCTTTTCCGCCCGCCCGGCCCTCCCCGAGACCTGCGAGAGGACCTGATAGGTCCGCTCGGCCGCGCGCAGGTCGCCGCCCGCGAGGCCGAGATCGGCATCGACGGCCGCGACGAGGGTGAGGCCGGGGAAGTTGTGCCCCTTCGCCGCCGCCTGCGTCGCGACCAGGATGTCGATCTCGCCCGCCGTCATGCGTTCCAGAAGGTCGCGGGCCGCATTGGCCGAGCCGACCGTGTCCGAGCTGAACACGGCGATGCGCGCTTCGGGCCAGCGCTCGCGCGCCTCCTCCGCGATGCGTTCGACGCCGGGGCCGCAGGGGCTGAGGCTGTCATGCGCGCCGCAGGCGGGACAGGCCTCGGGCTTGGGCATGGAAAAGCCCGTATGGTGGCAGACCAGTCGGTTCGTATAGCGATGTTCGACGAGCCATGTATCGCTGTCCGGCGCGCACATCCGCTCGCCGCATTTGCGGCACAAGGTCACCGGCGCATAGCCGCGGCGGTTGAGGTAGAGCATGACCTGCTCGCCGCGCGAGAGCACATCGTTCAGCGCCGAGACGATTACGGGCGACAGCCAGCGCCCCTTGTCGGGCGGGCTCTGGCGCATGTCCACGACGCGCGTATCGGGCAGGGTCGCGGGGCCGAAGCGGGAGGGGAGGACGACGCGGCCATACCGCCCCTCTTCGACATTCGCGAGCGTCTCTAGCGATGGCGTCGCGGAGGCGAGGAGCACCGGAAAGCCCTGCCGCGCGCCGCGCGCCACCGCCATGTCGCGGGCATGATAAAGGACGCCGTCATGCTGCTTGTAGGCGGCCTCGTGCTCCTCGTCGACGACGATCAGGCGAAGGTTCGTATAGGGAAGGAACAGGGCGGAGCGCGCCCCGACGACGAGGCGCGCATTGCCGTCCGCCACCCGCCGCCAGACCCTGCGCCGCTGCGCCGAGGTCATGCCCGAATGCCAATGGGCGGGCGCTGCGCCGAAGCGGTCCTCGATGCGGCTGAGGAAGGGCAGGGTCAGCGCGATCTCGGGCAGGAGGACGAGCACCTGCGCGGACGGGTCCCGCGCCAGCGCCTCGGCCACCGCCTCGAGATAGACCTCGGTCTTGCCAGACCCCGTCACCCCGTCGATCAGCGTCGTGGAATAGCCCCCGCCGATCTTCGCTCGCAGCTCCGCGACCGCCTGCGCCTGATCCTCGGACAGGGGGCGTCCGGGGCGCGAGGGATCGGGCGCGGCGAAGGGGATGTCCGGGTCGAGCTCGACAGGCTCAAGCGCCCCCGCCTTGGCGAGGGAGCGGACGACGCCGTCCGTCACACCCGCCGCCTTTGCGAGCTGGGATGCCGTTTTCGGCCGCCCCCTGGCCGCATCCAGCACTGCGCGGCGCTTCTCCGTCAAACGCAGCTCGAGCGGCGGGCTCGGCGCCAGCGCATAGGCGGCAGGACCGGTTTTGGTCTCCAGCGCCTGGCCCGACCGCATGACGAGGCGCAGCACGACGCCCCGCGGCGAGAGGCAATAGGCCGCCACCCAGTCGACGAAATCCATCACGGCCGAAGAGAGCGGCGCCGCATCGAGCCGCTCGGCAATGGGCTTGAGGCGGTCATCGCCTACGCTGTCATCGGGCTCGCCCGCCCAGGCGACGCCGATCATCCGGCGCGGCCCCAGCGGCACGACGACGAAATCGCCCGGCGCGACCTGCATGCCTTCCGGCACCGCGTAGTCGTAGCCATTGCCGGTCGGCAGGGGCAGCACGACCCGCACGCGGGGCACAGGTTCGGGCGCTGTTTCGGGGAACAGGCTTGCAGGGCGTGCGCCCATGGATGTCTCCTTTTGCCGTTCCCGCTTCGTTCCTAGAAGGTCTGGCCGGGTTTTCCAAGCCGCTGCGAGCCGCAGACCCGCTGCACTGGGCAGGAGGTTCGCTTCGGGCACCCGCAGACCCTATAGCGTTCATATGACCCGGATTCTCTTCGTCTGCCTCGGCAATATCTGCCGCAGCCCCGCCGCCGAAGCCGTCTTCCGCGACAAGGCGCAGGCGGCCGGCCTCTCGGTCGAGATCGACAGCGCCGGAACCGGCGGCTGGCATGTCGGCAAGAAGCCCGATGCCCGCATGATCGCGGCGGCCAAGACGCGTGGCTATGACCTGCGCAAGCTGCGCGGGCGGCAGGTCGACATGGGCGATTTCTACATGTTCGACCTGATCCTGCCCATGGATGCCTCGAACATGGCGGATCTGCGCGACCTGGCCCCGCCCGACGGCAAGGCGGAGCTTCGCCCCTTCCTTTCCTTTGGCGTGGGCGGGGACGTGCCCGACCCCTATCACGGCGGACGGTCCGGCTTCGAAACGGTCCTTGACATGATCGAACATGCGGCCGACGGGCTGGTGCGGTCGTTGAAGGCGCAGCATGGCTGAGATTCTCGCTCTGGGCGCTGGCTATTCCGTCCGCCCGCTCCTGAAGGCGCTGGCGGCGGAAGGCGCGCGGGTGACCGCGACGACCCGCAGCGAGGAGAAAGCAGAGGCGCTGCGCGAAGAGGGCCTCTCGCCGCTTCTGTGGGAGGCGCCCGCGCCCCTGCCCCCGGACGTCGCGCGCAAGGCCGACGCCATCCTCATCTCGGCCCCGCCGCGCGAGGGCGCGTGCCCCGCCCTCGCCGCCCTGCCCGGCTCGGCGGTGAAGGGCGGCACCCGCCTCCTCTACCTCTCCTCCTCCGGCGTCTATGGCGATGCCGGCGGCGCATGGATCGACGAGACGGCGCAATGCTCTCCGGGCACGGAGCGCGGCCGCGCGCGCCTCGCCGCGGAAGCCGGCTGGCGGGACCTCGCGGAGGGCAGAGGCGCACGGCTTACCCTCTGCCGCCTGGCCGGGATCTACGGGCCGGGACGGAATGCGGTCGCATCCTTGCGCGGCGACACGCGCGGCAAGAGGTCGGGGCTCAGCCAGCGGGTCATCAAGCCCGGCCAGGTCTTCAACCGCATCCACCGCGACGACATCGCCTCGGGCCTGCGGGCCCTCCTCCGCGCGGAGGCGCCGCCGGGCATCGTCAATTTCTGCGACGACGAACCGAGCCCGCCCCAGGACGTGATCGCTTTCGCCGCGGAACTGCTCGGCATCGCGCCCCCGCCCGAAGTGCCCTTCGAGACGGCGGCGCTGTCGGACATGGCCCGCAGCTTCTACGCCGAGAACAAGCGGCTGCGGAATGACCGCCTCAAGGCGCTGCCGGGGTTCAGCTTGCGCTATCCGAGCTATCGCGAGGGACTCCGGGCGGCTCTGACCGCCCCGCCCCTCCCAGAGCATTGACCGGAAGCTTGAGGTAGACCCGTCCGTCCGCCTCGGCCTTGGGCAGGTCGCCGGCGCGGATATTGACCTGCAGTGACGGCAGGATCAGCCTCGGCGCCGCAAGAGAGGCGTCCCGCGCTTCGCGCAGCCGCACGAAGGCGTCCTCGCTCACGCCTCCTCCCACATGGATGTTCCGGTCCCGCTGTTCGCCGACGCTCGTCTCCCATGCGAATTCGGTCCGTCCTTCGGGCAGGTAGTCGTGCCCGACGAACATGCGGGTCGCCGGCGGCAGGGCGAGGAGCTTCTGGATGGAGCGGTAGAGCGTCCTCGCATCGCCGCCCGGGAAATCGGCCCGCGCGGTTCCGTAATCGGGCATGAACAGCGTGTCGCCGACAAAGACCGCATCGCCGATCAGATAGCTGACGCAGGCCGGCGTATGTCCCGGCGTGTGAAGAACGCGCACGGTGAGCCCGCCCAGGGAGAAGGTCTCTCCGTCCTCGAACAGATGGTCGAAAGCTTCCGGCCCGGCCTCGCGCCCATCGACGCCGAACAGAGGCGCGAAGGTCTTCTGCACCGCATCGATGCGGGCGCCGATGCCGATCCTGGCGCCCGTTCTCTGGGCGAGGATCCTGGCGGCGCTCAGGTGATCGGCATGGGCATGGGTCTCCAGGATCCAGCGCAGGGCGAGCCCCTTTTCCCGCACCGCATCGAGGATGTGATCCGCGCTTCGCGTTCCGGTCTGGGCAGCGTTCGGATCGAAATCGAGAACCGGATCGATCACGGCCGCATCGCCGGTCGCAGGGTCGCTGACGAGATAGCTGACCGTATGGGTCTCGGGCTCGAAAAAAGCTTGCACGTCGACAGGCATGAGGAGCCTCCTTTCCCGCCACAATATATTCACTCTTGCTAATTTAGCAATAGCTTATATATAGCTGTCATGGACATGATGATCGACCTGCCCCCCGAGGCCTTCGAGGCCAAAGCCGCCGAAGCGGCGATGCTGCTCAAGGCGATGGGCAATCCCAACCGCCTGATGATCCTGTGCCGCCTCGGCGGCGGGGAGCGGGCGGTCGGCGCGCTGGCGGAGGATTTCTCTCTTTCCCAATCCGCGCTGTCCCAGCACCTCGCCGTGCTTCGCGCGCAGGGTCTCGTCGCCACCCGCAAGGAAGGACAGGCGGTCTTCTACCGGATCGATGATCCGGCCGTGGCCCGGATCATCGCGACCCTCGCATCCATCTACTGCCCGGAGATGCTGTCATGAACGCCCCGACGAAGATCACTGCGCAAGACATCGCCCGACAGGCCGAAGCGGAGCGCTTCAGTCTCGTCGACATCCGCGAGCCGGACGAGTTCCGGCGCGAGCATGCCGCCGGCGCGATCTGCCTGCCGCTGAGCGCCCTCAGAAGCGGAGAGGCGGAACTGCCCGCTGGCCGCCCCGTCCTCTTCATGTGCCGTTCGGGCATGCGCACGCAGGACAATGCAGCCCTTCTCGGCGAGGCGGTACGGCAGGACGGCTTCCTGCTCGAGGGCGGGCTGCAAGCCTGGAAGGCGGCGGGCCTTCCCACCCGGGAGGACCGCAGCGCGCCGCTCGAGATCATGCGGCAGGTCCAGATCGCGGCGGGCACGCTCGTCCTGCTCGGCGTCGCGCTCGGCCTCCTCCTGCATCCCGGCTTCTACGGCATCCCGGCCTTCGTGGGAGCGGGGCTCACCGTCGCCGGGGTGACCGGCTGGTGCGGCATGGCGAGGCTGCTGGGCGCGATGCCCTGGAACCGGCCACGGGCTGTCTAAGACCCATGCCGGGCCTCGATCCGTCCGCCCTCCTCGCTGCCGTCTTCAGCGGCGTTCTCGTCGGCTGGCTGCTCGGCACGTTCGGCGGAGGCGGATCGGTCCTCGCAGCGCCCCTTCTTCTTTACGCGGTGGGGGTCGACGACACCCATCTCGCGATCGGCACCTCCGCTGCGGGCGTTGCGGCCATCGCGGCCTTCAACCTTCTCGGTCACTGGCGCGGGGGCCGGGTGAAGTGGCCCTGCGCCTGGGTCTTCGGGGCCGCCGGCTTCGCAGGCTCGCTTCTCGGCTCATCCATCGCGAAGCTGATGGACGGTGATGTCCTTCTTCTCGCCTTCGCCGGCGCGATGGCCGCCGTGGCGCTGTCCATGCTGCGCCGGGGCGGGAGTGGCGGAGATCCCGAAGCCAGGCTCGACGCGGGAAAGATGGCGCGCCTCGTGCCGGTCGGCCTCGTCGTCGGAACGGCATCGGGCTTCTTCGGAATCGGCGGCGGCTTCCTCATCGTTCCCGGCCTGATGTACGCGGCGGGACTGACCTTCTCCCATGCGGCCGCCGCCTCGCTCCTCTCGGTCATGATCTTCGGCACGGCCACCTCCGCGAACTACGCTCTGAGCGGCTATGTCGACCTCCGCCTGACGGGCGCGCTCCTCCTCGGCGGCGCCCTTGGCGGCCTTCTCGGCATCCGGACCGCGAGGCGCCTCGAGAACCGGCGCGACCTGGGGCGCCGCCTCTTCGCCGCCCTTGTCCTGGCGGTGGCGGCCGTCATCGCCTGGGATGCCGTGGGCCGGATCTGAAGGCTGCATTCTCCCGGCATGCAGCAGATCATATAAGCGCCTCTTTATATCCTCCCGCGCCGCCGCTAAGCGGGGCGCCGGAGACCCCCGACCAGAGGCAAGGAGCGACCCCATGAGCACCGACCACGTCGTCAAGAACATCGAGCTCGCCGAATATGGCGAGAAGGAAATCGAGATCGCCGAGCACGAGATGCCCGGCCTGATGGCGACGCGCGAGGAGTTCGGAAAGGACCAGCCGCTCAAGGGCGCGCGGATCGCGGGCTCGCTCCACATGACGATCCAGACCGCCGTGCTGATCCGCACGCTCGAAGCCCTGGGCGCCACCGTGCGCTGGGCGTCCTGCAATATTTTCTCGACCCAGGACCACGCCGCCGCCGCCATCGCGGCGAACGGCACGCCGGTCTTCGCCGTGAAAGGCGAGACGCTCCAGGAATACTGGGACTATGCCGACCGCCTCTGGGAATGGCCGGACGGCGAACTCGCCAACATGATCCTCGACGATGGCGGCGATGCCACGCTGCTCATCCTGCTCGGCGCGCAGGCGGCGGAAGATCCCTCGCTCATCGCGAACCCGCAGAACGAGGAGGAGGAAGCCCTCTTCGCCACGATCAAGCGTCGCAACGAGAAGGACCCGACCTTCTATAAGCGCGTGCGCGAGAGCATCCGGGGCGTGACGGAAGAGACCACCACCGGCGTTCTCCGCCTCTATCAGCGCGAGAAGAACGGCACGCTGCCCTTCCCCGCGATCAACGTGAACGATTCGGTCACCAAGTCGAAATTCGACAACAAATACGGCTGCAAGGAATCGCTCGTCGACGCGATCCGGCGCGGCACGGATACGATGATGGCCGGCAAGGTCGCGCTGGTCGCCGGTTACGGCGATGTCGGCAAGGGCTCTGCAGCCTCGCTTCGCGGTTCGGGCGCCCGCGTGATGGTGACGGAGGTCGATCCGATCTGCGCGCTGCAGGCGGCGATGGACGGCTATGAGGTCGTCACGATGGAGAACGGCGCGCCGCGCGCGGACATCGTCGTGACCGCGACCGGCAACAAGGATGTCCTGACCGCCGATCACATGCGGAACCTCAAGGACATGGCCATCGTCTGCAATATCGGCCATTTCGACAACGAGATTCAGGTCGACGCGCTCAAGAACTACAAGTGGACCAACATCAAGGATCAGGTCGACATGATCGAGCTGCCGGGCGGCAAGCGCATGATCCTCCTGTCCCAGGGCCGCCTCGTGAATCTCGGCAATGCCACGGGCCATCCGAGCTTCGTCATGTCGGCGAGCTTCACCAACCAGACGCTCGCGCAGATGGAGCTCTGGCAGCATCCCGAGAAGTACGAGAACAAGGTCTATGTCCTGCCCAAGCACCTCGACGAAAAGGTCGCGGCGCTCCACCTCGACAAGGTCGGCGCGCAGCTCAGCCAGCTGACTGACGCGCAGGCCGACTATATCGGCGTCAGCAAGACCGGCCCCTTCAAGGGCGAAGCCTACCGCTACTAGGCGCTGCCCACGCCTTCGTGACGCAACGCCTCGCCCCTGCCATCCGTTGGCGGGGGCGAGAAGCATTCATCAACGGAGGCATCATGCGCATCGTCACCCCGCTCACCGCCCTTTCCGCTCTCGCGCTCGCCGCAGGCTGCGCGAGCACCGAGAACATCGCCGAGGACGACACCGTCCAGGCGGGCGCGATCGGCGCAGCGGCCGGCGCGGTCGCGGGCGAAGTCCTCGCCGACGAGCCGCTGACGGGTGCTGCCATCGGCGGTGCAGGCGCCGCCGCGGGCGCGGAGCTGTCCGAAGACGATGACGACGACTACGACCCCTACGAGGACGAGTACGAAGACTACGATGACGATGACGGTCTGTTCGACTGATCCGTCACCCGGTCTTCCTGATCAGAATGGCCGCCGCGCCTTGAGCGCGGCGGCAAGAGTGCCTTCGTCGAGATAGTCGAGCTCGCCGCCGACCGGCACGCCGTGGCTCAGCCGCGTGATCTCGACACCCGATCCGTTCAGCCTCTCGGTGACGTAATGGGCCGTCGTCTGCCCCTCGACGGTTGCCGCGGTCGCAAGAATGATCTCCCGGACATTGGCCGCGCTCGCCCGCTGCGCCAGCGAGGCGATGTTGAGGTCGTCCGGCCCCACCCCGTCGAGCGGCGAGATGACACCGCCGAGAACGTGGTATTTGCCGCCATGCGCGCCCGCGCGCTCGAGCGCCCAGACATCGGCCACGTCCTGCACCACGCAGATCGTGCCATCCTCTCGCTCCTCGTCCGCGCAGATCGCGCAGGGATTGCGGCTGTCCCAGTTCCCGCAGACCTGGCAGGCCTGCACCTTCTCGGCGGCGTCGTGCAGCGCCGCGGCGAGAGGCTCCATCATCGCCTCGCGCCGCTTGAGAAGATGCAGGGCCGCCCGCTTCGCCGAGCGGGGGCCGAGCCCCGGCAGCTTGGCGAGGAGGGCGATGAGAACGTCGAGTTCGGGTCCTGCCGGTGTCTTCTGCATCCGCAACATCTAGGCGCTGCGCGCGTGCTTTGCGAGGCGTGAGACCGATAGTCTCTCCGCACCCTGCGATTGCCGCGAAAGAGGATTCCTCAACCCGCAGTCGGTATCACTTTATCGTGTCTCGCCGTAAACCACAGGTTGCTATCCGACGCCGGAAGAAGCGCGACGAGGCGGGATGCTCTCATCCGCGCGGGCGAAAGCGCCGGGTGGGCTGGCAGGTTGGGGGGAACGGGATGCTGCACAGTCTGGAAGTCGCGCAACTCAAACGGAGGATCGACCGCGTCCGCGCGGGCGGCGCGGAGAACGGTCTGCACGCCGATCTTCTGGATCTCTACAAGGACATCGAGGAGCGCCTCGAGACCGATCAGGGCGAGGACGAAGCGTCCGAGGCGAGACGGACCGGCCTTCTCGACATGCAGGAATTCATTCTCATGGTCGCGCGCGAGACGCCGGCCCGCACGCTCGAGCAGATCGTCTACAAGCTCGCCCTGTGGCGCTGGCATGCGCCGGATCTCGATGGAGACGAGCTCCAGCCGAGCGACGCCGTGGCCCGTTCGAGCTTCGACGATCTCGTCGGCCTGACAGGGGCCGCGGGCGCCGGCTCTCGGAGCCGCGAGAGCGGCTGAAGCGTCCAGGCCCGCCGCCTGCTCCTCTCGCCGAAGAGTCCGGTCAGCCCTTCGCCTGCCTGATCCGGTCGGCAAAGCGGATGGCCGCCGCGACGGCGGTGAAGTGCTCGCGCCGGATCGGCTCTCCGACATCGACGCTGGCATGCAGGGCGCGGGCGCAGGCGACGTCGCGATGGATCGGCACGCCCGCCTCCTTCGCCCTCTGCTTGATGGCGAGCGCGAGGTGGTCGACGCCCTTGGCGATGCAGCGCGGCACGTCCCCGCCGCTGCGATCCCATTTCAGCGCGACGGCATAGTGCTCTGGGTTGACGATGACGACGTCTGCGTTCGGAACGTCCTTCATCTGCGCCATGCCGGCGATTTCCTGCGCCTTTCTCTTCCGCGCACGCTTCTGCTCGGGGTCGCCTTCGCTTTCCTTGGCTTCGTCGAGCATTTCTTGGCGCGTCATGCGCAGCTTCTTGGCGTGCTGCGCCCGCTTGATCGGCAGGTCGATCGCGCCCGCAAGCGCGCTGAGACCGAAGGCGATGCCGAGCATGCCCGTCAGGATTACCCCGAGCTCGATCGGCAGGACGCCCGCGGCCGCCCCCGTGCGCGACAGGAGGCGCGGCAGGAGCGCGAGGCCGAACCCCGCCCCCGCGGCGCAGAAGAGCGTCAGCTTCACGAGGGACTTCGAGAATTCGATCAGGCCCGCTCCGCCGAATTTCTGGCCCGCATTGCGCAGGGGAGAGATCCTCTTGAGATCGGGCTTGAGCTTTTTCGGCGCGAAGACGATGGCCTGCTGCACGATGAGCGCGGCGAGGATCAGGCCGAGCGGAACCAGCAGCGCCGTGACGAGGGCTGAGGCGGTCGGCGCCACGAGCGGCAGGATGCCGCCGCCGGTGAACAGATAGCTGCTGGCTTCGAAGGGCCGGTTCAGGAAACCTGCGAGCGACTGCGCGGCCGTGGTGGCGAGGCCGCCGGCCGCGAAGGCCATGACGCCCAGAAGGCCCGCATAGCGCAGGGCCGTCTGGACATCGGGCGAGTTCGGAACATTGCCCTCGGCCCGGGCCTTGCGCAGGCGCTCCGGGCTGGCGTCGAACGACTTCTCGCCGCCCTCGTCGCTTTCGGCCATCCTACCAGAACCTCAGCTGCGCGGCATCGAGCGCTCCGGTCCAAGCGACCAGGATGACGCCGAGAGACGCTGCCAGGAGGAACAGGCCCGCAAGCACGTTCGCGGGCACGCCGACAAAGGTGACCATCATCTGCGGCATGGCCTGATTGATGAGCCCGAGAACGACATTGTAGATGAAGCCGATGAGGACGAAGGGCAGAGCGAGCGAGACGGCCAGGGTGAAGGCCGCCGCGCTGCGGGCCGTCGCCCATTCGGCGAGCGCGCCCGTGGCCGGAAAGTCCGCAAGAGGAAAGACCTCGTAGCTTTCCGCGACCAGGCCGACGACCACCGCGTGCAGATCGAGCGTCACGAACAGGGCCGCGCCGGCCATGGTCAGGAGAAGCGAGACCGACGGATTGCCTTCGTCGGTCAGCGCGGCGCCGAGGATCTGCGACAGCGACATGACCTGCGCGATCACCGTTCCGGCGATGGTCAGCGCATAGATCATCACCCGCAGGGAGAAGCCGAGCCCAAAGCCGATCAGGGCCTCCGACAGCATGAGCGGCAGGAGGGGGACGTCCGTGACGGGCGGCGCATCCGCGAGGGCGAAGGGCACGAGCGCGCCAAGCAGGGCGAGCACGATGCCCAGGCGGACCCGGACCGGCACGGCCCGCTCTCCGATGCCCGGCAGCAGGAACACCATGAGCGACAGGCGCAGGCCTACGGCCACGACGACCGTCACCAGCGCGGCGAGAAATTCCGGCGTCACGCGACGGCCAGCATTGCGGGGCGCGAGCCCGGCACGATCTCCTCGAAGGCGATGACCGGGTTCTTGATGCCGCGGCTGCGCAGGATGTCGCGGACGATGCGCCGCCGCCGGCCCGTGACGGCGACGGCGGCATAGGCGCCGGTCGCGGCGGCCTTGTTGAGCGCCTCCTGCACCTGATCGCCGAGCGTCTTCACGTCCTCGGCGGTGAGGCCCTGGCCTTCCTCGCCCTGCGGGAAGACCGCATCCCACTTGTCCGAAAGCTGGATGAGCGGGAGGGTTCCGTCCGCGCCGCGATAGGTCTGGACGAACTGGAAGGCGAGCGAGCGGCGGACGGCCTCGATCAGCTCGTCGAGGCTCGGATGGTGGGGCTGGTGCTCGGCGATCGCCTCTAGGATCATCGGGATGTTCCGGATGCTGATCCTCTCGGTCAGAAGGCCCCGCATCACCCATTGCAGCGTCTCGGGGCTGACCTTGTCGGGCATGAACTCGTCGAGAAGGCGCTTGTTGGCCTCTCCCCTGTCCGCATCTGTCAGGTCGACATAGGCGTCGAGGGCTTCGCGCAGCGCCCGGCGGGTCATGAGCTTGTCGAAGCTGTTCTGGACGGTTTCGAGAAGATGCGTCGTCAGCACCTCGACAGGTTCGATGACGGTCACGCCGAGTTCGCTCAGCGCGCTGCCATCGGCCTTGGCGACCCAGCGCGCCTCGGCGCCATAGACCGGTTCGCGCACGGCCTTGCCCGTGGCGAAGGCGTGCTCGCCTTCCTTGACGAGGGCCAGAACGCCGTTCGTGTCGAGCCTGTCCTCGCCCACCACCGTGCCCTGCACGCCGATCCTGTAGCCCCCGGCGCCGATCGCCCCGTCCGTCACGCGCACCGGCGGCATCACGAAGCCGTAGCGCTCGATGATGAAGTCGCGCAGCTTCTCGATGCGCTTGTCGAGCCCCTCGCCCCGGCCAGAGACGAGCGCGGAGAGGGAGGGGTCGAGCTCGATGTTGATCTCGTCGAGATCCAGCGCGTCGCCGAGCTTCGGCTTGGCCGGCGCGGCGGGCGCGCCCGCCGCCTCCTCGGGTTCCGCAGCGGCGGCCTGCTCGCGTTTATGCGTGGCGAAGGCGGCATAGCCGAGCCCGCCCGCGCCCAGGACGAAGGGCAGGAAGGGCAGGCCCGGAACGAGGGCGAACAGGCCCAGAAGGACGGCCACCGTGGCGAGCGCCGCAGGCTTGGCCAGCATCTGCGAGAGGAGCGCGGCGTCGACCGATCCCTTGCCCTGCCCCTTGGACAGAAGGAGCGCGGCGGCGACGGAGATGACGACGGCGGGGATCTGGCTGACGAGGCCGTCGCCGACGGTCAGGATCGAATAGTTCTGGAGCGCTTCGCCGAGGCTGACCTTGTGCACGATCAGTCCCATGCCGATGCCGGCGACGAGGTTCAGAAGCGTGATCAGGAGGCCCGCGACCGCGTCGCCCTTGACGAATTTCGAGACGCCGTCGAGCGAGCCGAGAAACGCCGTTTCTTCCTGTTGCAGGTCGCGCAGGCGGCGCGCCTCGTCATGGCTGATCGCGCCGGCGGCGACTTCCGCGTCGATCGCGAGCTGCTTGCCGGGCATGGCGTCGAGGGCGAAACGCGCGCCGACCTCGGCCATCCGTCCCGCGCCCTTCGTGATCACCACGAAGTTCACGATGAGCAGCACGCAGAAGACGATCAGCCCCAGCCCGAGGCTCCCGCCCATGACGAACATGGCGAAGCCCTCGATCACCCCGCCGGCCGCGTCCGTGCCGGTGTGCCCCTGGCCGATGATCAGCTTGGTCGAGGAGATATTGAGCGACAGCCGCAGGAGGAGCGAGATCAGGAGAAGGCTCGGGAAGGAGGAGAAATCGAGCGGCTTCTCGATGAAGAGCGCGATGGTGAAGGTCAGGATCGCCAGCGCGAAACTGGCGGTCAGGCCGATATCGAGAAGGAGCGGCGGCACCGGCAGGATCATCATGACGATGATCGTCATCAGGCCGAGCGTCAGGAGGACGGTCGGCTGGCGAAGGGTCGCCATGCTGATTCCGGGAAGGACGGCGGCGGTGCTCACTCACACCTCCTGAAAAAGGACTACGGCGCGATGGCCGGCAGGATGCTCTGGTCGAAAAGGCGGATGCAGAGGCCGACCATGAAGCTCGCGGTCAGGCAGAAGACGAGCAGCATGGCCGCGCCCTTGGGCACGAAGGTCAGCGTCATCTCCTGCACCGAGGTCAGCGCCTGGACGAGGCCAACGATCAGGCCGGCGATCAGCGCGGTGGCGAGAAGCGGTGTCGCCATCATCGCCGCCGTCAGCACCGCCTGGCGGGCAAGGTCGATCAGCTGGGCGTCCGTCATCGATCAGACGGGCATCCGCAGGATTTCCTGATAGGCCTCGACGACCCGGTCGCGGATCGTCACCGCCGCCTGAAGGGCGAGTTCGGCCTGCGCCATCGCCTCGACCACGGCCTGCGCGCTGCCTTCGCCGCGTGCGACGGCCGCGACAGCCGCGTCGGCGTCGTCGAAGACTTGCGCGAAGCTTTCGGCGGCCTTTCCGGCCTTGGAAGCCTCCTGGGCCGAAGGAGCGGAGGCAGGCGCCGGCGCCTGGGCCAGGCGGCCGGCCTGGGCATAGCCGTTGGCCGCGCCGAGTGCGGAGAGATCAAGTGCCATATCAGCGCCTCAGAAGGTTGACGAGATTGGAATAGGTTTCGCGAGCCTGGCGGAACGCCTCGAGATTGGCTTCGAAGCTGCGCTTGGCCTGGCGGGCGTCGGCGGTCTCGACGATCATGTCGACATTGCTCATGTCGACATAGCCGTCGGCGTCGGCGAGCGGGTGAGCGGGGTCGAGCACGCGGCGCAGCGCGGTCCGGTCGAGCGTCACGTCCTTCACCGCGACGGCCTTGTCCTCGACGCCCGCCGCGAAGCTGACGAGCTTGCGCCGATAGCCCGGCGTGTCGGCGTTCGACAGGTTCTCGTGGACGGTCCGCAAGCGGAGGCTCTGAGCGGACATGCCGTCGGAGGCTGCGCGCATCGCCGCGAAGATCGGATCGGCCATCAGCGGATCCTTCCGAGAGCGGCTTTGTAGAGGCCGAGCGTCTTGTCCCAGATGGCGAGGCCGAGATCGTGCTGGCCGCGCGCATCGGCGAGCGCGAGAACCTGCGCCTCGACCGAGACCGTGTTGCCGTTGGGATCGGCGGCAGCCGTCCTGTCGACGCCGACCCGCGGCGCCTCGCGCCCTGCGGCATAGGCCGCTGCGAAGGCTTCCACGCTCCGCGCCTTGAATCCCGGCGTGTCCGCCTGAGCGATGTTATGGGCCGCCACGCGCTGCGCCTCGGCGGCGTGCGACGCCAGCGCCTGCGCGATGTCGAGCATCGCATTGTTCGAACCGATCATGACCGCGCGCCCCCTCAAGGTTAACGACACGGTCACAATGCTTATGACGGGTTGAAGATTTGGTTAACGCTATCCTGTAGCGCTGTATTTCTCATCGCCGGACGAGAGCATCTCGTCCTCTACCGCGAAAAGCGGCCGCAGCGTCATCAGAACGCTGTGATAGCGGCCCGTTTCGGCCGCGGCTTTCGCTTCTTGGAACTTGGGTGCGAGAGGCGTGGTCTCGAAAATCCGGGCGAGGGCCTCGATCTGATCCCTGACGGCGTCGCGATCGACGGGCTCGCCCGCGAGGATGAGCTGCGCTGCGTAATAGGCGCGGCGGATCGGCGTGGTCACCTCGTCCGGGTGAAGAGCATCCGAAAGGCGGAGCACTGGCACGGAATCATCGACGATCGTGATCGCCGAGCGGCGCGGGCCGTTCTGGACCAGGCAGCCGCCGACGAGGAAGCGCTCGTTCGGGCGGAGCGTGAGAGTAAGGCCCGCCAAGGTCAGGCCGCCTCTTGCGCCGCGGCCTCAAGGCCCTTGGCGACGGCGCGGTTGATGTTGATCAGCACCTGGCGGTCACCCTGCCCGGAGAGGACCTTCCGGCCGTGCTTCTCGGCGAAGACGGCGAGGCTGAGAAGCTGGCCGCGCAGATCGTCGGGCAGTCCGTTCGCGGAGGAGGCGAGATCGGTCGCCATGGCCGACCAGATCTTGGTGTTCCGGCGGACGGCCTCGGCCAGCGCCTTGTAGCCTTCCAGCGTGTCCGGATCCGCCGCGGCCAGATCGCTGGCGGCCCTCGTGAGGACGGAGCGTTCGATAGCGCGGGGAGAGGAGGTCTGGCGACGCATATGCGCGTAGCCCTGTTCGGCCGAAGAATACATGGAACTCGCTCGGTGTGGGGGGCGAGGAGCGGCCCGGGGGCCGCTCCTCTAGAAGACTTCGCGTCCGGCGATTAGCGGAACAGCGAGAGCACCGACTGCGGCGCCGCATTGGCGATGGAGAGCGACTGGATACCCAGCTGCTGCTGCACCTGCAGGGCCTTCAGGTCGGCCGAGGCTTCTTCCATGTTGGTGTCGACCAGCGCGCCGACGCCGATTTCCATATTGTCGACCAGCGAGCCGATGAAGTCCGACTGGATGTCGATGCGGTTCTGCGTCGAGCCGAAGGCCGCCGCCGCGTCGATAGCCGAAACGAGGTTCGTCTCGATCGTGGCGAGCGTGGTCTGCGCCGTCGCCTGGTCGGAGACGTCATAGGTCGCCGAACCGAGCGCGCTCAGGTCCTGAGCGGTGATGGTGATCGAGCCGGGCGTCACGGTCGCGCCCGAACGGTTCAGCGAGGACAGAATCGTGACGTCGGCGGCGCCCGAGGCGATCAGGTTCACGCCGTTGAACTGCGCGCTGGCCGTGATGTCGTTGATCTGCGTGACGAGGTTGCCGATCTCCGTGCTCAGCTTGGTGCGGTCCGCGCCTTCGCCGGCGGCCGTCGTGGCCAGAGATTTGATCTCCTTCATCATGTCGACGATGCTTTCGGCCGCAGAGCGGGCGACGCCCACGGTGGCCGAACCCAGCGACAGGCTCTCGGAGACGGTTTCGAACGCCATGATGTCGGAGTTCATCGTCTCGGCGATCGACCAGATCGCGGCATTGTCCTTGGCGGTGTTGATCCGCTTGCCGGTGGAGATCTCATTGGAGACGCGCGACAGGTCGCTGTTGACGTCTTGGAGGGTGGAAAGCGCGATGAGCGCGCCTTGGTTCACGTTGATGCTCGTCATCGGAAGTATCCCTTACTTCTTTCAGCGAGTCCGTGCGTCCTGACGGAACCGGGTGCTGCCCGGCGCAACCAATCCTCGGTCGCCCCAAAACAGCGTCTAGAGCGAACTGCCCTAACAGGCCTTTAATAGCGGCGTCCGCTGAGCGTTTTTCTATCGCTTGAAGACAGGCGGTTTCCCTCATCAGTATATCCAATAACGGATTGAGAGTTTTCCACAGCTTGAAGGCGCGACTTCGCTCTCTTGCAGGCCGTCAGCGCGACCGAGAAGAGTCTTTCGTTTTCCAGCGCGAGTGTCCGCAGCATCGCGAGCTCGTCTTGCGTCGCCCGCCGGCCCATCGCCCGGGCGGCCTGCTCCTTTTCGGCCTGCACGGCCTCGAGGGCATCGAACTCCCCGCGCTGCAGAAGCGCCGCCTCGCGGCGCAGGGCGTCGATCAGGGCCCGCGCGCTCACAGCCGGCGGCTCCTATTGGCCGAAACCGGCTCGCCGGCGAGCTGCTCGTAGAACCTGTCGGCGAGGCCGAGGCCGCCGGCCGCCGCCATGTCCTCGGCGATCGCATCGAGCAGGAAGCCGGAAAAGGCGTCGCCCGCCGAAGCGCTTCCGCCCTCGCCGCCCGTTCCGAACGCCTCCGCCAGCCCCGCCTGATCGAGCATTTCGCGCAGGAAGGCGGCCTCGAGCTTCTCCGCCGTCTCCCGCAGGACCGCGTCCTCGGCAGGGGCGGCGTCGGCCGTGGGCGCGACGGAGCCGGTCATGTTCGTCAGAGGCGTCAGCATAGGCTTACTCCTGATTTGCAAAGCCAGCGTTATCCGGGCGCATGTAAAGGGTTGGTAAACCCTATTTCTGCACAGTCCTTCTGTTCGTATTGCATCCGGCACCAGATGATCCCGCTTCCTCTCGCCTCCCAGACGCGCACGGCCGATCCGGTCCAGACCAGGGGAGAGGTGCAGCCGGAGCGCCAGGCGCCTCCTTCGGACAAAGGCGGGGCGGGAGCTTCCCTCCGCACGGGAACCGATGCGGCGGAATTCCTGCTCGCGGTCGAGACGCGGAAGACAGAGGGCGCGTTGCCCGAGAGCGGCGAGGCGCCCTCCCCCCATGTCACGGTGGAGACGCTGTCGCCGCAGGACGGTCCCGTGCTGCGCCTCACCCTCGGCGAGCAGCCGCGCGACGGCCTCCTGCCGGTGCCGACGGCGCAGCCCGCGCCCGCCCATTCCGCCGCCGGCTCGGCAGACCCGGCCGCTTCCGAGGGCGGATTAAAGGACATCATGGCGCCTTCCCGGGGCGCGGCCCGCGCGCCGCTCGCAGCGGGCGAACGCTTCGCGGCACCGGCGGCGCAAGCGCCTGCCGCAGGCTCGGACCCGACCGGCGAAGGCCGGCTCGGCGCAGAGGCAGCCCCAGCGAAACCTGAAGCCGCGGCTTCCGGCCACCCCCGAGCTGCCGCATCCACGCGGATGCAGGCGGCCGGCGAGGCGGCCGCGCCGGCGCCTTCGGCCCCCGCTCGGACGGCATCGGCTGAGGGCGCGGCGACACCGTCCCCCTCGCTCCCGGCCGGGATATCGGGGGAAAGGCCTTCCCCCGCAGCGCCCGGCGCAGTCCGAGCCGATCCCGCTCCTGCCGCAGCGGCAGCCCCGCTGCCCGGCGCCGACAGGACCGACGCCCATCCCCGGATGGCCGAGCTGACGGCGGTGCAGGCCGAGAAGACCCCGATGATCCGGGCCGCCGACAGGCCCGCGGCGGCGCGGACCGAGATCGCCGCTTCGTCGGGGCAGCCTCTGACAGGCGGTCCGGCGCCAAGTGCCGCGCCGAGCCAGGCTCCCACGCAGGCTCCCGGTCCCGCGGTCCAGCTCGCACCGCCCGCCCCCGGCGAAGCGGCCCGGCAGGTGGCCGATGCCATCGCGATGCGCAGCGGCGAGCGGACGATGACGCTCCGCCTCGACCCGCCCGATCTTGGCGTGGTCCGGGTCGAATTCTCGTTCGAGCGCCACGGCGTCACCGCCCTTCTATCGGCGGAGAACGCCGATACGGGCTCGCTCCTCAAGCGGCATACGGAATGGCTGCAAAAAGAACTCGCGAACAGCTTCGGGGAGGCATCGGTCTCCTTCGGAAGCGATGACGCCAAGGCGCAGAAGGGCGCAGCCGAAGAGCGCTGGCGCACGCTCGTCCTCGACAGGGCGGCGGAGGCGGCCGGCCCGGCGCGCCTTCCGGCCGCTTCGCAATCCACAAGCCCTCTCGGCCTGACGGGCCGTATCGATATTCGTCTGTGACAGGAGAACGCCCGTGATCACTTCCGCCATCGGCGCAGGAGCGCAGCAGGCCGAGGAGCAGGCCGCAGCGGCCTCCAAGGCCACCATGCCGACGCCGACCGGCGCGGATTTCGAGGCCTTCCTGAAGCTCCTCACGGCGCAGGTGGAGCACCAGGATCCGCTGGCCCCGCTCGATTCGACGCAATTCGTCGAGCAGCTCGCCACCTTCTCGTCCGTCGAGCAGCAGGTGCAGAGCAACGCCCATCTCGAAGCGATCGCCAAGATGCTGGAAGCAGCCCTTGGCGAGCAGCTCGGCGGCGAAGACGGCGCCGCCTGAATGCGCCCGTCCTGGCGCCCGATGTCCTAGCGCCCGGCGCGGCGCCTCGCTCGAGATTCAGGGGTTTCCCGAAGCCGGCTTTCCCGCAGGGGGCCGGCCTTTCAGCGTTCCTGGCGGGCGTAGTCGGTGATGAGGACTCCCTGGAGGCCTTCTCCGACATATTCGCCCGCCGCCGCCTCGATCCGGTTGCGGATCTCCTCGTAGACGGCGGGATCCGTGATATCGCCGGTCAGCATTCCTTCGTGGGACAGGCCGATCAGCGCCTTCATGATCCCGTCGCGCAGCTTGGGTTCCTTCTTGCGCGCATTCTCGACCGTCGCGGCGTCCATTTCGAGCGACAGATCGAGCATGACGAGCGCGCTGACATTGCGCTCCACCACCACCGGAACGATGAAGGCGCGCTGGAAGCCCATATAGGCGACCGCCTCCTTCTTCCCCTCATGCTTGCTGACGGGCGTCTTGGCGCCTTCTTCGGCGGCGTGAACGTCCTCGGCAGGCGCGTCGAGCATCAGCGCGCCGGCGCCGCCGGCGCCCACGGCCACCAGCACGACGAGGAAAGGCATCAGCTTCTTCATCAGAACGGCACCAGGATATCGAGGAGGCGCGAGCCGAAGCGGGGCGAGGTCGAACGGGCGACCTGTCCGTAGCCGGAATAGACGATGTCGGCGGCGGCGATCTTCTCGTGGGTGATCGTGTTGTTGCGGTCGATGTCCTGGGGTCGGACGATCCCCATGATCTTGAGGGCGCGGGTTTCGTGGTTCACGCGGATGCGCTGGGTGCCCTCGATGACGAGATGCCCGTTGGCCAGCTTGTCGGTGACGACCGCGGCGAGTTCGAGGGTGACGCTTTCGCGCCGCGTGATCCGGCCGCTGCCGTTCTGCGCCCGGCTCCGCGTCAGATCCGCGCCGGGGTCGAGGCTGGCGCCGTCCGGCAGGACGGAACCGGCGAGCTGCGGCAGGCCGAACAGGGCGCTGGTTCCGAAATTCTCCTCGTTCGACCGTTCGGCCTCGAGGCTGTTCTCCATCTCCGCCTCGTCGTCGACCGAGACGATGACGGTGAGGATGTCTCCGATGTCGCGGGCGCGCCGATTGCCGAACAGGGATTGCGGCTCCTGATTCCACAAGGATGCGCTGCCGGCATGGCTTGCCGGCGTGGCGACGGGATAGCCCCTCGCCTCGTCCTGGACCGGGCCCTCCTTGGTGCTGGCGCAGGCGCCCAGCAGGGCGAGGACAAGGTAGCGCGCTTTCACAGCGAAACCTCCACCACGCCGGGCGCGACCACGATGCCCGTCACCACGCGCCGGCTTTCCGTGTTCATCACGGTGACCTCGTCGCCCTGCGCGCCCGCGCCGAGCGCCCTGCCCTCTGCCTCGAGGCGCATGGCGCCCTTGATCGCGATCAGCGTCACCCTGGCATTGCGGCCGACGAGGTCGCGCGGCTTGGTGTCGGCCAGCGAGAGTTCGCGGCCGGCGAAGACGGTTCGGCGCAGCTGCCGGCCGACCAGGGCGCAGGGCTCCGCGCAGCCGCTGACATGGACGGGCTCGATCACGGTTCCCGCCGGCAGGCGCGCCTCCGCGATCGCGCCCGTCAGGATCAGCGCGGCAGCAAGGCCGATCATCGGATCCTCGTCGCCGCCGCGTACATCTCGTCGGCGGCCGTTAGGACCTTGGAGTTGAGCTCGTAACCCCGCTGCGCCTCGATGAGGTCGGCGATCTCGGAGACGACATCCACGCCCGATTCCTCGAGATAGCCCTGGCGGATCAGGCCGTGCCCGTCGATGCCGGGCGGCGCGACGGTCGCGTCGCCCGAGGCTTCGGTGATCCTGTAGAGATTGCCGCCCATGGCCTCGAGGCCGCGCTCGTTGACGAAGGACGACAGGGTCAAGACGCCGATCGACTGGCTCGCCGAGCCGTCGGCGAAATCCGCGTAGACCTCTCCGTCCGGGCTGATCGTGATCCGGCGGGCATCGGCGGGAATGGTGATGCCGTCGGCGAGCGGGAAGCCGGCCGGGGTGACGACCTCGCCCTCCGGATTGATTTCGAGCTTGCCGTCGCGGGTATAGGCCGGTTCGCCCGAAGGCAGCGTCACCTCGAGAAAGCCGCGCCCCTCGATGGCGAGGTCGAGGTCGCCGCCGGTCTCGCGAAGCGCGCCCTGCCCGATCTCCATCGCGATCGCCGCCGTGCGCACGCCGAGGCCGAGCTGCACGCCCGAGGGCACGACCGTTCCGTCAGCCGAGGCGATGGCGCCGGGGGTGACTTCCTGGCGGTATATGAGATCGGCGAAGACCGCCGAGCGCGGCGCATAGGCCGTGGTCGACATGTTGGAGATGTTGTTGGCGATGACGTCGACGCGCGTCTGCTGCGCGTCCATGCCGGTGGCGGCCGTGCGAAGTGCGTCCATGCCTTATGCTCCCTGCCGGATCGCGGCGATCAGCGCGCTGAGGCGCTCATGTTCCTGTTCGGTCAGCGTCTGGCCCGCGTCGAAATTGCGCTGCGCCGCGATCAGCGCGGCGAATTCCGAAACGGGAGAGACGTTGGACTGCTCTGCGAAACCCTGGAGGACGTTGGGTTCCTCCACCGGGCGGTCGCCGCCGGGGGCGGTCCAGTAATTGTTGCCGGCCCGCTCGGGCTGACCGACCGGCTCGAAGACACCGATATCGCCGTAAGGCTCGCCGTCGATGCTGAGCGTGCCGTCCCGGCCCACGGCGATGACGGTCGCGTCCTGCGGGATCTCGATGGGCGCGCCGCCCCCGTCGAGGACGGGTGCGCCGTTCGGATCGACGATCTGCCCGTCGAGGTCGAGCATGAAGCGCCCTGCCCGGGTCAGGCGGTCGCCATCGGGCGTCGCCACCTTGAAGAAGCCGGTCCCGTCGATCGCGTAATCGAAGTCGCCACCCGTCTTGCGGAGGGACCCGGAAGAAAAATCCGTGGTCTGCGCCGACAGGCGCCCCATGGAGAGGGAATGAGAGTCCGGGCCGGTGCGGCGGATATATTCCGAGAACACCGTGCCTTCGGACTTGTAGCCGGGGGTGGAGGCATTCGCGATATTGTTCGCGATGGTCGAGACGGTCTGGAGAAGGCCCGTCTGGCGCGACAGCGTCGCGATGCTGGCATCGTCGCTCATGCCGCCTCCCGTATCGCGTTTTCGAGTTCGTCGAAGCTCGGGCGCATCGCGCTCGGCACGTGGCGGCGGCCGACCTCGACGCAGATGTTCGGCGCGTGCTTCTGGAGACTGGAGACGAGGACCTGCCGGAACAGCTCGTAGAAGACGTGCTCCTCCTCGCGCACCGCCTTCACCCTGGCGGCGAGCGGGCCGAAGACGCCGTAAGCGAGGAAGACGCCGAGGAAGGTGCCGACCAGCGCGCCGCCGATCATGGCGCCTAGGACCTCGGGCGGCTTATCGATCGAGGCCATGGTCTTGATGACGCCGAGAACGGCCGCGACGATGCCGAGCGCAGGCAGCGCATCGGACAGCGCTTCGAGAGCGTGCGCGCCGTGGAGGCGCTCTTCCTTCATCTGGTCGAGCTGCTTTTCCAGCATCTCCTCGACCTGATGGGGATCGTCGAAATTCATCATCATGCTGCGGATCGTGTCGCAGAGGATGTCGACGGCGGCCTTGTCGGCCTGGACCCGGGGATATTTCGAGAAGAGATCCGACTCCGCCGGGTTCTCGATGTGGCGCTCCATGTCGACAGGGCTCTCGCGCTGCAGCGCGATGATCTCGTGCATCAGGCACAGCGCGTCGCGATAGTCCTGCTTCTTCCATTTCGGCCCCTTCACGGCCGCCATGACGTCTCCGCCCGTCTGCTTGATCCGGTGAAAATCGTTCGCGGCGAGGAAGGCGCCGAGCGCGGCGCCGCCGATCATCATCATCTCATAGGGCAGCGAGTGCAGGATGATAGACATCTTGCCACCGGCGATGGTGTATCCGCCGAAGACCATAGCGACGGTGACGAGGAGTCCGAGGATCGAGAGCATGTCTCGTGCTTATCGATCGTTGGTATACAACTCGTTAAATGCTCGCCTCACGATGCATAGGGGCTCCGCCCACTCAGGAGGCCTCCAGCACAGGTACAGGACGGTCCTTCGCCGAGAAGAAGACGGCGATGGCGGAAGAGCATGTACCGATAGTCGCGCTGCACCAGCCATCGTCAGACGAGAAAAGTTCAGCGAGCCTTAACTTATCTGCAAGGCAAACCGTGCTGTTCGAATTTTATCGTTTGAGGCAGCCGTCAGCACCCTCGGGTCTGTCCGGCTGAATGGGAGCGTACATCAGTACGCGCGAGGAGACCGAAACAATGCCCCAGCCCGATACCGACAGGAACCGTCAGCATCGCGATCACGCTTCTGTTACTAGCAGCGAGTTTAAACCAGGTCAAGATCGGCCCGACAACTTTTTGGGGAATGCGCGATCCAATTTCGCAGGTCCGAGCCGTTTCGGGCCGAGCCTCGCAGCGGCGGCGCCGCTGGCCGGTGGCGCGGCGGCGGCGCTAGCTCTCGCCGCGGCGCAGGGCGTAGGGGGCGACCTTCTGGCCCTGCAGGGCGCGCTCCTCGGCGGCGGCGTCGCCGCCGCGGCGATCCTGGCGCCGGGCGCAGCCCGCGCGCGCTTCGGCAAGGCGACCCGGCAGCTGCATGAGCTTGCCGGCGCATCGGCGCAGGCCGGCGGGTCCGCGCGGCGCGCAGATCCCGAGAGCGACATCGAAGCCGCGGCGCGCGCGCTCGGCGAGCTGCGGGCCATGGCGCAGTCCGCGGGCGCGAAGAGCGCGGCCTTCGACGGCTCTCCCGCTCCGATGATGTTGCTCGACCGGGACCTGAACGTGACGCAGGCGAACGCGGCGATGCGGCGTCTCGTGGAGGACAGGATCGAGGCCTTCGAGAAGAAATGGCCCGGCATGGATGCCGAACGCCTCCACGGCACCAGCATCGAGATGTTCTTCGACAATCCCGCTCAGGAACGCCAGGTCCTCACCGACCCCCACCGCCTTCCGCACAGGACGCAAATCAGCGTTGGAGAGTTGAAATTCGCTTTTGATTTCAACGCCCTCCGCGATGACCAGGGTCAACATACCGGCAATGTCCTCGAATGGGTGGACGTCACCGAGGCCCAGCGGAACGAGGCGGTCATGAACGCGATCCGCTCCGAGAAGGCCGTGATCGAGTTCAAGCCGGACGGCACGATCCAGACGGCGAACGAGAACTTCCAGCAGGCCATGGGCTATACGCTCGACGAGATCGTCGGCCAGCACCACTCGATGTTCGTCAGCGAAGAATTCCGCCGCAGCGCGGAGTACCAAGCCTTCTGGGAGCAGCTGCGCAGAGGCGAATTCTTCCACGGCAAGTTCGACCGCTTCACCAAGAGCGGCGAGGAAGTCTGGCTCGAGGCGACCTACAGCCCGATCACGGATGCCAGCGGCAAGGTCTTCAAGGTGGTCAAGATCGCCACCGACATCACCGCCAGCGAACGCGAGCTGAAGAGCAGCCGCGCCCTGCGCAACAAGCACGAGGCCGAGCAGCGCCATGTCGTCGACGCCCTCTCCGTCGGCCTGAAATGGCTCTCCGCCGGAGAGCTCGACAAGCAGATCGAGGAACAGTTCGCCGACGACTACGTCCAGCTGCGCACGGACTTCAATCAAGCCGTCGACACGCTGAACACGTCGATCGGCAAGGTGGTCGCGAACACGTCCAGCGTGCGCAGCGGCGCGACCGAGATCAGCCAGGCCGCGGACGAACTCGCCCGCCGCACGGAAACGCAGGCCGCCACGCTCGAACAGACGGCCGGCTCGCTCCAGCAGCTGACCGCCAGCGTCGCGGCGGCGGCGGAGAACGCGACCAAGGTGCGCGACGAGGTGATGGCCGCGCGCCAGAACGCCGAGGCGAGCGGTCAGGTCGTGAGCCAGGCGGTCGGCGCGATGAGCGAGATCGAGAAGTCGTCAGACCAGATCTCGCAGATCATCAGCGTGATCGACGACATCGCCTTCCAGACGAACCTCCTGGCGCTGAATGCGGGCGTCGAGGCGGCGCGCGCGGGCGATGCCGGCAAGGGCTTCGCCGTCGTCGCCTCCGAGGTCCGGGCTCTGGCCCAGCGCTCTTCAGAAGCGGCGAAGGAGATCAAGGGCCTGATCGGCACGAGTTCCGAACACGTCAAGCGCGGCGTGGACCTTGTGGGCCGCACGGGCGAAACCCTCAAGGAGATGGTCGTCTCGGTCAACACGGTCAGTGAGCTGATCACGAGCATGGCGGAGGCCGCCAAGGAGCAGTCCGCGGAGCTGTCCAACATCAACGAAGCGACGAATTCGCTCGATCAGGTGACCCAGCAGAACGCGGCCATGGTCGAAGAATCGACGGCCGCGAGCCACGCGCTGACCAAGGACGCCGAAGAACTCGCTCAGGTCGTCAGCGTCTTCACGACGACGCACCCCTCCGCCGCGGTCGCAGCGTCAAGAGACGCCGCGCCGAAGCCCGCCGTGAAGGCGCAGCAGGCCCGCGTCGCCGCCTTTGCGGGGAATGCCGCGCTGGACGTCTCCGGTGAGGAGGCCGGCTGGGAGGACTTCTGAAAGACCGGGGCTTCGGCCCCTCCTCCAGAAGCGTGAAAATGAAGCGCCCGCCCAGGGTTTCCCGGGCGGGCGCTTTGCCGTTTAGCGCAGCCGGCAGAGCGCAGGGAGACGCTCGAGGATGAACGCGCCGGACCTGTCCGGGCCTCATGCGCGGCCAAGAGTTGCGCGGTGACGGGTCCGGCGAGGCCTCGACGGCCGGAAGGTCATGCCGCGAGTCTTTGCGAGGACAGGCATGCCAGGTGCCGCCCGCGCGCCATCGGCCTTCTGCCGCCGCGCCGGGCGGAGCGGCGGCATCGCCTCCTAGAAGAGGTCGATGTCGCCTGTCTTGTCGGGGGCGGAAGCGGCCGGCGCCGCGGCCCGGCCGGACAGGCGCGCGGCGAGATCGCTGGGGACGATGGCCGCGGCGGCACGCACGCCATCGGCTTTCCAGCCGCCGCTCGTCTCGCGGCCGAGCGCCGCGAGGAATTGCCGGACGCCCGTGACGCGCTGGGTGACGTGATCGATCTCTTGCAGCTGCGCGGAGCCGGGATGGGCCGCGAGCGCGGGAGCGAGTTCGGCGAGGTAGTCCTGCAGGCGCATGCAGGCGGTTTCCACGGAGGCGAGCTCCGCTTCCACCCGCTGCAGCGCGAGCAGGCCCGACTCTTCGCCGGCGGCGTCGGTGCGCGCCGCCATGTCAGAGCTTTCCGACCACGGCCTCGATGCAGGTCTTGAGCGAGGCGGCGGTGAAGGGTTTCTGCAGATAGTTGTTCATGCCCAGCCGCCGGCCTTCATTGATGACGGCCGGATCGGCGCTGCCGGTGACCAGGATGAAGCCGATCCTCTGCGTCGCCTCGCGCTGGCGAAGGCCGCCGAGGAGCTGAAGGCCGTTCATCTTCGGCATCTCGTAATCGGAGATCACCAGATGCACGGGCTTCGCGGAAAGCGCCTTCAGCGCTTCCTCGCCGTCCTTGACCCAGTTGTGGTTCTTGATGCCGATGCTGTCGAGCGCCTGGGTCAGAAGCCCACGGCTGACGGACATGTCGTCCACGACCATGACGGTGAGAGTGTCCTTGAGGGCCACGGATCTTCCTCTTTCATGAGCAGGGCGGACCGGGATGCCGGTCCAATCGGAGGAGGGCGGCGCAGCGCCGCCCGGGGGGAATAAGGACGCCGCCTAGGCCGCTTCGGCGGTCATTGGCGTGAAGATCGATTCAAGCGCGATCAGCCGGATCATCCTGTCGTCGAGCGCGACGAGGTGCCGGATGAAGGCCCGGGTCTCGCCCGTGGCGACATCGGGCGTGTCCTGCAGATCCTCCTGCGTGACGTGCAGGATGTCGGAGACCGCATCGACCAGGAGGCCGAACTGCGCGTTCTCGACCTGAACCACGATGACCACATGGCGGCTCGAGGGATCGCTCGGCGCTTCGCCGAAACGCTGATTGAGGTCGATGACCGGCAGGACCGCGCCGCGCAGGTTGATCACGCCGCGCACATAGGGCGGCGAATGGGGCAGCGGCGTCGCCTTGCTCCATCCGCGGATCTCGCGGACGGACATGATCTCCACGCCGAATTCTTCCTCGCCGAGCCGGAAGGAGACGATCTCCTTTCCGCCGTCGGACTTCTGCCTTTCGTCCAGTTCCATTGCGTTCTCCCTCAGGCTGCCGCCGAAGTTTCACCGGGAGGCAGGGCCGCCCGCTCCACCAGGTTGTCTGCATCGAGGATGAGCGCGATGCGCCCGTCCCCGAGGATCGTGGCCGCCGCGACGCCCTCGATCGTTCCGTAATTGTCTTCCAGGCCCTTGATCACGACCTGCTGCTGATCGTCGATGCCGTCGGCCACGAAGGCGGCGCGCACGCCCTCTTCGGTCTGGATGAGGAGGATGACGGCCTCCTCGTAGTCCTCGACGCGGTCGCGGAAGCCGAGTTCGCTGCCGATATCGACGAGCGGGACGAATTCGCCGCGCACGGAAAGGACATGTCCGCCCTGTCCGAGGCGATGCAGCTCGCCGCCCTGGAGCTTGAAGGTCTCGATGATCGCCGTCAGCGGGAGCACCACTGTGTGGTCGTCGATGCGGACGAGCATGCCGTCGAGGACCGCGAGGGTCAGCGGAAGGCTGATCGAGAAGGTCGTGCCGCGCCCCGGACTGGAGGTGATCGCGATCCGGCCGCCGAGCGCCTGGATCGCCTTCTTGACGACATCCATGCCGACGCCGCGGCCGGACAGGTTCGACACCTCCTTCGCGGTCGAGAAGCCCGGCATGAAGAGGAGATTGTCGATCTCGTTCTCGGTCAGCTGGGCGTCCGCCGCGATGAGGCCCTTGTCGACGGCGATCTGGCGCACGCGCTCGCGGTTGATGCCCGCGCCGTCATCGGCGACCTCGATCACGACCCGGCCGGAGCGGTGGGCAGCGGTGAGGCGGACGGTGCCTTCTTCGGACTTGCCGGCTTCCAGCCGCTTCTCGGGGCTTTCGAGCCCGTGATCCACCGCATTGCGGATCATGTGCGTCAGCGGGTCCGCGAGGCGTTCGAGCACGGTCTTGTCGATCTCCGTGGCCTCGCCTTCGGTCCGCAGGCGCACCGATTTTCCGGTGGCCGACGCCGATTCCCGCACGATGCGGGACATGCGCTGCAGGAGCGGCTTCACCGGCTGCGTCCGGATCGCCATGACGCTTTCCTGGATCTCGCGGGTGAGCTGGTGGAACTCCTCGAGCCCCGTCGCCACTTCGCGGTTCATCGGGCCGCTGTCTTCGACGCATTGCGTGAGCATGGCCTGGTTGATGACGAGTTCTCCGACCAGGTTGATCAGGCGGTCGACGCGGTCGAGATCGACCCGGACCGTCGCCTTCGGGGCGACGACCGGCTTGCTCTGCCCCTCGGACTGCGAGGGAGCGGGCGAGGCGGAGGCGGCCTCCGGTTCCGGCGCAGCCTGTTCGGCCTGCGCCTCGGCGGGCGGCGGGACCGCCTCCCGCTCCGGGGCGGGCGCTGCGGACGCAGGCGCCTCCTGCGCTTGCGGGGCCTGCGGAGCTTGCGGTTCCTCGAGCCCGAGAAGCGCCTCGATCGACAGGTCGCTGTCATCGGAAACGAATTCGAAGACCTCTTCGATGTCCGCCCGATCGGCTGCGGTCTTCAGGCCGATCAGCCATTCGGCGCACGGCTCCTCCGGATCGAGGGCCGCCGGATCGGCCGCATCTATGCCGGTCACCGCGACATCGAGCTCGCCGAGCGCGTCGAGCGCCCTGAGGAGGAGCGTCGGTTCGCCGCCGCGGCGATACAGATCCTTTTTCGGACGGAAGCGGATGGCGTAATGCCGAAGGGGCGATGCCGCCTCGTCGGCCGCGTCCGCATCGTCCCCGCCGCCGAGGTCGAGCGGCACGGGCTCGAATGCCGGCGCTTCGAGATCGAGCGCCAGCGGAACCGGCGCGAACCCGCCATCATCCGCCGGCGGCGCCGCGGCCGGCGCCGGTGCGGGCGCGCCGCTCAGCGTCGAGAGCTCGACCAGCAGGCTCTGGGCCGTGTCCTCGGCGGGAACCGCTCCGTCGCGATAGGCGGCGAAGAGATCCGAAAGAACGTCTGCGGAGCGAAGAAGGGTCGCGACCACGTCCTCGCCCGGCTCGAGGCGACCGCTGCGCACCTCGTCGAGCGTGGTCTCGAAGCCGTGGGCGAAGCGCACCAGCGCGTCGAGTTCGAAGGCCCCCGCCCCGCCCTTGATGGAATGGACGGCCCGGAAGACGACATTGACCGTCTCCTCGTCATGCGTGCCGTCGTGAATCGACAGAAGGCCCGCTTCGAGCGCTTCGAGCAGCTCTTCGCATTCGGTGAAGAAGGTCTGCCGGATTTCCTCCATCGGATCCATGAGCGCCTCCCTCAGCCGATCAGCCGGTCCAGGACCGACACCAGCTTGTCGCGGTCGAACGGCTTCACGATCCAGCCGGTCGCGCCGCCCTCGCGCGCCCTCTGCTTGAGCTCGGGGCCGCTTTCAGTCGAAAGGACGAGGATCGGCGTCGTGCGGTACGCTTCCTGCTCGCGCACCTTCTCGATGAAGCCGAAGCCATCGAGGCGCGGCATGTTGATGTCGGTGACGATGCCGTCCGGCTCCGTCCGCTCGAGCGCGGACAGGCCGTCCTCGCCGTCTTCGGCGAGCGCGACCTCGAAATCCGCGCTTTCCAGCGCCGCCCGGATCATCTCGCGCATGGTGCGGGAGTCGTCGACGGCTAGGATGGTCTTCTTCACGACTCTCTCCCTTCTTCGATAATGTCGGCCGAAACGCCCAGAAGGCGGAGATCCCGCCGCAAGGCGTCGCTCGGTCGCGTGATGGACAATTGCTGGCCGGCCTTCGACCAGCTGCGGCGCGCAGCGACCAGGATCTCGAGGCACCGTCCGCCAAGAAGCGTGGTGTCCTGCCCGTCGAGGCGGAGAGGCTGTCCCTGGCGCTCCAGGAGCTGGCTGCGGAACTCCTCGGCAGCGGCGCTGTCCAGACGCGTCGGCAGCGTCAGCACGCTGCCGTCCTCGGCATTCGCATTCCCGTTCAACGACATCGCAACCCCACCCGCGGTATCCACGGGCAGTATCTGGCACGGCGGGCGTTAACGCTGGGTTGCCTCGCTATAGCCAACTCTCGAACGACGAGCATTCATCCCCGTCTCGCGATGCTGAATGCCGGTTCCCGCGGTCCCGCCGCGCCGCATTGCCGCCGGAAAGCCGCCATCGCCTCGGCACGCCGCGCATCGAGACTTCCTCCTCCGATGGGAGAGCGATTTGCCGCAGCGCGACGGTTTACTCTCTTTTCGGTTGTGCTATCAGATATGCACAACCTTATATCGATTGGGGAGAGGCCAGTGGAAAACGCGATACGAAAAGCCGCGGCGGCACATCGAGGCGGCGAGGACGCCGTCGTCCAGCCCGCCACGCCGCCGCACGAGGTGGACAAGCGCGTCGGGCAGAACCTGCGCAATGCCCGTAACCTCCGTGGACTGACACAAAAGCAGCTCGGCGCCGCCGTGGAGCTGACCCTGCAGCAGATCCAGAAATACGAGAACGGATCGAACCGCATCACGGTCTCGCGGCTCCATCAATTCTCCGAAGTGCTGCACGTTCCCGTCGCGCAGTTCTTTTCGGGGCCGCAAGCCTCGCTGGCCGCACCGCCCGCGGAAGCGGCGCCCTCGCGCGAAGAAGGGATGCAGTTCTCCTCCGACGATTTCGAACTGCTCTCGCTCTTCGCCGCGATGCCGCCGCGCCTCAAGCGGCGGCTGATCTGCCTCGTCGAGGAGATGGCGGAGACCGCTTCGCGGCCCTCGGCCTCAGCTGTCGACGGTCTGCGTCCCGCCCTGAACCGCATCGCCTGACGCCATGGCCTGAAGGACGCTGATCGCCGCTTTCTCCGGCATGACGCCGAGAATGGCGCTGGCGTCCTGCTCGTCCATGGCCAGGAGGATTCGCGCGGCCTCCCGCGCGGGCAGAGCGCCGATCAGGGTCGCGGCACGCTCGGGGGCCATGGCGGCATAGAGGCGCACCACGCGATCATTGCCGGGCGCGGCTTCGGCCGGCGCCGCCCGCTCGGCCTGAAAGGCGGCACGCTCCCTCTCGAGATGCAGCGTCGCCTGCTCGAGCGCCGCCTTCTCCTGCGCGAGGAGAGCGCTGGCCTGCGCTGCCGCCCTGTCCGAGGCGGTCTCCGCCGGGGCCTGCCCTTCCCCGAGGATATCGAGCGGGATGGCGCTCAGCCCCCGCGCGGCCGCGATCGCCAATAGCGTGACGCTCAGCGTGGTGAGGACCGGCAGAGGCCGCATCAGGCCTGTTTCCGTGCTTTCTGCGCGAAGGGATTGGCGGGGGTACCCGCGCCGTGCACGCCGACCGGGATGACATTGCCGACGCGCCGCTGGATCGGCAGGTCGGGGGTCGCTGCCGCCCGGTCCGTCTTGTCGGCCTGCTCGCTTTTCGCCTCGCCTGCGGCCGCCTTGCCTCCGGACACGCTCTTCTTGTCGGCCCCATCCGCGGCGAGCCGTTTGCGCGCGGCTTCCTTCTCGGCGGCGGCGCGCGCGGTCTCTGCCGCTTCCCGCTGCGCCCGCGCCGCAACCTGCCGCTCGGCGGCGGCGAGAAGCTCGTCGTTGAGCAGGCTGATCAGGGTGCGCACATCGCCCATCAGCTCGTTGACCTCGCCGCGCGCGGTCTTCAGGTGGCCCTGATGCTCGCGCCAGGTCTGGCGCGCCTGGCGCTCCATCGTCTCGAGCAGCGTATCCACGCGCGGCTCGCATCCATCGACCCGCCCGAGCAGCGTCTCGAGCTGCTTGGCGGAGCCGTTCGCGCTCGCCGTGAGCTCTGTCACCTCGCCCCGCACCGCCGTCACGGCCCGGGTCAGCGAGACCACGGCCTGACCGAGCCCGCTCTTGAGGTCGTGAAGCTTCTTCACCCGCCGGTTGAGCATGATGCAGTAACCGGCCGTCGCCGTCGTGGTCAGGAGGAGTGCGGCATCGAGAACAGAGAACATCGGATCAGCCCAGCAGGAAATCGGTGATGAGGAGTTCGGCGACCAGGTCTTCGCCCAGAACGGTCCTGGCCCGTCCAAGAAGCCGTTCGCGCAGCTGCGGCATGGCTGCCGGATCGGTCAGGACGACCGTTTCGACCGCCCGGAGATCGTCCATGAACCCGTCCTTGAGGCGCAGCACGTCCGCCTCGTCGAGAGAATGATGGTCATCGGTCAGCCCGAGCGCGATGCCGATGCGCAGGGTCCGCGCCCCCGCATCGGGCGCCAGCGCGACCGCGAAGGGATCGAGCGCGGCATAGCTCGCGGCGGCAGGCTTCACGGCATCCTCTTCGGGCGCCGCTTCGGCCTCGGGCGCGGCCTCGCAGGCGACGGCCGGCCGGCTCGAAGTGGCGAAGGATACCACGCCGAAGCCGCCCGCGGCCGCGACGACGCCCAGCAGGACCGTGCCCATCAGTCCGCTGCGCTTCGCTGGCGTCGTCTCTTCGCTCATGCGTGCCTCTCCTCGCCCCGCGCCGATGATATCGACACTAGGGAAACACATGCTTCGGGTTGGTAAGAAAGGTTAAACACCCGCATCGGTAAACGCTTCGTTAAGGCTTGTTTTCCTATTCCTAACGCCGGAGCGAACGGGGCATCGCGGTCATGGCTGGGCTGGGCGCATCAGGACAGAATATGGGCAATGCATGGCGCGCGCTGTCGCGGCGCCAGCAGGTCATGGCGGGCGGCGCCGTTGCGGGCGTGGTCGGCCTCTTCGCGATGATGACGATGATCGCGCGGCAGCCCGAAGAGGCCCTGCTGATGTCCGGCCTCTCGCCGGAAGCCGCCGGCGAGGTCGCCGCAGAACTCGACGGCCTCGGCGTCCCCTATAGCGTGCGGGGAACGGCCATCCACGTTCCCGAGGCCGACCGCGACCGTTTGCGCCTCGCGCTGGCGCAGCAAGGCCTTCCGCGGGCGGACGAAGCCGGCTACGAGCTTCTGGACAGCCTGGACGGCTTCTCCACGACAGCCGACATGTTCGACGCGGCCTATTGGCGCGCCAAGGAAGGCGAACTCGCCCGCACGATCCGGGCGATTCCGGGCGTCACCGCGGCGAGAGTTCATCTGGGCGTGGGCCGCCAGTCGGCGTTCCGCCGCGCGAGCGACCAGAAGACCGCGTCGGTCACGGTCGAGAGCGGGATCGGCCTGTCCGACCAGCAGGCGCGCTCGATCCAGACGCTGACGGCGCTCGCGGTGTCGGGCCTCTCGGCCGATCAGGTCGCCGTCATCGACAGCGTCCGCGGCATCATGGCCGGCCCCGGCGCCCGCGACGCCTTTTCGCTGTCCGGACAGGAATCGCGCGCCGCCGATCTCGAGGCGCGGCTGACCCGCATGCTCGAAGCGCGCGTGGGCGAGGGCAAGGCCCGCGTCAGCGTCGCCCTGGACGTCGAACGGATGGCGGTCAGCCAGACCGAACGGGTGGTCGACCCGGACGGCCGTCAGGTCGCCGCCCGCAGCACGCTCGAGGAAAGCGAGACGGAAAATCCTGGCGCCAGCGCCGTCACCGTCGCGAGCAATCTGCCCGAGGGCGATATCGCCCCGGAGGAGGGCACGCCCGTCCTCCGCCGCAAGCGCAGCGAGGACGTCACCTATACGGGCACCGAGATCGAGCGGCATACCGAGACGCTGCCGGGCGGGATCAAGCGCCTCTCCGTCGCCGTCCTCCTGGACGAAGCGACGAGCGTGAACGAGGCGGGCGAGGTCGTCCCCTCCCCGCGCACCCCCGAAGAGCTCGACGCCCTGCGCGCGCTCGTGGCCAGCGCGGCCGGGATCGACGAGGCGCGCGGTGACACGCTCGCGCTCCGGACGCTGCCTTTCGTCGCGCCGGAGCCGATCGCGGCCGACGCGTCCAATCCCTTCATCGAACAGATCGCGCCGCGCACGCCCGAGCTTCTCAAGCTCGCCTTCCTGGGCGCGGTCGCGCTGGTCCTCGGCCTGTTCGTCGTGCGGCCGCTTCTGACCGCCCGGCAGGAAGAGGCCGAAAGCGGCGAGCCCAAGGCGCTGCCGCAGGATGCCGCCGGCCTTCTGACGGTGCTCGTGGAAGAGAGCCCCGAAGATGCCGCGGCCGTACTCGACGCGTGGTTCGACGAAGACCGCGTCCAGATCGCCTGACCGAGAAGAGGCACAAGATCCAATGAGCATGACCTCCCCCGATGCCGAACTGCCCGATGCGGGCACGACCGGAACGCCGCTCCGGCGCGCGCTTCATGACGTGAATGTCGATGTCACCGTCGTCCTCGGCCATGTCGAGGTGTCGCTGAAGGCCCTGTCCGAATGGGACAGCGAGACGGTGGTCGCGCTCGATGCGGCGGCCGACGCGCCGCTCGAACTGCACGCCAATGGCGTCAAGGTCGCGACGGCGGAGCTCTGCGAAGGCGATGGCGGCCCCGGCAGCCTCGCGGTCCGCATCCTGGACGTGGAAGACGAGGCTCTGTGAGACGGATCGGCGTCCTTCTGGTCGTCTGCCTCCTCGCCTTCGGCTCGGCCGAGGCGCAGGAGGCGGCTCCTCTCGAAGCGGCCGCCGAAGCGCTCCTGCCGGAAGGGAGCGAAAGCCTGCGGGCGGATCTCATTCCGCTCTTCCTCGTCGTCACCATACTGAGCCTGGCGCCCGGCATCATCATGATGACGACCTGCCTGCCGCTCATGGTGATCGTGCTGTCCTTCCTGCGCCAGGCGATCGGGCTGCAGCAATCGCCGCCCAACATGATGATCACCAGCCTCGCGCTGTTCCTGACCTTCTTCGTGATGGAGCCCGTCTTCACCCAGGCCTGGGAAGCGGGCATCGCGCCCCTGCGCGCAGGCGAAATCGGCGAGGCCGCAGCCTTCGATGCGGTGATCACCCCCTTCCGCGCCTTCATGGAGGCGCGGGTGCATGAAAGCACGTTGATCGCACTGACCGAGGCGCTGCCGGGCCGCTGGGAGCCCGGTGCGATGGCCGAACCGCCGCTCGCGCTGCTCGTGCCAGCCTTCATGCTGTCCGAGATCAAGACCGCCTTCCAGATCGGCTTCGCGATCTTCCTGCCCTTTCTCGCGATCGACCTCGTCGTCGCCTCCGTCCTCATGGCGCTCGGCATGATGATGGTGCCGCCCGCCATGGTCTCGCTTCCCTTTAAGCTTGCGTTTTTCGTTATGGCCGATGGTTGGACGAAGATCGCCGCAGCTCTACTGAGAGGATATGCCGGATGAGCGCGCTGCCCTCGCTCAAGGATACCGACACCGCCGCGCCAGCGACCGCCGCGCCGCCTGCCCAGGCGGAGCAGGCGGCGCCCCTGCCGCCGCGCCCGCCCGCCGAACGCGCCGCCGTGGTCCTGGCCCTCCTAGGGGAAGAGCGGCTCGAACATCTCAAGGGGCACCTTCCCCTGCACCGGCGCGACGAGATCGAGGCCGCCCTCTCCCGTCTGTCCGGGCTCGATGCGCGCGAGCAGCAGGCGATCGTGAGGAACTTCGCCGAAAACCTCGCGCAGCACCGCGCCGGCCTCGCCGGCGGGCAGCGCAACGCGCAGAAGGTGACCGATGTCCTGTTCGGGCCGAAGGTCGAGCCCATCCAGTGCTTCGTGCCCGAACTGCCGCCGGCGAACACCTGGGACCGCGTCGCCGAGTTGAAGGCGGCGGACGTCGCGCTGTTCCTCGAGGATAAGCCCGCGCCGATCATCGCCACGGCGCTCGGCAGCCTGCCCGAGGCCTTCGCCGCGGAAGTCGCCATCGCCATCAGCGAGACCGCCTCCACGGCGTCGATCGTCCGCCTGGCAACGCGCGGCGAGATCAAGCCCGTCGCCGCCAAGGCGGTCGAGGCGATGTTCGAACAGGCCTTCTTCTCGACGAACCGTCCCCCGGGATCGGGCGTCGACGAAGAACTCGTGGCCAAGATCGCGGCCCTCCTCAACCGTCTGACGACGGCGCGGCGCGAGGCCGCCTTCGAAGCGCTGAACCGGGAACTCGACTCCGAGACCCTGGCCGCGATCAAGCGCAAGGTTCTCGGCTTCAACGATCTGGGCCGGCGCCTGCCGCGCAGCGCGGTGCCCCTTCTGTTCCGCGAAGCGGACGAGAAGACGCTCCTCCTGGCGATTTCCTATGCGCTGCGGGAGGGCGCGCCCGTTGCGGAATACCTCTTCGGGAACATCTCCCAGCGGCTGGTCGGCCAGCTCAAGGACACGATGGAGGGGTATGGCGTCGTGTCGGAAGAGGTGGGCGAGAAGGCGCAGGCCGATATCGTCGCCTTCGTCTTCGACAGCGTCGAGGAAGGCCGCTTCCAGCTTCTCGATCCGGACGAGGCCGAGGACGAGGGCGCCTGAACGCTCTCGTCCGGCCCCGGTACCAGGACCTTACTGAAGGACGAGTTCGGCGTGCAGAGCGCCGGCGGCCTTCATGCTCTTCAGGATATCGATGATCCCGCGGGGCGTGACGCCCAGAGAGTTGAGCCCGGAGACGAGGTCGGACAGGGTCACGGCCTCTTCGAGCATCGCCACGGAGCCGGGCGTTCCCTGATCGACGGCGATATCCGTGCGCGGGAGGACCGCCGTCTGGCCTTGGCCGAAGGGCGCGGGCTGCGCGGCGACGGGGTTCTCGGCGATGGCGATCGACAGCTTGCCCTGCGCGATCGCGACGGCCGACACCCGCACTTCCGATCCCAGAACGATCGTTCCGGAGCGCTGGTCGATCACGACGCGGGCCGGCGTGTCGGGCTTGAGCGTCAGCCGCTCGATCTCGCTCATGATGCGCGCGGGATTCCTGCCCTCGGCAAAGTGTAGATAGACGGTGCCCGCATCGCGCAGTTCGGCCGTCCCCGCCCCGAGGCTTTCGTTCAGAACGTCCTCGATCCGGGCGGCGGTGGTGAAGTCGGGATTGTCGAGCGCCAGATCGACGCCGGGCAGATTGCCGAAGCTGAAGGGCACCTCGCGCTCGACCCGGGCTCCGCCGGGGATCGTGCCGACGGTCGGAGTGCCCTGCGTGATCGATCCGCCATCGCCTTCGGCCTGGAAGCCCGAGATCAGGACCGGCCCCTGCGCGACGGCATAGACGTCGCCATTGGCAGCCGTGAGCGGCGTCATGACCAGCGTGCCGCCGGTCAGATCCTCGGCATCGCCGATCGAGGAGACGGTGATGTCGATCTCAGACCCTTCGCGCGCGAAGGGCGGAAGGACGCCGGTGACCAGCACGGCGGCGACATTGTCCGGGCGGAAGGTCTCGTCCTGGACGTTGACGCCGAGCCGCTGGAGAAGGCTCGCAAGGGCCTCTTCGGTGTAAGGAGAGTTCCGCAGCGTGTCCCCTGTGCCGTCGAGGCCGACGACGAGGCCGTAGCCGATGAGGTCGTTGCCCCGCACCCCTTCGACCGAGACGAGGTCCTTCAGGCGCACATCGGCATGGGCCGGCAGCGGCGTCAGCGCGCAGAGACAGCCCAGAGCCGCCCCGAGAAGGAGTGTTCCAAGCCGGGGAGCGAGAGGCTTCGTCATCGAATGTAATCCGCGAAGTTCAACCGGCTCAGACGGGCCGTCATGGCATAGGCGGCCTCGAGCTGAAGCTCGAGGCTCTTCACCCTCGAAGCGGCCTCGACCGTGTCCACGCCTGCGAGGGATTGCTGGGTCGCGGTCAGGACGAGCCGTTCCTGCCCCTGCGCCTCCAGAGCCCGGGACACCCGGCCCTCGGCCACGCCGTTCACCGACTGCATGAGGATCATGCCGTCATTGGCCGCCGCGAGCTTTTCGGCGGCCGTGCCCGCCCAGGCCGCGCCGCCTTCGGGAAGCCCCGGCGCCAGAGCGAGCCGCGCGAGGCCGTTGAGGAGATCGCGGACCGGCTGCGCATCCGCCTTGGCCTCGAATCGGACGGCGCTGCCGTCGCCGAGCGCTGCGGCGGCCGCCTGGCCGGGGCCGCCCTGATAGACGAGTGTGTCGAAGCCCGCGCCGTTGAAGAAGGCATCGAACGCGGCCTCCTGGTCGGCGATCGTCGTCGCCCCCGTCAGCGCGGCCTGCGCGGCCGTCAGCAGCGTCTCGGCATCGGCCAGGGCCGGACCCTCGGTCTCGTCGCCTGCGAAGAGGTGGCGGCCGGACTCGTTGGTGTTCAGCAAGCTGATGACCTGGTCCAGCGTCGCGCGGGCGGCGGCGGCCGTTTCGGTCCGCGCGGCCGGCTCGTTGAGCGACAGGTCCGTCAGCGCCCGTTCGGTCATCGGCGCGAAGGCATCGCGGACGGAGGTCAGGACGAGCCCCGTCTGGCGCAGACGGCCCTCGGTCAGCCCGAGGCGGCTCGTATTCGTCTCGAGATCGGCGAGACCCTTCTCGATCAGGGCGAACTCGCCTGCGCGGCCGCCCAGCGTGAGGGAAAGGTCCTGCCTGCGGCCGGTGACGGTCTCATGCGCCGCGCGTTCGAGATCGGCCCGGATCTCCGGCAGATGCCGGCTGAGGGAGGTGAAGGCGGAGAGGTTTCCCGAAAGCGGTCCCATCATCACACGGCCTCCATCAGCGTATCGAGCATGGCGTTCACGGTCTGAAGGACGCGGGCATTGGCCGCATAGGCCTGCTCGATCATCATCAGGTCCTGAAGTTCCCTGTCCGTATCGACGCCCGTCTCGATGGTCTCCGCCTCGGCGGCGGCGCGATAGTGGATGTTCGCGGTCATCGCGCGGTCGCTCGCGGCCTTCTCGGCGGCGCCGAGTTCGGAGGAGAGCTCGGCGACGGCCTTGTCGGCGCCCTGTCCGCTCGTCAGCGCGTCGAGCATCCGGCCCAGCTGTTCGCCATTGCCCGCGGGGCCGGCGACCGCGCTGCCGATGCCGTCGCGCAGGCGGCGCAGCTCGCCGCCCTGAGCCGGATCGATCGCGGCATGAAGTTCGAGCCGTCCCGCGATGCCGAGGCCGAGGCCCGCGGGCGCGGTCGCGCCGCCATCGGTGAACAGTCCGGCCTCTCCGGGCGCATTGCTCGGATCGACAGCGGTACCCGAGAACCGGGTGACGAGGTCGGTGGCCAGCGCGTCGAGCGAAGCCTGGAAGTCCGGCGCGCTCTGATCGCGGATTCCGAAGAGGCCCGCGAGGCGGCCTTCGCGCGTGCGCTGATGGCCGTCGCCCGTGGGCGTGATGTCGATGCCGTTCACGGTCAGGCCCGAAAGCGGCGCGCCCAGCACCTGCCCCTGTGAGACGAGATTGGCGGGCGAGAATTCGATGTCCTGCGCTTGGCTGGTCAGCAGGAAGACGCCGCCCTCGGTCATCAGGTGGATGCCGGCTCCCTTGTCGAGAACCTCGACCGGAATCTCGCGGTTGATGCGGTCGACGAGCTGCTGGCGCTCGTCGGCCACCGCGGGCGTCTGCTGCGCCGGAGAGAGGCCGTTGAGTTCCTCGAGCCGCTTGAGCGCGACATTGACCTCGGAGACCGTCGCGGCGATCTCGCCCTCCGCCTCGTTACGCATGCGGTCGACGCTGCCGGAGGCTTCGGCGAAGCTCTTCGTCAGGGCGCCGGCCGTGCGGTGAAGCTCGGACAGCATGACCGGCGATTCCGGCGACATGGCAGCGTCGCGCATGGCGTTCTCGAAGGCGACATAGGCTCCGAACAGCCCCGTCTGCGCGCTCGGCTCGCCGAGGATCTGGGTCAGGCGCGCAATGCCCTCGGCGGTTTCCGAAGCCCCCAGGCTTTCCGCTTCGGCGCGCATGCGCTCTGCGGTCAGGTGGGGCACTTCGGCCCTGTTCGTTCCGTTCACCTGCACGCCGGCCCCGTGCCACGCGATCGTGCGCTGGGAGACATCCGCCGTGCGGCGGACATAGCCTTCGGTATTGGCGTTCGCGACGTTGCTGGCGGCGACCTGCGCCCGCAGCTTCGCAGCCTGAAGGCCCGATTGCGCGATCGAAAGGGCTGGCGTGACGGGCATGTTCTACCTACCGCTTGATGTTGGTGGTTTCTTGCAGCATCTCGTCGACGGTCTGGATGATCTTCGCGTTCGAGGCATAGGCCCGCTGCGTTTCGATCATGCCCGTCAGCTCGGAGGCGATGTCGACGGCCGATTCCATCAGGCTGTAGCCCACCGTCTCGCCGACGGGCCCTGTGCCCGCATCCCAGAAATAGACGTCGCCGGACTGCTGCGAGATGCGGAAGGCCTGGCTGTCCGACGGCATGAGGCCGTTGGGATTCGGAACGTCGGCCACCGGAATCTGGAACAGCGTCCTGCGATAGCCCGTGTCGTAGATCGCTTCGAGGCGGCCCTTGCCGTCGACCTCGACCGAGAGGAGATCGCCGATCGGCGCGCCGTCCTTGGTCAACGCACGCGGCGCGAAGTCGGCGGCGAGCTGGGTCAGGCCCGTATTGTCGCCGATGCCTTCCCTGCCGATGAAGATGTTCACCTCGTCGCCGGCGGGCGCGACGCTGCCGCCCGGCAGGCGGACCGCGAGCTGCCCGGTCGTCGGATCATAGGCGCCGCCGGAATTGGTCACCGCCAGGACGGAGCCGCCATCGGCGGCGCTCGTGTCGAATTCGACATCGAAGCTGCCGATCGAGACTTCGGTGCCGGTCGAGTTGTCGAAGAGCTCGGCCTGCCACTGGTTCGTCGGCGGATCGCCGGCCGCTGCCGGCAGGACCGGCGTGTAGCGGGCGGTGAGGGTCTGGGTGCGGCCAAGATTGTCGTAATATTCGAGCGGCACCTCGTAGGATCCGCCCGGCGCGCCGAAGGACGTCGCATCCGCGGGCAGGTTGAGGCCCATCGTGATGTTCTCGGTCGGCAGCGCCGAATAGCGGTTCACCGACACGTTGACGGGAACGAGGCTCGCGCCGCTCTGGCGGGTGGCCGCGCCGATATCGCCCGAGGGATCCGCCGGCCAGCCCATCAGGAACAGACCGCTCGAGGTGCGCAGATAGCCGTTCTGATCGGGCGAGAAGGACCCGGTCGCCGTCAGCATCAGCTCGTTCTGGGCAGCCTGGCTCGGATCGGCCAGCGACGTCGTCACCGGCAGCAGCCCGCGCCCCGCAACGGCGATATCCGTCGAATTGCCGGTCGAGATGAGCGAACCCTGCCCGTCGACCTGGCGATAGGTGTTCACCCGGACGCCGCCCGCGGCGAAGGCATTGTCGCGCTGCTGGATCACCATGGAGCTGAAGTCCGCGACCGCGCGCTTGTATCCGTGCGTGTCCGAGTTCGCGATGTTGTCCGAGATGGTCGCGAGACGCGTTGCGTTGACGCCGAGGCCCATAACGCCTGCGTTCATCGAGGAAGATATCGTCATGCTATGCTCAAGCCCCGCTGATCTTTCCTCGTTTGATACATCGTCAACGTTAAGCGAGCGTTATCAGCGAACGACATCTACCACTGAGGGTACTATGCTCGCTTCAGTTGGTTTCGCGGCGCCCGCTCCCACCAGCATGATCGCGATCCGCCGGTTCACGGCCGCGTTGGGATCGTCCTCGAGCGGGACGCGGTCCGCGCGCCCGGAGACCTCCGTGATGACGGTCTTGGGCAGGCCCGCGCCCAGAAGAAGCCTGCGCGCCGTATTGGCCCTGTCCGCGGACAGCTCCCAGTTCGTGTAGCTGTCATCGGAGAAGACATAGCCGTCCGTGTGCCCGGTGATCTTCACCTCGGTCCCGGCTCTGACGATGACCTCCGCCGCCGCGGCGAGAAGCTTTGTCAGCTCCTCCGAAGGCGCCGCGGAACCGGTCTCGAAGAGCGGCTTGCGCTCTCCTTCGACCAGTTCGACCAGCATGCCTTCGGGCGTCTGCGTCACGCGCAGTCGGCCATCGGCGCCGCTGACGCCCGCGCGGTGCACGGCCTCGACGAGGGCCGTGCGCAGAGCCTGCGCATCCCGGATCGGCCTCCAATCGCCGTCGCTGTCATGCGCCAGCGTGTCATCGGACAGGACGCTGTCGCCCGAGAGCATGCCGTCGCCCCCGCCCGACACGGCCGTGACGGGGATGGAGGGATCGAAGTAGTCGGCGATCCCCCGCCGCTGCTCCTCGGTCGTGGCGTTGAGGAGCCACATCAGAAGGAAGAAGGCCATCATCGCCGTGACGAAGTCGGCATAGGCGACCTTCCACGCTCCGCCGTGATGCCCGTTCACGACATTGATGCGCTTCTTCTTGATGATGGTCGCAGCGCTCATCAGCCTGTCACCCCTTGCTCGAGAGATGCATAGCCAGACGAGATTAAAGGTCTTTTTACGCGCAATGAGACAGTTGAAACCAATGGAGGCGCTGTAGATGAAAAAGATCGGGCTCGACCAGCTGGCGGCCACCCCTCTCCGCCTTCCCCGGCGCCTGGGCCCGCAGGCGGCGCGCCTGAGGGCGCGCGCGGAGGATATCGCCGAGCGTCTGTCCGATACGCTCGGCGCGAAGGTCAGGGCGCGCGGCACGACGACGGCGCGGGTCGAACGCGACCGTCCCTGTCCTGACGGAATGCTCGACCTCGTCTGGCCCGCTCCGCCGGACGCCGTGCGCATGCGCATCGCGCTCACGGATGAAGACGCCAATACGCTGACCGCGGCGATCTTCGGCGGGGACGGCCTGTCCGATCCGGCGCTGCAGACGCAGATCCTGCAGGACGTGCTCGGCAGCGCGGTGCCGAGCGGAGAAGAAACCGAAACGATCGCCGCGGAGGGCCCGCCCCTTCTCGAAACGGCCTATGCGCTCGAAGTCGACGGAGACCCGGTCACGATCCGGGTCCGGCTGCCGAGCGCGGCGCCCGGTCAGGGCCGCGCGGCCCGCGGCGGGATCCGGCTCGGCATGCAGGCGCAGCTCGCCACGGTCTCGCTGCCGCTGGGGCGGCTTGCAGCGCTCGGGCCGGGCGACCGGATCGCTCTTCCCGGCGCCAGCCTGGAAACCGCGCAGCTCGTCGCGCGGCGATCGGGGCGCCAGGTGGGCATCGGCGAGATGGGGTCTGACGAGGGCGCCCGCTCCTTGCGCCTGATGACCGTGCGCGACTGAGCCGGCCTCGCCTCACACTCTTTGATAGGCGGTGACGCCGGCGGGGCGGAAGGCCGAGAGCGCCGGTCCGGTCACCCGCTCGGAGTGCCCGACGAAGAGCCAGGCTCCCTCCGGCAGCACGCCCGCGAAGCGCTGCCAGATGTCGCGCTGCAGGGCATCGCCGAAATAGATGACGGTGTTGCGGCAGAAGATCACGTCGAAGGGCCCCTTGACCGGGAGCGGATTTTTCAGGTTCAGCGGCCTGAAGGTGATCAGCTTGCGGGCCGCCTCCTTGACCGAATGCCCCTGCGCTCCGCCGACGCTTTCGGGAGTGAAATAACGCTCGAGCAGGGCGGCGGGCACCGCGTCGAGCACCCGGTCGGGATAAAAGCCGGCCTGCCCTTCGGCCAGAACCTTCCTGTCGATGTCCGTCGCGAGGATCTTGACGTCGTAGCTGCCGACATTCCGGTCCGCTTCGAGCAGCGTCATCGCGAGGGAATAGGGCTCCATGCCCGTCGAGCATCCCGCCGACCACAGCCGGATGCGCTGGCCCTGCGCCGCCCGCCGCAGCAGCGGCGGCAGCACCTGTGCCTTCAGGATGTCGAAGTGATGCGACTCGCGGAAGAAATAGGTGAGATTGGTCGTCAGCGCGGTGACCATCTCGTCGCGCTCTTCGGCGCCTTCGGGCTCCGCGACGAGACGGCAATACTCCGCGAAGCTCTTCAGGCCGAGGGTCCGCAGGCGGCGCGTGAGGCGGGCATAGACGAGCGCCGCCTTGCTTTCCTGCAGCGCGATCCCGGCATCCTCCAGAATCATCGCCGCGATCTGCGAGAAATCCTGTGAGCGCATCGGGAATTCGCGGGCCGTCAGATCCGTCCCCGCCTCGATCGCGTCCTGCAGCGCCTGCCGCTCCTTCTGCCCCCTCATCATGTTCGTCTTCCCTGCCATCCGGCCATGCCTGCCGGTCATCGCCGCCGGGCTTTCCGCTGTTGCGCTCACCGCTTCTGGACTTCTCAAAACAGTTCGATCGCGTCGTGCCGGGGCTGAGGCTGAAGCCTCTGCGGCCGCTCGACCGGCCGCGTATCCTGCAGCACCCGCTGCTGTGCGCGGCCGGTGGCCGGCCAGAAACGCACGCGGCGGGCGAGCGTGCCGCCAAGGCTTTCGGCTTCGCAGGGAATGCCCTCCTGGCGGAGGAACTGGCGCGCGAAGACGCCGTTGCGCGCGCCGATATCCGAAAGGCCGTCGATCATTCTCGCGCCGCCGAAGATCTTGGCCCTCAGCCGGCGCCGGTCCGCCCCGTGGCGCATGAGCGAGTTGATGAGCAATTCCATCGAGTGCACGCCATAGGTCATGGTCCGGCTCTCCTCGCCCCCGCCATCGGGAAGGAGGAAATGGTTCATCCCGCCGATCTTCGCTTCGGGATCGTAAAGGCAGGTGGCCACGCAGGACCCGAGCACGGTCAGAAGAACCGTGTCCGGCCGCGAGCTCGTCTTGAACTGCCCCTGTGCCACATGGACGGAACGCAGTTCCGCACCGTCTTCCTGCCCCGACATGTCCGCCCTCACCTTGGCGTCCGGATGGACGGGCCGGTCATGCCGCCTCGCCCTCCTGCGCGGAGAGACCATAAGCGCTTGACGGTGAAACCTTTCCTAATGGCGCATCGCCCGGAGCGGAGGTCCCGCCCAGGCCGCGGAGCCCTAGAAGGGCAGCTTCATGCCCGGCGGCAGCGGCAGGCCCGCCGTCAGGGCCTTCATCTGCTCCTGGCTTTCCCGCTCGAGCTTGGATTTGGCATCGTTGATCGCCGCGGTGATCAGGTCCTCGGCGACCTCGCGCTCGGACTCCTTCATCAGCGACGGGTCGAGCTGCACGCGGGCTGCATAGCCCTTGCCGTTGAGTGTCACCTTGACGAGGCCGGCGCCGGCCGTGCCTTCCGCCTCGAGCCCGGCGATCTTCTCCTGCAGCTCTTCCATCTTGGCCTGCATCGCGCCGGCCTGCTTCATCATGTCGGCGAAGTTCTTCACTCTGTGTCTCCGTTCGTTGAGGCGAGATCGCGGATGGCGGTGACCTGCGCGCCGGGAAAGGTGTTCAGCGCTTCGCGGTAGAGCGGGCTCGCCTCGATCGCCTGCTGGCGCGCCTCTTTCAGGGTCGGGCCGTTCGCCTTTTCGCGGCTGATGTCGACCTGCCAGGGCTGGCCCGTCCACCGCGCGAGCGCCTTGGTCAGCTCGCCGTGGAAGCTCTCTGGCGCGCCGTCGGCGAGGCTGAGGGTGAGGTGGCCGGGGCGCAGCGAGACGAGGCCTGCGAAGCGCTCGATCTGCGCCTTGAGCTTGGCCTCGCGGTGCGTGCCGGCGAGCCGCGCGATATCCGAAAGGTCCTCGATGGGCGGTCCATCGGAAGCCAGCTCCGCCTCTGGGTCAGGCGCCGGGGCCGCTCTGGGCGCCGGCGCCGGATGAGGGCGGGCGCCGCCTCCCTGCCCGATCGCGCGAAGCGCCTCGTCGGGCGTGGGAAGCCGCGCGGCGAAAGCGAGGCGGATGAGGCCGATCTCGGCGGCCGCGGCCGGATCGGGCGCCGAATGCGCCTCGTCGAGCGCCTTCATCAGGAGGCTCCAGGCGCGGGTCAGCGCCGGCAGGGACAGCCCGTCCGCCGCCTCGCGCGCGCGTTCGGCATCGGCCGTGCCCGCGCGGCCATGCGCCGCAGCCTCCGGCCCCGCCGCCTTCACGCGGGTGAGGAGGTGGGTCACCTCGAGAAGGTCGCGCAGTGTCGCCGCCGGATCGGCACCCGCATCGTATTGGTCGCGGAAGGTTTCGAGCGCCGCTTCGGCATCGCCCTTCAGCGCGGCGGCCAGAAGATCCCAGCTTCGCGTGCGGTCGACGAGGCCGAGCATGTCGCGGACCTCTTCGGCCGTGACCGCGCCTTCGCTGCCATGCTGGATCAGCGCCTGGTCGAGAAGGCTGAGCGCGTCGCGGACCGAGCCCTCGGCGGCGCGCGCGATCATCAGGAGGCCGTCGCGCGCGACCTCCGCATGTTCCTTGCGCGCGATGGTTTCGAGGTGATCGGCCAATGTCTCGGCATCGAAACGGCGCAGGTCGAAGCGCTGGCACCGGCTGAGCACGGTGACGGGCACCTTGCGGATCTCGGTGGTCGCGAAGATGAACTTCACATGGGGCGGCGGCTCTTCGAGCGTCTTGAGCAGCGCGTTGAAGGCGCTGTTCGAGAGCATGTGCACCTCGTCGATGATATAGACCTTGGTGCGCGCCTGGACCGGCGCATAGCGCACGCCCTCGATCAGCTCGCGGATATCGCCGACACCGGTGCGCGAGGCAGCGTCCATTTCCAAGACGTCAGGGTGACGGCTCTCGGCGATGGCGCGGCAGTGCCGCCCCTCCTTCGGCATGTCGACGGTGGGGCGGTCGACCTCATCGGTCTCATAGTTCAGCGCCCGCGCCATGATCCGCGCGGTCGTCGTCTTTCCCACCCCGCGCACGCCGGTCAGGATGAAGGCATGGGCGATCCGGTCCGCCGCGAAGGCGTTCCTGAGCGTGCGCACCATGGCGTCATGGCCCAGAAGGTCGTCGAAGCTCTGCGGCCGGTATTTGCGCGCGAGGACCTGGTAGCCGGAATCTGGAAGGGTTTCGGACATCGATACTCCGCCTGGCCCTCCGATATGCGCGCTCAGCGCCGAACGCTCAACCGCTGACGGCTCTTAGGTGAGCCCTTCGCCCGGTGTGCCGCGCGCGAAGCCGCGCCAGCGCTCAAGCAGCAAAGCGATAGCGCAAGAAGAAACGCGCTCAAGCAGCGAGCGAGAGCGAGCGGTAGCGCCACAAAGGATGAAAAGGCGGAAGACCGGCGCGACCCGGAACGGGAACTCGTTGCGGCTGCTTCCTTCCGGACCTGACCGGGTTGGCGAGGCGTCCGTCCGCGCGGCCTTCCTGAGAGCTACATTGCAATCGCGGAGGCGCGACGCAAGAGACTTGATGACAGTCTGATCGTCAGTTATGTTTGTATCGCAAACAATGAGGAGAGAGAGCATGTCGGATCAGGCGCGCGAGGATCTCGCCTATTTGCGGACGGTGACCGAGCAGGCCCGGTCCGCCCCGCTGCTGGGCGGACGCTTCCTGGTCATGTGGGGCGTCCTGCTCAGCGGCGCCTATGCCTGCCATTGGGTGATCGCGAGCGGTGTTGCAGGCCTCCCGGCCTGGTCGCTGGGCGCCCTCTGGCTCGCCTTCGGCCTGGCCGGCGCAGCGGGCATGGTGCTGCTGATGGCCTCGATCCGGAACAAGCCCGGACGCTGCGCCATGTCCAACGTGGTCGAGAGCGCGGTGTGGACAGGAGCGGGCGCGGCGATCTTCGCCTATGCCGTCGGCACCTTCATCGCCTGCTCCGTCTTCGGCGCGCCGCTTCTCCTGTTCGATCTCATCCTCGCCGTCGCCTTCGCGCTCTACGGCACCGCCTTTCTGGCCACGGGCGTTGCCGCGCGGCAGCCCTTCCTGCGCATCTTCGCGGCGATCGCATTCGTCGGGGCGGGCACCGTGCCCTTCTTCGCGGGGCAGCCGGTCCTCTATCTGATCGCGAGTGCCTATGTGCTGATCATAGCGGTCGTGCCGGGCCTCCTCCTGATGAGCCGCGAACCCGCAGCGCTGCCCGCGGAGGCGCCGGCCGCATGAGCGAATTCGACGCCAAGGGCATTGACGAGGTCATTCACGGGCGCCTGCGCCTCGGCGTCATGGCGCATCTCACTCAGGCGAGCCCGGCCCCCTTCACCGAGCTGGCCCAGTCGCTGGGCGCGACCAACGGCAATCTGTCGGTGCATCTCAGCAAGCTCGAACAGGCGGGCTATGTCACGATCGACAAGGGATTCTCGGGCAAGCGGCCGCTGACGCGCGTCTCGCTGACAGAGGCGGGGCGCGAAGCGTGGGACCGCTATCTCGACACGCTGCGGACGCTCTTTCCGCAATAGGCCCGAGAATATGCGAGTCATTCGCATTTACATTCGCAATCGGTTCGGTATCCTTCTCCCCGTCGCCGAGGAGAGACCGTCCCATGCACTCGCCGCACCTGTCAGACATTCACCTGCCCGAGCTTGGCGCCGGCGCCGGCCTTCTTCTTTGGGGCTTTCGCGCCTGCGCTTTCGGGGCGCGCCGCTGCTGCGCCGTGACGACCGGCTATGACCGGGCCTTCGGCGAGGAGGGAGAGGACACGCTGGAGGCGGTGCTCGCCTTCACCAGGGCCATCGGCACGGAGGGCGCGCGCAAGATCCAGCTGAGCGCACCCGGTTGCGGCCGCATGACCAAGGACGAGGTCTCGATCGCCTGCGTCTTCTCCGCGGCGCAGGCCTGGGACGAGGCCGCCCGCGACGCGCATCTGACCTGGCTCCTCGCAAGCGAGCCGCGGCGGGCGCTCTGCGAGCGGGTGACCCGGATCGCGGATGCCTTTGCCGGGCACGGCCTGCCGGTCATGGCCCCGGCCTCTGCGAGAGCGGTGCCCTGCGGGATCACGCCCGCCTTCCGCGTCATCTCCGGCGGACGGCGCGCGGCCTCCTGATCGTCTCAGCGCTGGCGGGCAGCCGCTGTCTCTGACAGTCTGCGCGCCATGCGCCCTGCCAATCCCAATGCCTTCACCGGCAACCCGCTCGACCGTGCCGCCGCCGCCCGCAAGGACGAAGCCTGGGTCGAGGCGCAGAGGCGGCATCCCCGGGCCGAGCTGATCCTGTTTCACGGCCATGAGCTGCTGCATGAGCGCTTGGAGGGCCGCTCCCGCCTCCTCCCGCTCACGCTCGATGCGCTGGAGGCGGTCGGCGGGCCCGAGCCCGTGCTGCTGGGGCTGCGCGGAGAGGTGCCCGTCTGGGCGGCCGATGCGGGCGACCTGGCCTCTCCGCCCTTCGGCGATCTCGGCGCCTATGGCGATTTGCGCAGCCTCGCCCCGTTCCTGCCGCCGGACGAACTCGCCATAGCGGGCCAGGCCGCATGGCTGTTGAGCTGGCATGGGCGCCACCGCTTCTGCGCCCGCGACAGCGGGGAGACGATCAGCGTCGAGGGCGGGGGCAAGCGCGTGAACCCGCGAACGGGTGCAGAGCATTTCCCGCGCACAGATCCCGTCGCCATCGTCCTGCCGATCCACGAAGAGGCCGTCTGCCTCGGCCGCGGACCGCATTTCCCGCCCGGCATGATGTCGGCCTTCGCAGGCTTCATGGAGCCGGGCGAGAGCCTGGAGGAATGCGCCGCGCGCGAGCTCGCCGAGGAGACGGGGCTGATCGCCGAAGAGGTCTCTTACGTCTTCAGCCAGCCCTGGCCCTTCCCCTCCTCGCTCATGGTCGGCTTCTTCGCCGCCGTGTCCGATCGCGCGCTGACGCTGGACCCCGAAGAGATCGCCGAGGCGCGCTGGCTCGAGCGGAGCGAGGTGCGCGCCCTTCTGGCCGGCGGAGGACCGGAGGATGTCTTCCTGCCCCCGCCCTTCGCCATCGCCCACCAGCTGCTTCGCCGCTGGGCGCTGTGACTCAGAGCCGCCCCTCGGCCAGCGCGTCGGCGGCCGAGGCGATGGCCTCGTAGACCGCGTCGAGCTGCGCCTCGGTGACGCAGTAAGGCGGCATGACATAGACCGTGTTGCCCAAGGGGCGCAGGAGGACGTTTCGGTTTCGGAACCACTTCGCCAGCTTCGGCCCGAGCCCTGAGAGATAGGCGCCCTCGCTGCCGCCGAATTCCATCGCGGCGATGGTGCCGACCTGCCTGTGATTGGACAGGACGGGGTGCCGTTGAAGCGCCGCCAGCCTCTCCGCCTGCCGCCCGCAGAGCGTTTCGATCCGCGCCCGCACCGGCTCTTCGCGCCAGACCCGCAGATTGGCCGCCGCCGCCGCGCAGGCGATCGGGTTCGCCGTATAGCTCGAGGAATGGAAGAACATGTCCGCGCGGTCTTCGGACAGATGCGCCTCGAAGACCGGTTCGGTGGCGAGCGTGACGGCCAGCGGCACCGCGCCGCCGGTCAGGCCCTTGGACAGGCAGAGGAGGTCGGGCACCACCTCCGCCTGCTCGCAGGCCAGAAGCGTGCCGGTGCGCCCCCAGCCCGTCATCACCTCGTCGGCGATCAGGAGGACGCCGTGTCGGTCGCAGGCACGGCGCAGAGCGGACAGCGCCTCCGGCGGATAGGTCAGCATGCCGCCCGCGCCCAGGATCAGCGGCTCGACGATGATGGCTGCGAGCGGCTCGTCGGCGCAGGCCGACTCGATCGCGTGCGCCGTATTCTCTCCGCCGCCCTCGGGAAGAGGCAGCGCGGTCACGTCGAAGAGGAGCGGCGAATAGGCCGCGTTGAAGACGCCGCGCTCGCCGACCGACATGCCGCCGACCGTGTCGCCGTGATAGCCGTGCCGGAGGACGCCGATGCGGCTGCGGGGCCGGGGCTGCTTGCGCCAATAGCCGAGCGCCATCTTGAGGGCGACCTCGACGCTGGTCGAGCCGCTATCGGAGAAGAAGACGCGGGTGAGCGCGTCGGGCGTCATCTCCATCAGGCCCCGGGCGACCTCTTCTGCGGGCCCGTGCGTCCAGCCCGCGAAGATCACCTGGTCGAGCCGCCCGGCCTGCTCGGCGATGGCTTGCGAAATGGGCGGATAGCAATGCCCGTGCGTGGTCACCCACCACGAGGAGATGGCGTCGACGATCTCGCGCCCGTCGCTCGTGCGGAGGACGGCGCCTTCGGCCGAAGCGACCTCGGGGATCGGTTCGCGCAGGCCGTGCTGCGTGAAGGGGTGCCAGAGGGGCGACGTCACGACACGAAATCCTGCCGGTCGAAGGCCGCCGCCATGGCCGCAGCGAGGCTCTCCCCCGTCAGCGGGTCGAGGCGCGGCAGGCGGCCGAGGCGGCGCACCCCGCCGATCTCGCAGATGGTTCTCTCGCTGTCCGGTACGCTGTCGCCGATGAAGGCGACGCCGAGGACCGGAACGCTCCGGCTGCGCAGCGCCTCGATCGTCATCAGCGTGTGGTTGATCGTGCCGAGTTCCGTGCGCGCCGCGATCACGGCGGGCGCGCCCCAGCGCGCGAAGACATCGGCGAAGAGGAGGTCGCGGCGCAGCGGCACGAGCGCTCCGCCCGCCCCCTCGATCACCAGCGCCCCGGACATGTCCGGCAGGGCCAGCGCCGCATCGTCGATGCGCGCCCCCTCCGCCTCGGCCGCGAAATGCGGCGAGGCCGGCAGCTTCAGCCTATAGGCTTCGGGCAGGATACGGTCGGGCGGAAGGCCGCCGAGGCGCGCGATCGTTTCGCTGTCGGTCCCTTCGTCGAGACCGGCCTGCACCGGCTTCCAGTAATGCGCGTCCAGAAGACCCGCGAGCCCGGCGGCGAGAACGGTCTTGCCGATCCCGGTATCGGTTCCTGTTACGACGATGCGTGTGCTCATGCCCGGGCTTCTGCCAGAGCCGCGGCGAGCGCGTCCACAGCCTGCGCGTCGGCATGAAGGGTGAGCGAGATGCGCAGGCGCGCCGTCCCCTCGGGCACTGTGGGCGGCCGGATGGCGCGGACGTCGAAGCCCGCGGCCTGCAGCCGCTCGGCGAGCGCCACCGCTTCGCCGTCATGCCCTATGATGAGCGGCAGGATCTGCGAGCCGCTGCGCGTCGCCCCGAGCGGCCCGAGCCGGGCTTCGGCATGACGGCGAAGCGCCGACAGCTCCTCGCGCCGCTGCGGCTCCACTTCGGCCGCGCGCAGCGCTCCGCGCGCGGCGGCGGCGAGGAGCGGCGAGGGCGCGGTCGAGAAGACGAAGGGCCGCGCCCTGTTCACGAGGATGTCCCGCAGCACCGCCGGCAGGCAGACGATCGCGCCTTCGCAGCCGAGCGCCTTGCCCAGCGTGTGCAGGGTCAGCACGTTCTCCGCGCCCTGGAGCGCGGCGGCGAGGCCCCTGCCGCCCGGGCCGAAGACGCCCGTCGCATGCGCCTCGTCGATTACGAGAAAGGCGTCATGCCGCGCGGCGATTCCGGCGAGCGCTTCGAGCGGCGCCCTGTCGCCATCCATGCTGTAGAGGCTCTCGGCCAGGACCCAGGCCCGGCCCATGCCCCCTTTCGCTCTCCAGGCCTCGATCGCCGCCTCGACGGCGCCTGCATCGTTATGCGGCACGAGGACGCAGCCTGCCCGGGCGAGGCGGAGGCCGTCATGGCTGCTCGCATGGATGAGCGCGTCGGCGACGATGAGGTCGTCTTCCCCGGGCAAGGCGGCGAGCAGCGCGGTATTGGCCGCGAAGCCGCTCGCGAAGAGGAGCGCCGCCTCAGCGCCGAAGAAGCGCGCAGCCTCCTCTTCCAGCGCCTCGTGTTCGGGATCGTTGCCGCGCAGGAGGCGGGAGCCGCCGGAGCCGATCGGCACCCCCCTGTCGAGCGCTGCGGCCACGGCCGCCTTCAGCCGTGGATCGGCGGACAGCGCGAGATAGTCGTTGGAGGCGAAGTCGCGGCCGCGCCGCGGCGCGAGGGCGCGCAGCCGGTCCTTTCCCGCGAGCGCGGCGAGCTGCCTGCGATGATCGCCGAGCACGCCCGGCTCAGAGCCCGACGGTCTTGCGGTAGGGATCGGCCGGGAAGACGCCGAGCAGGCGGACCTCGGCCGAGAAATAGCCGAGTTCCTCGAGCGCCCGGCGCACCGGCGGCTCGTCGGGATGGCCTTCGATCTCGGCCTGGAAGCGGGTCGCGCGGAAGCTCGAATCCTCCTGATAGCTTTCGAGCTTGATCATGTTGACGCCATTGGTCGCGCAGCCGCCGAGCGCCTTGTAGAGCGCGGCGGGCACGTTGCGCACGCGGAAGACGAGGCTCGTCAGGATCGGCCCCGAAAGAAGGTCTGGCCATTCCTCCTCTCCCTCGGGCGCCAGCGTGAGGAAGCGGGTCACATTGCGGTCGGCATCCTGCACGTCGCGCTCGATCACCTCGAGCCCGTAGCGTTCGGCTGCGGCGAGCGGCGCGATGACGGCGACAGCCGGGTCGGGATCGCCGGACAGGGCATGCGCCGCCCCGGCCGTGTCCGGCGCCACTTCCGCGGTCAGGCCGCGGCGCCTGATGACGCCCTTGCACTGGCTGAGCGCCATCGGATGGCTCCGCACGACCTTGAGATCCGCCTCGTCGGTTCCCGGCACGACCATGAGCTGCATGTGAACGGGCAGGAAATGCTCGTCGGTCACGCAGAGCGCCATGTCGGGCAGGAGGCGGTAGACGTCGTCCACGCGGCCGGCGATCGCGTTCTCGACCGGAACCATCGCCCGGGCGGCACGGCCCTCGGCGACGGCGGCGAAGACCGCGTCGAATGTGGGGCAGGGCAGCGGCTCGAATCCGCTCGCATAGGCGCGGCAGGCCGCATCGGAGAAGGCGCCGGGCTCTCCCTGATAGGCGATTTGCCGCATTTTTCGTTCTCCTTGCCCGCCCGCGCGCCCGAATGCCCCGTTGCGGGAGGCGGGTCACCCGGCTAGATGCCGCGGAACCCTTCCCGGTGCCCCGGTCGACGAGGCCGGCCGCCGCCGCCAATGATTAGAGTTCGACCTATGAGAGACCCCCTCTACGGGAACAAGGTTGCCGCCGCCATCCTCGTCGTGCTGCTGCTGGCCGTCGGCCTGCCCGTCGTCGTCAGCACCCTCAGCGAACTGGCGGAGCATGCCGGAGCGCATCACGAATTCGACGAGGAGAACCCGTTCGGCCTCGCCTATATCCCGGCTGAGATTTCGCTGGAAGGCGGCGCGGCCGCGGTGGACGAGCCGGAGGTCGATCTCGGCACGCTGCTCGCCAGCGCCGATGCCGAGCGGGGCGCGCGCTCGGCGGCGATCTGCTCGTCCTGCCACAGCTTCGATCAGGGCGGCCCGAACGGCACCGGCCCGAATCTCTGGGACGTCGTCGGCCGCCCCGTCGCCTCGCATCCGGGCTATGCCTATTCCTCCGCGCTCCAGTCCCTTGGCGGCGAATGGACCTATGAGCAGCTCGACCCCTATCTCGAGAACTCGCAGTCCTACGTGCCCGGCACACAGATGGCGCAGCGGATCAGCAAGGAGGAGAAGCGGGCAGACATCCTCGCCTATCTCCAGACGCTGTCCACCGATCCCGTTCCCTTCCCCGAACCCGCTCCCATCGAAGAGACGGCCGAAGGCGAAGAAGATGTCGTCGATGCCGAGGAAGAGGCCGCCGAAGCCGCAGCCGACACGATCGACTTCGAGGCGGCCGAGCCCGGCGAGGCGGTGATCGGCGACGAGACCGAGGTCAATGAACGCGGAGATGACGGCTTCCCCGGCGATATCGCCAAGGAAGGGTCCAGCTACCGCTCGTCCGACGAGCCCTCCTCGAGCCCCGACGTGCCCGACCAGACCGATGCCGAAGGCCTCGGCGAGGACCTGACCGGCGATTATGAGGGCTCCGGCCTGCCCGACGTCGAGGCGGCCCGCGAATCCTATGAGGAGACCCGCTCCGAAGGCGTGGTCGAGCCCGAGGCGCGGGACTGAGACCGGTGACGGGCGAGGTCGTCAATCTGCGCCTCGCCCGCAAGCGGAAGCTGCGCGCGCAGAGCGCGGCGGAGGCCGACGCCAACAGGGCGAAGCACGGCCGCACCAAGGCGGAGCGGCGCGAGGAGACGGCCCGCCGCGAGGCGGCCGAGCGGGCGCTGGACGGGCATAGGCGCGAGGAAGACTGACCTGCCGGGGCCCGCGGCCTTTGCCCCTAGCCGATCCTCAGTGCGGATATCGGCGTGGGCCGCACGATCCGCGTGACCGGCAGATCCTCATCCCGCTCGAGATGGGCGGCCACATCCCGAAGGTCATCCACGCTGACGGCCATATGGGTCGCATTGGCGTGCAGGAGGCGCTGCCCATCGAGCATCACGCCGGTGTGGCCGCGCCAGTAGACGAGGTCGCCGCGCCGGAGCGCCGCAGCGGTGAAGCGGGCCTCGGCGTTTTCTCTTTCCCAGACGATTTCGCCGTGATCCGCGCGGCTGAAGAACGCCTCCTGGAGATCGGCATCGCGCGGGACGCAGACGCCGCAGGCCTCATAGGCGTTCTGGATCAGGCCCGAGCAGTCGAGGCCGAGGCTCTCGCGGCCGCCCCAGAAATAGGGTGTCCCGAGAAAGCGCTCCGCGACAGCGGCCGGATCCTCCCCGCCTTCGGCGAGCGGGACGAGATGGGCGGCGACGACCCAGCCGCCCTCTCCGTCGGACACGAATTTTCCGTCTTCTGACGGCTCGCCCGGCGCGACCTTTGCGTTCATGGACACAAGGCCGAGCGGCGGCGCCTTCAGGTCGGGCTTTGGATAGCGATAGGTGCGCAGGGCCGCGACCCGGTGCGTCGGCGCGTCTTTCGGTTCCGCCAGGCCCTCCGCCCGGACGTAACCGACATAGCCGTCGAACTCCGCCTGCCCCCAGGCCCAGCCGCCTGTCTCCTCATAGACGGTGAAGCCCTCGCCGAAGAGCGCCTGCGTCTCCTGCCCGGCCCCATCGCGCGGCTCGCGCCGGATCGACAGCGCGGGCTGCGCGACGCGGCGGCGGCGCCCCTCGGCGAACCGCGCGGCCTCCACCCGCCCGCGCAGATGCTCCGCGGCAAGATCGCTCCGCGCCGGCAGGAGGCGTTTCGGCGGCAGACCGGTCATCCGTAGAAGGACCCGAGATCGGATTGCCGGTCGCGCTCCTCGACGATGCGGGCGAAGGCATCGATGAAGAGCGACCCTTCCGGCGTCTTCTGCACGAGGACGATGCGCCGGTCGCCCGGGTCGCGCGCCCGCTTGATGAAGCCGTGGATCGAGAGCGCGTCGAGCGCGCGGGAGATGGCGGGTTTGGGCACATCCAGCTCTTCGGACAATCGCCGGACCGTGTGCGGGCCCGGTGTCAGATAGACCGTCAGGAGAAGCGCCCATTGCCGCATGGACAGGTCGGGCGTGTCGAGACGGACGGTGTCGACCATCACGTCTCGCCAGGGAAGAAGAATGTCGGTGGGGGTCATGGAAGTCCCGGTTTCTCCTGTTTCGTTATCGAAACGGGGAAGGCGGAACAAGTCTTGACGAGAAGAGAATCTCCGGTCAGCCCCGCAGCAGCTCGTTGACCGAGGTCTTCGCCCGCGTCCGCTCGTCGACCTGCTTGACGATCACGGCGCAAGCGAGGGACGGCCCGCCATTCCCGGCCGGCAGCGTGCCCGGCACCACGACGGCGCGCGGCGGGACTTCGCCATAGCTCACTTCGCCGGTGGAGCGGTTCACGATCTTCGTGGAGGCGCCGAGGAAGACGCCCATGGCCAGGACCGCGCCCTCGCGCACGATGACGCCCTCGGCCACTTCGGAGCGGGCGCCGATGAAGCAGCCATCCTCGATGATGGTCGGGTTCGCCTGCAGCGGCTCGAGCACGCCGCCGATTCCGACACCGCCCGAGATATGGCAATCCGCGCCGATCTGCGCGCAGGAGCCGATGGTCGCCCAGGTGTCGACCATGGTGCCTTTGCCGACATAGGCGCCGATATTGACATAGGACGGCATGAGAACCGCACCGGGCGCGACATAGGAGCCGCGGCGCACCGCGCAGGGCGGGACCGCGCGGAAGCCGGCGCCGCGATATTCGGCCTCTCCCCAGCCCTCGAACTTGGAGGGGACCTTGTCGAACCAGGCGCCATCGCCGGGGCCGCCGGGGATGAGGCCGTTCGGCGTCAGCCGGAAGGACAGGAGCACCGCCTTCTTGAGCCATTGATGAACGGTCCAGCCATCCGCACCGGGTTCGGCGACGCGCGCGCGCCCATTGTCAAGCGCGTCGATCGCTCCGTTCACCGCGGCGATGACGTCAGCCTTGTCGTCGCGTTCATCCAGCGCGTCGCGGGCATCCCAGGCCGATTCGATGAGCGGTTTGGCGTCTTCCAGTTTCATCCCGTAGCTCCCTGGCGGGCGGCGCTCGTCAGGCTTTCGAGGAAATCCGTCAAGTCCGAAGTCACGTGGTGGACATGGCCGTGCCGCTCTCCGGGGCGGGAGGGGCGCTTGTGCGAAGGCTCGTCGTCGCACCAGGCGGCATCGGACTGGATCAGGATCGTGCGCATGCCGAGCGCATGGGGCACTTCGAGATTGTCGGCCATGTCCTCGAACATCGCAGCGCGCTCAGGCGCGATCCCGAAATGAGAGAGGAAGAGGACGTAGGGCCCCTGATGCGGCTTCGGCGTGTAGCCGCCCATCTCCACGTCGAAGGCGCCGTCGAAGAGGTCCCAGACGCCGATCTTGCGCGCCACGTTCTCGGCATGGCGGAGCGAGCCATTGGTGAAGACGTAGCGGCGGCCCGGCAGCGCCGCCATGGCCGCCCGAAGGCGGGAATTGGACTCGACGGGCGCGAGATCGATGTCGTGGACATGGTCCATGAAGGCGCGCGGGCAGACATCGTGCTCCTGCATCAGGCCGGACAGGGTCGTGCCGTAGCGGGCGTAATAGTCCTTCTGGAGGAACCGCGCCCTGTCATGCGGCAGGGCGAGCCGCTCGGCGATGAAGCTCGTCATCCGCGCATCGATCTGGGCGAACAGGTTGCAGTGAGCGGGATAGAGCGTGTTGTCGAGGTCGAAGACCCAGGATTCGACTCCGTGAAAATCGCCGTGCGGCATCACCGCCCCACCAGTTCCGGATTGAACTGCTCGGGTGTGAACTGGAACGTCCAGGCCGACTCGCCCCCCGGCTCGATACGGCGGAAGCTGGCGGTCTCGTAGCCCGCTTCCTCGCAGGCCACGTCCGAACCCGCATCGAACTGCACGGCGGACACGCAGAATTCCGTGTCGCCGCCTGCCAGCGGGATCGAGGCCTCCTCCGCCTCCATGACGCCGTAGACGTAATAGGCATCGTCGGTCAGCGCGCCCCTGCGCACCTTGGCGCATTGCTGGCTGTCCAGGCGCCACCAGCCCGAGGAGCGGTATCCGGTCTCTTCGTCGAGCGGCTGCGCGAAGGCGGCCCAGACCGGCAGCAGAGTCTCGTTGCAGAAGAAGAAGCCCAGCTGTGCGTCGCGGCCATTGGCGTCGGCGATCAGCGCGTCGATCACCGTGTCGTTGACGAGGTTCGAGCTGCCAAGCCCCTTCTTCTCGCGATAGGCGCTGAGCGCCGCGCGCGTGCCCCGGCCAAGATAGCCGTCGATCGCGCCGGCATCCTGGCCGACATCCTGCAGGAGGCGCTGAACCCCCGCCACCTCGGCCGAGAAGATGGTGAAGTTGTTCTCGTCCGAAAACTCGGTCGTCCAGCTGCCGTCGCTGTCGGCCTCTGCCACGTCGACCGCGAAGAAGTCGCGCTGGCGGCGCGGATCATCCGAACAGACATCCTGATCGCGCAGGGTGAAGAGGCTGTCGTTCTGCACGCAGAGCGGCGTGTCGCCCGACCAGGTGCGCAAGGGCCCCTTATGGCCGGGAATGGCCTCGGCATAGACGAAATAACGTCCCGGACGGACGGGCTCGGTCATCACGCGCTTGCATTCGCCCGCGCGCAGGCGCCACCATCCGCGCGTGATCAGGCGGCCCTCGTCGACATAGCCGAGCGCGGCGGAGAGCGCGTAGCTCGACTTGTTGCAGAAGCTGTATTCGGCCGATGCCGTTCCGCCCAGAAGGCCCGTCGCCATTGTGGCCGCCGCCAGTGCGGAGAGCCTGATCAGCCAGAGTCGATTCATGTCCCGCCCAGGAAGCATGGCGCGGGACAACGCCCGCCCGTTGCGGCCAACTTCTCCTATGGCGGGAGCTTGTTCAAGGCCGAACCCGGATTGCGCGTCGCGCCTTGCCCGGCTTCGCCGCCGCTCTAGCCTCCGCATCATGGCAGCGCCCCGCATCCTCGTCCTGACAGGCGCCGGAATCAGCGCCGATAGCGGCGTCGACACGTTCCGCACGCAAGGCGGGCTGTGGGAGCGCCATGACTGGCGCGAAGTGGCGACGCCCGAAGGCTTCGCGGCCGACCCGGGCAAGGTGCACGGCTTCTATAATGGCCGACGAGCCGCCCTGCCGGAGGTCCGGCCTAATGCCGCCCATCGCGCGCTCGCGGATCTCGAGCGGCGGCTCGAAAAGGATGGCGGGCGCCTCACCCTCGTCACCCAGAATGTCGACGACCTGCACCAGCGCGCGGGCAGCCGGGAGGTCCTGCCGATCCATGGCAGCCTCGACAGGGCGTCCTGCACGGCCTGCGGCGCCGTCCATGAGTGGCGCCAGGACCTGTCGGTGGAGACCCCCTGCCCCGGCTGCGGCAAGGCCGGCGGAATGCAGCCCTACGTTGTCTGGTTCGGCGAGATGCCGCGCCACCTGGACGAGGCGGAGGCGGCGCTGGACGAGGCCGATCTCTTCGTCTCGATCGGGACGTCCGGCTCGGTCTATCCGGCGGCAGGGTTGGTCGCGGCGGCGCGGGCGGGCGGAACACGCTGCTTGGAGCTGAATCTGGAACCGTCCGAGAACGCTGGCCTTTTCGATGACACGCGGTATGGCAAGGCCGCGCAGATCGTGCCCGAATGGGCGGAGGAGCTGACATGGTAGAAACGCTTTCGGATGCGGAACGGAAGACATTCTTCGCCGAGCATCCCGCCTGGTCGCCGGTCGAGGGGCGGGACGCCGCCCGCGCCGAGTTCCGCTTTTCCGATTTCGCCGAGGCCTTCGCCTTCATGACGCGGATCGCCATCCACGCCGACAAGGCCGACCACCACCCCGAATGGTTCAACGTCTACAACAGGGTCGAGATCACGCTGACCACGCATGATGCCGGCGGGCTGAGCGAGCGGGACGTGGCTCTGGCGCGCCTCATCGACCAGGCCGCCGGTTGAGGCGCCCTCTTCCATGAGAGACGCTTTGCGGCTGGCCCGCGCCCGGGCCCGCTACGCCCATTCCCACTGGCGCCGCACGAAGGGCCACCCGCAGACCGGCACGGTGCGGGCGCTGAGAGACATGGCGGCGGGCTTCGATCCGCTGGAGGCGGCATGGTACCGGCAGGCGGGCACGGGGCCCGGCGGCCTCGTGACGACCTTCGACCGCGAGCATGGCCTGCGCCGCATCAATGGCCCGGAGCGGGTGATCGTCGGCGACAAGCTGCTCTTCGCCCACGTCATGCGCAGCCTCGGCCAGCCGCATCCAGAAACCTATGCCTTCGGCACGCCGTCCGGCCCCGCCTTCCTGCCCGGCGGCGAGGCGGCGCTGGCCGCCTTCCTCGAGGCGGACGGGCGCATCGTCCAGAAGGCCCGGCAGGGACGCAAGGGTCAGGGCATCCGCTTCCTCACCGCCCGTTCGGTCGAAGAGGCCCTGCCGCCGGATGGCTGGATCGCCACCCGCTTCGTGCAGCAGGCGCCCTACGCCCAGCAGGTCTTTCCCGGTGCGCTCAACACGATCCGGATCCTCACGGTCGCGCCCACGCCCGGCGCGCCGGAGATCGTGGCCGCCGCGCACAGGTTCGGGGCGAGCGGGGGCGAGGGCGTCGACAATTTCAGCGCCGGGGGCACGGTGGCGGAGATCGACCTTGGCAGCGGCATTCTCGGGCGGGCCTTCTCTCTCGACCCGAACGATGCCCTAGTCTGGCGCGACGCCCATCCTGAGACCGGCGTCGCGATCGGCGGGCGCCGGATCGACCACTGGCCCGCGCTCTGCGACCTCGCCCTCACCCTTGGCCGCCTCCTGCCCGAGCTTCGCTATATCGGCTGGGACATCGCCGTCACGCCCGAGGGCCCGGTCGTGATCGAAGGCAATGCGCATCCCAGCCTGCGCTTCTTCCAGGTCTTCGGCCGCCTGTCCTGCAGCGCGGAAACCCGTGGGTTCCTCGCCCCTTACATGCCCGAGCGGCGCCTGCCGGACCTGCGCGAGGCACCGCCTGACGCAGGCGCCCAAACGAAGCTTCGCTTCGAGATTGCCTAAAATGGCTTCGGCGCGCTAACCGAGATGCTCACCATTGCCCGGCATGCCGGGGCCGCGGGGGCGTCCGGAGGAAGTGACATGGCGAAGATCGCCCTGGTCGACGACGACCAGAACATTCTGACCTCGGTGTCGATCGCGCTCGAGTCCGAAGGGCACGAGGTCATTCCCTATGAAGACGGCGCGCAGGCGCTGGACGGGATTCTCAGCAGCGCGCCCGACCTCGTCGTCTCCGACATCAAGATGCCGCGCATGGACGGCATGGAGATGCTGCGAAAGCTGCGCCAGCAGAGCCAGGTGCCGCTGATCTTCCTCACCTCCAAGGACGAGGAGATCGACGAGGTGCTGGGCCTGACGCTCGGTGCGGATGATTACGTCAAGAAGCCCTTCAGCCAGCGCCTGCTGCTCGAGCGGGTGAAGGCGGTCCTGCGCCGCGCGGCCTCCGCGCCCGCGGACACGGCGGACGAGGCGGGCCAGGTCATCCGCCGCGGCGAGCTGACGCTCGACCCGCTGCGCCATGCCTGCACCTGGAAGGGGCAGAACGTCACCCTGACCGTCACCGAGTTCCTGATCCTGCAATCGCTCGCCAGCCGCCCCGGCTTCGTGAAGTCGCGCGATGCGCTGATGGACGCGGCCTATGATGATCAGGTCTATGTCGACGACCGCACGATCGACAGCCACATCAAGCGCATCCGGAAGAAGTTCCGGGTCGGCGACAAGGAATTCGACCAGATCGAAACGCTCTACGGTGTCGGATACAAATACAAGGAGGGCTGAGGCGGAAGCGCCCGTCCTCCGCGCCGCCAGGGCGAAGGGACGCTCCGCCCGCCCGCGCCGCAGGCCCGCCGCGCGCGCCGCGAGGCGGCGGCAGGAGAGGCAGAGAGGTCTGTTTCGCCTCCGGAACGCTGAAGGGCGCCTGCCCGTTTCGCGCCTGGCCGTCACGATCCTGGCCGCCAATCTCGTCGGCCTCCTCATCCTGCTCCTGGGCTCGATCGGCCTCAACCAGTACCGCGACGGGCTGATCGCGGCGAAGCTCGAAGGCGTGCGGGCGCAGGCCGAGGTCCTGGCCGACGTGATGGCCGCCGTCGCGGCGGAGGATGCGGCCTGCGACCTCGTCACCGGCGGGGAAGCCGCCTCTTGCGATGTCGATCTCGACGAGGCGGCGGTCAGCACGGTCTTCACGAGAGTCTGGGACGGCTTCGAAGGGCGTGTGCGCGTATTCGAGACGCCGCAGGGCTATGACGGCGGCCCCATTGCCGACGCCTCCGCCCTCCTTCTCGAGGACCAGGTCCTGCGCGCCGATGCCTTCGCGGTCGAGGAACTGCCCGATATCGGCGAGGCGGAGCGCGAGGGGCTGATCGAGCGGGCACTCGGCCGGGCGCGCAATCTGCTGCTCGAGCATGTCCTCGAGCCGGGTTTCCGCGACGAGGCGCGCCGCAGGACGCTGGAGGACGAACTCAGCCGCGCCTTCCTGTCATCCGGCGCGGCCGACCAGCCCGGCGCCGCATCGGTCCGCTACAACGAGGAGGGCGAGATCGTCGCCTCGGTCTCGGTTCCGATCCGGCGGGTGCAGGCGGTCTATGGCGTGGTCACCGCCGAAATCGGCGGCATCGAGGACCTGATCCGCCAGGCGCGCGAGGACGTCCTGCCGTTTTTCGCGCTCGCGCTTCTCGCCTCGCTGCTGTCCTCGGCCTTTCTGACCGCGGCCATCGCCCGGCCGATCCGGCGGCTCGCCAGCGCTGCGGACAAGGTGCGGGAAGGCATCGCGGTCGCAGGCCGCGTGCGGATTCCGGACTTCGCGCGGCGCAAGGACGAGATCGGGGAACTTGCGACCTCGCTGCGCTCCATGACGCAGGCGATCTATGACCGGATCGAGACCATCGATCATTTCGCCGCCGATGTGAGCCACGAGCTCAAGAACCCGCTGACCTCCATCCGCTCCGCGATCGAGACGCTCGACGTGGCCAAGACCGATGCGCAGCGCCAGCGCCTGCTCGGCGTCGTCAAGCAGGACGTCGCCCGCATGGACCGCCTGATCACCGACATCTCCAACGCCTCCCGCCTCGATGCCGAACTCGCGCGGGAGACGCGGGAGGTCGTCGATGCCTTCAAGCTGCTGCGCGACATCGTCGACCTCTACGGCGCCACCGCGAAGCCCGGCTCGCCCAGCGTCCGCCTTCTGGGCCGCGCCGGGACCCAGCCTCTCTACGTCTTCGGCAGCCCGTCCGCCCTGGGACAGGTGTTCCGGAACCTCATCGACAACGCGCTGAGCTTCAGCCCGCAAGGCGGCGTCGTCCGCGTCACGCTCGGCGTGGATCGCGCCGCCGAGGGTCCCGTCCTGCGCGTTCAGGTGGCTGATGACGGGCCAGGCATTCCCGAGGACAATCTCGAAACGGTCTTCAAGCGCTTTTACACCGAGCGTCCCGCAGGCGCCGATTTCGGCAACAATTCGGGCCTCGGCCTCGCCATCTGCCGCCAGATCGTCGAGAGCCATGGCGGCCGCATCTGGGCGGAGAACCGGCACAATGCCGAAGGCACGCAGCGCATCGGCGCGATGTTCACCGTGCTCCTGCCCCTGAGGCGGAGTTCGTGAACGCGCCGGGCCTGATCGTCCATGCGAGCGTCGTGGCGCTGGCGCTCGATGCGGACGGACCGCTCTTCGGGCTGGCCCTCACGGGGCCGCCCGGGGCGGGCAAGTCCCGCCTCGCAGCGGAGCTGATCGCGGGCTGCGCCCACCGCCGGAGCCGGCTTCTGGCGGATGACGCCGTCCTGATCCACTCGCGCGAAGGCAGGCTCGTCGCCTCGGCCCCGCCCAGCACCTCCGGCACGATCGAGGTCTTCGGCACCGGCCTCGCCCGCACCGGCCATGCGCCGCCCATGAGCGTAAAGGCCGCGGCCGCGCTCGCCCCCGAGGCCGAAAGACTGCCGCCGGAGCAGAGCTGGGCACCCCTCGGCCCCTCGGGTCCTCGCGTGCCGCTGTATAAAACTCGCGGGAGCGCGGCCGGACTGGTCTTGTTTTTGCGGTCGGTTACGTCTGGACATTCACGAACCGCGGGGCACGATGCCGTGCCTGTCATCCCGGAGCGCCCATGATCGGAATCGTCGTTGTCAGCCATGGCAATCTCGCACGCGAACTGATTGCCGCCGCGGAACATGTCGTCGGGCGCCAGCCCGGACTGGAAAGCGTCTGCATCGGACCCGATGACGACATGGAGCAGCGCCGGGCCGATATCCTCGAGGCGGCCCGCAGGGCGGGCGGCGATGCGGGGGCGGTGATCCTGACCGACATGTTCGGCGGTACGCCCTCGAACCTCGCCATCAACGTGATGGATCAGGCGCGCTCCGAAGTCATCGCGGGCGTCAACCTGCCCATGCTGATCAAGGTGGCCCCGGAGAGCTTCCGCAAGGGCGCGGACGTCAAGGCTGCCGCCGCCGCCGCCCATGAAGCGGGCCGGAAATACATCAACGTCGCCTCATGGGTGCTCTCGGGACAGCAGGAAAGCGCATGAACCGCGCCTGCGCGACGGTGGCCGTGCGCAATCGCCGCGGACTGCATGCGCGGGCCTCGGCAAGGTTCTGCGAAATTGCCAGCGGCTTTCAGGCCGAGGTCACCGTCACCAAGGACGGCGTCACCGTCGGCGGGTGCTCCCTGATGGCGCTTTTGATGCTGGGCGCGGGCGCCGGGTCGGAGGTGACGATCCGCGCCAATGGGGATGAGGCCGAGGAGGCCGTCGAGGCCCTCAGCGCGCTCGTGGCCGGGCGGTTCGGCGAGGAGAGCTGACGCTCTCCCCGCCAGAGGCTCAGTCCCCTCTATAGGCGAAGGGCTTGTCGCCGCGCTGAAGGTCGCGATAGCGCCGGGTCAGCGCGGTCTGGCGGTTCTCGAGCGAGGCGCGCTCGCCGTCGATGAAGACCGCTTCGGGCGCGCTCATCAGCTCCAGCGGGTCGCCGCTCCAGATCACGAGATCGGCTTTCTTGCCCGCCGCGAGCGTCCCGAGCTCATCGCTCAGTCCCCAGATGATCGCGGGGTTGGCGGTGATCGCCGAGAGCGCGGCCCCGTAGCTCATGCCGTTCGCCACGGCATTGCCGGCAAGCTGCGGCAGTGCGCGGACATTGTGCGTATAGCCGATATCATTGTCGTAGAACGCCACCGTCACGCCCGCCTCTTCGAGCGCCGCCGCGGCGTTCAGCGTCGCGCCGAGCTGCTCGAAGCGGTCAGGAAGGTTCGCCAGCGGGAAGAGGATGACCGGCACGTCCTGCTCGGCGATGCGGCCTGCGACGCGATAGGCTTCCGTCGCGCCGAACAGGACGAGGTCGATGTCGTAGCGCCGGGCGAGGTCGAGCACGCGGCGGATATCCGACGCGCCATGCACCTCGGCCAGAAGCTTCTGCTCTCCGGTCAGGACCGGCGCGAGCGCGCGCGCATCGGTCAGCGGCAGGCGGCCCTCCTCATAGGTCTCGCGGTAACGCTCCGGATCCTCCGCATAAAGAGCCGCATCTTCGAGGGCGCGGCGCAGCCGCGCCATCGCGGCGGGCCGGCTGTCCCCGGCGCGGCTCGCGCCCGAATAGCCGAGCGAGACGGTCTGGGCGAGGCAGCGCTCGGTGATCGGATCGCCCGCGCCCGACAGGTCCACCACCATGCCGCAGCCGCCGAAGAGGTCGCTGCCGGGATCGGGCGCGACATAGGCGCGGGTGACGCCGCCTGCGCGGCTGACGGGGATGACGCTGCTGTCGGCATAGAAGCCGTCGGCCGCATCGAGCGAGGCGGAGAGCGCCCCCTCGCCGCGCGCGGAGCGGTCATTGCCTTCCCGGTTGAGGCCGATTTCCTCGAGGCCGACACCGGACAGCGCGGCGAAGAGGCCAGGGGTCACGGCCCGTCCCTCGGCATCGATGATTTCGGCGGATGATGGCACGCGCACATCCCTGCCGATGGCGGTGATGACGCCGTCCTCGATCACGACCGTTCCGCCCCGGATCATGCCGGGATCGTCCGCCTCCCCGGTGACGAGGAGGCGCGCATTGGTCACGGCATAGGTCTGCGCGAGGGCCGCGGAGGACAGGGTTGCGACAGACAGGGCCGCGCAGGACGCGGCGGCGGCGAGAAGCGTTCTTTTCATTCCGGTCTCCTTACTGGCCGGCGCCGCCGAGCAGGGTGTTGTCCTGCTGCGCGATCTCGAAATCCGTGCGGGGGCTGAGGGCGGGGTCTTCGGCGTCATAGAGCAGCGCACCGTCGATATAGACGCGCTCCGCCTTCGAATAGACCGAGAACGGATCGCCGTCCCACACCACGAGGTCGGCCATCTTGCCCGTTTCCACCGTGCCCGTCTGATCCAAGATACCCATCGCCTTGGCGGGGTTCGCGGTGATCCAGGTGATCGCCTGTTCGGGCCGGATATCGAGGCCGATCGCACGGCCGTCGCGCATCGCCTTGGCGGCTTCCTGGTTCAGGCGCTGGATGCCGAGCGCGCTGTCCGAATGGATGATGGCGCAGCCGCCGGGCTGCGCGGCGACGAGCGCGGCATTGGCCGGCACCGCGTCATAGGCTTCGAGCTTGAAGCCCCACCAGTCCGACCAGACGGCGGCGCAGACATCGTTTTCGGCGAGGATATCGGCGACCTTGTAGGCCTCGATGCCGTGGTGGAAGGCCGTCACCTCATAGCCGAACTCCTCGGCCATATCGAGGACCTGCGCCATCTCGTCGCCGCGATAGCAGTGCATGTGCACGAGGATCTCGCCGTCGAGCGCGGCGGCGAGCGTCTCCTTGGCGAGGTCGCGCGTGGGCGGCTCGGCGGGTTCGCCCGCCTCCCTCTTGCGCGCGTACTCCTTCCAGTCGTCAGCGTATTCCTGCGCCCCGATCCAGCCTTCGCGATAGCCGCGGAAATTGCCCATGCGGGTCGAGGGGCCGCCCTGGTCGCCATAGACGCGCTTGGGGTTCTCGCCGCAGGCCATCTTCATGCCGTAAGGCGCGCCGGGAAACTTCATGTCCTGCACGGTGCGGGCGGGCACGTTCTTGAGCGTGACCGAGCGCCCGCCGAAGAGGTTGGCCGATCCCGGCAGGATCTGGAGCGCGGTGACGCCGCCCGCGAGCGCGCGGGTGAAGCCCGGATCCTGCGGCCAGACCGAGTGCTCGGCCCAGACGCCCGCCGTGTTCGGGGCGGTCGATTCGTTGCCGTCGGACATGCTGGCGAAGCCGGGGCTCGGATAGACGCCGAGATGGCTGTGGATGTCGATGATGCCGGGCGTGATCGTCTTGCCGGAGACATCGATCACCTCCGCCCCCTCGATCGGCCGGACCTCGTCGGCAGGGCCGATGCGGGCGATGCGGCCGCCGGTCACGGTGATGGCGGCATCCTCGATCTTCCCGCCCGTGCCGGTCAGCACGGTGGCGCCCCTCAGCGTGTAGGTTCCAGAAGGATAGGGCTCATAGGTCGATGCGAAGGGATCGGAATCGGGAAGACCGGCAATGCGCGCCTCCTCGTCCTCGCCGCAGGCCATCAGCCCCGCGGCGAGTGCCGTCGCCGCGGCCAGTCTCCAGTTCAAGCGCATGAAGTGCCCCTTTGATCGTCTGTTCCGCAAGACTGCCCAAAGCGCCCCGACATTCCAAGCCCGCCGCCCGGGAACGCGCGCCCATGGGAGAGTGTTGGCGCTGACAGGACCGAAGAGGAGACCGCTCATGTCAGAGGCGCACAAGACGACCGATCATGACGAGATCCGCAAATGGGCCGAGGAGCGGGACGGCGCGCCCGCCGCGGTCGCCGACACGCTGGACAGCGACCGCTCCGGCGCCCTGCTGCGCATCTGCTTCCGCGACGAAGAGGACAGCCTCGAGACGATCGAGTGGGATCGCTTCTTCGACATCTTCGAAAAAAACAAGCTCGCGGCGCTGCTTCAGGACGACACCAAGGATGGCGGCACCAGCCGCTTCGTCAAATTCGTCGACCGCTGATCGGCGCTTCCCCCACACCCTATCGATGCAAGGAGACATATCATGGGCAATATTCGCCGTACCGACGATTCATCCCTCGACCGCCTGCGCGAGGAAGCGACGGACGACCGCTCGCGCGACCAGATCGATGCCGAGAAAGCCAAGCGCGACTCCATGAAGGAGTCCGCCGACAAGGCCGACAGCGAACAAGGCATCGGCGAAGGCGTCAAAAGCTCCGGCGACGTCAAGAACTGACGCCGCCTTCTCTCACGCCTCCAGCTGAAAGACCTTGATCGGCTGGAGGCGCAGGCCTTCGAGCCTGCAGATCGCCACCGGCTCGCCATCCAGCGTCGCGAGAACCGGCTCGATATCGCCGCTCTGCTCGCCGCGCACAGCCTTGGCCTGGACCGGCGGCAGGACGGCATCCTGCCCGTGTCGCATCCGGAACGCGTCCTGAGGCGTTATGGGGGCCTGCGGATGTTCGCGCAGCCCCTCCCCCGTTCCGATCAGCACGCTGTCGATCCGGGCCTCGTCCCGGTCTTCGGGCGCAAGCTTGATGCTGGCGGGGTGCCCGGTCGCCTCCTCCATCGTCACCGCATCGTCTTCCGTGAACGGACCGACAGCCGTCCGGCGCAGCGCCGTGACATGGCCGCACGTGCCGAGCCGCTCTGCGATGTCGCGCACCAGCGCCCTGACATAGGTGCCCTTGCCCGTCACCGCCTCGAAGACGGCCTCGTCCTCGCCCGCTTCGAGCAATGTCAGCCGGTCGACCTCGATGTCCCTCGCCTCGAGCACGACCTTCTCGCCGTCGCGCGCGAGGTCATAGGCGCGTTCGCCATCCACCTTGATCGCCGAGAAAGCGGGCGGGCGCTGCGAAACGGTGCCGGTGAACTCGGGCAGGACAGCCTCGATCCCGGCCCGGTCCGGGCGCACATCCGAACGGCGCGTGATATCGCCCTCGGTATCGTCCGTCGTCGTTGCGATCCCCCAGCGGGCGGTGAAGCGATAGGCCTTGCGGCCGTCCTGAACGTAAGGAACGGTCTTGGTCGCTTCGCCGAACGCGATGGGCAGGATGCCGGTCGCCAGCGGGTCGAGCGTTCCGGCATGCCCCGCCTTCTGCGCGCCCGCGAACCAGCGCAAGCGGGAGACGGCCTCGGTCGAGCCAAAATCATAGGGCTTGTCGAGCACGAGCCAGCCCGAGAGCTTCCGGCCTTTCTTGCGGCGTCCCACGCATACCTCCGATGAAAGCGGGGCGGCGGAGTAGACGGCCCGCGCAGGCGGGTCAACGCGTGGCGAATGCTCTTTCGCCTCAGGCGCTCAGCCGCTCAGCCGCGGCGGGCACGTCATAGCCCTGGCTTCGCAGCAGGACGAGAAGATCGGTGGGCCTGTGCCGCTCCCTGATGGCCGTCAGGACGGCCAGGTTGAACATGGGCGGAAGCGCGAACCACTCGCCGCCATCACGCCAGCGCATGAGGAGAGCCGGAACCCCGTCGGTGGCGAAACCGACCTCGAAATCCTCGCGCTCGAAGCCGGGGAAAAGCCGGATATCGGCGGCTTCGGGCATCGGTGCCGGCGCCGCGGGAGACAGGGTCCGGCCTTCGCGGAACTGCGCTGCGGCTTCGAGAAGCGCGCCATGCAAGGCGTCGTCGTGGGAAGCCTCCGCAGAAGCGGGCGTTTCCGGTGCGGGCCGATCGGACGCGGTCTTTTTCTTCCACCTGCGGAACAGCATGGACTCTCCTCCCGAGGAGCTCCCCTGCATTGTCCCAGATCGGGAGGCCGGCTGTCAAAGAGTTAATTAACCTTTGTGCAGGGAACGCGCATTCGTGACGAAGGGGATCAGTCGCCCAGATCCGTCTCCGGCTGCTCGGCGAGCAGCGTCTCGATCTTCTGCGCCTCGTCGAAGCTCGTATCGGCCTTGAAGGTGAGGCGCGGCGTGAACTTGGTCGAGATCTTGTTGCCGAGCACGCTCTGGATCCGCGGCGCGGCCTTGTTGAGCGCCGCGACGGCCTCCTGCGTGCCCTGCCCGCCGAGCGCCGTGCAATAGACGGTGGCATTGCGCAGGTCGGGCGCGGCCTTCACTTCGGAAATCGTGACGGTGTGGCCCCGCAACGCGGCATCATGCACCTCGTCGCGCTGCAGCATCTCGGCGAGGGCATGGCGGATGAGCTCGCCTGCGCGCAGCTGGCGTTGCGAGGGACCACGGGACGGGCTGGAAGTGCGTCGAGACATGCGAGGAGAGGTAGGCGCGGCCTCGCTGCAACGCAACGAAGCGCGTGAAGGGACGATCAGGCGCGGCCGTGAATCCCGCATTCCGTCTTGGCCTGGCCCCGCCAGCGGCCCGAGCGCGCATCCTCGCCCTCGCCCACCGGATGGGTGCAGGGCCAGCAGCCGATCGAGGGAAAGCCCTGCGCGACCAGCGGGTGCGGGGGCAGGTCATTCGCCTCGAAATAGGCGGAGATGTCGTCCGGGTTCCAGCGGACGAGCGGGTTCACCTTGTAGTGCGACCCCGTGTGCTCGAAGGCCGGAAGAGACACCCGCGCGCCGCCGTGGAACTGCTTGCGGCCCGTCACCCACGCCCCATAGCCCGAGAGCGCCGTGTCCAGCGGACGGACCTTGCGCAGCGTGCAGCAGGCATCGGTATCGCGCCGCCAAAGATCGCCATCGGGGTCTTCCGCCGCGACCTCGTCCGCCGCCGGGCGGATATCCTGCACATTGGTCAAGCCGAGCTTCGCGGCGAGCTTTCGCCGGTAGTTGAGGGTCTGCGCGAAATGCTTGCCGGTCTCGAGGAAGATGACCGGCAGGTCCGGCGCCACGCGCGAGGCGATGTGCAGGAGGACGGCGGATTCCGCGCCGAAGGAGGAGACGAGGGCGAGGCTGTCGCCGAACTCCTCGACCGCGGTGCGCAGGATCTCCGTCGCCTCGCTCGCCGAATGATCGGCGGCGAGGCGCGCGGCATGCGCCTTCGGCCCCTCGGCCTTCAGGTCGATGACCGGCGTCCCGCTCACGCCCGCAGCCTCCAGGCGGCAACGCCCGTCACGGCGGGCTGATAATGGTAGGGATAGGCCAAAAGGCTCTTGAGGAACCCTTCCGCCGCATCCTCTTCCACCTCGAAGGCGTCGATGCCGCAGCGGCGGGCGTGCCAGGCCTGATCGCGGAACAGCTTGCCGCCCGCGCGGATCTCGCCCTTGAAGCCGTAGCGCTCGCGCAGGAGGCGCGCCTGGGTGAAGGCCTGGCCGTGCTTGAACTCGGGGAACTCCACCCGCACGATCTCGATGCCGTCGAGATCCGGCGCGGAGACCATGAGGTCGTGGCCGTTATCGAGGCGCAGGAGGCCCGGCCCCTCGTTCAGCTCTTCGAGGACGGAGCCGTCTTCGGTCAGCTTAAGCAGCTTCATAAAGCGCCTCCTTGAAGGGCTCGGCGCCGAGGCGCGCATAGGCGTCGATGAACCGCTCCTCAGGTCCCTCGCGGAGCGTGAGATAGGTATTCACCACGGTTTCGATAGCGTCCACCACCTGATCCGTCGCGAGGCCGCGCCCCACGATCTCGCCGATGGCCGCGCCCTCGTCCGCCCGGCCGCCGAGCGTGACCTGATAGAACTCCTCGCCTTTCTTATCGACGCCGAGGATTCCGATATGGCCGACAT
>NZ_JPHU01000010.1 GCF_000733125.1 Parvularcula oceani | reverse complement strand
GAATTCCCGAAGATTACCGTCATAAACAATTCCATTGTCACGGAAGGCGATGAAGCGAATTGCCAATTCGACGTCACTCATTCGGGGATCGGGCCCCTTCTTTCGAATCAACCTATGCAGCGGACTGACGATTTCAGTCCACTTAACAATATATTTAAGAAAGAGCCCAGGATGCAACGACATTCGAAGCTCCATTGGGGATAGGCGTACTGATCCAGAATTGAGCCGATTGAAAATTTCATACAAAACCCTTTCATCATTCCAACTTTGAATAACTGCAGTTCTCTGGGTCTGATTGAGAAGCTCGTATGCCCAATCGCTGTCTTCGATTTCAGACCACGCCTTACCTTCAAGCTCTTTCAATATACGAAGATCTTTTAGTTTAAACTTCCTTCCATTTGGAAGAACACCATCCAAAAACTCCTTTATTGTGAGGAGCCTTTGCTTGCCATCCAAAACTAGGTAGCTCTTCCTCGAAGATCCTTTTGAAGACAACAATATCTGCGGAATCGGTATATTGAGGAATAGTGACTCGATGAACCTCGATTTAGCAGCAGGTGACCACACATTCCGCCTTTGAAAATCAGGATCGAGGTCAATCTGCTTTCCAATTTGTCGGTAGAGAGTTTCGATCGTCCAGTCAGACGGCTGGATAACCAATGAGCCGAAATCTTCTGGCGTCAGCCCCTCTTCGACACTTGATTCGGTCGCATCCTCATTCTCAAATTCATCTCGGTCTTCATAATCGAGCAAGTCTTTTTCTTGGCTATCCATTTCACTCATCCATCTTCAGCGCCTTGATGAAGGCTTCCTGCGGGATCTCCACCCGGCCGAACTGGCGCATCTTCTTCTTGCCCGCCTTCTGCTTGTCGAGGAGCTTGCGTTTGCGGGAGGCGTCGCCGCCATAGCATTTCGCGGTGACGTCCTTGCGCATGGCGCCGATGGTTTCGCGCGCGATGACGCGGCCGCCCAGGGCCGCCTGGATCGGGATCTTGAAGAGGTGGCGGGGGATGAGGTCTTTGAGCTTCTCGCACATCGCGCGGCCCCGCACCTCGGCCTTTGAGCGGTGCACGACGATGGCGAGGGCGTCGACGGGTTCCTCGTTGACGAGGATCTGCATGCGGACGAGGTCGCCGCTCCTGTAGCCGACGAGCTGGTAGTCGAAGCTGGCATAGCCCTTGGTGATCGATTTCAGCCGGTCGTAGAAGTCGAAGACCACCTCATTGAGGGGCAGTTCGTAGACCAGCATGGCGCGGCTGCCCGCATAGGTCAGGTCCTGCTGGATGCCGCGGCGGTCCTCGCAGAGCTTGAGGACGCCGCCTAGGTACTCGTCGGGGACGAGGATCGTCGCCTTGATCCAGGGCTCTTCGAGGTGGTCGATATGCACCGGGTCCGGCATGTCGGCGGGGTTGTGCAGGTCGATCCGCTCTCCGTCCGTCTTGTAGAGGTGATAGACGACCGAGGGCGCGGTGGTGATGAGGTCGATGCCGAACTCGCGCTCGAGCCGTTCGCGGACGATTTCGAGGTGGAGGAGCCCGAGGAAGCCGCAGCGGAAGCCGAAGCCGAGCGCGGCCGAGGTCTCCATCTCGTATTCGAAGCTGGCATCGTTGAGCCTGAGCTTGGCGATGGCGTCGCGCAGGTCCTCGAACTCGGCACTGTCCACGGGGAAGAGGCCGCAGAAGACGACGGGCTGGTTCGGCTTGAAGCCCGGCAGGGGCTTGTCCGCAGGCTTCTTGTCGTCGGTGATCGTGTCGCCGACATTGGTGTCGGCCACTTCCTTGATCGAGGCGGTGAAATAGCCGAGCTCGCCCGGGCCGAGCGCATCGACCTCGGTCCTGTGCGGAGAGAAATAGCCGACCTGGTCGACCTGGTGGGTCGAGCCCTGCGCCATCATGCGGATCTTCTGGCCCTTTTTGAGGACGCCCTGCATGACGCGGACGAGGACCATGACGCCTAAGTATTTGTCGTACCAGCTGTCCACCAGCATGGCCTGAAGCGGCGCTTCGGCGTCGCCTTCGGGCGCTGGCAGGCGGTTGACGATGGCTTCGAGCACGTCATCGATGCCGAGGCCCGTCTTGGCGGAGATTTCGAGCGCGTCGGAGGCGTCGAGGCCGATCACGTCCTCGATCTGCTCCTTCACCCGCGCGACATCGGCGGCAGGCAGGTCGACCTTGTTCAGGACGGGAACGATCTCGTGGTCGACCTCGATCGCCTGATAGACGTTTGCGAGGGTCTGCGCCTCGACGCCCTGCGATGCGTCGACGACGAGGAGCGAGCCCTCGACGGCGGCGAGGGAGCGGTTGACCTCGTATGCGAAGTCGACATGGCCGGGCGTGTCGATGAGGTTGAGGGTGTAGGTCTTCCCGTCCTTCGCCTCGTATTTCAGGCGCACGGTCTGCGCCTTGATCGTGATGCCGCGCTCGCGCTCGAGCTCCATGTTGTCGAGCACCTGCTCCTGCATCTCGCGGTCGGTCAGCCCGCCGCAGGTCTGGATCAGGCGGTCGGCCAGGGTCGACTTGCCATGGTCGATATGCGCGACGATGGAAAAGTTTCGGATGCGCGAGAGGTCTGTCATGGCCGCGCTTTAGGGCCGGCGGGGGCCGCCCGCAACGCCTGCCGAAGCGGGCGCTTCAGGGGCCGGGCGCGCCGTCGGTCTGCGCCGCGACCTCGCCCTCGGGACGGCCGCCCAGGAGGTCGCGGATCTCGGTGAGGAGCTGGATGTCCTTTGGCGGGGAGACGGTGGGATTGGTCTCGTCCTCGGCCTTGCGCTTGAGGCTGTTCACCGCGCGAACGAGGAAGAAGACCACGAGCGCGACGATCAGGAAGGCGATGACGTTGTTCAGGAAGACGCCATAGGCGATGGCCGGCGCGCCCGCCGTCCGCGCCGCCTCGAGCGAGGCGTAATCCTGCCCGTCGAGCGAGACGTAGAGGTTCGAGAAATCGACCCCGCCCGTGATCCAGCCGATCGGCGGCATGACGATGTCGTCGACGAGGCTGCGCACGATGGTGGTGAAGGCGCCGCCGATGATGATGCCGACGGCGAGGTCGACGACATTGCCGCGGACGGCGAATTCCCGGAATTCGTTGAGTATGCGCATGGCAGGCCTCCTGTCGCCCTTGCCTTGGCCCGAGTCGGCGCGAAGAGGAAAGCCTGCAAGGCCCACTGGCGCGGCGGCGCGAAGGCCCTACCCTGCCCTTCATGACCCCCACCAAGATGCCGCCCCTCACCCGCGTCCCGACCCCCGGCCTCGGCCCGGAGGACGCCGTCATCGCCGAGGACGGCACGGTCTATTCCGCGCTGCGCAATGACGGACGCCTGTTGCGCGTGCGGCCGGGGGCGGAAGAGAGCGAAACGGTCGCCGAGCTCGGCGGGCGGGGCCTCGGCGTGGAGCTTCTGCCCGATGGCCGCGTGCTCGTCTGCAATGCCGATCTGGGGCTACAGGCGGTGGACCCGCGCACGGGCGCGGTCGAGGCGCTGCTGGACGCCGTGGACGGCGCGCCCTTCGGCGTCTGCAACAATGCGGCGGTGGCGCGGGACGGGACGATCTATGTCTCGGAGTCCTCGCGCCGCTACCGGCTGGAGCGATTCCGCAGGGACATCGTCGAGCACACCTGCACGGGACGCCTTCTGCGCTGGCGCCCGGGGGCCGAGCCCGAAGTGCTGCTGGACGGGCTCGCCTTCGCCAATGGCGTCGCGCTCGACCCCGAAGAGCGCTTCGTTCTAGTCGCCGAGACGGGCAAGGCGCAGGTGCACCGTGTCTGGCTGGAGGATGGGCGGGCCGAGATCTTCGCCCATGTGCCGGGCCTGCCGGACAATCTCTCGCTCGGCTCGGACGGCCTGTTCTGGCTCGCCCTGCCGGCGCTGCCGAACCGGGCGCTGGCGCATATTCACAGCCTGCCCGCCGCCCTGCGCGCCCTCGTCGCCCGCCTGCCAGAGCGCTTGCAGCCGCCGACCCCGCCCTGCTGCCGCATCGCCGCCTATGACGGCGAAGGGCGCCTCGTCCATCTGATCGACGGGGACCCGGGGGACTACCACCATGTGACGGGGGTGCGCGAAAGAGGCGGAACCGTCTGGATGGGCAGCATTTTCGAGCATGCCCTCGCCCGCTTCGACCTGTCGGCCCGACCCCCGGCGCACAGGCCATAGGGGAACTTTCGGCCGCGGCGCCGTGTCTCGCCCTCAACGACGCAGTGCATGCGCTGTCGCGACAAAGAGGGACGAGATCATGTTTCACCGCAAGCTTGCCGTGGCGGCTGCGCCGCTGGCGCTGGTTCTTTCGGGCTGCCAGACCATCGATCAGGAAGTCAGCAATCCGGCCGCCGACACCAATGCCGATGTCGAGCGGAGCGTGATCGAGAGCGATCTCGAATATCCGACCTATCAGCGCGACGACATCCTGGACGAGGCGGAGAACTTCTTCGGCCAGGCCTCGGCGGAAGTCGCCGAACTCGTCGCCGACGTATTCGGCGAACAAGGACGGCCCCAGGCCTATATCGCGGGCGAGGAAGCGGGCGGCGCGATCGGCGTCGGCGTCACCTATGGCAAAGGATATCTCTACCGGCCGAACCAGCAGCCGGTCGAAGTCTACTGGCAGGGCCCTTCGCTGGGCTTCGATCTGGGCGCGGACGCATCCAAGGTCTTCACCCTGGTCTATGACCTCGGCTCCACCGAGAACATCTATCAGCGCTTCCCCGGCGGCGAGGGCAATTTCTACGTCATCGGCGGCGCGGCAGCCGAAGTGATGACCAATGGCGAGACGACGGTGGTGCCGATCCGCACCGGCGTGGGCGCCCGCACCGGGGTGAATGTCGGCTACCTGCACTTCTCCGACAATCGGAACTGGATCCCCTTCTGATCCCGCAAGACGCGGACGCAGCCAAGAAAGAACCCCCGCCACATCCGTGGCGGGGGTTTCGTTCGTCCGGCTCGTCGCGCGGCGATCAGGCCACGGCGCCGACGCCCAGGATGACCAGAAGGATGAAGATCACCGCCAGCACCAGGAAGATCCCGAAGATGACCTTGGCGATGGTGGCCGCGCCCTTGGCGATTCCGGTGAAGCCGAGCGCGCCGGCGACGACAGCGATGATGACGAAGACGATCGCCCAGAAAAGAAGATCCATGTCGTTCCCCTCATTGTTCGGGGGCTACGCAACACGCCGCCGGACGGCAGCGGGCCGAGCCCCCTGCTGCCGCTAACGGGGAGAACGGCCAAGCGTTCCGGAACGGGCCGGGAAACTATTTCTTCTCGAGAAGGATCTGGCCCTGCTTGCGGATATTGCCGCTGACCTTCTCGGCCATTCCCGCGAGGAGACCCGGCAGGACGACCGTGATGCGCACATGGTCGTCGAACACGGTCAGATCGCCGGTCACCGTCTGCATCATCGCCCGGGCACGGAAGTTGAGCGTGTCGCCCGACCACTCATGCTCCACCTTGGCGACAGAGCCGAGCTGCGAGGTGAGCTTGTCGAGATTCTCGTCGAGGCGGCGGCGCGCCTCTTCCTTGGTGTGTTCGTGGGAAAGGGTGACTGTGACAGGGCGTGATGACATGCGCTTCAGTTAGGGCCTGTCGCCCCGCCCTGCCAGAAGCAGCCCTGCTCTTTTCTCCCGTGCCGCCCGGGCGCCGCGAGGCGGGGCAGGCACGGGCGCCCCGCAGAACGAAAAAGGCCGCGGAACGGATCCCGCGGCCTTTTTCGGCGTCATGGCAGACGGTGGCGCGCTATGCGCTCGCGCCGCCTTCTTTCTTATTTTCCGCGATGACCCGCAGCGGCTCGCCGCGGCCCTCGACCACTTCGTCGTTCACCACGATCTCGGCGACGTCTTCCATGGTGGGCAGGTCGAACATCGTGTCGAGCAGGATGCCTTCCATGATCGAGCGCAGGCCCCGCGCGCCGGTCTTGCGGGTGATCGCCCTGCGGGCGACCGCCTTCAGCGCTTCCTCGGTGAAGGTGAGCTCGACATCCTCCATCTCGAAGAGGCGCTGATACTGCTTGACCAGAGCGTTCTTCGGCGAGGTGAGGATCTGGACCAGAGCCTCTTCGTCGAGATCCTCGAGGGTGGCGATCACCGGCAGGCGGCCGATGAACTCGGGGATCAGGCCGAATTTGAGCAGGTCCTCGGGCTCGACGCCGCGAAGGACATCGCCGATCCGCTTCTCCTCGATCTCCTTCACCTCGGCGCCGAAGCCGATCGAGGCGGCGTCGCCGCGGTTCTGGATGACCTTGTCGAGGCCGGCGAAGGCGCCGCCCACGATGAAGAGGATGTTGGTCGTGTCGACCTGGAGGAATTCCTGCTGCGGATGCTTGCGCCCGCCCTGCGGCGGCACGGAGGCGACCGTGCCTTCCATGATCTTCAGGAGCGCCTGCTGCACGCCCTCGCCCGAGACGTCCCGCGTGATCGAGGGATTGTCCGACTTGCGGGAGATCTTGTCGATCTCGTCGATATAGACGATGCCGCGCTGCGCCCGCTCGACATTGTAATCGGCCGATTGCAGCAGCTTGAGGACGATGTTCTCGACATCCTCGCCGACATAGCCCGCCTCGGTCAGCGTCGTCGCGTCCGCCATGGTGAAGGGCACGTCGAGAATGCGCGCCAGGGTCTGGGCGAGCAGCGTCTTGCCCGAGCCGGTGGGGCCGACGAGCAGGATGTTGGATTTCGCCAATTCGACATCGGCGTTCTTCTGCGCGTGGTTGAGGCGCTTGAAGTGGTTGTGCACCGCGACCGACAGGACGCGCTTGGCGTAGGCCTGGCCGATCACGTAATCGTCGAGGACGTTGTGGATGTGCTGCGGGCTCGGCACACCATCGCCCGACTTGACCAGGCTGGACTTCGACTCCTCGCGGATGATGTCCATGCACAGCTCGACACATTCATCGCAGATGAAGACCGTCGGGCCTGCGATCAGCTTGCGGACCTCGTGCTGGGACTTGCCGCAGAACGAGCAGTAGAGCGTGTTCTTGCCATCGCCTCCGCCACCATTGCCGGTGGGCCCGCTGCCGCCATTGCCTTTGACTTTGCTCATGAAACGCTCCTACGCCGCGCGTGTCCCCGCTCCGCGGCCCGTCGTGCTTATTGTTCTCGCAGGCGAGTCTGCATGATCGGCACGGGCCGCGCAATCGCGGCACGAATGCAGGCTCCCGTCTTTTCGTTTAGATAGTGTTAGGTGGGCGGATTCGCGCCCACCTAACACGCGGCCCCGTTACTGGCCGTTGCTCTCTGCCGAAGGCTGCGACCGCTTCTCGAGCACCTGGTCGATCAGGCCGAATTCGACGGATTCCTCGGGGCTCATGAAGGTGTCGCGGTCGAGGGTCTTCTCGATCGTCTCGTAGTCCTGGCCCGTATGCTCGACATAGATCTCGTTGAGCCGCTTCTTGGTCGCGATGATGTCGCGGGCGTGCCGTTCGATGTCCGAGGCCTGGCCCTGGAAGCCCGCGGAGGGCTGGTGGACCATGATGCGGGAGTTCGGCAGCGAGAAGCGCTTGCCCTTGTCGCCGGCGGTCAGCAGCAGCGAGCCCATGGAGGCGGCGAGGCCGACGCACATGGTCGAGACCTGCGGCCGGATATACCGCATGGTGTCGTACATGGCGAGGCCGGCCGTGACCGAGCCGCCGGGGCTGTTGATATAGAAGGCGACGTCCTTCTTGGGGTTGTCGGCCTCCAGGAAGAGGAGCTGGGCGACGATCAGCGTCGAGATCTGGTCGTGGACCGGGCCCGACAGGAAGATGATGCGCTCCTTGAGGAGGCGCGAATAGATATCGAAGCTCCGCTCGCCACGGCTCGTCTGCTCGATCACCATCGGGACGAGCGTGTTCATGTACAGGTCGTGGGGGTCGCGTTCGGACATGTGGACTCCGGGTCGGGGATTGGGGGCGGCCAGTTTCGCCGCGCCCGGTAAAGACGGCGTGTAGGTAGGCGCCGCGAGAGCCCGGTGCAAGCACAAGCGGTGGCACCCGGCGCGGCCACACCCTGCCGGTGTCTCAATCGCGCGGATCGGGAATTTCGCGTTCGGTGACCGCTGCCAGCGCGATGCGGACGCACAGGCCCTCCCCGGCCTCGGTGTCGAGGCGGCCCTCATAGCGCTGGGTCATGCTCCTGATCATCCGCCAGCCCAGAGAGCCCCCATTCTCCGGCCGGGTCTTGCCCGCCGGCAGGCCGACGCCGTCGTCGCGCACCTCGATCAGCACCCCGTCCTCGCCCTGTTCCTCGAGGGTGACGGTGATCCGGCCGTGATCGCGCTCGGGGAAGGCGTGCTTCATCGCATTGGTCAGAAGCTCCCCGACGATGAGGCCGATATCGACCGCAGCCTGGTGCGGCAGGGCGATGTCGTCGCCTCCAACGCGGATCGTCACCTCCTGCTCGGCGGAGCTGAAGGCCTGCTGCGAGGCGTCCGCGACGCTGCGCAGGAAGGGTATTGCCTGCAAGGTGGCGCCGCTCTCGCCGCGCTCGAGATGCTGGTGGACGCTCGCCACCGCCTGGATGCGGCTGTCGAGGTCGGCGAGGGCCTGGCGGGTCTCCTCATGCGTGGCCGCATTGCAGGAGAGGCGCACGAGGCTGGCGATCAGGGTGAGGTTGTTGCGGGTGCGGTGATGCACCTCCGCCAGGAGGAGGTCGCGTTCGCGGAGCGCTTCGAGAAGCTCCTGGTTCTGCTGGGCGAGGGCGGCGACGGGATCGGTCTCGCCAAGCCGCTCGAGGTCGGCGGCGATGTCCTGCGCCAGGGCGGCGAGGTCGCTTGCGGGCTTTTCGGAACAGAAACCGACGTCGATCTGCGTGCCGTTCGGGCTCGTCCGCAGGTCGAAGCGGTCGGCGAGACGGCGCACGCCGTGCAGGCCGAGCCCATTGCTCGCAGCCTCTTTCGCCAGCCTCACGGGCGCATCGGAGAAGACGGCGGCCACCTCGCGGTCGGACAGGCCCGGCCCCGTATCGACGACGGAGACGGCCAGCTCGGCACGCTCGCCGTGAGAGGCGAGGTGCAGCGCCATCCGCCCCCCTTCCCCATGCGAGACCACATTGCGCGCAAGCTCGATCATCGCGGTGGTGATGCGGGTGCGGTCGAAAGGCGTGAATCCGAGATGCGAGGTCGCGGCATGGCCGACCTGGCGCACGCGCGCCACGTCCTGCTTGTTGCGCAGCCTGATGCTGTTGATGCGCAGCCGCGACGGCTTCAAGACGTGCTCCTCTCTCCCGCTCCGGGCGCAGGCATGGGCCGTGCGACCAGCACGCAGGCATCGTCATTGCCGCGCCACTCCCGGCAGAGCAAGACGGCTGCCATCGTCAGAGGGGGGCGGTGCAGAAGCGACTTGTAGCCGTCGAGCGCCCGAAGCGTGCGCAGCCCGTCCGTGTGCAGGATCAGGGCCGTGTCCGAGGGGAAGGGCACCTCCTCCTGCCGCAGGCGGGGAAGCGCGCCGCCGAGCCGTCCATCGCGGGAGGGCAGCCGCTTTGTCCGGTGGCGCGACAGAAGAAGCGCCGTCGTATTGCCGACCCCCGCAAAACGAAGCGTTTCCTCGCCTTGAGGCAGGATGCAGGCGAAGCCGACCCCGCCCCGCGTGCCCTCCGCGGCGCGGGAAATGTCGGTCAGCGCCCCGGCGGGGTCTGCGGGATCGCTGCGCCCGAAGGCCGAGGTCAGCGCGGACGAGGCCTCATGCGCGGCCGGCCCGTGCCCGAGGCCGTCGCAGACCAGAAGCGCCAGCCCCTCCTTTCGGGGCGCGATCACGAATGCGTCACCGCAGACGCTCGCGCCCGGATAGTTGGCCTTGAGGGCGGCGGCGCGAATGCCGCCCGCCCCGCTCCGCGGCGACGGGGCGCCGCGCCGGGAGCGCGCGTGGATCTCGGTCACCACGATCGTGCCTTCGGCCGCGCTGGTGACGATGTCGAAGCTGTCGGCGAGGCGGCGCATCGCGCCGAGGCCCGTTCCCATGGACCCCGCGCTGCTGGCGCCGTCCTCCATCGCCCGGTCGAGATGGGTGATGCCGGGGCCCTCGTCGCTGGCGACGATGGCGATGCCGGGAGGCTGGGGGGCGACGAGCATCCGGCCCCCGCCCCCATGCTTGAGAATGTTCGTCGCCGCTTCGGTGGCGACGAGCGCCGCGCGGTCCTGCGCTTCCCGCCCGAGGCCCGCAGCCTCCGCCCCGGCCACGGCCCGGCGGCGCGCTTCGCCGACCGCGCTGTCCTCGCGGACTTCGATCCAGGCGGTCACGTCCGGCTCATCATCCTGACGGTGGTGCCGCCGCCGGGCGTGCTTTCGATCTCGAAAGCATCGACGAGGCGCTTGGCGCCTCCCAGGCCCCTGCCGAGGCTGCCGGCTGTGCTGAAACCGTCTCGCATCGCCTCCTCCACATTCTCGATCCCGCCGCCTTCGTCGCGGCACGCGACGCTGATCGCGCGCGGAAGGGCGTGCGCGTAGATCATCAGGACGCCGCCCCCGCCATGGACGATCGCGTTCCGCGTGATCTCGCTGACGGCGGTGACGAAACGCGTCTTCTGGATCGGCCTCGCCCTTCCTTCGTCCATGACGGCTCCGACCGCCTTGCGCGCCCGGGCGACGTCCCTGTTGGTCGCCAGCGGAACGCGGCCGACAGGCTGCCCGTCCTGCGGGATTTCGCTCATCTGCTCTCGCGCAGGCGCCGCACCGCTTGTGTGACGTTGAGCGCGGTCCGCATCTCGGGCAGCGTCATGCCGAGCTCGACCAGCGTCATCGCCACGGCGGGCCGCATGCCGACGATATAGGTGTCGGCGGCCAGGAGCTTGGCGATCTTGGCGAGCTGGCCGAGCACCCGCCCGACAAAGGTGTCGACGATTTCGAGATCGCTGATATCGATCACCACGCCCTGCACGTCCCGCCGCGCCACGCTCTCGGAAAGGCGCTCCTGGAGGTCGAGGATGTCGGTGTCGTCGATGTCGTCCCGGATGGAGACGAGCAGGACGTCCTCGACGTGGAACAGCGCGGCGGCGTCAGACACGGGACCCCTTGGGCGTCTCTTCGGCCGCGATCCGCACGCCCACCTTGCGGAAGGCATAGGTCAGCGCGTTCTGGATGCTGCCGCTGGTCACGACCTCTCCGACGTCGACGCCGAGCTGCACCATGGTCTGCGCGATGCGGGGGCTGATGCCGCTGATCACGCATTCGGCGCCCATGAGGCGCACGGCCGCCGCGGTGCGCAGGAGGTGCTGGGCGACCTGGGTGTCGACGGTCTGGACGCCCGTGATGTCGATGATGACGATCTCGGCCTTCCGCTCGACGATGGCCTCGAGGAGGTTCTCCATCACGTCCTGCGCCCGCACCGAATCCATCGTGCCGATCAGCGGCAGAGCGAGGATGTCGTCCCAGAGCTGCACGACCGGGGTCGAGAGCTCCAGCATCTCGGTGCGCTGCCGCTCGATCACCAGCTCGCGTTCGGCGATGAAGACTTCGGTCGTGTAGAGGGCGAAGGCATCGACGATGCGGGTGATGTGCCAGACCTCCTCGATCAGCGCATCCGGAGAGCCGGCCATGCGTTCGCGCAGGGAATGGAAGAGCGGCGATTTCAGCGCCGCGACGAAGGTGGCCATCTCCGTCGGGGTCATGCCGCGCTCGACCCGCTCGCGCCCGAGATCGGACAGCGTCTCGCGCAGCTCGGCCCACTCATCGGCCCTGAGATCGAGGTCCTCGCCCGTCTCCGCCTCGGCGACGCCGTTGCGGAAGGCGGTCAGCAGGCGCACCGTCTGCGCGCGCGTTTCCTTGGCGGAGAACAGGTCGGACCGCCGGACGCCCTCGTCCTTCTGCGTGGCGATCCACGCCTCGACGATGGCGTCGAACTGCTCGTTCAGAAGCGCGACAAGCTGGTCCTTGGTATCTGCCATAATCATTCCCGTTGCAAAATCGCCCTAGCGCCGGAAGCGCCTGCCGGTGACGGTCGTGCCAGATCGCGCAGGGAAGGCAACAGTTCCGATCATTCGCCGGCAGGCCGGCGCAGCCGATAGGTCTCCGCGTCCGATGGGAAGCGGCGCGCGCGCACGTCCTCGGCATAGCGGCGCGCCGCATCCTCGATATCGGCGCGCAGATCGGCATAGCGCCGCACGAATTTCGGCGTCCACTCGAACAGGCCGAGCATGTCGGGCACGACGAGGATCTGGCCGTCGCAGGCCGCGGACGCCCCGATGCCGATCGTGGGCGCGGCGACCGCTTTCGTGACCTCCTCGGCGAGGCGCGCATCCACGCCCTCGACCACGATCGCGAAGGCGCCCGCCTCGTCGGCGGCACGCGCCTCTTCGAGGACCGCGGCGCGCTCGGCCTCGTCGCGGCCTTTGGCCCGGAAGCCGCCGGTGACGAGCGAGGCCTGCGGGCGCAGGCCGACATGGGCCATGACCGGAACCCCCCGTTCGCTCAGATAGCGCACGGTCTCGCCGGCATAGGCGCCGCTCTCGATCTTGACCGCGCCCGCGCCCGTCTCGCGCAGGACGCGCGCGGCGGTCTCGAAGGCCTGCGCCGGGCCCGCTTCATAGGTGCCGAAGGCGAGGTCGACCACGACGAGCGCCTGGCGCGCGCCGCGCATGACGGCCTGGCCGTGCAGGATCATCATCTCGGTGGTGACGCCGACAGTGCTCGGCAGGCCGTGCACCACCATGCCGAGGGAGTCCCCGACGAGGAGCACGTCGCAATGCGGGTCGAGCAGCGACGCGGTCGGCGCGTCGTAAGCGGTGAGGCAGACCAGAGGCTCGGCGCCCTTCCGGGCCCGCACGCTGGCGGCCGTCACCCGGTCTCTTCGCGATTGCGCCGACATCAGCCGCTCGGCCTCAAGGAGAGGATCTGCTCGCGCGACAGATCGAAGGCGGAACCGATCGCGCTCAGGACCTCGCGCTCGGGGCTCGCCTCGCCCTCTTCGTCATCCAGCAGCGCCCAGACCTGGCGGACCAGCTGCTCGCGCTCGTCGCCCGGAAGGCTCGCCGCCGCGTCGGCGAAGCCCGCCAGCGTGACATGGGCGGCATGAGCCTCCTGCGCCGCATCGCAGAGCGTCTTGGCCTTGGGCCGGGGCAGCATGAGCAGCTTCATCAAGGATGCGCTCGCCCTGTCCCGCTCGATCTCGGTATAGGAGCCGCGGGTCTTGGCCGCTTCGTTGAGGAGGCCGGCCACGCCGACCTCCGGCGTGACCGCCTGGGTCGCCGGAACCTGCTCTTGCGCCCTGCCGTTCATCATTCGCCCTCGAAATGCATAAGGCTGAGGACGTCATGCCCTCTGGCCCGGAGGCGTTCGGCGCCGCCGAGCGCCGGCAGGTCGATGACGAAGGCGCAGGCGACGAGCGCGCCGCCCGCCTCCTCGACGAGTTCGGCCGCCGCGAGGGCCGTGCCGCCGGTCGCGATGAGGTCGTCCACGAGCAGGACCCGTTCGCCGTCCGCCACGGCGTCGTCATGCATCTCGAGCGTGTCCTCGCCATATTCGAGCGTATAGGAGCGCCGCAGCGTCGCGGCCGGCAGCTTGCCGAGCTTCCGGACCGGCACGAAGCCGGCGCCGAGGCGGTCCGCGAGCGCAGCGCCGAAGATGAAGCCGCGCGCCTCGATCCCCGCCACCTTGTCCACCTCTTGCGCCTTGAAGGCCTCGGCCAGCAGGTCGACGGAATGGGCGAAGGCTTTCGGATCGCGCATCAAGGTGGTGATGTCGCGAAAGACGATGCCCGGCGCCGGGTGGTCGGGAATCGCCCGTATGATCGATTTGAGGTCCAAAACGTGCTCCCGGAATACTGGATGTCGGCGCGGTCGCGAGGCCGGGGCGCCGATGTGACGCCGCTGCCTCTGGACCCTTCCCTAGCCTGCCTCTAGCTCCGCGTCATGCGTATCCTCGCCCTTCTCCTCCTCGGAAGCGGTCTCGCCGCCTGCAGCGGCGGCGACGCGCCGGAGCCCCTGACCGCCGAAGAGAGGCTGGCCATGCCGGCCGATCCGGTGACGGGACGGCAGCTCTTCCGGGCCTGCGCCGTATGCCACGCCTTCCGCGAAGGCGAGCCGCACCGTGTCGGCCCCAATCTTTACGGCATCGTCGGCGCGCCGTCGGCGCGGCATCCGGATTTCGCCTATTCGCGCGCACTGGAACGGGCCGATCTCGTCTGGGACGAGGCGGCGCTCAATGCCTTCATCGAGAACCCGCAGCAATTCCTTCCGGGCAACCGAATGGGCTATGCGGGCCAGCCGAACCCCGCTGACCGGCGCGACATCCTGGCGTTCCTGAAGACGCTGGAGGCCGAGGCGGCGCCACAAGACCAAGCCGCGGCGCCGGGAGCGCCCGAAGCTCCCCAATAGGAAAGGCGCTCCCGAAGAGCCGCCCCAGCCCGCCGCGCCCGCTCAAGCGCCCCGCCGCGCTCAAGCAGCGAGTGCAGAGCGAGCGATAGCGCCAAAAAAGAGAGGAAGTGCCGGGGTTCTGTTGCCAGGCCCCCGGCGGCCCCGCCTAGGACGGGAAAGGCCCTAGGACTTAAAAGCGGTGAACCCGCGCTGCGTTACGCAGCGAGAGCGACACCTTCCATGTTGTTGTCGTTGGCAACTATTCATGGTGGTCCAATGACGGAGACCATCCGGGCGAAAGTCGATCTTTTACACGTCCGTCGATGCTATTTCGGCCCCGCCGGAACGCTCTGCCGTGCCGCAAGGAACACAGCGCTCTGGTGGAGCCGCCGGGTACCGCCCCCGGGTCCGGTCCGCTTATTGTGATCGCCGTTTATCGCCATAGGCGCCGAAGCGTCACAGCCCATATAGCAAGTCCGGACCGGTTTGAGAAGGATCGCAGCGGAACGCTGGAGGCGACCCCCTCTTCGCTGTTATCAAACCGCAATCAAACAGGCGTACGGAGCGCGCATGGACAGCCCCGATTTCAAACGCTGGCGGAAGTCGCTCGGCCTTTCCCAGAAGCAGGCCGCCGAAGCGCTCGGCCTCAAGCGGCGCATGATCCAGTATTACGAGAAGGGCGAGCGCGACGGCGAGAAGGTCAAGATCCCGCTTTCGATCCGCCTCGCCTGCTATGCGCTGACACAGGACGTCACCGACTATCACGGCCCCCGCAAGAAGGACGGCGCGGAGAAGGTCGAGGTCGAAGGCAAGCTTCTGAAGATTCCGCCCGAGGCGGCCGAGTGAGCTGAGGAAAAGAGCGGGCTTGCCTGCCGCCCGCCTCTGCTAGCTTTCCGGCGAAGCTTCGATTCGGACGCCACGATGGACGCCTATCTCGACCTGATGCGCCGCGCGCTCGAGCACGGCACGGAACGCGGGGACCGCACCGGGACGGGCACGCGCGGCGTGTTCGGCCACCAGATGCGCTTCGATCTGAGCGAAGGCTTCCCGCTGGTCACGACCAAGAAGATTCACATCAAGTCCATTCTCCACGAGCTCGTCTGGTTCCTGCGCGGCGAGACGAACATCGCCTATCTGAAGGAAAACCGCGTCAGCATCTGGGATGAATGGGCGGACGAGAACGGCGATCTCGGCCCCGTCTACGGCGCGCAATGGCGAAGCTGGCCGAAGCCCGGCGGCGGCACGGTCGACCAGATCGCCTGGGTGCAGGACGAGATCCGGCGCAATCCGAATTCGCGCCGCCTCGTCGTCTCGGCCTGGAATCCGGGACAGCTGGACGAGATGGCGCTCGCGCCCTGCCACTGCCTGTTCCAGTTCTATGTCGCCCAAGGCCGCCTGTCCTGCCAGCTCTACCAGCGTTCGGCGGACATCTTTCTCGGCGTGCCCTTCAACATTGCGAGCTATGCGATCCTGACCCACGCCATGGCCGTGGCGACGGGACTGAAGCCCGGCGAGTTCGTTCACACCTTCGGCGACGCCCATCTCTACTCAAACCATCTCGACCAGGCGAAGGAGCAGCTTTCGCGGGCGCCGCGGCCTCTGCCGACGCTGTGGGTGAACCCGGATCTGCGGGACGTGCGGGAGCTGTCCTTCGATGACGTGCGGGTGGAGGGCTATGATCCGCACCCGCACATCAAGGCGCCGGTCGCCATATGAGCGAGCCCCGGATCGCGCTGGTCGTCGCGATGGCCGAGAACCGCGTCATCGGGCGCGATGGCGGCCTGCCCTGGCGGATGGCGGACGACCTTCGCTGGTTCAAGCGGGTGACCCTCGGCAAGCCCGTCATCATGGGACGGACGACCTTCGCCTCGATCGGCAAGCCGCTGCCGGGACGGACGAATATCGTCCTGTCGCGCCGCGCGGAGTTCGCCCCGGACGGCGCGCAGGTCGCAGGCTCGCTCGAGGACGGCCTCGCCCTCGCCAAGGAGGCGGCCGCGCGGGCAGAGGCCGAAGAGATCTGCGTTATCGGCGGCGGCGCGGTCTATGCCGAAGCGTTGCCGCGGGCGGACAGGATCTACCGGACCGTGATCGAGGCGGAGGTGGAGGGCGATACCCGCTTTCCCGCACTGGCCCCGGATCGATGGACCGCCTCCACGCTGGAGAGGATCGCGCCGGACGGGCGCAATGACCACCCAGCGCGGATCGAGCTTCTGGAGCGGGCCTGAGAGCCTCTGCCCCCTTGGCGGCTAGCGGCCGCTGCCGGCGGTGATGCCGCCATCGATGGTGAAGGCCGAGCCGGTCACGAAGCGGCTTTCGTCGGAGGCGAGATAGGTCACCATGCTGGCCACCTCCTCGGGCTCGCCGAGGCGCTTGAGCGGGATCTGCCGCGTGAGCGCGGCCTCGCCCTCTTCGGCGCTGCCCTTCATCGCGATCATCGGGTCGAGGATCGGCGTGCGGGTGAAGACCGGGTGCACGGAATTGCAGCGGATTCCGGTCCGCGCCTTCGCGCAGTGCAGCGCGATGGAGCGGGACATCATGGCCACGCCGGCCTTGGCGACGTTGTAGGACAGGAAATTGGCGTCGGCGATGATGCCGGCGACCGAGGAAATGACCACAATCGAGGCGTCGCCCGCCCGCTTCAGCGCGGGCATGGCGGCCTGCGTCCCGAGGAAGACCGAGTCGCAGTCGATCGCCATGACCTGCCGATACTGCTCATAGGTCTCGGTCTCGATATTGCCGAGGCTGCCGATGCCGGCATTGTGGATGAGGACGGAGATGCCGCCCATCGCCTCCTCGGCCGCGGCGCAGACCTCTTTCCACTGCGCCTCGTCCGTCACGTCATGGGCGAGGCCCGCCGCGGCGCCGATCTCTCCGGCGGCCTGGGCGACCTTGTCGGCCTGGATATCGGTGAGGACGATCTCCGCCCCCTCCTCCTTGAACATCCGCCCGAAGGCGAGGCCGAGCCCCTGGGCGCCGCCGGTGATGAGCGCCTTCTTGCCGGCGAGGCGGCCTCTTCCGCCCCCGCTCACGCGCCGCCGCCCCTGGTGCCGGGCGAGCGGGTCTCGTCCATCGCCCTGTCCAGGCATTCGGCCATCTTGGCGCGGATATCCTCGTCGGAGATGCTGGGAGGCAGGTCCTCGCGCAGCTTCTCGAAGACATCGTCGTCGCCCGGCTCCTTGAGGTCGGCCCTGACGACCGACCGGGCATAGGCCTCGGCATCGCTGGACGAGAGGCCCAGCTTTTCGGCCGCCCAGGCGCCGATGAGCCTGTCGCGCCGCGTCTCCACCTTGAAGCGCGCTTCCGCATCATGGGCGAATTTCGCTTCGAACCGCCGCTCCCGATCGTCAAACGTGGTCATTGCCGCTCCTTCCCTGCCGGAACCATACCCCCGTCTACGCCGGTGCCGTGTTCCTGCAAACGGCTTTGCGCGGGGTTTCGCAGCGTGCTAGCGGGGCGGCCTTACCCCCTGGGGGGACGCGCCCGCTCCGCGCCGAGGCCACCCCCGCAGCGCGCAAGGATTCCGGCGATGGCCCGCGGCAAGCAGATCTACGAAGGCAAGGCGAAGATTCTCTATGAGGGCCCCGAGCCGGGCACGCTCATCCAGCACTTCAAGGACGACGCGACGGCCTTCAACAACCAGAAGCACGCCGTGCTCGAGGGCAAGGGCGTCCTCAACAACCGCATTTCCGAGTTCATCATGTCCGGCCTCGAGCGGGTGGGCATCCCGACGCACTTCATCCGCCGCATCAACATGCGCGAGCAGCTGATCCGCCATGTCGAGATCATTCCGCTCGAAGTGGTGGTCCGCAATGTCGCGGCCGGATCGCTTGCGAAACGGCTCGGCCTGAACGAGGGCGACGCCCTGCCCCGCTCCGTCGTCGAGTTCTACTACAAGGACGACAAGCTGGGCGATCCCATGGTGTCGGAGGACCACATCACGGCGTTCAACTGGGGCAGCGCCCAGGAGATCGACGACATGATGGCCTATGCCCTGCGGGTGAACGACTATCTGTCGGGGCTCTTCGCGGGCGCGGGCATCCGGCTGATCGACTTCAAGCTCGAATTCGGCCGCCAATATGAGGGCGACCTCGTCCGCCTGATCCTCGCCGACGAGATCAGCCCGGACAGCTGCCGCCTGTGGGATGCCGATACGGGCGACAGCATGGACAAGGACCGCTTCCGCAAGGACATGGGCGGCGTGGTCGAGGGTTATCGCGAAGTGGCGCGGCGCCTCGGCATCCTGCGCAACGAGAACGAGCGGGGCGACGCCAAGGGGCCCGTCCTCGTCAGCTCGAACGACGAGAACAAGGCGTAAGGGGCGGCATCATGAAAGCGAGCGTGTTCATCACCCTCAAGAGCGGCGTCCTCGACCCGCAGGGAAAAGCCATCGAAGGCGCGCTTCACGGCCTCGGCTTCGAGGATGTCTCGGGCGTGCGCCAGGGCAAGCTGATCGAGATCGAGCTGAGCGAGACGGACGAGGCGAAGGCCCGCGCCGATGTCGAGCGTATGTGCGAGCGCCTGCTCGCCAATCCGGTCATGGAAAGCTACCGGATCGAGCTGTCCGCCTAAGGGCGGGCCTCCCCCCTATTGATCGAGGGCGGCCGTCGCCGGCTGGGCAGGCGCGTTGATGTCGAGGTCGCGATCCTCGAAGAGCGCGTAGGTGTCCTCGTACCATTCCGAGCCCGGATAGTTGTAACCGAGGATCGCCGCATGACGGCGCGCCTCGGGCACGACGCCGAGTTGCAGATAGCTTTCGACGATGCGGTGAAGCGCCTCGGGCACGTGGCTCGTGGTCTGATAGTCGCGCAGCACGGTGTTGAACCGGCCGAGCGCCGCGACATGCTGGCCGTGCCGCAGATACCAGCGGCCGACATCCATTTCCTTGCCGGCAAGGTGATCGCGCGCCAGGTCGAGCTTGAGGCGGGCATCGCGCGCATATTCGCTTTCGGGATAGCGGCGCACCACGTCCTGAAGCGCGATGAGCGCGTTCTTGGTGATGTCCTGATCGCGCCCGACATCGCGGATCCGCTCGTAATAGTTCATCGCCTTGAGGTAATAGGCGTAGGCCGCGTCCTTGTTGCCCGGATGGATCGAGAGGAAACGGTCAACCGAGGCGATCGAGTCCTCATAGGCGTTGGTCCGGTACTGGCCATAGGCGGTCATCAGCATGGCGCGCCGGGCCCAGGCCGAATAGGGATGCTGGCGCTCGACTTCCTCGAAATAGAGGATCGCCTCGTCATAGCGCTTCTTCTCGAGGTTCTCCGCGCCTTCGGCATAGAGAAGCTCCACCGGCTGCTCGACATAGGCGAAACGCTCGTCCTGGTCGGGACCGCCCGCACAGGCCGTCACACCGGCGATGGTCGCGGTCGCGAGAAGGAGACGCAGTCGTTTCATGGCCCAGCCCTGTTGCCGCCCGGCCCCTGCCGGTGGGCACGCTTTGTATGAACGCCGCCCCGGCCGGTCAAACCTGCGCCGGCCGCTTCAGCGTGAATTCGGGTTCAGACGCCGCCCGCTCAGGCGAGAATGCGCAGCCCTTCTTCCGCCTCGCCGGGCAGGAAGACCTCGGTCTTACCGTCCGACGCGTCGATCGCGGCGGCGAGCGCGGTGTTGAGGGCATGGCCCGGCTTGTAGGCGGTGATGCGCCCGATCACCGGGCGGCATAGCAGATGCAGATCCCCGATCAGGTCGAGCGCCTTGTGGCGGACGAATTCGCTTTCGAAACGGAGCCCGCCGTCATTGAGGATCGCCCCTTGGTCGACCACGATGGCATTGTCGAGCGAGCCGCCCAGCGCGAGGCCGTTGGCGCGCATCGCCTCGACATCGGAGAGCGAGCAGAAGGTGCGGGCGGCGGCGAGGTCGCCGCGAAAGGCCGCGGCGATGCCCGACAGCTCCAGATGCTGCCGTCCTATGGAGCGGTCGGGATAGTCGACCGTGACGTCGAGCGTGCAGCAGGCCCGGGCGGGATCGGCCAGGGGCGCGACCTCCACGAAGGCGTCGCCGCGCTCCACCCGGACCGGCGCATCGATCCGCCAGGCGCGGCGCGGCGCGGGCAGCGACCGCGTGCCGACCTCTTCGATGAGGTCTAGGAAAGGCTGGGCGCTGCCGTCCATGATCGGCACTTCCGGACCGTCCAGCGTGACGATCGCATGGTCGATGCCGCAGCCTGCGAAGGCCGCCATCAGATGCTCGACCGTCGAGACCGTGACGCCCGAAGCGTTTCCGAGGACCGTGCCGAGCGTGGTGCCGCGAACCGCCGCCGGCGAGGCCTGGACCGATAGCCGCGCGAGGCGCTGCGCCTGATTGGCGCCGCCTTCGCCGCTCAACAGGTCGATGCGGCGGAAGAGGATGCCGGTTCCGGCCGGCGCGGGATGCAGCGTCAGGCGGACGGGCAGGCCGCCATGCAGGCCGATGCCCTCGCAGGACACGGACGCGCGAAGCGTCTGCGCCGCAGCGCCCTCGAACCTCTCGCTCAGTCCCGCAGCCGTCATGCTTCGTCCCACTTTGCCGGTGCCGCCGCGCCAGCCCTCCTCTGACGCAGCGGTGCCTTCAGTATGGTTACGAAGGGGGCCAGCCCGAAGTCACGCTGTGTTACCGGCTATGTTACAGGTCAAGGCACTGAAATCTGGCGGCTATTCGACGGTGACCGATTTCGCGAGATTGCGCGGCTGGTCGACATCGGTGCCCTTGGCCACCGCGGCATGATAGGCGAGAAGCTGCACCGGCACGGCGTAGACGAGGGGCGAGAGCAGCCCCTCTGTGTCCGGAACGGGCACCTTGGCCCACAGCTCTCCGCCGCGCTCGGCCGCGGCGAGCCCCGCCTTGGTCGAGATCAGGCAGCAGCGCCCGCCGCGCGCCATGACTTCCTGCATGTTCGAGATCGTCTTCTCGAAGAGCGGGCCCGGCGGCGCGATCACGATCACCGGCACCGCCTCGTCGATCAGCGCGATAGGCCCGTGCTTGAGTTCGCCCGCGGCATAGCCTTCGGCGTGGATATAGCTGATTTCCTTGAGCTTCAGGGCGCCTTCGAGGGCGAGCGGGAAGCTGACGCCGCGGCCGAGATAAAGAACGTCGCGCGCGGAGGCCATGTCCTGGGCGAGGTCGCGCAGCGCCTCGTCCATGGATAGCGCCTCCGCCACATGGCGGGGCACTTCGAGAAGCGCCGTCAGGAGGCGCTGCTCCTCCTCGGGCGACAGCACGCCCCGCGCGACGCCCGCGCCGATGGCGATGCAGGCGAGCGTGGCGAGCTGGCAGGTGAACGCCTTGGTCGAGGCGACGCCGATCTCGGGCCCGGCATGGGTGGGATAGAGAGCGTCGGCCTCGCGCGCGATGGTGCTCTCGGGCACGTTGACGACGGCGCCGATGCGCTGGCCCGCTTCCTTGGCGTCGCGCAGCGCGGCGAGCGTGTCGGCCGTCTCGCCCGACTGGCTGACGAAGAGCGCGGCCCCGCCCTGCCGGTAGGGCACGTCGCGATAGCGGAGCTCGGACGCGATATCGATCTCGACCGGCAGGCGGGCATAGGTCTCGAACCAGTATTTCGCGATCAGCCCCGCGAAATAGGCCGTGCCGCAGGCGGAGATCGTCAGCGAGGTGACGCCGGCGAAGTCGATTCCGCCCTCGGGCAGGCGCACCGTGCCGGAGACGGGATCGAGATAGGCCGAAAGGGTGTGGCCGATCACTTCGGGCTGCTCGTGAATCTCCTTCGCCATGAAGTGCCGGTGCTCGCCCTTGTCGACGATGGCGGCCGAGGCATCCGAGAGCTGCTCCTGGCGGCTGACCGGCGCGCCGTCCGGCCCGAACACCTCCACGCGGTCGCGCATGACCACGGCCCAGTCGCCATCGGAGAGATAGGTGACCCGATTGGTGAAGGGGGCGAGCGCATAGGCGTCCGATCCCAGATACATCTCGCCATCGCCCCGGCCGACGGCGAGCGGGCTGCCGCGCCGCGCGCAGTAGAGGGTCTCGGGCTCGGCCTCGAACAGAACGGCCAGCGCGAAGGCGCCTTCGAGCCGGCCTATGGCCTCGGCGAAGGCTGCGCGCGGTTCGCGCCCGGCATCGAGATAGGCGCCCATCAGCTTGGCCACGGTCTCGGTATCGGTCTCGGATTCGAAGGCGACGCCGTCAGCCGTCAGCTCGTCGCGCAGCGCGGCATAGTTCTCGATGATGCCGTTATGGACCACGGCGACATGGCTGCCGGCATGAGGATGCGCATTGGCCTCTGTCGGGCGGCCATGGGTCGCCCAGCGGGTGTGGCCGATGCCCACCGCGCCCGGCAGCGGATCCTCCGCCAGCATGCGGCGCAGCTCGGCGAGCTTGCCCACCGCCCGGCGCCGGCCGAGCCGGCCATCGCACACGGTGGCGATCCCGGCGGAATCATAGCCGCGATATTCGAGCCTCTGGAGCCCCTCGACGAGGCCGTCCGCGACGTCCCCACGGCCGATAATGCCGACAATGCCGCACATAAGCGCCTATTTCCCTTCCATACGGGACCGAAACGATGCCGCCCATCCCGGCTTTTGAACCTGACGGCTCCGCCCAAGGGCGAGAGCGTCCGCCTCGACGTCCTCGGTGACCACCGACCCAGAACCGACAAAGGCGCCCGCCCCCACCGTCACCGGAGCGACCAGCGCGGAGTTCGAGCCGATGAACGCCCCCGCCCCGATCTTCGTCCTGAACTTGCCATAGCCATCGTAATTGCAGGTGATCGTGCCTGCGCCGATATTCGCATGGGCGCCGATCTCGGCATCCCCGAGATAGGTCAGGTGGCTGACCTTCGCGCCCTCTCCGAGCGTCGTCTTCTTCACTTCGACGAAATTGCCGACCTTGGCCCGCGGGCCGAGTTCCGCGCCCGGGCGCAGGCGCGCGAAGGGGCCGACCGTCGCCCCGGTCTCGACCGCGCAGCCTTCAAGATGGCTGAACGCCTCGACGCGGACACCCTCGGCGAGGCGCACGCCGGTCCCGAAGACGACGCTCGGCCCGATGACGCAGTCCTGCCCGATCTGCGTGTCGTGGCTGAAGCGAACGCTCCGGGGATCCTGCAGCGTCACGCCGGCGCGCATGGCGGCGAGCCGGGCGCGGGTCTGGAACAGGCCTTCGGCCACGGAGAGCTCGGCGCGGTCATTGACCCCGAGCACCTCGCTCTCCTCCGCGGTCACGACCGCGGCGCGCCCGCCCCCGCCGGTGACGAGCGAGACGAGATCGGTGAGGTAGAATTCGCCCTTGGCATTGTCGTTGCCGACGCGGGGCAGCTCTTCGCGCAGCACATCGGACCGGATCGCCATCACGCCCGAATTGCACAACCCGATCGCAAGCTCGTCCGCGCTCGCATCCTTCGCCTCCACGATGCGGACGAGCGCGCCGTCCTCGCCGGTGACAAGCCGGCCATAGGCGCCGGGCTCGTCAGGCTCGAAGCCCAGGACCGCGAGCGCCGCGCCCTCCGCGATCGCGGCGCCGAGCGCCCGCAGCGTGGCTTCCGTCACGAGCGGCGTATCGGCGTAGAGGACGAGGACGATGCCGTCGAAGCCATCGAGACCCGCCATGCCCGCGCGCACCGCATCGGCCGTGCCGCGCGGCGGATCCTGAACGAAGACGAGCGCCTCTTCGTCGAGCGCCCTCGCCGCCTCGCCGACCTCGGGCGCCTGGCTGCCGATGACGACCACCCGGCGTTCGGCGCCGAGCCCCCGCGCCGTCGCGAGAACGTGACCGAGCATGGGCAGTCCGCCGATCTCGTGCAGCACCTTGGGCAGGCGCGAGCGCATGCGCGTGCCGTGCCCGGCGCCGAGGATCACGCTGGCCAGGGGTTCCATTCGAGCCGTCCTTCCCGTCAGTTCCGCAGCCAAGCCGTAGCCTGCCGCTGCCGCAGCCTCTAGTCACAGCGCGTTTCGCGCTGCACATGCCCCCGCCGTCAAGGAAAAGCCATGCCGAACCCGCCTTTGTCTGACCTCGTTGTGATCTTCGACCTCGACGGTACCCTCGTCGACAGCGCTCCGGACCTGACCGAGGCGATGAACGCGATCCTGACGCGGGAGGGGCTGTCCCCGCTGCCCGCAGGAGAGGTGCGGCACCTGGTCGGAGAGGGGGCGCGCGCCCTTCTGGAGCGCGGCTTCGCGGAGAACGGGCGGGCTTTCCCGCAGGGCGCGGCCGGGGACCGCCTCGTCTCGGATTACATCGATCATTACGAGGACCACATCGCGGACAGCTCCTTCGTGTTCGAAGGCTGCGATGCGTGTCTCGAGGCGCTCGCGCGGGCAGGCGCGACGCTGGCGGTCTGCACCAACAAGGTGGAGCGGCTGGCCTTCCCGCTCCTGCGGGCGCTCGGCCTTCTGTCCCGGTTCGAGATCGTCCTGGGACGGGACAGCCTGGCGGCGCACAAGCCCGATCCGGCGCCGCTTCAGGAAATCCTGCGCCGCAGCGGGCGGAGCCGCGGCGTCATGGTCGGCGACACCCTGACCGACCTTCTTGCCGGGCGGCGCGCCGGCATGCCCGTCCTCCTCGCGGAGTTCGGATATGGAACGGAAGACATTCCGCTCGAAACCAGCGAACAGCGCTTCGCCGATTACGAGGCGCTGTTCGAGATGATCATTCGTATCGGTAACGGCGTCGCGATGAGCGAGCGCGGAACGATCTAGGCCTCAGGCTTGTCCTTGGAGCGCCTGGGCATGCCGTTGACCATGTCGCTGCGAACGTCGAAACGCGAAGACCGCATCGTCGAGACGAAGCCCTGATGGACGAGCTCGACGTCCACGTCGAAGCCTTTCTTCCGCCAATAGTCCCGGATCGCCGACTGAAGACGGTTGGCACCGTCCGAAGAACAATAATCCGACATGCGAATCCTCCTGCTGCGGCATTTGATGTGTAACCGCTGAAGAGGAAGCTTGTCTATAGGTTCACCTTGTAAGAGGTTAAATTTTCCCTACCCGGCGCCCCTGGTGCGCCTTTGGACCTCCGTCTCCCCATGCTCTCGCACAGGGGCATGATATAGTGTAACCCTATACTGGCTTGGCCGCCGATTGGAGAGAGCACCGGCTTGCTGCACAGCGTTCCAGATGTCGAGGAAGGCGCGACGATCGGGCAGCGCATCCGTGCGGCGCGCAAGGCGCTCGGCCTCAACCAGGGCGCTCTCGCCGACCGCCTGGGCGTCACCCAGCCGACCGTCGCCAATTGGGAGGCAGGGGTGCACGATCCCCGCCAGCTCATGCTGGCCAAGCTGTCCGAGGCGCTGAGCGTGTCGCTCGGCTGGCTCGCCGGGGGCGAGCGCTCCGAGCTCGAGGCGGACAGGAGCGCGGCGGCGCCCTATCTGCGGCGCCCCATGCAGCACGTGCCCGTCCTGACCGCGGCGTCGGCCGCGCGGGTCGTTCGCCAGAACATCGACCCGCACCGCGCCGCGACGGACTATATTCCGATAACCTATGGCGGCGGCGAGCTGATCGCCGTCTTCCTGCCCAAGACGGCCGTCCCGGGCGACATCGCCCCGGACACGCTGTTCGTGATCGACATGGCCCGCAAGGCGCCACTGCCGGGCGAACTCGTCATCCTGCGGACCGATACGGGCCTGCTGGCGTCGGCGTGGGAGAGGACGCCGGGCGCGGCGGGAGGCGGCAACATCCTGGGCACCGTCGTCGCCTCGATCAGGTTCCACTGACGCGGTTCTGGCGTCGCGGCGAGAGCTTGCGTAGAGGCCCTTGCGTGACTGAACTCGGCACGCGCGGAGCGCGCTTCTCTCTGACCGGCTGGCAGGTGGCGGATGGCGGCATCCGCTTCGCCTTCGACTGCTCGCGCTTCGGCGCCTTCGAAGAGCGCGTATGGTTCCCGGACATCGCGGTGCCGGACGCCCCCGATGCCGGCCTGTGCCGCCTTCTCGACCTCCTGCATGTCGCGCTGGGCGTCAGCGCCTACAAGGCGGCGGCGGCGGAGCGGGTGGATCTGCCCGCCCTGACCCCGGCGGGCCGCGCCATGGCCGAGCGCCTCTACACGCACGGCCTGGCGGAGTTCTTCGTGCGCGCCGGACTGCCCTATCCGCCGCGAACAGCATTCTCGTCCGCGAGGGAGGCCGCGCCTTCGGCCCGACGCGCGGCGCGCGCGCGGGAAGGCGCGGCGCTCGTCGCCTTCGGCGGCGGCAAGGATTCCTATGTCGCCCGCGCCATCGTTCAGGAGGCCGGGCAGGAGGCCCTGCTCGCCTCCGTCGTGATGTCCGACGCCGTCGCGGAGGCCATCGACCGCACGGCGCCCGAGCCCGTCCGCTTCCTGCGCCGCAGCCTCGACCCCAAGCTCCGCACGCTCGAAGGCGCTTATAACGGGCACGTGCCGATCACCGCGATCAACATGCTGGTCCTGACGATCTATGCGCGGCTGAAGGGGCACGGCGCGGTCATCTTCGCCAATGAGCGCTCGGCCGACGAGGAAACGATGCGGGTCGGCGGCGTGCCGGCCAATCACCAGGACTCCAAATCCTCCGCCTTCGAGGCTCTGGCCGCCGGAGCCGTGGCAGAGGCCGATCCCCTCGCGCCCATACCCTTCTCGATCCTGCGGCCCTATTCGGAGGTCTGGATCGCGCGGGGCTTTGCGAGCCTGTCAGATGCGCATGGCCGCTTCACGAGCTGCAACCGCAATTTCCGGCTCGCGGGAGACGCGGCGGGGCGCTGGTGCGGGCATTGCGCGAAATGCGCCTTCACCTCGCTCCTCCTCGCGCCACACCTCGATAGGCGGTCCCATATCCGCAGTTTCGAAGCGGATATGCTGAATTCTGCGGCTCTACTGCCCTATTACGAGCAGCTTTGCGGCCTCGGTGACCAGAAGCCCTGGGACTGCGTCGGCACGATCGACGAGTGCCGCGCGACGCTGTGGCAGGCCGGGCAGAGCGGGGACTGGCGCGACAGCCTCGCCGTGCGCAGCCTGTTGCCGCGGGTGCGCGAAGAGATGACGGATCAGGCGCTCGCCGCTGCCTGGGATGCCGCGCTGCGGCCTGCCCCCGCCCCGGCCGTACCGGAGCCCTACCGCCTGGCGGCGGCGCGGCTCTGGCCATGAAGACGGTCCTGATCCACGGCCTCGGCGTCGAGGGCCGGGCGGCGGCGGCCCATTTCACCGCCCATGCGGGTATGACTCTCCTCCTGGCGGATGAGGCGGGCGGCAAGCTCGATGGCCGGCCCGTCCTTCGGGAGGCCGAGGCGGCCGGGCGTCTCGACGCCGGCACGCTTTATCTGCGCTCGCCGGGCATACCGCCGGAGAACCCGCTGCACCGAGCGGCGCGCGCCGCGGGCGCGGCGGTGACCACCCCGACGGGCTACTGGCTGTCGCGCCTCGCGCCCCGTGGCACGATCACGGTGACGGGCACCAAGGGCAAGAGCACGACGACCGCGCTGATCGCGGCCATACTGGGTAAGGCCGGCATTCCCGCCGCCGCTTACGGCAATATCGGGCAGCCGCCTCTGGGGCCGGATCTGCCGCGCGAAGAGGTGCCCGTCGTCGAGCTCTCCTCCTATATGATGCACGACCTGCCGCCCGGGCCCTACCGCCACCTCGTCACCAGCCTCTACAAGGAACACACGGACTGGCACGGCGGAGAGCCCGAATACCGCGCCGCCAAGCTGCGGCCATACCGGTTCGACCCGCCCTGCGGCGGGGCCGCTCCCCGCGCCGTCATAGCCGATGAGGCGCTGGCAGGAGTGACCGCGATCGAGGATGCGGTTCCGCTGACGGGCGAGGCGCTGATCCTCGGCCCTCATGCCCTCGCCATCGAAGAACTGGGGGACGCCTTCCGCAGCCCTGGCGCGAGAGCGGCGGCCAGAGCGGCCTCAGCCATCCTGCTGCCCATGCTCGGGCCCGACCGCCTCTTCGAAGCGTTGCCCGCCGCAGCAGCGGACTGGCGGGGGCTGCCTTCGCGCCAGGCCATGGTGCCGAGCGCGGATGGCCGCATCTGGATCGACGATGCGCTCGCCACCGTGCCCGAAGCGGTGGGGGCGGCGCTCGAGCGGTTCTGCGACCGTCCCGTCCGCCTGATCCTGGGCGGCAAGGATCGCGGCCAGCGCTTTGGCAGCCTCGCCCCGGCGGCGAAGCGCCTGGACGACCTCGCCGTCTTCGCCTTCGGCGAGATCGCCTCCCGCGCCGCCGGGGATCTCGCGCCCATGGCCGTCGAACACCTGCCAAGCCTCGAAGAAGCCGTCCGGGCGGCGGCGGCGGCCTGCCCGCCCGGCGGCGTGGTGCTGTTCTCGCCCGGCGCGCCGAGCGGGCCGCCCCATCGCGACTACAAGCAGCGGGCCACGATCTTCGCCGGGCTCGCATCGGAGGCTTTGCCGCGATGAGCGCGCGCATGGCCCTGACCCGCCAGGTGACCGCCCTGCCCAAGCCGGTGCGCTTCGCCGCGCTCGGCCTTTTCGTGACCGGCCTCCATTACCTGATCCTGCGCGCGGGCGTCGCGGGCGGGCTGCCCGTCATCGTCGCGAACCCGCTCGCCTTCGCCCTCGCCTTCTGCGTCAGCTATGCCGGCAATAGCCGCATCTTCGGCGCGAGCGGCGCCCGGGCGGCGGGGCTGATGGTGAGCGGCTATCTTGGCATCATGGGCATCAACACCGCGCTGCTCGCGGGGCTCGACGATTTCGTCGGCCTCACGCCGGCCTTTGTCCTGGCGACGGGGTTCTGCGCGGTGCTCAGCTATCTGTGGAACCGCCACGTCGCCTTCCGGCGCTAGCGGGGCTCGGCCAAGAGAAGCTCGACATAATAGCGGTATTCGGAGTCCGGCGCCTCTGCGAAGGCGATGCCGGCCTCGGCCACGTCCGGCAGGAGGAGGCGGTCCTTCTGGACCCGGTCGCTCCGCCAGGCTCCAAGCGCGGCTTCGAAGCTGTCATAGCCGCCCGCCACGAGGCTGGCCGCCGCGGCCGGAGCATAGCCGGAGGCCCTGACCCGCTCCAGGACACCTGCGCCATCCAGGGACCGGGTGGTGACGACGCCGCGCGCGGCGAGATCCTCCACATGGGCCTCCGCCGCCTCGGACAGGGCGGGCGCGAGCCGCACGGGGGGCAGGCCGCGGCTGCCGCGGAAGGCGTTGAGGTCATCGATCGCGCGCGCGGCGCGCGACGCTTCGGCTGGAAGGGGATCCACGGCGCTGTCGCGGGCCGCCTCGCGCATGGCGGGCTCTGCCTCCGGTCCCAGCCCCGACTCTGGCTCTGGCTCTGACTCTGGCTCTGGTCCGGCAGGTCTTTCCTGCGGGGGCGCCTCCGCCTCCTGCGCCATGGGCGCGGGGTCCGGAGGCGCCTCGGGCGGCGGGATCCGGGTCGCGCAGGCGCAGATTCCGGCGAGCGCGAGCGCCGACGCGAATCCTGCCTCCCGGCTCCCGATCATGCGTGCCTCCTTCGAACCGCGCTCAGGCCTGCAAGAACCGGTCCGGATCTGGCAAGGGGGCCGGCGGGGAAGGCCGCGAGCGCCGCCCGGCCCGGATGCTCTCGCACTTTGGCTTGCCGCGCACTAGGTTAGCGGCATGCGCACTCTTCTTCTGCCCTCCATGCTCCTCCTGCTCGCCGCCTGCGCCACCGGGCCCTCCTATGGTCCTGCGGACCGGCCGGGCGCGCTCGGCTATTCGGACAGGCCGATCGAAGCCGACCGCTATCGCGTCAGCTACCGCGCGCGGAACCTTATCGAAGCCGAGGACGGCGCTCTGCGCAGGGCGGCCGATCTGACGCTTCAGAACGGCTATGACTGGTTCACCATCGTCACTCGCAGCGCCGATGCGGAAGGCGTCGGGCGCTCATCGGGCGCATCGGTCGGCATCGGCGGCTCGACAGGCGGCTTCGGGCGCTCGGGCGTGGGGCTCGGCGTGCAGCTGCCGCTCGGCCGCCGCGATGCGGGCGAGACCGTGGTCAGCCTCGAGGTCGTGATGGGGACGGGTCCGGAACCCGACGGTCCCCAGACCTATGACGCCACCGCCGTCCTGGGAAATCTGAACGCGCCGGGCCTCTAGCGGCTGCGCAGCGGCTTGGGCCGGAAGAGTTCGAAGACGAGGCCGCCCAGGACGCCTGCCCCGACCTGCAGCCAGAAGCCGTAAGCCTCCTGCGCGCCCAGGATCGGCGTGACGCCGTAGCGCCAAGTCATCAGCGCGAGAGCGGTCGCGATCGCCGCGCCGCCGGCTGCCGGATAGGCGATGGGCGAGAGGCGCGGCAGGGCCGCGGCGACCAGGCTGGCGATGTAGAAGGCGATCGCGAAACCAAGAGCGATGACCGCGAAATAGGAGATCATCGCTCCAAGGTCATGCAGCACCGTCCGCAGGTTCACCCCCAGCGGCACGTCCCGGCCCAGAGCCTCGATTCCCGCCAGGGTCACCTGGGTGGAGGCGGCCGATCCGAGAAGATAGGCCGCGAGCGAAGCGGCGAGCCAGGCGGTGACGATCCCGAAGAAACGCATGTCGAGGTCCGGAAGAGGCGGCCGCGCCCTGCGGCCAATTCCGGCTGAACTGGCGCGTGGCGTTCCGAAAGGCAAGGCGAGGCGCTAGGGAGCCGCCGATCCCTGTCTCGCTTTCGGAGTTCCCGCATGAGAATGCTGCTCGCCCTCCTTCTCGTTTCGGCGCCGCAAGACGGCCCCCTCCCCCCGAGCGCGGAGGCCCCTTCGGCCGATCCGGCCGCTTATGCGGTGGAGACGGTGGCGGGCGGGCTCGACCACCCCTGGGACATCGCCTTCCTGCCCGGAACCGAGCAGGGGACAGGGGACGTTTTGGTCACGGAACGGCCCGGCCGCCTGCGCGTGATCCGCGACGGGGTGCTGCTGGAGGCGCCCGTATCGGGAGTGCCGGCGGTCCATGCGGAGAGCCAGGCGGGCCTGTTCGAGGTCTCGCCGCATCCCGACTTCGCGCAGAACGGGCTCCTCTATCTCAGCTTCGCCATGCCGGAGGGCGATGCGAACACGCTGGCGCTGGCGCGGGGGCGTTATGTGCCGCTGCCCGAGGGCGGGCGGCTGGAGGCGGTGGAGGTCCTGTTCACGGCGGAACCGCTGCGCGAGACCTCGGCGCATTACGGCGGGCGCATCGCCTGGCTGCCCGACGGAACGCTGCTCCTGACCTCCGGAGAAGGATATGGCTATCGCCACCAGGCCCAGGATCTCGGCAGCCATCTGGGCAAGATCCTGCGGCTGGACGAGACCGGGCAGGCGCCGGCCGACAATCCCTTTTCGGGCGTGCCGGGCGCGCTGCCCGAGATCTGGTCCTATGGGCACCGCAATCCGCAAGGGATCGCCGTCACGCCTTCGGGCGTCTTCGCCGACGAGCACGGCCCGCGCGGCGGCGACGAGCTGAACCGGATCGACCGGGGCGCGAATTACGGCTGGCCGGTCGCGAGCTACGGCCTCGACTATTCGGGCGCCCGCATCACGCCCTTCACGCAGTGGGAGGGCACCGAGCAGCCGCTCGTGCAGTGGACGCCGTCCATCGCGCCCTCCTCCCTCGCCCTTTATGACGGCGCGATGTTCCCCCAATGGCGGGGCGACCTCCTGGTCGGCGCCCTCGCCCATCGCCAGGTGCGGCGCCTCGACCCGGACGCGCCTGCCGAGCAGGAGATCCTGTTCGAGGAGCTCGGCGCGCGCATCCGCGATGTTGCCGTGGCGCCCGACGGGGCGCTGTGGCTGGCGCTCGAGGAACGGGAGGGACCTTCCGGACGGGTGGTGCGGGTGACGCCCGCGCGCTAATGGGCACCCCGCGCCCTGACCGGACCTTCATTTCGTCCGGCAGGGCAACAGGGCTACGCAACGGGCTGATTCAGGCGACGGGCATGCGCCGGGGGCGCCTCCACAGAACTCTTCCGGGAGGAATTTTCATGACGGACGCGATGCATCGGCGCGGGCTTCGGCTCGCCCTTCTCTCGGGTGCGGCGTTCTGCTGGGCAGGACCGGCCGCCGCGCAGCAGACCGAGATCGACGGGGACCGCACGACCACCGTCCGCACGAGCGCGGCCGGCGACGTGACGATCACCGAGAATGGCAGCATCACCGTCGGCCAGACGCCGGCCCTGGTGATCGATGCGGATGCGGAGGTCGTCAATGACGGCGCCATCCTCGTCGAGACCGAAGCCGAAGGCGGGGCAGGCGTCCTGATCACCGGCGACATCACCGGCAGCTATACGCAGAACGGCAGCCTCGACGTCCTTTCCGCGATCGACACGGTCCAGGACGAGGCGCCGGGACAGTTTCCGGCAGGCCGCTACGGCCTGTCCTTGAGCGAAGGATCGAGCCTGACGGGGGACCTGACCTTCGAGAGCGCTTCGGGCATCGCCGTCGAATCGGCCGCGGGCGGCGGCATCGCCATCGCCGGCACGCTCGATGGCGACCTCGTCATGGACGGCGTGGTAAGCGTCCAGGGCGAAGAGGCGACCGGCATTTCGGTCACCGGCGCCGTCAGCGGCGATCTGAGCTTCGGCCCGGCCTCGACGATCGAGGCGATCGGCGTGAATGCGGACGGCCTGTCCATCGACGGCCCGGTGGCCGGGGGGATCACGCTTGGCGGGGCGGTCCGCGCCAGCGGCTTCACCGACCAGGTCGGCGATCCCGACGACGACGACAGCGACGACATCGACCAGTCGGCGCTGGCGGCGGGCGACGCGGTCGCCATCCGGGGCGATGTCGGCGGAGGGGTCCTCGTCAATGCGGCCGCGGACGCAGCGACGGGCAATGGCGGGCGCCTGTCGGTCCGGGGCAGCGGCAACGCGCTCTATGTCGGCGGCGGCGCGCAGATCGGCCTCACCGCCGGGATCCCCGACGATCCGGACACGGATGAGGATGAGTCGGATGACGGCGCCCGCGGCGAGTTCGCCATCGTCAACCGCGGCACGATTTCGACCGACGCCATCTATAACGGCGTCACGGCCGAGGCCGCGCGCATCGAGGATGCGAGCCTCGCCGGCGGCTTCGCCAATGAAGGAGAGATCAGCGCGGTGGGCCGCCGCGAGCAGGCTGTCGCCCTCGTCTTCGGCAATGGCGCACAGGTTCCCACGCTGTCCAATGCGGGCACGATCGGCGTCGGCGCGACGAGCCTCGACCGCGACGGCATCGGCGTGCTGCTCGAAGACGGCGCGCGCGTTCCCGAGGTGGTCAATTCGGGCCGGATCGAAGTCCAGATCTCGAGCGATGCAGGCGATGCGGTCGCTTTCCGCGACGAGAGCGGCACCGTGACCCGCTTCGTCAACACCGGCGCGCTGACCACCGTGCTGCGCGATTTCGACGATGGCAATGATGCAACCGATGCCGATGAGGGCGAACCGGTCGGCAACGGCATCGCCCTCGACCTGTCGCGCAATACGAGCGGCGTCGAGATCGTGAACCGGGGCGCCGGGAACATGGTCGGCAATGTGCTGACCGGTTCGGGCGATGACGTGTTCCGCGCCGCAGGCGGCACCAGCACGGGCGCCATCCGCCTCGGCGGCGGGATGGACCAACTGATCCTGACGCAGAGCGCGCTGGTGCGCGGAAGCGTCTTTCTCGGCGGCGGCAGCGACACGGTGAGCGTCGCGGCCTCCACTCTCCAGGCCGGTCTCGATTTCGGCGGCGGCGGCGGCACGTTCGGCCTGACGAACGGCGCCACCTTCCAGGGCGATCTCAACGGCGCGGAAGGCGTCGACCTGACGCTCGACGCCTCCTCCTCCGCCTTCTTCCTCGGCGAAGGCCCCTCCGCGCTCGGCAGCCTGACGACGGCGGCCGGAACGGATGCCAATGGCGAGGCGCAGGCCTCGGTCCTGGGCTTCCGCATCGATGCCGCGGGCGAGACCGTCAGCTCGCTTGATGTTTCGGGCGATGCGATCCTCGCCGACGGCACGCAGATCCGCACGCTGTTCAGCGCCGCCTTCGCGGACGATCTCAGCGCGCCGATCATCACGGCGGGCGGCGTTCTGGCCGCCGATGCGGGCAGCCTCGTCCTGAACCCCGCAGGGCAGGAAACCTTCCTCTTCGAGCAGTCGCTGCGCCGCGACGGCCAGTCGCTCATCCTCAATCTGCGCCGCAAGTCTGCCGCGGAGCTGGGCATCGCGCCGGCCAGGGCCGCCGCCTACGAGCCGGTGATCCGGTCTCTCGTTCAGGACACGGATCTGGGCGCCGCGGTGTTCAACGCGACGACGCAGGAGGAATTCCTCGCCGGCTTCGACCAGTTCCTCGGCGCGCCGCTCGAAGCGCCGCTCACCTATGCCCGCGTGCAGAACAGTTCGGTCACCTCGCTCGTCAACCAGCGCGTCGACCGCCTGCGCGACGATGCGGGCCGCGAGCGGCATATCTGGCTGCAGGAAGAGAGCTTCTTCGTCGACCGGCAAGGCGACGAGACCCTGCGGGGCTTCGATGGTGGCGGCTTCGTCGTCACCGGCGGCGTCGACACGGCGCTCGGCCCGATCGACACGATCGGCGTGACCGCTTCGCTCGCCTCCGCCCGCTATGACGAGGAGACGGGCGAGGACTTTCCCTTCAACCGGCTCGCCTATGGCGGCGGCGTCTATATCGCCGACCAGCTCGGCCCGCTGCAACTCGATGCGCGTGCGGACTATGCGTGGGTGAACTCGGAATCGGAGCGCAACGTCGTGGTCGGGAATGCCCGGCGGGCGGCCAGCGCGGAGTGGGACGGCACGCAGGTCGCGGCCCATGCGCGGGCGCGCTACGAGGCGTCGCTCGGCGGGTTCGAGGTCATGCCCTTCGTCAGCGTCGACTATCTGAAGCTCGAGGAAGACGCCTATACCGAAGTGAGCGGCCAGGGCGGCGCGATCGGCCTGACGGTGGACGAGCGGGAGGCGACCTCGCTGCGCGGCAATGCCGGCGTGACGGTCGGCCGCCGATACGAGCTGCAGCCCTCGACCTATGACACGTCCATTCCGGGCGTGATCACCCCCACCCTCACGGCCGCCTGGAGCCAGGAGCTCGACAGCGACGACCTGACGGCCACCTACCGCTTCGGCGAAGGCGACCCCTTCACGCTGGCGGCGGAAAAGGAGGACGGCGCGGCGATCGTGGCGGCGGATTTCGGCTATGAGAACGAATATGCCCGCCTGGGCGCGGGCATTTCGGGCACGTTCGGCGAGGATACGCAGATCTACGCGCTGCGCCTCGGCCTCGGCCTCAAATGGTGAGATGACGCGGATCGGGCGGCTCAGGGCCGTCCGATCACGCCCCTCACCCCGCCGCTCGTCATCAATGCCACATCGGCAAGAGCGAAGGGCAGGCCCAGCCGGGTGGGCGCGGCGAGATAGAGCGGCTCCCAGACCGGAGCGAATTTCTCCTTGTAGATCCGCAGGCCGTGAAAGCCGTAGAAGCGCCCGCCCCGGCTATAGGCGAAGGCGCCGACCTGGGACATGAGCGGGGCGAGCCTGTCCTCTTCGAGCCCCGACAGCGGCGCCATGCCGAGATCGAGAAGGCGGTAGCCCTGCGCCTGCCCCCAGAAGGCGAGCTCGGTGAAGAGATAGTCCATCACGCCGCGCGGCGAGCCTTCGGAAAAGCGCATCAGATCGGCGGAGAGTTCGCGCTGGCCCGCCGTCGTCCAGATATTCGCGAAGGCGACAGGGCCGTCCGCCCCCTCGACCAGCGCCATCGGGAAGCGGGAGAGATAGTCGGGGTCGAACCGCCCCAGGCTGAACCCCTTCTCCTCGCCCTCGTGCCGGGACAGCCAGTCGTCGGAGATCGCCTCGAGCCGCGGCAGAAGCCCCGGCACCTCCTCTTTCGGCGCGATCCGGAAGGACAGACCCTCCTTCTGCGCCCTGCGCCGCGACTGGCGCAGGGGCTGGCGGTGCGATCCTTCGAGAGAGAAATCCTCGAGCGGCAGGATCGCGGCCTCGCCGATCTTCTGGATAACCAGCCCCAGTTCGATCAGCGCCGGCAGGAGCGCCGGGCCGACCGAATAGAAGCACAGGCTCATCCCGTGCCGGTCGGCGCGGTCGCGGGCATCGCGCAGAAGCTGCGGGAGTTCGGACCAGAGGCCGTAGGGCGCGCCCATCACCACCATGCGGCGCCCGCGCACGCCGTATTGCAGGAAGCTCCTCCCGCTCTCGCTGAAGAGCAGGTGCTTGTCCTGAAGCCAGGCGAGATTGGCGTCGGCATGGCCCATGTCGCCATCGGCGAGGGCGGCTTCGAGACGGGCCGCGTCGGGCGGAGCGGCCGCCTCCGGCATGGCTTGCGGCGCGAGAAAGCGCCAGCTCATCACGAAGGTCAGAACGATCGCGCCCCCTGCCGCCGCGCGCAGGAAGCGGGAGGGAGCGCCCCCTTCGAGGACGAAGCGCCACCACAGATCGTCGCTGTAGGGCGTGGCGCGGAAGACGATGAGGCCGAGCCAGACGAAGATCGCGAAGGCAAGGATGGCCGCGAGCAGCCAGACCGGCTCGGAGAGGCCCGAGCCCAGCCCCCCCTTGCGGTAGAAGGCGCCGCGGGCGGCGAAGAGCGCGGCGCCGACAGCTAGGAGCAGCGCGCTCGGCTGCCAGGGCCCGCCGCGGGTCAGGTTCAGCCCGGCCGCGATCCCCAGCAGCACCAGCGTGACGAGCCACGCGCTGCGCGAGCGGCGCCTGAGGCTGGAGGCGACGAGCAGGAGGAGGACCCCGGTCAGGCTGCTGAAGAAGTGCGACGCGTTGATCGCCGCCACCGGTAGAAGCCCCGCCGCCTCGCCGAAGCGCTCCGCCGGAACGGGTGCGGTCAGCGTCCACAGGAGAACGAAGCCGGAGGCGAAGGCGAGTGCCGCGAAGCCTAGCGGCGCGAGAACCATCGCCGTGCCGGCGAGGATCGGCGGCACCCGTCCCAGACCGAGCCGCGCGGCGAGCCGGCGCACGCGCACCGCCTGCGGCACGCCCCAACGCCGGATGCGTGCCGCGCGCCGCCGCGCGAGCGAGCGGACCGCTTCGCCTCCCGACGCCTTCATGCCGGAAGATCCCGATCCAGAAGCGCAGCATCGCGCAGATGTCCTGATGCGCCTGCGAGGCGAATAAGCATGCTTCCTCTCTCCTGCCGCCCGGTCTTCGCAGAAGATTCTCCGACGCACCGGTGCCGTGCAAGCGCGCTGAACGGTTCCCGGCCTTAACGCGAGCGGCTCTGAGGTCTATGCGGGAGCCGAACGCCATGCTTCGGAGCGCCATCACGTGACCACCGCCTGCACCTTCGTCCTGTTCGGCGCCACCGGCGACCTCGCCCGGCGCATGCTGTTCCCGTCTCTCTACTTCCTTCATGCCGAAGGCTTTCTGGCCGACGAGCAGCGCATCGTCGCCACCTCCCGCTCGGACCGCTCCGATGAGGATTTCCGCGATTCCGTGCGCGGCTGGGTCGAGGAGCGTTCTGGCGAGTGGTTCGACCCGGAGGTGTTCGAAGACTTCGCCAGGCGCATCTCCTACGTTCCGGTCGATGCGGGCGAGCCGGCCGATTTCGAGAAGCTGGCCGAGCATCTGTCGGGCGGCTGCGCCGAGGACGTCGTCTTCTACCTCTCCACCTCGCCCTCGATCTTCGGCGCCGTCTGCTCGGGCCTCAAGGATGCGGGGCTGACCAAGGCGCCGAACCGGATCGTGGTCGAGAAGCCGATCGGGCACGATCTCGAATCGAATGTCCGCATCAACGAGACGGTCGCCGAGGCCTTCAGCGAGGACAGGACGTTCCGGATCGACCACTATCTGGGCAAGGAGACGGTCCAGAACCTGATCGCCCTGCGCTTCGGCAACCGCATCTTCGAGCCCCTGTGGAACGCGCAGGCCATCGAGAGCGTGCAGATCTCGATCGCCGAGATGGTCGGGGCGGAGGGCCGCGGCGGCTATTACGACGAATACGGCGCCATCCGGGACATGATGCAGAACCACCTCCTGCAGCTCCTCTGCCTCGTCGCGATGGAGCCGCCGGCGAGCCTCGGCGCGGACAGCGTCCGCAACGAGAAGGTCAAGGTGCTGCGCAGCCTGGCGGAGATCACGCCCGACAATGTCGAGCAGCGCACCGTCCGCGGCCAGTACGAAGGCGGCTATGACGAGAATGGCGGCCGCGCCGCCTCCTATACCGAGGATGTGGGCAATCCCGACTCCGATACCGAAAGCTATGTCGCGATCCAGGCCGAGGTCGAGAACTGGCGCTGGGCGGGCGTGCCCTTCTACCTCGAGACCGGCAAGCGGATGGCCGAGCGGCGGACCCAGATCGTCATCCGCTTCCGGCCCGTCCCCCACTCGATCTTCGGCGCCGAGACCGACCCCAACGAGCTGATCATCGTGCTTCAGCCCGAAGAGCGCATCACCCTGCAGATCATGAACAAGAAGCCCGGCCTGACCGAAGAGGGCATGCCGCTTCAGGAGCTGGGCCTGAACCTCAGCCTGTCCGAGCATGCGGGCGGCGAACGGCGGCGCATCGCCTATGAGCAGCTCATTCTGGATGCGCTCAAGAACAATCCTACCTTGTTCGTGCAACGCGACGAGCAGGAAGCCGCCTGGCGGTGGATCGACGGGATCGTGAATGCGTGGGAGGCCCGCAACATGCGGCCGCGGCGCTACCGTTCGGGCGGCGGCGGCCCTTCGGCCAAGCACTCCCTGACGGAGCGCAACGGCCATAGCTGGAACGAGTGAGGCGAGAGATGGCGATGATCGAGAGCTTCGACAGCCGGAAAGAGATGACGCGGGCGGCGCGCGATGCGGTCTGCGCCAGACTGCGGGCGGGCATCAGCGACCGGGGCCAAGCCAGCATGGCCCTGTCGGGGGGCTCGACGCCGCGGCCCCTCTATGAGGACCTCAGCCAGCAGAGCATCGAATGGAACAGAACCTCCGTCACGCTGGCGGATGAACGGCTCGCCCCGGAAGACTCCGGCGGCCGGAACGAGGAGCTGGTGCGGAAGCATTTCCTTCGCGACAAGGCCGCGGCCGCGGCGTTCACGCCGCTGATCGGGACCAAGGACCTGCATGGCTGCCACATGCCCTTCGACGTGACGATCCTCGGCATGGGCAAGGATGGGCACACCGCCTCCTTGTTCCCTCACAGCCCCGGGCTGAAGGAGGCGCTGGAAGCTGCGCCGGAAGACATCTGCGAAGTGACGCCCGATCCGCTGCCGGAGGATGCGCCCTGGAAGCGCCTGACCCTCAGCCGGTCGGGCATCCTCTCCTCGCGGCTCATCCTGCTTCTCGTGACGGGCCGGGAGAAGCGAGACGTCCTCGAAGAGGCGATGCGGCAGGGCCAGGTCGAAGAGATGCCGGTCCGCGCGGTGCTGCACGCCCCCGACGCGCCGCTGCGCGTCCTCTACGCCGATTAGGAATCCTGCATGACCATCACAGTTCAAGACGTCCGCGAACGGATCGAAGAGCGCAGCCGCGACACGCGGGCCGCCTATCTCGAAAAGGTCGACGCGATGCGCCGGCGCGGGCCGCGCACCGCGCTTTCCTGCGGCAACCTCGCGCATGGCTTCGCGGGCAGCCCTGCGGGCGACAAGCTGCGCATCCGCACGGGGTCCAAGAATATCGGCATCGTCACCGCCTATAACGACATGCTGTCGGCGCATGCGCCCTATGAGGACTATCCCAAGATCCTCCGCGACGCCGCGCGCAAGGCTGGCGGGACGGCGCAGGTGGCGGGCGGCACGCCGGCCATGTGCGACGGCGTCACCCAAGGGCAGGACGGCATGGAGCTGAGCCTGTTCAGCCGCGACGTGATCGCCATGTCGACGGCCGTCGCGCTCAGCCATGACATGTTCGATGCCGCCCTGGCGCTCGGGATCTGCGACAAGATCGTGCCGGGCCTCGTCATCGGCTGCCTCTCATTCGGGCACCTGCCCACCCTTCTCGTTCCCGGCGGGCCGATGACCTCGGGCCTTCCGAACAAGGAGAAGGCGCGGATCCGCGGCCTCTATGCGGAAGGCAAGATCGGCCGCGACCAGCTCCTCGAAGGCGAGATGGCGTCCTATCATTCGCCGGGCACCTGCACCTTCTACGGCACGGCGAATTCGAACCAGATGCTGATGGAGCTGATGGGCCTGCACCTGCCGGGCGCCGCCTTCATCAATCCGGGCACGCCGCTTCGCGATGCCCTGACCCGCGGCGCCGCCCGGCACGTTCTGGAAATGGGCGAGGACCGCTGCATGGCGGAGGTGGCGAGCGCGGGCAGCTTCGTGAACGCCGTGGTCGGCCTTCACGCGACCGGCGGCTCGACCAACCACACGCTGCACCTCGTCGCCATGGCGCGGGCCGCGGGCTGGATCCTGACCTGGGACGACTTCGCGGACCTCTCGCGCATCACGCCGCTCCTCGCGCGGGTCTATCCGAACGGCCCCGCCGACGTGAACCACTTCCACGCCGCGGGCGGCCTCGCCCTCGTCACGCGCGAGCTCCTGAAGGCGGGCCTTCTGTGCGACGACGTCACCACGGCCATGGGCCGGGGCATGGCGGCCTATACGCGCGAGCCCTATCTCAAGGACGGAGAGCTGGCCTGGCGCGACGGCATCGACCGGTCCCTCAACAGCGATATCGTTCGGGGCGTCGAGGAGCCCTTCGCCGCGCAAGGCGGCCTCAAGCTCCTGACCGGCAATCTCGGCAAGTCGGTCATCAAGACCTCCGCCGTCGCGCCGGAGCACCGGGTGGTCGAAGCCCCCGCCATCGTCTTCCACACGCAGGAGGAATTCCTGCAGCGCTTCAAGACGGGCGAGCTCGACCGCGACTTCATCGCGGTGCTGCGCTTCCAGGGCCCGGCGGCGAACGGCATGCCCGAGCTGCACAAGCTCTCCCCTCAGCTCGGCGTGCTGCAGGACCGGGGATACAAGGTCGCCCTCGTCACCGACGGGCGCATGTCCGGCGCATCGGGCAAGACGCCGGCGGCGATCCACGTCACCCCCGAAGCCCATCACGAAGGCCCGATCGCCCGCCTGCGCGACGGCGACATGGTCCTGATGGACGCCAATGACGGCGTGCTCGAAGCCAAGGTCGAAGGGTTCATGGAGCGGGCGCCCGAACGGCACGCGGCGAACAGCCATGACGGGCTCGGGCGCGAACTCTTCGGCGGCCTCCGCGCGGCGGTCGGCCCCGCCGATGAAGGCGCTTGCACGCTGTTCGCATAGGAGGCGGCATGACGACGACGCGCAGGAGCCTGCTGAAGATCGGCGCTCTTGCGCCTCTCGCCGCCGCCCTTCCGGCCGCGCATGGCCGGACGCCTCTTCCCGCCGCCCCGCAATGGATGTCCCGCGCGCCGCTTCCGCTGCGCATCCAGGAGATCTACGCGGCCGCGCATGACGGAGAGATCTGGGTCGCGGGCGGCCTCTCCCCCGACATCGCGGGCGATCCCATCGGCGTTTCCGATCGCGTCTTCGCCTATGATCCGGCGGGCGATCGCTGGCGGGAAGGCCCGCGCCTGCCGCGCCCGGCCCATCACCCCAACCTCGTCAGCCATGAGGACCGCCTTTACGCCGTCGGCGGCTTCGTTCGCGAGGGCGGCGGCATGTGGCACATGACCGAAGACATGCTCGCGCTCGATGGCGACCGCTGGATCCCGGTCGCGCCGATGCCGCAGCCGCAGGCGGAGACCGTCTGCGCCTCGCTCGGCGAACGACTTCACGTCGTGACGGGCAGGCGGCCGATCGGCGCCGCGAATGCACAGTGGTCTGATCATTTCGACGTCAACGCGCATCTCGCCTATGATGCGCGGGCGGACCGCTGGGAGGCGGCCTCGCCAGCGCCGACCGCGCGCAACAGCGCGGCGGGCGCGGCCCGCGGCGGACGCCTCTTCGTTGTGGGCGGGCGGACGGTGACGGGAGGCAACAGCGCCGCCTTCGAGGCCTATGACGCGGCCTCGGACCGCTGGCAGGTCCTCGAGGACATGCCGGAGGGGCGCGGTGGCCTCGCCGCCGCGATCACCGCGGACAGCCTCTTCGTCTTCGGCGGCGAGTGGTTCGGCGAGAATGGCGGCGGCGTCTATGAGGACGTGCTGCGCTTCGGATTCGGCGAGCAGCGCTGGTGGCGCGCGGGAAAGATGGCGACGCCGCGTCACGGCCTCGGCGCCGCGGCGGTCGGCGGCGCCATCCACCTGATCGGCGGCGCCCGGAGGCCGAGCGGCGAGCAAACCTCCGATGCGAATGAGCGCTTCGCGCTCTAGAACAGCGCAAGGCCCCGGACGGCGAATGCAGGCGGTTGCCCTGCGACAGAGCGCCCCGCCCTCTCCGTCCTCTTCAAATCGCGCAGCGGCCTTTACACGAGTCGGTAAACTCATAAGCTACTCGAAAAGAGAAGGTCCCTGTTCCCTGCCCACTGCACCGGGCGGTCCGGGATTCTTCCTCATCGGCCAGTTCCCGGACATCCCGTTCGGCGGAAAGAAGACAAGTATTCGAAGACAAGCGGCCCGCTCTGCTGCGGCATCGTGCGCCGAAGACGAGGAAGAGCGGGACTTCATGCCCAAGCGCCGTGTGATGATCGTGGAGGACGAGGCCCTGATCGCCGAGGACATGGCGCGCACTCTGCGCCGGGGCGGCTATGACATCCTCGGCCCTTATTCCTCGGAGAAGAAGGCCCTCAACCAGATCGACCTCGCCGCGCCGGATGCGGCGCTGCTCGACATCAATCTGGGACCCGCCGCCGACAGCTACGCCATCGCCGACAGGCTGAAGGAGCGCGCCCTGCCCTTCGCCTTCCTGTCCGGCTATGGCAGCCTGCGGAGCGAGCGGTTCTCGGGCGAACGGCTGCTGAGCAAGCCCTGCACGCCCGCTGCCCTTCTCGAGACCGTGGCCGAGCTGATCTCTCCCTCCGCAGGCTGAGACGGCGGCCCTCAGGCCTCCTGCCCTGCCAGCGCCTCGGCTTCCTCGCGCAGGACCTTCTTGTCGATCTTGCCGACGGGGGTCAGCGGGATGGCGTCCACGAAGCGGATGACCTTCGGCATCTTGTAGGGCGCCATCCGCTCGCGGAACACGTTCTCGATCTCGCGCCGGCAGGCCGCCTCGCCCCGTTCCCGCCCCTCATCGGAGAGGGCGACATAGAGATTGACGATGTCATTGCCCGGCCTGTCGCGGTCCGGCGTGCCGACGACGGCGCTGCCCGCCACGATCGGCAGCGACTGGAGGTGGTCCTCCACCTCGACCGAGAAGACCTTGAACCCGCCGACGATGAGCATGTCCTTCGCCCGGTCGCACAGGAAGAGATAGCCCTCCTCGTCCATATATCCGACATCGCCCGAATGCATCCAGAGCGCGCCGTCATGCTCGCGAAGGGCGGTGCGGGATTCCTCGGGCAGGTTCAGATAGCCCTTCATCACCTGCGGGCCGCGCGTGACGATCTCTCCGGGCTCGCCGAAGGGCAGCGCCCCGCTGCCGGTCTCCGCATCCACGATCCGCACATCCGCTCCCGGCAGAGGGATGCCGATCGAGCCCGGCTTGTAGCGCTGCTGCGGGTGGCCGACATAGCAGGGGCCGGTCTCGGTCATGCCGAACACGTCGGTGAGCTTGCCCTTGCCCAGAAGGCCCTCGACCTTTTCGGCCGTGCTGCGCGGCATGGGCGCCGCGCCGCTGACGGCGGTCTTGAGCCTCGAGAAATCGACGTCCCGGGCGCCGGGGAAGGCCGCGAGCATGTCGTAGAGGGCGGGCACGCCGTTCATCAGCGTCGGCGGCCGCGCCTTCATCTGCGCGCAATAGTCTTCGAGATCGCGCGGATCGGGCACCACGATCAGCAGGGCGGCGTGGATCACCGCATTGATCGCTCCGGCGAGGCCCGCGGCGTGGAACATCGGGAAGGCCGAGGCCAGCACCTCCTCGCCGAGCACTGGCGGCACGAAGGCGGCCGCCTGCAGCGGGTTGTACATCAGCGTGCGATGGCTGAGCTCCGCCCCCTTGGGACGCCCCGTCGTGCCGCCGGTATACTGGATCATGAAGGTGTCGAGCGGATCGACGGGCCGCTGGGCGAAGCGGTCCTCCCCGGCATTCCTGACATCGGCATAGCTGCGGAGCTGCGCCCCTTCGATGTCCGGCAGCGCGGGCGCCGAGGGCGCCAGGGGATCGCCCGGCGCGGTGACGACGACGAGCCGCAGCGCCTCCGGCCACGGCTCCATCGCCGCGAGGCCGGGCGCCAGCGCATCGAGCGTCAGCACGCAGACGGCTCCGCAATCGCGCAGCTGATGGCTCAGCTCCGCCGGCTTGAGGAGGGGCGAGACGCCAGAGCCGATCGCGCCGAGCTTCGAGATCGCGACCAGCGCCGCCACATATTGCGGCAGGCTCGGCATGTGCAGGCCGACCACGTCTCCCCGTCCGATGCCATGCGCCTCAAGGCCGCCCGCGATCCGGCTGGCTTCCCGGTCGAGCCACTCATATCTCAGCTCCGCGCCCGCATAGCGCAGCGCGGGCAGATGCCCCCTCTCCTCCGCGTGCCGTTCGGCATGAGCGCCGAGCGGCCTGTCGTCGATGGGGGGCGTTCGCACCCCGAGCGCCTCATAGACGGCGAGCCAGGGCCGATCTTCGTTCGCAACCACGCTTCCCTCCCGGTTTTTTTCGCGAGCTTCACCGATGCGGACGGCCTTGCGAAGGAGAATGCGCAGCGGCGCGCCGCTTTGGCGTTCCCGCTCCAGCTGCTAGGAGCGGCAGGATGAAAATCCTGATCGCCTGTCCCATACCGCTGTCGGATCGCGGCGGCGTCCAGGCGGCGGTCACGCGCCTGGCGGCGAGCCTGCGCGATGCCGGCCACCGCATCGTGGAGCACTGGCCCGACGCGCCGGAGGCGAGCGCGGCGGCGGAGAGATGGGCATTGCCGCTCGAGGCGGGGACGGGCAGCGGCGGCCAGCCCGCCCTGATGGCGCTGCCGCGCGCTGGGCTCGGCGTCCTGCAGCTCGGCCGCCGGCTGGCCGCGTTCCGCCCGGGCACGGTGAACCTTCACTTCCTGCGAGGGCAGGCGGTCTATTACGCTCTTCTCAAGCCGGTCTTCGGCTACCGCCTCGTGCTGTCGGCCCATGGCAGCGACCTGATGGCGCCGCCCGACACGCTCAAGCCGCATCTGCGGCGGATCCTACGCGCGGCGGATGCGGTGACGGTGGTGTCGCGGCCGCTGCGCGACGCCGCGATCGGCTATGGCGCGGACCCCGGAAGAGTCGTTCTGGTGCCGAACGGAGTCGATACGGCGTTCTGGACGCCCGATGACAGCGTCCCCCAGGAGGCGGACAGCATCGTCGCGGCAGGGCGCCTCGTCGCGGTGAAGGGCTATGACCTGCTGCTCGAGGCGATGACCCGGCTTCCTGCCCGCGTGACCCTCACGCTCTACGGGCAGGGCGAGGCGGAAGAGGCGCTCATGCGGCAGGCAGAGGCGCTGGGCGTGAAGGACAGGGTCCGCTTCGCAGGGCATGCGGACCCCGGAGCGCTGCGCGAGGCCTATCGCCGCGCGGGCGTCGTGGCTCTGCCCTCCCGCTCTGAGGGCATGCCGCTCGGCCTGATCGAGGCGCTCGCCTGCGGGACCCCGGCGGTGGCGACGCATGTGGGCGGCGTACCGGACGTGCTGGATGGAACGGGCGGCGCCGTCGTGCCTGCCGAGGACGTGCCGGCCCTGGCTGCCGGACTGGAAGAGGTGCTGGCCCGCCCTCACGATCCCGTGGGGCCGCGGCGCCTCGCCGAAGGGTTCTCGGCCACGGCCTGCGATGCCCGCATGGAGCGTGTTCTTCTGGGACTGGACGGGACGGCCCGGGAGATGCAGGCGTGACGACCGACAGCCCGAACGGGACGAGATGACGAGCATGAAGACGCTTCCGAAGCGACATCTGGCGAAGGAGCCGGCCTCCGCCTCGAGCATGGCCGCGTCGCTGCGGCGGCTTTATTCGCTGCTGACGCCGAAGGACCGCAGGAACGGCGCGATCCTCCTCTGCATGATGGGGGTGACGGCGATCCTCGACCTGATCGGCGTCGCGGCCGTGCCGCTCTTCGTCGCCACGCTGGTCGATCCCGAACAGCTCGACCGCTTTCCCTGGCTCGCGGGCGCCCTTGAGGCGCGGGGCCTCGATGACGGGTCGCTGCGCCTGATCCTGTTCGGGGCGGGCGTGCTGGTCGCGGTGTTCCTGGCCAAGGCGATCGCCCAGGTCACCTTCGGCTGGTTCCAGACCCATTACGTCTCCCACCGCCGGGCCGAGCTCGCAGGGCGCCTCATCCGCGCCTATCTCGGCGCGCCCTATGCCTTCCACCTGCGCCGGAACACCGCCGAGCTTCTGCGCAATGTCGAGAAGGAGACCGCCGTCATCGCCTATCAGGTGATGAACGCGGTCCTACGGATGATGTCCCGCCTCCTGAACCTCGCGGCCGTGACGATCCCGCTCCTCATCATCGAGCCCCTGCTGACCGGCACGTTTTTCGGCATTTTCGGCGTCGCGGCCGTCGTGACCCTGCGCTTCCTGTCGAAGAAGATGCGCAGCTGGGGCCTGCGCGAGCAGAAGGAGCGCGCCGGCGTCACCATGGCGATGATGCAGGGCATGGGCTCTTTGAAGGAGGCGCGGATCGGCGCGAAGGAGGATTACTTCGCCCACCGTGTCTACCGCTCGGTCTGGGTCATCTCCCGCTCCGTCGCGCTCAAGAAGCTGACCGCCGACATCATGCCGACCCTGACAGAGGTGATCGGCATTCTGGGCCTCGTCGGCCTCATCCTCTTCCTGATCGGCTTCGGCCAGCAGCCCGACGAGATCATCGTCACCCTGTCGCTCTTCGCCATCGTCATGGTGCGGATGCGCGAGGCCTTCGGCGTGCTGATGGGCCATTATACGAGCGTGCGCTACAACATCATGGCGGTCGATCCGATCTATGACGACCTGACCATGCTGGAGGCGCTGCCGCCGCCCCCCGATGCGCCGCGCCTTCCCCTGCGCGAAGAGCTGGTCCTCGATCACATCTCCTATCGCTATGAAGGATCGGACCGCAAAGCGCTCGACGATATCACCGTGCGCGTGCCGGCGGGCAGCGCGATAGGCCTTGTCGGCGCGACGGGCGCGGGCAAGTCGACCGTTGTGGACATCCTGCTCGGCCTCCTCACCCCGACCGAAGGCCGGGTGCTCGTCGACGGCAAGGACGTGCAGGCGCACGGCCTGCGCGGCTGGCAGAAATCGCTCGGCTATGTGCCGCAGACGATCTATCTCCTCGATGACACTGTGCGCCGGAACATCGCGCTCGGCGTCGAGGACAGCAAGATCGACGAGGAGCGGCTGATGGCCGCCGTGCGCACGGCGCAGCTCGAAGGCTTCCTGTCCCGCCAGACCGACGGTCTCGATACGGTCATCGGCGAAGGCGGCGCCCGCGTCTCCGGCGGCGAGCGCCAGCGCATCGGCATCGCCCGCGCGCTTTACGACGATCCCGAAGTGCTGGTGCTCGACGAGGCGACCTCCGCCCTCGACAATGCGACAGAGGCGGCGATCACTCAGGGCATCGAGGCGATGCGCGGGGAGCGCACGCTGATCATCATCGCCCACCGCCTGACGACCGTGCGCCGCTGCGACCGGCTCTATTTCCTCAAGGACGGCAAGGTCGAAGCCGAAGGCGATTTCGAGAGCCTGCGCCAGAAGCATCGCGACTTCGCGGAAATGTCGGCGGTATGAGCGTGCTCGCCGTTAACGGCCCGCTGCGCTCGCGGCTTCGCCGCCTGCCGCATGGCGCGATCCGGAAGGGCCTGCCGCCGCGCACGCTCGGCTATCGCTGGGTCGAGCGCCGCGCGGTCCGGGACGCGGCGGATGCCTATGAAATGGTCGAGCCGCCAAGGCGCGAGAGCTATCCCCTGCCCGCAGGCTGGAGCGACAGGGATGCCCTGCCGGACGATGCGGGTTGGTGGGGCTATTCCATGCGGGACGTGCCCGAACGGCTCAGCACTGAGACGGGCCTCGCCACGCTCAAGGACGGCCGGCTCGCCTTCGCCCGCGACAGGCGCGGCCAGTTCTCGGTCGGGCTTCTGACGCGCGAAGGCGTCGCCGCCGACACGCGCGAGATCGTCTTCCGCCCCGAGCATGCCGCGAGCGCGCGCGGCCGTCCGCGGACGCTCGACCGGGCCGTGTGGGTGACGGAACGGGTCTATGGCAATTACTCGCACTGGCTCGCCGCTCACCTCCCCAAGCTCCTCATGCTGCGCCGGGAGGGCCGCCTGGACGGACTGATCCTGCCCAAGCGCCTCTCGGCGGTCGCCGAGGAGACCCTGCGCCGCCTCGGCATTCCGCCCGACGACACGCCGCGCTTCGACGAGGAGCGCCCCCTCGTCGTCGGCGAGCTGACCGTTCCGGTCACGGACAGGTTCCGGCCGAGCCTTCTGCGCCCGCTGCGCGCGGCCCTCGCCGGCGAGAACGCGCGGGGCCGCCGGCGCCTCTATGTCAGCCGGGCCAAGGCGCGCGGCCGCAAGCTCGCCAATGAGGACGAGATCTGGCCGATGCTGGAGGCGCGGGGCTTCGAGCGCGTCTTCCTCGAAGAGCACGGGTTCGCAGGCCAGCTCGACATGATGTCCGACGCGCAGGTGATCGCGGCGCCCCATGGCGCGGGGCTGACCAATATGATCCTCGCCCCCGAAGGCACGGCTGTGATCGAGATCGCCGACCTCGCCTTTCCGAACCCGAACTTCTACGCGCTCGCCTGCGCGATGGGGCACGCCTATGACCTCGTCCCGGCGCAGCCCGCAGGCGGCGGAGAGCTTCTCCTGCGGGACATGGCCGTCGACCCGCAGGCGCTGATGGCGGCGGTGGACCGGGCGATCGGCTGAGGCCATGCGGATTTCGGTCGTCATTCCCTGCTTCGATGCCGAGGACGTGCTGGCCGACACAGTCCGGTCGGTCCTGAACCAGACGCTGCCGCCGCACGAGATCCTGATCGCCGATGACGGCTCGACGGACGGCTCCGTTGCCCTCGCCGAAGGCTTTTCCGCTCCCGTCCGGGTCCTGCGCGGCCCCTTCGGCGGCGCCCCTGCCGCACGGGCCGCCGCAGCGGCGGAGGCGCAGGGCGAGGCGCTGATGTTTTTGGACGCGGACGATCTTCTCGGTCCCGACGTGGTGCAATCCCTGTCCGAAGCGCTGCCGCCGGGCGGCATGAGCCGCTGCCGCTGGCTCCGCTACGAGAAGGCGGGGGCGGCATGGATCGCGGCGCCCGCATCCTGTGCGCCGCGGCGTCCGGCGCAGGACGACCTCTCGGCCTGGCTGACGGGATGGTATGTCCCGCCCTGCGGGCTGTTGTGGTCGCGGGAAGCCTATGAGCGCTCGGGCGGCTGGGATGCCGGGGTGGCGGTCAACAATGACGGCGATGTCGTCATGCGGGCGCTGACGGCGGGCATCCGGATCGCGAAGGCCAGGGGCGGGACGTCCTATTACCGCCGCGTGCCCGGCTCGTTGAGCTCCTCGCGCAATGCCGCGCCCGGCGTGAAGGCGCGCCTCGACGTGCTCGAACGGATCGAGGACAGGCTGGGCGCGCGGAAGCGGCGCTACCGCTTCTCCCTCGCCGAGGCCTATCGCCTGATCGCGGCGGGGGCCGAAGATGACGCGCTGGCCGCCGAAGCCGACGAGAGAGCCCGCCGCCTGACCGGCAGCGCCCATCGCCTGCTTGCAGCCGCCCACTCCGGCGCCGCCCGGACAGGCCGCTTCGCCGAGAGCCGGATGCCGCTTCCGCCCATGACGCGCTCTGCCGACAGCGCCGCGAGCGGCAGTGATGCCCGCCCCCTCGTCAGCGTCGTCATCCCCACCCATGAACGGCCGGCGCTGACGGTCCGGGCGGTCCGGAGCGTTCTGGCGCAGAGCCATCAGAACCTCGAAGTTCTCGTGGTGGACGATGCGTCTACGGATGACACCGTAGCTCGGGTCGCAGCGATCGGGGACGCCCGCCTGCGCGTCCTGAGGCAGGAGGTGAACCGTGGCGTCGCCGCCGCACGCAATAGAGGGCTGAGAGAAGCGCGCGGCGAATTCATCGCCCTTCTAGACTCGGACGATACCTGGCTTCCGCGCAAGATCGAGGCGCAGCTGGAGCGGTTCCGCCGCAGCGGGCGGCGCCTCGGCCTCGTGCTCACGAGCGTCGAGGAGAGGAGCGGCGAAGACGGGGCCGGCCGCGTGCGCACGCCCGATGCGGGCGGCGATCTCTACCGCCGCCTCCTGTGCCGCAATGTCCTGCATGGTTTTCCGAGCAGCGGCCTGATGCGCCGGGAGATCGCGTCGATGATCGGCGGGTTCGACGAAAGCTGGCCGGCGATCGAGGACTGGGACTATGTCGTGCGCCTGTCCCGCTTCTGGGACGTGGCGGTCGTGGCCGAGCCGCTGACGCTTTATGACGAGGACGCAGAGAGCGAGGAGGCCCGCCGCTCGAAGAACCTGCGGGCAAATCTGCGGGCACGGAGAATGTTCCATGCCCGCTACGGCTTCGAGATGCGCCGCGCGGGGACGGAAGCGGATTTCCTGATCGAATCCGCCCGGCGGGAGCTGCGGGAGGCAGGCGGCGATGCGGCCGAGGGCCGCCGACTGGTCCTGCAGGCGCTCGCCGCCAGGCCGCAGAGCCAAGCCGCCTGGCCCTTCCTCGCCTATATGATGGCGCCCGGGGCCTTGAGAGACCGGCTGCGCAGGATCGACCCCCGGCGGGCGCGGCTGGAAGCGGAGCTATGAGCAGGCGCTATACGCTTCCTTCGGTCGAGGCCGCCTTCTCCTCGTCCTTCGACGAGATCATCGATGTCCGCTCCCCGGCGGAGTTCGCCGAAGACTCTCTGCCCGGCGCGATCAACCTTCCCGTCCTGAACGACGAGGAACGGGCGCGGGTCGGCACAATCTACAAGCAGACGAGTCCGTTCGATGCACGCAAGATCGGCGCGGCCCTCGTCGCCCGGAACACGGGACGCCATCTCGAAGAGGCGCTCAGCGACAGGGACGGAAGCTGGCGGCCGCTCGTCTATTGCTGGCGCGGCGGGCAGCGCTCTGGCGCCTTCGCGACCATCCTGTCGCAGATCGGCTGGCGGGTGAGCGTTCTGGAGGGCGGCTATCAGAGCTTCCGCCGCGCCGTGGTGAAGCGGCTCTACCATGCGCCGCTCGAGAGCCCCGTCCTCCTCCTCGACGGGGATACCGGGACGGCGAAGACGGCGATCCTGCACCGCCTCGCGGCTCGCGGCGTGCAGGTTCTCGACCTGGAGGGCCTTGCCGCCCATCGCGGGTCCCTCTTCGGCGGACTGGCCGGTCCTCAGCCCGATCAGAAGGCCTTCGAGACCGCCCTCGCCGGAGAGATCGTCAGGCTTTCGCCGGACCGGCCGGTCGTCGTGGAGGCAGAATCGAGCCGGATCGGAGAGCGCAACGTGCCCCCGTCGCTATGGAACGCGATGAAGGCCGCGCCGCGCCTTCAGGTCACCGCCCCCCTCGCCGCCCGCGCCGCCTATACCGCCCGCACCTATGACGAGCTGTGCCGGGATCCCGCCGCCCTCGCCGATGTGCTCGACCAGCTGCGCCCCCTGCATCCGCGCGAAAGAATCGAGCATTGGCACGAGCTTGCGCAGGGCCATGCCTTCGAAGCGCTCGCCGCAGAGCTGATGGAGCGGCACTACGATCCCCGCTATCGCCGGATGCGCGAACGCGGAGACGCGCCGGCCGCGATCCTGCGGCTCGACGATCTGTCGGAGGAGAGCCTGAGCGGGGCGGCGGAAGAGATCGAAGAGCGCCTGCCCACCCTGTTCAGCTGACGCGCAGGCGCGGCGGCCCTTCTGTGACCTGCCCGATGACGGAGACGGGTTCACCGGCCGCGCGGAACTGCGCCAGCACGCTCTCGGCCTTGCCGGCCGGAACGCTCGCCAGCATGCCGCCGGCTGTCTGCGGATCGAAGAGAAGGTCTCTCAAGGGACCCGCCTGCGCCTGCACGTGATGGCCCGCGAAGGCGTGATTGTCGGTCCACAGGCTCGAGCGGACACCCTCCGCCGCGAGCGCCACCGCGCCGTCGAGCACCGGCAGAGCCGCACCGTCGAGTTCCGCCGCCGTGCCCGAGGCCTGCATCATCCAGAGAAGGTGCCCGGCAAGGCCGAAACCGGTGACATCGGTCATCGCATGGGCGACGGGCGCAAGCCATGACGCGGCCCGCGCGGGCGACCGGCTCATGCTGTCCAGCGCGCCCGCGACCTGCCTGCCGCGTCCCTTTCCGGCCATCAGGGCCGCCATCAGTACGCCCGTGCCGATCGGCTTTGTCAGGAGGAGGAGGTCGCCGGGCTGCGCGCCGTGCTGCTCCACGGCGTGCTCCGTCAGCCCGGTCGCGCTCAGCCCCACGCTCAGTTCGGCGCCGAGGCTCGTATGGCCGCCCACGAGATCGGCGCCCGCTTCGCGCAGCACGCAGGCCGCGGCATCCGTGGCCTCGGCGAGAGTGCGCGCCTGCAACTTCGGCGTCATGCGCGGCAGCGTAAGAGAGAGAAGCCCCGCCTGCGGCGCCGCGCCCATCGCCCACACATCGCCGAGCGCGTGGATCGCGGCGATGCGCGTCATCAGCCAGACATCCTCGGTGAAGCCGCGCAAATGGTCGGTCGTCAGCACCTGCGCGCCCGACCCGTGCCGCAGGATCGCGGCATCGTCGCCGGGGCCGGAAAGGACGTCTTCGCGCCGAGGAGCGGGCAGCTGCGCCAGGCCCTCGGACAGGCCTGCCCGCCCCGCCTTTGCGCCGCATCCGCCGCAAAGGGGCGGCAGCGCTTCGGTTCCGGCGCCGCCCGAAGGCGCGCCCATGACCGGCAGGTCCTTGAGCCTGGCGATGAAGCGCCGGTCGATCCGGTCCTTCAGCCGCCAGACCAGCGGGCCATGCGGCGCGATGCGGAAGCGGTCGGCCACGGCCGCCTTTCGCCCGGTGGAGACGAGCTTGAGATAATCCTTTTGCGGACGGTAGGCCTTCATCCCACCCTGGCCGAGCGCGGCGCGGAGATTGTGCTCCAGAACCTTCGCCTCGCGGACGGCGAAAACGCCCGCCTTGGGCCGCGGCGCATGGGTGAGGTGGGCGCAGTCCCCCGCCGCGAAAACGGAGGCGTCGCCGACAGAGCGCAGCGTCTCGTCCACGGCGACATAGCCTTCATGCAGAGGAAGGCCAGTCCGTTCCAGCCAGTCATAGGGCGAGGCCCCCGCCGCGGCGACGGTGAAGGCGGCGGGCACCGCGTCGCCGCCTTCGAACAGGACGGCGTTGCCCGTGACGGCGGAGGGCGCCATGCCGGTGCGCAAGGCGATGCCCTCGCGCCGGAGCGCCCGTTCGAGCGCCCGCCGCGCGCCTCGGTGCACGCCCTTGAGGATTTCCTCCCCCGCCTCGATCAGCGTGACCTGCGGGTCCAGCCCGGATCGGCGGAGGCGGTGCGCCATCGCCATGGAGAGTTCGACGCCCGCAACGCCGCCGCCGATCACCGCGGCAACAGGCGGACGCGCGCCCGCCTCGGCCGCTTCGGCGAAGCGGGTCCATCCATCGGCGAAGGGGCCGAGCGGCTTTGCCGCGACCGCATGCTCGCAGAAGCCGTCGAGGTCCGGCAGGTCGCCGGTGATGCCGATATCGATGGACAGCACGTCATAGGCGAGAGGCGGACGCCCCGGCACCGAGACCGTCCGCGCCTCCCGGTCGACCGCTTCGGCGGCGCCGAGGACGAGCCGCGCCCCGGCATGGCGGGCGAGATGGACGAGATCGATCTCGAGCTCTTCGCGCGCGTAATGCCCCGCGACCAGGCCCGGCAGCATTCCGGTATAGGGCGCGGCGGGAGCAGGATCGATCAGCGTCAGCCGGGCCCCCGGCATCGGCTTCATGCCCCAGCGCTTCAGGACGAGGGCATGCGCATGCCCCCCGCCGATCAGGACGAGGTCGCGGGTCAGGAGAGGATCAGGACTTCTCATGCCGCGCCAGATTGGCGGCGTTTCTTCTTCGCCTCAACGGCGCTGGAAGGGCCGTCCCGTCGCAGCCTCGAACTCCGCCTCGTCGCGCGGCCAGACCGTCGCCGACGCATCCTGCCTGCAAAGATAGATCTCGTGTCCCGGCCGGCCCTCGATCCGGAAGCCCGCAGAGCGCAGGAGCGCGCAGACAGCAGCGTGGTTCGGCGTGAACCAGTTCGTGGGATCGTCCGAGAAGCGCCCCTCGATGAAGGCCATGAAGGGGAAGTTCCGATCGGTCAGCCTGTCCCGCTCGTCGAAGTCGAAGGGCGGGACGGGTTCGCCCCCCTCCTCGCCGGTATCGGCCGTCAGGGTCTGGAAGATCATCGTCTCCACCCCCGTCCGCGCCACGATATCGAGCGCGAGGAGCGGGTAGCGCAGGTGGTAGAACACGCCCATGAACAGGACGATGTCGAAATGCTCATCCGTCCGCTGAAGGTCGTAGATCTGGCACTGGCGGAAGGTCACGTTTGGCAGGCCCATGCGCTCGGCCGCCCAGGCCGCCTGGCGCAGGTAATGCGGGTCGGTGTCGATGCCGACCACTTCGGCGCCGCGCTTGGCGAGCTCGAAGCTGTAAAAGCCCGCATTGCAGCCGATATCGAGCGCGCGCTTGCCGCTGAGGTCCTCGGGCAGGAAGCCTTCGATCTCCTCCCACTTGGTCCTCGGGAAGTCGCCGAAGCGATGCTCCGGCGCCGTCTGCCGCCCGTCGGGAAGGTGCAGGTTGTGGAACCAGGGTCCGAGATCCGCGCTGTCTTCGGTGGCCGGGATGTCGAGGTCCAGCATCAGGCCGTCTCCTTTCGCGGCGCCTGCCGCGCCTCTTCCAGATAGGTTTCGAGGTCCTGCGCCCTGGCGACGGAGGAATGGCGGGAGCGGACGATCTCCAGCGCCGCATCGCCGATCCGTTGCAGCTCGCCGCGGTCCCTGTCCAGCGCGGCTTCGGCGTCCTCGGCCGTGCGGGCAATCAGGATGGCCTCGCCGTCCGGGAAGAGCGCGTCGAGCCCGTCCCAGTCATCGGAGAGGATCGGCGTCGCGCAGGCGCCGGCCTCGAACAGGCGGACGCTCGGCGACCAGCCGGCGGCGATCATGTCCGCCCGCGTGACGTTCAGCGTCAGCTCCTGGTCGTTGTAGAAGGCCGGGTGGCGGGCCGGCGGCAAATGGTCGATGCGCTCGACATTGCCCGGCCACTGGACCGTGTCCGGATATTGCGGTCCCGCGACCACGAAGCGCTCCTGCCCCCTGCGCCGCGCGGGCTCCAGGAGGAGCGTGTCGAGCGTGGGCTGGCGGTCATCGCTATAGGTCCCGAGATACCCCATGCGCCACCGGGGCTGCGCCTGGCGGGCCGGGGCATAGGCCTCGGTGTCGACCGAACAGTAGAGCGCCCGCGCGCGCGGCGCGCCGAATTCCCGCTCGATGCGGTCCAGCACCGGCCCCCCGGTGAAGGAGAGATAGACGTCGAGTTCCGCCACCTGTGCCAGGCGGATGTAATGATCCGGCTGCCCCATTTTCGACAGGGTGATCGGCGTGTCGATATCGTAGAAGCCGACCGGCCCCGTCGCCGTCTGCCGGACCCAGTCCAGAACCTCCGGGCCGTGCTGGACATAGGAGCCGACGATCACGGCCTCCGCCTCGCGGACCTCTCTTGCGAAGCGGGCCTTGAGATCGGCAGGCTCCGCATAGAGCGCGAGCCGGCAGAAATCCGGATCGGTCAGGTCGCGATGGGGCGCGTACCAGGGCACGTCCTGTTCGAGGAACAGGACGTCATGGCCCCGGGCGTGCAGCCCGCGCAGCAGCGAACGGAAGGTGGTGGCGTGGCCGTTGCCCCAGGACGAGCTGAGCGAGAGGCCGATGAAGACGATGCGCATCAGGCGGGCTCCTGCGATTGCCGCGCCGCCTCGAACAGGCGCTCCACCTCGAGCGCGCGGCGGTCATAGGTGTGCTCTGCGAGGACGCGCCGCAGGGCGGCCTGGCCGATCGCCTCGGCCCGCTCGGGCGACAGCGCCCCGAGCGCCTCGGCCACGTCCTGCCCGTCGCGGGCGACCAGCACCTCCTCCCCGGGCTTGAGGAAGGCGTCGATCCCTTCCCAGTCATCGGTGATCAGGCAGGCCCCCGCGCCCGCCGCCTCGAAGACGCGGGTGGCGGGGGAATGCCCGTTCTGCGCCATCGAATCCCGCGAGACGTTGAGCGCGGCGCGCGGGGTCGCATTGAGCGCGTTGTGGTCGCGCGTCGAGACGTGGCCGAGCGCGGCGATGTTGGACGGCATGGGCTTGTCCTCCCAGCCCGACCCGCCGAGCAGGAAGCGGTCCTGCGGCCTCAGCTCCGCCGCGCGGAAGAAGAATTCGTCCGCCCGCCGCTCGCGGTCGGGCAGCCGGTTGCCGAGGAAGACGAGATCGCCCGAAAATCGGGGATCGGGCTGCACCGGATGGTGCGTCTGCGGATCGAGCGCGTTGTAGACGGGGACGCAGGCCCGCGCGCCCAGGGCCTCGTAGCGCCTGACGACCGGCGGCCCGCCGCCATAGGTGAGGACGAAATCGACCTCGCCGATCCATCGCCTGAGGTGATGGTCCGGCGCCGCCTCGATCTCGGCCAGCGTCGCAGGCGCATCGACGTCCCAGAAGACGCGCAGGGCGCCCGGCCGCGCCTTGGCATAGACGGCATCGGGCAGCGCGTCGTCGAGCACGCCCACCCCGCTCGTCTTGACGACGGCGTCGAACTCGCCAGCGCGCGCCGCGACCTGCGCGAGGCCCTGCGGATCGGGCTCGTAGACCACGACCTCGCACCATTCCGGCGGTTCGATATCGGCCCGCTCCTGCCGTCCGAAGGCGCGGGGTTCGAAGAAGGTGACCTCGTGCCCCCGCGCGTCGAGCGCGCGGATCAGGCCGCGATAATAGGTCGCCGCCCCGTTCCAGACGGAGGACAAGAGGCTCGATCCGTAAAAGGCGATCCTCATCGGGCTGCGGCCTCCTTCATGCCGTCGATTTCGCCGAGCACAGCCAGAAGCTCGTCGACGCGGTGGGCGCAGGTGTGCCGGGCCAGGATGGTCTCGCGTCCGCTTTCAGCCAGAGATCCGGCATAGCCGGGGTCTGAGAGAATGCGCTTCATGGCGGCCTGAGCCTCCTGCCCGTTCTCTACCATGACGAAGTCCTGGCCGATCCGGAACAGGCCCTCCGCGTCCTGCCAGGGCGCGCTGATGAGGGGAATGCCGCAGGCCAGCGCCTCGAAGGGCCGAATGGTGGGCACGCCCGGCAGCGCCTCGACGTAGAAGCGGCGCGGCACATGCACGGTGAAGCGGTGCTGCGCGAAGACCTCCGGCGCGCGCGCATTGGGCAGCCAGCCGCGATAGTCGGCACCTGCCCGCTTGAGCCTGTCCAGCGCCTCGTCCGGGTAGCGCACGCCGTGAACCGTCAGGCCGAGCCCCAGCCGCTCGACCGGGCCGAAGAGGAACTCTTCGAGCTCGGCCGTGCGCTCATCGTCACCCCAATTGCCGATCCAGACGGCGTCGCCCGTCTTCTCGCGGTCGAGCGGCTGAAAGATCCGCGTATCCGCCGCTTCGTGCCAGCTCCAGACCCGCCGCCCCCAGCCGCGCGCTTCGTAGACCGCGCGCACCGCTTCGCCGAAGGCGAGGACGCCGTCATAGGCGCCGAGGTCGTAGACGCCCATCGCCTCCGGATCGGAGACTGCGCGATGATGCGTGTCGTGGAACAGGAGCGTGAACCGGCCCCCTTGCGCCCTGCGCCGGCCGATCGCGGCGACGAGCTCTGGCGTGTTCCACTCATGGACGATGACGAGGTCGGCGCCGTCGAGCGCGGCCTCCGCGTCTTCGGTGGACGTATAGGCATGCGCCTTCAGTTGCGGGAAATCCTTGCCGAAACCCGCCTCCGCGTCCGGCGCCGCCTGCCGGAGATTGTTCCGGCTCCAGCTATCCGCCGGCTCCCAGGCGACGGCGTCGTGCCCCCTCGCGATCAGCTCGCCGAGGACGCCGCGCAGGAAATGCGCATTGCCGTGGTTCCAGTCGGACACCAGGGAATGCGTGAAATAGACGATCCGCATCAGGCTACGCCCTGCCGCGCGGCGGGTACGGAACAATAGCGGGCATAGACGGCCTCCATGGCGTCCGCGCAGCGGGACAGGGTGTAGCGCGCCGCCCGCTCCCGCGCGCGGGCGCCGAGCCTCGCTTTGAGGTCCGGATCGCTCATCAGGCGGTCGAGCGCATGGGAAAGCGCGGCGTCGTCACGGGGCGGACAGAACATGGCCGCCCCCTCCCACAGTTCACGGAAAGTCGGAATGTCCGAAAGCACGAGCGGGGTCCCATATCCCGCGGCCTCGAGAACGGCGAGGCCGAAGGGTTCGTAGAGCGAGGTGCTGACGAAGGCGGCGGCGCGGGCATGTCGCTCTCGCATTTCGTCCTGCCCGAGAAATCCGAGGGGGTGCAGGGAAGGATAGGCTCTCCTGCGGCCTTCGGGATCTTCGGAAGACCCGGCAATCGTCACCGGCCAGCCGAGGCCTCGAGCCGCCGCATCGAGGGTCCGGAGGTCCTTCGCCTCGTCCCAGAGGCGTCCGGCAGACAGGATATGGTCGGTTCTGTCCGTCCGCAGCTGCGCTGCGGGCGGCAAGGGTGTGCCGTTATGCACGACTTCGGCCTGCCGGATATCGGGATAGGCGGAGGAGAGGGCCGCGGCGAAGGCCGCGCTCGGCGCCAGCGCCGCATCGGCAGAGGCGAGGCCCCGGCGCATCGCCTGTCCGTGCCACGCCCACTCCTCGGGCGGGGCCTCTCCCTTCACCGCTCGCCACCATGTCGCGACGCAGGAATGGGCGACCGCGACGACCGGCAGGTTCCAGTCCGGGCCGCCGAAGGCGGGCTGGTTGAGCTGGACGCAATCCGCGCCGAATGCGTGGGCGGCTTCTTCGAGGGCGGCCCGGCCGGCCAGGAGGCCGCCTTCGCCCCCGGGTTCCCAGTCCAGCGGCGCGCCGGTTACGAGAAGGCCGAGCCCCTCTGCCTCCGCCCGCTGATCATCGCTCGGCGAGGGGCCGATCGCGGCGAGGCCGACCGTCCAGCCGCGCGCCGAGAGCGCATGGCCGAGATCGACGCTGTAACGCCACACCCCGCCCACGCAGTCCGTCGTCAGGAGAAGGCGGCTCACTGAGCGAAGCTCGCCTCGATCGTCTCGAGCGGCAGGGGCCGCGCATCCTGGATGTCGCTGAACCGGTCGAATTCCGACAGGTAGTGGGCATGCGCCCGCTCCCAAGCCTTCTCGTCGGGCGCGCCCCAGAGCTTCCGGTAGTCGGGAGAGCTCGGATAGGGATAGAGCGGAACCGGATCATTGGCCCAGACGCCGTGCGAGCGGACTTCGTCGCGCCAGCGTTCGAGATCGGCCTGCTCGTCGGCGGAGACCTCGATCAGATTGGCCTGCACGAAGGGCACGTGCTCGCGCGCGAGCAGGAGCCGCTCGGTCAGCGTGTCGGTCGTGACCCGGCAATCCTTGTCGAGCGCGGCGCGGCCTTCCTCGGTGATGCTCTCGACGCCCGCCTCGATCGAGACGCAGCCCGCGCGCCCCAGAAGCTCGATCATCTGCGGCTTCCAGAGGTCGATCCGCGTCTGGACGCCGAACTCGATACCGCGCTCCACCAGCGCCTCGAGCAGTTGCCGCCAGGGCAGGAAAATCTCGTCGATGAAATAGAGATAGCGCACGCCCTGTCCGATCAGGCGGTCGATCTCTTCGAGCAGGACCGGCAGGTCGCGTCGGCGGTACTTGTCGCGGAAATCGATCTTGGCACAGAAGGAACACGAATAGGGGCAGCCGCGCGAGGCCTCGACCTCGGCGCCAAGGCCCACAGGCTCCGTGCCGTAGCGATGGTGATGGTGCCCGTGGCGCTGGATCCAGTGATCGGGCCATTCGAGCACGGGCAGATCGGTGAAGGTCGTCGCGCGCGGGCCGCCGAGAACGCGGACGTCTTCGCCTTCGCGCCAGGCCATGCCGGAGATCGTGCCGACCTCCTGCCCCCCGGCAAGCTCGACCAGCGCCTCCTCGCATTCGCCGCGTATGCCCAGGTCGCAGCCGAGCTTGCGCAGCGTCGTCTGCGGCGTCACCGAGACATGCGGCCCGACCGCCACCGTCCGGCCGCCCCGTCCGCCGAGCGTATCGAGGAACGCCCTCGGCGAGCGCAGCTCGGGCGGCGCGCAGCGCCAGAACAGATAGGTCGGCGCCGTCGTCAGGACGGTCAGGTCCGGCGCGAAGGCCGCGACTCGGTCGGCGGCTCCTTCCGCATCCAGATCGTCGAGCGCGCCGTCGAGCATCAGGACCTCGTGCCCCTCGCGGAGGAGCAGGGCACGCGCAGCGCCGAGTTCGATCGGCAGATGCTCTGCCTTGCAGCCGAAATAGATGCTGCCCTCGAAGCGCCAGGGCGGATTGACGAGCGCGATCTTCATGCTGCCACTCCTTTCTTCTTCACCTTGCGGGGCGCGTCGGCCGTCAGCTCCTCGAGCCACGCGGCAAGGTCCCGGAGCCCGTCGCGCCACCCTGTGCGGGCGCGCCAGCCGAAGGCGTCCTCGATGGCGCGCGTGTCGGCGACGAAATAGACCTGGTCGCCCGCCCGCGTCTCCTCATGGCGCAGGCGCGCGGTCCTGCCCGTCACTTCCTCGGCCTCCTGAAGAAGCTGCAACAGGCTGACGGCATTGCCCGGGCCGCCGCCGAGATTGAAGGCCCGCCCCTTGGCCTCGTCCATGCGGCCGAGCAGGGTCAGATAGGCGTCGACCGCGTCCGAGACATGCAGGATGTCGCGCACCTGCTTGCCGTCGCCGAACAGCGTGATCTCATCGCCCGCCAGCATGCGCAGAAGGAAATGCGCGACCCAGCCCTGATCCTCGGTGCCGAACTGGCGGGGGCCGTAGATGCAGCTCATGCGCAGGACGCTCGCGCGGAGGCCGAACTGCCGGGCATAATCGAGGACATACTGGTCCGCGACGCCCTTAGAGCAACCATAGGGGGTATGCAGATCGAGCGGCTGGGCCTCGTCCACGCCGTGCCGCGCCAGCGCCTCCTCGGCGGGCACCCAGCGCGTTTCAGCCTCTTCGAAGCGGTGGGCGGCGAGATCGCCATAGACCTTGTTCGTGCTGGCGAAGACGAGCGAGGGCGGATCCGACCGCTTACGGATCGCCTCGAGAAGCGTCACGGTGCCGGCGGCATTGACGGTGAAGTCGTCCATCGGCGCATCGAGGCTGCAGGTGACAGCGACCTGCGCGGCCAGATGAACGACCTCATCGGCCTCCGCGACCGCTTCGGCGACGGCACCCTCCTCCCGGATATCGGCGATGACAGGCCGGATCCGGGCGCCATGGCGCTCTGTCAGCCAGGCGAGGTTCCGTTCCACGCCGGAGCGGGCGAGACTGTCGAGGACGATGACCTCGCGCCCCTCCGCCGCCACCCGGTCGGCGAGATTGGCGCCGACGAAGCCGGCTCCTCCGGTGACGAGCAGAGGCCCTGCCCCGCTCACGCTACCAGCCCCCGGGCCTGAAGCTCCGATGCGGCCTCATCGACCTTGTCCTCGCATTCCTGCTGCGCCACCCACTCCGCGAGCTCGCCGAGGGAGTCCTCGAAACTCCGCTGCGGCTCGAAGCCCAGCAGCTCCCGCGCGAGCGAGATATCGGCGAAGCAATGCCGCACATCGCCCTTGCGCGCCTTGCCGGCGATATCGGGGCCGAGGTCCGGCCGCCCCATGGCGACGGCGATCTCCCGCGCCACTTCGGCGATGCTGACGGAGCGCCCGCTGCCCGCATTGATCGTGCGCCCCGAGACGCCCTCGGTCTCCATGGCGAGGCGGAAGGCGCGCGCGATATCCTCGACATGCACGAAGTCGCGACGCTGCTCGCCATCCTCGAACACCATCGGCCGCTGGCCGTTGTGAAGCCGCGAGGCGAAGATGGCGAGAACGCCGGTATAGGGATTGGAGAGCGCCTGGCCTGGCCCGTAGACGTTGAACATGCGCAGCGCGACGGATTCCATGCCGTAGGCCTTGGCCACGATATGGGTCATGCGCTCCTGCGCGTATTTGTTGAGAGCGTAGACCGAGGCGAGGTCCGGCGCCTTCGTCTCCGGCGTCGGCACCGGCGTCAGGGGGCGGCCCTGCGCGTCCACGGGGTCCCAGTCGCGCCCTTCGCCGCGCACCGCGTCGCCGACGGGATTGCCGCTCGCGTCCTGATAGAGGCCCTCGCCGTAGACGCTCATCGAGGATGCGGTGACAACGCGCTTCACCGGCCGCTCCGTCAGCGCCTGGAAGAGGACGGCCGTGCCGAGTTCGTTGACCGAGGTATAGCGGTCGATCTCGTACATGCTCTGGCCGACGCCTACCTCGGCCGCCAGGTGGAACACGCCGTCGACGCTCTCGAGAGCCTCCTTCACGGCGTCGATGTCGCGGATGTCCGCCCGCACGAAATCCGCGCCCGACAATTCTCCGGGCAGCTCGGGATCGGTGCCGTGCACCTGCTCGATCAGGCTGTCCAGGACACGCACGCGCGCGCCGCTGCGCAGAAGCTCGGCTGCGACATGACGTCCGATGAAGCCGGCCCCGCCGGTGATGAGATAGCTGGCCCCGCGTCCCATGGAACCCCTCGTTCTTTTTGCTTTGGTTCAATAACAACGGCAGCAGGAACCGGTTCCTCATGGCAAGGGGCAATCGGAGATTCCGCTGCATCCCTTGCCGTGCGGCGCAGCTCGCCTACGATTCGTCCATGATTCTTTATCCCGAAGAGATGCAGTTCGAAGCCTGCACCGTCCGCGTGTGCGACCAGTATGTCGAAACCGAGTTCCGGGAGGACGGCGCCATCGCCCGCGCCGACGTTCCCTGGGGCGACAACGACCACATCGCGGCCTGCTGGACAGCCGGCTATGGCGGCGACCAGTGGCGCATGGTGGTCGAGCACGAGGTCGCCCATGCCTTTCTCGCCGAAGAGCGCGGCCTGCCGCACTCCTGGTCGGTCTGGGCCGCCGCTCACAACTCTGGCGGCAAGAGCAGCCATACCCTCTGGCCCGAACGGGTGCGGGAGGAGGAACACCTCGTCGTCGCATTGCAGCGCTATGTGAACTGCGGCGTGCGGGACGATTACGACCGCCTCGGCAGAGCGTTCGGCCACGACCTGCCGGACCTCGCCCGTCGGTTCGTCGCCGTCATGCGGCCCTGGCTGAGCGAAGGCTATCGCGAGCCCTATCTCGACTGAAGGGCCGCTCAGGCCTTGCGCAGGCGGGTCGCGAAGAAGCCGTCCATTCCGGGCGCCTTTCCCGGGTGGCACCTCAGATCGCCGGCCTTGTTCACGAGGCCGGACAGGCCGGCGAGCTCATCGGGCGAGACCGGCACGCGCGCCAGGTCCGGATGGCGTCCGAGCGCCGCTTCGGCACGCTCCTCACCCTCCTCGGGCAGGAGCGAGCAGGTCGCGAAGACCAGAAGGCCGCCGGGCTTGAGGAAGGTGAGCGCGCGGTCGATCATCCGGTCCTGAAGCTTGGCGAGGCCCGCGCTCAGCGCCTCGTCCTTGGAGCGCAGCACATCCGGATTGCGCCGCGCCGTGCCCGTCGCCGAGCAGGGCGCATCGAGCAGCACCATGTCCGCCAGCCGGTCGGGCTCGAAGAGCAGCACGTCCCCGACCACGCAGCGCGCCTTGAGGCCCGTCCGCTCGAGATTGGCCTCCAGCAGGCCCATCCGGCCGGCGCCCGAATCCACGGCCGTGACCTCGGCGCCGCGCGCGCAGAGCTGCATCGTCTTGCCGCCCGGCGCCGCGCAGAGGTCGAGCACCTGAAGTCCTTCGATCTCGCCCATCAGCGCGACCGGCAGCGTGGCGGCGAGATCCTGGATCCACCAGGCGCCTTCGGCATAGCCGGGCAGGTCCTCGATCCGTCCCCCGCCCTGGCGGCGCAGCGTCATCGGCCCGACGGGCTCGGCCTCGAGCGCCTCCGCCCAGCTTTCGCGGTCCTTCGGCACGGTGAGGTCGAGCGGCGGCTCCCGGCGATGCGCCTCGGCGATCGCGCGCGCCGCCTTCGCGCCATAGGCCCGTTCGAAGCGGCGCCAGAGCCAGCCGGGCGTGTCGGCACGCAGCGGCACCTTTTCGAGGCGCTCCTTGCCGGTCTCGGCCATGCGCCGCCCGAGCGCGTTGACGAGCCGGGCGAAACCCGCCGTCTCGCGCCGTCCCTTGGCGAGCTCCGTCGCCGTCATCCCTGCGGCATGGGGCGGCGTATCGAGCAGCAGGATCTGCGCTGCGAGCAGCCTGAGCACGAGGCGCAGCTCGGCCTGCTGCGGCCCGATGGGCTCGCGCAGATAGGTCTCGATCACCTCGTCGAGGCTGCCCTGGCGGCGAAGGACCGTCGTCGTCAGCTGCCGCGCGAAGGCCCGGTCCGAGCCCTCCAGCTCCTCGAAGCTGCGGCAGACGCCGAGCGCCTTGTCGAGGCTGTCCCCGCGCGAGACCAGCCGCAGCATGTCGAGCGCCGCCTGGCGCGCGGGCATGCCCGCCACCTCGCGCCGGGGCTTCTTGCCCCCGCCGCCCCGTCCGCTGCCATCCCGTCCGCCGCCATCCCGCGGCGCGTCATCGCGGCGCGGCCCCGGCTTGCGCGCACCCGCATCGCGCGGGTCGGGCCGGCGCGGATAGCGCTCGCGGCCCCTGTCATTCGTGCGTCTGTCGTCCATCGGCGCGGCTAGAGCACGCCGGCGCGGCGAAGTCACGCCTTCCCGCGCCCAAAAGGGGTTGCGCACGCGCCGCCCCTGCCCCACAACCCCCGCCAGTCCGCACCCATAGCTCAGCTGGATAGAGCGCTGCCCTCCGAAGGCAGAGGTCTCAGGTTCGAATCCTGATGGGTGCGCCATCTGTTCCGGGGGCAGCCAGGCCCCTCCCCCTCAGCCCTGTGGAACGCTTCACCGGAAATTCCGGGCTCTCACCTTGATCGACGGGCTGTCCCGTTCACCAAGGATCGTCCTGTGGTCGAAGTCGGGATTGTAGTCCTCGGTGGGCCGCGGCAGCAGGCGCTCGCCCGAGCCGGGCGGCAGGCCGCGCCGGTCGGGGCCGCCGCCGGAGCGGGTTTCGTCGCCGCGGCCGAAGCGCAAGGGAACATCGCCTTCCCGCTCGCCGACCCGGCGCAGGGCGGGCGTCAGGTCGAGAAGGCGCTCGGCGATGATGTGGTGGACCTCGCCCTCTTTCTGGAGCCGTCCTTCGACGCCCATCATCCCGGCGGACAGGACCACCCGCCGATAGGTCTCGAACAGGCTCGGCCAGACGATGACATTGGCGGGGCCCGTCTCGTCCTCGAGGGTCAGGAACATCACGCCCTTGGCCGAACCCGGCCTCTGGCGCGAAAGGACAATGCCAGCGACGCGGATGCGCGAGCGGTCGCGGTGCCGGCGGGCCTCTTCCGCGGTGACGCAGCGCTTCCGGCGCAGGGCGCCGCGGAGGAAGGCGAGCGGGTGCGCCTTGAGGCTGAGGCCCATCGCGACATAGTCCTCGACCACTTCGCGGCCCGCGCTCATGGCGGGCGGCGCGAAGGGCGTTTCCTCCGCCTCCGGATGGATGCCGCCTTCCGCCCTGTCGGCGGCCTCGAAGAGCGGCAGCGGCGCCTCGCGCAGGGCGGCCGCCTTCCAGCCCGCGCCGCGGCGGTCCATCGCGCATGAGGCGAAGGCGTCCGCCTCGACGAGCTTGCCGATGGCGCTGGCGGGCAGCCTTGCGCGCCGCTGCACGTCTTCTGGCCCTTCGTAAGGGGCGTGGCGCGCGCCGACGAGGCGGGCCGCATCCTCCTCGCGGAAGCCCGACACCATGCGCAGGCCGAGCCGCACGGCGCGCCAGCCGCGCGGGCCCGCCTCCTCCTCGATCGTGCAGTCCCAGCGCGAGGCGTTCACGCAGGGCGGACGCACCTCCACCCCGTGGTTCCGCGCGCACCAGACGAGCTGGGCGGGCGCGTAGAAGCCCATGGGCTGGCTGTTGAGGAGCGCGGCGCAGAAGAGATCCGGGTGCCGGCATTTCGCCCAGGACGACACATAGGCGATCTTCGCGAAGCTCGCCGCATGGCTCATGGGGAAGCCGTAGGAGCCGAAGCCCTCGAGCTGCTTGAAGGTGCGCTCGGCGAAGTCGCGGGAGAGGCCGTGGGCGACCATCCCGGCGATGAGCTTGTCGCGGAAATGGCTGACCCCGCCGGTATATTTGAAGGTCGCCATGGCACGGCGCAGCTCGTCCGCCTCTCCCGGGGTGAAGCCGCCGCACCGGATCGCGATCGACATGGCCTGTTCCTGGAAGAGCGGTACGCCGAGCGTCTTCTCGAGGACGTCACGGAATTCAGGCGTGGGGTATTCCGGCTTCTCCAGCCCGTCTCGGCGCTTGAGATAGGGGTGGACCATCTGGCCCTGGATGGGTCCGGGCCGTACCACTGCCACTTCGACGGTGAGGTCGTCGAGGCTGCGCGGCTTCATGCGCGGCAGCATGGCCATCTGCGCCCGGCTCTCGATCTGGAAGACGCCGAGCGTATCGGCCTTGCAGATCATGTCGTAGACCTCCGGGTCCTCGGGCGGGACGGTGGCGAGGTCGCAGGTCTCGCCCTTGTGCTCGGACAGGAGGCCGAAGAAGCGGCTCATCGCGCCGAGCATGCCGAGGCCCAGGACGTCGACCTTCATGAAGTGCAGCGCGTCGATATCGTCCTTGTCCCACTCGATGACCTGGCGGTTCTCCATCGCGGCGGGCTCGATGGGCACGAGGTCGCAAAGAGGCTCCTTCGTCAGGACGAAGCCGCCGGGGTGCTGTGAGAGGTGGCGCGGCGCGCCCATGAGTTGGCGGGCGAGGTCGAGCGTCATTCTCAGGCGCCGGTCCTGAAGGTTGAGGCGCAGCTCCTTCGCCTGCTCCTCGGTCACGCCCGCCTCGTCCCAGGCCCATGTCAGCTTGGAGAGCTCGGCGGTGACGTCTTCGGGCAGGCCGAGCACCTTGCCGACCTCGCGGATCGCACCGCGCGCGCGGTAACGAACCACCGTCGCCGTCAGGGCGGCGTGGTCCCGTCCGTATTCCTCATAGGTCCACTGGATCACCTCCTCGCGGCGCTGGCTGTCGAAGTCGACATCGATGTCCGGCGGCTCGCCCCGCTCGCGGCTGACGAAGCGCTCGAAGAGGAGGCCGCCTTCCTCCGGGCTGATCGAGGTGATGCCGAGGACGAAGCAGACGGCGGAGTTCGCGGCCGAGCCGCGGCCCTGGCAGAGGATGTCCATGCCGCGCGCCGCCTCGACGATGCGGTGCACGGTGAGGAAATAGGGCGCGTAGTCCAGCTCCGCGATCAGGCCAAGCTCATGGGCGATCTGGCGCTCGACCCTCTTCGGCACGCCGTGCGGATAGCGGTCCGGCAGGCGCTCCTCGACCAGGCGAGCGAGCCAGGCCTGCGCAGGCTCGCCGCCCGGCGAGACCTCGTCTGGATACTGATAGCTGAGCTCGGACAGGGAGAAGGTGCAGGCGGCGGTCAGCTCTTCGGTGTTCGTCACGGCTTCGGGGTGCGCCTCGAACAGCCGCGCCATCTCTTCTGGCGGCTTGAGGAAGCGCCCCGCCGTGCGTTCCCGCTCGCGCCCCAGCGCCTCGACCGTGCAGCCCTTCCTGATCGCGGTGACCACGTCCTGCAGCACGCGGCGCGGCTCTGCGTGGTAGAGGACATCGTTGGTCGCCAGCGGCTTGACCCTGCCCGCCCGCGCGAGGCCCGCCGCGCGGGCGAGCCGCTCGCTTTCATCCGGCAGGAAGCGGCGGGTCAGGGCGAGATAGGCGCGCTCTTCGAAGGCCTCGCGCAGACGGGCGAGGTCCAGCGCCATCCGCTCGTCCGGTTCGTCGCGGAGGAGGACGGCGCGCATCCCCTCGCGGTGCCCGGCCACATCCGCCCAGGACAGCTCGCAGGCGCCCTTGCCCGCGCGGCGCTTGCCGATCGTCAGCAGGCGGCACAGCCTCGACCATGCGGGCTTGTCCTCCGGATAAAGAAGGAGGGAGGTGCCGTCCTGAAGGTCGAGCCTGCATCCCAGGACCGCCCGCACGCCCGTCACTCGCGCGGCCTGATGCGCCCGGACGAGCCCCGCGACCGAGTTCCTGTCCACGATGCCGAGCGCTGGCAGGCCCAGGGCCGCCGCCTGCGCGAACAGCTCCTCGCAGGAGGAGGCGCCGCGCAGGAAGGAGAAGTGCGAGGTCGCCTGAAGCTCGCAATAGCGGCTCACGCGAAGACACCGTGCATGAACCACTCGGCCGCTCCCGCCGCCCCCTCGCCCAAGGACGCGTCCCGCGCGCGGAACAGCCAGTAGCGGCCGCCCTCTTCGGTCTCGACGCGGTAATAGTCGCGGGTGAGCGCGGCCTCCGCATCCGTGCGCCACCATTCGCCGAGCATGCATTCGGGCCCGTCCGCGCGGGCGACGCGGTGCTGGCGGCCCCGCCAGGTGAAGCGGCGGGGCGGGCGGTCGGGCAGCAGGGCGAGCACCTGCACGGGCTCGGGCGGGACGAAGAGGAAGGTCGGCCTCGGCCCGCGGTCCCAGACGAGGGGAGAGGGCCTCGCCAGCGGCCCCGCCAGCCGGCAGGAGCGCTCGGGCAGGTCCGCCTCGGTGGGCGCGATGCGATAGACCCTGCCGGGGCCGATCCTCGCGGCGATCCTGTCCACGAGAGGCGGCAATGGCTGGGCCGTATCGTCCTCCGTCGTGCGCTGGCGCGCCTCTTTCCGGCCCGCCCGCACGGCGAGCAGGGTCAGGCGTTCGATGCCGAAGCCGGGATCGATCGTCGCCGCCGTTTCGCGGAACAGGCGGCAGAGATGATCCGCATCCTGCGTCGCCACCGCTGCCCGCGCCCTGAGCGTCAGGATCTCCCCGTCCACCCGCTCGCAGCGCAGATCCGCGACGCGCACGCCCTGCCCGCGGGCCGCGAGCTTGCGGCAGAGTTCGGCGGACAGCTTCGCCAGGGCGGCCTCGACGCCTGCGCTGTGCGCGATCGGCTCGGCGAGGACGAGGCGGGCAGCGATCCGGTCGGGAACGCTGACCGGCTCGAACGGCTCGGGGCGGTGCCCGTGCAGCCGGTCGAGCGCCGCCGTCAGCTCGGGGCCGAAGCGCAGCGCGAGCGAGGCGCGCGGCGCGGCTCTCAACGCGCCGATCCGGCCCAGGCCGAGCCGCGCGAGCGCATCGGCCTGGTCCCGGGGCAGGCCGAGCGCGGCCACCGGCAGCGCGGCGGCGGCCTCGCCCTCCCCGCCTTGCGGCACCACGCGCCCAGGGCCATCCGTGCCCGAGCCGTAGCGCGCGAGTCCCGAGGAGAGCGAGCGGCTCGAGGACAGGGCGCCGCGCACCGACAGCCCCGCCTTGCGCAGGCGCGCGAGGAGGTCGGAAAGAAGCGCGGCCTCGCCGCCGAGAAGGTGGTCCGCCCCCGTCGTGTCGAGCACCAGCCCGTCCTCGCCGTCCGGCGCTGCGAGCGGCGTGTAGCGCAGGGCCCAGACCGCGAGGCGCGAGAGCGCCGCCGCCTCGGCCCCGGGATCCACCTCCACGATCGTCAGCCCCGGCACGCTCGCCTGCGCAAGCGCCACCGTCTGGCCCGGCCGGACCCCCGCCTGAAGCGCGCCCGCGCTGGCGCTTCGCACGCGCCGTGTCTGCCTCGCCGTCTCGGCCACGATGAAGGGCTCAGGCGGCGGGCCGCCCGGCTGCCTCTTCAGCCTGTCCGCCGGCCACCGTGTCAGCCAGACGCAGGCATAGCGGCGCCCCCGGCTCACGCCCCGGCTCCAGGACCGTGTCCCAGGCGGCGGGACGCCCGCCCCGGCAGCGCGTCAGGGCGAGCCGGAAGGCCGTGCGCGGCAGGCCGGAAGGGTCGGCGGAGGGCCGGGCGGTGACCGACCAGCGCGTGGCGCAGGCCGTGCCGGCAGACGGCGCCTGCCCCTTGCGCCAGCGCCGCAGCACCAGGCAGGGCACGTCCCCCGCCTCGGCTGCGAGCTGCAACCGCCGGGAGGCCGTCAGGGACAGGCGCGACGCCTCGCAGACGACGCCCGCAAGCCCTCCATGGCGCAGCGCCTCCTCGGCCACGGCCAGCACGTCCCGCTCGTCCCCCGCCTCGGCGAAGACCACGCGCGAGGGGCTGAGACCCGCCTCGGCCAGCGCCGGAGGAAAGAGCGTCAGGCGCGGCAGCGCCCAGATCACCGGCCCGCGCGCGCGTCCCAGAAGCCAGGCGGCAAGCTGCACGCAGGCCGCCTCGTGCGGCAGGTCCGCTCCGCCCGCGCAGACCTCGTGGCTGCCGGATACGAGGCCGTTCGCCGGCAGATGCGCGTCCAGCGCATCCAGGCCGAACCGGATCCTCGCCGTCTGCCGCCGCGTCCCGCCGTCTTTGGCGTCGAACCCGGCACGAAGCGCTTCCAGCTGTTGCTGTCGAGACAAGAACGGCTCACCTCCCGCATTGAAAGTTCTCCTTATGTTCTCTTCGGGATCGGCTTGGCGAGTCGAGTCTGCAGGAATCTGGAAAAAGAAGGCCCGCCCCGCCCGGCGAGGCCGGGGAGGGGCCCCTCCCCGGGCGGGGTCGCTGTCCGCCGGCTATCGCTGTCATCGCTCGCGGCGCTGCCTGCGCGGCTTCTTCCGCTCGAGCGCCTTCCGCTTCGAGACATAGATGTCGGCCGCGCCCTCCCCGCCTTCCCTCGGCGAGCCGAAGACGAGGATCCGGCCGTTCCACGAGAGCGAAGCCCGGCTCTGTCCAGCGGGATCGTGGACCTGCTCGATCGGCTCGGGCGGGCTCCAGCGCTCGCCGATATGCCTGCGATGCGAGGTCCATATCCGCGGCACGACGCCCCGATACCGGTCGGTATCGAAGACGATCTCCAGCCCGTCCCGGCGCACGTTCGGCCTGGCGTCGGAGAAGGGAGTGTTGAGTTCCTCGACCGGCCGGACCGGGCCGACCGTGTTCGCGATGACGTCGTAGTCCTCGGCGACGTAGATGTCCTGATCGCCGTCCCGGCTCGAGGAGAAGTAGAGGAGGTTCCCGCCGAGCCCCGTGGAGACGAAGGAGGGGCTGAGTTCCGCGCCAGGGCCGTTGACCGGTTCGGGCAGGCGCCTGAGCCCGGCATAGCCGCTCGGCACGCGCCAGGCGAGATAGATGTCGCCGTTCAGCTCCTCGCGCGTGCTGACGAAGAACAGCATGCCGCCGGGCAGCGGCGTCGGGCAGAACTCGTTCGCCGCAGAATTGATCGGCTCGGGCAGGTTGACCGGCTCGCCCCAGCCCTTGCCGTTATAGGGCGCCATCCAGATGTCGAGCCCTCCTTTTCCGCCCGGCCGGTTCGAGGCGATGAACAGGTTGTTCGTGAGCGGATCGAGGATCGGACATCCCTCGACGGCCTCCGTGTTGAGAGTCGCAGCCGAGCCTTCGAGCCGCTCGGCGTTCTTCGGCCCGGACCAGGGGCCGAAGAGCTTTCCCGCCATGCCCCCTTCGGGGTCTTCCGGCCTCTGCATGCCCTCCCGCATCGGCGGCTCGCAAAGAGCCGGCAATGGTGCGGCCATGATCATCGTCGCGATCAGAACGCTCGCAGTCTTGTCCATCTTCTCCTCCCAAGGGGTGTGCGCCCGGGAAGGCTAACCCGCTGTCGGCCGCAAGTTGTGATGGGGAGATGATGTCCGCACCGAAGAAGGAGAAATATTACAAAGGGCCTGAAAGACCATGGGAAAATGCCTTTCCTGATGCCATGTCATCAGAAAGCCATCAGCGGCCGGCGATCGCGATGCCGGCATGCCGCCCGGGAATGATCGGACCCGGCCTCTTGGCCTCTTCCTTCGGCGACCGGATCAGGCCGCCTCGAGCGCCAGCTGACAGCGCGCGGCGGCATGGTCCTGCCGGCAGAAATCGGGCCGGTGCCCCGTCTTTCGCCAGTACTCGACCAGGCCGCGCTTCGCCGCGTAGCGCCAGAAGCGCTCGTCCGAGCGGAAAGCGCGCATTTCCGGATAGAACAGCATGATGGCGGCCTGGCCGGGATGATCCGGGATCTCGGCGGCGAGGGCGAAGGCCCTGTCGAGATCACCGAGCGCAGCATGAACGCGGACGCGAACGCTCCTCCCGGTCAGCTCGCAAGCCTCGAAGACGTCCGCCTCCGCATGAATGAGGCCGGCCCTGCGCCGGGCATAGGCGTGAAGACAGTCCCGGAAGCCGCCGCCGATCGCGGCCATCCGGAGAGGCGCATCGTCGATGAGGGACAGCGCCACCGCCGGGTCGCCGTGAAGCGCCTCGACCTCGAAGATGCGCTGCATGACCCATTCCGATTCCGGCACCCGGCGGCTCGCCTCCGCAAGGTTCCGCCGCGCGGCGGGAAGGTCGCCGCCTGTCGCATCGAGCCATGCGAGCTCGCTGAAGGCATGGCCGTCATGGGGCGCTCTCTCGGCGAGACGCCCGAGCAGCCGCCTCGCATCCTGGACCCGTCCGACCGTCCGCAGGAAGAAGGCGTAGTGCTGAACGATGCAGCTATTGGCCGGATCCAGCGACAGCGCCTCCCGATAGGCGACCTCGCGCGCGGCATAGCGGCCGGCACGGGCCTTTGCGAGCTTGAGGGCCAGACGGGCCTCCCCCTGCTCCGGCGCGAGGCCGAGCGCGCGCTCGGCCAGCGCTGCGGACGCAGTCCTCGCAGCGGGCGGAAGCTCGATCGCGCAGGCCAGCGAGAGGGCGTGGAGGCCGAGGAGCGCAGGGTCGTCGGGGGCGGCCGCAAGAAGGGCTCGCGACCTGTCGGCGAGGCGCGGCCCGTGAGTGTAGGCCTGCGCCTCGTGGCAATATCCCATGGCCAGGCGCCGAAGCTGCGCGGTCGGACGCTCCACGGCGGACAGGAGGCGCTTGGCGCAGGTCAGCGCCGCGGTCATGCGCCAGGCCACCTCCTCGGCGAAATCGGCCCTGTCCCGCCCCGACCTTCTGAAATCCGCCGACCACAGGAGGGTCCGGCGATCCGGCGTGAGGAGGCGGATGCTGACCAGATCGTCCCCTCCGGCGCCGACGACCGAGCCGCCCAGGATATAGGCCCCTCCCCCCCGGGGCGGCGCCCCGATGGAAACCGGGTCGTCATGCGCGGCGAGCAGGCTCGAGAGGCGGTCGGTCAGGAGGCGGCTCAGCTCCGCCGTAGCCGGCGTCGCCGGGAGGCTGCTGAAGGGCGCGATGGCGACCTGGCGCATGCCGGCCTCGGCGGGATTCCGGACGCCCTGCCTGGGAAGGAGCGAAAGCGCCAGCAAGACGCAGGCGAAGCATGCCGCTGCGATCGCGGCGCGCCTTCCGGACAGGGCCTGCGCCCGGCCCGGCCCCGGCAGGAAAGCCTCCGCCCCAGCGCGGTCGGGCAGCGGCGTCGCCGGCGCTGCGAGCCGGTATCCCCGCCTGGGCACCGTGCCGATGGGCGAGGGAGCGCCGAGCGCTGCGAAGGCCCGGCGCAGGAGGTAGACGGCCCGGGTGAGGCTTTCGTCGCAGCCGAAGGCCCGTCCCCATACCGCGTCGAGGAGATCCGGCCGCGACGCCGTCTCTCCCTGCCGGGCGGCCAGGGCGCAAAGAACGTCCATCGCCTTCGGCTCGAGGAGCGTACTCCTCCCATGTCGCCGCAGCTCGTTCCCGGACGGAGATATCTCGACATCCCCGATGCGGAAGCCTTCCGAGAGCGACGAGTCCAGCGCTCCCACCGGCGCCTCCCTGCGAAGTCCCTCGGCGCGCATCCTACTCCGATGCGCGGGCCTTGTAATCCGCGCCTGGCAGAAGGCGCCAGGGCAGGCGCACCGAAAGGCGCGTCCGGACCGAGCGGCAGCGCCATGTTCCGCCGGAAGGAACCAAGGCTCCCCGCCACCCGTTCATCGGTCATGTCCGAGACAGCGCAACGCGACCCAGACGAGACGACGACCGGCATCCTCGAAGAGGTGCTGCGGATTGCGCGGCGCGACGAGGACTCCGGCGGGAGCGCGGGCAAGGGCCGCTTCGCGGTGGGCGACGTCATCGAGACCTTCGGCGAGCGCGCCTTCGGGCCCTTCCTGATCGTGCTGCCCCTGATCGAGATGTCGCCCGTGGGCGGCATTCCGGGCATTCCCACCTTTCTCGCCCTGATGATCGGCCTCGTCGCCGCCCAGCTCGCCCTCGGCCGCGAATGCCTGTGGCTGCCGGGCTTCATCGAGAGGCGTTCGGTCAAGGCGGAGCGCGTGACCGGCGGGGCGCCGAAGCTTCGCCGGATCACCCGGTGGATCGACCGCCATACCAGCGCGCGCTGGCATCACCTCGTCGGCAAGGCTGGCACCAAGGCCGCCGCCACCATGATCATCGCGCTCTGCCTGACCGTCCCGCCGCTCGAACTCGTGCCGTTCGCCTCTACCGCGCCCATGGCGGCGATCCTCGCCTTCGGCGTGGGGCTGCTCGCCCGCGACGGACGCCTGATGGCGCTGGCCTTCGGTCTGAGCGCGCTGGCCCTCGGCGTCGTCTTCTACGTTGTCTTCGGCAAGCTCCTGGGGAGCTGAAGGCCGCCCGTCCACACGCCCTCGTGTCCGCAGTCCCGCCCCCGCAGGCGGAACATCCGTGGCCGGATTTCGTTGCGGAGGGGTCGTTGTCTTAAAATGGGACAACGACTTCTACAGAAGCGAAACCAGGAGTCGTGCGATGTATTTCCATGACAAGCGTCTTCAATACCCCGTGAAGGTCGACAATCCCGATCCCGTCTATGCCCGCGCCCTGCAACAGGCGATCGGCGGGATCGAGGGAGAGATCCGCGTCTGCCTCCAGTATTTCTTCCAGGCCTGGGGCGCGCGCGGACCTTCGAAATATCGCGACCTCCTGCTCGAGACGGCGACCGAGGAACTCGGCCATATCGAGATGCTGGCGACGGCGGTGGCCATGAACCTCGAAGGCGCGCCGATCTCGGAGAAGGAAGAGGTCGCCAAGGATCCGATCGACGGCGCGGTGCTCAACGGCATGAATTTCCGCCACATCCTCTCGACGGGCCTCGCCGCGCTGCCGGTCAATGCCGACGGCGTGCCCTTCGACACGAGCCACGTCTATGCGAGCGGCAATCTCGCAGCCGACATGTTCGCCAATGTCACTGCCGAATCGACCGGCCGCACGCTGGCCGTCCGGCTCTACAACATGACCGATGATCCGGGCATGAAGGACATGTGGAAGTTCCTGATCGCCCGCGACACCATGCACCAGCAGCAATGGCTGGCCGCGATCGAGGATATGGGCGGCATCGAGAAGATGATGCCGATCCCCAACAGTTTCGATCAGGCCGAGGAGAACCAGGACGTCAACTACACCTTCATGGGCACGTCCCGCGACGGCTCCGAGCCGGTGCAGGGCCGCTGGTCCTCGGGCAAGTCGATGGACGGCAGGGCCGAGTTCAAGTCCGAGGCGATGGAGCCCAAGGGCGAAGAGCCCAAGCTCTCCCCGCCCAAGCCCGGGGGCGGCGCGCAGAAAGAGCAGATGTCGATGGTCCAGCAGGGCGTCGAGATCGCCAAGAACGCGCTGAGCTGACCCGCGGCGCCGGGGCAGGTGCATGCCTGCCCCGAACCGACTACATTCTCCAAGCGTTCCTGCGGGACCGCCGATCCCTTCCGACGCGAGCCGCCATGTCATTGACGCCCCCCGCCCCCGCCTCGAGCGCCTGTCCCGGGCTGGCCGTCGGCTGTCCGGCCGAGCGGGCGCTCGAAGCCGGACCGGGCGGGCGGCGCCGCGGTTTGAGCCGATGGCTGTTCCTCGGCGGCCTTCTGGCGCTCGCCGCGCTCTGGCCAGAGGCGCGCCAGGTCGCCGCCGGGGCGCTGGCCGATGCCTATATCGCGGTCTCGGTCTTCGTCGCCGCCACCCTGCTCATCCTCTACGCGCTCGAGCGGCGGGCGGGCATTTCCCTCTCCGAAGTCCTGACGCGGCATGCGCGCTACGAGGTGCCGATCGCGGCGACGCTCGGCGCCCTGCCCGGTTGCGGGGGCGCGATCGCCGCCATCGCGCAATATACGCGGGGCCATCTGAGCTTTGGCGGGGTCGTCGCGGCGCTCACCGCTACCATGGGCGACGCGATGTTCGTGCTGCTCGCCGCGGAACCGGGCACGGCGGTCCTCGTCCTCGTCCTCTCGATGATCGTGGGCCTCGCTTCGGGCCTGGTCGTGAACGCGCTTCACGGCCCGGACTTCATGCGCCCGCCCCTGCGCGAGCCGGCGGAGACGTGCGGCTGCGAGACTGGATGGGGCCGGCTGGCCTTCGCCGACCGGCTATGGCTCGTTCTTCTGGTCCCCGGCCTGTTCCTCGGCGGCGCCAACGCGCTCCAGATCGAAGTGCCCTGGGCCCTTCCCTTCGGCGTCGCCGCAGGGCTCCTCGCCCTCGCGATGTGGGGCCGCAGGGGCGGCGGTCAGATGAATAGCGGCCGCACCGTGCGATCGGTGATCGACGATACGAACTTCGTCACCGTCTGGGTCTTCGCGGCCTTCCTGTCCTACGAGATCGCCGTGATCGGCTTCGAACTCGATCTCGGCGCGGCCTTCGCGGCGGCGGGCTGGCTCGTCCCGCTGATCGCGGTTCTCGTCGGCTTCATTCCGGGCTGCGGGCCGCAGATCGTGGTGACGACGCTCTATATTTCAGGCGCGGTCCCGCTTTCGGCGCAGCTCGGCAATGCGGTCTCGAACGATGGCGACGCGCTCTTCCCCGCGCTCGCGGTCGTCCCGCGCGCCGCGGCGCTGGCGACGCTCTACAGCGCGGTGCCCGCCCTGATCCTCGCCTATGGCTGGTGGGCCCTGGTGGAAGGCGGGGTCTGAAGACGGCTCACTCCGGCCGGAAGAGGTCCTCGGTGATCCGGCGGACCAGCGGCAGGATGGCGTCGCGGTCGAGATCGGGATTGCGGATCGCCCGGATGCCGAGCCCCTGGATGAGGGCGACGAAGACCTCGACGCGGTTGTCGAGGTCGGGAATGTGCCCGTCCTTGAGCAGAACGGCCTTGAAGTTCTCGTGCAGCGTGGCCTCGGCCTCGCGGATAATGCAGGCCACAGCGTCGTTCCGCGTCGCCTCGGCGGTGATCTCCAGCGTCAGGGACGACCAGAAGGGATCGGTCGTCGAGGCGATGCCCTCGGCCAGGCCGTTCACCACGCCGCTCGTTCCTTGCGCCTCTGCCTGATGGCGCTCGAACGCCGCCAGCTTCTCTTCGACATGGGCGCGGATGATCTCCGCGATCATCTGCTCCTTGCTTTCGAAGTAGTGATAGATGAGCCCCGGGCTCATCTTCGCCGCGCGCGCGATCTGGGCCATGCGCGCGCCGTGAAAGCCGCTCTCGACGAAACAGCGCTCGGCCGCGTGCAGCAGCTTGGTCCGCCTGTCATTCCCGTCCGCGCAGATGGCGCTCTGCGATCCCTGCCCCATCACATCCTCCCGACTGGATGACGCAGTGCAGCAAACGGACTTGCGCAGCGCGTCACTCTCTATTAGCTCCCGCCGTGTAGAACGAACGTTCAATCGAAACAAGTTCGCCGCCATGGGCGGCAAGAGGGGAAGGTCTTTCGCCATGACGAGCCGCAAGAGGAAGAGCCCGCTTCTGCTGGCCGCAGCCGCGCTGAGCCTGGTCGCCGCCTGCGCCGAAGGCGAAGGTCAGGCCCCCGAGCAGGCCGCGATGCAGGCGCCGCAGGCCCCCGTCGTGACCGCCGAAGCGGTGACGGCCGAGAAGGCCAGTTACCAGGTGACGCTGCCCGGCCGCGTCACGGCCTCGCGCGTCTCGCAGGTCCGCCCCCAGGTCTCTGGGATCGTGACGGAACGGTTGTTCGAAGAAGGCGAGAAGGTCGAGGCGGGCGCTCCGCTCTTCCGGATCGAGCCCGTGACCTATCAGGCCGCCTTCGACAGCGCGCAGGCGCAGCTCGCCCGCGCGGAAGCGGCCGTCGCCGCGGCGGAGGGGCGCGAGGAGCGCTTCTCCGGCCTCGTCGAGCGCGGCGGGGTGAGCCGCCAGGACTATGACGACGCCGTCGCCGCGGCCAAGGCGGCCCGGGCCGATGTCGCTCTGGCCCGCGCCGCGCGCGACCAGGCGCGGATCGACCTCGACCGCACCACCGTCAGCGCGCCCATTGCCGGGCATATCGGCCGGACCCTCGTCACCGAGGGGGCGCTGGTCAGCGCCGGCCAGGCCGAGCCACTCGCCGTGGTGACGGCGCTCGACCCGGTCTATGTCGACATCACCCAGTCGAGCGCGGCGCTTCTCGACTGGAAACGCCGCATCGCCGCCGGCGCCCTCGCGGCGGAGGAGAACGGCCGCCTGCCCGTCTCTCTCCAGCTCGAGGACGGCACGACCTACGAGCATCAGGGCGAGCTCGCCCTGACCGAGGTGAATGTCGATGCGGGATCGGGCTCCGTCACCCTGCGCGCGGTCTTCCCCAACCCGCAGGAGATTCTTCTGCCCGGCATGTTCGTGCGGGCGGTGATCGAGGAAGGCGTGGACGAGGATGCGATCCTCGTGCCCCAGGCCGCTCTGAGCCGCACGCCCGAAGGCGAGGGGCAGGTCATCGTCGTCGACGAGACCGGCCAGACCCGCCCCCAGACCGTCGCGACCCAGCGCGCGGTCGGCAATGAGTGGGTGGTGACCGGCCTTGAGCCCGGCACGATGATCGTGACCAGCGGCTTCCAGCATTTCCGCCCCGGCGACACGGTCTCCGTCCGAGGCCCGCAGTCGCAGCGCGCGCAGGGACGCGTCGCTTCGGCTGCCCTCTTCTAGATTTCCGGGAGCTCTTCCTTGGCCCAGTTCTTCATCCATCGCCCCGTCTTCGCGTGGGTCATCGCGATCGTGACCATGCTCGCGGGGGTTCTCGCCCTGCGCACGCTGGCGGTCGAGCAATATCCCGAGATCGCGCCGCCTTCGGTCACGCTGGCGGCGAATTATCCCGGCGCTTCGGCGCAGGCGGTGGAAGACGCGGTCACCCAGGTGATCGAACAGCAGATGACCGGCCTCGACGGCTTGCGCTATATCAGCGCCTCGTCGGGCGCGGACGGCACGATGAGCATGACGCTCACCTTCGAGTCCGGCACCGATCCCGACATCGCGCAGGTCCAGGTGCAGAACCGTCTCGCGCGCGCGACGCCCCTCCTTCCCGAGGCGGTGCAGCGCCAGGGCGTCACCGTCAGCAAGGCGCGCGCCGGCTTCCTCCTCATCCTCGCCCTGACGAGCGATGCTGAGGGCGTGACCTCCGGCGATCTGGCCGATGCGATGGCGAGCGACATCGAGGACGCCATCGCGCGGGTCGAGGGCGTGGGCACGACCCAGCTCTTCGGCGCGCAGCACGCCATGCGGATCTGGCTCGATCCCTACAAGCTCGCCGGATACGGCCTGTCGCCGCAGGACGTGGTCACCGCCATCCGGTCCCAGAACGTTCAGGTCACGGGCGGCCAGATCGGCGCCGGCCCGAGCATGTCCGGCCAGCAGATCAACGCCTCGGTCACGGTGCAGTCCCTGATGGAGACGCCGGAAGAATTCCGCGCCATCCCCCTTCGGACTGCCGAGAGCGGCGCGCAGGTCACCGTCGGCGACGTCGCGCGGGTCGAGATCGGCTCCGAGAACTACAATTCCGTTGTCCGCCTCAACGGCAAGCCGGTCGCCGGCATGGGCGTCAATCTCGCCACGGGCGCCAACGCCCTGCGCACCGCGGAACTGGTGCGCGAGCGCGCGGCGGAACTCTCCGAATTCCTTCCCGCCGAATACGATCTCGTCTTCCCGGTGGACACGACGCCCTTCATCGAGGAGTCGATCCACGAAGTGGTGAAGACGCTGTTCGAGGCGGCGTTCTTCGTCTTCCTGATCATGTTCCTCTTCCTGCAGAAGGTCCGCGCCACGCTGATCGTGATGATCACCGTGCCGGTGGTCCTGCTCGGCACCTTCGCCGTGCTGCTGGCGCTCGGCTTCACCATCAACACGCTGACCATGCTCGCCATGGTCCTGGGCATCGGCCTTCTCGTCGACGACGCCATCGTGGTCATCGAGAACGTCGACCGCCTGATGGAGGAGAAGGGCCTGTCGCCGCGACGGGCCACCGAGGAGGCGATGGCCGAGATCACCTCGGCCCTCGTCGGCATCGGCGTGGTGCTGTCGGCCGTCTTCGTGCCCATGGCCTTCTTCGGCGGCACGGCGGGCGTGATCTATCGCCAGTTCGCCGTGACCATCGTCACGGTGATGGCGCTGTCCGTTCTGTTCGCGCTGGTCCTCACCCCGGCGCTCTGCGCCACCCTGCTTCGCCCCGCCGCCAAGGAGCGGGGGCTTGCGCCCGGCAGCTGGGCCTGGCGCGCCGCCCTGCCCCTGCGCCTGTTCAACAGGGCTTTCGGCGCCACCGCGCGCGGCCATGAGCGGGGCGTCCGCGCCGTGATCGCCCGCTCGGGCCGCTTCGCGCTCCTCTTCGTGGCGCTTGCGGGAGTGACGGCCTTCGCGCTCGCGCGCCTCGAAAACGCGTTCCTGCCCGATGAGGACCAGGGCCAGATCTTCGTTCAGGTGACGCTGCCCGCCGGCGCCACCTTCGAGCGGACCCATGCCGTCCTCACCCGGGTCTCGGAGCATTTGCGGACAGAGGAGGCCGAAGCGGTCGAGGCGGTGTTCACCGTTGCGGGCTTCAACTTCTCCGGCAACGGCCAGAATGCCGGCCTCGCCTTCGTCCGCCTGAAGGACTGGGAGGAGCGCGAGGAGGACCATCTCTCCGCGCAGGCCGTCGCGGGCCGTGCCATGGCCGCCTTCTCGCAGATCCAGGAAGCGCAGGTCTTCGCGATCACGCCGCCCTCGGTGCCGGGCCTCGGCCAGTCGAGCGGCTTCGACCTCTATCTCCAGGACCGGGGCGGGCGCGGCCACGAAGCGCTGACGGGCGCGCAGATGCAGCTGATCGGCGCGGCCAATTCCGACCCGCAGCTCGTCGCCGTGCGTCCGAACGGCCTTCAGGACGTGCCCCAGCTCGACGTCGACATCGACTACAATCAGGCGCTGGCGAGCGGTCTCGATCCGGATGCGATCAACACCACGCTCGCGACCGCGCTCGGCGGCGTCTATGTCAACGACTTCCTCGAGGAGGGCCGGATCAAGCGCGTCTATGTCGCCGCCGACGCGCCCTATCGGGGCAGCCCGGAGGATATCCTGGTCTGGCGCGTCCCGGGACCGAACGGCTCGCTCGTGCCCTTTTCCAGCTTCGCGCAGGTGGGCTGGACCTATGGCTCGCCGCTCCTGCAGCGTTATAACGGCGTCCCCTCCGTCGGCATCACAGGCAGTGCCGCGCCGGGCGTGAGCTCCGGCGTCGCGCTGGATAGGATCGAGGAGCTCGCGGACGCCTTGCCCCCCGGCTTCGATGTGGCCTGGACAGGGCTTTCGGCCGAGGAGCGCGAGGTCAGCGGCCAGGCCCCGCTCCTCTATGCGCTGTCGCTGCTCGTCGTATTCCTCAGCCTCGCTGCTCTCTATGAGAGCTGGAGCGTGCCGGTCTCGGTCATGCTGATCGTTCCGCTGGGCGTCCTCGGCGCGGTGGCGGCGGTCTATCTGGCGGGGCTGTCCAACGACATCTTCCTGCAGGTCGGCCTTCTCGCCGTGATCGGCCTGTCGGCGAAGAACGCCATTCTGATCGTCGAATTCGCTAAGGCGATCGAAGAAGACGAGGGCAGGACGCCCGCCGAAGCGGCCATCGAGGCGGCGCGCCTGCGCCTGCGGCCGATCCTGATGACCTCCTTCGCCTTCGGCCTCGGCGTCGTGCCCCTCGCGCTGAGTTCCGGCGCGGGCGCGGGCGGGCGGTCGGCGATCGGCATCTCCGTCTTAGGCGGCACGATCGCGGCCTCCGCTCTCGGCGTCTTCTTCACGCCGCTCTTCTATGTCCTGGTGCGGAAAGTCTTCGGCCGGAAGCGGAGCGGGCAAGCTCCCGCCTCCGATGCGCCGACCCTCGCACCGGCCGGAGTCTGACCCCATGCGCAAGACCTTCGCACTCCTCCTCTCCTGCAGCGCGCTGACCGCCTGCGTGAGCCTCGACCCCGACTATGAGCGGGGCGCGATGCCGGTGCCGGCGGCCGCGGGCTATGAGGACATCGCGCCGGGCGAGGTCGCGGACCGGCCCGCCCTCGCCTGGGAGACCGTGTTCGAGGACGAGACGCTGGCGCGCCTCATCGTTATCGCCCTTAAGAACAATCGCGACCTGCGGGCCGCCGCGCTCAATGCCGAGCGCGTGGCCGCGCTCTACCGCGTGCAACGCGCCGAGCTCGTGCCGAACCTCGCAGCCGGGGGCAGCTATGGCTATGACCGCTTCGGCCCCGATGCCGCAGCGGGCCGCTTCGGCGCAGGCGCGGTCGCGAGCGAGGAAGGCGAAATCGTCGAACCCGACGCCGTGACCATCGAGCAGTTCGGCCTGACCGCAGGGGTCAGCGCCTATGAACTCGACCTTTTCGGCCGGGTGCGCAGCCTCAGCCGCCAGGCTCTGGCGCAGTACTTCTCGACCGAAGCCGCGCAGCGTTCCGTGCGCGTCTCGCTGATCGGAGAAGTCGCGAACACCTATCTGCAGCTCGCCGCCGACCGGGAGCTGCTGCGCATCGCGCTGGAGACGGTGGACAATCAGGAAGAGGCGCTGGAGCTCACCGAGATGCGGCTTGAAGGCGGCGTCGGCACGGCCGTCGATGTCGGGCGGGTCCGCACCTCGATCGAGCGGGCGCGCGCGGATGCGGCCGAACTCGCCGCGCAGGTGCGCCAGGACGAGAACGCGCTGCGCCTGCTTCTGGGCACGCGGACCCTGCCCGATCTGGATCCGGCGGGCGTGAGAGAGGTCGCGCTGCGCAGGGACCTTCCCGAAGCGGTGCCCTCGGAATTGCTGCTCGCGCGGCCGGATGTCGTCTCGGCCGAATACGACCTTCTCGCGGCCAATGCGAATATCGGCGCGGCGCGAGCGGCGTTCTTTCCGCGCATCCAGCTGACCGGCAGCGGCGGCGTTGCGAGCACAGAGCTCGACAGCCTCTTTTCGGGCGATACGGGCGTGTGGAGCTTCGCGCCGCAGATCAGCCTGCCGATCTTCACCGGCGGCGCGCTGCGCGGCAATCTCGCCGCGGCGCGCTATGACCGCGAGGCGGCGCAGGCCCGCTACGAAGGCACGATCCAGACCGCCTTCCGCGAAGTGGCCGACGCCCTCGCCGTGCGCGCCACCATCGATGAGCGTCTCGCGGCGAGCGAGCGGCAGGCCCAGGCGGCGGCCGATGTCTTCGCGCTGGCCGAAGACCGCTTCGAGGCGGGCATCACGGATTACTTCGCCGTGCTCGATGCGCAGCGGGAGGACTATACCGCCCGCCGGGCCCTCGTCGCGGCGCGCCTCGCCGAAGCGACCAATACGGTGGCGGTCTACAGGACGCTCGGCGGCGCCCTCGATGCGCCGGCACGGACCGGCGATGCGCCCGCTCCCATGGCCGTGAGCAGCCTGCGGTAGAGAGGCGCACCGCGCCGCTCTACATCCTCTCTGAACGCGCATGCGACAGAGAAAGGATACGGCATGAAGACGAGGACGCTTGGAAAGACCGGCTACGCCGTCAGCGAGATCGGCCTTGGCTGCTGGCAGCTCGGCGGCGAGTTCGGTCCGGTCAGCGAGGATCAGGGCCGGGACATCCTCAAGGCGGCGAGCGAAGCGGATATCACCTTCTTCGATACCGCCGATGTCTATGGCGACGGGCGGTCGGAACGGCTGGTCGGCGAGCATGCCGGAAGCCTGCCCGAGCGGCCGGTGGTGGCCACGAAGGTCGGACGAAGCCCCGACCTCTACCCGGACGGCTACGGCTCGGCGGACGCGATCGCCGACCACCTCAAGCAGTCGGCGGACAGGCTGAGGACGGATACGCTCGACCTCGTCCAGCTTCACTGCGTGCCGCCGCGCGAGCTCGAGCGGGGCGCGATCTTCGAGACCATGAACCGCCTCCAGCAGGACAGGCTGTGCCGGTTCTGGGGCGCGAGCGTCGAGACGCTGGACGAGGCGCGCACCTGCCTGTCCGAGCCCGGCTGCGCGAGCCTGCAGCTTATCTTCAACATCTTCCGGCAGGATGCGGCGGACGAGGTGCTGCCGCGCGCGCATGAGGGCGATGTCGGCATCATCGTCCGCCTGCCGCTGGCGAGCGGCCTTCTGACCGGCAAGTTCACCAAAAGCTCGTCCTTCGATGAGAGCGACCACCGCAATTTCAACCGCGACGGCGAGGCGTTTTCGGTCGGCGAGACCTTTTCGGGCCTGCCCTTCGAGCGCGGCGTGACGCTGGCGGAGACGGTGCGGAGCATGCTGCCCGAGGGGCCTTCAATGGCGCAGTCGGCGCTGCGCTGGATCCTCGATCACCCGGCGGTCAGCTCAGTCATCGCAGGCGCCTCGAAGCCCGAACAGGCCAGGAGCAATGCCGCCGCATCGACGCTCGAGCCGCTGACGCCCGAGACGCACGAGGCGCTCCGCCGCCTCTATGACGAAGAGGTCCGCGAGCTGATCAAGGTGCCGGTGTGACGGGATCGGGCACAGCCGTTCCGAGGCTGCGGTAGAGGTCGGCCACGGAAGAGGCGAGTTCCGCCTCCGAGTTCACGAAGGCCTCCCTGCTCGCGATCAGCTGGCGCTGGGCGTCCAGCACCTCGATCAGGGTGGATAGGCCTTCGGTATAAAGCGCCTGGAGCTGGGTGAAGGCGCGCTCGCTGGCCTCGACCGCCACGGCGAGATCGTCGCGGCGCTCCCGCGCGCTTTCGATGGAAACGAGGGAGACCTCGACCTCCCGCAGGGCATCGAGCAGGACCTGCCGGTAGATGAGCAGCGCGGCATCGGCGCGCGCCTCGGCCGCCCGCACCTCGGCCCGCCTGCGGCCGGCATCGAAGAAGGGCACGTCCAGGACGGCGCCGATCGCGGCGATGACGCCGTCGGCCGCGCCGCCCGACCCGCCGAGATCCGCCGTGATGCTGCCCGGCAGGCTGAGCGAGGGGTAGAGGTCCGAGATTTCCGCGCCCACGAGCGCCGTCGCCTGCAGGAGCTGCGCCTCTGCGACCCGCAGGTCGGGCCGCGCGCGCAGGAGGTCGGCAGGCACGCCTGCGCCCGGCCCCTCGCCATAGCTCGGGATCGTCGCCTCCGCATTGGGTTCGACCAGCACGCCTCGGGGCTGGCGCCCGGTCAGCACCGCCAGGGCGGCGTCGGCCTGCACCCGGGAGGCGGCGAGAGGCCCCCTCTGGGCCCGCGTCTGGGCGAGGTCGGCGAGCGCGCGCTGCACGTCGAGATCGGCGGCGAGGCCCGCTTCGGCCCGCAGGCGGACGATTTCCAGCGTGCGGTTCTGAAGCTCGAGCGAGGTTTCGAGAAGCGCGAGCCGCGCATCGGTGCGGCGCAGCTCGAGATAGGTGTTCGCGACCTGCGCCGCGATGAGGCGCCGGGCATCGGCGACGCCGAAGGCCTGCGCCGCCGCCGCGGCGCGCGCGGCCTGAAGCTCTCGGCGGAGACCGCCGAAGAGGTCGGGCACGAAGCCGAAGGCGAGGCCGCCCTGAGCGCTTTCGCTGTCGGGCGCGTCGCCGGACAGGGCCGTGCTGGCCGCGCCTTCGGCAAAACCGTCGAGATCGGGAAAGAGATCGGAGCGTTCGGCCCGCACGAGCGCGGCGGCCTCTTCGAGCCGCTGCTCGGCGATGCGGATATCGAGATTGCCCGTGAGGGCCTCCTCGATCAGCTCGGCGAGGCGCGGGTCCTCGAAGCCGGTCCACCAGGGATCGGTCGCCTCGGAGGCATAGGCGAGCTCGGACTGATAGCGTTCCGGCAGTTCGAACTCAGGCAGGCGCGGCTCGGGGCCCACGGCGCAAGCGGCGAGGCCGGCGCAGCCGGCAAGGAGTGCGAACGCCGCCAGCCTCACTCCGCCGGCGCTCCTTCGGCGGCGCGCAGCTCTTTTTCGAGGCGCTGGCCGCTTTCGGCCTTGGGACTGCTGAAGCGGGCGAGACCCAGATAGATGATCGGCGTCAGGAACAGGGTGAAGATCCCGGCAAGGCCCAGTCCGCCGAAGACGATCCAGCCGATCGACGCCCGCGCCTCGGCCCCCGCGCCGCTCGACAGGATGAGCGGCAGCGCGCCGAGCACGGTGGAGATCAGCGTCATCACGATGGGACGCAGCCGGATCGATGCGGCCTCGGCCACCGCATCGCGCACGGAACGCCCTTCGCCGCGAAGCTGGTCGGCGAATTCGACGATGAGAATGCCGTTCTTGGCCATCAGGCCGATCAGCATGACAAGGCCGATCTGCGAGAAGATGTTGAGCGACACGCCGGTCAGGAACAGCGCGTAGACGGCGGCTGCGAGCCCGAAGGGCACGGTGAAGAGGACGACCAGCGCCGAAGTCACGCTCTCGAACTGCGCGATCAGGACCAGGAGCACGATGACGAAGGCGAAGCCATAGGTCAGCAGCAGGTCGTGCGAGGTCTCCTCGAGGCTCGCCGCCTCGCCCTGAAGGAGCATGTCGATCCCCTCTTCGGGGAGGACCGCATCGGCGAGGCGCTCCATCTCGGCGACCGCTGCTTCGAGCGGAGTGCCCGTCGCGATGTCGGCCTCGACCTCGATCGCCCGGCGCTGCTCGGTCCGGTCGAGTTCGGCCGCCACGCCCTCCTCGACCAGCGTGGTGAGGCTGGACAGCGGCACCAGTTCGCCGGTGTCGGCGCGGACATAGAGATTGCGCAGGTCGGACGGATCGGTGACGGCCCCGGTCTCGGCCTCGAGGAAGATGGGGATGGCCTGGTCGTCGACATTGAGGTCGACGAGGTCCTCGCCGCCGACCATGGCGCGCAGGGTCACCGACAGCTCGTCGAGCGGCACGCGCAGATCCGCCGCCCGCTGCCGGTCGATGCGGATCGACAGCTGCGGCTGGGTCGGCTGATAGGAGATTTCGGGGTTGGACAGGATGTCCGACTGCGTATCGATAGCGTCCGACAGGGCGCGGGCGGATTTGTAGATCGTGTCGTAGTCGCCGCCCGTCAGCGCGACTTCGATGCCGCTGCGCCCGCCCCCGACATCGAGGCTGCCCCGGCCGAACACGCTGACCCGAGCGCCGGGAATGCGGCTCATCGGCTCTTCCAGAGCCTCGATCAGCTCCTGCTGGGAGATGTCGCGCTCGTCCCACGGCGCGAGCGGCGCGGTCATGCCGATGCGGTTGGGATCGTAGCGGCCGACGATGGTGAAGAGGCTCTCGATCGTTCCGTCCTCGACATAAGGCCGCAAGACCGCCTCGATGGCGTCTGACTGGCGCTCCATATAGTCGAGGCCGACGCCGTCGGGGCCGGTCGCGAAGACATAGATCGTGCCGCGATCCTCTTCGGGGACGAGCTCCGCTTCGAGCTGGGGATAGAGGAGAACCGCGCCCCCGGCCGCGAGCAGCGCGACCCCCAGCGTGACGAGCGGCCGCCCGAGGCAGGCGCCGAGCGCCCTGTCATAGGCGGATTGCCCCCACCCGCCGACGCGCGCCAGCGGGCGCGGCAGCGCCTTGCCGCTGACGTCGAGGCGCGAGGAGAGCGCGGGCACCAGCGTCAGCGCGACGAAGGAGGAAATGATGACGGCGAGCGCGAGCACGAAGCCGAATTCGCGGAACAGCCTTCCCGCCTCGGAGGGCAGGAAGGAGATCGGCACGAAGACCGAGACGAGGACGGCCGTCGTCGCGACCACGGCGAAGAAGACCTGGCGCGTGCCGATCACGGCCGCCGCCCGCTCTCCCATGCCTTCGGCCCGCTTCCGCTGCACGTTTTCCAGCACCACGATGGCATCGTCGACGATCAGGCCGGTGGCGAGGACGAGAGCCAGAAGGGTGAGGAGGTTCACCGAAAAGCCCAGGAGGTAGATGCCTGCCAGCGTGCCGATCAGGGCGACGGGAATGGTGGTCGAGGGAATGAGCGTCGCCTTGGCCGAGGCGAAGAAGAGATAGATCGTGGCGACGACGACGCAGACCGTGATGGTCAGGCTGGTCAGCACCTCCCGCACCGAGCCGCGGATGAATTCGGAGTCGTCGCTGGTCACCAGGATGTCGAGGTCGTCGAAGCGGGCATTGAGCTGCCGGACCTCGGCCCGCACCGCATCGGCGATTTCGATCGTGTTGGAGCTGGCCTGGCGGACGACGCCGAGCCCGATCACCGACTGTCCGTCGAGCCGGACGAAATTCGTCGCATCGGCGGGCGCGAAATAGGCCTCCGCCACATCGCCCACTTCGATCTGGTCGCGGATCACCACCGCCTTGACGAGTTCGGGCGTCGCCGCCGTCGCCTCGGCGCGGACGAGGAGCTGCTGGTCCTCGGACAGGAAGCTGCCCACCGGCACGTCGAAGGGCGCCTGGCGCAGGGCATCGGCCACGTCCGAGACGGTCAGGCCGAAGCGGCTGAGGCGAAGGGGATCCAGCACGACGCGTAGCTGGCGTTCGCGCGCGCCGAACTGGCCGACGCTGGCGACGCCTTCGATGGCGAGGATCTCGGGCACGATGTCGTTGTCGATGACCCGCGTCAGCTGCTCGGTATCGAGGGCATCCGACAGGACGGCGAGCTGGATGATGGGGCTGGCATCGTCATCGGCCTTGCTGATCGTCAGCTGCTCGACCCGGTCGGGCAGCTCGCGCTGCACGCGGCTCACGGCCTCGCGCACATCGCTGGCGGCCGTGTCGAGATCGACGCCGGGGCGGAATTCCACCCGGATGCGGGAATTGTTCTCTTCGGAGGAGGAGCGGATTTCCCGCACGCCCTCGACCCGGGCGGCGGCGCCTTCGAGGATGCTGGTGACCTCGGAATCGACGGTTTCGGGAGCGGCGCCTGGATAGGTGGCATTCACGCCGACCACCGGGCGGTCGACATCGGGCAGCTCGCGCACCTCGACGCCGAAGAGCGCGGCGATGCCGCCGATCACGATGAGCAGGTTCAGAACGGTCGCAAGAAGCGGCCGTTCGACGGCGATCTGAGGAAGCCCCTGCCCGCGCATCAGCCGCCCGCAGCCGCGCCGGACGCGCCCGCGGAGGATGCGGGTTCGCGCGCGACCGTCCCGTCCAGAAGCTCGACCGCGCTGCCCTCGCGCACCTTCTGCACGCCTTCGGCGACGACGAGCGAGCCTTCGGGCAGGGGAGCATCGACGAGGACCGTGCCCTCGCGGCGGGAGACGATCGCGACCGGAACGCGGCGGGCCTGCCCGTCCTCGACCGCCCAGAGATAGGCGCCGTCGCTGCCCCAGACGATGGAGGCCTCGGGAATGGCCGGATAGCGCGCGCCGGGGGCGGCGAAGGCGACGCGGAAGCTCATGCCCGGACGCAGGCCGTCATCGCCGTTGTCGATCGCGGCCCTCGCGGTGAAACTGCGGCTGACGGCGTCGATGCGGCTGTCGAGGCCGATCACTTCGGCCGAGCGGGCTTCGCTTTCCGCGCCGAAGGGCCGCACCTGGACGGCATCGCCGACCGAGAGCCGGCCGAACAGCTCTTCGGGAACGGGAAAATCGACGAAGAGGACGCGGCGGTCATCGAGGCGGGTGATCTCCGTCTCGGGCGTGATCCGGGCGCCCGGATCGATGTCGGTGAGGCCGAGATAGCCCGCGAAAGGCGCTCTGACCGTTCGGCGTTCGAGCGCCAGCTCGGCCTGCTGAAGCTCGATCCGCGCGGCTTCGAGCGTGGTCCGGGCTTCGCTGATCGCGCTGTCGGAGACCGCACCCGTATCTTCGATGCGGCGGTAGCGCTCGAGAAGCTGCTCGGCCTCCTGCGCTGCGACGCGCGCGAGGTTCACGGCGAGCTGCTCCTCGTCGCGTTCGAGCCGGAGAAGCGGCGCGCCCGCCTCGACGAAATCGCCGGTCTCGAACAGGACCTCCTCGACCTCGCCGCCCGTCTCGGCATTGACGATGGCCGAGGCCCGCGCGCGCGCCGTGCCGACCGCCTCGACCTGCCGCGCATCGGCGGCGTAGCGCACCGCATGCGGGACGATCCTGGTGGCCTCAGGCTCAGGGCGCTCGGCCGCCTCCTCTCCGCCGCCGCAGGCAGCGAGACCGAGCGCGAGGAGCGCGAGAAAGGTTCGTTGAAGACTCATCGAAACAAGACCTAGTGCAAGCATCCCCCACTGGCCACGGGACAGCCGCCTTCCTCTCAAATCGGTACAGGAGACGGCAGAGGAGTCTCTGCGTCACGGGTGCGCAGGGGGGAACTCGAAGCCCCTTCCGGCCGTCTCCGCCGGGACTGCGATAACGGAGAGCCAGAATGGGCGGCGTTCTTCAGGACGGAGAGTGGAAGACCGAGGAAAGCTTTGCCGGAGAGGATGGCCGCTATGACCGTCAGCCGAGCCGGTTCCGGGACTGGGTGACCAAGGATGGCAGCCCCGGCCCGGATGGGCAGAAGGGATATCAGGCCGAAGTGGGCCGCTATCACCTTTACGTGTCCTATGCCTGCCCCTGGGCCCATCGGGCGCTGATCCTGCGGGCGCTCAAGGGCCTCGAGAAGATGATTCCGATCTCGGTCGTCAACTGGCTGATGCGCGGGGATGGCTGGACCTTCAAGGATGGACCCGGCGTCAGTCCCGACCCGATGGGCCATGAGAAACTTCACCAGATCTATCAGAAGGCCGATCCCAACGTGTCGGGCAAGGCGACCGTGCCGGTCCTGTGGGACAAGAAGACCGGGACGATCGTCAACAACGAGTCCTCAGAGATCATCCGCATGCTCACCCGCGCCTTCGACGATCTCGGCGCGAAGCCGCTCGACACCTATCCGGAGGCACTCAGGGACGAGATCGACGAGGTCAATGACCGCGTCTACTCCACCGTCAATAACGGCGTCTACAAGGCCGGCTTCGCGGAGACCCAGTCCGCCTATGAAGACGAGGTCGGCCCCCTCTTCGACAGCCTCGACTGGCTGGAAGACCGCCTGAAAGGACAGATCTATCTCGTCGGCGGGCAGCTGACCGAGGCGGATATCCGCCTGCTGACCACGCTGCTGCGCTTCGACGCGGTCTATTACAGCCACTTCAAGTGCAATATCCGACGCATCGCGGATTACGAGAACCTGCACGCATATGTGCTGCGCCTCGCCGCCTTCCCGGAAATCAGGGACACGATCCACATGGACCACATCAAGGGCCATTATTACGGCAGCCATCGGAGCATCAATCCGACCGGCATCGTGCCGGTGGGTCCGGACCTCGATTTCGAGACGGCGTCCTAGGAGGCATCCTTCGGCAGGATCGCGCCGGGCACGAGCAGAACGGCGCCGGCCTGGGCGTGTCCCGCGAGCGCCGCCGCCTCCGGGGCTTCTCCGCGCAGGCGGGCGGCGAGATAGGCGCCGTTGAAGCTGTCGCCCGCGCCGGTCGTGTCGAGCGGCGCGATCCGCTCGGGCGGCGGGCACCAGCCGCCTTCGAGCAGCACGCCGTCGGGGCCGCGCTTCACCGCGACTTCGTCTGCGCCCCAGCCGACCCAGCGCTCGAGAGTGGCTTCGGGCGCCGCGTCACCGAAGAGCGCGGCGTCGTCCTCGAAAGTGGGGAGGGCGAGAGACACGTAAGGGGCAAGCGTCCGCATGGCCCGCTCGGCCTCGGCGCGGGCGGACCATCCTGCGGGCCGGTAATTGGTGTCGAAGGCGACCGCCCCGCCCTCCTCGCGGACGGCGCGGGCGAAGCTGACGAGGCGCGTTCGGTCGGCCTCGGAGAACAAGGACAGGGTAATGCCGGACAGATAGAGGAGCGGCGTACGCTCGGCCGTCCGCAGGGCCTCGTCGCAGCCCGGCGTGCCGAAGAAGCCGCGCACCGCGCTTGCCGAACGCCAATAGGTGAAGGCCCGCTCGCCGTGCTCGTCCAGCGTCACGGCATAAAGGCCGGGCACCCCGCCCTTGCGCCGCAGGACATAGCGTCCAGCCAGCCCCTCGGCCCTGAGCGCCTCGGAGATCCGGTCGCTGAAGGCCTCGTCGCCGAGGCAGGTCATGTAGGACGTGGCCGCCCCGTTGCGGGCGAGATAGACGGCGGTGTTGAAGGTGTCGCCGGCGACGCCGAGGCGGCAGCTCGCCGCCTCGACGCCCGAAAGCTCGATCATCGCCTCGCCGAAGACGACGGCCGGGTTCTGCGGGGTCGGCGCTACCAGTTCCAAAGCGTGCCGTCCTTGAGCCGCGCGACGGGCAGCTGCTTGGGCTCGTAGGGGTATTTCGCAGCGAGGCTCTCATCGAGGGTGACCCCGTGCCCGGGCGTCTCGCCGCAATAGAGATAGCCCTTCTCGAAGCGGTAGTCGTGCGGGAAGACCTCGTCCGTCGCCTCCGTGTGCCGCATATATTCCTGAATGCCGAAATTGGGCACCCAGCTGTCGAAATGCAGCGCCGCGCCCATGCAGACGGGCGAGAGGTCCGTCGCGCCATGGCTGCCGGTGCGGACCTGGTAGAGCCCCGCCAGATCGGCGATCCGGCGCAGATGGGTGATCCCGCCGGCATGGACCACGGTGGCGCGGATATAGTCGATCAGCTGCTCTTCGATCAGCGTGCGGCAGTCGTGGATCGTGTTGAAGATCTCGCCGACGGCCAGCGGCGTCGTCGTATGCGAGCGGATCAGGCGGAAGGCTTCCTGGTTCTCCGCAGGCGTCGCATCCTCGAGCCAGAACAGGTCATAGGGTTCGAGCGCGCGGCCGAGCTTGGCTGCTTCCTGCGGGGTCATGCGGTGATGGCCGTCATGCAAGAGCGCGACCTCAGGCCCCACGGCCTCGCGCGCCTTCTCGAACAGTTCGGGCACGAAGCGCAGATAGGCGCGCGTGTCCCAGATCTGCTCCTCGGGCAGGGCGTCGCCCGCGGGCTCGTAGAACATGCTGTCCTTGGAGACGCCGTAAGCCGTATCGAGGCCAGGCACCCCCGCCTGCAGGCGGACCGCCTCATAGCCCATCTCGCGATAACGGGCGAGCTCTTCGAGGGTGGCCGGAATATCGCTGCCGTTGGCGTGGCCGTAGACGAGCACGCCGTCCCGGCTGCGTCCGCCCAGGAGCTGGTAGAGCGGCATGTCCGCCATCTTGGCCTTGATGTCCCAGAGCGCGGTGTCGACGGCGGCGATGGCGGACATCGTCACCGGGCCGCGCCGCCAATAGGCGCCGCGATAGAGGAACTGCCAGATATCCTCGATCCTTCCTGCATCCCGGCCGATCAGGTTCGGGCAGACATGGTCCTCGAGATAGCTCGCCACCGCGAGTTCGCGGCCGTTCAAGGTGGCGTCGCCGATGCCCGTCACCCCGCCCCTGGTCTCGATGACCAGGGTGACGAAGTTCCGCCCCGGCGAGCAGACGACGACGCGCGCTCCCGTGATGGTGCGTTCGCCCGCATGTCCTTCCGAAATGTCGCCTTGGCTGGGCACGGTCCGCTCCCTTCGGTTGACAGGTGATGTTAGCGCTCACTTAAGTGGGCGAGACGTCGCAGCCGGACCGGGTCCGGTCAAGCGCCGCACCTGCCGAGGCCGCAGAAGCCAAACGACACGAGGAGATGCCGATGACCACCCCACTCCGGCTGCACCCCGACCGGCTCTTTCCGGCCGAGGAGACCCAGCGCGGCATCGCCAGGCGCCTTTACGGCGAGGTCGCCGAGCTGCCGATCATCTCGCCCCACGGGCATACCGATCCCGCCTGGTTCGCGAAGAACGAGGCCTTTCCCGATCCAGCGCAGCTCCTGATCGTGCCCGATCACTATGTCTTCCGCATGCTCTACAGCCAGGGCGTGCCGCTCGAGGCGCTGGGCGTGCCGAGCGAGGACGGAACGCAGGTCGAAACGGACGGGCGCAAGATCTGGCGCCTCTTCGCCGAGCGTTACGACCTCTTCCGCGGGACGCCTTCGCGCATGTGGCTCGACTGGGTCTTCGCCGAGGCCTTCGGCATCGACGTGCGCCTGACGGCCGAAACCGCCGATCACTATTACGAGGTCATGGACGCGGCGCTGAAGACGGACGCCTTCCGGCCGCGCGCCCTGTTCGACCGCTACCGCATCGAGGCGCTGGCGACGACCGAAGGCGCGCTCGACCCGCTGGAGCATCACCGCGCGATCTCGGACAGCGGCTGGAAGGGCCGGGTCATCACGACCTACAGGCCCGACAGCGTCATCGACCCGGACCAGGACGGCTTCGCGGACAACCTCCGCGCTTTCGGCGAGGTGACGGGCAAGGACACGCAGAGCTGGCAGGGCTATCTCGCCGCGCACCGCAAGCGGCGCGCCTATTTCAAGGAAGTGGGCGGCGCGACGGCGACCGATCACGGCCACCCCACCGCCTTCACCGCCGACCTGCCGCAGGCCGATGCCGAGGCGCTGTTCGGCCGCGTCGCCTCCGGCAAGATGAAGGAAGGCGACGCCGAGCTCTTCCGTGGGCAGATGCTGACCGAGATGGCGCGGATGAGCCTCGATGACGGGCTCGTCATGCAGATCCATCCCGGCGCCTTCCGCAACCACAACAAGGCCGTCCTCTCCCGCTTCGGCAGAGACAAGGGTGCGGACATCCCGGCGCAGACGGACTATGTCACGGCGCTGCGGCCCCTGCTGAATGCCGTCGGCAACGAGCCGGACCTCAACATCGTGCTGTTCACGCTGGACGAGGACACCTATGCGCGCGAGCTCGCGCCGCTGGCGGGCCACTATCCCGCGCTGACCCTCGGGCCGCCCTGGTGGTTCCATGACAGCCCCGAGGGCATGCGCCGCTTCCGCGAGCGCACGACCGAGACGGCCGGCTTCTACAACACGGCCGGCTTCAACGACGACACCCGCGCCTTCCTGTCCATCCCCGCCCGGCACGACGTCGCGCGGCGCATGGACTGCGTCTTCCTTGCGCGGCTGGTCGCCGAGCACAGGCTGGGAGAGGACGAAGCGGCGGAGGTCGCGCGCGACCTCGCGCATGGCCTCGCCAAGCGCGCCTACAAGCTCTGATGCTCACGCGCAGAGCGGTTCTCGCGACCGGCGCGGCCTCGGCCGGCCTGGCGGCCTGCGGGCAGGCGGACCGCCCGCTCTATGCCGCGGACGCGCAGGCGGTCGACTATCCCACGACCAAGGCGGTCGAGGAGATGGGCCGCCTTCTGGATGAGCGCACGGGCGGCCGCATCCGCTTCAAGGTCTTCGGGGGCGGCCAGCTCGGCCCCGAGCGCGACACGCTCGAGATGACGATGTTCGGCGGGCTGGACCTCAACAGGATCAACACCGCCCCCCTCAACCCGATCGCGCCCGAGACGCTGGTTCCCGCCTTGCCCTTCGTCTTCCGCTCGGTCGCCCATATGCGCGCGGCGATGGATGGCGAGGCGGGGAAGCGCATCCTCGAGAGCCTTGAGCCGCACGGGCTCAAGGGCCTCTGCTATTACGACTCCGGCGCGCGCAGCTTCTATAATGGCCGCCGACCGGTCGCGGAACCCGGCGACCTCCGCGGATTGAAGATCCGGGTGCAGAACTCCGACCTCTATGTCTCGATGGTGGAGGCGCTGGGCGCCAATGCCACCCCGATGAGCTTCTCGGAGGTCTATGGCGCCATCGCCAAGCGCGTCGTGGACGGGGCGGAGAACAACTGGCCCTCCTATTACACGACGCGCCATTTCGAGGTCGCGCCCTATTACACCCTGACCGAGCACGTCATGGCGCCGGAGGTTCTGGTCATGTCCATGCGCCGCTGGCGGAAGCTTTCGGACGCGGACAAGGCGCTCGTCCAGCAGGCGGCCCTCGACAGCGTGCCCTTCATGCGGAACCTCTGGGACGCGCGCGTGGCGGAGGCGAAGGCCGCGGTCGCTGCGGCGGGGAACGAAGTGATCGAGATCGCGGACAAGACGCCCTTCCAGGCCCGGATGGAACCCGTCTATGACCGCTTCGTCACCCCAAAGCTGCGCCCTCTCGTCGAGGCCATCCAGGCGACCGAGGTGCCGCTTGCCTGACGGAGAGCCCCACAAGGCCCGCGAGCCCGCAGGCGCGCGGCGGCACGACGCCGCCTCCCTGGCGGGCCAGTCGAGCCCCGCGACCGAGAGCGCCGGGCATTCCGTTCCGCTCGGCCATGACGACCGGCATCCGGGCCCCTACACGACCGGCCCCGCCGCCCGCGCCTCGCGCCTCGCCTCGCTTGCCTGCCTCTGGCTGGCGGGCATCGGGCTCTGCATGATAACGCTGATCATCATCTACCAGGTCTTCATGCGCTACGTGCTCTCGGCCAGCCCCGCCTGGTCAGAGCAGCTTGCCCTCTACGTCCTTGTCTGGACCGTGCTGGTCGCGGCGGCGGCGGGCGTGCGCGAGCAGTTCCATATCCGCATCCAGGCGGGGCAGGACGCGCTCTCTCCCAGGCGGCGCAAGATCGCCCTGAACGCCGCCCACCTCGTCACCGCGATGATCGGCGTCTTCCTCGCGATCTACGGCTTCCAGCTCGTCGGCGCGCTCTGGGGCTACGCCATCCCGACCCTGGGCCTGCCGCGCGGTTCGGCCTTCCTGCCGCTGCCGCTGGGCGGCATCCTCATCGCGGCCTTCTCGCTCGAACACGTCCTGGCGCTCCGCCACGGCAAGGAGGTCGAACCCCTATGGCGCTGACCATCCTCCTCGTCTCGCTCGGCCTCTTCCTGGCGCTCGGCGTGCCGGTGGCCTTCGCGCTCTTGGGCGCCTCGGTCCTGACCTTCTTCTTCCTCGACGTCGCGCCGGTCATCGCGGTCCAGCAGCTCGCCTCGGGCATCAACGTCTTCACGCTGATGGCGATCCCCTTCTTCGTCTTCGCGGGCGACCTGATGTACCGCGCAGGGATCGCCGAGCGGCTGGTCCGCCTCGCCGATGCCGGGCTCGGCCGCACCCAAGGGGGCCTCGGCCAGGTCGATGTCGGCGCCTCCATGCTGTTCGGCGCGATCTCGGGCTCTGCCGTGGCCTCCGTCTCCGCGCTCGGTTCGACCCTGATGCCGATGATGGAGGAGAAGGGCTATGACCGCGACTATGCGGTGAACGTGACCTCCACGGCGGCCATTCTCGGCCTGATCATCCCGCCCAGCCACAACATGATCATCTATGCCGCGGCCTCCGGCATCGGCGTGTCGATCGGCGACCTCTTCGTCGCCGGCATCGTGCCGGGCCTGATGGCGGGCGCGCTGCTCGGCACGGCGGCCTGGCTCGTCGCGAAGAAGCGCGGCTATCCGCGCGGCGCTTTTCCCGGCTGGCGCGCCTTCGGCCTCGCCGCCATCGCGGCGATCCCCGGCCTTCTGACCGCGCTCATCATCGTGGTCGGCATCCTCGCCGGCGTCTTCACACCGACCGAAAGCGCTGCGGTGGCGGTGGGCTACACCGTCCTCGTGGCCACGCTCGGCTACCGAACGCTGGGCCGGGAGGGTTTCGCCCTCGCCGTGACCGGGGCGGTGCGCACCACGGCCATGATCATGTTCATCATCGGCTCGGCCGCCGCCTTCGGCTGGCTCCTCGCCCTTCTGGAAGGGCCGACGCGCCTCGCCGAGCTCGTGACCACGATCACGGACGAGCCCGCCCTCGTCCTCCTCCTCGTCCTCGTCGTTCTCCTGATCCTCGGCACCTTCATGGACATGGCGCCGCTCATCATCATCACGACACCGATCTTCCTCCCGCTCATGATCGGCTTCGGCATGGACCCGGTGCATTTCGGCATCGTGCTCATGCTCGCGCTCGGGATCGGCCTCGTCACACCGCCTGTCGGGGCGGTGCTCTTCGTCGGGGCGGCCATCGGCAAGCTTCGCATCGAGAGCGCGGTCAAGACGATCTGGCCCTTCTATCTCGCCCTGATCGTCGCGCTCCTCCTCACCGCCTACGTTCCCGCCCTGTCCCTCTCGCTTCCGGCATTGTTGAACTGATCATGCGCCTTTCCGACGACACGCTCTCCGCCCTGCCCGATCGGGTCCAGCGGCCCGGCTATGACCGATCCGCGCTGCGCCCGCGCATGGTCCACCTAGGCGTCGGCGCCTTCCACAGAGCCCATCAGGCGGTCTTCACCGACGAGGCCATCGCGGCCGAGGGCGGCGAGTGGGGCGTCACCGGCATCAGCCTGAGGAGCCGCACGGCGGAGGAACAGCTCGGCCCCCAGGACGGGCTCTTCACCGTCGGCACGCGGGAAGGCGAAGACGAGCGCTTCCGCCTGATCGGCAACCTTCTGGGCATCGTCACCGCGCCTGACGCGCCCGAGGCGGCGCGCGGGGCCCTTGCCGATCCGGAAGTCACCGTCGTCACGCTGACGATCACCGAGAAAGGCTACGGCATCGATCCTGCGACGGGCGCGCTCCTGACCGCGCAGGACGATATCGCCGCCGACCTTCGAAGCCCGCGCACGCCGCGCTCGGCCATCGGCTATCTCGTCGAGGCCTATCGCGCGCGGCGGGAGGCGGGGCATGCGCCCTTCACCGCGATCTCCTGCGACAACCTGCCTTCGAACGGCGAGCGCCTGCGCCAGGCGGTGCTGCAATTCGCAAAAGCGGTCGATCCGGATCTCGCGGCCTGGATCGAGCGGGAAGCGGCCTTCCCCGAGACCATGGTCGACCGCATCGTGCCCGCCACCGCGCCCGACGACCTCGACCGCGCCGAAGCTGCGCTCGGCATGCGCGACGAGGGATACGTGAAGACCGAGCCCTTCCTGCAATGGGTGATCGAGGACCGCTTCTGCGGGCCGCGCCCGGCCTGGGATGCGGGCGGCGCGCGCATCGTGTCCGAGGTCGCGCCCTTCGAACTCGCCAAGCTGCGCCTTCTGAACGGGCCGCATTCGGCCATTGCCTATCTCGGCTATCTGTCCGGGCACGACTTCGTTCACCAGGTCATGGCCGATCCGGCGCTCGGCCCCTTCGTGCGGGACCTCATGGAAGAAGAGATCGCGCCGACCCTCTCAGCGCCGGATGGCATGCCGCTCGGCCCCTATATGGGAGCGCTGCGCGAGCGCTTCGAGAACTCCGCCCTCCAGCACCGCACATGGCAGATCGCCATGGACGGCAGCCAGAAGCTGCCCCAGCGCCTTCTGAACACGATCAGGGACCGGCGCGCAGCCGGCGCGCCCTATGACCGCCTGGCGCTCGCGGTCGCGGGCTGGATTGTCTACGCGACGGGGCGCGATCTCCGCGGCGAGGAGATCGACGTGCGCGATCCGCTCAGTGAACGGACGGCGAAGATCGGCGCCGAGGCGGGGCGCGACCCTCAGAAGCTGCTGGAGGGCTTCCTCGAGCTGGGCGGCGTCTTCGGGACGGATCTGCCCGAGGACGAGGCGTTCCGCGCGGCCATACTCTCGAAGCTGAAGACGCTGCTTGAGAGCGGAGAAGATCCGGTGCAGCGCGCCTGCGCCGAAGTTTCGGGAGGAAAACGATGACCATCATGCAGAAGCTTCGGCGCCCTTCCCTCATTGCCGCCGCCCTCGCCGCGCTGGCGGGGCAGGCCGCCGCGGAGGACGGATACGATCTGTGGCTGCGCTATGCGCCCGAAGGCGTGGCGGAAGGCGTCTCGGCGCCCAAGGGTCTCGCTTTCGCCTGCGAGGCACCGGGCATGCTGCTCGAAACCGCCGCGGATGAGCTGTCGCGCGGAATGGGGGACCTGTTCGGCGAGGACCTGATGCGCCTCGATGCGCCAGCCCCCGGGGCGCTCCTGCTCGCGAGCGAGAACTGCTCGGACCGGTTCGCCGGAGAGCTGCCGGCTGAAGCGGCGGTCGGCACCGAGGGCTATGTCCTGCGCGCGGCCGAGGGCGGCGGCGCGCTGATCGCGGCGCGCGGCGATGCGGGCGTCCTCTACGGCGCCTTCTCGCTTCTGCGCCGGATCGCCTCGGGCGAAGAGATGGCGGGCCTCGACGTCACCGAACGGCCGGGCACGCAGCTCAGGGTCCTCAACCACTGGGACAATCTCGACCGCACCGTCGAGCGGGGCTATGCCGGGTTCTCCCTTTGGGACTGGCACAAGCTGCCGGACTACAAGGATCCGCGCTATACCGATTATGCCCGCGCCAATGCCTCGATCGGCATCAACGGCACGGTGCTGACCAACGTCAATGCCGACGCCACCGTGCTGACCGCGCCCTATATCGAGAAGGTGGCGGCGCTCGCCGAGGTCTTCCGGCCCTACGGCCTCAAGGTCTATCTGACCGCCCGCTTCTCCGCCCCCGTCGAGATCGGCGGGCTCAAGACGGCCGACCCCCTGGACCCGGAGGTGCGGGCGTTCTGGAGCGAGAAGGCGGACGAGATCTATGGCGCCCTGCCCGATTTCGGCGGCTTCCTCGTCAAGGCGAATTCCGAGGGCCAGCCGGGCCCGCAGGATTACGGCCGCAGCCATGCCGAAGGCGCCAACATGCTGGCCGAGGCCGTCGCGCCCCATGGCGGCGTCGTCATGTGGCGGGCCTTCGTCTATGCCGCAGAAGAGCCCGAGGACCGGGTCAAGCAGGCCTATACCGAGTTCACGCCGCTCGACGGTCAGTTTGCGGACAATGTCCTGGTCCAGGTCAAGAACGGCCCACTCGACTTCCAGCCGCGCGAACCCTTCCACCCCCTCTTCGGCGCCATGCCGGAAACGCCGCTCATGCTCGAGCTGCAGATCACCAAGGAATATCTGGGTTTCGCGACGCACCTCGCTTATCTCGGCCCGCTCTGGAAGGAGGTGCTGGCCGCCGACACCTATGCCAAGGGCGAAGGCTCGCCCGTGCGCGTCGTGGTCGATGGCAGCCTTCACGACTATCCCCTGACGGGCATGGCGGGGGTGTCGAATATCGGCACGGACCGCAACTGGTCCGGCTCGATCTTCGATCAGGCGAACTGGTACGCCTTCGGACGACTGGCCTGGAACCCCGGGGCCTCGGCCGAAGCCATCGCGAAGGAATGGCTGGCGCTGACCTTTTCCGCCGGTGAAGAGTTCCAGCGGACCGCGCTCGACATGATGATGGGCTCGCGAGAGGCGGTGACCGATTACATGACGCCGCTCGGCCTGACCCACCTCATGGCGACGGGGCATCATTACGGCCCCGGGCCCTGGGTGGACGATCTCGGACGCGCGGACTGGACGCCCTATTACTATCACCGGGCGACCGAGGAGGCCGTCGGCTTCGACCGGACCGGGAGCGGTTCGGACGCTGCCTCGCAATATGCCGATCCGCTGGAGGAGCGCTTCTCGGATGTCGGGACGACGCCCGAAGAGCTGCTCCTGTGGTTCCACCGCCTGCCCTGGGACCACGAGATGGAGTCCGGCCGCACGCTCTGGGAAGAGCTGGTCGTCCATTACGACCGGGGCGTCGCAGAGGTCGAGGAGATGCAGCAACAATGGGCGAGCCTCGTAGGGAAGATCGACGAGGAGCGCTACGAGCAGACGGCGGACTTCCTCGCGATCCAGCGGGACGAGGCGCAATGGTGGCGCGATGCCTCCCTCGCCTATTGGCAGTCGGTGAACGGGCTCGATCTGCCCGCAGGCGCCGAGCCGCCGGAGCATTCGCTCGAATACTATCAGGCGCTGTCCTTCCCCAACGCGCCGGGACACTGACAGCGGCGTGATGGCGTCCGCAGCGCAAAGGCGTTGCGGACAGGCCTGTTACCGCTACCATCCTTCCATATCGCCGCCGGAGCCAACCGGCGGCAGGACGAGGAAACGTTCCGGAGGGATATCATGACGGCGACCAGACTTCTCTTGGGCGGCACGGCCGCGCTCGCGCTCCTTTGCGGCGGCATGCAGCCTGCGGCGGCGCAGGACGAAGGGGCCGAGGCAGCGTCCGAGCGGCCCGCCTATCTCGATACGTCGCTCTCGCCGGAGGAACGCGCCCGCGACCTCGTCTCCCGCATGACCCTCGAGGAGAAGGCGGCGCAGATGTATGACAAGGCGCCCGCGATCGAGCGCCTGGGCGTGCCGGAATATAATTGGTGGAACGAGGCGCTGCACGGCGTCGCGCGGGCGGGCCACGCCACGGTCTTTCCGCAGGCGATCGGCATGGCCGCGACCTTCGACGAGGACCTGATGCTCGACATCGCCTCGACCATCTCGGATGAGGGCCGTGCGAAATACCACCACTATATCGGCGAGGACGTGCGGGCCATGTATGGCGGGCTGACCTTCTGGTCGCCCAATATCAACATCTTCCGCGATCCGCGCTGGGGCCGGGGCCAGGAGACCTATGGCGAGGACCCCTTCCTGACCGGCCGCATGGCGGTGAACTTCGTCAACGGCTTACAGGGCGACGATGACGAGCACCTCAAGACGGTGGCGACGGTCAAGCACTACGCGGTTCATTCCGGCCCCGAACCGAGCCGTCACCGCGACGATTATTCGGCCTCGGACGCCGACCTTCACGAGACCTATCTACCGGCCTTCAAAATGGCGTTCGACGAGACCGAGGTCGAATCCGTCATGTGCGCCTATAACGCCGTCTGGGGCGCGCCGGCCTGCGGGTCCGAGCGGCTGATGGTCGACCTTCTGCGCGACGATCTCGGCTTTGACGGCTATGTCGTCTCGGATTGCGGCGCGATCGGCGACTTCTATTACGACGAGGCGCACGACTATGTCGAAACCGAGGAAGAGGCCGCCGCCCTCGCCGTGAAGATGGGCACCGACCTCAATTGCGGCGACTGGAACGGCTCCAAGTTCGACGCCCTTCCGGCCGCCGTCGAGCAGGGCCTGATCGACGAGGAGACCATCGACCAGGCGGTCACGCGCCTGTTCACCGCCCGCATGAAGCTCGGCATGTTCGACGATCAGGCCGACGTCCCCTTCGCGGACATCCCCTTCGAGGAGGTGGCGAGCGAGGAGAACCTGGCGCTCTCGGAGGACGCCGCGAGAGCGTCTCTCGTGCTCCTCAAGAATGACGGCATCCTGCCGCTCGACCCCGGCACGCGGGTCGCGGTGATCGGTCCCAATGCCGATAACGAGCAGGTGCTGCTCGCCAATTACAACGGCATCCCCACCCAGCCCGTCACCGCGCTCGAAGGCGTGCGGGAGAAGGCCGGCCAGCAGAACGTTACATATGCTGCCGGCTCGGCGCTCGCCGGCGATGTCCTGACGACCTACGAGCCCGTTCCGCCCAGCGTCTTCTTCCATGAAGGCGCGGACGGCGAGATGCAGCCCGGCCTCGCGGCGGCCTATTACGCCAGTCCCGACCGCTCGGGCGAGCCGGCGGTGGAGCGGATCGACGGGAACATCGACTTCTACTGGGAGCGCTCGCCGGTCACGGACGGAATCAATGACGAGTTCGGCGCGAGCTGGAGCGGCGTCATCGTGCCCGAAGAGGATGGCGAGTACCGCTTCAAGGTGTCCCGCTGGGCCGAGGCGACGGTGGATGGCGAGCCTGCGGACGGAGAGACCTTCTCGCTGGAGGCCGGGGAGCGTTATCCCTTCGAGATGACGTTCGGCCTCGACAGCGGTTGGACCCGCGACGCACTCGAAAAGTTCGCGCATCTCGAATGGACCCGGACCGATACCGACCTTCGCGCGGAAGCGATGGCGGCGGCGGAACAGGCCGATGTCATCCTGTTCTTCGGCGGGATCGACGCGAATCTCGAAGGCGAGGAGATGGACGTCCAGATCGACGGCTTCCTCGGCGGCGACCGGACCAGCCTCGACCTGCCCGCGTCGCAGCAGGAGCTGCTCGAAGAGCTGGAGGATACGGGCAAGCCGCTCGTCCTCGTCAATTTCTCGGGCAGCGCCATGGCGCTCAACTGGGCGGAGGAGAATGCGGACGCGATCGTCCAGGCCTTCTATCCCGGCGAGAAGGCGGGCACGGCGATCGCCGACCTCCTCTGGGGCGAGTTCTCGCCTTCGGGCCGCCTGCCGGTCACGTTCTACAGCTCGGTCGACGACCTGCCGGCCTTCGGCGACTATTCGATGCGGAACCGGACCTATAAATACTATACCGGCGAGCCGCTCTACCCCTTCGGCTACGGGCTGAGCTACACCTCCTTCGACTATGACGACCTGGAGGTGCCGCGCCGACCCGATGCCAGCGGCACCGTGCCGGTCTCGGTCGAGGTCACCAATACCGGCGAGCGGGCCGGCCGCGAGGTGGTGCAGCTCTATATCGAGCATCAGGACCGGGCGAACCCTTCCGTTCCCATGCGCGAACTCGTCGCCTTCGACGTTGTCGAGCTTGCGCCGGGCGAGAGCCGGACGGTTGACTTCGAGCTGTCGGCGGACCGCCTCGGCTGGTTCGCCGAGGATGGCAGCTTCGTCACCCCGGACGGCACGCGGGCCCGCCTGACCGCGGGCGGCGGCCAGCCCGGCACCGAAAGCACGAGCGGCAGCGCCTCGAAGCGCATCCGCTTCGCCAGGCAGGACTGACACCGCTCCGCCTCCGCACCGAAAGGCCCCGGATCCAGGAAATCCGGGGCCTTTTCATATCCAGATATTGACGCCTTCGCCGGAGCCGGAGCGGAACCCCTGCCGCTCCCATGTGTCGGCGAGACTCCCGCCTGCGACAAGGAGTCCCTCATGGATAAGTACAAAGCCGCGATCGACGCCTGCACGGACTGCATGACCGCCTGCTCCTGGTGCCTCGACGAATGCATCGGCCAGCCGAAGATGGAGCGCTGCGGCAAGACCTCGCGCGACAGCATGCTGTCCAATGCGCTCACCGCCCAGCTCCTCGCCGTCGATGCGCCGGGCCTGCAGCCGCAGGTGAAGGCCTGCATCGAGATCTGCAAAATCTGCCTCGCCGACTGCGAGAAATTCGAGGACGAGCACGATCACTGCCGCGCCTGCGCGGAAAGCTGCCGCCGCTGCATCGAGGCGCTGCAGAAAGTCGCCGCATAAGCGGCCCGCCCCGCACCCGAAGACCGGCCAGGAGCTCTTTCCGGCCGGTCACTGCTTCTGAGCCGGAGGGCCGATGGAGACCGGATTCCTGCAAACCTGGCACAGCGCTGCGCTGACGGCGATGGGCCTTTTCTGGACCGCGTTCTGGGCCTTCGGCCTCGGCTACGTCATCTCCTCGATGATCCAGGTCTTCGTGACGCGAGAGCGCATGCAGAAGACCATGGGCGAGGACGGCCCCAAATCGGTCGCGCTCGGCACCTTCTTCGGCTTCGTCTCCTCCTCCTGCAGCTTCGCGGCCCTGTCCGGCACGCGCGCCCTCTTCGCCAAGGGGGCCGGGCTCGTGCCCTCCCTCGCCTTCCTCCTCTCCTCGACCAATCTCGTCATCGAACTCGGCATCATCATCGCCATCTTCCTCGGCTGGCAGTTCGTGGTCGGCGAATATGTCGGCGGGATCCTGCTGATCCTCCTGATGTGGCTCGTCGTCCGCTTCACGCGGAAGCTCGCGCCGATCGAAGAGGCACGAAAGAGCGCACAGGAAAGCGAGGGCGACGAGGAGGAGGACGGCGACGAGCCCTCCTGGAAGGAAAAGATCCGCTCGAAGGATGGCTGGCGGATGGTCGCGAACCGCTACTTCATGGAATGGGCGATGGTGTGGAAGGACGTCACTGTCGGCTTCACCATCGCGGGCGTCATCGCGGCCTTCGTTCCGCGCAGCTTCTTCGAGACCCTCTTCATCGGGGGCGAGGATCCGGGCTTCTTCGCCCTCCTCGCGCAGGCGCTGGTGGGGCCGGTCGCGGCCTTCTTCACCTTCATCGGCTCGATGGGGAACATCCCGCTGGCGGCCGTCCTCTACGGGAACGGCGTCGCCTTCGCCGGCATCATGGCCTTCATCTTCTCCGACCTCGTCGTGGTGCCCGTCCTGCGGGTGAACGCGAAATATTACGGGTGGAGAATGGCGCTCTATATTCTGGGCGTATTCCTGGTGGTGCTGGTCGCGACCGCCCTCCTCCTCCATTACGGCTTCAGCCTTCTGGGCCTCCTGCCCTCGGCGGAGGACGTGCGGGCGGTGACCGAGCGGGAATTCTTCTCGATCGACTACACCTTCTGGCTGAACATGGCCTTCCTCGCCGTCACGGCTCTCTTCTTCGCGTGGAAGATCAAGTCGAAGGGCGTGAAGCTGACCACGGGCGACGGGATCACCGAAACCGTGCTCTTCTGGCTCGCAATGCTGTCCTATGCCTGGCTGGCGGGTGGCCTACTGGTCGGCGGCTGAGGCGCCCCCCTTCGGGTGCGGGGGCAGCGCGCCTACATCCCTTTCAGAGATCAGGAGGCTTTCATGTCGACCACGATGAACAGGACCGATGCCCCCGCAAAGGCAGCGGAGGGCAAGACGGCCGTCCTCTACCGCATGGTGATGGAGAAGCATCTCTGTCCCTATGGCCTGAAATCCAAGGCGCTCCTCGAACGCAAGGGCTATACGGTCGAGGACCATCATCTGCGCACGCGCGAGGAGACCGACGCGTTCAAGGAGAAGCATGGCGTGAAGACCACGCCGCAGACCTTCATCGGCGGCGAGCGCATCGGCGGCTATGACGCGCTGCGCGAACATTTTGGCTCGCCGGTCCGGGACAAGGACAAGCCGACCTATACGCCCGTCCTCGTCATCTTCGGGGTCTGCGCCCTGATGGCGGGCGCGGTGTCGTGGGCGGCCTTCGGAGAGCTGGTCACCGTCCGCGGAATCGAATGGTTCGCTGCCTTCTCGATGTGCGTCCTCGCGATCCAGAAGCTGCGCGATGTCGAGAGCTTCTCGACCATGTTCCTCAATTACGACCTCCTGGCGCAGCGCTGGGTCGGTTACGGCTATGTCTATCCCTTCGCCGAGATGCTGGCGGGCGTTCTGATGATCGCGGGTGCCCTTGTCTGGATCGGCGCACCCCTCGCGCTCTTCATCGGCACGGTCGGCGCGATCTCGGTCTTCAAGGCGATCTACATCGACAAGCGGGAGCTGAAATGCGCCTGCGTGGGCGGACATTCGAACGTGCCCCTTGGCTTCGTGTCGCTGTCGGAGAACCTCGTCATGATCGCCATGGGGATCTGGATGGGGCTCAAGCACCTGATTTTCTGAGCCCTACTTCGGTATGGCGGTGCTGCGGACCCGCTGCGGCGCCGCCTCCCCGGGTAGAACCTTCGGCACTACCGGCGAGGAAGGGCGGTTTTCGATGGGCACCCTCACGCTTTGCCCTAAGTGACGGGCGAGCCGAGGCAGGTCTTCATGAAACGCTTTCCGATTGGCGCCGCATGCGCCCTCTTCCCGCTTTCCGCCATCGCGCAGGAGGACGTGCTCGTCGTCACAGCCGACCGCCGGGCCGCGCCCCTGTCGGACGTTCCGGCCGCGATTTCGGTGCTCCTCGAAGAGGAAGTCCGCCTCGTCTCTCCGCGCGCGCCCGCAGAGCTCCTGAACCGGGCCGCCGGCGTCTTCGTGCAGTCGGGCTCGGGGCGCGAGCATCTGACGGCGATCCGCTCGCCCGTCCTGACCGGCGGCGCCGGGGCGGGGTCGTTCCTGTACCTGCAGGACGGCATTCCCCTGCGCGCGGCGGGCTTCGCCAATGTGAACGGCCTGTTCGACGCGCAGCTGCCCTTCGCCGAAGCCGTCGAGATCGTCCGGGGCCGGGCGATGTCGCCTATGGCTCCAATGCGCTGCATGGCGCGGTCAACGTGCTGACGCCGGAACCGGGCGATCCGGGCGGGCGCTTTCGCCTCTCCGCGGGCAGCTTCGACCGCTATTCGGCGACCCTCGAAGGCGGCAATGGCACTGCGCGGGGCGGGCTGCACGTGCTCGACGATGGCGGTTACCGCGAAGATTCGGGCGCGCTGCAGGTCAAGGGCTTCGGCAAGGTGAAGCTTGGCGAAACGACGCTGCGCATTGCGGGCCAGCATCTCGAGCAGGAGACGGCGGGCTATATTCTCGGTGACGAAGCCTATGCGGACGACGCGCTGCGCCGCTCGAACCCGAACCCAGAAGCCTTCCGCGACCTCGACCACCTCCTCCTGAGCGCGGAGATTCCCTTCGCGGCGGCAGGCTGGGAAGGCACGATCACGCCCTTCGCGCGCTATACGCAGATGGATTTCCTGCTCCACTTCTTTCCGGGCGATCCGCTGGAGGAAAACGAGCACGGCTCGATCGGCTTTCAGAGCACGGCGAGCCGATCCCTGTCCGCCGAAGTCGAGCTGCTGGCGGGCCTCGACCTCGATCTCACCCGCGGCAGCCTGCGCGAGTTCCAGGAGAACGAGACCGTCTTCAGCTTCACGCAGGGGCTTCATTACGACTACACGGTCGATGCCGTGGAGGCCGCGCCCTTCGCGCGCCTGTCCTGGCAGGCGGCGGACAATCTGACCCTGCAGGCGGGCGGGCGGGTCACGGTGACGCGCTATGATTACGAGACCGATGCGGAGGCCGGCGTCTTCGGCCGCTATTTCCGGCCCGAAGACCGCACGGACGAGTTCGGGGTCGTCACCGGCAAGCTTGCCGCCCTCTACGAACTGGGTCCGAACGGCACCGTCTATGCGAGCCTCGCCCGCGGGGCCCGGCCGCCCCAGACGAGCGAGCTCTACCGCCTGCAATCCGCGCAGACGCCGGACGGTATCGATCCCGAGAGGATGGACGCCATCGAGCTCGGCTGGCGCAAGGCGAGCGAGCGGGGGCGCATCGCGGTCACCGGCTTTGCCATGCGCAAGGAGAATGTCTTTTTCCGCGATGCGGACGGTTTCAACGTCACCGATGGCGAGACCACCCATGTCGGGATCGAGGCGGAGGGCCTGTTGCGCCTGACCGATACGCTGTCCCTGTCCGGCGCGGGGACATGGGCGGCGCACGAATACGGTTTCGACAGGATCGTCAGCGACGCCTCCGAGATCATCCGGGACGGCGACAGAGTCGATACCGCGCCGAAAACGCTGGGCAGTGCGCAGCTTCGCTGGACGCCGGTTCCGGAGCTGACCCTGGAGGCGGCCTATACCCATGTCGCCAGCTATTACACCAATGCCGCCAACACGCAGGACTACGAAGGCCACGACCTCCTCGACCTGCGCGCCTCATGGTCGCCGGCGGAGAGGCTCACCATTCTCGGCATCGTGCGCAACGTCACCGATGAGCGCTATGCGCGGCGTGCGGATTATGCGTTCGGAAATGCCCGCTACTTCCCCGGCGAGGAACGGGCCTATGAGGTGAACCTGACCGTCGCCTTCTGAAGGTCAGGCCTCGCCGAAGGCCAGGCGCAGGTTTTCCATCGCCTGGCTCGCCGCGCCCTTGAGGAGGTTGTCGAGCGCGCAGGACAGGGTCAGCACGCCGCTGTCCTCATGATAGGCGATGCCGCCCAGAACGGCGGCTGCGGTTCCGGCGACGGCGCGCGGCTCGGGCGGCTCGTCCTGCATGCGCACGACATCGCTGTCGGCATAGGCAGCGGCATAGCGCGCGCGGAGCGACGAGAGCGCATAAGCCTTGTCCACGGGTGCGGTGCAGGTGACGATCAGCCCGCGGAAGAAGCTCGCCACATGGGGCGCGAAGGCGACGGGAGCGCCGATATTGGCCGCGACCTCGTCCTGATGGTTATGCCCCCCGAAGCCGTAGGGCAGGATATTGTCCCGGAGCCGCTCGGGGTCGTTCTTGGGCCCCGGCGTCGTGCCCGCGCCCGAATAGCCCGATATGCCGAAGGCGGAGGGGATGCCGGTCAGGATGTCCCTGACCGGCCAGAGGGCGAGCGTCGCCGCCGTCGCGTAGCAGCCCGGATTGGCGATGCGCCGCGCGCCCCGGATCGGCATGCGGCCAAGCTCTGGCAGGCCGTAGACCCAGCCCTCGCGGTGACGGTAATCGGCGCTCAGATCGAGGATCGCGCTGTTCGGACTTGCCGCCTCGATGGCTTCGACGAAGGGGGCGGCGAGGCCGTTGGGCAGGCCGAGGACATAGGCATCGCAACCGCGCGCCGCCGCCTCTTCCGGCCCCAGCTGCTCGATCGCAAGGTCGCCTTGCGCGCCTTCGAACGCCTCGCCGAGCGTCTTCCCCGCCAACTCTCGCGAGGTGGCGAGGGTGAGCTCGAAGCGCGGATCGGCCTCGACGAGCCGCACCACTTCGCGTCCGACATAGCCGCGCGCGCCGATCAGGCCGATCGTCCTCATGCCGCCTCCTCGAAATCCGCAGGACGCGCGGCCAGCTCGGCCGCGTGCCGCAGCGCCGCTTCGTCCGTATCCTGCCCGTACCAGAAGATGTGCCAGGGTCCGCGGCGCAGGAAACCGTCGGCATGGGCGGTATAGAATGCATTGAACGGGTTCTGCGCCCGGCTGCGCCAGACGAGGCGCGGCGAGCGGTAGCGCAGCACGCTCCACACCGCCTTGGCGAGACCTTCGCCGCGCGCTTCGGGATCGACCGCGAACTTGTCGAGGCAGTGAAGGCCGTCTTCGTCCTCCACCCGCGTGACGACAGCGGCGGCGCGCGTATTCTCCGTCCGCACGATATAGGCGGGGTCTACATCCCGCCAGTAATCATCGCGCAGCCGCCGCCCGAAGGCCCGCTCGATCAGGCGGGTCAGCCGGACCTCGTCCGCCTCCGTCTCGGTCAGGATCGACTCGCCCCGGCGGATCAGCGTGCCCGCGCCGCCATGGGTGAAAAGCTCGCGCAGAAGGCTCTTGGCATCGGTCATCGAGACCGAACTCGACAGCGGCAGCTCGCCGAGGAGGCTGGCGATCCGGTCGATCTTGAGCGCCATGCCGCCATGCAGCCACTCCGCCTCGCGCAGCGCGGGCAGATCGGTGGCGAGGTTGATCGAGTCGATGACCTTGTCCTCGCCGTCGAGCATGCCGCCCGTTCCGGTCAGGAAGACGATCTTCTGAGGGCGGAGGGTCAGCGCCACCTGACGCGCCACGTCATCGGCGTTGATGTTGAGAAGGCGCCCCTCGTCGTCGAGATGCGCGCAGCCGATCAGGGGCACGACGCCTGTGGCGAGAAGGCCCGTAAGGGCCGCCGCGTCGATATGGGAGACCTGTCCCACGCGGCCATAGCGGTCCTCGTCCAGAAGCTTCGCGGTAATCGTGCCCGGCGGGGTGAGGACGGCATGGCCGCCGCGCGCCCGCAGCGCCCGCGCGAGGGCGAGGCCGGTGCGCGCGGTCTCGGCTGCGACGAGCGGCATGGCCTCTGGCGGCGTGACGCGAAGGCCGTCGCGGCGTTCCTGGCCGAGGCCCGCCTTTTCGAGCCTTGCATCGAGCTGCGGCCCCGCGCCGAAGACGACGACCGGGCGGAGGTCGAGCGCCTGGAGCACGGCGAGGCGATCGGCGAGCGCCGGCAGCTCCTGCGCCATCAGCGCGCCGCCGACCTTGACGACGGCGAAGCACCCTTCCCCGGCGGACGAGAACTGGTCGAGATAGGCGCGGACCTCCCGCCCCTCGCGCAGATTGGCGAGGAGGAGGCTGGCCTTGTCGCGGAAGCTGAGCTCGGTCATCCGTTCACGATCCGTGCATAGGCGTCATAGGTGGCAAGGAGGCTGTCATAGGCCACCCACTCATCCGCCGCATGGGCCTGCGCGATATGGCCCGGCCCCAGCACCATGGCCGGCACGCCCGCGGCGGCGAAGAGGCTCGCCTCGGTCCAGAAATCAACGGGGTCGCCGAGCGTCAGGCCGCGCGCCTCCGCCGCCTCCCGCGCGCGCTTCTGCGCCGCCTTGGCCTCGTCCGAGGACGGCAGAGCGGGGCCGATGAAGCGGTCGGCATGGTCCGCGAAGGGGGCATGGCCGCGCAGCTCTTTGAGGACCGGCGCATGGTCGAGCCCCGGGCGCGGACGGAAGCCGTAAAGGACTTCCGCGCTGGCCGCGACCATGTTGGGCTTCACCCCGCCCTCGATCCGCCCGAAATTGAGGCGCACCTCGGCAGCCGTGTCGCTGTCGAGGCATTTCGCCATCCAGCGCACCGCCGCATGGACGGCCGAGCGGCCGGGGCCCTGCGAAGCGTGCCCGCTCTCCCCGCCGAAGCGGGCCGTGCCGCTGACGATGCCCCGATGCTGGGTCACCGCGCGGCCTTCGGTCGGCTCGGCGATGACGGCGAGATCGGCGCTAAGCGGGGCTTCGAGGAAGCTGCGCACGCAGGTGCTCTGCCCCGCCTCTTCATCCGTCGTCAGAACGAGGCGCATGGGCGCGTCCGTCTCGCCTGCCAGCGCGAAGAGCACGGCCGCCGCGCCCTTGATGTCGCAGGCGCCGAGCCCGGTCGCCCGGTCCTCACCCCGATGCAGCTCATGCGGGTCTCGGCTCCACCCTTCGGCCACCGGCACCGTGTCCATGTGGACGTTGAAGAGGATAGAGGGCGCGCCGCGCTTCGCGTCGATGATCAGCGAGCCGCCGCCGAGATCGGTCACGTCGATCTCGAAACCCGGCAGCCCCTTCCGGATCGCCGCGAGCAGCGGATGGTCCTGCGTGATCTCCCGCGGCGGGTTCTGCGTGTCCGCCGCGACGAGCGGGGCGAGGTGGTCGAGAATGGTGTCGAGGCGGTCGGTCATTCTGCCATCCCGAAGCTGTAGATCACACGCTCGACTGCTCCCCCCGTTATGCCGACCACGACCGGACGCCTTTCGGTTGGACAGCTCCTGCCGAGGGCTCCGCCTTGCACGAGCAGGGTTCCGTCATCAGCAAAGTAGCTGATGTCGTATCTTGTCGTATGGGGGAAGTAGCAAGGCTCCACCATGTACCAACTGATTGCGGAGAGTTCCCGATGCTCTTCTGCATCCAATTCTCTTCTGGTCAGCGCATAGAAGTCTGTCTCTTCAACGCCTCCACGCTTCACCGCATCAAGATTGACCTCCGGAACAAGCACAATGTCCGCGGGACGCGCCTTCTCGGCCAGCTTGGCCATTGTGAGAGGGCCTGCCGAATAAGTGCTGCAACGAAGCCGTTCGTGCTCAGACGATTCCCCTCGGGCCTCGGAGAGCAACAGCGCAGTGCAAGATATAGCGAACCAAGATAGTGCAGCTTTATTCACCGGCACGTCTCCAGAGCACGGTCGACTGACCGAAGAGATCCGTGAACCCTTCCGCGACCTCTCCGGACCATGCGGCTTTCTGCGCATAGACCGCGCCTGCGCGCTTGGGGATCGGGGCGCCGCGCACGGCGACGGCGTGGATCGCGCCGCCGCCGGTGCGCAGCTCGACTTCGCCGTTCGTCCGCCTGCGTGAGCTGTCCAGATAGGCTTCGAGGTCATCGCGCAGCGGATCCTCGTAGCGGCCGTCATAGACGAGGTCGCACCAGCGCTCGCCGACCGTGCGGCGGAAGGCGTTCTGTTCCCGGCTGGAAACCGCTTCGCAGAGCGCCGTGTGCGCTGCTTCGAGCGCGGTCAGGCCCGGAGCCTCGAAGACGATGCGGCCCTTGAGGCCGACCAGCGTGTCGCCGGTATAGATCTCGTAGCCGACGCCGTAAGGGCCGAGGCGGTCGTTTAGGGCTTTCAAGAGCGCCGCGCCCTCGGTCTTCTCGCCGTCCAGCGCCACGGGCACGCCATTTTCGAAGGAGAGCCGCATGGAGAGGGGTTCGCGCGGCCAGTCCGCGGGCTTCGCCGTCAGGACGCGCGCATCCTCGCCCGGCACTTCCCACTCGTCGATGGGCCCGCCGGACAGGGTCGCGCCGAGAAGGTTCTCGTTGACCGAATATTTCGACGCCCGCTCGGGCACCCCGAAGCCGCGCTCGCGCAGGAAGGCCATCTCGTATTCGCGGACATTCTCCTTGTCCTGAATGTCGCGGATCGGCGCGAGGACGGGCTTGTCGGTCAGGGCCGAGAGCGTGACGTCGAAGCGGACCTGATCATTGCCCATGCCCGTGCAGCCATGGCCGAGAGCGTCCGCGCCGACCTCTTCGGCCAGTTCCACCCCCATGCGGGCGATCACGTAGCGGTCGGCGCAGAGGACGGGATAGCGCCCCTGCCGCCGCGCGCCGCCCCAGAGGAAGGGGAGGACGATCTCGGACCACAGCGCCGGCCCGGCATTGAGCGTGCGGTGCTCGTCCGCGCCGAGTTCTTCGGCCCGGGCGGCGATGCTTTCCTCCGCCTTCGGATCGGCCGAGCCCGAATGCACGTAATAGGTGACGACGCGATAACCCTCTTCGCGCAGCGCGGCCACGCAATAGGAGGTGTCGAGGCCACCGGAAAAAGCGAGTACGACGGTCTTGGTCATGAGGCCCCCAGAAGTTGAGACATGACGGCTTTCTGGACATGGAGGCGGTTCGCCGCCTCCTCGATGATGAGGCTGCGCGGGCTGTCGGCGACGGCGTCGGTCACCTTCACGTTGCGGCGCATGGGCAGGCAGTGGCTGAAGGTCGCGTTGTTGGTCAGGGCCATCTTCTCTTCATCGACGATGAAGCGGCGATAGTCCTCCGGCGTCAGGCGCTGTTCCATCGGCAGGCCGATCTGGTCGAGACGCCCCCATGACTTGGCATAGACGGCGTCGGCGCCGTCATAGGCCTCCCCGATGTCCGTCGTGACGGTGAGCGAAGTGCCCGCCTCTTCCGTGAACCGCTCGCCCGCCTCCATGAAGCGGGGATCGAGGCGGTAGGCCTCATCCGGGATCAGCAGGCGGACATTCATGCCCATCTTGGTCGCCGCGAGAAGCGCCGAGTTCGGCACGGCGGTGTTCAGGGGCTTGGGATGGAACGTCCAGGTCAGGGTGAAGGTCTTGCCCGAAAGATCGCCATGCGTGTCCTGAAGCGCCATCAGCATGGCGAGCTCCTGACAGGGATGAACGATCGTTTCCATGTTCACGATCGGTACGCTTGCGTGTTCGACGAAGGCCGAGAGCAGCGGATCGTGGCGCTCGGCCTCCCAGTCCTGGAATTTCGGGAAGGCGCGGATGCCGATCAGGTCGACATAGGCCGACAGGACGCGCGCGGCCTCTTTCGCGTGCTCTTCGGGTTCGCCGTCCATCACCGCGCCCTCGACATATTCGAGCGGCCAGGTTCCGGCAGCGTCCAGCACGACCGGCGTACCGCCGAGCTGGGAAAAGCCGATCTGGAAGGAGCTCCGCGTCCGCAGGGACGGGTTGAAGAAGACGAAGGCCGCCGTCTTGCCCGAGACGCGGTCCTGTCGCGGACGCTCGCGCAACAGGCGCGCATCGTCGAGCAGCGCCGAGATCTCGGCACGGGACCAGTCTTCGGTACTCAGGAAATGTCGGGGCAAGGGGGGTACTCCAGATACGAAAAAGCCCGGCACGGGGGCCGGGCGCGACGAATCGAAAACGATGCTGCTCTCAGCGAGCGGTCGCGCGGCCCATGGTCATCGTTCGGCGTCGGAGAAGCGGCACGGCGGGTCCTTTCGGTTGACGGGACGCTAGAGGCGTAAGATGCCCTTGCCAAGCACGAAGCTGCGCAAAACCGAGGCCGCCATGACGAATGATGCGAAAACCGGAGCGCCCGCGAAGAGCGGCGGCACCAATGCCATGTGGGGCGGGCGGTTCCGCGCCGGGCCGGCCGAGGCGATGACCCGCTTCAATGCCTGCCTCGAAGACGACAAGCGCCTGGCGCTCGAGGATATCGCGGGCTCGATCGCCCATGCGCGCATGCTGGCGCGGCAGGACATGCTGTCGGGCGACGAGGCGGACCAGATCGTGGACGGCCTGGCGCGCGTGCGCGAGGAGATCGTCTCGGAAAGCTTCGTCTGGTCCGAGGCGCTCGAAGACGTTCACATGAACGTGGAGAGCCGCTTGCGCGAGTTGATCGGCGATGTCGCGGGCAAGCTTCACACCGGCCGCTCGCGCAACGATCAGGTGGCGACCGACATGCGTTTGTGGACCCGCGCGGCGCTCGACCGGATCTCGGGCGCCCTCCGCGATGCGCAGGCCGCCTTCCTCTCCCAAGCCGAGGGCCATGAGGAGAGCGTGATGCCGGGCTTCACGCATCTGCAGATCGCGCAGCCCATTTCCTATGCGCAATGGTGCCTCGCCTATGTCGAGATGCTGGGCCGGGATGGCGGGCGCATCGCCGATGCGCGCGCGCGGCTGAACGAGAGCCCGCTCGGCGCTGCGGCGCTGGCGGGAACGCCGCACCCGATCGACCGGCCCTCGACGGCAGAGGCGCTGCATTTCGAGCGGCCCATGCGCAATTCCCTCGACGCGGTTTCGGCCCGCGACTTCGCGCTCGAAGCGGTGGGCGCGGCGAGCATCTGCGCGGGCCATCTCTCGCGTCTCGCAGAAGAGCTCGTCATCTTCGCGACGCCGCAATTCGGCTATCTGCGCATGTCGGACGAATATTCGACCGGCAGCTCGATCATGCCGCAAAAGCGAAACCCCGACGCCGCCGAGCTCCTGCGCTCCAAGGTCGGCGCGATCGGCGGCGCGCTCGTCGCGCTGACCATGCAGACCAAGGGCCTGCCGCTCGCCTATTCCAAGGACCTTCAGGAAACCAAGCGCCCGCTCATGGATGCGCTGGACAGCCTCGAGGAGTGCCTCGAGATCACCGCCGGAATGATCCGTACCATGACACCGAATCCGGAAGCGATGGCGCGCGATGCGGGCGAAGGCTTCGCCACGGCGACCGACGTGGCCGACATGCTCGCCGCGCGGGGCATGCCCTTCCGGGACGCCCACCACGTGGTGGGCGCGCTCGTCGCTGCCTGCGAGGAACGCGGCTGCAAGCTGCACGAGCTGCCGCTGAACGATGCGCAGGGCATCTCGCCCGCGATCACGCAGGACATGCTCGACAGCCTGACGCCGCTCGAAAGCCTGAAGCGCCGAACGAGCGAGGGCGGCACCTCGCCCGGCAGCGTCCGGGGGCAGATCGAATACTGGCGAGGGGCGCTTTCGGGCTAGGCCGCCTCTTTCAGGCGCAGCGCTTCGCCGATGCGCCGGGCGGCGGCCCTGATCTGGGCCTCGTCGTCGACCAGCGCGATGCGGACATGCCCTTCCCCACCTTCGCCGAAACCGGTGCCGGGGCTGAGCGCAACGCCCGCCTCGCGCACCATGCGCTTGGAGAATTCGAGGCTGTCCTCGCCTTCGCCCTCGGGCAGCTTCGCCCAGACGAACATGCTTGCCTCGGGGCGCGGCAGCTCCCAGCCCGCGTCCGCGAAGCTGTCCAGCAAAACGTCCAGGCGGCGGGCATAGGCGGCGCGGACCTCGGCCGAGATGTCCTCGGCATTGTCGAGCGCGACGGCCGCCGCATGCTGGATCGGTGCGAAAGATCCGTAGTCGAGATAAGCCTTCACGCGCGTCATCGCCGCGATCAGCCGCTCGTTCCCGACCGCGAAGCCGACGCGCCACCCCGCCATGGAGAAGCTCTTGGAGGCCGAGGTGAATTCGATCGCGACATCCATCGCGCCCGGCACTTCGAGGATCGAGGGCGGCGGGTCGCCGAAATAGACCTCGGCATAGGCGAGGTCCGACAGGATGAAGAGGTCGTGCTTCTTCGCAAAGCGCACCGCCTCGCGGTAGAAGTCGAGGCTGGCGCATTCCGTGGTCGGATTGGCCGGATAGTTGAGCACCATGGCGATGGGCCGGGGCACGCAATAGCGCAGCGCCCGCTCGGCCGCACGGAAGATGCCGTCATCGGCCTTGGTCGGGATCGGCCGGACGACGCCGCCCGCCATGACGAAGCCGAAGGCGTGGATCGGGTAGGACGGGTTCGGCACCAGCACCACGTCGCCCGGCGCGGTGATCGCGGTGGCGAGATTGGCGAAGGCGTTCTTGGAGCCGAGGGTGGCGACGACCTGGCGATCGGGATCGACCTTCACCCCGAACCGGCGGCCGTAATAGCGCGCCTGCGCCTCGCGCAGGGACTGGACACCGCGCGAGTCCGAATAGCGGTGGCTCGCAGGATCGAGCACGGCCTCGCGCAGCACTTCGACGATGGACGAAGGCGTGGGCAGGTCGGGATTGCCCATGGAAAGGTCCGTGACCTCCCGCCCCTGCGCTCGTGCGTCCGCCACGATCTCTGCGACCTGCGCGAAGACGTAAGGGGGGAGCCGGCGAATGGCGTAGAAGTCGTCCATGGAGGCGATCCTGCTGCAAGAGCGAAGGAGACTGAACGAAGACAGGCGCCGATGAAAGGGCGAAAGCGCGATTCGGTCAGGCCTCCTGTTCTTTTTGCGCGCCGTCACCGGATGGCGAGAGCTTCGAGGCCCAGCGCTTCGCCCGTTCGCGGCCCGCAAGGTGCAGGCTCGCCACGGCCGGGACCAGCACCATCAGGATGATCGTGCCGAAGAGAATGCCGAAGCCGAGCGAGATCGCCGTGGGCACGAGGAAGGCGGCCTGCACGGATTGTTCGAGGATCAGCGGCGTCACGCCGAGGAAGGTCGTCAGCGTCGTCAGCAGGATCGGGCGGAAGCGGCTGACGGCGGCATCGGTGATCGCCTTTTCGCGCGGCTTTCCGTTCTCCAGCCCTTCATTGATGTAGTCCACCATCAGAAGGGCATCGTTGATGATGACGCCGGCGAGGCCGATCACGCCGAACAGGCTGAGAAGGCTGAGCGCATAGCCGAAGATCGCATGGCCGATCAGCGCGCCGATCAGGCCGAAGGGAATGATCGACATGACGACGAAGGGCTGGCTGTAGGAGCGGAAGGCGAGCGCGAGGAGGGCATAGATCGCGAAGAGCGATAGCGCGAAGCCCGAGACCAGGACCGGAATGGCTCTCGCCTGTTCTTCCTGGTCGCCGCCCGCCTCGACGGTGACCTCGGGATAATCGGACGCCATGGAGGGCCAGATCTCCTCGAGCACGCGCGTGGTGGCCGCGCCCGCTGTGATGCGGTTGAGGTCGTTGTCGGCGCTGATCACGAAGGTCCGCTGGCCGTCCTGCCGCGTGATGGCCGCAGGGGCATCGCCGATCGACAGCTCTGCGACCTGGCCGATGGGGACATAGACGCGGCGGCCCTCCTCGGTCGTGACCGCGATGCGCTGGTTCTTGAGGACGGACAGGCTCTGGCGCTCCGCCTCGGGCAGGCGGACGCGCACCTCGATCTCCTCGCGGTCGCGCTGGATGCGGACGGCCTCGGCGCCGAAGAAATTGGCGCGGATCTGGGCTGCGACCTCCTGGAGGGTCAGGCCGTAGGCGCGCGCGGCCGGCAGCAGGGCGACCTGCACCTCATCGGTCGTGCGGAAGCGGTCGTCGCGCACGTCGAAGACGCCGCTTATGCTCTCGATCTCGCGGCGCAGCGCGGCCGTCGCCTCCCGGGCGGCCGTCTCGTCCGTGCTCAGGACCTCGATCTGGATCGGCGCGCCGCTGCCGACGAGGTTCGAGGAGAAGGCGAGGGTCTGCGCGCCCGGAATGGCGCCGACAGCTTCGCGCCAGGCGTTCTCGAAGGCGACGGCGGTGAAGTCGCGTTCGGCGGCATCCTGGATCTTCACCGTGACGAAGGCGGCATTGGCGGCCGCCCCGCCCGAGACCACGACCTGCTCATTGCCGGTCCCGACATTCTCGCCGAGGCTCCAGAAGACGCCGTCGATCACCATGTCGGGGTCGACATCGGCAGTCTCGGCGACCGCCTCGGCCGCGGCCTGCGCCGCGTCGGCGATGCGGCGGGCCGACTTGATCGTCTGCCGCTCGGAGGCCGCCTCGGCCAGCTGCAATTCGGCAGTGACGAAATTGCCCTCGACCTCGGGGAAGAAGACCGACTTCACGACCCCGCCCGCCAGAAGGCCCACCGAGGCGATCAGCACGCCGACCATGCCGAGAATGACGGCGAGAGGCCGGGTCACGGCAAGCGCGATGACGGGGCGCAGCCGCTTTTGCGAGAAGCTGTCGAGCGTGGAGGCGACTCTGTCCCGCAGAGGGTCGAGCACGCGCCGCGGCGAGAACCGCCGCGGCGGCGCATCGCGAAGATGGCTGAGATGCTTTGGCAGGATCGTGAAGCTCTCGATCAGGGACAGTGTGAGGACGAAGATCACCACGGCGGCGATCGCCGAGAGGAACTGGCCGAACTGCCCCGGCAGGAAGATCAGCGGCACGAAGACGACGATGGTCGTCGAGACCGAGAAGAGCACCGGCTTGAGGACGCGGAGCGTTCCCTTGCGCGCCGCCTCCTTGCTGTTCTCGGCGCCCTCCTCGCGCGTTGCGTAGATGTTCTCTCCCACCACGATGGCGTCGTCGACAACGATGCCGATGGCGAGGATGAAGCCGAACAAGGACAGCTGATTGATCGAGAGGCCCAGAAGGCTCATCGGGATGAAGGCGCCGAGGAAGCTGATCCCGACACCGATGGCCACCCAGAAGGCGATGCGCACATCGAGGAAGAGGAGAAGCAGGACCAGGACGAGCGACAGGCCGATGATCGCGTTCCGGGTCAGAAGGTCGATCCGGTCGCCCAGACTTTCGGATTCGTCGCGCCACAGGGTGACGTCGACGCTTGCGGGAAGGTCCTCCTCCATCGCCGCGATCTCGGCCCTGACGGAGTCGATGATGCCGAACACGGTCTCGTCGCCCGACCGGAAGACGCTGATCGACACGGCGGGCCGGCCGTCGAGCCGGGCGAGGATCGGCGTGTCATCCAGCGCATCGGAGATGTCCGCGATCTGGCCGAGGCGGACCGGCGTGCCCTCCGCGCTCGTCGTCACCACGATGTCGGCGAAGGCTTCGCCCGTCTCCGCCTCGCCCACCGTGCGGACCAGCGTGCGGCGGCGCTCGCCCTCGATCTCGCCGGCCGACAGCTCGAGGCTGCTCTCGCCCACGGTGCGGGCGATGCCGGGAAGGGTCAGGCCGAGCGCCTGCAGCTGCCCCTCGCTGACCGCGATATCGATGAGATAGTCCGGAACCCCGGCGAGCCGCGCCTGGCTGATCTCAGGTGTGTTGGCGAGGCGGGTGCGCAGGTCCTGCGCGAGCCGCTTGAGCGTGACGGGGTCGGCGTCCCCCGCCAGCACGATCTGGGCGATCAGCTCCTCGACCTCGAAATCGGTGACCTGCGGCTCCTCGGCCTGTTCGGGAAAGACCGTGATCTGGCTGATCTCGGTACGGACCTCGTTCACCTTTTCCTGGGTGTCCTGGCCCTCGTAGAGCTCGACCAGAACGTTGGCGACGTTCTCGGCGGCAAGGCTCGTGATCTTGCGCACGCCCTCGAGGCCCTCGAGCTGCTCTTCGATGGGTTCGACGATGCCCTCCTCGACCTCGGAGGGCGATGCGCCCGGATAGGACACCGTGATCGAGACCGTGTAGGGATTGATCTCGGGGAAGAGGCGGATGGTCAGGGACTGCATCGCGAAGATGCCGACCACGATGAGGAGGAGCGCCAGCAGGTTGGCGGCGACCCGGCTGTCGAGGAAGAAGGAGACGAGGCCTCTCACTGCGACGATCCGCTCTCTCGCTGACGATCCGCGAGGCGCTGCTCTGCGTCCGCAGGCGCGATCCGCACTCGCAATCCGTCCACTTCCTCGGTCAGCGCGGTCAGGAGGAGCGGCGCATCGGCGAGGTCTCCTTCGGAGGAGAAGACGACGCGGTCTTCCTGCTGCTTGATCGGGGTGACCTCGACCCGGGACAGCGCGCCGCGGCCATCGCCGCCCGCCTCCACCGTCCAGACATAGGCGTCCTTGCGCAACACGCCCGACGGCGCCGCATAGAGCGCGATCGGCGACAGCGCCGGCAGCGTCGCCGCCACGAAATCATTGGCGTAGACGAGGCCCGCATTCTCTTCCGCGAAGGCGTCCTCCACCCTGACGGTGACGGTGACGGTGCGCGCCTGCGGATCGAGGGCCGTGCCGATCTCCTCCACCGTGCCGATCAGCGTCAGGGTCGAGGCGCTCGCTGCGGTGGGCGAGACGGCGACCTCGAGCGGCGCGTCCGAAGCCCTCTGGGCGCGGCGCACCGCCCCGGCATCGTCCGGGCTCATGCCGAGCTTCACCCTGGCCGCCGTGTTGTCGTAGATCCGCGCCACCACCTCGCCCGGCGTGACATAGGAGCCCACGGAGAGGCTCTCCGATTGCACCGTCGCAGAGAACGGCGCGCGCACCACCGTGTCGTCCAGCCGCTCGCGCGCGATCTCGAGCTGCGCCTCGGCCTGCGACACGCCCGCGCGGGCGCCGGCGAGATCCGAGCGCGCCTGTTCGGCCCGCGAGACCGGCGCAGCGCCGATCTCGGCCAGGCGTTCCTGCCGGCTGGCGTCGGATTCGATCCTGGAAAGCTGCGCGCGCGCGCTCTGGAGGTCGGCCTCGGCCTGCTGGAGCTGCGCACGGACTTCGCGGTCGTCGAGGCGGAAGAGCGGCTCGCCCTCCTCGATGCGTCCGCCCGCGACCAGGGCTTCGGAGACCTCCTCCACCCGCCCGGCCATCTCGGCGGTGACGGCGATCTCGGCGAGCGGGCGCAGGAAGCCTTCCTCGCTCACCGTATAGCGCCGCCCTTCGGCCTCGGCGGCGACGACCTCGACCATTGGCACGGTCTCCTCGGTCTGTCCGCCCTCGGGCGCCCCGCCGAGCATGCGCAGGCCGAAGAAGACGCCGACGCCGAGAAGAAGCACGACGGCGCCGCCGATCGTCCACATCTTGGACGGCTTGCGGCCGTCTGCGTCCGCCTTGTCGTTCCGTTCGGAGTGTTCGGTCATTCGCTTGCCGCCCGAGCCTTGCATTGTAGGTTCCGCGGGGGGTGCCCCTCGGCCCCCGCACAGGGAGAATGCGCGTTTGCGTTACTTAGGTTCCGTTTCGATTTTGTCGCTGGCCGCCTGTGCGGCGCTCGGTCCCGGCTACGAGCCGCCCGATCCGGCGGGCGTGCAGGACGCTTTCGTGGCCAGCGGCGAGGCTGTCTTCGAGCGGGCGGAGCGGGACGAAACGCCGTGGTGGTGGGCCTTCGAGGACCCCGTCCTCAACCAGCTCGTCGCGCTCGCGCGGTCGGATAATCGCGATCTTTTGGAGGCCGCGGCGCGGCTCGAAGCCGCTGCGGCCCGGACGCGCGCCGCCTATCGGGGCCTTTTGCCGCAGGGCTCGGTCTCCGGCTCGGCGCAGCGCCAGAAACAGAGCCAGGGCGCCTTCGCGCAGATCTTCGGGCCGGACGGCCCGCCGGGCGATGGCGAAGGCGCGCCGGGGCTGGGCGAGAGCGATCCCTTCACGCTCTACACGGCCGCAGCCGACCTCTCCTGGGAGCTCGACCTGTTCGGCCGCATCCGGAACCAGGCGCGCCGACAGCGCGCCAGCGCACAGGCGCAGGCCGCTCTGGCGCGCGACACCGACCGGCTGGTCACCGCCCGCACCGCCGAGGCCTATCTCACCTATCTCGAAGCGGCGGCGCGGACGGATGTGGCGCGGCGCAACCTCGCCGCGCAGGAAGAGGCGCTGGCGCTGACGGAGTCCCTGTTCGAACTCGGCGAGATCTCGGAATTCGACCTCGCCAGGCAGCGGACCATCACCCGCACGACGGCGGCGCAGGTCGAGCAGCTGCGCGCCTCGCGGGCCCAGGCCGTCTCCGCCCTCGCCCTCCTGACCGGGAATACCGTGCCGTCGCTCGCCCGGGAGGTCCCGGCGCTCGCGGATGCGCCGCCTTTGCCGCGTCCGCCAGAAGCGCTCGCCCTCGCCGACCCGACCGCCGTCCTGCGCCGCCGCCCCGACATCGCGCAGGCCGAGCGCCAGCTCGCCGCCGCGACCTACGGCGTGGGGGTGCAGACCGCCGAGCTGTTCCCGCAGGTCACGCTGACAGGCAATGCCACGCTGACCGCGCTCGACCCCGAAGGGCTGACGGATGACGGCGCGCTCGGCTGGTCCTATGGCCCCCGCCTGTCCTGGCCGATCTTCTCCTATCCCACGCTGCTCGCGCAGGTCGACGCGGCGGATGCCGAGGCGCGCGCGGCGCTCTATGCCTATCAGCGCGTGGTGCTGACGGCGCTGACCGAGACTGACGAGGCGCTGATCGGCTATGCTCGGTCCCTCGACCGGGCGGCGCTACTCGAAGAGGCGCAGGAGAGCGCAGCGCGTTCGCTCTTCCTCGCCGAGGTCCGCTATCGCGAGGGCGCCGACAGCCTTCTGACCTTCCTCGACGCGCAGCGCACCGCGCTTCAGACCGAGGACCAGTTCGTCACCGGCCGTGCCGCCGCCCTGCGCGCGCGGGTGGCGGTGCACAGGGCGCTGGCGGACTGACTACTCAGGCCCGGTCGTCGCCGCGGATGAGCTCGATCGTCTGGGTCGGGAAGGCGAATTCGATGTTCCGTTCGCCGAAGAGATCGACGATCTTGCGGTTCACGAGCGAGCAGTGGTCGAGATAGGTGAACCAGCCGCGCTGCGTATCGCGCTGCGCCTCGTCGTTCTGCCCCATGAAGTACCAGTGATAGCCCCGGATGATCAGCCAGCCTTCGCCGAATTCAGGGAAGCTGACATGCGGCTCGTCCTCCCGGCCCTCCATGCCGGCATCCTCCACCACCTCCTCGTCGCAGAAGACGTCGCGCAGCGCCTGCATCGCCCGTTCGACCTCGCGCGCGTCGGGGCGGTAGGGAAGAGTGAGGTTCACCTCGCGGCGGATATATCCGCGGGCGGACAGGTTCTCGACCTCGCGGTCGATGAACAGCATGTTGGGCAGGGTGATGTAATTGCCGTTGAGGTCGCGCAGCTTGGTCGCCTGCAGCTTGATGTCCTCGACCGTGCCCCAATAGGTCGCCCACTGGCCCTTGAACCTGATCCAGTCGCCGATCATGAAGGGGCGGTTCACATAGATCGATACGGCTCCGAACAGGTTCTTGACCGAGTCCTGCGCGGCGAGGGAGAGCGCGAGGCCGATCACGCCGAAGCCGACGATCAGCGCACCGATATTGAAGCCGAGCATGTTCTGCAGAACGAAGAGCAGGACCAGGACGACGATGAAGGTGCGCAGGATCCGGCGCACGATCAGGACCAGCATGTGGTCGTAATGCCCGGACCCCTCCTTGTCGATGTGGCGGCGGATGAAGGCCGCGGCGACGTCGATCAGCGAGATGACGAGGAGCGCGACGGCGATCACGAGCAGGAATTTCGGCACGGAGAAGCGAAGAGGCCGCAGCACGGGACCGAGCGAGAGGAAGCCGATCGCGACCGTGAAGGCGATGGTGAAGAGGACGAGGCCGCCCGATGCGCCGAGGCCCCGCAGGGTCGAGGCGGCGAGGCTGTGATCGTTCTCCTCGATCCGCGCGGCGAGCCGCCCCATCAGCTTGTAGAAAAGATAGCCCAGGGCGATCCCCAGCACTGTCACGGCGACGAAGCCGAGCCAGCCTGCGGGCCCCGTCTCCTCGACGAGCGGCGCGAAGACCTTGAGGAAATATTGTCCCCCGTCATTGTCGCCGAAGCGGGGCGGCAGAGACGCCATCGCCTCGTAGAGATCGTCCGCGCCCGCGATCGTGCGCTCGGAGAACAGCCAATGGCCGCCGGGCTGGCGGAGAACGGCGATCTCGCCGCGCGGCGAGGTTTCCACCGCCTGCCACACCCAGAGATGATCGGTGCCGCGCGGAAAGAACTCGTAGCGCGTGTCTCCCGTCTCCTCGATCTGCTCGGGTCCCGGCAGCGTGGCGGGCGAGACGGGGCCGAGGCGCAGGAAGACCTCGTAGAGCGTGTCGGCATCCTCGCGCGAGGCGCCGGCCGGCAGGCTGGCCAGTGCCCGCTGATAGCCGAGCTCCTCATAGCCGCGCCCGACGAGGTCCATGGCCTCGGTGAAGGTCATGATGGCGGCGCGGGGGCTTTCCTGGGAATTGAAGCGCGGGTTTTCGACCCGGTCCCGCGCCTCGCCGGGCTGCATCTTCTCGATCAGGAGGCGGCTGCCCGACTCCACCGCCTCGAGCAGGCTCGAAAAGGCGCCGCCGCTGCCCTCCTCGGGATTGGCGGTGTCCCGCACCGGAGCGCCGCCCGGGGGCGCGGGCTGCGCCGCCGCCCCTCCGAGCGCGAGGAAGAGGAAGAGGAGAACCGAAAGACCCGTCAGACGCATGGAAGCCCCGCTGCCGATGGGAAAGGCGTAATGGGCCCATCGCCGTTCGTCCATGCCGGGAAGCGGTGCGGATGCGCGACCCATCAGTCTTGGATTGTGGGCACTCAGTCGACAATGTGCGACAGTCAATGCTAGGCGGGACGGCATGCTGCGCCCGGGAGACAATCGCCATGACGAGACTTGATCGCCGCAGAATGCTGCAGCTCATGGCAGCGGGAAGCGCCGGCCTCGCCCTCGCCCGGCCCGGCGCGCGCGCAGCGCAAGCTCCTGAGGAAAGCCTCGCCGCCCTCGCGGCGAAGCGCGGCCTGATCTTCGGCAGCGCGGTCAGCACGCCGCAGCTGGACGATCCCGCCTATCTCGGCCTCGTCAGGCAGGAATGCGCGGCCGTGGTCGCGGAGAATGCGCAGAAGATGTACGCCATCCTGCCCGAGCCGGAGGCCTGGGATTTCGGCGGGGCGGACGCCTTGGCGGAGTTCGCGGCGAGGAACGGCCTCGACCTGCGCGGCCACGCCCTCCTGTGGAACCACCCGGACTATCTGCCGGATTGGGTGATGGAGACGGAGTTCGGGACTGCGGCGGCCGCGGAGGATTTCCTGCGCGGCTATATCGGCCGCGTCGCGGGCCGCTACGCGCCGCAAATCTATGCCTGGGACGTCGTCAACGAGACGCTGGATCCCGAAACCGGAGAGCTGCGCGACACGCCCTTCACGAAGGCGCTGGGCCCGCAGGTCATCGACATCGCCTTCGATGCCGCGAAGGCGGCAGCCCCCGGCGCCAAGCTCGCCTATAACGACTATATGAGCTGGGAGGACGGCCACGAGACCCACAGGACCGCCGTCCTGCGCCTCCTCGAGCGTCTCCTGGCGCAGGACGCGCCGGTGACCGGCCTCGGCATTCAGGGGCATGCCAGATGGACCGACCGGGAGGCCGAGTTCTCTCCTGCGCGGCAGAAAGCGTGGCGCGGGTTCCTGGACGAGGTGACGGGAATGGGCCTCGATCTCTACGTGACCGAGCTGGACGTCAATGACGGCGACGCCACGGGCCCGGACGCGGTCCGCGATGCCGAGATCGCGGCTTATACGAAGGACTATCTCGGCCTCATGCTCGACTATCCCCAGACCAAGGAAGTCCTGACCTGGGGCCTCGCCGACCATGACAGCTGGATCCAGGCTTTCGTGGACGAGGGCGAGCTTGTCCGGCGGCCCCTGCCCTTCGACGATGAATACCGCCCCAAGCCGATGCGCGAAGCCATGGCCGCCGCCTTTCGCGCCGCGCCGCAGAGGAGCTGAACCATGCCCCCGGCCGTTCTGCGCGTTCATCCCGAAGACAGCGTCGCGGTGGCGCTGCGGCCGGTCTCGACCGGCGAGCGCCTGCCCATGGGGGAGGATGAGCTGGTCGCGGCGCAGGACATTCCGCAGGGGCACAAGATCGCGCTGCGGCCGCACGGGCCGGGCGATGCCGTGATCCGCTACGGCCATCCGATCGGGCGCGCCGAGACCGGAATTGCGCCCGGCGAGCATGTCCATTCGCACAATCTGCGCACGGCGCTGGGCACAGGCGAGTCCTATTCCTACGAGCCCGCCTCGGCGCCTCCTGCTCCCGCCCCGCGCGAGGGGGGCACGTTCGAGGGCTATCGCAGGGCCGATGGCCGCGTGGGAACGCGCAATGAGATCTGGGTGCTGAACACCGTCGGCTGCGTGAACACGGCGGCCGCCCGGATCGCTCGCAACGGCGACGCGCTGGTCCGGGCGCAAGGCGGGGCGGACGGGGTCCATGCCTTCTCCCACCCCTTCGGCTGCTCGCAGCTCGGCGACGATCTCGGCCAGACCCGGGACATCGTCGCGGGCCTCGCCCGGCACCCCAATGCCGGGGGCGTGGTGCTGATCGGGCTCGGCTGCGAGAACAACCGGCTCGACGCCCTGCTCGAAACGCTCCCCGAGGCCGCGCGGGACCGGATCGTCTCCTTCACGGCGCAGGGGGTCGAGGACGAGGAGGAAGCCGGGACCGCCGCCATCGAGACCCTGCTCGAACGGATGGCGGGCGACCGCCGCGAGACCTGCCCTGCCTCCGCGCTCACGCTCGGCATGAAATGCGGCGGCTCGGATGCCTTGTCGGGGCTCACGGCCAATCCACTCGTCGGCCGCATGACCGACCGGGTGACGGCGGCGGGCGGCCGCTCCCTCCTGACCGAGGTGCCGGAGATGTTCGGCGCGGAGCGCCAGCTGATGAACCGGGCCGTCGACGAAGAGGTGTTCGAGCGGCTCGTGACGATGATCGAGGGCTTCAAGTCCTACTTCGTCCGGCACGACCAACCGGTCTACGAGAACCCCTCCCCCGGCAACAAGGATGGAGGGCTGACGACGCTCGAGGAGAAATCGCTCGGCGCGATCCAGAAAGGCGGCGCCTCGCGCGTGGCCGATGTCCTCGATTACGCCCAGCCTGCGCGACGGCCCGGCCTGTCGCTGATCAACGCGCCGGGCAATGACGCGGTCTCCTCGACAGCCCTCACCGTGAGCGGCGCGACCGTGATCCTGTTCACGACCGGCCGCGGAACGCCGCTCGGCTTTCCGGTCCCCACGCTGAAGATCGCATCGAATTCGGGACTGGCGGAGCGCAAGCCGCGCTGGATCGACTTCGACGCAGGGCCCGTCGCCAGCGGCACCGGCATGGAGGAGATGGCGGACGCGCTGTGGGACAAGATCCTCCGCACCGCCTCCGGCGAGCCCGCGCGCAACGAAGAGAACGATTACCGCGAAATCGCCATCTGGAAGACGGGCGTGACTCTCTAGGCTCTCGGGAGGAGGACGCATCGCCCTCCTCCCTCGCGGGCTTCACTCTTCGTAGGCGGAGAGCATGCCTTCCAGCCTCTCCCGCGTGATCGGCAGGACCGTGCCGTGGCGCGTGCCCTCGGGGAAGGAGAGCTCATCGGTGATGTCCTCCCAGTGGACGAGGTCGTCGGACCGCGCGCCCATCATCCGGTGCTCCATATAGGCGTCGTAATAGACGTGGAATTCGCCGTCGATCTTCACCCCGGTCGGCCCCTCGACCCAGACGCCTTCGGGCGAGAAGGGCGGCGAGGCCGGGCCCCACGGCCCCTGCGGGTCCGCGGCGATCGCGATCCGGATATTCTTCTCCGGCTCCGGGCGCTTGGTCTCGTCCTTCAGGAACATGACATAGCGCTCACCGTCCCGCACGATGTTCGCGTCGATCGAGACGAAGCCGCCATCGTAGAAGAGCGCGGTCGGCGTGTAGCTCTCGAAATCCTTCGTCGTCGTATAGTAGACGCGGTGATTGATTCCGATGCCCAGGGTCGAGCGGATATCGCCGCGATCCTCGGTTTCCGGGAACCGTCCGGGCACCGCAGAGGACCAGAAGATGAGGTATTCTCCGGCGTCCTCGTCATAGAAGATCTCGGGCGCCCAGCTGTTCAGGACGCCTTCGGCGTCGCGCATGACGGGCAGCATCTTCTGCTCGGACCAGTTCACGAGGTCGTCCGAATGGGCGATGCCGATATTGTCCTCCCACCAGCCCGTGGTCCAGACCATGTGGTAGCGCCCATCCGGCCCCTGAATGATGCAGGGATCGCGCATCAGCTTGGACCCGACGGTCGGCATCAGAACCGACTCCCCGTCATTGATCGCGTTCCAGGTCAGGCCGTCTTCGGACCAGGCGAGGTGGAGGCCCGTCTCCCCGTCATTGCGGAAGGAGGAGAAGAGATAGACCTCCTCCGCATCCGCCGACGGTGCGGCATCCTGCGCCTGGCCGGTGCTTGCCAAGGCGGCGAGCGCGGCGAGCGCGCCCAGAACCAGTTTCGACGTCATCCTTGTCCTCCCGTTCATCTGCTTGTGTCGCGCCGCCTCAGGGCAGCGGGCGAAGCCCTTCGGCGCGCACCGACCATCCGTCCTGCGGAAAGCCCGGCGCCTCGCCTTCCGCGCCGTCCCATCCCGCCGCCATCAGCGCGACGGCGGCCAGAAGAGAGGCATTGGACGGAAAATAGGTGTCCGCATTCCGCTCATAACCTTCCGGGGTCAGATGGAAGCGCGGGGTCATGCCGGTGATCCCGTACTGGTTGTTCGCGGCATCCATCATCAGATAGTCGACCGCCTGTCCGGGCTCGCCGAGCCGTGCCGCCGTCATCGCCATCATCGGAAAGTCCCAGCCCCAGGTCTGGCGGAAATCCCATGCTTGGTTCGTCCGCGCCATCGTGGCCGCCATGACCTCCCGGTCGGCGTCATCGCCGGGAAGGAAGCCCATGGCCATGAGGAAGGAAGGGTGGTCGCGGTTGAAGCAGTCCTCTGCCGGCGCGCCGCCTTCGGCCTCCGCGCCGCCGGTCGTGCCGAGCCCTCCGGCGCATTCGGGCCGGTTAATCCCGGACCAGAAGCCTTCGGCGTTGCGGACCGGCAGATAGAGGCCGTCTTCCTGCGGAAGCTCGGGCAGCCGGTCGAGCGCCTCCGCCCAGCCTTCGTCCGGCGCGAGGCCGAGGCGCTCGCGCCAGCGCTGCGCCGTCCTCAGGCCATAGGCCCAGTAAGCGAGTTCGAAGGCCGGATCAGCCGTGGCTCCTGGCGCCCAGACTTCCTGCACCGGCACGACCGGCGGGCCGAGCGCGAGATCGCCGTCCCCGGTCCCGCTCAGAAACGAGGCCAGAAGATCCGCCGTCGCGAAGACGACCTCGGAATGCTGGCGCAGCGTCTCCTCGCTCGGCGCCGCCCGGTAGAGAAGCTCGGCGAGATAGATCGGATGGGGCTGCTGCCACATGATGAAGGGATTGATCGTGCTGGGGCTCTCCACCGCGTCCGGCCCCGTCATCTTCGGCCACCATGCGCCCTCGCGGCGGTAATGCGCCGCCCGCGCCCGGGCCTGCGGCAGCGTATCGGCGTACCAGTCGAGGGCGGGGGCGGTCAGCTCGTCGCGGCCCCACAGCGTGAAATGCGCCGCATGCCACCAATGCATCTCGTGGTGGAACTTGCCGTTCCAGCTGTTCGAATAGAGGCCCTCTTCCTGCAGGATCAGCCTCGTCCCGCCATTGACGCGGGTAAGGTACTGGGACAGCACGACACGGCGTTCGAGCTCCTCCGCACGCGGATCCGTGCTGCCGGAGAAGTCGATCATGCCTCCCCTTTTCCAGAAGGCCTGCCAGCCCTCTTCGGCTTCGCGGGCGATAGCGGCCTGGGCTTGCGCATCGGGCAGGGCCGCCTCGTCCGGCGCGAAGGCGATCATCGCCCGCAGCGTGTCGCCCTGCCCGGACGGCATGGCCGTGACGACGTGCCGATCCGACAATCGTGGCGCCTCCGCCCCCCCGAAGCTGGCAGCCACGCTGTAGCGGGCCTCGTCGAGCCGCCGGTCGATCCGGACGGTATCCCGATCATCCGTTTCGCGCAGCTCGGTGCGGTGACGGTCCGGCGAAGACCAGTCGGCGGGATCCGGATTGAGCGCGTCGGAGACATAGGGGAAAGAGAGATCCAGCCCGAGGCGCCTCTCCTCCACGAGGGGCGAGGTGATCTCGACCAGGACGAGGTCCTCGTCCGGATGGACCTGCGTTCGCACCGCGACCGGCTCGCCTTCGAGCGTGAAGCGGCTATGCGCCGTCCCCGTCCACAGGTCGAGGCGCTGCTCGGTCGCCGAGATGTCCTCGGCTGCGAGGGCGCGGCCGCCCTCCCCGTCCGCGAGCCGGAAGCTCAGCCGGCCAAGCGAATAGCGGTGAGGATTGCGCCGCAGCCATTGCAGCGCCGGGTCCGCTTCGACCTGCGACCAGTCGCTGACATAAGGGTACTCATAGGCCTCTCCCCGCGCATCGATCGGGCGCATGGCGTCGTCGAGCGTAAAGCCCTCGGGATTGGGGAAGCTGTGCCATGCCCATTGGGCCTGGGTGATCAGC
>NZ_JPHU01000009.1 GCF_000733125.1 Parvularcula oceani | reverse complement strand
CGTTGGGGCCGGACCCGGGACCAGCCCTCACCCGAAGCCGCTACGCGCCTTCGACCTCTCCCAGAGGGAGAGGTGAGCAGCATCAGGACCAATTCCATGACCAACTTCCTCTACCAACTCGACGGCCAGACCTGGTTCAAGGAGCAGGTCACGGACGAGATCGGCCACGCCCTGCGCGTCGACAATCTCCTCTATGAGGGGGAAATCGACCACCAGCACATCGTCGTCTTCGAGAACGAGCGCTTCGGGCGGCTCTTCGCGCTGAACGGCTTCATCCAGCTGTCGACGGCGGACGAGTTCATCTATCACGAGATGGTTACCCACGTGCCGCTCTACGAGCACGGCGCGGCGAAGCGCGTGCTGGTCATCGGCGGCGGGGACGGCGGCGTGATCCGCGAGGTGCTGCGCCACGAGGAGGTCGAGGAGGTCACCCTCGTCGAGATCGAGAAGTCTGTCATCGACTTCTCGAAGAAATGGTTCCCCGGCGTCTCGGACGGCGCCTTCGAGAGCGAGCGGCTGAACCTCCAGATCGCGGACGGCGCGGCCTTCGTGAAGAACGAGGAGCTGAGCTACGACGTCATCATCGTCGATTCGACCGATCCGGTCGGCCCGGGCGAGGTTCTATTCACGGAAGAGTTTTACGCCGACTGCCGCGCGCGGCTGAACCCCGGCGGCATCATGGTCACCCAGTGCGGCCTGCCCTTCCTTCAGCCTGCGGAGCTGAAAAAGGCGCGCGACAACCAGGCCAAGAGCTTCGAGAGCGTGACCTTCTACGCCATGGCCGTCCCGGCCTATTCGGGCGGCATCATGACGCTCGGCTTCGCGCGGGCAGGGGGCGTCATCCCGGCCGAGGGCGAGATCCATTCGCGCCTCGCGCGCGCGGGCCTCGACTTCCGCTACTACACGCCGGAGGTGCACAGAGCCGCCTTCGCGCTTCCCGCCTATGTCGGTACCATCCTCAACACAGGAAGCTTCGCCTGATGGCGCGTTACGCCCTCATGTTCGACGAGAACCACGATCCCATTCCGGCCGATGCGCCCAAGGTTCGCGTCATCCCCTTCGGCTACGAAGAAAGTGTCTCCTACGGCTATGGCGCGGCGGACGGACCCGCCGCCATCATCGCCGCGGCGCCCCAGGTCGAGCTCTTCGACGAGGAGCTCTGGTGCGAGCCGATCCTCAGCTTCAACACGGAAGTCGCGAAGCAGCCGGAAATCGCAAAGGGCCCCGAAGCCGCTCTCCAGCAGCTCGACGACCTGGTCGAGACCGCTCTCAGCGATGGGGCCTTCCCGCTCGTCTTCGGCGGCGAACACACGATCACCGCCGGCGCGATCCGGCCTCTGGTGCGCCGCCACCCGGACCTCGTCCTCCTGCATTTCGACGCCCATGCCGATCTGCGCGACATCTACGAGGACAACCGGCACAGCCATGCCTGCGCCATCCGGCGGTGCCTCGAGCCTGTCGAGGGCGGCCATGAGGATGTGTCCGTGGTCTCGCTCGGCATCCGCAATATCAGCCGGACCGAGATCCCCTTCCTCGAAGCGAACCGGGACCGGGTCCACATCCACTGGGCCAAGGACAAGGCGCAGTGGAATATCGAGGACATCATCGCGCCCCTGCGCGGCAAGAAGGTGTGGGTCACGATCGACGTCGACGGTTTCGATGGCTCGGTCATGCCCGCCACCGGCACGCCGGAGCCGGGGGGCATGTTCTGGGACGACGTCACCCGCGTCCTGCGCGCGGCGGCGGAAGTCTCGGACTGGGTCGGCGCCGACATCAACGAGCTGGCGCCCAAGCCCGAGCTGCATGCCTGCGACTTCCTCTGCGCCAAGCTGGCTTACAAATTGTTGGGCTACAACTTCGCCATGCGGGGCTGACGCCAGTTGACACCCATGCTATGATATGCAGGCAGGGGTCTTGAAACTCCTGTAAGCTGCGACGACCTGTCCCGTGCAGCCACACTGGGGAAATCGTGATGACCGCCGACGCTTCGCTCGCCGAACGCCCGACACCGGAGCTTCGTGAGGGGAGGGAGTCGGACAGTCCGATCTCCACACCGCAAAAGAGGCACAAGGCGCCGGTCACGGTCGGCGCCGCCATCTTCGCGATCCTCACCGTCTCGCTCACCGTCGCCGCCTACCGCTTCGGCGAGGGCGTGGTCTATATCGACGGCCGGACGATCAGCGACTTCTCGCTCTTCGAAGTCACCGGCGGTGCCGCTGCCGGCGTGGTCGGTCTCGTGATCGGCCTCGGCGCCGCGCTCGTGGCCATCGCCGCCGCCCTGATCGCCACCGTTCTGTCCCTCGGCGTCGCTGCGCTGGGCGTCGGCTTCGGCCTCTTCGTCACGCTCGGCGTGGTGACCGGCCCGATCCTTCTCGCGCTCATCATCGGCGTGCTCATCAAGCGCCGCTACTGGCCGGACGTCATCTGACCCCGGCCGAGCGGGGCCAGACCTCGCTCCCTCACTTCCCGATCGTCTTGTTCGCCAGATAGCGGAACGCCTTGCCGTAAGGCGGCGTGATCAGTTTCTGCAGGAAGCCCGCTTGCGGGAAGACCAGGACCGAACGGGCATGGCTGAATTCCCGAAAGCCCGCCTCGCCGTGATAGGCGCCATAGCCTGACTTCCCGACGCCGCCGAAGGGCAGGTGTTCGACGCCGACCTGCAGGACCGAGGCATTGACGGCCGCGCCGCCCGAGGTCGTCTTCGCGATCACCGCCTCGCAGGCCTCGACATTGTTCCCGAAGACATAGAGCGCCAGCGGATGATCTCGCGCCGTCACATAGGCGACGGCATCCTCCACGCTGTCATATTCCACGATTGGCAGGACCGGGCCGAAAATCTCCTCGCGCATCAGGGCGCAATCGGCCGGCGGGTTCAGGACCAGGGTCGGGGCGAGCTTGCGGCTCTCCTTCAATGCGGCTTCGTCGGCGGGGGCCCGCCGCAGAGTCGCGCCGCCGCCCTCCGCCTCGGCGATCAGGGCGGTGAGCCGCTCGTGGTGGCGCTCTGAGATGATGGCCGTGTAGTCGGGGTCCCGCGCCGGGTCCGAATAGAACCCCTCGACCTCGTTCAACAGCGCGGCGGCATAGGCCTCGGCCTTGCCCCGCGGCACCAGCATGTAGTCGGGCGCGACGCAGGTCTGGCCGGCATTGTACCATTTGCCGAAGGCGACGAGGCGGCTGTGCTTGTCGGGCTCGGCATCGGGCATCATGATGCAGGGGCTCTTGCCGCCGAGTTCCAGCGTAACGGGCGTCAGGTTCTTCGCAGCCTCGATCGCGACCAGACGCCCGACCTTGGTCGAGCCCGTATAGAAGAGATGATCGAAGGGGAGGCGCGAGAAGGCTTCCCCGACCTCCGGCCCGCCCGTGACGACGCTGACTTCGTCTTCGGCAAACCCTTCGGCGAACATGTCCCGCAGGAGGTCCGCCGTGCGGGGAGTGAACTCGGACGGCTTGATCATCACCCGGTTGCCGGCCGCCAGCGCGGTGGCTGCGGGCACGACGGCGAGCTGGAAGGGATAGTTCCAGGGCGAGATCACGCCGACCACGCCCTTGGGCTCGTAGCGGACATAGGTGCGGCCGGGGATGGTGGAGAGCGGCTTGCGGAACTTCTGCGGCGCGGCCCACCGGCCGAGATGCTTTTTCAGATCGTCGATATTGCCGATGGTCGTCGCGATCTCGGCGAAGAGCGTCTCGTTCGCCGAGCGCGCGCCATAGTCCTGGCCGATCGCCTCGACGATCCGTCCGCGCCAGGCGCGGATCAGGCCAGCGAGGCGCTCGAGCTTCTCGCGCCGCTCGGCGACCGAGGGTGCGTGCTCGAAGGAGAAGGCGCCGCGCTGCGCGTCGAACTGCATCCGCAGAGCGTCTGCCGCCGTCACTGTTCCATCCATTCCCGGTCTCCTTCGTTTTGCCTTGCGATCAGTCCGACAGGCGCCGCATGGGCGGCAGCGCGGCGAACTGCCCGGGCGTCCTGGTCTGCTTCGCCCGCATCGCCTCCATCAACTCGGACTGCTGGAGCATGGAGGCGTTCCACAGGCGGATCCACTCCAAAGCATCGGCCGTTGAATGGTCGCGGCCATAGGTGATGGCCCGCTTGCAGCCATGGACTGCCAGCGGCGCGCGCTTCGCGATCTCCCGCGCCAGCTCCTGCGCGGCGGCGAGACAGGTTTCGGCATCGGCGGTGACGCGGTTGACGAGGCCGCGCCGCTCGGCCTCCTCGGCGCCCATCCGCCGGCCGGTATAGGCCATCTCCCGCACCACGCCCTCGGGCAGGTGGTTCAGGATCCGCGGAAAGGTGCCGACATCGGCGGTCATGCCGATCTCGATCTCGTAGATGGTGAAGAAAGCGTCCGCGGTGCACAGGCGGATATCGCAGGCGGTCGCCATGTCGACGCCCGCGCCGATGCAGCCGCCCTGGATCGCGGCGATCACCGGCACCCGCGCCTCTTCGAGGACGGTGAAGGTCCGCTGCATCCGGTCGACCACCTGCATGAAGTCGAGCCCCCGGGCGGCGCCGAGGTCCTGCCGCTCGGTATTTCCGAACGCGGCGAGATCGATTCCGGCGGTGAAATGCGGTCCGGTCGAGGCGAGGACGATGGCGCGGGTGTCGCCGGACCGGTCGATGTCCTCGATGACGGAGGGGAAATCGTCCCAGAACTCCGCCGACAGCGCATTGCGCTTTTCCGGCCGGTTCAGCGTGATCGTGGCGACGGGGCCGTCATGGGCGATTGTATAGGGAGCATCGGTCATGAGCGAAGGCTAGCACGCCCGCGCAGGCCGCGCTGCCGGGCGTTTCAGTTCAGCCGGTGCCAGTCATGCGGGCTGTCGAGGCTGAAGGCCGGCACCTCCGCCTCGAAGATCTCGCCGCTGTCGGTCTCCATCGAATAGGTCCCCCGCATGAGGCCCGACGGCGTCGCGAGCGGAGTGCCGGAGGTGTATTCGAAGGCATCGCCGGGCCGCAGGGTCGGTTGCTCGCCGACCACGCCGTCGCCGCTGACCGTGACGGTGCGGCCGCCGGCATCCGTGATGTACCAGATGCGGCGGCGCAGCGTGACGACCTTGTCCGACACGTTGTCGATGCGGACGGTATAGGCCCAGACATAGTGATCGTCGGCGGGCTCGGACTCCTCTTCGAGGAAATCCGGCTCGACCGTGATGCGAATGCCTCGCGTCATGCTCTCGTAGAGCATTTCCTCGCCCAGTTCCGTTGCGCCCCAGATCATTCCCGCTCCGTCAGCACGATTGCAAGGCGGCGTCGAGGTCTCCGAGCAAGTCCGCCGCGTCCTCAAGCCCGATGGAGAGCCGGACGAGGCCCGGCGTGACACCCTGCAAGAGGCGCGCCTCTTCGGACAGGCGCGAATGGGTCGTGGTGCGGGGGTGGGTCGCGAGCGACTTCGCATCGCCCAGATTGTTCGACACGTCGATCAGTTCGAGCGCGTTGAGGAAGCGGAAGGCCTGCGCCTGCGCCTGCTCCGAATCGCCCGCGAATTCGATCGTGACGACGCTGCCGCCCGCTTCCATCTGGCGCCGCGCGATCTCGGCCTGCGGGTGGTCGTCGCGGAAGGGGTAGGTGACGGCCCTGAGCGGCTTGCCCAGATGCGCCGCGAGGCCGTCCGCGATCCGGCTGGCATTGTCGCACATGGCGCGGACCCGGAGGTCCAGCGTCTCCAGCGACTTGACCAGCACCCATGCATTGAAGGGGCTGAGCGCGGGGCCGGTATTGCGCAGGAAGGGGCGGAGCTGGTCGGCCAGGATCGCTTCGTCATTGCCCAGGATCGCGCCGCCAAGGACCCGCCCCTGGCCGTCCATATGCTTGGTCGCCGAGTAGACGACGAGATCCGCGCCCATCTCCAGCGGATGCTGGAGCACCGGCGTCGCGAAGACGTTGTCGACCAGCAGCCGCGCCCCATGCAGATGCGCGATATCCGCGATCGCCTGCACGTCCAGCACTTCGAGGCCCGGATTGGATGGCGTTTCCAGAAAGAAGAGCTTGGTGTTCGGCCGCACCGCCTCGCCCCAGGCGGACAGGTCGGTCCCGTCGATGAAGTCCGCCTCGATGCCGAAGCGCGAGCACAGGTCGTCCGCGACATAGCGGCAGGAACCGAACAGCGCGCGGCTGGCCACCATGTGATCGCCGGCGGAAAGCTGCCCCAGAAGAGCGGCGGTGACCGCCGCCATGCCGGTCGCCGCGGAGGCGCACCAGGTCGCGCCCTCCATCGCCGCCAAGCGCTCCTCGAACATCTGCACGGTCGGGTTCGAGAACCGCGAATAGATGTAGCCGTCATCCTCGCCGGAGAAGCGCGCCGCGGCCTGTTCGGGGCTGTCATAGGCATAGCCCGACGTCAGGAAGAGCCCTTCCGAGGTCTCCTGGAAGGCCCTGTTCATGCCGCCGCGGACGGCGCGCGTGCGGGGGCCATAGGGGTGCTTGGGCGGTTTCGTCATGGAGGGGGCTCCTCTCGAAGCGCTCTTTTCGCAGCGCATTCCGGCCTTTTAGCGGTGTTCTTCCAAAGGCGCCGCCGCAAGCCGGCCGGCCCAAACCCGGCGCCGCTCTCGCGGGTAGGGGAGGTCGCGCCGTCCGTCAAACAGATTGGCCGCTGCTCTTGACGCGCACAGGGTGCGCACTGTATGAAGGTTTTATGACAGTACTCGGCCATCACCTTCATCTGCCCGCCGTCTTCGCGGGTCCGCTTCATGCGCCGAAGACCATGTCGCACGAAGCGCTGCGCCAGCTGGCGGTCGCTCTGTTCGCACTGGTCGTGGGCCTCTCGCTCGCGATCCTGTCCGAAGAGCGCTTGCAGCTCGGCCTGTTCGACGAGGAATACGGCGCGGACGCCTTCGCGGTTCCCGCAAGCGTGCCCGCGCCCGCCATTCCGGCTCGCTAGCGCCGCACCGAGGAGCGCGCTAAGCCCGCGCTTCCAGTGCGAGGGCAGAGCGCGTGACCAATTCGAACGAGGACAGGCCCGGCGTCCTGACGGCGGAAGACCTGCGGACGGCGATCGAACGGAACATCCTGCGCATGCCGCGGGAAGTGGGCGATCGCCAGATCCAGCCTGCCAGCCTCGACCTCACTCTCGGCCGCCGCGCATGGCGCGTGCGGGCCGCCTTTCTTCCCGGCCAGACGCGCAATGTCTCCGACCGCCTCGGCGAGCTGGCCCTGCACGAACTCGACCTCTCGCAAGGCGCGGTGCTCGAAAAGGGCTGCGTCTATGTCGTCGAGCTGCGCGAGCGTCTCGACCTGCCGGTCTCGCTTCACGCCACGGGAAACCCCAAGAGCTCGACCGGGCGCATCGACGTCTTCGTCCGCCTCGTCACAGATCGGGGCACGGCCTATGAGCGCGTTCCCGCGGGCTATCAGGGGCCGCTCTATGCCGAGGTCAGCCCCCGCACGTTCTCGGTTCTCGTCCGCGAAGGCTCGAGCCTCAACCAGCTGCGCCTGCGCCGGGGCAATCCCGCTCTTGATGACGCCGAACTGGAGCGCTTCCACGCGCAGACGCCGCTTTCCGATGGCGGCGAGATCGGGGGCGGCCTGCGCCTGTCGGTCGATCTGTCCTCGCAGCTCGGCGATGTGGTCGGCTACCGCGCAAGGCGGCATTCCGGCCTCATCGACGTCGACGCGGTCGGGGCGCTCGACCCGAGCAAGTACTGGGAGCCGATCGGCGCGCCGGAGGACGGGTTCATCGTGCTCGACCCGGATGAATTCTACATCCTCGCCAGCCGCGAGCAGCTCTGCGTGCCGACGCATCTCGCCGCCGAAATGGTCGCCATCGACACCGAGCTCGGCGCGTTCAGGGCCCATTATGCCGGCTTCTTCGATCCCGGCTTCGGGGTGGGACAGGGCAGCCGGGCCGTCCTCGAAGTGCGCGGCTTCGATGCGCCCTTCGTCCTCGATCACGGCCAGGTCGCCGCGCGCCTCGTCTATGAGCGGCTGAGCAGCGAGCCGCGGCAGGTCTATGGCTCCGGCCTCGGCTCGAACTATCAGGGGCAGGGCCTGCGCCTGTCCAAGCACTTCCGGCGTCCCTGACATTGCGTCATTTTGAGACGGATCGCGGATTCACTCTTCGTTCTCCGCGCTCTATAGGACGCGGATGCTGCGCCTCGTGACCTCGAACTGCCTCACGGAAACTCTCCGCCTCGCCGGCCGTCCGGTCGTGCTCGACTGCTCGGGCGCGATGTGGCTGCCCGAAGAGCGCCTGCTCGTCGTCTCCGACCTGCATTTCGAGAAGGGCAGCTCCTATGCGGCCAAGGGGATTCCGCTGCCGCCCTATGACACGCGCGCGACGCTGGATGCTCTCGAGCGGCTCGTCCGCCTCTGCCGGCCGAACCGCATCCTCTCGCTCGGCGACGCCTTCCACGATCCGCAGGCGGAAGAGCGGATGGACGAGGCGGATGCGCAGCGGCTCGACGCGCTCTGCTCCGCTGCGGACTGGATCTGGATCCTCGGCAATCACGACCCGCTGCCGCCCAAGCGCTTTGGCGGCGCCGTCCATCAGGCAGCCGAGGTGGCGGGCCTCGCCTTCGTCCACGAGCCCGGAGAGACCGATGACTGGCAGGTGGCGGGACACCTTCACCCCTGCGCCATCGCGGCGAAGGGCGGGCGCGGCGTGCGCAAGTCCTGCTTCGTGACCGATGGCGAGCGGCTGGTCATGCCCGCCTTCGGCGCCTTCACCGGCGGGCTCAACGTTCTCGACACGGCCTTCGCGCCGCATTTCGGGGCCGGCTATGCCGTCTTCATGCTCGGCGAGACGCGCGTCTATCAGGTTCCTGTCGCATCCTTGCGCCCCGATGGCCGCCGCGCGGCCTGGGGCGTCTGAAGCGGGAATTCAGGCCGCCGCCGCTTCGGGTTCGCGCTGCCGATCCGCTTCCGCCCGCTGCGCCTTGTAGCGGTTCACCGTGCGGACCCAGCTGCGCGGCCAGAAATGCGTGATGCGGTATTTCCGGGTCAGGATGTTCTTCTTCCTGCGCGGACGCCTGCGGATGCGGGCGGCGAGGACCGCTTCGTCGTCATTGGCCACGATCTGCACCGGCGCAAGGGTGGGCGTGTCATCGGCTAGCACGGGCGCCTGCGCGACCGCCGCGTCGAGGATGTCGGCCTGGCTCATCTCCGCCTCGGCTTCGGCGGGCAGCGGAACCGGCGTTTCGGTCTGCGGCGCGGGCAGGGCCGCCTCGGCGAAGCCGCTCAGCCGCGAGCTGTGCTCTTCGGAGACCGGCAGCTCCGCGAGGAGGCCGTGAATGGCCGTCGTCATCGACGAAAAGGATGTCGGCGCCTCCTCGCGAAGAGCCGGCGTGATGGAAGGCGCGATCGCCCCTGCGAACTCTTCTTCGCCCGGCTCGATATGCGGGACCGTGGCGGAGGCGTCATAGCCGTCGAGGCGCAGGCCCTGTTCGAAGGAATAGCGATGCGCGATGCCGAGCGCGGCTTCGGCGAGGCTGCCGGTGAGGAGGACTCCGGCCTCGTCGTCGATCGGCACAGCGGAGAGCGGCGGCGCCTCCGCCTTTCGCGCCGCAGCCTCTTCGGCCTCCGGCATGCTGTCGGCCTCCGCGCGGGCCGCTTGGGCGTTCGCTTCGGGCATTTTCTCTTCGGGCGTCGCGGCGGGAGCTTCGTCCTCCGCCGCAACCGGCTCCGGCCCTTGCGCCGCAGGCTCGGCCTCCGCCTGTTTCTCCATGTGCCCGGCGAGTCGTTCCTGAAGGCGGCGCGCCGTGTCGCTCGCCGTTCTGGCCGCGGCGGCCTCGCGGGCTTCGCGCTCTTCCTCGTCCGAGGCGGTCTTCGCCAGCTGCGCCTTGCGCAGAGCGGCCTTCTTCGCCGCGATCTTGCGGGCCTTGAGCTTCATGATCGCTTCGGCCGTCGGGTCCGGCCGGTCCGCGTCCTCGGCAGCGAGAACGAGCGGTTCCTGCGGGACGGCGGGCGCCCGCTCGAGCTGGGCGGCGAGTTCGTCCTGCGGCAGCGCCTCCATGCCGAGCGCGCTGCGGACATGGTTGATCGTCTGGGCGCTGAAGCCGTCGAGCTTCGCGGCGCGGGCCAAGAGATTGCCCTGTCCCGCATCGAAGCCGCATTGCTTCAGCGCGCGCGCCGCATCGGCATCTTCCACTCCGACCGCGACGGTGCGCGCGCCATTTTCCTTGGCGAGATCGATGAGTTCGGAGATCGCGGCGAGGCCCGGGCCGCCGCGCGACGTGCGCGCGAAGCGAAGGATGGCCGAGCCGCCGGTCTTGATCTCGGCGAAGGGGAAGGGGTCCGCCTCCTTGAGCGCCTGTGCCGGGCGGCCCCGCACTTCGGTCGCGAGCGGACAGCCGATCCCGCCGAGCCTGCGCCAGACCGAAGCGGCTTCTTCGGCGCTCATCTCCAGGGGAAGGGGCGGGCATTCCAGCGTCAGGAGGTGGGGCGCGATGCCCTCCTCCTGCAACATCGCGGACAGATCGTCCGGCAGGAGGGGATCGAGCAGGTCGGACTGCGCGAGATTGATCGAGCATCCGGGACCTGCGCTGCCGCGCCAGGCCCTGTAGGCCCGCAGCGCATGCCGCGCGACGTAGCGGGTCAGCTCGCCCATCCGGCCCTGCGCCTCGAAGAAGGAGATGAAGGCGCCGGGCGGCAGGCTGCCCAGGCCCGGATGGTCCCAGCGGACGAAGGTCTCCATGCGCAGGAGCGCGCCGCTCGCGAAATCGAAGATCGGCTGGAAGACCACGTCGAGGTGGTCGTTCGCCAGCGCGTTGTCGATGTCCACTTCGGTCAATCGAACAGCTTGTGCGTTCATGGCCTCATCTCGTTCGCGGATCGGACTCATACCGTTAGGAGGTTGGAGAGTATCGATAGAAGGAATTCGTTAACGGGTCTTAAAGCCTCGTCTTGGCGCAACCACCGTTCCGCGCAATGCTGCGGGAAGACACGTTAAGGGAGGCGCGGGATGGGAAGCGAGCGGGAAGCGGCGGCGGATTACGTGATCGTCGGCGGGGGGTCGGCCGGCTCCGTGCTGGCCGCGAGGCTGTCGCAGGATCCGGGAACGGCCGTCACGCTGATCGAAGCGGGCCCGGAGCAGAAGGATGTCCGGCTCGCCGTGCCGGCCATGATCGGCGAGGTGCTGGGCAACCGGATCGCCGACTGGGACTATGCCACGGTGCCGCAGGCGCGCCTCGATGACAGGTCCCTCCGCTGGCCCCGGGGAAAAGTGATGGGCGGCAGCTCCGCCATCAACGCCATGTGCTATTCGCGCGGGGATCTGCGCGATTACGACCGGTGGGCGGAGCTCGGCGCGAAGGGGTGGAGCGGTGCGGAGGCGCTGCACTTCTTCAAGGCCTCCGAAACCCATTCCGAGGGCGAGAGCCAGTGGCACGGCCAGGACGGCCCGCTCCATGTGACGAGGCCGCGCGACGTCAGGGGCGCGACGAAGCGGTTCCTGCGCGCCGCCGAACAGATGGGGCTGCGCCGCATCGAGGATTTCGCGGGGCCGGACCGCGAAGGGGTCGGCCTCTTCGACACCACCACCCGGCGGGGGCGCCGTTGCTCCGCGGCCAAGGCCTATCTGACCAAAGCGGTGCGGGCGCGTCCGAACCTGACCATCGTGACCGAGGCGTCCTGCCGCCGCGTCCTGTTCGACGGCGCACGGGCGAGCGGCGTCGAATATGAGCGGGGCGGAGAGATCCGTATGAGCGCGGCGAAGCGGGAGGTGATCCTCTGCGCGGGCGCGATCGGAACCCCGCAGCTCCTCATGCTCTCCGGCGTCGGGCCGTCCGCCCATCTCCGCCGGCACGGCATCGGCCTCGTCGCCGACCGGCCGGGTGTCGGCGCGAATCTGCGCGATCATCTGGACCTTCTGACCTTTCTTGAAACGGAGCCCGGCGAGACGATCAGCTATTCCGTGCGCGGTCTTCTCGGGAATCTGACGGCGGGGCTCGAATATCTGATCGGCGGCACCGGCATCCTCGCCTCCAACCTCGCCGAGGGCACGGGTTTCGTGTCCTCGCGCTCCGACCGCGAACGGCCCGACATCCAGTTCCATTTCGTGCCCGCCCTCGCCATGGATCACGGCGAGGAAAAGAGCTGGGGCCGTTTCGGGGTCAGCCTCCATGCCTGCAACCTCTACCCCGAAAGCACCGGCACGATTCGGCTGGCCTCGGCCGATCCGGACACCCCGCCGCTCATCGACCCGAACTATCTGGCGACCGAGCGCGACTGGGAGGTGATGGTCGAGGGCGCGAAGCTGTCCCGGCGCCTCCTTTCCCAGCCAGCCTTCGAGGAGGTGGCGAAAGGCTTCCTGCGGCCCGAAACCGAGCCGGGGACGGATGAGGAATGGCGGCAGCTCATCGCGGCGGAGGCCGAGACCATCTATCACCCCGTCGGGACCGCCCGCATGGGACCGGCGGCCGACGAGGGCGCCGTGACCGATCCTTCGGGCCTCGTCCACGGCACTCAGGGGCTGCGCGTCGTGGATGCCAGCCTCTTCCCCGACCTGCCGGGCGGCAACACCAATGCGCCGACGATCATGGTCGCCGAACGCATCTTCGCCAGGAGCATGGCTCAGTAGGCGAATTGTTCCTGCACGATGCGTTCCTCGAGGCTCGCGCCGGGGTCGAAGAGGAGCGTCATCACCGTGCCGCGGTCGATGCCCGCTTCCACCTCGACGACGTCGCGCACCTCGACATTGTCGGCCGTCGCCGAGACCGGGCGGAAATCCGCGTCCTGGACGCTGAAGGTCACCTGCGCGTCATAGGGCAGGAGCGCGCCGCGCCAGCGGCGCGGCCGGAACGCGCTGATCGGCGTCAGGGCCAGAAGGTTCGACATGATCGGCAGGATCGGGCCGTGGGCCGAAAGGTTGTAGGCGGTCGATCCGGCGGGCGTCGACAAGAGGACGCCGTCGCAGATGAGCTGGTTCATCCGCACCTCGCCATTCACCTTGATCGAGATCCGGGCGGTCTGCCGAGTCTCCCGCAGGAGGCTGACTTCGTTGATCGCCGTCGCCTCGTGCCTGCGGCCCTGCTTGTCCGTCGTGCGCATGCGCAGCGGGTTGATCCGTGCCCGGTCCGCGGCGGCGAGGCGCTGGGGAAGATCGTCCGCCTGCATCTCGTTCATCAGGAAGCCAACCGTCCCGCAATTCATGCCGTAAACGGGGGTGCCCAGATGCATCGTGTCGCGCAGGACCTCCAGCATGGTCCCGTCGCCGCCCAGCGCCACGATCACGCGAGCCTCCTCGACGGCGCAATTGCCGTAGAGCTCGATGAGCTGGTGGTAGGACTCCTGCGCCTGCGGCCGGTCATTGGCGACGAAGGCGATCTGTCCGGGCTCTGGTGCGGGGCGAGGCATCCGGCAGACTTAGGAGGCGCGGCGTCCCAGGGCAAAGCCTGATGCGGAAATGCCCGCGGAAGGGAGGAGACGCCTCTCCGCGGGCATTCCGGCTTACTCGGCGGCCTGACGGTCCGGCGCGCCGTGGCAGTGCTTGAACTTGCGGCCCGAACCGCAGGGGCAGGGCGCGTTGCGGCTGACCCGGCCCCAGGTGGAGGGATCGTCGGCCTTCACCGCCTGTCCCTGGCGCTGCGCGCGCAGCGTCGTGGCGCCCGCCGACTGGCCATAGCCGCGCCGCGGCGCTTCGGGGCCGCCATGGCCCGCATCGTTCTGGCCGGTCGTCGCGTCGATATGCTCGGCGCGCATCTTGGACGGGTCGAGCTGCCCCTTCGCCTGAAGCTCCTGGATGAGGCGGCGCGCCTGCTCGATATCGAGCTTGGGCCGCCCGCCCGCCTCCTGACCCGCTTCGGGGCGGCGAACCTGCACGTGGAAGAGCGATTTCGTCACGTCGCGGCGCAGCCCGTCGAGCAGGGCCTCGAACAACGCGAAGGCTTCGGTCTTGAACTCGTGCAGCGGGTCGCGCTGCCCCATGCCGCGCAGGGCGACGACCGAGCGCAGATGGTCGAGCTGCTGGAGGTGCTCGCGCCAGTTCCGGTCGATGGTCTGGAGCAGGATCTGCTTTTCGATCCGGGCGGTGAGGTCGGGGCCGAATTCCTCGCGGCGCTCATCGGCGCGCGCATCGACCGCCTCCTTGATGCGCTCGAGGATCTCGGTGTCCGCGACGCCTTCTTCCTCGGCCCACTGCTTCGTCGGCAGGTCGAGGGCGAAGACCTCCTGCACTTCCTCGTGCAGGCCCTCCATGTCCCATTTCTCGGCATAGCTCTTCGCGGGAACGTGCAGCGCGACCATGTCCTCGATCAGGGTGTCGCGCATGTCGGCGACGATCTCCTCGACCGTCTCGGCGGACATGAACTCGATGCGCTGCTCGAAGATGGCCTTCCGCTGATCGTTCATGACGTCGTCATATTTGAGGACGTTCTTGCGCATGTCGAAATTGCGCTGCTCGATCTTCTTCTGGGCGTTCTCGACCGCCTTGGTGAACCAGGGATGCTCGATCGACTCGTCGGGCTGGATGCCGAAGCGCTTGAGCATCTTCTCCATGCCGGTGCCGAAGATGCGCATCAGGTCGTCTTCGAGCGACAGGAAGAACTTGGTCGTGCCGGGGTCGCCCTGACGGCCCGAGCGGCCGCGCAGCTGGTTGTCGATGCGGCGGCTTTCATGGCGCTCCGTCGCGAGGACATAGAGGCCGCCCGCCTTGAGCGCGGTCTTCTTCTGCTCGGCGATCTTCGCCTCGATCTCCTTGCGCTTACGCGCGATCGTCTCGGCATCGTCCTCGTCGGACAGATGGGTCATGATCTCCATGTCGACCGAGCCGCCGAGCTGGATGTCGGTGCCCCGGCCGGCCATGTTGGTGGCGATCGTCACGGCGCCGGGCTCGCCCGCGCGGGCGACGATCTCGGCTTCCTGCTCGTGGAAGCGGGCGTTCAGGACGTTGTGCGGAACCGGGACGGGCTTGCGGCTGAGGCTTTCCATCTCGTCGGCGAGCGCGCCTAGCCGCTCGCGCTCTTCGGCGTTCTTCTTGTTGTCCTTGAGGTCGTCCACCTGCTTGCGGAGGAGGGCGGCCGATTCCTTCCAGAACTTCTTGTCCGAGAGAAGCCGCGAGAGATGCTCGGACTTCTCGATCGAGACCGTGCCGACCAGCACCGGCTGGCCGCGCAGATGGCATTCGGCGATCTGGCGGGCGATGGCGTGATATTTCTCGCGGGCGCCGAGATAGAGTTCGTCGTCCAGATCGTCCCGCGCGATGGGCCGGTTGGTCGGGATCTCCATCACGTTGAGCTTGTAGATGTCGGCGAACTCGCCCTCCTCGGTGAGGGCCGTGCCGGTCATGCCCGACAGCTTCTCGTAGAGGCGGAAATAGTTCTGGAAGGTGATCGAGGCGAGCGTGACGTTCTCGGGCTGGATCTTCACGCCTTCCTTGGCCTCGACGGCCTGGTGCAGGCCGTCCGACCAGCGCCGGCCCTCCATCATGCGGCCCGTGAACTCGTCGATGATGACGACCTTGTCGTCCTTGACGATGTAGTCCTTGTCCTTCTGGAACATCTTGTGCGCGCGCAGCGCGTTCTGGATGTGGTGGACGACCGAGACGTTGGCCGCCTCGTAGAGCTGCTCGCCCTCCAGCATGTCGCGCTCGCGCAGGAGGTCCTCGATATGCTCGTTGCCCTCTTCGGTCAGGCCGACCGAGCGCTGCTTCTCGTCGACCTCGTAATCCTCGTCTTCGAGAAGCGGGATCAGCTCGTTGATCGCGAGATAGAGATCGGATTTGTCCTCGGTCGGACCGGAGATGATGAGCGGCGTGCGGGCCTCGTCGATGAGGATCGAGTCGACCTCGTCGATCAGCGCATAGGCATGGCCGCGCTGGACCATCTGGTCGATCGACTGCTTCATGTTATCGCGCAGATAGTCGAAGCCGAGCTCGTTGTTCGTCGCATAGGTGACGTCGCAGGCATAGGCGTCGCGCCGCTCCTGATCGCCGAGCTCGTTGACGATGACGCCGACCGTCAGGCCGAGCGCGTTATAGACCTTGCCCATCCATTCGGCGTCGCGCCTGGCGAGGTAGTCGTTCACCGTGACGACATGAACGCCTTTGCCCGCGAGCGCGTTCAGATAGACGGGCAGGGTGGCGACCAGCGTCTTGCCCTCGCCGGTCTTCATCTCGGCGATATTGCCCTTGTGCATGACCATGCCGCCGATGAGCTGCACGTCATAGGGGCGCAGGCCGAGCGCGCGGTCCGCCGCCTCGCGGACGAGCGCGAAGGCCTCGACCAGAAGGTCGTCCAGCGTCTCGCCGTCCTTGTAGCGCTGCTTGAACTCCTCGGTCTTCGCCTTGATCCCCTCGTCGCTGAGCGCCTTCATCTCGTCGGCGAGATCGCCGATCTTGCGCGCCTTCTTCTCCAGCGGCTTCAGCCGCCGATCATTGGCGGAACCGAACAGGCGGGAAGCAAAGGACTTACTAGCCATGGAATATGCTCGCGGAGCTGGCAGGAAGGCGAGCTCCTTGCAGGCGGATCGCCAAGCCAAGGGCCCCGCTCCTCCCCTGCGGATTTCGAGGTGGCGGAGAGATAGGAAAGGCCCCTTGGAGTGTCAAACGAGGACCGGGCAAAGACGGATCGCCATTGACGAAAATCAGGACAGGGCGAAACCTTCTGTGGGGCGGGAGGATGAAGACAATGAATGCGAGGATGAGCACAGGCGGCTTGCGTTTCCTTCTGTCCCTGCCGCTGGCCCCTTGCGCCTCGCGGGCGGCCGGACGCGGAGCGCTGCTCCTGGCGGCGGTCGGCGTGGTGGCGCTCGAGGCGACGCGGGAAGGGATCGTGCCGCTGCGGCCCGCGATCCCCGTCGCGGAGGCCGCCGAAGATCCGGTCATGGCGAAGGTCGGGCCGATGATCCTGCGCCTGTCCGACCTGCGCGCGCAGGCGGGGCCCGCGCGCGGCGCCGCGCCGCCCGATGCCCTGATCCGGGAAGGATATCTCGCCGATGCCACCGGCCAGCTGGCGCTGGCCGCCGCGGCGGAAGCGGAGGGGCTCGACCGGGCGCTCGAGATCCGCGCGAAGCTCGCTCTGGCGAGGCGGCGGGTTCTCGCGGAAGCCTATCTCGACCTCGCCCTGCGCGAGGCCGTGACCGAAGAGGCCGTAAGAGCGGCCTATGAGGCCGAGCTCGGGGCGCTTCGGGAGGAGGCGGAGGTCTCTCTTCGGCACATCCTGGTCTCGAGCCGGGAAGAAGCCGAAGCGCTCGCGGACCGGATCCGGAGCGGCGCGCGCTTTTCCGAGCTGGCGCAGCGGCAGTCGCTGGACATGGACACGCGGTCGGCCGGCGGCAGCTTCGGGCCGATCGCGCTCTCCCGGCTGCCGGACGCTCTTGCCGCTGCGGCGGCGGATCTTTCCGTCGGGGAGCTTTCCGCGCCGGTGCGAAGCGAAGCAGGCTGGCACCTCCTGCGCGTCGATTCGCGCCGCGATCTGCGGCCGCCTTCCTTCGCGGCCCGGAAAGACGCGATCGCCGCATCCTTGCGCGAAGCGGCCCTGATCGACGCCGTCACGCAGGCCGAGACCCGTTTCGGGGTCCGCCTGCAGGGCGATATCGGGTCCGAGGACCCTCGTATCGCACAGCGGTGACTGCGATAAAGCCGCCTTTCAGACATCCGGACGGGCCCACTCTATGCCGAAGCTCATGATCGTCGCCGCCGTCGCGCTCGTCGACAGGGACGGGCGTGTCCTCCTGTCCCAGCGGCCCGAGGGAAAGCCGCTTGCCGGAATGTGGGAATTTCCCGGCGGCAAGGTGGAGGAGGGGGAGACGCCGGAGGAGGCTCTCGTTCGGGAGCTCGCCGAGGAGATCGGGATCGAGACGCAGGCGAGCTGCCTCGCCCCCGTCACCTTCGCTTCGGAGCCGCAAGACGAGGTCCATCTGCTCATGCTTGTCTTCGCTTGCCGCAAATGGAGCGGTATTCCGCAACCCCTTGAAAACCAGGGGCTGCGATGGTTCAGGCCGAACCGGTTTCACGAGCTGGACCTTGTCCCAGCCGACCGGCCTGTGGCGGCGCAGCTGAGAGATCTTCTCGGCGGATGAGGGTGGGTCTGGACATGCTCGGTCAGCTCAAGCGGTTCTGGCGGGACGAAGGCGGCGGCACGATGCTCCAGCAGGCGATCATCATCGCCTTCGTGGCGACTATCCTCCTCGCCATCTTCTCGGCCCTGTTCGATGTCCTGGCGGCCCGCATCAAGGTACTCGACGCGCCGCCTCCGGACGACGGCTCCGCCTGAAGGGAGTCCGCGTCCCGCGTCCTCCTGTCTCGCCGGGGAACGGGTTCGCCCTCTTGCATGTTCGTCTGTCAGCCGTGCCGCCCTTCTGGCGCGGCCGGACGAACAGCGACGAGGGAGTCGAATGATGCACAAGCCCCTTCTGAGAGGCCTTTCCGCGGCGGCCATGATCGCCGCTGTCGCCGCATGCGGCGGCGATGACGAAGTCTATGAAGACGATATCGCCGAGGACAGTTCCGCCTTCATCGAAGAGGATGAGCGGGACGATGTCGCGCTGCCCGATGCGACGGATACGCCGCCGGACCGGATGGCGGTCGATGACAGCATGCTCGGCGATCCGCAGGATCAGCTCGACGACGTCACGGCCGATATGAGCGATCAGAGCATCGTCGATATCGCGACCGGCGATCCCCGCTTCTCCACGCTCGTCACCGCGCTCGAACAGGCCGGCCTCGTCGAGACCCTCGCGGGTGACGGCCCCTACACCGTCTTCGCCCCGACCAATGCCGCCTTCGAGCAGCTTCCCGCCGGGACGGTCGAGACGCTGATGGAGCCGGGCAATCGCAGCCAGCTCGAGAATATCCTTCTCTACCATGTCGTCTCCGGCGAGACGATGTCCGACCAGATCTCGGGCGAGATGTCCGTGGACACGCTGGCCGGTGAGCCGCTGCCCGTGATGACCTCCGGCGGGCAGGTCACCGTCGGCGGCGAGGGCGCGGCGGGCGCCGTCGTCGTGACCCCGGATCTTCAAGCCTCGAATGGCGTGATCCACGTCATCGACCAGGTGCTCCTGCCGCCCGCGGGCCAGTAACGCGCTCCGCGCCGGCAAGGCAGCTTCCGACCGGCAGGCGGGTCTCCCGCCTGCCGGTTTTTTTTGTGCCGGGCGAGGCGCCTGGGGCATCGTTCCGCGGCCCGGCCTTGCACAGGCCCTCTCTCGACCCTTCGCTGGACAGGCGCACACAGCGCGCCTATCCTGCGTGATCCGGCGCGGCGGAGACGGGACGGATCGGCCTGCGCTGACAAGAAGCTGTCACACAAATCGGGCATTCCCCGCGCCGTCAGGAGCAGGCATGGCCTTTCGCATACTTCGATCCACCGCCGCGCATTTCGAGCGCATCGACATCGCCATCGCCACGATGGGCGGTTACGTCGAGCAGCAGCTGCGCGATGCGATCAGCGCCTTCGAACGGCGCGACGAGCAGCTGGCGCGCACCGTGCGCGATCGCGACGTCGAGACGGATGCGCGCGAGCGCGTAGTCGAGCGCGAGGTGATGACCCTGCTCGAGCAGCGGCGCCTGCCCCCGGATGAGCTGCGCCGCGCCATGACGGCGGTGAAGATCGCCGCCGAGATGGAGCGGATCGGCGACCTCGCCAAGAACACGGCCAAGCGCTCGCCGCTGATCGCGCGGGAGGACCCGGGCGCTGCCAGCCAGGCCGCTCTCTCTCCCGTGGTGCGCATGGGCAATATCGCCCTGCGGCAGTTCTCCGGCAGCCTCGATGCCCTGTTCCGCAGCGATCCCCAGGCGGCCCGCGCGGTGCGCAATGGCGACGACCGCATCGACGATCTTTATAATTCGGTCTTCCGCGAGATCCTCGGCGTTATGACGGAACAGCCCGCCTTGGTGTCCGCCTGCACACAGCTCGTCTTCGTGGCGAAGAATTTCGAGCGGATCGGCGACCACGCGACCAATATCGCGGAGCGGGTGCATTTCTCCCTGACCGGAGAGGAGCTCGCCAATGAGCGGGTCAAGAAGGATGTGACGGGAACCATCGCCGTCGCGCCTCACTAGGAGAACATCATGGCCGCCACCCGAGTGCTCGTCGTCGAGGATGAAGAGGCGCTGCAGGCGCTGCTCGACTACAATCTGGGCAAGGAAGGCTTCGAGGTCACCCTGGTCGGCGACGGCGAGGAGGCCCTCCTGAAGATCGAGGAGGACCGCCCGGACGTCATCGTGCTCGACTGGATGCTGCCCAACGTGTCGGGGATCGAGGTCTGCCGCCGCGTGCGCTCCAAGCACGAGACGCAGAACATCCCGATCGTCATGCTGACCGCGCGGGGCGAGGAGGCGGACCGCATTCGCGGCCTCGACATGGGGGCCGACGACTATCTGACCAAGCCGTTCTCGATGGGCGAGCTGGCGGCGCGCATCCGCGCCGTGCTGCGCCGCATCCGCCCCGCTCTGGTCGCCGAGACCGTCACCGCCGGCGATATCGCCGTCGACCGCGCCGCCCACCGGGTCCGGCGCGGCGAGACGGAGATCCATCTCGGCCCGACCGAGTTCCGCCTTCTCGACCACCTGATCCAGAACCCCGGCCGGGTCTTCAGCCGGGAACAGCTCCTCAATGCGGTCTGGGGGTCCGACGTCTTCGTCGAGGCGCGCACCGTGGACGTGCATATCGGGCGCCTGCGCAAGGCGCTGTGCAAGCACGGACATGACGACCCCATCAGGACCGTCCGCTCCGCCGGCTACGCCCTGGAGACCTGAGGGCGCTCAGCGCGACCAGAAGCTCGGCACGAAGAGGACGAGCACGGTGAGAAGCTCGAGGCGGCCGAGCAGCATGGCGCTCGCCAGGATCCATTTCGCGCCTGCGGGCAGCGGCGCGTAATTGCCCGCGGGCCCCACGATCTCGCCGAGGCCCGGCCCGACATTCGCCACGGCAGATCCCGCCGCAGACAGGGCCGTCACCGCATCGAGCTGGAAGAGGGACAGCGCGACCGCCACGGTCGCGAAAACGGCGAAATAGATGAAGAAGAAGCTGAGGACGGACACGAAGATGTCCTCCGTCAGCGGCCGGCCGTTATAGCGCGCCACGGTGACGCGATGGGGATGGGCGAGGCGCTTGGCATAGACCAGCAGCGCGGCGAGCGCGACCTGGAGCCGGAAGATCTTGAGGCCGCAGGAGGTGGAGCCAGCGCAGCCGCCGACGAACATGATCGCGAAGAAGAACCCGACCGCGAAGGGCCCCCAGACCCCGTAATCGGTCGTCGCATAGCCCGTTCCCGTCATGATCGAGACGACATTGAAGGCGGCGAGGCGGAAGCCCTGGAACAAGGAGAAGTCGAAGATGACGATGATCCGGAAGGCGATGACGGCCACGAAGATCGCGGCGGCGGCCAGGAAGAACTGCACCTGATCGTCGCGCGCGGGCGCGAGGACCCGCCCGCGCAAGGCCAGCACGTAGAGGCCGAAGGGCAGCGAGCCGAGAATCATGAAGACGACCGCGACGAGATCGACAGGTCCCTTGATGCCCTCGGCGGACAGGAAATAGCCGAAGGAGGCGTCCTTGGTGGAATAGCCGCCGGTGGCGATGGTGGTCATCGCGTGGTTGACCGCGTCGAAGGCGGACATGCCGAGCGCCCAGTACAAAATGAAGCACAGCACCGACAGGCCGACATAGAGGCTGAAGATCGCCGCTGCGAGCTGGCTCGCGCCGGGCAGGATCTTCTCGGACCGGTCGGAGCTTTCGAGGCGGAAGAGCTGCATCCCGCCGACCGACAGGAAAGGCAGCACGGCGATGGCCATGATGATCACGCCGATGCCGCCGATCCATTGCAGGATCGACCGCCAGAGAATAAAGCCCGTCGGGGCGTCGTCGAGCCCGACCACGACCGTCGCGCCCGTCGTGGTGAGGCCCGACATCGCCTCGAAAAAGGCATCGGTGAAGGAAAGCCCCACGCTGCCGAGCCAGAACGGCATGGCGGCCGCGAAGACGAGGGCGAGCCAGGACAAGGTGGTGAGAAGAAAGCCCTGCCGCGCGGTGATCCGTTCGATGCGGCCCCAGCTCGCCGCCGTCAGCGCCGCCCCGAGCCCGATCGAACCCATGGCGGACAGGCCGAACCCCTTCCAGTCCTCGGCTCTGGGGCCGGTCTGGAGCAGGTCGGCGATCAGGGGCACCAGCATCACCCCGCCCAGCGTGGTGATGAAGATGCCGATCACGAGGAGGACGGGGCGCAGGTCACGCATGACCGGACCGAGCTAGCTGGAACGTGAGCGAGTCGGAAGGGGCGCTGCGGTCGCGTGGCGCAGAAGGCCTGTTTCCTGCTCTTGAGCCGGCGGGGCCGCGCGCCGAGGCTCGGCGCGCCAGTCCTTCGAAAAAGGAGCGCCGAAGATTTCCCGACATGTAAACCGGACAGCGGACAACCGGCCGCGGCGCCTGCGCGCGATCGGCCTGTTCCTCGCGGGTCTCGCCATCCTCCTGCTCGCGCTCGGCCTTGCGAGCTATCGTCCGGCGAAGCCCGCTCTCTATCCGCCTTCTGGTGCCGCTGCGACCGTGCCGGTGCGGGTCTCGCTGTCCTATCGGTGGATGCATGCGGACCTCGCCATCCCGCGAAAGGTCATCGCGGAGGCGGGCGGTCCTGCCGCCGAGGCCCTCGGCGTCCTCGGAGAGGGCGAATGGGTTGTCCTCGGCTGGGGCGACGAGGACTATTACCGGGAGCGCGGCATGACGGCGGCCCGCCTTCTGGACTTCGCGCGTTCCATGCTCGAGCCGAACAGTCCGTCGGTCGTCGAACTCGATCCCGAGCCGCAGGCGCCCACTCCCGAAAGCTCCGGCAAGGCCGTTCTCGCGCTGGAGCTGTCGGAGGAGGGGGCGCGGGCGCTCGTCGAGCGCCTGAACGCATCCTTCGCGCTGCGGGACGGTCATCCGGTCGCGGCCGGGCGGGGCCGCGACCCCGGCAGCCAGTTCTTTCTCGGCCATGCCCGGAGCGACCTCGCCCAGAACTGCAATCACTGGGTGGCGGACCTCCTGCATGCCGCGGGCGTACCCTCGGACGGTCTTCTCAACACCGCCTCTCCCGGCCTCGCTCTCAGCCTCACCTGGCTGGCGGATGCGCAAGAGGTGCCGGGTGATGCGGATGCTCATATCGGGGGCGCCGAGACGCCGCCGAGCCATTCGGGCCGCTTCGAGCCGATCTCGGGCGCGCCGGAGCTGACCGATGCCGACCTCGTCTTCGAAGGCTATGCCGTGGGGCTGGGGCGGGCCGTCCTGCGGACGGTGCCGCTGGACCTCGTCGAGGCTGGCCGCTCGGGGCTGTCGGAGGCGCTGGACGTCCGGCCTGACAGCCTGGTCGGGATCAGGCGGATCGAGAGGATCGAGGGCGCGCCGGGCGATGTGGCCGTCTGCGAGGGGCAGGCGCCGCGCCACCTCGCCATCGGCTTCGCACCGAACGATGGCGGGCCTTACGAGATCGCTCTCGCCGCCTACAGCGACGATCCGCGGGCCGCGGGCGCTCGGCCCTGCGCCGCCGCCCGCTACCGCCAGCCGTGACGTTCATGCCGCGCGCGGCGGGCAGGGGCGGTCAGTTCCGCTTCAGCACGGCGTCGATATCCGCCGCGCTGTGCCGCTCGCGCAGCTGACGGTTCTCGTCGCCGAAGGTCTTGTTGACGATCCGGCCCCGCTCGACCGCAGGGCGCGCTCTGATCGTCTCCGCCCAGCGCCGGAGGTTCTCGTATTCCTCGACCTGCAGGAACTCTCCCGCGTCGTAGAGCTGGCCGAGAACGAGCCCGCCATACCAGGGCCAGTTCGCGATGTCCGCGATCGTATAGTCATCGCCCGCGAGGAAGGCGCTCCGGCCGAGCTGCTTGTCCAGCACGTCGAGCTGGCGCTTCACCTCCATCGTGTAGCGGTTGATCGGATATTCGTATTTCTCCGGCGCATAGGCATAGAAATGGCCGAAGCCGCCGCCGAGGAAGGGGGCCGAGCCCATCTGCCAGAACAGCCAGTTGAAGGTTTCGGTCCGCGCGGAGCCGCTTTCGGGCAGGAAGGCGCCGAACTTCTCCGCAAGGTGGACGAGGATCGAGCCCGACTCGAACAGATGCGTCTCCGGCGTCGTGCTGCGGTCCACCAATGCCGGGATCTTCGAGTTCGGATTGACCGCGACGAAGCCGCTGCCGAACTGATCGCCCTCGCCGATATCTATGGTCCAGGCGTCGTATTCGGCATCCGCATGTCCGGCCGCCAAAAGCTCCTCGAGCATCACGGTGACCTTCACGCCATTGGGGGTCGCGAGCGAATAGAGCTGGAGCGGATGCTCCCCGACCGGCAGCGCCTTGTCATGCGTCGCGCCCGAGACGGGCCGGTTGATCTTGGCGAAGCGGCCGCCCGATTCCTGATCCCATGTCCAGACTTTCGGCGGGGTGTAGGTGCTGTCGCTCATCGTGGTGATCCTTCGCAAAGCCGGTCCTCGGCGGGAGCTAGCGCGCGCGGCCGGGCGCTCAACCGGCCTCGTGTGCCATCTTGACCGAAAAGGCGCCTTCCTTTACGCGCAGCCGTCCGAACCCGCGCATCAGAACGCGGGATCGAAGAAGGCTGGCCGCACCATGGGGGCGCGGCCCGAGCGAAAAGAAAGTTTGCATATGTTCGCAGTCGTTAAGACCGGCGCCAAGCAGTACCGTGTCGCCAGCGGCGACGTCATCAAGGTCGAGAAGCTCGACGGCGAAGCCGGTGACAGCGTCACCCTGGACGAGGTCCTGATGCTTGGCGGCGACAACCCGCAGATCGGCGCCCCTACGGTCGCCGGCGCCAGCGTCACCGCCTCCATCGTGGAGCAGGCGCGCGACAAGAAGGTCATCGTCTTCAAGAAGCGCCGTCGCCAGAACTATCGCCGCAAGAAGGGTCATCGCCAGCACATGACCGTCCTGCGGATCGAGGACATCAAAACCGGCGCCTGAGCCGACAACCCATCAGCCACGCGCATTGCGCGCAGGAGACATACGTCATGGCACACAAGAAGGCAGGCGGCTCGTCACGCAACGGTCGCGACTCCGCAGGACGCCGCCTCGGCGTCAAGAAATACGGCGGCGAAGCCGTCATCCCCGGCAACATCATCGTCCGCCAGCGCGGCACGAAGATCATGCCCGGCACCAATGTCGGCCTCGGCAAGGATCACACGATCTTCGCGCTGGTCGAAGGCAATGTCGTCTTCCGCACGACCAAGGACGACCGCAAGGTCGTCAGCGTCGAGGCGCTCGCGGCCGCCGAATAGGCAGCCCGCCGCTCTCGTGCGAAGGGAGGGCGTCCGCCCTCCCTTTTTTGTTTCCGCCATGCGCCACGCCCTCGAAACCGACCGCCTGCTGCTCCGCCCGGTCAGGGAGCAAGACGCCGCGGATGCGGCCGAGGCCCTCAACGATTTCGAGGTGCTCAAGCAGACCGGCACCTGGGGCTTTCCGTCCGACGCCGAGGTCTGCGCCGCCCGCTTCCGCGCGGCCGAGGCACATGACCCGAAGCTCGACGTCATCTTCGCCGCGAGGCTGAAGGCGGACCGGAGGATGATCGGGACGGTGGGCATCCACCGGCAGGTCGATGCCACCTATGCCGTCGGCTACATGATCGGGCGGGCCTGGTGGGGGCGCGGCTACATGACCGAGGCGGTGCGGGCGGTCTGCGCCTTCGGCTTCGACACGCTCCGCGCCCGGCGCATCGAGGCCGTGGTCTTCACGGACAATCTCGGCAGCGCCGCCGTGCTCAGAAAAGCCGGATTCCGCGATACGGGCGATGCGGGGCCGGGCTGGTCGCCCACCCGCGGCGCGCATTTCCCACGCCTCGGCTTCACCCTCGATCCAGGAGAACTGGTCCGATGAAATTTCTCGACCGTGCCAAGATCTATGTCCTCTCCGGCGCGGGAGGGTCGGGCTCGCTGTCCTTCCGTCGAGAGAAGTTCGTCGAGTTCGGCGGCCCCGACGGCGGCGATGGCGGGCAGGGCGGCCATGTCTTCGCCGAGGCGGTGGAGAACCTGAACACGCTGATCGACTACCGCTACAAGCAGCACTTCAAGGCGCAGGCCGGCGGCAATGGCGCGGGCCGCAACCGGACCGGCGCGAGCGGCGAGGACCTCGTCGTGCCCGTCCCTGTCGGCACGCAGATCTTCGAAGAGGACGAGGAGACGCTGATCGCTGATCTCGACGAGCCGGGCCAGCGCGTGCTGCTCGCCAAGGGCGGCAATGGCGGCTTCGGCAATGCGCGCTTCAAGACATCGCGCAACCAGGCCCCTAGGCGCGCCAATCCCGGCCAGCCGCCGGAGGAGCGGACGATCTGGCTGCGCCTCAAGCTGATCGCGGATGTCGGGCTGATCGGCCTGCCCAATGCCGGCAAGTCGACCTTCCTCGCCGCGGTGTCCGCGGCCAAGCCCAAGATCGCGGACTACCCCTTCACCACGCTGCACCCGCAGCTCGGCGTGGTGCGCCTCGGCCCGCAGGAGAGCTTCACGCTCGCCGATATCCCGGGCCTGATCGAGGGCGCGCATGAGGGGGCGGGAATCGGCGACCGCTTCCTGGGGCATGTCGAGCGCTGCGCCGCGCTCCTGCACCTCGTCGATGCGACGCAGGACGATGTGGCAGGCGCCTACAGCCTCGTGCGCCGCGAGCTGTCGCTTTATGCCGAGGGGCTGGCGGAGAAGCCCGAGCTGGTCGCGCTGAACAAGGTGGATGCGCTGACGGAGGACGTCGCGGCGGACAAGGCGCGGGAGCTGGAAGCGGCCTGCGGGACGCCGCCGCTCCTCCTGTCCGGCGCTGCCGGGCAGGGCGTGCAGAACGCGCTCCGCCGCCTGATGGACATGGTGCGGCAGCGGCATGCCGATGACGCCGAAGCGGCAGCGGAGGGCGACGAGCCGCAGGAGTGGACGCCCTGATCGGCGCACGGACATGAAAAAGGGCGGCCCCAAGGCCGCCCTTTCTTGTTCAATGCCGCAGATCGCTCAGGACGTGCTCTTATTGCTCGTCGTCTGCGAAGCGGGCGTATAGCCGCTCTTGTCCGAATTCGGCGCGGTCTCGGCGGAGGCTTTCTCCTTCAGGCGATCCTCGGCCGCCTTGGCTTCGCCGCTCATTTCCTCGACGAACTCCTCGGTCGCCTCGGCATATTCGGCCACCTTGCGGTTCGCCTGCTCGTTCAGGCGCTGCGCAGCCTCGTTGATGTCATGGCCGACGCCGCCGAGGGCCCGCCGCTCCTGGCGGGTCGAATGGAAGAACGAGCCGGTGAGGGCCCCGGCCGCGACCGCGACGAGCGCGGCTGCGAGCGGATTGCTCTCGTAGAAATCGGTCGTCTTCTCGACGCCGCGCCGGGCCGCATCCTGCGTGCCATGGGCGAGATCACCGGCCCGGTCCGCCGTTCCATGCGCGAAGGCACCCGCGCGGTCCCGTGTGCCCGAAGCGAATGCGCCAGCGCGGTCGCGGCCGCCTTCATAGAGGCTGTGCGAACGCTCGCCCGCCTTGTGGTAGAGGCCGGAGGCCCGATCCGTCTGACGGCGGCGGAAGGAGTTGGCGCGCTCGCCATATTCCTTCGCCTTCGCCTTCGCGCTCGACAGGCGGTCATCGATCCGCTTGCGGAAGGACTTCTCGTCCTCGCCGGACTTGCGCTCCACCGAGAACGCCTTGCCGCGCGCCTCGTAAAGGCGGTTCTGATAAGCGTCTTCGTCCTCGTCATCGAGCCGGGTATAAGTCCGGTCGATGGCATCGGCGGAGCCGACGATGCGGTGCGTGTCTTCGTATTCCGCGTCGTACAGCGTCTCGAGCTCGCGGCTGTCCTCATAGGCGGCCGCATATTCTGCATCCGCCGCGACGAGGCTGTCGCCCGCATAGGCGCCGGCCGTGTCGTGGATGTATTTCGGACGGCCCGGACGCTTGGTCGCGAGAAGCGCCGCACCCGCACCCATCAGGATGAGGGGAAGCGGATTTTCCCGCGCCTGGGCGAGGGCGGCGCGCGTCACGTCTTCGGCATAGGCGCCGCTATCGGTGCCTTTGAAGAAGCGGGTCGCCTCGTCGATCACGGCCCGGGGCTGGAGCTTGTCCTGCAGCGCCTGGATCGTGCTTTCGGTGCGCGCCCGCGTTTCCTCGAGGTCGCGCTCGATTGCCTGGATGTTGTCGTTCTTCATTATACGGACTCCTTGACCATGTGTGCGTCGCGCGAAAGATTCTTCTGAGTCTTCTGCGGCGCGAGATTCTTGGCTTTGAGCTCGTCCATGCCCTTCTTCAGCATGATGTAGCCGATCGCTGCCATGACGCCGCCGACGATGAGCGCGGCGAGCCAGGGCGGCATGAAGGTGGACAGGGCGTAGACGACCGCCAGCAGCAGGAAGATCAGCGAGATCAGGAGGATCCCGGCGCCGACCGCGGTGTTGACCACGCCGTGCCGGGCCTGATCGACCTTCGATCCGACCTCCGCCTTTGCCAGCCGGACCTCGTCGCGCACCATGCGCGAGGTGTCGGACAGAAGCTCGCTGATCAGCGCGCCGACGGACCGGTCGGTCGTCGAGGCATAGGCGCGCGTCCTGCCCTCGCCCGGCGCGGCGTTCGTGCGAACGCTCTCGGCCTTGTAGGCCGTCTCGCGATGGGTCCCGTGCTCGTCATTCCCGGATCTGGCCTCGCCGGTGCCTTTATAGGCTCCGGTTGGCCTGTCCGTCGCGTCTCGATGTTCCGTGGCCATAGATCCCTCCTAGCGCCGCGTCGTGTCGCTGCTGACCGTGGTGCCGGCCGTGCCCGTCGTTCCAGCGGCTGCCCCATAGCTCGAACCGGTCGTTCTGGCGGGGGCATTGGCGGCATAGCTCGTCGTCGCCGGGGTGCCGGCGCGGCGGCCGCTGTCATAATCGTCCTCGAACGCTTCTTCGCCCGCCACGCGGAGCGTGCGGCTGATCGCGACGCCGGCAGCGAAGCAGCCGGCCAGGAACAGGCCCGGATGGTTGCGCGCCGCATTGCGGACGGTCTGCTGGAGTTCGGAGGGCGACTTGTTCTCGATCGAGCGCGAGACGTTCTCGAGTTGCGAGGCGGCCGTCTCGAAGGCCGAGGACATCCAGTTCTGCTCGGCGTCGCCGGCTGCGCGGCGCAGGTCGCTCGCCGTCTGACCGAGCGCGCCGGACGCCTGCTGCTTGCGGGTCTCGACTTCTTCGCTCGCGCGCTGCTGCGCCTGGCTCTTGGCGTCCTCGAAGCGGGTCTTCGCTTCGGTCTTGGCCTGATTGACCGCTTCGGTCGCGGCCTGCTTGGCCTCGGCGGCCTGTTCCTGAGCGGTCTTCTTGACCGTCTCGGACGCGCTCTGAACAGATTGTTTGGTGTCGTCTTGCACGACTTTCGGCTTTGACGTGCTCTTCTTCGTCGTCTTCTTCTCTTCTGCCATCTCGATGCCTCCTGTAACGAACTTCGAACAGGGCATCTTGCCCGCGCCGTTAAGTCGCGCGCATGCCCTTCAGTCTTGGCAACACGGCGCCGAAGCCGCGGTTCCCTGAAGGGCCTGTCCTGCTCAGTCGGAGGCTAAGTTCCGCCGCGATAGCAGAAAGTCAGATCGGCGTTTCCGGAGAGAAGCGGCCATGCTTGCGGTGGCGGAAGAGGTAGGAGGGAAGAACGGCATCCATCGTCTCGGGCGTGATCCCGAGGTCCTGGAGCGTGCCGGTATCCTCTCCCGAGGCGCCGACGACATTGTCATGGCGCAGCAGCTTGACCTGGTCTCCCGTCAGCGGAGCGGAGACGAAGGGCAGCTTGGCCGCGATATCGCCGCCGCGCCCCATGAAGCCGGCGAGAGAGAAGGGCAGGGGGACGAGCGCGCGGCGCCGCCCCACCACCTTGAGGGTCAGCTCCATCAGCTCCTTGAAGGTCATGACTTCCGGGCCGCCCAGCTCGAAGGTCCGGCCGCGATGCGCCGGGTTCTCGAGCGCCGCGCAGACGGCGTCGGCGACATCGTCGACATAGACGGGCTGGAACCGGGTCTTGCCCCCGCCGATCAGCGGCAGGGCGGGCGAGAGGCGCGACATGCCGGCGAAGCGGTTGAAGAAGTCGTCCTGCGGCCCGAACACGATCGAAGGCCGCAGGATTACGGCTTGGGGCACCGCCTCGCGCACCAGGCGCTCGCCTTCGGCCTTGGTGCGGGCATAGTCGCTGTCGCCGTCGGCGTCCGCGCCGATGGCCGAGATATGGACGAGGTCCTCGATGCCGGCTTCGGCGGTGGCTTCGGCGACATTGCGCGCCCCTTCGCGCTGCACGGCGGCGAAGGTCTGGCGGCCGCTTTCGGACAGGACCCCGACGAGGTTCACCACGGCATCCGCGCCCGCCAGCGCATCCTCGACCGAGGCGCGGTTGCGGACATTGGCCTGGAAGAGCTGGACCTGCCCGACGACGCCGAAGACCTGCAGGTGCTCGGCGAGATGCGGCCGCCGGATCGCGGCCCGCACACGCCAGCCCCTTTTGGTCAACTCGCGCACGACGTGCCGGCCGATGAAGCCAGAGGCGCCGAAGACGGTGGCGAGTTTTGCCATGAGGGGACTCCAAAGCTGTCTGTCTGGCGAGCCCGATAGCGCGGGTCGGGCCGCTTGAGTAGCCCTTGGCGACAGACCGCTTGACGCGGCTTCCCCGCTCGCCTACTTCGCCGCCTCCCGAGGCGGCTTGCCGCTTCCGGGCCCAGGTGGCGGAATTGGTAGACGCGCCAGCTTCAGGTGCTGGTATCCGTACGGATGTGGAGGTTCGAGTCCTCTCCTGGGCACCACCCCTCGTGGTGGACACTCCCTGACCGACGAGCGTGGTGGCGGCGGGACCGCGCGGAACCTTGCGAGCGGTATCCATGACCATTCATCTGCATCACGGAGATCTTCCCGAGGGCCTGTCCTTCGAGGGCGCGCGCGATGGCGCGGTCGCCGTGGATTCCGAGACGATGGGCCTCGACCCCCACCGCGACAGGCTCTGCGTGGTGCAGCTCTCGGCGGGCGACGGCGACGCGCATCTCGTGCAGCTGCCGCGCGGCCAGTACGACGCGCCGCGCCTCAAGGCGGTGCTGACCGATCAGGGCCTGACCAAGATCTTCCACTTCGCCCGCTTCGACGTCGCCGCCTTCATGCGCTGGCTCGGCGTCGTGACAGGGCCTGTCTATTGCACCAAGATCGCCTCCAAGCTGGCGCGGACCTATACCGACCGCCACGGCCTCAAGGACGTCGTGCGGGAGGCGACGGGCATCGAGCTGTCCAAGCAGCAGCAGTCGTCGGACTGGGGCGCCGAAACGCTGACCCAGGCGCAGAAGGAATATGCGGCCTCGGACGTCCTGCACCTGCATGAGACGCGGGCGCGGCTGGACGAGATGCTGGCGCGCGAGGGCCGGTCCGAGATCGCGGAGGCCTGCTTCGCCTTCCTGCCGGTTCGCTGCCGTCTGGACCTGATGGGCTGGGACGAGGTCGACATCTTCGCCCATCGTTGAGGGGCATGCGCCGCGAGGCGCGCTGTCGCAGTTGCGGTTTTTTTAGTGCGCGCGGCCTTAACCAAACCTTTCCCCTTAGGGGCGCGAATGACATATCCCCTCCGGGCGGAAAACAGGAAGAGCGGGTTTCTGAGTGTCAGCCACGGCCAAAATATCGTCTTTCCCCCCGCCGCGGCCCGACCCGTCCTCGTTCGAGAGCAATGAAGCCCGCAAGGGCGGCGCCAATGCCTATTTCGCCGGCATCGCCGCGCGCCGCCGCCTCACGCCGCGCGCCGCGATCCGGCATAGCCGCCTCGTGCGGAATCTGCGCCTCGCCGTGCCGGCCGCCGCCACCGGCCTGATCCTGACCTATGCCGTGAGCGCGACGCCGCCGGAGGTGGATCAGGAATTCCTGCGCCAGTTCTCCGACATCGAGGCGACGGGGTCCGAGATGCGGCTCGACCGGCCCCGCTATGTCGGTGAGGACACGGGCGGCATTCCCTTCGAGGTCTCCGCCTTCGCCGCGCGCCGGAACCCGAACGCGCCGGACATCATCCGGCTCGAAAATCCCGAGGCGCTCCGCAATGGCGGCTCGAACGACCAGCTGCGCGTCAGGGCGCTCAGCGGCACGCTCGACACCCAGGGCAAGACGGTCGATCTCAATGACGACGTGCAGCTCGAGCAGGGAGTCGGCAGCGACACCTTCGTGCTGCGCACCGATGCGGCCCGGATCGACATTGACGGGCGCACGGTCCGCTCGGAAACGGGCGTGCGCGGCACGGGCAGGGCCGGCGACGTTGAAGCGGACACGCTCACCGTCTACGAGGACGAAGAGCGGGCCGTCTTCGAAGGGAATGTGAAATTCCGCTTCGAGCCCGCCAAGATGCGCGACGACGAAGAGTCCGCGCTGCGGGACTGAGCAGGAGCGTTGAGTGATCGGTACGAATGCGGCCTTCGCGCTGACGGTTCTTCTGGCGCAGACGGCCCCGATCGGGCTGTCTTCCGATGCGCCGATCTCGGTGGACGCCCAGCGTTGCGACGCCCTGCAGCGTGAGGACCGGCTGGTCTGCACCGGCGAGGTCCGCATCTCCCAGGCCGAGGCGCTGCTGACGGCCGACCGGGTCGTGATCAACTTCCTCCCCGGCACGCAGGATTTCCGCACGATCGAGGGCGAGGGGAATGTGCGCTACGCCAATGGCGAGGATGCCATATCCGGCGATGCGGGCACCTTCGATGCCGAGACCAGCACGATCACCGTGACCGGCGACGTGGTCGTCGTTCAGGGCGAGCAGATCATCACGGGCGAGCGCCTCGTCTACAACACCGAGACCGGGGCGCTCAGCTTCTCCGCCGGCGAAGGCGGCCGCGTCCGGGGCCTGTTCCGGCCGCAACGGGATGGACAGGGCTGATGGACGGATCCGCACCCGCGCTGGCGGCAGACAAGGCCGCGCCCGTCAATGAGGGGCTCGTCGCGGAGAACCTGCAAAAGAGCTATCGCCGCCGCCAGGTGGTCAACCATGTCAGCTTCCATGTGAAGCGCGGCGAGGCCGTGGGCATTCTCGGGCCGAACGGCGCGGGCAAGACCACCTGCTTCTATATGGTGACGGGCCTCGTTCCCGCCGATGAGGGCTGCGTTTCGATCGACGGGTTCAACGTGACGCGCCTGCCGATGTATCAGCGCGCCAAGCTCGGCATCGGCTATCTGCCGCAGGAAGCGTCGATCTTCCGCGGCCTCACGGTCGAGCAGAACATTCTCGCCGTGGTCGAGCTCGTCTACAAGGACAAGAAGGCGCGCCGCGAGGTGGTGGACAGCCTGCTCGAGGAATTCTCCATCACCCATGTGCGCAACTCGCCTGCTACAGCCCTCTCCGGCGGCGAGCGGCGGCGCCTCGAAATCGCGCGGGCCGTGGCCACCGGGCCGGACTACATGCTGCTCGACGAGCCGTTCGCGGGCATCGACCCGCTGGCCATCGCGGACATTCGCGATCTTGTGAGCCACCTCAAATCGCGCGGCCTCGGCGTCCTGATCACCGATCATAACGTGCGGGAAACATTGGAGATTATCGACCGCGCCTATATCATCTCCAAGGGCGAGGTGCTGGCCGAGGGCACGCCGCGCGAGATCGTCGCCAACCCGGACGTGCGGCGCGTATACTTGGGCGAAACCTTCAACCTCTAGGTCCTGAGGCGAATGGAGCGGCCTCCGCTCCCGTCATTGGAACAGGACCGGCATGACGCTTTCGCAAAAGCTCGACATCCGTCAGGGCCAGCAATTGGTCATGACGCCCCAGCTGCAGCAGGCGATCAAGCTGCTCCAGCTCACCAATCTCGAACTCGCCGAATTCGTCGAGGGACAGCTCGAGGAGAACCCGTTCCTCGAACGCGACGAACGCGCGAACGCGAAGGAACGCGGCGAGACGGAGCGGAGCGAGGAGCGGGCGGATGCCGGCGCGTCGGCCGATGTCTCGACCCTCGACACCGATTACGCCAATGTCGATGCGGACGCCGCGCCGGGAGATGCCGCTTCGGGTGCCGGCGATGCGGGCGCTGGGGACTGGTCGTCCGTCTCGGGCAGCCGCCAGCAGCTTTCCGAGGAATATGATCCGCTCGCACAGGCCGCGCACGAGATCACTCTGGCCGAGCACCTGACCGAGCAGCTTCATCTTGCGACCCGGGACGAGGTGCAGCTGATGATCGGCGCGCATCTCATCGATATGATCGACGATGGTGGCTATCTGCGCGCCGACACTGACGAGGTGGCGGAGCGCTTGGGCGCCGAGGCGCCGGAAGTGCGCCGGACCATGCGGCTCCTGCAGGGTTTCGAGCCCTCGGGCGTGGCGGCGCGGAATCTCGAGGAATGCCTGCGCCTCCAACTGCGCGACCAGGGCCTGCTGACGCCCGAGATGGATCTGTTCCTCCAGAACATTCACCTGCTCGGCACCCATGACCTGCCGTCGCTGCGGCGCAATTGCGGGCTGTCCGAGACCCAGCTGCGCGACAACATCGCGCTCATCCGGACGCTCAACCCCAAGCCTGGCCTCGCCTATGGCCGGGACGACGTCCAGGTCGTCATCCCGGACGTCTATGTGACCGAGGCCGAGGATGGCGGCTGGAAGGTCGAGCTGAACCAGGAGACCCTGCCCAAGATCATCGCGAATGAGCGCTATTTCGCGCGCATGTCGTCAGCATCGGACGGGCAGGAGACCAAGAGCTTCCTCAACGAGCAGATGTCCAACGCCAACTGGCTGGTGAAGTCGCTCGACCAGCGCGCGCGGACCATCCTCAAGGTCGCCCTGCAGATCGTGAAGCACCAGGATGCCTTCCTCGTTGAAGGCATCCGCCATTTGCGTCCGCTCAACCTCAAGACGATCGCGGATGCGATCGAGATGCACGAATCGACGGTCAGCCGCGTCACCTCGAACAAGTATATCCACACGCCGCGCGGCACCTTCGAGATGAAGTACTTCTTCACCGCCGCCATCGCGTCCAAGCATGGCGAGGGCAGCTATTCGGCCGAGAGCGTGCGCCAGCGCATCCGGGAGCTGATCGGGAAGGAAGACCCGCACGCGCCCCTGTCCGATGACAGGCTGGTCGAGATCCTGGCCTCCGAAAACATTGATATCGCTCGGAGAACGGTCGCGAAATACCGCGAGGCGCTGGGCCTTCCATCCTCGGTCCAGCGCAAGCGCATGGCGAAGAGAGCGATCTGACGAACGCCCAAGCTGCTGGCGGAATTTGTCGCTTTTCGTCGCAGCCGTCATAGAATCCTTCGTCTATCCGGCAGAAGGAGTACCACATGGACATTCAGATCTCGGGCAAGTCGATGGACCTCGGCGACGCGCTGCAGACGCACGTTCGTGAGGCCGTCTCCTCCTGTGTGAAGAAGTATTTCGACCGGTCGGCGGAGGCGCAGGTCACCTTCGGCAAGACCGGCGCCAGGGACGGCGACACCAAGGGCAGGGAGTTCTCCTGCGAGATCGTGCTGCACCTGGCGTCCGGCGTGTTCCTGACGACGCAGGGGCAGGCGGGCGACGCGCATAGCGCCTTCGACGACGCCCTCGCCAAGCTCGACAAGCGCGTGCGCCGCTACAAGCGGCGGCTCAAGGACCACCACGCCAATAATCGCGCGCCTCTCCCGGCGGAGATCGCCTCGTCCTACGTCCTCCAGGCGCCGTCACTGGAAGAGGAAGAGACCGAGGAGCCGCCGCTCGTCATCGCGGAGCGGCCGGCGCAATTGCGGCGCATGACGGTCTCGGACGCGGTCATGCAGCTCGATGTCGGCGACGAGCCGGTGGTGATGTTCCGGAATGCGGCGCATGGCGACCTCTCGGTCGTCTATCGGCGAGAGGACGGGAATGTCGGCTGGATCGACGGCGGATCGGCCTGAACGCCCGCCAATGGTCCGGCCCTTGCCTCCTCTTCCTCTCCTGAGCGATCTTCCGCTTGCGCGGGAGGAAGGGCTCCTCTAGTCGGGCCACCCTCTCGGCAGGGCGGGAGTCGACATCGCAACACGTGCCCGGACAGGGCGGGGCGGTATGACATGGCGAACGATATCAAAGACCTTTTGCGCACCCAAAATGTCCTCGTCGGCGTGCCGGCCCGTTGCCAGCGGGACGTGCTCGCGCGGCTCAGCCGCCAGGCGGCCTCGGCCTTCGATCTGGACGAGGAGGCAGTGCTGGCCACGCTCACCGAGCGGGAGCGGCTCGGTTCGACCGGTATCGGGCGCGGCATCGCCGTTCCGCACGGCAAGGCGCCGGTGCGCGAGATCTGCGGGGTGATGCTGCAATTGGCCGAGCCTGTCGATTTCGACTCCGTCGATGACGAGCCGGTGGACCTGGTCTTCCTCCTCCTCGCGCCCGAGGGAGACGATGCAGGCCACCTCAAGGCACTGTCCCGGGTCGCCCGCCGCCTGCGCAGCAAGGACATTCAGACGGCCCTGCGCGGCGCGCAGAGCCCGGAGGCCCTCTACACGATCCTCGCGGGGGAGGACGCGGTCGAGGCGGCCTAGGCCCCCGTCTTCAGGAACCGAAACAAAAAAGCCCGCCGGAGAGGCGGGCCTTTTTTCATGTCGGGAAGGGCAGCTTCAATGCAGGCTGACCGGCATCATTTCGTGCTGCCTGGCCGCCGCGAAGGCGATGTCCCGGTCGCTCATCAGCGCGATGCGCGCGCCGTCCGCGGCATGCAGCGCATAGAGCACGCTGTCGTCGCTGAAGCTGACGGGGTTGTCGGCATCGTCCTCGATCTCGTCCCGCACGTCCCGCGCGAGCACCGGACGGACATAGCAGATCTTGCGCTGTGCTTCGTCGGACTGTGCCCGAACCGGCGCGTGGTCCTTTTCGCGGCTCTCGATTTTCATGAGTCTCGCCCTTTCTGCCCGGCCCGTGCTTGGCCTTCTTCTGGCCGAAGGCGCCCTGCGCGCGCTCCGGACGGGAAAAGGCTACTCACGGAAACGTTAACGCTGCGTCAACCGATGCCGCGCCCGGTTCCGCCGCCTTGCCGGCCCTTCGCGGACCGGCGGCACCTGCCCCGTCCGGACAACGTAACGATCACAGGGGCGTGAGCAATATCGGTTAGATGAAAATCGCGAGAAGTACGATGCCGAGAGCAATCCTGTAGATCACGAAGGGCGTGAAACTGGTGCGCTCTGCTAGCCGCATGAAGACGGCGATCGCGCCCCAGGCCGAGAGGAGAGAGAACAGCGCGACCAGGAGCGCGGCCTCGACCGAAGCCGCCGAGCCCTCCTCGAAGATCTGGATGCCGGCATAGAGGCCGAAAGCGGCGATGGTCGGGATGGCGAGGAGCATGGAGAAGCGGGCCGCTTCGGGCCGGCTGAAGCCGAGATAGCGGGCCGCGGTGATCGTGATCCCCGAGCGGGAGGTGCCGGGAATGACCGCCAGCGCCTGCGCGGCGCCGATGACGAGCGCGGCGCGCCAGCTTCCGGGAAGGTGATCCCGCGACACCGCCTGCCGGTCCGAGAACCACAGGAGGACGCCGAACCCGATGCTCGCCCAGGCGATGACGACCGGTTCGCGCAGCCTGTCGGCGATGCCAGTGACCGCCAGGACGCCGCCCACGAGCAGGATCGGGATCGTCGCCGCCGCGATCAGGAGGAACAGGCGCCGGTTCTGCGTGCTCCTGAACCTCGCCGCGTCGAGGCCGCCCTGGAACAGGCGCAGGCTCTCATGCCGGAAATAGATCAGCACCGCGCCGAGCGAGCCGACATGGGCGGCGATGTCGATCAGGGGCCCCTGATCCTCGAAGCCGTCGATCAGGGCCGCCGGCAGGATGAGATGCGCCGAGGAGGAGACGGGAATGAATTCCGTCAGCCCCTGGATGATGGCGAGGAGGGCGAGTTGAAACAGGAACATGAAGAGCGCGTCCGGAAAGGTGCCCCGGTCTGGGCGGGAAATGGTTCATGAAGGGTTGCGGAAGTGGCCGGCCGCTGCCGGCGGCGAAGAGAGTCTCGCGCCTGGTTACGGTTGAGAAGGCGGTTCGCGCTAGAGGCTTTGCATGCGCAAATGCCTTCCCATTGCGGCCCTGACCCTTCTCTGCGCGGCCTGCGCCTCGCGCCCGGCGGCCCCGGAGGCCTTCCTGATGCCGGTCGAGGGCGCGAGCCTCAGCTCCGCCTTCGGGGAACATCGCGGGCGGGGGCGCAAGCCCCATGCCGGAATGGATCTGCGCGCGCCGCACGGCACGCCCGTCGCCGCGGCGGCATCGGGCCGCGTCTCCTTTCGCGGGGTGCAGCGCGGCTTCGGAAATCTCGTCGTGCTCGATCACGGCGGCGGGGCGCAGACCTATTACGCCCATCTGTCGGACTTCGCCGTCGGGCACGGCGAGACAGTCGCGCGAGGGCAGGTGATCGGCTTTGTCGGGCGCACCGGCAACGCCACCGGGGCGCATCTGCACTTCGAGCTGCGCGAGAATGGCCGGTCGCGCGATCCGGCCCGGCGGCTGCGCCTGTGACAGGGCGGCTTTGCACGCTGCCGCGGGGCGGCTAGGGCGGCACCATGCCTGATCATCGCCTCGTCAGCATCGATGTCGATGCCGAATCCCTCTCCGCCACCACCAGCGACATCGACCATGAGCGCAAGGTGGCGATGCACGATCTCCTCGCGGAGAACAGCTTCCGGCCTTGCGAGGCGGACTATGAAGGTCCCTACGGCCTTCTCCTCGCCGAGCGCGACGGACGCCTCGTCTTCGACGTGAAGACCGAGGACGGAGAGCCGGTCGCCGCCCATCACCTCTCGCTCAGCCCGCTGAAGAAGACGATCAAGGACTACTTCATGCTCTGCGAGACCTATTACGACGCGGTCCGCGGGGCGATGCCGGAGAAACTCGAGACCATCGACATGGCGCGGCGGGCCGTCCACGACGAGGGGACGCGGACGCTGATGGAGCGGCTGGAGGGCAAGATCACGGTCGACTTCGACACGGCGCGGCGCCTCTTCACCCTCATCTGCTCGTTCTCCATGCGCGCCTCGAACAGGGGGGACGTATGACGGAGGAGCGGGGGGAGGCGGACCGGATCCGCGCGATCCTATTCGCCTGCAACATGAATTCGGTGCGCAGCCCGATGGCCGAAGCGATCGCGCGCAAGCTTCTGCGCGACCGGGTCCGCGTGGACAGCTGCGGCGTCTATGAAGGCATTCTCGACCCCTTCGCGGCCGAGGTCCTGCGAGAGGCGGACATTCCCGTGCCGAGCCGGGATCCGCAGGATTTCAGCAAGGTGGAGACCGGGAGCTACGACCTCGTCATCGCGCTGACGCCGGAGGCGGCCGCCGAGGCGCGCCGCCACGATGTGCGCGTGGAGTTCTGGGACACCGAGAACCCCACCAATGTGCGCGGCAGCCGCGAAGCGGTGCTCGAGGCCTACCGCGCCGTGCGCGACGAGCTCGAGGCCCGCATCCGCGCCCGCTTCTGCTGACGGCGCCTCAGCGGGTGGGCACCGGCTCCTCGCCCGAATAGTCGTAGAACCCGCGCCCGGCCTTCCGGCCGAGCCAGCCCGCCTCGACATATTTCACGAGCAGCGGGCAGGGGCGGTATTTCGAATCCGCGAGGCCTTCATAGAGGACCTGCATGATCGACAGGCAGGTATCGAGCCCGATGAAGTCGGCGAGCTGGAGCGGACCCATCGGATGGTTGGCGCCGAGCTTCATGCCGGTATCGATCGCATCGACCGTGCCCACCCCCTCATAGAGCGTGTAGATCGCTTCGTTGATCATCGGCATCAGGATGCGGTTGACGATGAAGCCGGGAAAATCCTCCGACACGGTCGCCGTCTTGCCCAGGTGAAGGGCGAGGTCCCGCGCCGTGTCGAACGTGTCCTGGCTGGTGGCGATGCCGCGGATGATCTCGACGAGCTTCATGACCGGCACGGGGTTCATGAAATGAAGGCCGATGAAGCGCTCTGGCCGGTCGGTCGCGGCGGCCAGAGCGGTGATCGAGATCGAGGAGGTGTTGGTCGCGATGATGCCGTCCTTCTGGAGGACGGCCGAGAGGTCGCGGAAGATCGTCTTCTTGATGTCGATGTTCTCGGTGGCGGCCTCGATCACCATGTCGCATGAGGCGAGGCCGGAGAGGCTCTCGCAGGGCGTGATCCGGCCGAGCGCAGCGGTCATGTCCTCCTGGGTGGTGGTTCCCTTGTTCACCTGGCGGGCCATGTTCTGCTCGATCGCCTCGCGGCCGGCCGCCACCGCTTCCATGCTGACGTCGTGGAGCGGCACGTCATAGCCCGCGAGCGAGAGGACATGGGCGATGCCGCCGCCCATCTGCCCTGCACCAATCACCCCGACCGTCTTCATTTCCGCCATGTCCTGCTCCTCGAGCCGTTCTCTTTCGCATAGCCTACCGTTTTTCCGCAGTGCAGCAATGCTTGGGCGGAGACGGGGTGCCGCAGCCCGGCAAACTCGTCTAAGCGGGCCGGCATTCGGCAGTCCGGACGAGGGTTGTGACACAGGCGCCCGCCACAAATTCCAAGGCCAAGGCTGTTCCGGCCACGCGCGGGCAGCGGATCGCCGTGCTGTGCGCGTCGATCACCGGCTCGTCCATGGCCTTTATCAACGGCACCGCCGTCAATCTCGCCATCGACCCGATACAGGCCGGCCTGAACGCCAGCCTGGCGGCCATGCTGTGGGTGGCGAGCATCTACATGCTCTTCCTCGCCAGCCTGATGCTGATCGGCGGCGCGGTGGGCGATTTCTACGGGCGCCGCGCCACCTTCATGGCGGGCATCCTCATCTTCGTCCTTGCCTCGCTCGGCTGCGCCGTCGCGCCGAGCGCGACGCTTCTGATCGTCGCGCGGGCGGCGCAGGGCATAGGCGCCGCGCTCCTGACGCCGATGTCGCTGACGCTGATCGCCGATTTCTTCGAGGCGCGGGCGCGGGCGACGGCGATCGGGATCTGGTCGGCGGCCTCGGCGCTGTTCACCGCGCTCGGCCCGCCGATCGGCGGATGGCTCGCCGAGAATATCGGCTGGCAGGCCATTTTCCTGATGTCGCTGCCCTTCGGCGCTGCGGCCTTCTTCATCGCCCTGTTCCTCGTGCCCTCCCGCAAGCCGCCGCGCCGGCCCGAGCGGGTGGACTGGAAGGGCGCGCTCGCGGCGGTGCTGGGCTTCGGCGGAGTGGCCTACGGCCTCATCACCCTGTCAGAGCGGCCGGGCTTCGACAGCATGCATGTCTGGGGGCCGCCGCTCCTCGTCGGCCTGATCGGCCTCGGCGCGCTCGTGAAGATCGAACAGCGGGCGACCTCGCCCATGGCGCCGCCGCAGCTCTTCGGCATCCGCACCTTCAATGCCATCAATGTCATCACCGTGCTGCTCTATGGCAGTCTCGGCGGCATCTTCATCTTCTATCCGATCTATCTGACCGACGCCTTCGGCCATGGCGTGGACAGCATCGGCCTCGCCTTTCTGGGCTTCGCCGTGCCCATGCTGGTCCTGACCGCCTTCGCGGGGAAGCTGACGCGGCGCTTCGGCGCGCGGGCCATGCTGACCGCGGGCTCGCTGGTGGGGGTGGCCGCCTTCTTCTCGATGGGCCTCATGCCCTATTCGGGCACGCTGGTCGGAGCGTTCTGCTCGATGATGATCTTCGGCGTGGGCATCGCGCTCGTCGTGCCGGCGATGAACACGGCGCTGTTCAACGTCACGCCGGACAAGAGCCATGGCGCGGCCTCGGGCATCAACAATGCCTGCGCGCGGGCGGCGACCCTCTTCGCCATCGCGGGCTACGGCGCGGCGGCGAGCTTCGCGTTCCGGCAGGAAGCCGGTCCGGGCGCGCGGGCGGTGGGCTATGGCGGGGGCGACGACCTGACGGGGCTGGTCGGCCGGAACTACCGGATGGCGATCGTCGAGAGCTTCGAGCTTCTCACTTATATCTCGATCGGCCTGACCATTCTCAGCGCCATCGTCGCGGCCTTCTTCATCGACAGGACGATCGAGAAGCGGCGGCATACCTCCCCCGAAGAGGGAGCGGCCCATGCGGGCCTGCGGCGCGTCTACGGCGCCAATGCCGAAGAGGCCGTCCACGAAGAGGACGACGACGAGGAGGCGGCGTAAGCGCGCCTCAGCCGCCGAGCAGGACGCTGAGCAGCAGCGTCACGGTGGCGAGGCCCACCACCGTCCCGCCCGTCACCAGCGCCGCCGTGCCGTTCTCGTATTGGCGGTAATGGGCCGACTGCACCACCGAGGCGACCGCGGGCGGCAGGCCCGTGAAGAGGAGCGCGACGGCGGTGAAGGTCTCGTCGCCGGTGAACAGCCAGACGAAGAGGCCGGTCAGGGCCGGGAACAGGACCAGCTTGACCGGAAGCAGCACGCCCAGGGGAAGCGGGCTGAGCGTCTTCTGCTGGCGCGGCAGGATCGCGACATAGAGGCCGAGGACGAAGAGCCCCGCGGGTCCGGCTATGCCGCCGAAGAGGTCGAGGAAGCCGCTGGCCGCCTCCGGCAGCTCGGCGTGAAGAACGGCGAGCCCCAGCCCGATGAGGGTCGCCACCACGATCGGGTTGCGCACGGCCCGCCATGCCGCGCCGAGCGCCGTGCCGAGCACGCCGCCGCGGGGCGGCGCCTCGCCCGGCAGGGGCCAGGTCATCAGGGCCGTGCCGATCGCGAAGACGAAGATTCCCTCGAGAATCATCAGGATGAGAAAGGGCGGCGCCCAGCCCGGCACGGAAAAGGCGATGGGCAGGCCCAGAAAGACCGCATTGCCGCAGATGGTGGCGAACACCGCAGCGCCCGCTTCCCGCGTCGTCAGGCCCAGGAGCCGCCTCGACAGGAGGAATGCGAGGCCCGCGGAGACGAGCATGGCGAGAAGATAGCCCGCCATGAGGCCGGCATAGGCGGGGCCCGGCGGCTCGGTCGCCTGCATGAAGTCCAGCACCGCCACGGGCATGGCGATCAGGAAGACGAAGCGCGACAGGATCCGCGCTTCCGCGCTGCCGAAGATCCGGAGGAAGCCCGAAAGCGCGCCGAGGCCGATCGAGGCGAAGAGCGGCGTCAGGATGAGCGCGACGGAAGGCATCGCGGGGACCTGCCCGCCTCGGCGGCGCCGATCAACCCGGAAACGGTGAAGCTAGAAGGGGGTGTGCCGGCGGCAGGCCGGGATCCGGGGGCTGGGGGGCGAGTTGATCCGAAACCTGGGTCATCCCGCCGCCGGGCACATCCTGAAGATGGCTTCGCGCGAAGGCGCGCAAGAGGAGGAATTGGGGCGATTTTGGGTCAGCCGATCACCCCCGCGTCATCGGCCCGAACTCGACAGCCCGGGACGGGCTGACTACCTTGCTCCCGATGAGCCAGCCGAGACCCCGAAAAGAGCCCGTCTATTTCGACCGGACGGAGCTCGACCGCCTCCTCCAGCTCTACGGCGTCTTCGTCGCCTCGGGCGACTGGCGGGACTACGCCATTGACGGCCTGTCGGACCGCGCGGTCTTCTCGGTCTTCCGGCGAGCCGCCGAGGCGCCGCTCTACCGCATCGAGAAGCAGCCGCGCCTGCGCGGGCGGCAGGGCATGTGGGCCGTGGTCGGCGCGGGCGGGCAGGTCCTCAAGCGCGGGCACGAGCTCGCCGCCGTGCTTCGGCATTTCGATCGGCAGAAGTTGAAGCTCGTCACCTGACGAGGAAACGGGGCGGCGCCGCCGCGTGTTGGGATATCGACACCGACGAAGGAGCCCTTCATGGCCGAACGCCAATCCATGACCGTCAAGGAATCGACAGTCCGCTCGCTCATCGCCTTCCTGCGCGCCTATCACGCCAAGGAAGCGCCGAGCGGCCAGAATGACGGCTCGAACGATACCGACGACCTTCACGACGATCTCGAAATGAACAAGGGCGCGACGGATGTCGCGGACCTTCAGGGCATGTATTCCAGCCTCAATGCCGATGAGCGCTACGATGTCGGCGCGCTCGCCCTTCTGGGCATGGAAGAGGTCGGCACTCTCGAAGAGGGCCGCGCGATGGCGCGGGACAATGGCCAGCCCGGCATGGCCGAGTTCCTCGAAATGCCGCTCTCGCCGCAATTCCTCGCCGACGGGCTCGAAAGGGCGGGCTACCCTTCGGGCGGCTACGATCCGAGCCGCACCCAGGGCGATGACGAACACGCCGTCTGAGCCCGGAGCGCAACGCCAAGAAAAAACCCCCGCCGCGGCGGGGGTTTCTCTTTTTGCGGCTTTGCTCGCCGCTACTCGCGCATGATGCCGAGGATGTTCAGGATGTGGATGAACAGCGTGATGAACGATCCATAGAGCGCGAAGGCGCCGAAGATCGAGGACCGCTCGTTCATCTCGCCCGCGCCCTCGACATAGAGGTTGCGGACCATCTGCGTCTCGAAGGCGGTGATGGCCGACATCAGCAGCACCACGCCGAAGGAGATGAGCAGGCTGAACATGGTCGAGGCGATGAAGAAGTTCACGACGATCGCGACCAGGAAGCCGATCGACGCCATGAACAGGAACTTGCCCCAGCCCGACAGGTCCTTCTTGGTGGTGTAGCCGTAAAGGCTCATCGCCGCGAAGATCGAGGCCGAGATGAAGAAGGCCTGCGCGACGAGGCCCGCCATGCCCATGCCGATATAACCGGCGACGAAAGGCCCGATCAGCACGCCCCAGAGCGCGACGTAGGCCCAATAGGCGCCATGCGCGGTCGCCTTCGAGCCGTTCATGATCAGGCGCGGCGCGAACCAGCCGAGCGCGATCAGCGCGATGAAGGGAATGAAGGACAGGCCCGCCACGGTCTGCATGGCGGCGGGGCTCATCAGGAAGGCGAAGGCGATCAGCGCCGTCGCGGCGACACCGAGCGCCATGTAGTTGTACACGCCGATCATGTAGCGGCGCAGGCCCTCGTCGAAGGCCACCGCGCCGGTGCCGGCGCGGTTCTTGTTGTAAAGACGTTCGGTCTCTGACATGCGATGCTCCCTTTGCTCGGACCCTCCCGAGCGATTCTTCTGAGAATGTAGCGACTGCGCCTCGCCGTTCAATCGCTGCTCTTCGTTAAGGATAAGTCTTCGCGCGTGGCCGCAGAGTATCAGCAGCAGCTTCTGCTTGGCCCCGGCTTCGCAGGCACCGGCCTGTGGAGCCGCCCCGATGGCCTTATCGCGAGCGAAACGGTTTCCCATGCCGCGCTCGGCACGCCTGCGGGCGGGGTCTTCGACCGCCTGCGACGCCTCGCCGCAGCCCTTCGGCCGGGGCAGGTGGTGGCGGGCTATCTCGCCTATGAAGCGGCGAAGGAGGTCGAGCCGGGGCTCGATCTGCCGGCGCCGCCCGACGGCCTGCCCGCGGCCTGGTTCGGCCTGTTCTCCCGGCTCGAAGCCGCCGCGCCGCCCGAACGGATCGAAGGCGGCATGCGCCCCGAGGCCGCTATCCTCCCCGGCGAAGCGGCGCCGGCCTATGAGGAGAAGGTGGCCGAGATCGTTCGGCGGATCCGGCGGGGCGATATCTTCCAGGCCAATCTCTCCCGCCGCTCGAGCGCCCGCTTTCCGGCGCGCGACAGGCTGGCCGAAACGCTCTTCGCGCGGCTGACGGCGGGCGGCGCGGCCGATTACGCCGCCTTCCTGTCCCTGCCGGAAGGAGCGATTCTCAGCGCCTCGCCCGAGCTGTTCCTGCGCGTCGAAGGCGACCGGGTCGCCGCAGAGCCGATCAAGGGCACGCGGCCGCGCGGGCGGACGGAGAACGAAGACCGCGCGCTCGCCGCCGCGCTTCTCGCCGACGAGAAGGACCGCGCCGAGAACGTCATGATCGCGGACCTCCTGCGCAACGACCTCAGCCGGGTCTGCCGCGACGGCACCATGCGGGAGGAGGCGGTCTGCGCGCTGCGCACCCTGCCCAAGGTTCACCACCTCTACAGCCGCATCTCCGCCACCTTGCGGGAGGATGCGGGCGCCGTCGACGCGCTCCGGGCCTGCTTTCCCTGCGGCTCGATCACCGGGGCGCCGAAGCTCGCGGCGATGCGGACCATCGCGGACCTCGAAGGGGAGGGGCGCGGGCCCTATTGCGGCACGATCTTCGCGCTGCATGGCGACGGCAGCGCCGTCTTTTCCGTGCCGATCCGGACCGCGGTCCTCACGCGGGGGGCGGAAGCCTGCCGCCTCGACGTGCGCAGCGGCGGCGGCGTCACCATTCTCTCGGACCCGCAGGCCGAGTGGCAGGAGACGGTGGACAAGGCCTATCCCTTCGCCTTGATGACCGCATGATCCTGGTCCTCGACTGCCATGACAGCTTCGTTCAGACGCTCGCGCGCTATCTGCGGGAAGCGGGCGAGGAGACGATGGTCGTCCGCTGCGACGCGCTGAGCGTGGAGGAGGCGCTGTCCTTGCGCCCCTCCGGCATTCTTCTGTCGCCCGGGCCCTATCGCCCCGGAAGGGCGGGCATCGCGCTGCCGCTGATCGGTGCTGCGGGTGGCATTCCGCTTCTCGGCGTCTGCCTCGGCCACCAGGCGATCTGCGAGGCCTATGGCGGGCGGACAGTCCTCTCTCCCGAGCCGATGCATGGCCGGGCGACGCCGGTCCGCCACCGTGGCGATCCGGTCTTCGCGGGCGTGCCGAACCCATTCAGCGCCGCACGCTATCACGCGCTTCTCGGAGAGCCGGGGCCGGCGCTGGAGGTCATCGCCGAGAGCGACGGCCTGCCCATGGCCGTCCGGCATCGCGAGCGGCCCCATATCGGCCTGCAATTCCATCCCGAAAGCCTTTTGACCGAAGGAGGGCACGCCATCATGACCAATTTCGCCGCCATGACCCGGCGCGCGGCGGCATGATCTGGATCGACGGAGAGCTGAGGCCGGACGATGCGCCCGTCCTGCGGGCCGATGACCGCGGCGCCCTGCTGGGCGATGGGCTGTTCGAGACCCTCAAGGCGGTCGGCGGGCGCCCGCTTTTCCTTCGCGAGCATCTGGGGCGCATGGCCGCAGCGGCCGGGCTCCTCGACCTGCCCTTCGACCCCGGCGCCGCAAGCGAAGGGGTCGCCGCCATACTGAACGCGATGCCGGGGGAGGGCCTCGCGGCGGTCCGCATCACCCTGATGCGGGGTCCTGCGCCGCGCGGCGTGGCCCCCGTGCCGCGACAGGACCAGGAACCGACGCTTCTCATTTCGGCGGGGGCGATGGCCGAGCCGCCGCAGGCCGCTGTCCGCCTGCACCTCGCCCGCACCGTGCGGCGCAACGCGCACAGCCCGGCGAGCCGGATGAAGACGCTGAGCTATGCGGACAGCCTGCTGGCGCGGGCGGAAGCGGCGCAGCTTGGCTGCGACGACGCCCTGCTCCTCAATACCGAGGGGCGGCCCGTCTGCACCTCGATCGGCAATCTCTGGGTCGAGACGCCCGAGGGCTTCGCGACCCCGCCGCTCGGCGAGGGCGTGCTGCCCGGCATCGTCCGCCAGGTCCTGCTCAGCGCTGCGCCGTCACGCGGCATCCGGATCGAGGAGCGGCCTTTGCAGCCTTCGGAGATCGCCCATAGGCGGCTTTTCCGGTCGAACAGCCTGACCGGCGTGCAGCCGGCAGTGCTCGATGCGCAGGCCGCTGCGGGCGACAATCCGCTCGGCGCCCTCTACCGTGCCCTCGAAGAGGAGGCGCTGGCGCGGTGAAGAGTTTCCAGATCACGGAAGAACAGGTCGTGCGGATCGTCGCGGCCCTCACGGCCGACGAGCTGGCGCGGCGCTATGGGCGCTATGTCGAGACGCTGACCCAGTCCTCCTGGGGCGCCGACACGCCGATCGGCGCGGGTGGGGCCGAGGTCGGTCCTGATCAGGCGCGCGCCTCGGCGGCACGGGCGGCGATCTTCTTCGGCCTGCCGGAGGAGTCGCTGACAGTCGGTCCCGAGGACCGTTTCGGCGACTGGGCGCGGCAGCTCACGGCGCTCGTCCGCAGGGAGCTCGTCTCCTTCCGCTTCCACCCGGCCACGCATGGCGGCGCTGCCGATACGCGGCACGCGGCCGACGACATCTGGCAGGACGCTGCCGCGGTGGCGAGCCTGATCCAGGGGCGGAGGCGGGCGCTTTCCCTGATCGCGCCGAGCAGCCTTCTCGGCCTCGTCAGCGGGATCCTCGCGCCGGACCTGTTGCGGGTCGAGGTTCTGGACGCCCGCCGCCTGACCCCGGACGAGCTAGCCGAAGAGCTGCGCTTCGGCGACGCCGTCATCGCGACGCCGACCCTGTGGCGCTATCTCGCCGACACGCTGCCTTCGGTGCCGAACAATGTGGTGGGCCTGTCCTACGGCGAAGCGCTGAATGCGGATCTCGCCAACCGCCTGCGCGGGCGGGGGCTCGGCGCGCTGCGGGAGCTCTACGGGTCGACCGAGACCGGCGTCATGGCCTGGCGCGACTCGCCGCCCGATCCCTTCGTCCTCTTCGACCACTGGCGGCGCGACGGCAGCGCCGTGGTGCGCGAGCGTCCCAATGGCTCTGAGCTGCCCATGGTCCCGATGGACGATTTCGAATGGCAGTCGGACAGGACCTTCGTCCTCGGAAAACGCCGTGACGGCGCGGTCCAGATCGGCGGGATCAACGTCTTTCCCAAGAAGATCGGCGAGATCATCGCGGCGCATGACGACGTCTCCGCCTGCACCGTCAGACTGTCCCAAAGGCCGAATGCGCTCGACCGGCTGATCGCGCATATCGTCCTGCCCTCGGGCAGGCGGGCGACGCAGGATCTGGCATGGTCGATCGACGAATGGTGCCGCTCGCGCCTGCAGCCGCCCGAGAGGCCGCGCATCTACACTTTCGAGGAAGCCTCCGAGGACGATCCCGGCGCGGCGGCCTGAGGGGCCGGGCCGCTCAGCTTTGCGGCTCGCCCGAAGCGGCGTCTTCGCGGACGGAAACGGTTTCCACGCCCGCGCCGCGGGGGCGGCTGGCAGCCGCGGCCTTGGTCTCGGCCTGCTCGATGAGGGCGGTCATGTCCTTGAGGTCGCCATCGCCATAGGTCGGCGTCTGCTCGCAGCGATTCGCGCAGGAAAAGGTGTAGCGCGTCCCGCCGCTTTGCAGGGTCAGCTGGCCGCGCGTGGAGACGCCGACCCGGACGCGCACTTCGTCGAGCCGCCGTCCTTCGCGGTCGAAGAAGGTGACATTGGTGAAGCCGGGCATGTTGCCGAACATCAGAAGCTCGGTCGCGGACAGGACCTGCACGTCGGCGATGGCCGGATTGGCCACGACGATGCTGCCGACGGGCTTCTTCAGCGCATAGGCATGGCTCTCATCCATGGTGATCCACACCTCGCCGGCCTGGGCGGCGCTGGCGAAGAGGCCGATCACGGCGGCGGCGAGGCCGGGAATGCGTCTCATCATGTCATCAACCCCCATTGGGCGGAGCGAACGAGTTCTCGCCCGCAGACAAGCAGGCAAACCTTCACGAAGCATGAAGCGGCGCCTTTACTGGGGCGCAACCTTTGCAGGGCATGGTCTTTCTTTGGACTGACCGTGCGGGTGAAGAGATGGATGGCCGCCATTGCGCCGAAGAGAATGTTGCCGAAGCTCTGAGGGCTTGGCAGCCGGTCGGCGACCTGCCGCCGGCGCTCGTCTCCGAGCTGGCAGGGATCTGCGACGTGCAGCGCCATCTGGCCGGCGAGACTGTCTTCACGATGGGGCAGCATGACGGCTCGGTGCTCTATGTCCTTCTGGACGGGGATGCGCGGCTGACGCGCGCGAACGGCGAATGCGGCGATGTCGCGGTGGAGGACCTCCACGGCGGCGACATGATCGGCCTGACCGCCTTCGTCCTCGAGGATGACGCCATGGCCGCCGCCGCGCTGCATGCCGTCTCCGCGATCACGCTGCTGTCCTTCGATGCCGCGGAGATGCGCAGGCTGTGCCGCGAGGCGCCGGAGATGGCGTGGGCCCTGATGCGGGTCCTGGCCCGGACCGGCCGCCGCGCCACCTCTCCCGATCCGCGAATGCGGGTCTACCGGCATCTTCTCACCCTCGTCAGGCGGGACCGGAACGGGGCCGCCATTCCCGAAATGCCGCGGCACGCCGTTCTCGCCGAAGCCGCGGGCGTGACGGAGGTCGAGGCTGCGGGCGCGGTCGCCGACCTCATCGCGCAGAGCGTGGTGCGCCGCGCCTATCCGGGCCTCGACGTCCTCGATGCCGAGGCCCTCAACAGAGCGGCATACGGATAAAGCAGGATTACCCGCGCCTTAACCGGTTAATGTCCGTTTACTGTAGAAACCGGTTTTCGGAGACTCTTTGTTTACGGCGGTCTCCTAGCGTGGGCTCATCTGGGGAGTGCAAGACCAGATCGGAACGTCGGACAGGAGAACCACTATGACGAACCTCATTCAACGCTTCGTCCAGGACGAAGACGGCGCCACGGCCATCGAATACGGCCTGATCGCGGCCCTGATCGCTGTTGCGATCATCGGTGCCATCGGCGCCATCGGCGACAACCTCAAGACGGGCTTCGGCAACGTGAACACCGCGCTGACCGACGAGTCGATCGGCACCGTCACCACGCCGTAAGGCAGACTTGCCTCAGCTGCTCTGACGCAGCGGAAAAGGAGGGCTCGGCCCTCCTTTTTTTGTTGCATGCTCGGTTAAGACTTCCCGCCTAGAAGGGCAGGCGGCTAGCAAGGGGCAGGCGATGGACCTGGTGTATCTGGCGGTTCCCATTACGGTCTGGCTGGCGAGCGCGCTGTCGGACCTGACGAGCTTCAGGATTCCCAACAGATACACGGTCGCGCTCGTCGTCGCATGGCCGATCGCCGCCGCGCTGGCTGTCCTGCCGGTGGAGGCCGCGGGAAGCTGCCTCCTGATCGCCGCCGCATTGCTCGTCGCCGGATTCGGCCTTTTCGCCGCGAAGCTCCTCGGGGCCGGCGATGCCAAGCTGATCGCCGCCTCCGGCCTCTGGCTGGGGCCCGACGCGGTCCTGCCATTCATTCTGTATACAACGCTTGCCGGGGCGGCGCTGTCCCTGCTGCTCCTGAGGCTGCGCACCGTGCCCCTGCCGGTGGCCGCGAACCGCTATCCCTGGCTGGTCGACCTCCACGAGCGGCGCAAGGCCGTGCCCTATGCGGTGGCAATCGCAACGGGTGCGCTCGTCAGCCTGCCCCAGAGCGTATTCGTATCCTGATCATTGCCGGCTGCGCAGGCGCCACATTCTCGCCTCAAGGATTAACCCTCCAACAGTAGCGACGCCTTTAATACTGTTTTGAAAGTTCCGTGTCATAGCTTCGAGTGCAAGTAGTTTCACGAAGCAGGTCTCGGACATGAACAAAGGTCGTCTACTGCTGCTGGGTGTGGCGCTGGCCGCCGGCGCGGGTGCCTTCATCATGGCCGCGGGCGGTGGTGACAAGGATGTCGCTTCCGTCGCGCAGATCGTCCCGAAGGCGCAGGAGATCGAGACCGTCAGGGTCCTCGTCGCCGAGCAGCGCTTCGAGCGGGGCTCCCGCATCGATCCCTCGGCAACCGCATGGATCAAGTGGCCCGCCGGCAAGGTTCCCGCCCATTTCGTCACGGAAGAGGACGAAGCCTTCTACGAGGCGCTTCCGGGAATGCGCACGCTGACCGTCCTTCACGAGGGCGAGCCGATCATGCGCGAGAAGCTGGTCGAGCAGGGCGACAGCGGAATGATGGCGGCGCTCCTGTCGCCGGGCATGCGCGCGGTCAGCGCCAACCTTTCGGACGATGCGACATCGTCCGGCTTCGTCCTTCCGGGCGACCGGGTCGACATCATGACGACGCGCCAGATCGACGGCCAGTCGCAGACCAGCGTCCTTCTGTCGGATGTCCGTGTACTGGCGATCGACCAGACGCTCGCCAAAGAGGACGAGCTCGCCTCCCTGCCGGGGCGGAGCGTCACCTTCGAGCTTACGCCGGCCCAGGTCGAGCCGTTCATCCTGGCGCGGGAGACGCAGACGCTGACCCTCGCCCTGCGCAGCATCTTCGAAGGCGAAACGCAGGCGGCGGACATGCCGGCTGATGAGGTCGTTGTGATCCGCTACGGCCGGGGCTGAGCGTGAGCGAAACGAAACCGAACAACGGGGCGAGAGGGCACGCCATGAATATCAGCACCCGCACAGCGGCGCGACTTACGCTTGGCTGGGGCAGCGCCGTCGCCGTGGCGACGATGGGCCTGCTCGGCGCGATGAGCATGGTGCCCGCCGCCGCGCAGGAAGCGGTCGTCGACACGGGCGGCGAGGCGGCCACCTCGCGGGAACTGATCCTGCCGCTCGGCAAGGCCGCGATCGTCGAGCTGCCGCGCGGGGCGTCGGACGTTCTCGTGTCCAACCCTGTCGTGGTGGACACGGTCATCAGGACGCCGAGGCGGGTCTATGTCATGGGCAAGGCGCCCGGCCAGGCCAATGCCTTCTTCTTCGACAGCCGCAACCAGCAGATCCTCAACCTCGAGATCCGCGTCGAGCAGGATGCGGACGTGATCGAGGACCTGATCGAGAAGCTCCTGCCGGCGAGCCGGATCACCGTCGAGACGCTGGGCGAGAACATCGTGTTGCACGGCACCGCCGACACGCCGGGCGAGGCGCAGCGGGCGGTCGAGATCGCCGCGCGCTTCACTGGCGGCGATGCGGACTCCGCTTCGGTGATGAACATGATCAGCGTGCGCGAGCCCGGACAGGTCATGCTGAAGGTCCGCGTGCTGGAAATGCAGCGGCAGCTGACCCGGCAGCTCGGCGTCGACCTCGACGGGGTCGTGGCGCTTGACGACGCGCTGATCGACTTCGCCGTCGACACGGCCGGCCCGACCTCCGGCGGCCTGAGCGCAGGCGGCTCCTCGCGCAATCTCGGCGATCTCGAGGCCCTGGACTACGCCCTCGACGTCTTCGAGCAGAACAATCTCGTCAAGACTCTCGCAGAGCCGAGCCTCATCGCCCTGTCGGGCGAGGAAGCGCAGTTCTTCGCGGGCGGCGAAGTGGCGTTCCCCGTGGCCGGCGGCCTCGGGACGACGACCATCGAATTCCGCCCCTTCGGCGTCGAGCTGAACTTCCAGCCGACCGTGCGCTCGAAGGGCTCGATCAACATCGTCCTCGCGACCAAGGTGTCGGACGTGAACGACGCCCTCGGCTCGGTGGTGGGCGGCGGTTTCACGCAGACTCCGACCGGCGAGACCGTCGCGCTCGGCACGAGCTTCGTTCCCGGCTTCGTCACCCGCTCGGCGACGACGACGGTCGACCTGCCCTCGGGCGCCAGCTTCGCCATCGCCGGCCTCCTGCAGGAGAACATCCAGGAGACGGTGGACGGGGTGCCGGGCCTGAAGGAGACGCCCGTTCTGGGCCAGCTCTTCCGCAGCCAGAAATTCCAGAACGACGAGACCGAGCTCGTCATCATCGCGACGCCCTATCTCGTCGAGCCGACCACTCTCGCCGAGCTGACCGACCCCGGCCAGGGCTTCGCGCCGCCGACCCTCCTGCAATCGGTCCTGCTGGGCCAGCTCGAAAGCTCTTTCGGGATGCATGACAGCGGCGTCGGCGAGGCGAGCCTCCAGGGCCCGCTCGGCTTCATCCTCGATTAGATCCGGATAGGGACGATAGACATGCGCAGACTGCTTCTCCTCGCGCTGGCCGGAACGACCCTGTCGGCCTGCGCCAGCCTGATGAACACACCCGAAGAGGCCTATTCGGTCGAGCAGCGCCATCCGATCACGGTCGATCAGCAGGTGATGACGCTCGTCGTCCCCGTAGACCCGCAGGCCAACGGCCTGTCCCGGACCGCGCTCGCCCAGATCGACAGATTCGTCGATGCCTACCGCGCCAAGGGCTATGGCCCGATGACGGTGACCGCCCCCTCGGGCGGGGCAGGGGACAGGGACGGCCAGCAGACCGCGGCCGATGTTCGCGCCGCGCTCGACGCCTTCGGCGTCTCCTTCGAGGAGATGCGGGGCGCCACGGTGCGCCGGGGAGGCGGGGACGAAGTGATCCTGTCCTTTTCGCGCTATGTCGCGAGCGGGCCCGAATGCGGCGCCTATGGCGGCAATCTGCCCGCCCGGCTGGCCGGCCGCTCCTCCACCAATTTCGGCTGCGCGACCCAAGCCAATCTGGCCGCGATGATCGCCGATCCGCGCGATCTTCATCAGGGGCACGCCCCCGACGGCATGGGCGATGACGCGCTCAGCTCCGCCATCGAGGGCCGGCGCGCCTATCGCACGCCTGTCGTGATCTACGAGGCCGAGACCAAGGCCCAGGACGAATAGGGCAAGCTGAACCCGACATTGCCGGGGGCGGCGAAGGAGAGAATCATGAGCATAGCGACAGCGCCTGAACCCGCTCAGGACCAGGATCTGGATCTGGATCTCGATCTGGACTTCGATCTCGACGATCTGGATGAAGCCGAGCTCCAGCGCCTCCTCGAAGAAGACGAGGACCTGCTGGAAGCGGAACCCACAGAAGAGCCGGTGTCGGAGGCAGCGCCGGGCCCGGCGGTCGGCGAAGCGCCCGAAGCGGTGCCCGCGCCGCCGCCGCTCGTCGCCGAGGACCCGGAAGAGGCCGAAGCCGCGCCCGCCCCCGCGCCCGCGGAAGCGCCGCCGGCGGCCGAGCCGGCACGGGAGGCCGGGGAGGAGGATCTCGACGCGGCGACGCTGGCGACCCTCTCGCTCTCGCCCGTCCCCCGGATCAACATCCATGCCTTCTGCCGCGATGCGGCGCTGTCGGCCCTGATCGAACGGGCCGCGGCGGACCGCCGCCTCGCCAAGGCCCATGTCACGATCCAGAACGGCGACGCCTTCCGCGCCGCGCAGGTCTTCGCATACGAGCCGACGCCGAACCTCATCCTCCTCGAGGCCGGGCAATCCCCGCAAGAGCTGCTTCAGGGCCTGGAGGCGCTGGCGGAAGTCTGCGATCCGTCCACCCGCGTCGTGGTCATCGGCGCCATCAACGACATCCAGCTCTACCGCGCCCTGATGGAGCGCGGCATCAGCGACTACCTCGTCGCGCCGCGTTCGCCGCTGCAGATCATCTCCGCCGTCTCGTCCCTCTATGCGGACCCCTCCGCCCCGCCCGTGGGCAAGAGCTACGTCTTCATGGGCGCGCGCGGCGGCACCGGGTCGTCCACCATCTGCCACAACGTCGCCTGGGCGATGGCGGAGCAGTGCCTCTCCGATACGGTGATGATGGACATGGACCTGGCCTTCGGCACCGGCAGCCTGGATTTCGAGCAGGACCCGAGCCAGGGCCTCTCCGAAGCGCTCGGCGCGCCCGAGCGCCTGGACGACGTGCTGCTCGACCGGCTGCTGCAGAAATGCACGGACCGGCTCAGCCTCTTCGCCGCGCCGAACCTCCTTGATCGCGATTACGATCTGCCTGCGGAAAGTTTCGAGTCCGTGGTCGACATGGTGCGCAGCTCCGCGCCGTCGGTCGCGATCGACATGCCGCATATCTGGACGGCCTGGTCGCGCCAGCAGATCCAGTCGGCCGAGGAGATCGTGATCACGGCGACCCCTGACCTCGCGGCCTTCCGCAACGCCAAGAACATCTTCGAGACCGTCGCCGCCGAGCGCGGCAACGACTCCGCGCCCATCCTGGTCCTGAACCAGACCGGCGTGAAGGGACGGCCCGAGATCGCGCCGGAGCAGTTCGAGGATGCGCTGGGCGTGGCCCCGCTCGTCACGCTGCCCTTCGACCCCGTCACCTTCGGCACGGCGTCGACCAATGCCCAGACGGTGTTCGAGGTGGCGCCGAAATCGAAGCTGGCCGCGGGCCTGTCGCTCCTCGCCCGGCACCTTCTCGGCCAGGACATGGCAGCGGCGAAGCCGGGCCTGAGCCTTAAGTCTCTCTTCGCCAAACGCGGCTAAGGCGGTCCCATGTTCGGAAAACGCGCAGAGGGCCCCGTCCCGCCCAAGCCCCGTCCCGCGAAGCCCGCGGCGCCGCGTCCCGCGCCCAAGGCCGAGGCGCCGCCCAAGGCTGCGCCCCCCAAGGTCGCGCCGCCCAAGCCCAAGGCGCCGCCCAAGCCGGTCGCGGTCGAGCCGAACCATTCGGACGCCTATTTCCAGACGAAGACGACGATCTTCAATGCGCTGATCGACACGATCGACCTCAGCCAGCTCGCCCAGCTCGACATGGAGTCGGCGGCCGAGGAGATCCGCGACATCGTCAACGAGATCATCTCGATCAAGGGCCTCCAGATGTCGATCTCGGAGCAGGAAGCCCTGCTCCAGGACATCTGCAACGACGTCCTCGGCTACGGTCCGCTCGAGCCGCTGCTGGCCCGCGACGACATCGCCGACATCATGGTCAACGGCGCGAACCGGACCTTCATCGAGGTCGACGGCAAGATCCAGCTGACCAATGTGCGCTTCCGCGACAATGCGCAGCTGATGAACATCTGCCAGCGGATCGTCAGCCAGGTCGGCCGGCGCGTCGACGAAGCCAGCCCCATCTGCGACGCGCGCCTTCCCGACGGCTCCCGCGTCAACGTCATCGCGCCGCCTCTGTCGATCGACGGCGCCGCCCTGACGATCCGGAAGTTCAAGAAGGACAAGCTGACGATCAACAACCTCGTCGAGTTCGGGTCGATCAGCCCCGAGGGCGCGAAGGTCCTCGGCATTGTCGGCTCCTGCCGGATCAACACGCTGATCTCCGGCGGCACGGGCTCGGGCAAGACGACGCTCCTGAACTGCATGACCTCCTTCATCGAGGAGGACGAGCGCGTCATCACCTGCGAGGACGCCGCCGAACTCCAGCTCCAGCAGCCGCACGTGGTCCGCCTCGAGACCCGCCCGCCCAACCTCGAAGGGCAGGGCGAGATCACCATGCGCGACCTCGTCAAGAACTGCCTGCGGATGCGTCCCGAACGGATCATCGTGGGCGAGGTGCGGGGGCCCGAGGCCTTCGACCTCTTGCAGGCGATGAACACGGGCCATGACGGCTCGATGGGCACGCTGCACGCCAACTCCCCGCGCGAGGCGCTGTCGCGCCTTGAATCCATGATCACCATGGGCGGCCTCGGCCTGCCCTCCAGAACCATCCGCGAGATGATCGTCGGCTCCGTCGACGTGGTGATCCAGGCCGCCCGCCTCCGCGACGGCTCCCGGCGGATCACCCACATCACCGAAGTGCTCGGCACCGAGGGCGATACGATCATCACCCAGGACCTCTTCGTCTACGACATGAACGGCGAGGACGAGGACGGGAAGATCCTCGGGCGGCACAAATCCACCGGCATCGCGCGTCCGGGCTTCTGGGACAGGGCCCGCTATTACGGCCGGCACGGCGACCTCGCCGAAGCGCTCGACGCGGCGGCGGAGTAGGGCGGATGGACCAGCAGATGCTTCTTGCCTTGCTCGGCGGCCTCGTCGCCTTCGGCGCGCTGGCAGTGCTGCTGCTGGCGCCGTCGGGCAATGACAAGGCGAGCAAGCGCGCCGCCGCGCTGGCCGGCGGGGGCAACAGCTCGCGCAACGTCAGCGCGCAGGCGCCGGACAACGCCAAGGAGCGCCGCAAGCAGGTCGCGGACAGCCTCAAGAAGATCGAGGACGCGGCCGCGGCCGCCGAGAAAAAGAAGAAGGTCGGCCTCGAAGAGACGATCGCCCAGGCAGGCTTCGAGCTGTCCGTGCGCGAATTCTACATCCTGTCCGCCATCGTCGCGCTGGTCTTCTGCGCGATCGGCCTGCTCACCGCGCAGAAGCCCTGGGTGATCGGCGCGATGACGCTGGTCGGCGGGCTCGGCGCGCCGCGCTGGTTCATCAACGCCAAGCGCAAGAAGCGGCAGAAGAAGTTCGTCGAGGAATTCTCCAACGCCATCGACGTCATCGTGCGCGGCGTGAAATCGGGCCTCCCGGTCAATGAATGCCTCAAGATCATCGCCCGCGACGCGCAGGAGCCGGTGAGGACGGAGTTCCACCTCCTGACCGAAGGCGTCCGCCTCGGCCTCTCGCTCGAGCAGTCGCTGGACCGCATGTATAAGAGGATGCCGATCAACGAGGTGAACTTCTTCTCGATCGTGCTCCTCATCCAGCAGCAGACGGGCGGCAATCTGGCCGAGGCTCTGGGCAATCTGGGCAGCGTGCTCCGGGCACGGAAGATGATGCTCGGCAAGATCGCGGCCCTGTCCATGGAGGCGAAGGCCTCCGCCGTCATCCTCGGCTCCATGCCCTTCGTCGTCTCGCTCATGGTTCATCTGTCGAGCCCGGAATATCTCCAGCCGCTGTTCCAGACGAAGATCGGCAATCTCATGCTGATCGGCGCTGGGCTGTGGATGGCGATCGGGGTCTTCGTCATGAAGAACATGATCAACATCAAGGTCTGAGGAGCGGATCATGTCCTTCGTCGACATCGTCACCGACAGGCAGAACCAGGTCGCGCTCCTGGCCGCGGTCGCTTCGGCCGCGACGGCCTTCACCCTGCTTCAGCCGGTGCTCCAGACCGATCCGATGAAGGCGCGGGCCAAGAAGGTCGCGGACTACAAGGAGCGGCTGCGCCAGCAATCCCGCGCCGAGATCGCCGGCAAGAAGGCGCCGAGCCTGCGCAATGCCGCGGCGGGAGGCGCCGCCAAGAGCCTCGTCCAGCAGTTCAAGCTTCTCGAGATCTTCGACGCGCAATCCGCCGCCAAGAGGCTGACCCTCGCGGGCCTGCGCGGCGAGCGGCCGGTCTTCACCTTCATGGCGGCGCGCGTCCTGACCCCGGTGATCGCGCTCTGCGTCGCCGCCTTCTACCTCTATGTCCTGCAGATCGGCGAGTTCGGCAATCTCGTGCGGCTGATGCTGACCTGCGGCGCGGGCGTGGCGGGCTTCTACCTGCCCAATCTCTACGTCACCAATCTCATCAAAAAGCGGCAGCAGGCCCTGCAACTCGCCTTCCCGGACAGCCTCGACCTGCTCCTCATCTGCGTCGAGAGCGGCATGTCGATCGAGGCGGCGCTTCAGAAGGTGACGCAGGAGGTCGCCGCGACCTGCCCGGCGCTGGCCGAGGAATACGGACTGACGACGGCGGAGCTGTCCTACCTGCAGGACCGGAAGGTCGCCTATCACAATCTCGGCGAGCGGACCGGTCTCGAAGGCATCAAGGCCGTGGTGACCGCGCTGATCCAGTGCGAGACCTATGGCACGCCGCTGGGCTCGTCCTTGCGCGTCATGGCGGCCGAGAACCGCGAGATCCGCATGCAGACCGCGGAAAAGAAGGCCGCCGCGCTGCCCCCGCAGCTTACCGTGCCCATGATCCTCTTCTTCCTGCCCGTGCTCTTCGTCATCATCCTGACGCCGGCCGCCGGCAGCGCGATGGGCTGGTTCGACTGAGGGCCGCGCGCCGACCCTCGAGAAGCGGGCAGGGCCGGCAGAGACTGCGGGCCGGGGCCAAGCAGGCGCCCGGCCGTCAGCACGGCCTGATCCCGCACCCGCCGCCTCTTCGGCCTTCCTCCCTTGTCGATCCTTGCCAAGCAGGCGGCGTCGCACGGCCGAAGGCCGTCAGCGCTCCCGCAGGACAGGCAGGAGAGTCCCCTTGGCCGCTGATGCGGCAACTTTCCCCGGACCGAGCTCGGAACGCGCGCACCTCTTGATCGGCCCGTGCGGAGACCCATCAAGAAGTGCGCGTCCCTCCGATAGGGGCTGCGGCAGCCTGGCACGAGGATGAGGAGGGGGACGATCGCGGCGCCGGGCGGGCCGGGCGTGCGGATCGGGGGGCCGGCGGCGAAACCGGGGACAGGGCCCCCGTGCTCGGCGTCAGGATCTGGTTCTTGAGAAGGGCTTCAGAGCCCGTCCGGTGTCAGGGCCATGGGCGCGGCGTCGGCGACGACCTGCGCTCCGTCCTCGCGGCTCGCGCTGACGCCGGGCTCGGCTTCCCGCTCTTCGGGCTCGAAGGCGGGAACCGCGTTCTCCGGCTCGGGCTTCGGCGTCGGAGCGGGCAGGACGGCCGGCTCGAAGGTCGGCTCCACCGGGCCTTCGTCCTCGAACACCGGCAATTCGGCATTCGCGGTGCTCAGGCCACCCCAATAGGCGGGCTGGGCGACGAGATTGCGGAAATAGGCGACATTGTTCTCGGCCACGCGGGGCGGCAGGTCGGAGCGGGCGAGCCGCTCGGCCTCCGCCGTCTGGCCCGACAGGCCGAGGACGAGAGCGAGGTTCTGGCGCATGCGGGCCGTGCCGCCGGGCGCGGCGGCGGCGGTGCGCAGCGTGCGCTCGGCCAGGGCGGCGCGCCCTTCGAGGGCATAGGACAGCCCCTTGTTGTTGAGCACCTGCGCCTTGCCGGGCGCGATGGCGAGGGCGCGGTCATACTGGTGCCGCGCCTCCTGGTGGCGGCCCGTCTTGTCGAGCGCGACGCCATAGGCCGAATAGGCCGACCAGTCTTCGTAGAGGCCGCCCGTGATGGCCTGCTCGATGGGCCGCACCGCCTCATGAGCGCGCTCATTGGCGATCAGCGCCTTGCCGAGCTCGAGCTTGAGCTGCGGGTTTTCGGGATGGCGCGCGCTCGCCTGCTTGGCGACGCGCAGGGCCTCGGCATTGTTGTCGACGGCGCGCAGGGCCTTCGAGAACTGCGCCGCCGTATGCGCGTCCGCCGGGTCGCGGTCATAGCGCGTGCCCCAGAAGGCCGCGCGGGCGATCGGGTCGAGCCCGTCCGTGCCGGTCTCGGACGAGACGGTGGTCAGGTCGGACTGGCTGACGCCGCCCATGACCGGATTGGTCGTCGCACAGGCCGAAAGCGCGAGCGCGCCGGCGCCGGCGGTCAGGATACGGGCAAGGCTCATGGCGCTGCTCCTCGTCACGGCCCTTGCCGTGGAAGCTGGAATCTCGTGCAGACACTCGCTGAAACTCGCTGAAGAAGTCTTAAGTGAAGCCCGACAACACGAAGGACCCTTTCTATGGCCGATCTGCCCGCCTCGCTCGCTGCCTTCGATGCGTCCCGCGCCGAGGACGCCGTGCCGCTCTACCTCATCCCCAAGGAGGACGCGGATGCCCGTATTGCTGACGTCGCTCCGGGGGCGGTGCAGCTTGCGGAGCGGATGCAGTTCGACGGCGCTCTCGGGCGCCTCCTGCCGTTCGAGGACGGCGTTCTGATCGGGATGGGCGACGGGTCCGACAGCTTCGCGCTCGGCGCGGCCGCCGCGCGCCTCAATGCGGGCGATTACCGGCTCGAGGACGCGCCCGGCGGCGAGGATGGCACGCTGCTCGCGCTTGGCTGGGCTTTGGGCGCCTATCGCTTCTCCCGCTACAAGACCCAAGGCCCCGTGCCGACGCTGATCCTGCCCGAGGGCGCCGACGAACCCCGCCTGGCGCGCGATGTCGGGGCGGTGACGCTGGCCCGCGATCTCGTCAACACGCCGACCGAGGACATGGGCCCGGCAGAGCTCGCCGCGACGGCGCAGTCCGTGGCCAAGGCGCATGGCGCCGAATTCAGCGTTGTCGAGGGCGAGGCGCTGCGAAAGGGCTTTCCGCTGGTCCACGCCGTCGGGCGCGCGGCTGCGACGCCGCCGCGGCTGATCGAGCTGCGCTGGGGACCGGCCGATGCTCCGAGCGTGACGCTGGTCGGCAAGGGCGTGTGCTTCGATTCCGGCGGCCTGAACATCAAGGGCGGCAAGGGCATGGGCCTGATGAAGAAGGACATGGGCGGCAGCGCCAATGCGCTGGCGCTCGCCCAGATGATCATGGAGGCGGGGCTGAAGGTCCGGCTGCGCCTGCTGATCCCGGCGGTCGAGAACGCGATCTCGGGCAATGCCTTCCGCCCCGGCGACGTCTTCACCGCCCGCGACGGACAGACGGTGGAGATCTCCAACACCGATGCCGAAGGGCGGCTGATCCTCGCCGACGCGCTCGCCTATGCCGCCGAGGAGGGGCCGGACCGCATCATCTCGCTGGCGACGCTGACGGGGGCCGCGCGCGTGGCGCTGGGGCCCGACCTGCCGCCGGTCTATTCGACGGAGGAGGGCTTCGCGAAAAAGGTGCACGCGGCGGGCGACCGGCTCAACGACCCGGTCTGGCCGATGCCGCTCTGGCAGCGCTATCACGACTATCTGTCGAGCCCGATCGCGGACGTGAACCACGCGGCGGACACCTCCTTCGCAGGCTCGATCACGGCCGCGCTGTTCCTCAGCCGCTTCGTGAAGGATCTGCCCTACACCCACCTCGACATCTATGCCTGGGTGCCCTCGGCGAGGCCTGGGCGTCCGGTCGGCGGCGAGGCGATGGCGATCCGTGCGCTGTTCGACGCGCTGGCCTCCGAAGCCGGTTGATTCGGCAGCCCCGGCAGGGTCAAAGAGAGCGCGCTTAACCCTTTGTGAACCCTGTAAGGCGGAGTGTACGCTTCGTGGTTAACGAAGGGTTACGCACGGGCTGGGCGCGCGTAGGCACTTTACGGCAGGCGGAGACGGTATGGGTCTGGGGCTGAGAAACCTTCTGTCCGGCGGCGCCTCCGCCGCGGCCATGCTGGCGGGCGGCCTCTCCGCCCGCGCGCAAGCAGCGGCGCAGGCGCCGGCCGCAGAAACCCTGCCTCTCGATCCGACCCTGCTGGTGACCGGCAGCGCCGTGCTCTTCGCCTTCGCCGCCGGCCTGTGGGCGGTGCGCCTGTCCATGGCCTCGCGGACGGCGACGGTGGACTGGTCGCGGCGCCTGGCGAAGATGGAAGCCTCTCTCGAGCGCTCCGAAAGCGTCCTCGCCAGCCATCCGGGCCTCGTCCTCGTCTGGAACGACGCGTTCGAGGACATCGAGAGCGGCTGGGGTGAGCCGCGCGTTCTCGGCGGCCCGGCGGCTCTCGCCAGCCTCCTGACCTTCGCTTCCGAGGACCCCGGCGCCTTCCTGCGTCCTGCCGATGCGCTGCTCGATGCCTTCGGCGACCTGCCGGTGGACGAGGATGCGGGCGACATGCAGCGCCTGCGCGACAAGGTCCGTGCCCTGCGCAGCCACGGCGTCTCCTTTTCCGGCTCGGTCGTCACCGAAGAGGGGCGGGCCATCGACTGCGACGGCCGCGTCGCCGGCGATCAGGTCACGCTGTGGCTGACCGACCCCGCCGTCCGCCTCGCCGAAGAGGCCGGCGTCGTCGGCCAGGCGCGCGACCGCGCCGCCGACCTCCACGGTGCGCTGAACCAGCTCGACCGCGCCCCGATGGCCGCCTGGCGCCGCTCGCCGGACCTCAAGCTCGAATGGGTCAACAAGGCCTATGTCGAGATGGTCGAGGCGGTGAACATGGAGCAGGTGATCGACGAGCAGATCGAGATCGACCCCGCCTTCCGCCGCCTCGCCGAGCGGGCGGAAAAGGAGCTGCCGCGCTCCGGCCGCCGCGCCATCGACGACATCGCGGCGGTCACCGTGCGCGGACAGCGGCGTATGCTGAGGATCATCGAGACCGCGCTTCACGGCTTCGGCGAGGGCTCGCTCGGCGGCCTCGCGATCGACATCACCCGCCAGGACCGGGCGCAGGAGGATCTGCGCCGCCATCAGGAAGCGCACCGCAAGACCCTCGACCAGATCCCCTCCGCGGTCGCCGTCTTCGGCGCCCAGCAGCAGCTCGATTATTACAACCAAGCCTTCTTGGACCTGTGGAAGCTCGACGACGCGGACCTGCGCGCCCGGCCAAGCCACGGCGAGATCCTCGACAAGCTGCGCCACAAGGGCGCGCTGCCCGCGCAGTCGGATTTCGGCGCGTGGAAGAAGAGCCAGCTTCGTCTTTACACAGAGGAAGCCGCCGATTCCGCTTCGGCGGCCGAAGGAACGGCGCCGGACGAATTCTGGAACCTGCCTGACGGACGCATGCTGAACGTCAAGTCCCAGCGGCATGCGCTCGGCGGCGTCACCGTCGTGTTCGAGGACATCACCGAAACCCTGTCCCTGCGATCCCAGTTCCAGACGCAGATCGACGTGCAGCGCGCGACGCTCAACAATCTCGCCCAGGGCGTGGCGGTGTTCGGCGCCGATGGGCGGCTCGCGCTCTACAACATGGCCTTCCGCAGCATGTGGTCGATGGAGAGCGCCCAGATCGCCGAGCGCCATTTCGATGAGATCAAGACCCATCTCCTCGAAGCCGCCCCTCAGGCCGAAGAGGCCTTTGCAGGGATCAAGCGCCGCATCGTGTCCTTCGCGCCCGAGGACCGCGTGGCCAGCGTCGGCGACGAGATCGCGCTCGAAGACGGCAAGTCCTATCTCTACGCCACATCGCCCTTGCCGGACGGCGCGACGCTGCTGACCTTCCTCGACATCACCGATGCCAAGGAGCGCCAGAAGGAGCTCGAGACCCGCAACCAGATCCTCGAAGAGACCGACCGCATCAAGACGCGCTTCGTCGACCACATCTCCTATCAGCTGCGCGACCCGCTGACCTCGATCATCGGCTTCGCGCAGTTCCTCGAAATGCCGACGACCGGCGAGCTCACGGACCGGCAGAAGGACTATGTCGCCTCGATCCTGATGGCGTCCGACCGCCTGCTGGCGCTGGTCAACGACATCATCGACCTCGCCGCCATCGACGCGGGGCAGCTACAGCTCGACAGGACGGACGTCGATGTCCGCAGCCTGCTCGAGAAGGCCGCGACCTATGCCACGCTCAAGGCCGAGCATGCCGAGGTGCGCCTGCGCGTTCAGTGCCCGAAGGATATCGGCACTATAGAGGCCGACGAGAAGCGCCTGCGCACGGTGATCTTCAACCTCCTCTCCAACGCCTTCGCCTTCACCGAAGCGGGCGGCGAAGTCGTCCTCGGCGCCGCGCGCGAGGACGGCGCCGTCCGGCTGTGGGTTCAGGACACGGGCAGGGGCGTCAGCCCGGCAGACCAGGCCAAGGTCTTCGACCGCTTCGAGAGCGCAGGGCCCGGCGCGGGCGCCGGCGTCGGCCTCGCCCTCGTCAACTCCTACGTGAAGCTGCATGGCGGCCTCGTCCGCCTGTCCTCGCGCGAAGGCAGCGGCACGCTGGTGTCATGCCATCTGCCCACGGACGCTTCGACGGGCGAACTCGACCTGCCGCCCGTCGACGAGGAAGAGGGCGTCTCGCTCGACGCCCTCGAGGATGCGGTGCGCAATGCCCGCCGCGCCGCCGAATAGGGCGGCGGGCGCTCCTCACATCTGAAAATCGTAGACGCTTCCGAGACCGAGCGTCTGCGTCAGCGCGTCGAGCGCCGCCCGGCTTTCCTCGAGCAGCTTGGGATCGGCGAGGTCGGCGGGCGACAGCCGGTCCCGGTAATGGGTCCGGACCCAATCCTCGAGCGCATCGAGCTTTCCCTCATCCATCAGGACGCCTGGGCGGGCCGCCTCGCGCTCCGCATCGGTCAGGACGACGCGCAGCCGCAGGCAGGCGGGGCCGCCCCCGTTCTTCATGCTCTGCTTCACGTCGAGGAAATGCGCTTCCGTGATCGGGCCATTGCCCGCCACCTGCGCGTCCACCCATCGTTTCGTGCGCGGATTGTCCTCCGCCTCGGTCGGCAGGATCAGCGCCGTGCCGCCGCCGGGAAGCGTGATGAGCTGCGAGTTGAAGAGATAGGAGCCGATTGCATCGAGAAGGCTCACCCGGTCGGCAGGCACTTCGAGGAAGACCGGCTCGAAGCCCAGGGGTTCGGACTTGCGACGGATCTCGTCTTCCATCGCCCGCGGGTCCTCATAGGCCCGCTCGTGGAACATCAGGACCGGGCCGTTGCCGACCCCCACCACGTCATTGTGGAAGGCGCCGCTATCCACCGCCTCCTGGCTCTGCCGGACATAGACGGTCCGCTCGGGATCGAGGCGGTGCATGCGGGCGACTGCCTCGGAGGCTTCTCTCGCCTGGCGCGGCAGGAAATGAAGTCCCGACAGCTTCTCGAAGGCGGAGCGGCCATAGGCGAAAAGCTCGAGGCCCGGTGCGTCATGGGAGGCGCTGAGGCGGGTATGGTTCGCCGCCCCCTCATCGCCCATCGCGCCGCCGCCGGGCAGCGCGTCGTGGTGGGAGAACGCCTCTCCCTCGAAGATCCGCCGCAGGCAGCGCGAGGTGAAGGGGTGCTCGATCGAACGATGGAACATCGCCGCCAGATTGGCCGCCGTGAAATGCACGCGTCCATCGCCCGTATCCGCAGAGGGCGAGACGGTCGCGGCATTGGCCGTCCACATGGCCGAGGCGGAAGAGCAGTTGCGCAAAAGCGCGGGCGCGGCCTTGGCCGCCGCTTCCACGACCTCCCCGTCGCTGCCCGCAAAGCCGAAGCGCCGCAACGCGGGCACGAAGGGCCGCTCATGCGGCGGCAGCACGCCCTGCAAAAGGCCCATGCGCAGCAAAGTGCGCATCTTGCCGATGCCCTGAAGCGCCGCATCGCGGGGGTTCGAGACCTGATCCTCCGACGACATGGAGGCGACATTGCCGAGCGACAGGCCGCCATAGGTGTGCGTCGGGCCGACCAGGCCGTCGAAATTGACTTCCCGCGCGCTCACGCCTCGACCCCCGGCATGGCCGCTTCATCCTTGAGCGGGCCCGCTTCGATCATGCTCGCCATCGGCCAGGCGCAGTAATCGGCCGAGTAATAGCCTGCCGGGCGGTGATTGCCGCTCAGGCCCGGCCCGCCGAAGGGCGCGGCGCCCGAAGCGCCCGTCGTCTGGCGGTTCCAGTTGACGATCCCTGCGCGGATATCCGTCTTGAACCTGTCCCAGAGGCCTTCCTCGTCCGAAAGAAGGCCCGCGGCGAGGCCGAAGCGCGTGTCGTTCGCGACCCGCACCGCCTCGTCGAAATCGGATACGCGGACGAGCTGGAGGAGGGGGCCGAACACTTCCTCGTCCGGGCGGTCGGTGTCCGTCACGTCGAGAAGGCCCGGCGTGACGAAGGCGGGGCCGTGCTGGCTCCTGCCTGCGCGGACAATGGCTTTCGCCCCGGCCTCGATGCGCTCATCCTGCGCGCGCAGGACGGCATCGGCCGCGGCTTCGTCGATGACGCAGCCGAGGAAGGGCTCGGGCTCGGCGTCGGGCGGCCCGATCCGCAGGCGGGGAATGAGGTCCGCGACGGCAGCTGCGATCCGCTCGCCCGCCTCGCCCTCCTGCACGATCAGGCGCCTCGCGCAGGTGCAGCGCTGGCCTGCGGTGATGAAGGCCGAGCGGGCGACGATGCGCGCCGCCGCATCCGCATCCGCGATATCCCAAGCGATCAGCGGATTGTTCCCGCCGAGTTCCAGCGCGAGGATCTTCTCGGGGTGCCCCGCCAGCGCGCGGTGAATGGCGAGGCCCGCCTGCACGCCGCCGGTGAACAGGACGCCGGCAGTGCGCGCATCCTGCACCATGGCTTCGGCCACGCTGCGCCCGCCCTGGACCAGGTTCACGACGCCTGCGGGCAGGCCCGCCTCGTCCCACCAGGACACCATCAGCTCGGCGACCGCCGGCGTCTGCTCGGACGGCTTGAAGACGACCGTGTTCCCGGCGATCAGTGCGGGAACGATATGGCCATTGGGCAGGTGGGCCGGAAAGTTGAAGGGCCCGATGACGGCCATCACGCCATGCGGGCGGTGCGCGATCCGCAAAGTGGCCGCAGGCGTCTCCTTTTCCTTGGTCGGCGTGCGGTCGTGATAGGCTTGAAGGGCGACGGCGGCCTTGCCCGCGACGGCTCCGGCTTCGGTCCGCGCATCCCAGAGCGGCTTGCCGGTCTCGCGCGCGATAAGGCTGGCCATCTCCTCCTTGCGCTCTGCGGCGATGGCCGAATAGCGCTCGATCACGGCGATCCGCTCGTCGAGCGGACGGCGCGACCAGGCCGGGAAGGCGGTGTGCGCAGCGCCGAGCGCGGCATCGGTGTCCGCCTCGTTCGCCGAGACGCCTTCCCAGAGGCGTTCGCCCGTTGCCGGGGCGGTCGAGCCCATGGCTTCGCCCTCGCCGCAGCGCCATGCGCCGCCGATATAGAGCTTTCCGTTCATGCTTTCGGCTCCTTGCTGACCGCGCCAAGCGGCTTGAGCGGCGAGACGAGGGCCGCTTCGCCCTCCTTCAGGCCCAGGCGCTCCGCCTGCGCGGCTTTGAGAGTGACTGTTTCTTCCGTGATCGGACCGCTTGCGACCATGCAGCCGAACCGCCCGATGGCGGAGTTGGCGACGAGTTCCTTGGGCTTGGTCTCCTCGTCACCGATCCGCACGGTGAGCTGCCGCGCCCGCCGGACCGTCCGGATACGGTCGAGCGGCACTTCGAGGCTGGGACCGGCATCGAAGATGTCGATGCAGCGGGTCCATTCGAACCCTTCGGCCGAAAGAAGCTTCATGGCGAAGCCGGATGTCGCGTGCGGCTTGCCGATCACCTCCCGCGCCTCTTCGGGCAGGAGTTCCACATAGATCGGATATTTCGGCATTAGGTCGGCGATGAAGCGGAAGTCGCTCGCCGAGCGCTGGTCGGCTTCCTCGAAGCTGAGATGGAAGAAGCGGGAGGCCACCGCTTCCCAGAAGGGCGAGCGGCCTTCCTCGTCGAACCAGCCGCGGATTTCCGCCATCACCCGCTCGGAGAACCGCTCCCTCTGCGTTATCATGAACAAGAAGCGCGACAGCGAGAGGAGGCGGCCCGCCCCCTTTCCGCGCGCGCTCTCGCCGATCAGCAGCGTGCCGACCTCGGTATAGCCGTGGAAATCGTTGACGAGGTGCAGGATGTCCGTGCTCGCACGGATATCGAGTTCCGGCGTCTGCGCGGCGAGGTGGCTGAGCCTGTAGGAATAGAACGGCCGGTCCGCGCCGAGGGCGGGGAAGATGCTCGCCATGCCGACCGCGCGCTCGCCGTCGTCGAGCACGAAGAAGAAGATGTCGCGCGGGCCCGCCTCGCCCTGTCCGGCGAAGGCGGCTTCGCTGAGCGCGATGCGCTCGGCCATGGCGGCTGGATCGCCCGGCACGGTCGTCATGCCCGTGCCGGCCTCTCTTGCGAGGGCGCAGAGGTCGTCGAGATCGGAGGCGCGGGCGGGGCGGACGGAGAGCATGCTCATCGAACCCGCTCCGGCCAGGCGATCTCGCCCGAGGCGAGCATCATCAGGAGGAGGCAGGACAGCTTGGCGCGCGGCACGAAGCTGTCGATCACCGCATATTCCTGGTCCGAATGGATCTTGCCGCCGATCACGCCGAGCGTGTCGACATTGGGAAGCCCCGCCGCCGCGAGGTTGTTGCCATCGCAGCAGCCGCCGGTCGGCTTCCACTCGACCCCGAGGCCGAGCTCCCCGCCGGCCTTGCGCACCGCCTCGAACAGGGCCGCCGTGCCGCCCTTCATCTCCTTGACCGGGCGGTGCACGCCGCCATGCAGGTCGACGCTGATATCCTCGCCGAAGCGGCTTTCAGCATTGCCCTCCTCGACGACCTTGCGGATCTGCTCGTCGGCCCAGTTCAGGTCCTCGGTCCTCCGGCCGCGGATGTTCATCCTCACGATGCAGAGGTCCGGCACCACATTCGTGGCCTGGCCGCCCTCGATGACGCCGAGGTTCAGCGTCGTGCCCTCGCGCTGTCCGTTGATCCCGTCGATCGCTTCCATCAGGCGCGCGGCGCCGAGGATCGCATTGCGGCCGATATCGAATTCGCGGCCCGCATGCGCCGCCTTGCCGTGTACGGTGAAGGTGTAATGCCCCGACCCCGCCCGCGCCCCCGCGAGCGTTCCGTCCGGCAGGGCCGGCTCGTAGACGAGGCCGATATCGGCGGCGAGCGCCCGCTCGTGCAGCACGCCGGCGGAGGCATGGCTGCCCGTCTCCTCGTCGGAATTGAGGACGATATCGATGCCGACCTTCTCGGCGAACGGTGTCTTGAGGAACGCCGAGGCGGCCTCCAGCATGACGCAGATGCCGCCCTTCATGTCGGCGACGCCGGGGCCGTGCAGCGTGCCGTCCCCGCGGTCGCGCGGCTCCTGGAAATGGGACGAGGCCGGGAAGACCGTGTCGAGGTGGCCGGTCATCAGGACGCGCCGGTTCGCCTGCGGGTTCGCGCTCAGGACGTGCACCGGGCCCCGCTCGATCGCGGATTCCTTTCCGTCCTGGTCGATGGCGGTCACCTCGCCTGGGGGAATCGTCTGCGCATCGAAGCCCGCAGCCTCGAAACGCGGCAGCACCGCGGCGGCCACGCGCCCCAACCCATCCAGATTGGCGGTGCCGGAATTAATCGCGGACCATTCAAGAATGGTCTCGCGCATGGCGCCGGTCCTGCCGTCGAGGGCGGACAGCGCGTCCTGAAACTCTGCTCGCAATGTCATGGCCGGGGTGTAGGCGCACGCGCCGCCCCGGCCAACTCTCGCCCTCAGATCAGGTCTTCGGCCGGTTTGAACTTCATGCCGAGATCGCGGGCGACGGCCTCGTGGGTGATCCAGCCCTCGGCCACGTTCAGCCCCGCGCGCAGGTGCTTGTCCTGGCGCAGCGCCTCCTTGGTGCCGAGTTCGGCGAGGTTCACGATATGGGGCAGGGTGCGGTTGTTGAGCGCGAAGGTCGACGTCCGCGGCACCGCGCCCGGCATATTGGCCACGCAATAGTGAACGATGCCGTCGATCTCGTAGATCGGATCGTCATGCGTTGTCGCATGCGAGGTTTCGAAGCAGCCGCCCTGGTCGATGGCGATGTCCACCAGCACCGCGCCCGGCTTCATGATGCCGAGCATCTCCTTGGTGACGAGCTTGGGCGCCGCGCCGCCGGGGACGAGAACCGCTCCGATGACGAGATCCGCGCGCGCGATCGCGTCCGCCACCGCGCCCTTGGTCGAATAGACCGTCTGGACCTGGTTCTTGAACAGCGCGTCCAGTTCCTCGAGCCGGTTGATCGACACGTCGAACAGCGTGACATCGGCGTGAAGGCCGACCGCCATCTGCGCCGCGTTGAAGCCCGACACGCCGCCGCCGAGAATCACGACCTCGCCCGCGCCGACGCCGGGGACGCCGCCGAGCAGCGTGCCGCGTCCGCCCTGCGCCTTCTCCAGGCACCAGGCGCCGACTTGGACCGACATGCGGCCCGCGACCTCGGACATGGGGCGGAGGAGGGGCAGGCCGCCCGTGTCGCCGGTCACCGTCTCATAGGCGATGCACATCGCGCCGGATCGCTCCAGCGCCTCGGCCTGCGGCTTGTCGGCGGCGAGGTGCAGATAGGTGAACAGCGTCTGGCCCTGCGACAACATCTCGCACTCGGCAAGCTGCGGCTCCTTCACCTTGATGATGAGCTCGGCGTCATAGGCCGCCTCGGCCGAGGGTACGATGGTCGCGCCGGCCGCTTCGTACTGCTCGTCGGTGAAGTCGATGCCGAGGCCGGCATTGGATTGCACCCGGACCTCATGGCCGAGCCGGGTGAGTTCCAGCACGCTGTCGGGCGTCATCCCGACGCGGTGCTCGAGCTTCTTGATCTCTGTCGGAACGCCGATGCGCATCGAATAACTCCCATGGGGCGAGTGTTTTGCGGCCCCGTAGGCGCGGCGCGAAAGCTTGTCACCACCCCGTCTTCCTGCGTGCGACCTTCTGTGCCTGGGAACCCAATCGGGAGCGGCCTGTTCGCAAGCCACCGGCAAGCATCCGACCACGACCGCCGCAGGAGATCGCCATGGCCGCCGCCAACATGCAAAGAGACCACGTCAAGGACACGATCCGGCGCGCCATGTCGGCGCCGCTCCTGTCGATCGAGCGGGAGCACGAACTCACCCGCGCCTGGTGCGAGCACCAGGACCAGGCGGCCCTCGACGAGCTGACCGAGGCTCACATGCGCATGGCCGTTTCCACGGCGATCAAGTTCCGCGGCTACGGCCTGCCGCTCGGCGACCTGATCCAGGAAGGGGTGATCGGCCTCCTCGAAGCGGCCAAGCGCTTTGATTGCGACCGCGATGTCCGCTTCTGCACCTATGCGGGCTGGTGGATCCGGGCCTCGATGCAGGACTACGTGCTGCGCAACTGGTCGATCGTACGCATCGGCTCGAAATCGGCCCACAAGACGATCTTCTTCAACCTCTCCCGCATCCGCGCCATGATCGAGCAGGTCGACGCCGCAGCGCCGATCGCCCGCCAGAAAGCGGCCGAGAAGTTCCGCGTCAGCGAGACGGACATCGAGTTCATGACCTCCCGCCTCGGCGGCCGCGACCAGTCCCTGAACGCCACTCTGTCCGAGGAAGGCGACACGGAGCGCCAGGAACTCATTCCCGACGAGCGGGAACTGCCCGATGTCAGCGCCGAAGACACGCTCGATCTCGAAAAGCGCCGCGCCTGGCTCGCTTCGGCCATGACGTGCCTGACCGACCGCGAGCGGCGGATCATCCAGGAGCGCTTCTTCAGCGAGGAGAAAGTGACCCTGTCACAACTGGGCGAGGTGCTGTCCCTGTCGAAGGAACGCGTTCGCCAGATCGAGAAGCAGGCGATCTCCAAGCTCCGCACCGGCCTCGCCGGAACCCGCGGCGAGGCAGCGCTCGCCAGCCTCGGTCGCTGAAAACGGCAGGTTCGAGGCGGTTCCGCGCCCTTGAGAGGGCCTTAACACTTTCTTCGCGACGTTTATGCAACAGGCCCCGGTCAAGGATGCCTTATCGGGGCGTTATCGCTTCGCTGCCGCTTTCCACGTCCTTGCGACGCGGTTAAGGGGCTAAACTGAGTGTCATGGGACGAGAGCTTCCGTGCTCCCGAACCGACCGCGAATAACACCGATCCTTTAGGAGGGGACGATGAAATTGAAACTTGCTCTGCTGGCTGCCACAGGCGCTCTCGCCGTGACGTCTGCCGCTCAAGCGCAGGATGACGAGGGTTACTACGGTCAGATCGGCGCCGGTATCGCGCTGAGCAGCGACGACAGCGATTTCGAGGACGAGGGCGGCGCGCTGCCGGCGTCGTTCGACGCCGATCTTGAACTCGAAGACAACATCACCGTCTATGGTGCGCTAGGGAAATATTTCGACAATGGTCTGCGTGGCGAGCTCGAACTCGCGACCCGTACACAGAACGTCGAAAGCATTCCTGGCGACGGCTTGGGCTTTGGCGGCTTTCCGGCGGGGGAAGCCGATCTGGGCGATCTCAGCGCGACCACGCTGATGGTCAACGTCTTCAAGGACTTCAACGTTGACGCGGCTGGGCGTCTGACCCCTTATCTCGGCGTCGGTATCGGCGCGGCGCGGATCCGTCCGGAAATCAGCAATATCAGCTATATCGACGCTGCAGATCCCACCAATCCGGCCGCCGCAGGTGCCGGTTACCGCGTCGTCGCGGCGGACCAGGAATATGTGCCTGCCTACCAGGGCATGGCCGGCCTGTCCTTCGACTTCACCGACAACATGATGATCGACGTCCGCTACAAGTATCTCGCCACGAACGAGTTCAACTATGGCAGCTACGTGAACAACCTGTTCACGGAACTGTCGGGCGAGTATCAGGTCCAGGAAATCACCGCCGGCCTGCGTTGGAACTTCGGCGGCGGCGCAGAGCCGGCCCCGGCGCCCGTCGCCGCGCCCGCTCCGGCGCCCCAGCCGCAATACAAGACCTGCTTCGACGGCAGCCGCGTGCTGGTCAGCCAGCCCTGCCCGGTCGTCGAGGAAGAGGTCGAGGTTCCCGAAGAGCTGGAGCTCACGGTCTATTTCGACTTCGACCGCGCCAACCTGACCGATGCGGCGCAGTCGCTGATCGCGGCGCGTGCGGCCGAAGCGCGTGAATACGAGATCGAGAACATCGTGGTTTCGGGCAACACCGACACCGCCGGCTCCGCCGCCTACAACCAGCGCCTGTCGGCGCGTCGCGCGGAAGTCGTTCGCGAGGCCCTGATCTCCAACGGCATCGATTCGAGCGTGATCACGATCGAAGCGCTCGGCGAATCCAACCCGGCTCGCCCGACCGGCGACGGCGTCCGCGAGCCGCTGAACCGCCGCACGGAAGTCGAGTTCAGCTTCTAAGCGTCCAAGGCGCGAAAGCGGGAAGGGCCGGTGCCGAAAGGCGCCGGCCCTTTCTTATGCGCCCCGTAATCTCATGCTTTAGCTCCTCTTAACCCTGACAGCGCAAAGCCGCTTCATGGCAGGAGCGAGCAGCGGGAAAGGCGGTCGGCGTACGCCGTCCCGGACGAAGGCGGGCAAACCGCGCCGCCCGGCCCGCAGCACATCCTCGGCGAAGAGCCGCGCCCGCTCACAGGTCAGGCGCCACCCGGCCCGAAAGCCCATGCGCCGCACGGGGCGGAGCGCGCCGAGGCGCGCCTCTCCCGGCTGGCTGCCGAAAGCCCTGCGCCTTGTCGGGCGCGCCACCTTCGCGGTCGGCGGCGTTCTCTCCTGCCTCCTTCTCGCGGTCGTCTGGTATGCCAAGGACCTGCCGCCCGTCGACGACCTGACCGGCTCGCAGGCCCCGCGCATCCTCGTCCTCGACCGGCATGGCGAAGTGCTCGGGACGCATGGCCAGGATCGCGGCGAGCCCGTCGATCTCGACACCCTGCCAAAGCACGTCCTCCAGGCCTTCGTGGCGACAGAGGACCGCAACTTCTATTCCCATATCGGCGTGAACCCCGTCGCCGTGCTGCGCGCGGCGCTCGTCAACCTGCGCAGCGGAAGCGTGGCGCAGGGCGGCTCGACCATCACCCAGCAGCTCGTCAAGAACGCGCTCCTGACGCCCGAACGGACGCTGGAGCGGAAGGCGCAGGAAGTGATCCTGGCACTGAAGATCGAGGCCCGCTACGACAAGGACCGGATCCTCGCGCTCTATCTTGGTGCGGTCTATTTCGGAAACGGCGCCTACGGGCTCGATGCCGCGAGCCGCCGCTATTTCGACAAGACGCCCGCCGAGCTGACGGTGGGGGAGGCGGCGATGCTGGCGGGCCTCCTCAAGGCGCCCTCGCGCCTTGCGCCGACGAGCGATCCCGACGCCGCCAGAGCCCGCGCCCAAGTCGTCCTGTCCGCGATGGTCGATGCGGGCTATATCAAGCGGTCCGAGGCCGATCATATCGCGCAGGCCGGGATCGCCCGCCTCAACCCCCCGGTGCGTCCCGCGCCCCATGCGCTCGATGCGGCCGTGGCCGAGGCGCGCGAAATCCTGGGGCCCCTGGGCGGCGACGTGACGATCAGGACCACGATCGATGCCGGCATGACGCGGGCGGCGCAGGCGGCGCTGGACGAGGTCCTGACCGCCGACCCCCGCGTGCCGGAGGCCGCCCAGGCCGCGGTCGTGGTCGCCGAGGAGACCGGCGCGATCCGGGTGCTGATCGGCAGCCGCGACTATCGCGCTTCCGCCTATAATCGCGCGACGCAGGCCCGCCGGCCCGTGGGCTCGTCCTTCAAGCCCTTCGTCTATCTCGCGGCGATCGAGGCGGGGTGGCGGCCCGAGGACCTGATCGATGACGGCCCGGTCGTCGTCGACGGCTACGAGCCGGACAATTACAAGAACAAGTATTACGGCGAGGTCCCCCTGACCGAGGCGCTGGCGCGCTCGCTCAACGCGCCCGCGGTCCGCCTTCAGGAGGCTGTGGGCCGGCCCCGCGTCGTCGCCGCCGCGCAGCGGGCGGGCCTGCGGCGGACCCGCGATCCCGGCCCCTCCCTCGCGCTCGGCGTCACCGAGGCCTCGCCGCTCGAGCTGACGCGCGCCTATATGACCCTGTCCGCGGGCGGACGGGTTCATGCGCCCTATCTCGTCGTCAGCATCACCGAGGCCGATGGCGCCGTCGCCTTCCACCGGCGCGCGCCGAACTCCTCCCGCCGCGCCTTCGCGCAGACGGATGTCGTGGCGCTCGACCACATGCTGCGGACGGTGGTGCGAAGCGGCTCGGGCCGCCGCGCGGCCGTCAGCGGCCATGCCGCCGCAGGAAAGACCGGCACGGGGCAGGACAGCCGCGATGCCTGGTTCGCGGGCTACGCCTCCGGCCTCGCCGGCGTCGTCTGGATCGGCCGGGACGATTTCGCCCCGATGGAGGGTGCGCATGGCGCGGTTTCGGGATCGGGCGCGCCCGCCGAGACCTGGTCGCGGGTGATGACGGCAGCCCTCGAGGGCCGCGCGCCCCGGGCCCCGCTCCTCTACATGCCGCGTCCGGACACGAAGTCGCTGCTGGACCATCTCTCCGACCTCCTGCGCGGGCGGGAGGACGAGCCGAGAGGCGATGACGAACTCGGCGGCCTGATCGACGAGGTCACCGCCTACGAGGTGCCATAGGCATAGAGCGTGCGGCCATTCGCGCGCAGCCAGCCGTCGGCGGGCTTCCAGCCGGGCATCAGCTCCGCCACGAGCCGCCAGAACCGCGCGGAGTGGTCCATGTGCCGCCGATGAGCGACCTCATGGGCCGCCACATAGGCGAGCACTTCGGGAGGCGCGAAGGCGAGGCGCCAGTCATAGGACAGGGCCGGCGCGCTCGAGCACGACCCCCAGCGCGAGCGCATGCGCCGGACGCTCACCGGGCAGGGCGGCAGGCCGAGCTTCGCGGCGAGCCGGTCCGATTCGGCCTGAAGAGTCCGCTTCGCCTCCGTCCTGACCAAGGCCTCCACCCGGCGCGCCACTGCCGCGGCATCGCCGCCGCCCGTCATGATGGCGTCGCCTTCGAGGCGGGCTGCGCTGCGCGTGGACGCTGCGGCGCGAATCACCCGGTCGCGTCCGAAGAGCGGCAGGCAGGCGCCGATGGCGAAAGGCACGGGCACAGGGCGCTCTGCCAGCCGCGCCTCGATCCAGCCGCGCCGCGCCTCCACCATCTCGAGCGCGGCGCGCTGGTGGTGCCGCCCCGGGCAGGTGACGCGCACGCCGTCCTCGGTCAGGCGCAGGATCAGGCGCCGCGCCCGCCGGTCGAAGCGGATCGTGACCGGCAGCGCCTGTCCGCCCGCCAGCACCGTCCCCCCGTCGATCTCGCGCAGCGCCGCCAATCCAGACCCTTGTGAATAACCCGGACCACCGTGCGGGCCGGGAACAGCTATGCTAACGCGCCGGGACGGAGGTTGCCATGGATGGCGCGCCCTTGGGGCAGGACGAACGGATTGGGGGCGGGGCGAAGCTCACGCCCATGATGGCCCAGTACCACGCGCTCAAGCGCGAGGCCGGCCGCGCGCTCCTGTTCTACCGCATGGGAGACTTCTACGAACTCTTCCACGAGGACGCCGTCGTCGCGGCGGGCGCGCTCGACATCACGCTGACCCGGCGCGGCCAGCAGGGCGGCGAGGACGTGCCCATGTGCGGCGTGCCCTTCCACTCCTATGAGGGCTATCTCGCAAAGCTCATCCGCCAGGGCCATTCCGTCGCCATCTGCGAGCAGACGGAGGACCCGGCCGAGGCGAAGAAGCGCGGCTCCAAGGCGCTGGTCCGCCGCGAGATCGTGCGGGTCGTCACGCCGGGCACGCTGACCGAGGACACGCTGCTCGACGCGCGGGCGCACAACACGCTCGCGGCCGTCGCGGCTCTCGGCTCCGGCGCGGCGGTCGCCCATGCCGATCTTTCGACCGGCGATCTCTTCGTTCACGACACGGATGAAGACGGCGTCCAGAACGCGCTCGCCGCCTGCGGCCCCTCCGAGGTGCTGCTGCGCGAGGCGGAGGCCGAGGCGGATCTCTCCGCAGCGCTGCGGCAGAACGGCGTGGCGGTCACGCCGGTCCATGCCTCGCTCCTCGACAGCGCGCGGGGCGAGCGGCGGCTCAAGGACGCCTTCGGCACCGCGACGCTCGACGGCTTCGGCGCCTTCTCCCGCGCAGGGCTCGCCGCGCTCGGCGCGTTGATCGGCTATCTCGAGCTGACACAGCTCGACGCGGCGCCTCGCCTCAAGCCGCCCATCCTCTCCGCGCCCGGCGACACGATGGCGATCGACGCCGTGACCCGCGCCTCTTTGGAGCTGACGACCGCGCGCGAGGGCGGGCGCGCCCATTCCCTTCTCGGCGCGGTCGACCGGACGGTCAGCGCCGGCGGCGCGCGCCTCCTGTCGCGCTGGATCGGCGGCCCGCTGACGGATCCGGCGCGGATCGCCGAGCGGCAGGACGCCGTGGCCTTCGCCCTGTCCGAGCGCGCCTTGCGCGAAGAAATGCGGCACCGCCTGCGCGAGGCGCCCGACCTCGCCCGCGCCCTTTCGCGGATCGGCCTCGGGAGGGGCGGCCCGCGCGACCTGCAGGCGGTTGGCAGAGCCGTCCATGCCGCCGGCGAGCTGGCAGCGCTGCTGCGCGAGGCGGAAGGCGCGCCGCGCCTCCTGCGCGATGCGGCGCGCGATCTGTGTGCGGCGGAGGAGGGCGGCTTCGGCGAGTTGCAGGCGCTCCTTCACGGCGCGCTCCGCCCCGACCTGCCGCTCCTGGCCCGCGACGGCGGCTTCATCGCGCAGGGGTTCGACGCCCCGCTCGACGAGACCCGCGCCCTGCGCGACGACGCGCGCAAGATCATCGCCGGGCTGGAGGAAGAATACCGCCAGCAGACCGGCATCAAGGCGCTCAAGATCAAGCACTCCAAGGTGCTCGGCTATTTCGTCGAGGTCACGGCGGCCCATGCCGACAAGATGATGGCGCCGCCCCTGTCGCAGGATTTCCGCCACCGACAGACGCTCGCCAATGCCGTCCGCTTCACGACGCCGAGGCTCGCCGAGCTCGATTCGGCCATCGTGCAGGCGCGGGACAAGGCGCTGGCGATGGAGCTGAAGATCTTCGCCGAGCTGACCGCAAAGGTGGCCGAGCGGCGCGACACCCTCTGCGCCTGCGCCGACGCGCTGGCCTTCTGCGATGCCGCGAGCGGCCTCGCCCAGCTTGCCGAAGAGCGCGATCATGTCAGGCCGCGCGTGGACGGGAGCACCGCCTTCGTCATCAAGGAGGGACGCCACCCCGTGGTCGAAGCAGCGCTGCCGGGCGGAGAGCGCTTCGTGCCGAACGACTGCGCTCTCAGCGACGGCGAGGAAGCGCGCCTCCTGCTTGTCACCGGCCCCAACATGGCGGGCAAATCGACCTTCCTGCGCCAGAACGCGCTGATCGCCGTCCTCGCCCAGGCGGGCGCCTTCGTTCCCGCGAAATCCGCCCATATCGGCGTGGTCGACCGCCTGTTCAGCCGGGTAGGGGCCTCGGACGATCTCGCGCGCGGGCGCTCCACCTTCATGGTCGAGATGGTCGAGACGGCGGCGATCCTGAACCAGGCGACGCCGCGCAGCCTCGTCGTCCTCGACGAGGTGGGGCGGGGCACCTCGACCTTTGACGGGCTCTCCATCGCCTGGGCCGCGCTCGAGCACCTGCATGATCAGAGCCGCTGCCGCGGGCTCTTCGCCACCCATTACCACGAGCTGACGCGGCTCTCGGCCAGCCTGCCGCGCCTCGCCAACGTCTCGGTCGCCGTGCGCGAATGGAAGGGCGACGTCGTCTTCCTGCACGAGGTGCGCGAGGGCGCGGCAGACCGCTCCTATGGCGTGGCCGTCGCGCGGCTGGCGGGCCTCCCGCAGAGCGTCATCGCGCGGGCCTCCAGCGTGCTCTCCACGCTTGAGCGGGAAAAGCCGGCAGGCGACCTCATCGGCGACCTGCCGCTCTTCGAGGCCCTGTCGGCCCCGCCGCAGGCGCTCGCCGAGCCGCAGCCCGATCCCCTGGCCGAAGCCGTCGCCGAGCTCGATCCTGACGGCCTGACGCCGCGGCAGGCCCATGAGGCGCTTTACCGCCTCAAGGCGCTGGCCGCGAAGGACCCCGCGTGAGCGAGACGGCCGTGCCCTTGTCCGAGGCCATGGCCGAAGCGGCGGCGACGGGCCGCGCCGGCGCGCTGATCGCCGAGCATTTCGAGCGCACGCGCAAATCCCTCTTCGCCAAGACCAGGCGCGGCTCGGTGATCGCCGAAGGCCTCTGCGCCGCCGTCGACGAGGCGCTGTGCCTTCTCCTGCAGGAAACCCGTCAGGGGGCGGAGGTCTGCCTCGTCGCCACCGGCGGCTATGGCCGCGGACGCCTCGCCCCGCATTCCGACATCGACCTCCTGATCCTCACCGGACGGGGCGGGGACGAGGCCGCTCAGCGCATCCTCTACCCGCTCTGGGATAGCGGGCTGCCGCTGTCCCAAGCCGTGCACGATCCGCAATCGGCGGCCAGGGCCGCAGCAGAGGACCTGACCTGCCGCACCGCCTTTCTCGACGGGCGGTTCCTCTGCGGCGAGGCCGGGCTCTTCGCCGAATTCCGGTCCCGCTTCGAGCGCCTGCGCGGCCGCAGCGTGCCGGAATTCATCGAGGCCAAGCTCGCCGAACGGGACGAGCGGCACGCGCGCACGGGCGCTTCGCGCTACGAGATCGAGCCCGACGTGAAGGAAGGGAAGGGGGGGATGCGCGATCTCGACCTCCTCCACTGGCTCGACCGCTATGCGCAGGGGGCGGAGGCCGCGCCGGTCCAGGAGATGACGACGCCCGGGCTCTTCACCGAGACCGAGGCGCGGCGCCTTTCGCGGGTGCAGGATTTCCTCTGGTCGATCAGGGTTCATCTTCACGACCTTCACGGGCGGGCGGATGACCGCCTCAGCTTCCCCGTCCAGCCCGCGCTCGCCGAGCGCCTGGGCTATAAGGGACGGCGCAGCGCGCCTGCCGTCGAGCGGCTGATGAAGCACTATTTCCTCAATGCGCGGGAAGTCGGGCGGCTGACGGGCTCGGCCTGCGCGATGCTCGAGGAGAAGGCGCTCAAATCCACCATGTCGCGCCGCTTCGCCGAAGCGGCCTCGCGCCTGACGCAGGAGCGAGGCTTCGGCGGCATGCCGAACCTCGTCCGGCGGGGCGAGCGGCTGACCTTCGCCGACCCCGATTCGGTGACCGTGCGCGATCTCTTCTCGCTCTTCCTCGTCTCGGGGCGGCAGGACATCCGCCTGCATCCGAGCACGCTGCAAACGGCGGTGCGCGTCGCGCGGAGAGTGGGGCGGGCGGAGCGTATCGATCCCGGTCTCGCGGATATCTTCAAGGCGATCATCCGCGACAGCGGCGACCTCGAGCGCGTGCTGCGGCGGATGACCGAATGCGGCCTTCTCGGCCGCTACCTGCCCGCCTATGGCGCGATCATCGGCAAGGCCGAATACGGACTGTTCCGCCGCTACACGCTGGACGAGCACGTCCTGCGCTCGATCGGAATCTTCGCCGCGCTGCGGGCGGGCCGGGACGATGGCAGCTTCCCCCTGACCCAGCCGCTGGCGCGGGAGCTCGATCCCGTGCCGGTCGTTCTCGCGCTTCTCCTGCAGGAGACGATCGCGGGCCTGCCGCGGCGCAGCGAAAGCCGCCTGCGCCGCCGCGTCGGCGGGCAGGCCAAGCGCCTCCTCGGCGCGGAAGAAGCCGCGGACGTGGTCTTCCTCGTCACGCAGCGGGACCTGCTGGCGCGCACCGCGGCGCGCCGCAACGTGACCGAGAGCTTCGTCGTGGGGGGCGTTGCCGGAGTGGTCGGCACGCGAGAGCGGCTCGATCAGCTTTCGGTCATGACGGCCTGCCGCCACCGCACGGCGGGCGTGGGATCCTGGCAGGCCTACAACAACCGCGATGTCCGCCTGCTGGTCGAGGAATGCCGGGCCTATCTCGCCGGCGGCGAGAGCGGCTTCCTGGCATTCCTCGCCGAACGGTCCGAAGCGCTCCGGGCCGAAGCGCGCGAGGGGATGGAGGATCTGGACGAGCAGGCGCAGGATGCGTTCTTCGCCCGCACCCGCCCGGATTTCTGGTCCATGGCCTCTCCGGGCGCCGCCGCGCGGCTCGCCGCGCTGGTCACCGCGGCCGACCGGGAGGGCGAGCATCATGCCGCCTGCGTCACCCCGCAGCCGGACGGGACGGTGGAAGTGATCGTCTATGCGGAGGATCGGCCCGGCCTTTTCGCCGACCTCTCAGGCCTCGTGGCCGAGGCGGGCGGCACGGTGTGGGGGGCGGCGGCCTTTCCGCTGCGGGCGCCCGGCGGGGGCACGGACCGCGCCGTGACGATCCTCGAGGTCATGCGGCCGGGAACGCCGCCGGAACCCATGCGGGTCGAGCAGGACGAGGCCGACCGCCTGGCCCGCCGCTTCAAGGCGCTGGCCGCGAAGCAGGCGCCCGAGCCGCAGCTTCCGCCGCCCGGCATCGCGGACCGCCGCAAGGTCTTCGATGTGGAGCCGGTCGTGCGGGTCTTCGCCGATGTCTCGCCCGACGACCTGATCGTGGAGGCGGAGGGCCTGGACCGGCCCGGCCTCCTCTTCCTGCTCGCGACAGCGCTGGAGGAGATCGGGGTGACGATCCGCCTCGCCTATGTCGCGACCTATGGCGAGCGGGCGGTGGACACCTTCTACCTCCAGGACGCGCCGGGCCGCGGGATCGACGACCCGCGCCGGATCGAGGCGATCCGGCGGCAGCTCACCCGGGTCCTGACCGAGGACTGATCCTCAGAACGCCAGGATGCGCCGCGCGTCCTCGTGCAGGACATGGTTCGTGGCCAGAACGTTTCCTTCGAGATGGGGGCGCTTGCCGTCCTCCTCGATCGTGGTGACCTGGCCGCCCGCCTCGCGCGCGATGACGATGCCCGCCGCAATGTCCCAGGGCTGGATGTTGCGTTCCCAATAGGCGTCCAGCCGCCCGGTCGCCACCATGCACAGATCGTAGGCGGCGGAGCCGAAGCGGCGCACGCCGGCCGTCTCGTCGAGCACGAGATCAGCCTCGCGCAGCGCGCGCTCGCGGCCGGGCCGCCCCTTGAAGGGAAAGCCGCAGCCGAAAAGCGCCTCGGACAGGTCGGTCCGGCCGGAGACGCGGATGCGCTTGTCGTTCAGATAGGCGCCCGATCCCTTCTCGGCATAGAACATCTCATCCGTGATCGGAGAGAAAACCACGCCCGCATAGGGCTCGCGGTCGCGCTCCAGCGCGATCGAGATGCAGAACTGGGGAATGCCGTGAAGGAAGTTCGTGGTCCCATCGAGCGGGTCGACGATGAAGCGGTTCGAATTGTCCGTCCCCTCGATCTCGCCGCGCTCCTCGAGGAGGAAGCCGTATTTCGGACGCGCCTTCTGCAGCGAGCGGAGAATGGCGTCCTCCGCGGCGACATCGGCCTTGGTGACGAAGTCGGCCGCGCCCTTGCGGCGGACCTGCAGCGCTTCGACCTCGAAGAAGTCGCGGCGCAGGACCCGGGCCGCGTCGCGCGCGGCGCTGGTCATGACATTGAGGAGGGGAGACAGATGCGGCATCGGGAAAGCTTCTCGCGGTCGGGGCGGCGGACAATAGGCATGTCTGCGAACCGCGCAAGCCGGAGCGTGCCCGCAGCGGTAGCGAACCGGATAGGCTTGGCCTATACAGCTTCGGCGCAAAGAGGACCGGACGCATGACGATCGCCCCCTTCACCCTGGCCGAGATCGATGAGGCGGCCGACGCGCTGCTGGCCGAGGGCGGCATATATTCGGTCGTCCCTGGCGAGGTGCGGGGCGTGCGGTATGACCGCCTCTTCGCCATGTCCTCGCTGTCCCTGAGGGAGGTGCTGGCCGTCCGCACGGCCGAGAACGCCGATCAGGAGCTTCTGGTCTATGGCGACCAGCGGCTGACGGTGGGCGAGGTGTGGACGCGGGCCATGCGCTTCGCCGACTGGCTGGGCCAGCAGGGCGTCGGCCCAGGGCACCGGGCCGCCATCGCCATGCGCAACTATCCCGAATGGTGCATCGCCTATCTCGGCATCATCGCCACCGGCGCCTGCGTCGTGCCGCTCAATGCCTGGTGGCAGCCGGGCGAGCTGCGCGAGGGCCTCGTGCGGTCCGAGGCGAAATTCGTCGTGGTGGACGCCAAGCGGGCAGCGCATATCCTGCCCTGCAAGGAAGAGCTCGGCCTGACCCTGATCGGCGCGCGCGAGGAGGTGCCGGAGGCCGATCACCGCATCGAGGACATCGTCTCCGACGAGACCCTTTCGGACCAGCCGCCGGCCACGCCCATAGATCCCGATTCCGATTTCTGCCTCCTCTTCACCTCCGGCTCGACCGGAAAGCCCAAGGGCGCGCTTCTCACGCACAGGGGCGTCGTCAGCGCGATCCTGTCCTGGTCCTTCCAGCTCCAGATCGTCCAGCGCCTGCGGCCCGAGCACACCTTCGTGCCGGAGAACCCGGCAATGCTGCTCGCCCTGCCGCTCTTCCACGTCACCGCGTCGCATTCGGTCTTCCTCCTGTCCTATCTGACGGGGCGGAAGATCGTCTTCATGTATCGCTGGGACGCCGAAGAGGCGCTGCGCCTGATCCGCGAGGAGAAGATCACCAATTTCACCGGCGTGCCCACCATGGCGCACGAGCTAATCGAGGCGGCGGAGCCCGGCGATCTCGACACGCTGGTCGACATCACGACCGGCGGGGCCAAGCGTCCCGAGACGCAGCGCGAGCGCCATCGCGAGAAGGCGCCGGAAGTCGGCGCGTCTTCGGGCTATGGCCTCACCGAGACCAATGCCATGGGCACGCATATCACCCTGTCCGACTACGATCTGCGCCCCTCGGCCACCGGCCGGGTGCTCAAGCCCGTCACCGAGATGGCAGCCTTCTCCGAGGATGGCGAGCGCCTGCCGACGGGGCAGACCGGAGAGATCTGCGTGCGCGGCCCGATCACCTTCCGCGCCTATCTCGCCGACGAAGAGGCGACGCGCGCCGCCTTCTACGAGGATGGCTGGTTCCGCACGGGCGATCTCGGCTATCTCGACGAGGACGGCTTCCTGTTCATCGTCGACCGGGTGAAGGACCTCATCATCCGCGGCGGCGAGAACGTCTCCTGCCTCGAGGTCGAGAACGCGCTCCTGGCGCAGCCGGGCGTCAACGAAGCCACGGTCTTCGCCGTGCCCGACGAAACGCTCGGGGAGCGGGTCGGCGCGGCCATCTGGTCCAGAGGCGGCGACGCCGATCTCGAAGCGGTTCGGGCCGGCGTCGCGAAAGAGCTGGCCTCGTTCAAGGTGCCCGAGCGCCTGTGGCTGTCACCGGCGCCGCTGCCGCGCGGGAATACGGGCAAGATCGACAAGCGGGCGACCCGCGCCTTCGCGCTGGAACACCCGCCGCACCTCTCCGCCTGAGGTCAGCCGCGCCGGGCGTCGAGCCAGGCCGCCTCGATCATCTCGCCGAAGCTCTCGGCGTCCATGTCGTAGCGGTTGAGCAGGCGCACCGTGCGGACCGATCTCCGGCCCAGCTGGCGTCCGGTGATGCAGCGCAGCTCGACCGCGCCGTCGAGCGGGCGGACATGCTTGACATGCGACCAGCGGACCTCGAACCCGGTCAGCCCCGCCTGCTGCTCGATCCCTTCGGGCGTCACCCACAGGAAGTTCCAGTTCGGCCAGGTGCCCGCCGCCAGCATCATCGCCGCAAGAGCGGTCAGCGGCAGCGTCTTGTCGAAGGGAAAGGCCGTCCCGCCGAGCGAGGCGAAGGCGAGAAGGACCAGCTGGCCGGTCAGGACCGCAGCCGCGGCCACCGCGAAGGGGCAGCGCCAGAATCGCGCCTGCAGGCGTATCTCGCCCGGACTTGCGGCAGGCGCCGCAATCGCAGCTCTCGTCATGGCGGTCCCTCCGGAGGAGGACCCTAAGCGCCTTGCGTGAATCGAAGCTGAACGCCGTCTTCGCCGCGCTGGGCTTCGCGGTAGAAGCAGGTCGCCCTGTCCGTGTGACAGGCGGGTCCCTGCTGATGCACGCGGTAGAGGACCGCGTCCTGATCGCAGTCGAGAAGGACCGCCTGCACCGTCTGCGTATGCCCGGAGGTGGCGCCCTTGCGCCAGATTTCCCCCCGCGAGCGCGACCAGTAGTGCGCCTCTTTCGTGCGCAGGGTCAGGTCGAGCGCCTCTTCGTTCGCATAGGCCAGCATCAGGACCGCGCCGCTTTCGGCATCCTGCGCGATCACCGGCACGAGGCCGTCCGCATCGAAGCGCGGCGCGAAGCTGCGCGTCTCCTCGATGCTGGCATCGGTGGCCTTCATCAGCGGCCGATCAGCCGCATGAAGCGCGCTTCGAGCGCCGGGTCTTCCTCGAAGGCGCCGGTGAAGCGCGTCGTCAGCGTGTCGACGCCGTGCTTGTGCACGCCGCGCGTGGACATGCACTGGTGCTCGGCCTCGATCATCACAGCGACGCCCCTGGGCTGAAGAACCTTTTGCAGCGTGTCGGCGATCTGCGCTGTCATCTTCTCCTGCACCTGAAGGCGCTTGGAATAGGCGTCGACGAGGCGCGCGAGCTTGGAAATCCCGACCACTTTCCGGTCCGGCAGATAGGCGATGTGCGCCTTGCCGATGATCGGGGCCATGTGATGCTCGCAGGTCGATTCGAGCCGGATGTCGCGCAGCACGACGATATCGTCATAGCCCTCGACCTCTTCGAAGGTCCGCGCGAGAATCGCCTCGGGGTCTTCGTCATAGCCGCCGAACCATTCGCGATAGGCCTTGGCCACGCGCTTGGGCGTCTCGATCAGGCCTTCGCGCGAAGGATCGTCGCCGGCCCAGCGGATCAGCGTGCGCACGGCGGCTTCGGCCTCGGCGCGGCTCGGGCGGCTGGAGACATGGGTCTCGCCGCCGCTCTCTCGCGTGGTCTCGGTATCGTAGGCAATGACGCTCATCGTCTGTCCTATTCTCGGGCCGCGATTACACCTTCGCGCATAAGGGGGTGGCCCGGCCACATTTCCGGGGCCGAAGGCACCTACTACTTAGGTCCGGATGCCGCCAGAACAAGCGAAAGGGTGCCGCATGCTTGCGCGCCCGCGCGCCCGGCGGCACAGACGAGCGCATGACGATCAGGCTTCACGACAGCTATTCCGGCGGCAAGACCGTCTTCTCTCCCGCAGACCCGTCGCGGGTGACGGTTTATTGCTGCGGACCCACGGTCTATTCCGCGCCGCATATCGGCAATGCGCGGGCAGGGGTCGCGGCTGACCTCGCCGTGCGCCTGCTGCGCCATGAATACGGCGCCGATTCGGTGCTCTACGCCCGCAATCTCACGGATATCGACGACAAGATCATGGCCGCCGCCAAGGCGCGCGGCGTCGGGATCGGCGTGGTCACGGACGAGGCGACCGGAGCCTATCACGCCGACATGGCCGCGCTCGGCTGCCTGCCCCCGGATATCGAGCCCCGCGCCACGGGCCATATCGAGGAGATGCAGGCCCTGATCGGCACGCTCCTCTCGCGCGGCCACGCCTATGCGGCGGAGGGCCACGTCCTCTTCGATGTCGGCTCCTTCCCCGATTACGGACGCCTCTCGAAGCTCGACCGCGACGCCATCGAGGCGGGCGCGCGTGTCGAAGTCGCGCCCTATAAGCGCGACCCGGCCGACTTCGTTCTGTGGAAGCCGAGCGCAGACGACGAGCCCGGCTGGGACGCGCCCGAGGACTGGGGCGCCTCGCGCGGGCGGCCCGGCTGGCATCTCGAATGCTCGGCCATGATCGCCGCCGTCCTCGGCGCGCCCATCGACCTTCACATGGGCGGGCAGGATCTGCGCTTTCCCCACCACGAGAACGAGATCGCGCAGAGCTGCTGCTCGGCGGATCTCAGCAGCGTGCCGCTGGCGCGGGTGTGGCTCCATAACGGCATGCTGCGCCTCGGCGAGGGCAAGATGTCCAAGAGCCTCGGCAACATCATCACCCCGCGCGAGCTGCTGGAGAGCTGGCCCGGCGAGGTAATCCGCTTCGCGCTCCTCTCCGCGCAATACCGCCAGCCGCTCGAATGGTCAGAAGAGCTTCTGACCAGCGCGCGGACCCAGCTCGACCGCTTCTACCGCGCGGTGGACGGCGCAGCCGAAGGCGCTGCCGTGCCGGAAACCGTGCTCGACGCCCTGCGCGACGACCTCAACACCCCCGCCGCGCTCGCCGCTCTGCACGAGCTGCGCGAGAAGGCGGGGCAGGGCGATGCGGAGGCTGCGGCGGGCCTTCTCTCCGGCGGCCGCCTGATGGGCTTCTTCGGCATGGAGGCCGGCGCCTGGTTCAAGGGCGAAGGCGGCGACGACGCCCGCATCGACGCGCTGCTGAAAGAGCGGGCAGAGGCGCGCAAATCCCGCGACTTCGCCCGGGCAGACGAGATCCGCGACAGCCTCGCCGCCGAAGGCATCGTCATCGAGGACGGGCCGGAGGGCGCGACCTGGCGGCGGGCATGACCGAACTCGCGCTCGACTGGGACCCGCTCGGCGAGGAGCCTCTGGCGCTCGCGGTCTCTGGCGGCGCGGACAGCTTCGCGCTCCTCCAGGCTTGCGTCGCGCGCGGCCTGCCGGTCGTCGCGCTGACGGTGGATCACGGCCTGCGCGAAGGCTCTGCCGAGGACGCGCGCGTCGTGAAGGCCTGGTGCGAGGCGCACAACGTCGATCACCAGACCCTCCATTGGGAAGGCGACAAGCCGCAGACCGGGCTTCAGGACGCTGGCCGCACCGCCCGCTACCGCCTGCTCTGCGAGGCCTGCGAGCGGATGGACATTCGCCGCGTCGCGACCGGCCACACGCTCGACGATCAGGCCGAGACGGTCTTCATGCGCCTGCGCCGCGGGGCCGGGAGAGGCCTCGCCGGAATGCCGAAGGAGCGCGGCATCGCCTCGGGGCCGGGCGAAGTCATCCGCCTCCTGCGCCCCATGCTGGGGCTGCGGCGGGCGGAGACGCGGGCCTATGCCGAGGCGAACGGCCTGCCGGTGCGGGAGGACCCCTCCAACGAAGACGAACGCTTCGAGCGGGTGCGGGTGAGGGCGTTGCTGGCGGCGCTGGAACAGCAGGATTTGCTGACGGCGGAGGCGCTGGGGCGGACGGCGGATCGGATGAGAAGTGTAGAGCATGCTATCGATGCCGGTCTCGGCCAGTCCACCGACGACATGACCTATCTTCTCGCGGGTAGATGCGAGAGCCCCGAAAAATATCCCGTCGATGAAAATGGCTTCGTCCCCAACCATTTCGACGGGCGCCTGTTCCTCAAATTCGGTGAGGTTGTCGACGACTGGGACGTCGAGCTGTTCCGGCGTTTCGTTCAGGCAATCGGCGATGATCAGGCGGTTGCCGATCTTGCCATTCCCTCGGTCGGTCGGTCAGCGACGGTTGCGGGGACCGTGATCAACTGGAATTCGGCAGGAAGGGAACGGACCTATTGGGACCCGGTCCTGATCTACCGCGAACCCGCAGCCCTCTTAGGTCGCGCCGACGGCACCCCCGGCCTCGCGCCTATCTCCGCACTCCCCGGCAGCAAGTACCTCTATGACCGCCGCTTCATCGTCACCGTGCCGGACGACGTTCCCGAAGGCACCGTTCTCCGCCCCCTCGGCCAGCTTCTCCCGCGCGACATTGCCACATCGACACTCGCGCGCAGCCGGGTCAGCACCCTACCGTGCCTGTCGAAAGGCGACCGGGTCACCCATCTGCCCTCTGCGGCGATCCGCGCAGTCCATGACGCGCTGACGGGTTGGAAGGGACGGGAAGGGTTCCTACCTCCTGATGGAAACGTGTTCGCGGCGCGGTCCTTGCTGGCCGAACGCTTCGCCGGGGACGTGATAAGGTATTAGGATCGTCGGCGTAGGATCTGCGCCCGACCCACGAAGGAAATCCGCATGAACAACCGACACTGGATGGTCTGGGGCCTGATGCTCGTCGTGGCTCTGATGATGCTCTACGTGTTCTCGAATGCGAGCCCCGGCGGCTCGACGACCGAGCTGAGCTATTCGGACTTCCTCGAACGGGTCGACACGGGCGCCGTGACCTCGGCCGAGATCGACGACAACCGGATCTCGGGCACCCTCGAAGGCGGCGCGCGCTACACGACCATCGTCCCGCGCGACGCGACCGTGTCGGACAGGCTGGCCGAATCTGACGTGGCGATCACCGTCCTCCCCGAAGAGGAAGTGCCGCTGCTCCTCAGCCTCATCTTCAACCTGCTGCCGATCCTGCTGATCGTCGGCCTCCTCTTCATGGCGGTCCGCCAGATGCAGGCGGGCTCGGGCAAGGCCATGGGCTTCGGCAAGTCCAAGGCGAAGCTCCTGACCGAGCGCCACGGACGCGTCACCTTCGACGACGTGGCGGGCATCGACGAAGCCAAGGAAGAGCTCGAAGAGATCGTCGAATATCTGCGCGACCCGATGAAGTTCCAGCGCCTCGGCGGCAAGATCCCCAAGGGCGCGCTGCTCGTTGGCCCTCCCGGCACGGGTAAGACGCTGCTCGCGCGCGCCATTGCGGGCGAAGCGAATGTGCCCTTCTTCACGATCTCCGGGTCGGACTTCGTCGAGATGTTCGTCGGCGTCGGCGCGAGCCGCGTCCGCGACATGTTCGAGCAGGCCAAGAAGAACGCGCCCTGCATCATCTTCATCGACGAGATCGACGCTGTCGGCCGGAGCCGCGGCGCAGGCCTCGGCGGCGGCAATGACGAGCGAGAGCAGACGCTGAACCAGCTCCTCGTCGAGATGGACGGTTTCGAGGCGAACGAAGGCATCATCCTCATCGCCGCGACCAACCGCCCCGACGTGCTCGACCCCGCGCTGCTGCGTCCCGGCCGCTTCGACCGTCAGGTCGTGGTGCCGAACCCCGACCTCGTCGGCCGCGAGAAGATCCTCGGCGTCCACATCAAGAAGGTGCCGCTCGGCCCGGACGTGAACGTCCGCACCATCGCGCGCGGCACGCCCGGCTTCTCGGGCGCCGACCTCGCCAACCTCGTCAACGAGGCGGCGCTTCTGGCCGCCCGTCGCGGCAAGCGCATGGTGACCTGGAAGGAGTTCGAGGACGCCAAGGACAAGATCATGATGGGCGCCGAGCGCCGCTCGACCGTCATGACCGAAAAGGAAAAGACCCTGACCGCCTATCACGAGGCCGGTCACGCCATCGTCGCGCTGAACGTTCCCTCGACGGACCCCGTCCACAAGGCGACGATCATTCCGCGCGGCCGCGCCCTCGGCATGGTCATGCAGCTGCCCGAGCGGGACAAGTTCTCCATGTCCAAGCAGGAGATGACCTCCCGCCTCGCCATCCTGATGGGCGGCCGGGTCGCCGAGGAGCTGAAATTCGGCAAGGAGCACGTCACCTCCGGCGCCTCCTCGGACATCGAGCAGGCGACCAAGATCGCGCGCGCCATGGTCACGCAATACGGCCTGTCGGACGAGCTCGGCCCCATCGCCTATGCGGAGGATGAGGGCGAGGTCTTCCTCGGCCAGTCCATCGCCCGCTCCAACTCGATCAGCCCGGAAACGGCCAAGAAGATCGAGGAGGAAGTGCGCCGGATCATCACCACCGCGCACGACACGGCGGTGCGGATCCTCGGCACGGACAATTACGACGACTGGGTCAAGCTGTCCGAGGGCCTCCTCGAATACGAGACCCTGACCGGCGAGGAGATCAATCGCCTCCTGAAAGGCGAGAAGATCGTCCGCGACGATCCCTCCGACACGCCGACCACGCCGCCCTCCTCGGTGCCCAGCACCGGCCGCGAAGGGCCGCTGGGCGGCACCGAACCCGCCGGCGTCTGATCCGGACCACCGAAACCCCCGCTCCGGCGGGGGTTTTTCTTTGAGAATCGGCATCCGCTCCCTTACCGTTCCGACAGGGACAAGGGGACTGTCATGAGGAAACTGCCGGTCGGCGAAGTCGCCGCCTATTCGTTCGGCTTCGGGTGGCGCGCCATTCCGGCGCTGTTCCGCATGGGTTGGCTGCAAATCGCATTGTTCATCGCCGGCGCGATTCTCGTCGATCTCGGCGGCGGCGAGACCGAGATCGGCACGCGCATGGAAGGCGGGGCAGACCGGTTCGAGATCTCGACCGGGTGGAGCACCACGGTGCAGACCATCGAGGAGCCGCTCTTGTTCTGGCCCGGATTCCTGATCGTCTTCGCCGCGCTGATCCTCCTCCTGCCGGTCTATACCCGCCTGATCCGCCTCGCCGCCGGAGAGGGCGAGGTCCCGACCGGCCTCGCCCTGCGCCTGACCGGGCGGGAATGGCGCGTGCTGGGCGCGGCGCTCCTGACGTTTCTCATTTTTGGCGTGGCGGTCGCCCTCGCCGCCCTGCCGCTGGCCTTTGTCGGGCCGATGGCGGACAGGGACGCCGGTGGCGGCGCCGTCATCGCGGTCCTCTTCCTCGGGCTCGCAGGCATGATCCTGGCGTTCTGGTTCTACATCCGCTTCTCGCTGTTCATGCCCTATACGGCGCTCGAGAACCGCATCGCGCCGCGCGCCGCATTCGGCGTGACCAGAGGCAATTTCTGGCGCCTCTTCGGCCTCTATCTGATCATCGTGCTCATCTTCTTCGCCATCACCTTCGGCCTCTGGGCGATACAGGTGATGCTCGGCGCGCTCGCCGCCGTCTTCGGCAGCCCCATCGGCACGGGCGACGGATCGGCCTTCCACCTGATCTTCCTCGGCCTGCTCTTCGCGTTCCAGGCGGCGGTCCAGATCTACAGCAACCTCGTCAGCACGGCCGCCTCCGGCCGCTCGGCGGGTTATCTGACGGAAGGGCAGCCCGCCTGAGGGCGCAGCCATGCAGAAGACGAATCCCCGCTCATCCCTCCGCGCCCCCATCGTCATGGGCATCGTCAACGCGACGCCCGACAGCTTCTCCGATGGCGGCCGGTTCGAGGGGCAGGCGGGGGTCGAGCACGCCCTGCGCCTCGCCGAAGAAGGCGCGCAGGTCCTCGACATCGGTGGGGAGAGCACGCGCCCCGGCGCCGAGACCATCGGCGTGCAGGAAGAGATCGACCGCATCCTGCCCATCATCGAGGCGGTCGCCGCGCGCGTGCCGGCGCCGATCTCCGTGGACACCCGCAAGCCCGAGGTCGCGCGCGCAGCCGTCGCGGCGGGCGCGGCCTATTGGAACGACGTCTCCGCGCTGCGCTTCTCCGAAGACAGCCTTTCCGTGGCGGCCGAGCTGCGCGTGCCGGTCGTCCTCATGCATGCCCAGGGCGACCCGGCCACCATGCAGGACGCCCCCGCCTATCAAGACGTGACGGCCGAGGTGCTCGCCTTCCTGCATGAGCGCATCGCCGCCGCTCGGGCCGCGGGCGTGGCCGAGATCATCGCCGATCCCGGCATCGGCTTCGGCAAGGCGCTCGAGCACAATGTGACGCTGTTCCGCTCGCTGGACCGCTTCTCCGGGCTCGGCGTGCCCCTGATGATGGGCGCCTCGCGCAAGCGTTTCATCTCCACGCTCGATCGCGATGGCCCGCCCGAAAGCCGCCTCGGCGGCAGCCTCGCCGCCGTCCTGCGCGCGCGGCAGGCGAATTTCGCGTGGTTCCGCGTACATGACGTGGCGCAGACGCGGCAGGCGCTTGCGCTGTGGGAGGCGCTTGGTCCTTCTAATGCATGAGCTTTGCATGGTAGCCGGAGATTCAGCCTTGGGAACGGGAACACGATGCGCGGCGACGAAGAAACCTTTGAGCGCAAGATCTTCGGCACGGACGGCGTGCGCGGCCTGTCCAATGCTGGCGCGCTGACGCCTGACGGCGTTCTGCGCCTCGGCATGGCGGCGGGCCAGGTCTTCCAGCGCGGCGAGCATCGCCACCGGGTGGTGATCGGCAAGGACACCCGCTTGTCAGGCTATATGATCGAGCCCGCGCTGACCGCCGGCTTCATCGCCGCCGGCATGGACGTGATCCTGCTCGGCCCCGTGCCGACGCCCGCCATGGCCATGCTGACCCGCTCCATGCGCGCCGATCTCGGCGTCATGATCTCGGCCAGCCACAACCCCTTCCACGACAACGGCATCAAGTTCTTCGGCCCCGACGGCTACAAGCTTTCCGACGAGACCGAGGCGGAGATCGAGCGCCTGATGGGCGAGGGCAGGGACGACAATCTCGCCGCGCCCCGCGATCTCGGCCGCGCCAAGCGCATCGACGATGCGGGCGCGCGCTACATCGAATTCGCCAAGGCGACCCTGTCGCGCAAGCTCTCCCTCGACGGCATCCGCATCGTCCTCGATTGCGCGAACGGCGCGGGCTACAAGGTCAGCCCCACCGTGCTGTGGGAACTCGGCGCCGACGTGAAGCCGATCGGGGTCGAGCCCAACGGCTTCAACATCAACGCCGAGGTCGGCTCCACCTCGCCCAAGAGAATGCAGGAAGCGGTCCTCGAATACAGGGCCGATATCGGCATCGCGCTCGACGGCGATGCGGACCGGGTCCTCATCTCGGACGAGCGCGGGCGCCTCGTCGACGGCGACCAGATCCTCGCCACCATCGCCACCGCCATGAAGAAGGACGGGCGCCTGCGCGGCGGCGGCATCGTCAGCACGGTGATGGCCAATATGGGCCTCGAGAAATATCTGGGGCATCACGGCCTGTCGCTCATCCGCACCAAGGTCGGCGACCGCTATGTCGTCGAAGCGATGCGCGAGAACGACATGAATCTCGGCGGCGAGCCGTCCGGCCATGTCGTCCTGTCGGACTATGCCACCACCGGCGACGGCCTCGTCACCGCGCTCCAGGTCCTCGGCCTCGTCGTGGAGGAGGACCGTCCGGTGTCGGAGGTCTGCCACCGCTTCGACCCCTTCCCCTCGCTCCTCAAGAACGTGCGCTACAAGGGCAGCGACCCGCTGGAGGAGGAGAGCGTCAAGGCCGCTATCGCCGAGGCGAACGAGACCCTCGGCGATAGCGGCCGCACCGTGATCCGCAAATCGGGCACCGAGCCCCTGATCCGCGTCATGGCCGAAGCGGATGACGAGGCGCTGGTGCGCCGGGTGGTGAACGAGGTTTGCGCGGCGGTGGAGAGGGCGGCTTAGTGCAGGGGCTTGCCATCGTTCTCATCCGTATCCTCGCGATCTGGATGATTACAGCGGGCGCATTCTCGGCTTTCGGCAACATCCTCTACACTGCGGTGGGCGCTCCTGAACGCGGCTGGGTCTACCTGCTTCCCCCGATCATCCATCTCACCGTCTGGTTGATTGCGATCAGTGTTCTTCTCTTCGGCGCACCACGGATCGCACGCCTGATCCTGCCTGCCGGGACAGAACCGGCAGAACCGGTGCACGATCAGGACCTCCTGAAAATCGGTCTTCTCCTGCTCGGCCTCTTCCTCGTAGTAAACGGACTCGCCGATCTCGCGCGGGACGTGCCGAGTATTACGACAGGGTGGGGGAGGGCTGTCCGAGATCACGGTTCCACGCTGCAGTGGAACCCGTCATGGATCATGACCGGTCCCGCTGCGGTCAAATGCATCGGTGGCCTGTTCATTCTCCGTTGGGCTTCGCGCCGATGAAAGGCCGCGTTCTCATCGTAGCAGGGTCCGATTCCGGCGGCGGCGCCGGGATCCAGGCCGACATCAAGGCCTGCACGGCACTCGGCGCCTATGCCGCGACGGCCGTCACCGCGATCACCGTTCAGGACACGGAGCGGGTCCATGCCGTCCATCCCGTGCCCGCCGACATCATCGCGGCGCAGATGCGGGTGGTGCTGAACGATATCGGCGCGGACTGCGTCAAGCTCGGCATGATCGGATCGGCCGAGGCGGGGGAGGCGATCCTCTCCGAACTGCCCGAGGGCATGCCGGTCGTGCTCGACCCCGTCCTCGTCGCGACCAGCGGCGACGCCCTGGGCGACGGCGCGGTGGCGCAGCTCCTGCGCGAACGCTTCCTGCCGCGCGCCGCGGTCGTCACGCCGAACGCGCCCGAACTCGCGGCACTCAGCGGGCAGGGGGTCGAGGACGAGCAAGAGGCGGAGCGGGCCGCACGGGCGCTGCTCGATCTCGGCGCGGGTGCGGTGCTCGCCAAGGCGGGGCACCTTGCCGGAGACATAGTGACCGACCTCCTCGTCCGCCCCTCCGGCACGGCAAGGATCGCCCACCCCCGCCTCGAGAGCCGGAACACCCACGGCACGGGCTGCACGCTGGCCAGCGCGCTCGCGGCCGGGCTGGCGCAGGGGATGGAGGCGGAAGCCGCCGCCCGCCGCGCCATCGCCTATACGGTCGCCGGGATCGAGCACGCACCGGGCTTCGGGCGCGGCCACGGCCCGCTGAACCACGCCCTATCGCAAGCCGACGGAACATTCGGTCCGACAGCCTGAAACGCGCCAGGTCCCGACCCCTCTCCCCTGAGTAGGCCCCGGCGCGGGGGCCGGGGGAACAGCGGCGACCATCAGGCGTCACCCCGGCCGAAGCGCCGGGGCCCATCTCGGAACAGCGGGCGCTGCGCGCGATGCGGCGGGCGGCGCGTAAGCGGCACCGGTGTCATGGTGGATCGCGGGTCCACCCTACGCTTATCCCCGCCGCCTCCCCATGACCCATACTCCTCCCTCGCGCCGGGAGAGGGCTGTGCGGGATCCATCACCGCTCTGCCCGGTGCCGCGGAGCCTGCGTGCCTGCCTCACGGCAGGGATGGCACGCGCCGGGCGAGCTCCGGAGGGGCCCCGGCGGGACGCTGGAGACAGCGAAAAGGGTTCCGCGCCGCGCGCGGCGAGGGTGTGGGAAGCCCGAACCGAGCCGACACAGTAACACAAGACCCTCCGTCGGCACGGAAGCCGCGCGCGGGACCCTCATCTTCTGCAAGACCGGCACGGACGGGCGATGGCGGCTGCGCGGAGCGCAGAGAGCAGCGCCGACGGCACCGGCGTCATGGTGGATCACGATCCACCCTACAGGCCGCTACGCGCCCGCCACCCGCGCACTCCGCTCCCGCGGAGCGAGCGACGTCCAGGAGCGAGCCGGCAGCTCCGCTGCCGTCGCCGCAGGCGTCAGCACCAAGAATGCGCGACATCCAGGAGCGAGCCGGGCCAACGGCCCGTCGCGCGCAGCGCGTCAGCACCAGGAATGCACTCAGGCGTCAGGAAAGAGACCCGCTCGCGGCCTTCACCATCGCCGCTTCGAACATCTCCGGCGTCAGCCGGCCGGTATTCGTGTTGTAGCGGGAGCAGTGATAGCTCGCGACGAGGCGCAAGGAGCCGTTCGGCCCCTCCATTTCGTATTCCGCCTCGTGCGCGAAGGGGTGGGCGGCGACCCGAAGGCCGAGAGCGCGCAGAGTGGAATCATGGCTGATCTTGCCCAAAGTCAGGATCGCCTCGAGCTTGGGCAGGCTTCCGATCCGGGTGCGGAGGAACTGGCGGCAGGTATTGGTCTCTGCCGCAGTCGGCTTGTTCTCGGGCGGCACGCAGCGCACCGCATTGGTGATCATCGCGCCGCGCAAGGTGAGGCTGTCGTCGGGCCGCTTCTCGTACTCGCCTTCGGCGAGGCCGAGCTTGAGCATGGTGCCGTAGAGGAGGTCGCCTGCCCAGTCGCCGGTGAAGGGCCGCCCGGTCCTGTTCGCGCCCTGCATGCCGGGGGCGAGGCCGACGATCAGGAGGCGGACGGCCGCGTCGCCTTCGGGCGGGCCGAAGCTCGGCACCGCGCCGTTGAACCAGTGCGGCTCGCGCGCCTCGTTCGCCTCGCGGAAGGCGACGAGGCGGGGGCAGAGGGGGCAGTCATGCGGGGCCTCGGGCGAAGCGGCGGCGCTCACTCTTCCTCGTCGAGGTCGCGCGTATCGCGGCGCGGGGCGCCTTTTCTCGCGATGACGTCCTCGAGGTCGGTGAGGTCGACGAAGAGGTCGGCCTGGCGGCGGATATCGTCAGAGGCGAGCGGCGGCTGCGACTTGACCGTCGAGACGCAGACCACGCGGCAGCCTGCCTCCTGCGCCTTGGCGATGGCGTGGCGGAAATCGCCGTTTCCGGTGAACAGCACGATGCAGTCGAGACGGGGCGCCATCAGCACCATGTCGACGGCCAGCTCGACATCGGTCGTGCCGCGATAGCGGCGCTGCCCGTCCTGGCCGATGAAGGACCGCGCCGGCTTCGTCACCATGTTGAAGCCGTTATAGTCGAGCCAGTCGACGAGCGGGCGAAGAGGAGAATAATCGCCGTCGGGGTCTTCCTGCATGGCCGTATAATAGGAGGCGCGGACCAGGCGGGTCTCGCGTCGGGCGCGGGCGAGGAGGCTCTTGTAATCGATGTCGAAGCCCAGTGTCTTCGCGGCCTTGTAGAGATTGGCCCCGTCGATCAGGATTGCAGTCTTGTCGTCGGGGTCCAGGCCCATCCAGTCATTCATCGCCCTCTCCATTATGTGGGTTGATTATGATTCATGTCGTGTAGCGGGAATCGGACGTGACGCAAACGGCGCTGGTCGCTCTCGGATCGAACAGGAGCTTCGGCGGATTGCCGCCGCGCGCGATCGTGGAGCGGGCCGCGGCCGCGCTCTCATCTTTGGGCGAGGCGCGCCTCTCGCCGCTCTATTCGAGCCTCGCCTGGCCGGATCCTTCGGCACCGCCTTATGTCAACGCCGTCGCCATGGTCCGAACGACACTGGCGCCCGAGGCCATGCTCGCCGGCCTTCTGGCGATCGAGGCAGGCTTCGCCCGCCGGCGCGATCCGGCCGAGCGCTACGGTGCGCGGACGCTCGACCTCGATCTCCTCGCGCAGGACGGGGAGGTGCGGGACACGGCCGAGCTCACTCTGCCGCATCCGCGGCTGGCCGAACGGGACTTCGTCCTGCGCCCGCTTGCCGATCTGGCGCCTGCATGGTTTCATCCGGTCACGAAGACGCCCGTGGAGGCGATGATCGCAGCGCTGCCGGAGGGGTCGGCCCGTCCGCTCTGAGCTTGCGCAAGAGCGCGAGGACGCTTAGGTGCGGTCTTCGCTCTATATTCAACTCCGGAGTACTCTATGGCTCGCGTCACCGTCGAGGACTGCATCGACAAGGTCGACAACCGCTTCGATCTCGTGCTGCTCGCCGCCCACCGTGCGCGGCTGATCGCGGCCGGCTCGCCGCTGACCGTCGACCGCGACCGTGACAAGAACCCCGTCGTGGCGCTGCGCGAGATCGCGGACGACAAGATCACCGCGAAGGAAATCGCCGACGATCTCGTCACCTCGCTCCAGACCCAGCTCGACATGGACGAGCCGGAGGAAGCCGAAGGCCTGGCGGCGGAGAAAGCCGACCTGCCCGAGCACGACACCGTGTCCGAGGAAGACCTCCTCAAGGCCCTGCAGCAGACCGGCATGGCGCCGATCTCGCCCTCCAACAAGTAAAGGGAGGCGCGGTGGCGGAAGGCGGCTCTTCCCTTGCGGCGACGGATCGTGCGGCGCAGGCAGACCCAGCGGCGCCTGGGTCTGCGGAACCGGGTGCAGCGGGTGCGCCGCAAGCGGGCCTTCCTGCGCGGCCGGAGGCTGGAGAAGCGGCTGCGGATCTTCCGGGCGCTGCGCCGCAGGGCGCTGCGCCGCCGCTGACCGGCAAATCGAGGCCGCCCGGCCTCATCCGCCAGTATGAGCTGGTCGAGAAGGTCAAGGCCTACGATCCGGACGCCGACGCCGCGCTGCTCGACCGCGCCTATGTCTTCGCGATGCGCGCCCATGGCGGGCAGATGCGCAGCTCCGGCGATCCCTATTTCAGCCACCCGCTCGCCGTGGCGAGCATCCTCACAGAGCTGAAGCTCGATCCCGCCACCATCGCGACGGCGCTCCTGCATGACGTGGTGGAGGACACCGAGGTCAGCGTCGAGGAGATCGCCGAGCGCTTCGGCGAGGAGGTGGCGGGGCTGGTCGACGGCGTGACCAAGATCTCCGCGCGCGAGCTGTCGCCCGATGTCGACGGCAAGGCGGAGAGCTTCGCCAAGTTCATCCTGGCCACCGCCAAGGATGTCCGCGTCCTTCTCGTCAAGCTTGCCGACCGCCTGCACAACATGCGCACGCTGGATTTCGTCCGCGAGGAAAAGCGCCAGCGCATCTCTCGCGAGACGATGGAGATCTACGCCCCGCTCGCCGGGCGTATCGGCGTGCAGCAGATCAAGGAGGAGCTGGAGGATCTGTCCTTCCGCCACCTCTATCCGGATGCCTATGCCGCCATCACGGAAGGCCTGCAGCGCCTGGCCGACGAGGCGGTGCACGATGTGGTCGCCCTCGCGCATACGCTGCGCGCCGCGCTCGCGGAGGCCTCGATCGAGGCGGAAGTCTATAGCCGCGAAAAGCGCGCTTTCTCGATCTGGCGGAAGATGCAGCGCAAGAAGAGCCTGTTCGAGGAGCTGGCCGACATCTACGCCTTCCGCGTGATCGTTCCGGCGACCGAGGACTGCTACCGCGCCCTCGGCGTCATCCATCGCAGCTTTCCGATGATCCCGGGCGAGTTCGACGATTACATCTCGACGCCCAAGCCCAACAACTACCAGTCCATCCACACGGCGGTGCTGGTCACGGGCGAAGGGCGCGCGGGCACGCGGGTCGAGGTGCAGATCCGCTCGAAACGCATGCACGATACGGCCGAGCGGGGCATCGCGGCGCATTGGCGCTACAAGGATGCCGCCGCCCGCCAGGCGACGGGCCGCACGGTCGAGATCGCGCCCAATGGCCGCTACGACACCTATGAATGGCTGCGCGGCGCGGTGGACGCCCTGCAGGAAGGCGGAGACGCCTCGGAGTTCCTCAAGCAGGCCAAGATCGACCTCTATCGCGATCAGGTCTTTCCCTTCACGCCGCGCGGGCGGGTGATCCCGCTGCCGCACGGGGCGACGGGGCTCGACTTCGCTTATGCGCTGCATACGCAGATCGGCGACACCTATGCTGGCGTGCGGATCAATGGCGTGGTCCGCCCGAACCGGACGCCGCTGCGCTCGGGCGACGTCGTGGAGATCCTGCGCGCGGACGACGCGCCGATACCGGCGGATTGGGACCGCCTGGTGGTCACGGGCTCGGCCAAGACCGGCATCCGCCGCCGCATCAAGCAGCTCGAGAAGCGCGAGCAGCACAAGCTCGGCGAGCGCATCGTCACCTCCGCCTTCGCCGCGCGCGACCTGCCTTACAGCGAAGCTGCCGTGCGCGAAGCGGCGAAGCGGCTCGGCTTCCGCGGCCTGAAGCCGCTTCTCGAGGCGGCCGGCCGGCTGGAGCTGTCGGGCCAGCAGATCGTGGACGAAGTCTTTCCCAATCTCGACGGCAGCCCGAAGACCATGCCGCACAAGGCGATCGGAGCCGAAACGGCGATCCCCGCTATTTCCGTCTCGATCGAGGGCGTCAGCCGCGGCGCCGCGATCCGCCTGGCCGAATGCTGCGGGCCGCTTCCGGGCGAACGGATCGTCGGCATCAAGGGAGAGGCGGGCACGGTCCGCGTGCATAGGATAGACTGCCCGCGCCTCGCGCTCGCAGACGACAAGGAATGGCTGAACCTCTCCTGGTCCGAGGGGGTCTCGGAGGCCTTTGTCGCGCCCATCGTCGTCACGGTGAACAACCGGACCGGCGCCATCGGCCATATCGGCTCCATGCTCGCCCGGTATGGCGCGGACATCGTCGACATGACGCTGGCGCATCGGGAGGTGGAGTTTTCCGATCTCTGCTTCGACATCGCGGTGACGGATGCCCGGCACCTCGCCAACGTGCTGACAGGCCTGCGCGCATCGGATTATGTCGTCAGCGCCGAGCGGCGCGAGGCGGAGCAGAGGGAACAGGCATGAACACCGAAGACGTCCTGGCGATCTTCGAGCGCTATGGCGCGCTGAAGCGGGGACACTTCATCCTGTCCTCGGGGCTGCACTCGGACACCTATCTCGACAAGTCGGTGGTCAGCACCTACCCGGAGGCCGCCGAGACCCTCTGCGCGGCGCTGGCCGGGAAGATGCGCGAGGAGATCGGCGGCGCGCCGGATTTCGTGATCGCCCCGGCCATGGGCGCGATCATCTACGGCTATGAGACCGCTCGCCAGATGGGGCTGCCCTTCGTCTTCGCGGAAAGGGTGGAGGGCGAATTCGCCTTTCGCCGCTTCCCTCTGCCGGAAGGCGCGAAGGTGGTGGTGGTCGAGGACATCGTCTCGACCGGCCTGTCGGCGCGGGAATGCATCGCGGCGGCGAAGGCTGCGGGCGCTGAGGTCCTTGGCCTCGGCTGCCTCATCGACCGTTCGGGCGGGGAGGCGGATGTCGGTGTCCCGATGGTGCCCCTGGCCCGGCTCGAGGTCGAGGCCTGGCCCGCCGATGCGCTGCCGCCGCACCTCGAAGGCCTGAAGGCGGTCAAGCCGGGCAGCCGGGGGCTCAAATGAGCGGCGGCAACCCGGCAGCCAATGCGCCCCGCTGCCGCCTCGGCGTGAACATCGATCATGTCGCGACGCTGAGGAATGCGCGCGGCGGCGATCACCCCGACCCCGTGCGCGCCGCGCAGCTGGCGCTCGCTTCCGGGGCGGACGGCATCACCGCCCATCTGCGCGAGGACCGCCGCCATATCCGCGACGAGGACATGGCGCGCCTCGCCGGGCTCGACGCGCCGCTCAATTTCGAGATGGCCGCCACGGCGGAGATGATGAACATCTGCCTGAACACGCGGCCCCATGCCTGCTGCATCGTGCCCGAGAACCGCTCGGAGCGGACGACGGAAGGCGGGCTCGACGTGGTCGGGCAGCGCGAGACGCTGGAGCCGATGATCGCGCGTCTCGCCGATGCGGGCATCCGCGTCTCGCTCTTCGTCGATCCCGAGGAAGCGCATATCCATGCCGCCGCCGAAATCGGCGCGCCGGTCGTGGAACTGCATACCGGCGAATATCACGAGGCCGCGCAATCGACGACGCCGGTGCGGATCCAGGCGGCCTATGATGCGATCGAGGCGGGCGCGCGCACCGCGCATGAGGCGGGGCTGGAGGTGCATGCCGGCCACGGCCTGACCTTTCACAACGTCCAGAACATCGCGGCGATCCCGGTCATCCGCGAACTCAATATCGGCCATTTCCTCGTCGGGGAGGCGGTCTTCATGGGCCTTGACGGCGCGGTGCGCGAGATGCGCCGCCTGATCGACGATGCGCGCACGGGGCTGCTCGTATGATCCTCGGCCTCGGCTCCGACCTCATCGACATCCGCCGGATCGAGCGGACGCTGGAGCGCCATGGCGAGCGCTTCACCCATCGCGTCTTCACCGAGGTCGAGCGAAGCAAGTCCGACCGCCGCCGCATGCGCGCCGCCTCCTATGCCAAGCGCTTCGCCGCCAAGGAGGCCACGGCGAAGGCGCTCGGCACCGGGCTCAGCCAGGGCGTCTTCTGGCGCGATATGGGGGTCGTCAACATGCCGTCGGGCAAACCGACCATGAACCTGACGAATGGCGCAGCCGCGCGCCTTCACAGCCTCACCCCCGATGGCCATGTGACGGAAATCCACCTGACCATCACGGATGACGGCCCGCTGGCGCAGGCCTTCGTCATCCTCTACGCGGTGCCGGCAGGCGCCCAGGGCGCCGAGCGGAGCTGAGCGAACGACATGGCAGAGACGAGCCGCAGCGTCGGCATGGAGAACGAGACCCTTTCCGACGAGGGGTCCATGACGGCCGCTGAGGAAGCCTGGGACATCATCAAGACGGTGCTGATCGCCGTCGCTGTGACGCTGCTTCTGCGTTTCTTCCTGATCCAGCCCTTCAACATCCCGTCCGGCTCGATGAAGCCGACCTTGCTGGTCGGCGACTTCATCCTGGTCGACAAGATCGACTACGGCTATTCGCGCGCCTCGCTGATCTATCCGCTGACCCGCATGCCCATCGAGGGCCGCCTGTTCGGCGACACGCCGGAGCGGGGCGAGGTCGTGGTCTTCAAGAACCAGAACCACGGCAATCGCGACTACATCAAGCGGGTGGTCGGCCTGCCCGGCGACGAGATCCAGGTCATCTCCGGCCTCCTGCACATCAATGGCGAACCGGTGCAGCGCGAGGCGCTCGACGTGCCGGCCCTCTGCGACGGCTATGCGCCGGCGGCGCGGGTCTATCGCGAGACCATGCCCGATGGCGGTCCGAGCTATGTCATCCAGGAATGCCAGGGCGACAACTACATCTACGACAACACGCCGCTCATCGAGGTGCCCGAGGGGCATTACTTCATGATGGGCGATAACAGGGACAATTCGCTCGACAGCCGGACCTCGACCGTCCGCTTCGTGCCTTATGACCAGATCGTCGGCCGCGCGACCCGCGTCGCCTTCTCGGTGGACGGCTCGGAGGCGCGGCTGTGGCAGATCTGGAAATGGCCCGGCGCCATCCGATACGGCCGGATCACCGACCGCGTCGAATAGTGGCGCGCAACGGCAAAGAGCGGCGGGAGGCAGCCCGGAAGGTCGAAGCCGCGCTCGGACACGAGTTCGAGCGGCGGGACCTCTTCGAGCGGGCGCTGACCCATGCCAGCGTGACGGGCGGCAAGGCCGATGTGCGCGATCTCGAACGGCTGGAATTCCTCGGCGACCGGGTTCTCGGCCTTCTGACCGCCGAAGAGCTGTGGCGGCGCTATCCGCAGATGTCCGAGGGCGAACTCGCCCCGCGGCTCAACGCGCTCGTCCGCAAGGAGACCTGCGCCGAGGCCGCCCGCGCATGGGGGCTGGGGCCGGCCCTGCGCCTCTCGCCCGGCGAGGAGCGCAATGGCGGGCGGGACCGCACGGCGATCCTCGGCGATGCCTGCGAGGCGCTTCTGGGCGCGCTTTACGTCGATGGGGGGCTCGATGCCGCCCGGACGGCCTATGACGGCTATTGGCTGAAGAATTTCGACGAGATCGCCGGCGGCCATGAGGACGCGAAGACCGCGCTCCAGGAATGGGCGCAGGACAAGGGGTTCGGCACGCCCTCCTATGCCGATATCGACCGCAAGGGACCCGACCATGCGCCGCTCTTCACGGTCGAGGTGCGGGTCGGGAAATTGTCGCCGGAACAGGCTCAGGGCAGCGCGAAGCGCGCCGCCCAGACCGAGGCTGCGCTCAAGCTGCTGATCCGCGAAGGCGTCTGGACGAAGGAACGGGCCGATGGCCGAGGCTGAACCGAAACAAACCCGCTGCGGGGTCGTCGCCGTGCTCGGCGCGCCGAACGCAGGCAAGTCGACCCTGGTGAACCGCCTGGTCGGCGCCAAGGTCTCCATCGTCACCCAGAAGGTGCAGACGACGCGCGCCCGCGTGCGCGGCATCGCGGTGAAGGGCGAGACCCAGCTCGTCTATATCGACACGCCCGGCATCTTCGCGCCGCGCCGCACGCTCGACCGGGCGATGGTGCAGGCCGCCTGGGAAGGCGCGGAGGGCGCGGACGCGACCCTGCTGCTGGTCGACGCGCCGGCCTATGTGTCCGCATCGCAGGAGGGCGCGAAAGGCGCGGCCCGCCGCTCGGCCGAGGACACGGACAGGATCATCGATGCGCTGAAAGAACAGGGGCGCAAGGCGGTGCTGGTCCTCAACAAGATCGACACCATGCCGGCCCCGCCGCTCCTCGAGTTGGCGCAGCGCCTCAACGAGACGGGCGTCTTCTCGGATACCTTCATGATCTCCGCCGACAAGGGCAGGGGGACGGAGGATCTGGAGAAGCATCTTCTCGCGGAAATGCCGGAGGGGCCCTTCCTCTATCCCGAGGATCAGCTGTCGGACATCTCGGACCGGCTGATGGCGGCCGAGGTCACGCGCGAAAAGCTGTTCCTGCGCCTGCACCAGGAAGTGCCCTATTCGCTGACCGTCGAGACCGAGGGCTGGACCCGCACCAAGAAGGGCGAGCTGCGCGTCGAGCAGGTCGTCTATGTCGAGCGGGACAGCCAGAAGGCGCTCGTCCTGGGCCAGAAGGGGCGCACCATCGCCGCCATCGGCAAGGCCGCGCGCGAGGAGATGACAGAGCTTCTCGGCGAGACCGTGCACCTCTTCTTGTTCGTGAAGGTCCGCGAGGACTGGGCGCAGGATGCGGAACGGTTCCGCGGCATGGGCCTAGAGGGCCTGCCGAAAAGCTAGGCCGGACGCGCGGCCGAGGCGCGCCGCCACAGCCAGGCGCCGAAGGCCGCTTCGGTTGCCGCCACGGCATAGGCGAGTGCCGCGTAAGCGGGCAGCAATCCGGCAAAGGCCGCGGCCCCCAAAACCGTCAGGACGCCGCCGAATACCCAATAGGTCATGTCGCCATAAGCGGTCGCGAAGACGAAATAGTGCACACCCACAGCGATCGCCGCGATCGGCAGGACGAGTTCGGGCCGCGTCGGCAGCAGCGCATAGGCGATGAGCAGGAGCGCGATCATGCCGATCGTGCATTCGACAACGGTGCGGCCGAAGGGATTGCCCTTCGACACGCCAGGCAGGCGCAGGACGTGCCGGCAGATGACGGTCGCGGCCGGAAAGATCGTCATCCCGCCGAAGAAGAGGACGGCATAGCCCGCCGACAGTCCGTTCAAATGCGTAAAGGCGCCCGCGAGCGCCCAGACGAGAGCGGACCAGAGGGCCCCGACCCCGCCGCCTGCAAAGCCCCGGCGCAGTTCCGCCTGCGCATCTTCTATGAGCATGGTGCGCCCTCCCCGAATCCCAAGCGACACCCGGACGATGCCGGTTTGAGATATAAACCGCAAGAGGCCGCCGCCCGCCGCCTGCGGCGTCACATCCGGTCCCCGAAGGCTGGGAAGCTGCGCATCCGCAGCTATGGTCGGCCGACATGCCGGCCCGCGGGAACGATCTTTCCATGACGAACCAGCCTTATCTGCTCGCAGTGCTCCTCGCTTCGGTGCTGACGGTCGTGGTCTATTCGGCCGTCGGGTGGCGGCCGATCCTCGGCTGCCTGCGCATGTGGACGCGGCGCGACTACTGGACCAGCTACAACACGGTGGAGTTCCTGGCCTGGGGCGCGAAGGCGGGCGTGATCGTGCCGGGACTGGTTTTCGGGCTGGAAATCTGGTGGCTGCATCTTGCGACGCTGGGAACGTCCATCGCGCTGATCTGGGCGTCCATGCGGAAGCTCTTGCCGACGCTGGTCATGTTCAACACGCTGTGGATCTTTCTTTCGACGACCGTTCTGGTCCGCCACTTCGCAGGAGCCTAGCCGATGAACTGGTCAGACGAGGGGATCGTCCTGCAGGCCCGCTCCCATGGCGAGGCGAACGTGATCGGCGATCTCTTCACGAGGCTGCATGGCCGCCAGGGCGCCTTCGTCTATGGCGGGCAGGGCAGGACGAAGCGGCCGCTCCTGCAACCCGGCAACGGCGTCGCCGTCACCTGGCACGGCAAGGGCGAGCGGGCGCTCGGCTATTTCGACCTCGAGCTGCAAAGAGCGCGCGCGGCGGGGGCATTCGCCGACAGGCGGACGCTGTTGAGCCTGACGGCCGTGACGGAAACGCTATCGGCGGTGCTGCCCGAGGGCGAGCAGCAGACGCAGCTCTACGATGCGACCAGCGTGCTTCTCGACCTGATCGAGGAGAAGGCGATCTTCCCCATCGTTCTCGCCAAATGGGAGCTGGGGCTGCTCGATGCGCTCGGCTTCGGCCTGACGCTCGACCGCTGCGCGGCGACGGGGCGCCTCGGCGAGGACGGCGCCGACCTCGTCTTCGTCAGTCCCAAGAGCGGGACCGCCGTCAGCCAGGAGGCGGGGATGCCGTACAAGGACAAGCTTCTGCCCCTGCCGCCCTTCCTCATCGACCGGGGCGAGCCGGTGCTGGGCGATGTTCGCGCCGCGCTGCGGATGACAGGGTATTTTCTCGAAGACCGCCTTCTGGCTCCGGCGGGCCGGAGCCTGCCCGATGCACGCCGCCAGCTCGAGGCGAAGCTCGGCGCGTGAGGATCAGCCCGCGAACCGGCGGCGCAGGCCGCGGAAGAGGACGATCAGGAACGGGATCATGATCGTCGCGATCGCCAGTTCGGAGGCGAAGGCGATGGGCGTGACGATCCAGACGATCGCATAGGCGGAGCCCGCAAGGACGAACATCTTGCCCGCAAAGCGCCGGAACTCGCTGCACTGTCCCACGGCGGGGGCGCCGCAGCCGCCGGTCACCTGCTTGGGGGTCAGATTGCCGAACCAGGCGAGGACGAGGCCCATCATCACGCCCGAGGCGCGGTCGGAGCTCGCATCGACGAGGCTCGCGCCCTCCGCCCAGCGGAGCGCGAAGGCCGCTGCGATGATGAGGCCTGCGAAGAACAGGGCGGACCGGATGCGAGGGTTCATGACGTCTCTCCTTTGGGACGGGTAGGGGCCGAAAGCGAAATCCCGAACTGACCCGCCAGAGCGAGAAGCGCCTCTTCGAGAACGGACAGTTTGAGGTGGTAGATGACTCTGCGGCCGGACTTCTCCGCGTGAACGAGGTCCGCTTCCTTCAGGACCGCGAAATGCGCCGACATGGTCGGCTTGGACACCGCGAAATGCTCGGACAGCTCGCCCGCGGACATCGGTCCGCGCTTGAGGAGTTCGAGGACCTCGCGGCGCGTCGGGTCGGAAAGGGCTTTCAGAACGGTGCTCACAATTCGATAGTTCGCTAATCGTCGAACTGTGTCAACTCCCACTGCGGCGTGCTAGGGAGCGCCATGCCCGAGAACAGCGTCCTGAACCTGGCGGCCATCGCCGCCGACCGCCCGGAAACCTGGTCGCCCCGCATTGTCGGCGAGGTGAACGGCACGGCGATCAAGGTCGCGCGCCTGCACGGCGAGTTCGTCTGGCACGACCATGCGGGAGAGGACGAAGCCTTCCTCGTCCTCAAAGGCACCCTGCGGATCGAATACGAAGACCGCCCCGCCGTGACGCTGCGGGAGGGCGACCTCCACGTCGTCCCGGCGGGCGTGCGCCACAACCCGGTCGCCGAAGAGGAGTGCCTCGTCGCCCTCGTCGAGCCCATGACCACGGCCCATACGGGCGAGGAGGTCACCGAGCGGACGCGGAGCCTGGAGGAGCAGCGGGGTTGAAGCGGGAAGAACGGTTTGGAGAAAACGGTGCGTTCCGGCCGGGTATGACGGCTCGCATGCGGGCGGAGTACGAGAACCCGGTCTATGGGAACAGGCGGGCGGGCTCTCCCGAAGACCGGCGCCGCCAAACGGTACAGGCGCTGGTATGCGTCGGCATCGGGATTGCCATCGGCGCCATCCTCCCCCCGAAATTCGAAGCGCCGCCATGGGTGTTCTATGCGTTCTTCGCGGTTCTGCTTCTGGCCCTTGGGGATCTGGCGCGCACAGCCAAGCTGCGGCGCAAGCTCGAAGTGCCGACGCTGCGATGGTCCCAGATGGACGGCATCAGCCGCACCGTCTGTTCAGGCACGACGGTGACCACGATCGCCTATTTCGCGATCATGGTTCAAAGGACGATGTTCCAGAATTGACGCCGATTGGTTTAGACGCCGTCCCCATGATCGCAATCGGCCCCCATACGCTGACCAACCCGGTCATCCTCGCGCCCATGTCCGGGATCAGCGACCTGCCCTTCCGCCGCGCTGTCGCGCAGGGCGGGGCGGGCATGGTAGTGTCCGAAATGGTGGCCTCCGAAGAGCTGGCGCGGGCGCGGCCGGACGTGGTCCTTCGCGCGGCGCTGGACGAGGACGTGCCGGGGCCGCGCGTCGTGCAGATCGCCGGACGCGAGGCCCATTGGATGGCGGAGGGGGCGCGGATCGCGGAGGCGCGGGGCGCCGAGATCGTCGACATCAATATGGGCTGCCCGGCGCGGCAGGTGACGGGCCAGCTTTCGGGCTCCGCCCTGATGCGGGACCTCGACCATGCGCTGACCCTGATCGAGGCGACGGTGGGAGCGGTCTCCATCCCCGTCACCCTCAAGATGCGGCTCGGCTGGGACCATGACAGCCTGAACGCGCCGGAGCTTGCGCGCAGGGCCGAGGCGGCGGGCGTTCGGCTCGTCACCGTCCACGGCCGCACGCGCTGCCAGTTCTACAAGGGCGAGGCGGACTGGGATGCGGTGCGGGCCGTGAAGGACGCGGTTTCGATCCCGCTCGTCGTCAATGGCGATATCCATGGCGCCGCGGATGCGCGCGAGGCGCTGCGCCGCTCCGGCGCGGACGGCGTGATGATCGGACGCGCGGCGGAGGGCCAGCCCTGGCTTCTCGGCGCCGTGGCGAAGGCGCTCGAGACGGGCGGAGAGGCTGTCGCGCCGACCCGCGAGGTGCAGGCGCGAATCGCCGTCGCGCATTACCGGGAAGCGGTCGGACATTACGAGGCGGGCCACCGGCAGGGACCCGAAAAGGGGCGCCTGCTCGGCCTCAGGACCGCCCGCAAGCATGTCGCTGCCTATCTGCGCGCGGCCTATGCAGACGATCCGCAAACCGGGCGCGCCATCGCCAGCCGCCTCTGCCGGGAGGCGGATGCCGAGCGGGTGGCCGCGGGACTGGAAGCGGCGCTTCTGCGCGAGGAGGAGGCGCGGGCGGCGGCCTGAACCCGGATCGTGTTTCTTGCGCAACGGAATGTTGATTTCCTGCCACAGGTGGGGCAGCGTGCCGTCCTTCTGGAAGGAGCGCGGCATTGCTCAGGCGGAGAACTCCCGGCGGGGGAGCGGCTCGACCGGCCTCGGTCCGGTCCGGGCGCGCGGTGCTGCTGGCTCTGGCGGCTCTGGCCAGCATCGTCTTCTTCACGACCGCCTATGTCCTGACGCACCTGACCGAGGATGCGCCGCGCTTCGTGCCGGTGGTCTTCGCCCTGTTCACCATCGTGGCCGGCATTCTGGCGTCGCTGGTGGCCGGACGGCTCCTCGACCTCTACCGGTCGAGCAAGATGGGCCTGCGCGGCGCCAAGCTGCATGGGCGGCTGGTCGGGGTCCTGTCGCTCGTGACCGTCATCCCCGCCGTCGTGGCCTTCGTGCTGTCAGGGGCCGTGCTCCAGGCCTTCTCGCAGAACTATTTCCTCGAGCGGGTCGAGGAGTCCAACCTCGTCGCCCGCGACCTCGCCAACGGATATTTCGACGCCGAATCGCGGCGGACCGGCCTGAAGCTGATCCAGCTCGCGACCGATCTGGCGGCGCTCGAGCGCGCAGGGGCGGGACCCGAAGCGGCGCCTATCGGTTTCCGCAGCTATCTCCTGGGGCAGGCCGTCCTGCGCGAATTCGCGGGGCTTACGCTTCTTGACGGTGACGGCCGGGTCGTGGCCGCGGTCAGCCAAGTGCCCGAGGAGGTCTTCGCCCTGCCGCCCGCCGACGTGCTGGCGCAGCTCGATCAGGTGAACGACTACCGCTTCAACGTGCTCGATCCGGCGACGCTCGACACCTATTACGCCGCGCTGCGCGTGGAATCGGCGGGCGGCGGAACGCTGATCGCCTACCGGCCCGAAGTGCCCGCCCTCAGCCGCCAGCTGATCGCCGTGCGGGATTACCGCGACGAGACGGCGACGGTGCGCGAGCGCCTGTCCGACCTCACCGTGACCTTCGCGATCGGCTACGGCCTCCTGCTGGTCATCCTGCTGCTCGCGGCGGTGCTGATCGGCCTCCTGGTGGCGGGGAACATCGTCGATCCCGTGCGCAGGCTGGCGACGGCGGCGGGCCTCGTCTCGGAAGGCGACCTGACCTCGCGGGTGGAGGTGCGGCCGCGCGACGACGAACTCGGCGATCTGGGCCGCGCCTTCAACGACATGACCGAGCAGCTCTCTGCCCAGCGCGACGACCTCATTGCGGCGAATGACCGGGCGGATTCGCGCCGCCGCTTCATCGAGACCGTGCTGTCGGGCGTGCCCGCAGGCGTTCTGAACGTCGGCGAGGACGGGCGGCTGGTCTTCGCCAACCCCTCGGCGGCGGTGATCCTCGGCCATGACCGGCGACGCTTGGCCGGTGCGGAGCTCGGCAGCGTCGCGCCCGAGCTCGCGCCGCTCCTGCAGCGTGCGCGCGGCGCGGTCGATGGCGAACTCCGCGATCAGATCGAGGTCGAGCGCAAGCGGGGCACCCGCATCCTCAATGTCCGCATCGTGCCCGAAGAGCCGAACGGGTCGGGAAGCATCGTGCTGCTCGACGACATCACCGAGCTGGTCTCGGCGCAGCGCAATGCCGCATGGGGCGATGTCGCGCGGCGGATCGCGCACGAGATCAAGAACCCGCTGACCCCGATCCAGCTCTCCGCCGAAAGGCTGCGCCGCCGCTACGGACGCCAGATCCCCGAGGAGGACCGCGAGGTCTTCGACCGCTGCACCGACACCATCGTCCGCCATGTCGGCGATATCGGCCGCATGGTGAACGAGTTCTCCTCCTTCGCCCGGATGCCCGCGCCGATCATGGACGAGGAAGACCTGCGCGAGGTGGTGCGCGAGGCGGCCTTCCCGCTGACCGTGGCCTTCCCGAATGTGCGCTTCGAGACGCGGCTCGGAGAGGAGCCGGTCCGCGCGCTGTGCGACGGGCGGCTTCTGGGTCAGGCCGTCGGCAATCTCGTCAAGAACGCGGCGGAGGCGGTGACCGAGCAGGGGGCCCAGGGGAAGCCGCGCATCACGCTGACCGTGCGGCGTGAGGGGGGCGAAGCGGTCATCGCGATCGAGGATAACGGCCCCGGCCTGCCGCGCGAGCAGCGGCACAGGCTGACCGAGCCCTATATGACGACGCGGGCCAAGGGGACGGGCCTCGGCCTCGCCATCGTGCGCAAGGCGGTCGAGGACCATGGCGGCCGCTTCTCGCTCGGCGATGCCGCAGGCGGCGGCGCGGCCGCGATCATCGTCCTGCCCGCGCTCGATACGACCGAAAACGACGGAAGCGATGGCGCCGAGGACGCGCCGCGAAAAGAACGGGAGGGTGCCTGACCCATGCCTATCGACGTGCTCGTCGTGGACGACGAGGAAGACATCCGGGAGCTGATCGCCGGCATTCTCGAGGATGAAGGCTATGCGCCGCGCACGGCGGCCAATTCGGACGCGGTCTTCGCAGCCGTGCGCGACCGGCTGCCGGCGCTGGTGGTGCTCGATATCTGGTTGCAGGGCTCAAAGCTCGACGGGCTGGAGATCCTCGACGAGCTGAAGACGCTGCATCCCGACCTGCCGGTCCTGATCATTTCCGGCCACGGCAATGTCGAAACCGCCATCGCCGCGATCCGGAAGGGCGCCTACGACTTCATCGAAAAGCCGCTGAGCGCGGACAAGCTGCTGGTGACGGCGGAGCGGGCCCTCGAGACGGCGGAGCTGCGGCGGGAGAACTCCGTCCTCAAGACGCGCTCGGCGGATATCGCGCTGATCGGAAACTCGCATGCCATGGTGCAGCTTCGCGGCATGATCGACCGGGTCGCCGATGCGCGCAGCCGGGTGATGATCGACGGGCCCGTCGGATCCGGCAAGGAGATGGTGGCGCGCAGCCTTCACGCGCAGTCGCGGCGGGCGCACCGGCCCTTCGTCATCGTCTCCGCCGCCTCGATCGAGCCCGACCGCATGGAGGAGGCGCTGTTCGGCGTGGAGGGCGAGGACGGCCATCCGCGCACCATCGGGCTGATGGAGCAGGCCCATGGCGGCACGCTGCTCTTCGACGAGGTCGGAGACATGCCTCCCGAGACGCAGAGCAAGATCCTGCGCGTGCTGGTCGACCAGCGCTTTCGCCGCCTCGGCGGCACGCAGCCGGTCGAGGTCGACGTGCGCGTCGTCTCGACCACTTCGGAGGACCTTCTCGTCGCCTCGGAGGAGGGGCGGTTCCGCAAGGACCTCTATCACCGCCTCGCCGTGGTGAAGATGACGACCCCGTCCCTGTCTTCGCGGCGGGAGGACGTGCCCGCTTTGGCCGAGCACTTCCTCGCCTCCCTCTCGGCGAGCGGCATGAAAAGGCGGCGCCTGACCGACGAGGCGATCGCGGCGCTGCAGACCTATGGCTGGCCGGGAAATGTCCGCCAGCTGCGCAACGTGCTGGAGCGGACGCTGATCCTGGCCGGACGCGACGGAAGCTCGATCGGCGTCGAGCAGCTGCCCGAAGAGGTGATGGGCTCGGGACCGGCCCTGCCCACCGGGGAGAGCCTCGAACAGGTGATCGCCCTGCCGCTGCGCGAGGCGCGGGAGCGCTTCGAGCGGGAATATCTCGTCGCGCAGATCGGCCGCTTCGGCGGGAACATCTCGCGCACCGCGGCCTTCATCGGCATGGAGCGGTCAGCGCTGCACCGCAAGCTCAAGGCCTTGGGCGTGCAGACCGGCGCGCGTGCGGTGGAAACCACGGAGTGACGGCGGACCGGGCCGCCGCTATCGGAACGTTAACCCTGGCGCGGTAGGCGAAGCCCGCAGCCGGGCTGGAAAGAGGCGTCATTTGCGGTTCTTCTTGTTCCTCCTCGTGCTGCTCGTTCTGACCCTCGTCATGCTCTACGTTCTGGGGGATCGCCGGCAGCCGAGCCAACGCGTGATCGAGCAGGAGGTCGAGCTGCAGGCTCGGGAGGTCAGTCCATGAAATCACTCGCAACGCTCGCGGCGACGGCCGCGTTGTCGCTCGGCAGCGCCGCCGCGCAGATCGAGACGGTGGATCTCGACGACAGCGCCTTCGCCCTCGGCGCCCTGACGCCCCGCACCGGCGCCCTGCCGGCCGATCTGTGGGAGGGGGCGGACGCGGATACGGTCGCCGGGCTGCTCGCGGCGCTGCCGGACCGTTTCGCCGAACCCGCTTATCTCGATCTGGCGCGCCGGGTGCTGCTTTCGCCCGGAGAGGGACCGGAAGGAGCCGGCAATGCGCTTGCGGGCGCGAAGCTGCTGGCTGCGGCGCGGCTCGGCTTCTACCGCGACGCCGCGGGCCTCGCGGAAATCGCGCCCGGCCTCAGGACCGAGGCCGCCCTGTCCGAAGTCGTCGCCTATGCCGCGCTTCTGGACGGCGACATGGCAGAGGCCTGCGCGCGCGGAGCCAATCTGCGCGTGGGGCGGCAGGACCCGTTCTGGCTCAAGCTGCGCTTTCTTTGCTATGTGGAGAACGACGAAGGACCCGCTGCCGATCTGACGCTCGGGCTCCTGCGTGATCAGGATGCGCTGACTGAAGGCGATGACCGCCTGTTCACCGCGCTTCTCGCCGGGGGCGGCGCGCAGACGGCCGTCTCGCCCGCCAATGCCTTCCAATACGCCGCCGCGCGCATGGCCGGGATGCCCGTGGCCCCAGCCGCGCTCGGCGAGGCGCCCGGCGCGCTCGTCACGGCGATCGCGCGCGATGCGGCGGCGACGTCCTCGCTGCGCGCCGATGCCATAGAGCGGGCCCTCGCTCTGGGCCTCCTGCAAGGCGAGGAGGCGCGGACTCTGGTCAGCCAGCTCGGCAACAATGCTCTCGCCGAGGAAGTCGCGACGGTCATCGAACGCGATCAAGGCTCGCTCGACCAGGCGACGGCGCTGGCCGAATCGCTGCGCGCGGCGAGCGGCTGGGACGCCTACAGGGCGCGGGCGGCGCTGTTCGCGGATATCGTCGAGGAGACGCGGCCGACGCTCGGCTATGCGCCCTTCGCGGGCGAATTCGCCCTCGCCGCCATGGCGAACGGACAAGGAGGGGCCGCGCAGCGCTGGCTGCGGGCGGTCCTCGCCGACGGGACCGACAGCACGACGCCCCTGCCGCCAGAGGATCTCCTGCGGCTCTATTCCGTGCTCGACCCCGATGCGGCGGAGCGCCTTGCAGAGCGGGCGCAGCTGACGGTCGAGCCCGTGCCGCCGACCCTCCTCTTCGCGGACGAGGCCGCGCAGGCGGGCACCGATCTGGCGGGCCTTCTGGAGCTTGCTCTTTCCGCCGCGCATTCCGGCAGCAGCGGCGCCGCGGCCCTGGCCGCGCTGACCGGGCTCGGCACTGAGGCGACCGAGGAGACCGAGGCCTTCCGCACGACCCTGGTCGAGGTCATGCTGCGCCAGTCCGGCCATGCCGACAGCATTGCCCGCCGCCTGTCCTTCGACGAGCTGGCCGCCGCCGCGGTCGGGCAGGGGACGGACGAGACGCAGGACGATCCCGCCGAGGCCGAGACCGGCGAGCCGGTGCCCCGCCTCAAGCCGGAGGGGCAGTGAGCCGCACCAAGCCTTCCCCCGATGAAGCTCTCGCCGAGAGTTTCTGCGAGATGCTGCTGGTCGAGCGCGGCGCCTCCGAACGCACCGTGCGGAATTACGGCCGCGATGTGGGCCGCTTCGGCGCCTGGCTCTCGAAGAAGAAGACATCGCTGACGAAAGCCGGGCGGGACGATGTCGCCGGCTATCTCGCGCATCTCCACGACACCGGCCGCAGCGCCGCGACGGCGGCGCTCTGCCTGTCGGCCCTGCGCCAGTTCTATGCCTTCGCCTTCGAAGACGGCGCGACGAGCGAGAACCCGACGCTGACGATCGAGGCGCCCAAGACGCGCCGCCCCCTGCCCAAGACGCTGTCGCCCGAAGAGGTCGGCCGCCTTCTCGACCTCTCTGAGGCCGAGGCGGCGGGCGGCGAGCCGGGCGCTCTGCGCTTTCATGCGCTGATGACGATCCTCTACGCGACGGGCCTCAGGGTCTCGGAACTCGTCTCGCTCCCGAGGGTCGCCTTGCGCGACGGCGAGCCCTGGCTGCGCGTGGTGGGCAAGGGCGACAAGGAACGCCTCGTCCCCCTGACCGACGAGGCCATCTCGGCGGCCGCGCTCTATCTCGCAGAGGGGCGGGCGCGCTTCACCAAGGCGCCGGACAATCCCTTCCTCTTCGCTTCGAACGGGAAGGACGGGCACCTGACGGCCGCGCGCTTCGCCCAGCTCCTCAAGGACGCGGCGAGCCGCGCAGGCATCGCGCGCGAGCGGGTCTCCCCGCATGTCCTTCGCCACGCCTTCGCGACTCACCTCCTCGAAGGGGGCGCGGACCTTCGCGCGGTCCAGCAGCTGCTCGGCCACGCCGATATCACGACGACCCAGATCTACACCCATGTCACGAGAGAACGGCTGGCGCGCGTTCTCGAAGAGAAGCACCCACTCAATGCCGCGTGAGCGTGAGCATTTGTCACGCGCGCCCCGCTCGGCTAACGGATTCGCCATGAGAACCTACCTCGATTTCGAGAAGCCGCTCGCAGAGCTCGAAGGCCAGATCGACGAGCTGCGCGCGCTGGAAGGCGACGAGCAGCTCGGCGTCAATGACGAGATCACCAAGCTGGAGGAGAAGGCCGGGAAGCTGCTCAACACGACCTATGCCAATCTCAGCCGCTGGCAGAAGACGCAGGTCGCCCGCCACCAGCACCGGCCGCATTTCCGCGACTATACCGACCGGCTGACGACGGACTTCACGCCGCTGGCGGGAGACCGCGCATTCGGCGAGGACGCGGCGATCCTCGGCGGGCCGGCCCGCCTGCGCGGCCGCCCGGTCATGCTGATCGGCCACGAGAAGGGCACGGACACGCAGAGCCGCATCGCGCACAATTTCGGCATGGCCAGGCCCGAGGGCTATCGGAAGGCGATCCGCCTCGTGGACATGGCCGAACGCTTCGGCCTGCCGGTCGTCACCCTGGTCGACACGCCCGGCGCCTATCCGGGCCTGGGGGCCGAAGAACGCGGCCAGGCCGAAGCCATCGCAAGCTCTACGGCGAAGTTCCTCGGCGCGCGGGTGCCCATCGTCTCGGTCATCGTGGGCGAGGGGGGCTCCGGCGGCGCGGTGGCTCTGGCCGCGGGCAATCGCGTGCTGATGCTCGAACATTCGGTCTATTCGGTGATCTCGCCCGAGGGCTGCGCGTCGATCCTGTGGAAGGACGCGCAGGGCAAGGGCGAGAACAAGGCGCCGGACGCGGCCGAATCCATGCGCATCTCGGCGCAGGATCTTCTCGCGCTCGGCGTGATCGACGAGGTGGTCGAGGAGCCCGAGGGCGGCGCGCATCGCGATCCGGCCGCCATGGTCGAGGCGCTGGGCGACGCGATCGTGAATGCGCTGGACGCGCTGGGCGGACTGTCGGGCGAGGACCTCGTCGCTGCGCGGCGCGAGAAGTTCCTCAAGATCGGCCGCCAGGGCCTCAACGGCTGACAGGCGTCCCGGAAGGGTTTCCCTTTCGGGCGCAAACCCTCTAGACCCCGCAGCGTGCGGCGCATCGCCTTCTTGGTGCGCACGCGGCGCAGCCTTATGTGGCAGACATATCCCGAAGGACCCTCATGGCCTCCTCTGAGTTCCTGCTGAACTATCTTCCGATCCTGATCTTCACCGGCCTGGCGGCCGTGCTGGGGCTCGCCTTCATGGTGCTGCCCATGGTGCTGGCGCCTTCCAATCCCGATCCGGAGAAGACCTCGACCTATGAGTGCGGCTTTGAGCCTTTCGAGGATGCGCGGATGAAGTTCGACGTGCAGTTCTACATCGTCGCCATCCTGTTCATCATCGTCGACCTCGACGTCGCCTTCCTGTTTCCCTGGGCGGTGACGCTGTTCAATCCGGAGCTCGGTCTGGACCGTGATTTCCAGATCTTCTCCTTCTGGTCGATGTTCGTATTCCTGGGCGTATTCTTCATCGGCTTCGCCTATGAATGGAAGAAAGGAGCGCTGGAATGGCGCTAGAGGGCAAGAAGCGGGTTCTGGCCTCGCCCGATATCGGCAAGACCGGCGGCCCTGCGGAAACGATTCCCGGCAAGATCCAGCCCGGCATTCCGCCGACGACGGTCGGCCCGAGCGATGTCGGCTACGGCACGCAAGGGCGCGCCGGCGTCGAGGGCTACAACCCGACCGCCGAAGATCCCTTCTTCCGCCACGTCTCGGACGAGCTGGCGGATAAGGGCTTCTTCACGGCGCCCGCCGACGCCGTCATCAACTGGGCCCGCACCGGATCCTTGATGTGGATGACCTTCGGCCTCGCCTGCTGCGCGGTCGAGATGATGCAGGCCTCCATGCCGCGCTACGACATGGAGCGGTTCGGCATGGCGCCGCGAGCCTCTCCGCGGCAATCCGACCTGATGATCGTCGCCGGCACGCTCACCAATAAGATGGCGCCGGCTCTGCGCAAGGTCTACGACCAGATGCCCGAGCCGCGCTATGTGGTGTCCATGGGCTCCTGCGCGAATGGCGGCGGCTATTACCACTATTCCTATTCGGTGGTGCGCGGCTGCGACCGGATCGTGCCGGTCGACGTCTATGTGCCGGGCTGCCCGCCGACCGCCGAAGCCCTGGTCTACGGCCTGCTCCAGCTTCAGAAGAAGATTCGCCGCGAGGGAACGATCGAGCGGTGAGAAAGGGTCTCTGCGCCCTTGTGCCGCTCGCGCTCCTCGCGGCCTGCGCCACCACCGAGACGCGCCGCGAGGCGCCCGAGGCGGTGGTGGCCAGCGACTGGATGAATCCGGTCGCGCTTCGCGGGCCCACCGTGCCGGCCTCCGAGATCAGCGACGCATGGCCGCAGCGGGTGACCCGCTGGGTCCCGCCCGAGGGCTTCGAGCACTGCTACAGGACTGCTGGCGGCGGAGGGCAGAGCGTGGACCTGACCTTCGATCTGCTGGCATCCGGCGTCCCCGCGAATATCGCGGTCGCCTCGGCCAGCCATGACTGTTTCGTGCCCTACAGCGTGCGCGCCCTCAGCCAGTGGCGCTACCGCCCTGCGCTGGTCGGCGGCGAACGCGTGACCGCGACGGGTGTTCCCGTGGTCATGCGTTTCGACACGATGAACTAGGAGCACCCCATGAAGCATGCCGTCTTCTATCACTGGAAAATCAAGTCCGGCCGGGAGCAGGATTTCGAGGCCGCCTGGGAGCAGGTCACCAAGGACGGAAAAGAGCGCTGCGGCGCCCATGGCGCGACGCTGCACAAATGCGACGACGGCAGCTACGCGGCCTATGCGCTGTGGCCCGACAAGGAATCCCGCGAGAAATGCTGGCTCGGCCCCGAGAGTCAGCGCGACGAAGCCAAGCAGCTTCAGGACTGCGTCGAGACCGAACTCGCCGAAGTGCTGATGGATGTGAAGACCGACCTCCTGGATGGCTGACCGGGCCTTGCGGGCGGGGCGGGGCCTTGACCCCGCCGCCGCCGCGCGGCATCGCAGTCGCGAAAGCCGTCGGGACGGAGGCCTCCGTCCTGCGCCGCCTTTGAGAGAAAGCCGATGTCCCTCACCGCCACCACCGACAACCTCCAGGAGTTGAAAGAGCACATCGACGCGACCCTGGGCGAAACCCTGGTCGCCTCGCAGATCGCCTATGGCGAACTCACGGTGACGGTGACGGCGGCGAAGATCGTCGAGGTCCTCCGGTTCCTGCGCGACGATCCGCTGTGCCGGTTCATCCAGCTCCAGGACCTCGCGGGCGTCGACTATCCCGAACGGCGCAAGCGGTTCGACGTGGTCTATCACCTGCTGTCACTGCAGGACGTGCAGCGCATCCGGGTCAAGATTTCCGTCGCCGACGGCGACAGCGTGCCCTCGGTGATCGACGCCTTCCCGAATGCCGACTGGTATGAGCGCGAGGCCTTCGACCTCTACGGGATCGTCTTCGAAGGCCATCCCGACCTGCGCCGCATCCTCACCGATTACGGATTCGAGGGGCACCCGCTGCGCAAGGACTTCCCGCTGACGGGCTTCACGCAGGTGCGCTGGGACGACGAGCAGAGCCGCGTGGTCTACGAGCCGGTCAAGCTCGAGCAGGAATACCGCAATTTCGACTACCTCTCGCCGTGGGAGGGCAGCCAGTACGACCTTCCCGGAGACGAGAAGAGCGATACCGGGACGGACAAGGCCTGAGCCTCGCGCCTATCGGTCGAATTCTACCGATCGTCGTAAGCTCCCGCTGACGCTGTCGCAAAGACTCCTCAGCCGCAGCGCAAATTCGACAAGCACAGGCAGCACAACGGCATCATCCGGGGGGCCATGTACCGGATGAAGGAACAAGCCGATGACTGCCATGATGAGCCACAGAAACTCTCAGTCCTACGCCGCCGGGGCTTTCGCCAAGAAGGCACGCGGCGCGATGGCGCCCGCGCGGCGCCAGGCCCGGCAGCTCGAGCGCCTCGTCTTCGGACTGGTGTTCGTGCTGACGGCGATGGCGGGCTGGACGGCCTATGACGCGTTTCCGCAGGTCGCCTCTCTTCTCGCCGATCCCGGCATCGCCGCACCGGCGCTCAGCTGATCGGGGAGGCGCATGATGAAACCGCACCTTCACAGCCCGCTCAGCCGCCTGCCGCGGCCACTGCCTCCCGACCTCAAACAGGACCTCCTCGAGATCCTGGAGGCCGAACTCGCGCCGCGCATCACCGATCACAGGCTCCTGCCGGTGCGCGGCACGGCGGAGCCGCAGAACCGGTCCTGATGCCTGCGACAACGGGTCCGGGACGCGATCTTCTCTCCTCGATCCGTTGGAAGGCCTTGCGCCGAGCGTTATCTCCGGGGAGATAGCCCCAAAGATCGATTGCGCTAGGAACACGCAGGCATGGCCGACGGCAGCACCCGGACTCTCACAGTTGAGGACAGTTTCTCCGACGCGTCCTCCGATCGCCCCTTCACGATCAATTTCGGCCCCCAGCACCCGGCCGCGCACGGCGTTCTGCGCCTGGTGCTGGAACTGGACGGAGAGGTCGTGGAGCGGGTCGACCCGCATATCGGGCTCCTGCACCGGGGCACCGAAAAGCTGATCGAGCACAAGACCTACCTGCAGGCGATTCCTTATTTCGACCGGCTCGACTATGTCGCGCCGATGAACCAGGAGCACGCCTTCGTCCTCGCGGCGGAGAAGCTTCTGGGCATCGAGCCGCCGCGGCGGGCGCGAATCCTGCGCACGCTGTGGTCCGAGATCGGACGCATTCTCAGCCACCTCCTCAACGTGACGACCCAGGCCATGGATGTCGGCGCGCTGACCCCGCCGCTCTGGGGCTTCGAGGAGCGCGAGAAGCTGATGACCTTCTATGAGCGGGCCTCGGGCGCGCGCATGCACGCGGCCTATTTCCGCGTCGGCGGCATCCACCAGGACTGCCCGCCCGAGCTGATCGAGGACATCGTCACGTGGTGCGGCACCTTCCCGAAGGTGCTCGACGAGATCGAAGGCCTGATCACGAACAACCGCATCTTCAAGCAGCGCAATGTCGATATCGGCATCGTCACCAAGGAAGACGCCTTCGCCTGGGGCTTTTCGGGCCCGATGCTGCGCGGTTCCGGCGTGCCCTGGGACCTGCGCAAGGCCGAGCCCTACGAGATCTATGACGAACTCGATTTCGACATCGCGCTCGGCAAGAACGGCGACTGCTATGACCGCTATCTCCTCCGCATCGAGGAGATGAAGCAGTCCCTGCGCATCATCCTGCAATGCGCGGAACTGCTCGAGCCCGGGCCCATCGCGATCCAGGACGGCAAGATCGCGCCGCCGCCGCGCGCGACGATGAAATCGTCGATGGAAGCGCTGATCCACCACTTCAAGCTCTATACCGAAGGGCCCAAGGTCCCGGCGGGCGAGGTCTATACGGCGGTCGAAGCGCCCAAGGGCGAATTCGGCGTCTATCTCGTCTCGGACGGTTCGAACCGGCCCTATCGCTGCAAGATCCGAGCGCCGGGCTATGCGCACCTCCAGGCGATGGACTGGATGAACAAGGGTCACCTGCTGGCCGACGTCTCGGCCATCATCGGCACGCTCGACGTCGTCTTCGGCGAAATCGACCGCTGATCCGGGCGAGGTCCGGGGCGCTTAAGCGGCGATTAAGGATAAGGGGTGCAAGGGTCTGATCCTGCATAGATCGGGAACAGGCCATGCTCCGCCGCTTCGCTGCCGCTTCGGTTCTGCTCGCGCTCGCCGCCTGCGCCGGGGGCGGTGGCAGCCGTTCCAGCCTTCCGGACGTCGCGGCGAACCCGCATCAGAAGATCGGCAAGCCCTATAAGATCAACGGCGTCTGGTACCGGCCCGAACACGACCCCGGCTATGACCGCATGGGCGTCGCGTCTTGGTACGGGCCGAAATTTCATGGCAAGCTGACCGCGAATGGCGAAGTATTCGACATGAACCGGTTGACGGCGGCGCATCCGACCCTGCCGCTGCCCTCGCTCGTGCGCGTCACCAATCTCGACAATGGGCGGCAGGTCGTCGTCAGGGTGAATGATCGCGGGCCATTCGCCAGCGACCGGATCCTCGACCTCTCGCGAGCCGCCGCGGACGAGCTCGGCAGCCGGCAGGCAGGCCTGGCCCGTGTCCGCGTTCAGTATCTCGGCCCCGGCTCGATGCGCGAGGCGATCACCCGGGTGGGAGAACCCGAGGCCTATCGCGACGGCCGCTACGCCATGGTGAAAGAGCCCAAGGTCGGCGCCATCCCTCAGACGGTGGAGACCCGTATCGAGGAGGGCGGCGAGTTCGAAGGAGAGACCGTGCGGGGCATCGCGGTGGTCGTCGCGGAGGCGGAGGAAGCGGTGGTCGAAGTGCCGGTCGCCCCCGCGCCGGAACCGGAGCCGCAGCAATACTACGTTCAGATCGGCGCCTTCACCTCGCCGGAGAATGCCGCCAGCGCGAGCGCCCGCCTGCCGCGCGCCGTGCCGATCTCGCTGAGCACGGACGAGCAGTCCTCCGTGCCGCTGCACCGCCTGCGCATCGGCCCCTATGAGCACGAATTCCCGGCGCGGGAGGCGCTGCGCGTGGCGCAGAAGGCAGGGTTTCCGGACGCGCATATCGTGAGCGCGCGATGACGGGGCGACTGCTGGGCATTCTGGCGGGGGTCATCCTCTCGGCGGCCGCTCCTGCGTTCGCCGCAGAGGAGTTCGTGCGCACGCAGGCCGATCAGGCGATCATCCTCGACTACGAAACGGGGCAGGTCCTCTTCGGCAAGGAAGCGGACGAGCCCATGCCGCCCGCTTCGATGAGCAAGCTGATGACGGCGGCCGTGGTGCTCGACCTGATCGAGCGTGGCACGATCGGGCCTGACACGCTTTTCGAGGTGTCGGAGAACGCCTGGCGGCGGGGCGGCTCGAAGATGTTCGTGCTGGTCGACACCGAGATCCCGGTCATCGAGCTTCTCAAGGGCATCATCGTCCTGTCCGGGAACGATGCGAGCGTGGTCGTCGCCGAGAATATCGCAGGATCGGAAGAGGCCTTCGCCAAGCTGATGAACGCCAAGGCAGAGGAGTGGGGGCTGACGGAAAGCCACTTCGCCAATCCCACCGGCCTGCCGGACCCTCAGCAGTGGATGAGCCCGCACGACCTCGCCAAACTCGCGCAGCGCATCTGGGAGCGGCATCCGGACTATCGCTACATCTTCGGCCTGCCCGACTATACCTGGTCAGAGATCACGCAGCGCAACCGCAACCCGCTGCTCGGCGTCTTCGAGGGCGCCAAGGGCATGAAGACGGGGCACACCGATGAGTCGGGTTATGGCGTGGTGGGCCTCGCAGAGCGGGACGGGGAGACACGGATCATCGTCCTGCACGGGCTTGCGAACGAACGCGCCCGCCGCAGCGAAGCCGACAGGATCATGCGCATCGCCTTCGAGGAGTTCGATACCCGCACCTTCTTCGAGAAGGGCGACGTGGTGGGCGAGGCGGAGGTCTTCGCCGGGCAGGAAGAGACCGTGCCGCTCGCGCTCGACACCGATATCCGCTTCACCCTGCACGAGCGCTCGCTCGATGGCGCCAAGGCCCATATCACCTATCAGGGGCCGCTGCCCGCGCCGGTGAAGGCGGGGGCGCAGGTGGCGATCCTGCACCTGACCATGCCGGGCGAGGAGCCGCGCGAATATCCGCTCTATACGGCGAAGCGGGTGAAGGGCCTCAGCGCATGGTCCAAGATCGGCCTCGGCCTTCAGGCGCTGCTGACGCCGCCCGAAGCGGACGCCTTCCAATGAGCGGACGCTTTCTCACCTTCGAGGGGCCTGAGGGCGCGGGGAAGACGACGCAGATCGCGCGGCTGGCCGAAACGCTGCCGGGCGCGCTTCTCACCACGCGCGAACCGGGCGGCACGAAGGGCGGAGAGGCCGTGCGCAGCGCGCTCCTCAACCCCGATGCCGCATGGACGCCGCTCGCCGAAGCGCTGCTGATGAACGCCGCGCGCGACGCCCATGTGCAGGAAGTGATCCTGCCGGCGCTGCGGGCCGGCACGAGCGTTCTGTGCGACCGCTATGCGGACTCGACCGACGCCTATCAGGGCGGCGGCGGGGGCCTCGATCAGGACATCGTGGACGCCCTGCGGCGATGGGTCTGTCCGGTCGAACCCGATCTGGTTCTGGTCTTCGACATCGACGTGAAGACGGGGCTGGAACGCGCCGCCGCCCGCGGGGCCGCCGACCGGTTCGAGGCCAAGGGGCTTTCCTATCACGAGAAGGTCAGGGCCCGGTTCCTGCGGATCGCGCAGCGGGACAATGCCGTGCTGATCGATGCGAGCGGCAGCCCTGAGGCGGTGCAGAACCGAATCCTTTCCGCGGTTTCCGACCGGCTGCCGGACCTGCTAGCTGCGTCCTGATGGACGCGCCCGAGCAGACACAGGACATCCTCATAGCCCCGCGAGTGCGCGAGCGGGTGGATGCCGCGCTCGGCGCCGGCGCGCTGGCAGGCGGCTGGCTGCTGACGGGACCGCGCAGCGTCGGCAAGGCGACCCTCGCATTCGCGATCGCGCGGGCCTTTCTTTCGAAGGCAGAGCGGCTGGGCGAAGCGGATGAGACCACGGCGCGCCTCGTGGCGCAGCGGAGCCATCCCGACCTCGTCATCCTCGAGCGGCGCGAGAACGAGCGCACGGGCCGCCTCAAGACCGAAATCGCGGTCGATGATGTGCGCGCCGCGACGGCGCGCCTTTCGACCAAGGCGAGTTCGGGCCGCAGGGTCGTGGTGGTGGACACGGCCGACGAGCTCGGCCGGGCCGGGGCGAACGCGCTTCTCAAGTCGCTGGAGGAGCCACCTGCGGGAACGGCATTCCTCCTCCTGTCCCGGACGCCGGGCCGCCTCCTGCCGACGATCCGCTCCCGCTGCCGCCTCCTGCCCCTGCCGCCGCTTCACGAAGACGCGCTGGCGGGCTGGCTTTCGGGAAAGACCGGCATAGGTGAAGCGGAAGGCCGCGATGCGGCGCGGCTGTCGGCCGGCGCGCCCGGACGGGCGCTGTCGCTTCTGGACGGAGAGGCCGAGGCGGCGCGGGAACTGGCCGAACGGTTCGCTGCGGCAGTGGCGGGGCAGGAGGATCTGCTGGCTGTCGCGGAGGCGGCCGGCGCCAAGGCCAATGATGCGGCCTGGCCCGAGGCCCGCCAGATCGTGCTCGACCGGATCGGCGGCGCGCTGCGCGGCCAGAGCGATCCGGTCTTCTCGAATGCGGCCGGGCCGGTGCTTCTCGAGGCGCTGGACGAGGCGCGGGCGCTCAGTGCGCGCTCCGAGGCGCTGAACGGCGACAGGACGCAGACCGCTCTCGTGCTCGGGCGGCTTCTGGCGAAAGGAATGCGGAGGACCGATGCTGGTCGATAGCCACGTCAATCTGCACGGCGAACGCTATGAAGAAGACCTGGAGGAGGTCTTCGCCCGGGCCGAGGCGGCAGGCGTCGGCGCCATGCTGGCGATTTCCGACCGGCTGTCCTTGACGGAGGAGATCGCCGACATCGTGCGCGGGCGGCCCAATCTCTGGCGCAGCGTCGGCGTCCATCCGCACCATGCCAAGGACTATCCCGGTCTTGCCGCCGAGACGCTCGTCGAACTCGCGGAACCCGAAGAGGTCGTCGGCATCGGCGAGTGCGGGCTCGACTTCCACTACGAATATTCGGAGCGCGAAATGCAGGAGCCCGTCTTCCGGGCGCATATCGCCGCCGCGCGAAAGACGGGCCTGCCGGTCATCATCCATGCGCGCAATGCCGACGACGCGGTGGCCGCGATCCTGCGCGAGGAGGCGGAGGAGGGAGCCTTCACGCCGCTTCTTCATTGCTATACCGGCGAGTGGCCGCTCGCGGAGACGGCGCTCTCTATGGGCGGCTATGTCGCCTTTTCCGGCATCGTGACCTTCAACAAGGCCGAAGCCGTGCGGGAGGTCGCGCGGCGCGTGCCGCTGGACCGCCTGCTGGTCGAGACCGACTGCCCCTTCCTCGCGCCCGTTCCGCACCGGGGGCGGCGCAACGAGCCGGCTTACCTGCCCCGTGTCGCCGACAGGCTGGCCGAGCTTCAGGGCGTGGACCGGGAAACGCTGGACGCGGCGACGACCGAGAATTTCTTCCGCCTGTTCCGCCGCGCCAAGCTGGCCTCATGAAGCTTCGCGCGGTCATTCTCGGATCCGGTTCGTCGGGCGGCGTGCCGCGCATCGGCGGGGCCGACGGGCGCGGCAATTGGGGCGAATGCGACCCGCAGGAGCCGAAGAACCGGCGCACGCGCTGCTCGATTCTCGTCCAGCGCGCCTGCGAGGAGCGGGGCTGGAACGCGGAGGCGCTGACGACGGTCCTCATCGACACGGCCCCCGAACTCCGCCTCCAGCTGACCTCCGTCGGCTGCGGCAGGGTGGATGCGGTCTTCTTCACCCATGATCACGCCGACCAGACCCACGGCATCGACGACCTCCGCGCCCTCGCGCTCAACACCGGCAAGCGGGTGCCGGTCCATGTCGACCCGCTGACCTGTCCGGACCTCATGGACCGCTTCGCCTATTGCTTCGAACAGGCGCAGGACAGCCCCTATCCGGCCATTCTCGACGCGCGCCGCATGCCTGCCCCGGGCGAGACGGTCGAAGTTGACGGGCCGACAGGACCCGTTCCCGTCACGCCCTTCCTGCAAGAGCACGGAACGGTGCCCTCGCTCGGCTTCCGCACGGGGCCGATCAGCTATTCGAGCGACCTCAACGATCTTCCGCCGGAAAGCTTCGAGATCGTGGCAGGGTCGGAGGTCTGGATCCTCGACGCGCTGCGCTACAGGCCCCATCCGAGCCATGTCCATCTGGGCCGCGCGCTCGACTGGCTGGAGCGGCTGCGCATCCCGCGCGGCGTGCTGACCAATCTGCATGTCGACATGGATTACCGCACCGTCGCCGAGGAAACGCCGGAGGGGGTCGAACCCGCCTATGACGGCATGATCGTCGAGGCCTGAAGGGCCCAGGCGGCTGGCGGTGCCGCGCCGGCTGCTGCTAGCGTCGCGCCATGTCCCAGCAAGCTGCCGTCCTTGTCACCCTGATCGCCTACAAGGTCGTGCTGATCGGCATCGGCGTCTGGGCGCAGAGGCGCATTCGGGACGAGGACGATTTCTTCGTCGGCGGGCGCGGGGTGGGCGGTGTCGTGTCGGGGCTGTCTTATGCGGCGAGCACGTCCTCGGCTTGGGTGCTGCTCGGCTATTCGGGCTTCGTCTACGCTGTCGGCGTGTCCGCCCTGTGGATGCTGCCGGGCACATGGGCGGGGTATATCGTCATGTGGGCCGTCGTCGCGCCGCGCCTCAGCGAGGAGGCGCGGGCGAAGCGGCAGGTCACGCTGACGGACTTTCTGACCGACGGGCTCGGCGAGAGCGGAAAGCGGGCCTTGGCGCTGCTCTCGACGGCGCTGATCCTTCTCTGCTTCGTCTTCTACATCGCGGCGCAGTTCGACGCGGCGGCCAAGGCCTTCGCGGACCAGTTCGGCATGGGCTGGGCCGAGGCGGTGCTGCTCGGCGCGGCGATCATCGTGATCTACGCGCTGATGGGCGGGTTCTGGGCGGTCAGCGTCACCGACACGCTCCAGGGCCTCGTCATGGTCTTCGTCGCCGTGGGCCTGCCGCTCATCGCCGTGATCGCGGCGGGCGGACCCTCGGGCATCGCCGAGGCGCTGCGGAATGCGCCGGAGGGCTATCTCTCTGCGAGCGGCGGGCGAGGGCTCTTCGCCCTTCTGGGCTTCATCCTCGGCGTCGCCTCGATCGGGCTCGGCACGTTCGGCCAGCCCCACCTTCACGCGCGGCTCATGTCGCTCAAGGATGAGCGGGCGCGGCGTCTGGGCTTCGCGATGGCGATCGGCTGGGGCGTGCTGGTCTTTCTCGGCATGGCGGCCCTGGCACTGGCGGGCCGGGCGCTCACGGGCGGTGCGCTCGTGGACGGAGAAGTCCTGTTCTACCGCGTCGCGGCCGATGTCCTGCCCGCGGTCCTCGCGGGCATCGTCATCGCAGCCGTCCTGTCGGCGGTCATGTCCACGGTCGATTCCATCCTGCTGAGCGCCGCGGCCGCCGTCGCGCACGATCTCGGCTATACGCGGCGGCATCCGAAACGGGCGCTGCTGATCTCGCGCGGGGTGATGGTCGGAATCGCCGCCTTCGCCGTCATCCTCACGCTGACCCTGCCCGACACGATCTTCAACCGGGTGCTCTTCGCATGGTCGGCGCTGGGCGCGGCCTTCGGGCCGCTGATGTTCGCCCGCATCGCGGGGCGCAGGCCGGATGCCCTGCGCAGCGGCCTCGCCGTCGCCTCGGGCTTCCTCGTCACGGTGTTCTTCTATGCGATGGGGACGCTGGAGGGAGAGGGGTGGCTGATCGCGCTCGGCCATCTCGACGGCGACCCCTTCGAGCGTTTCGTGCCGTGGATCCTGCCCCTGCTCTTCGTCTTCGTGCCGCTGCCCTCGAGAGCGGCGAGGGTCACGCGACCAGCGCGGGAGGCGCGGTGACGGCCTCGGCGGAAGCCAGGGACACCTCGGCCGCACACCCGCCGCCTTCGCGGTCGCGCAGAACCAGCGTGCCGCCATGCAGCAGCGCGATGCGCTCGACGAGGAACAGGCCGAGGCCGCATCCCTCATAGCTGCGGCTCTTCGATCCGTCGCCCTGCTCGAAGAGCTGGGTGAGCTTTTCGGGATCGGCGCCGGCGAGGCCGGGGCCCTCGTCCTCGACCCGGATGCGCAGGGCCTCGGCCCGCTCGGCCGTGATCGTCACCGTGCCCGACCCGCCGCCGAACTTCGAGGCGTTGTCGATCAGGTGGTAGAGGAGGGTGACGATCAGGTCGTACTCCGCGTCGAGCGCCTCCGCCTCGCCGCGGATGACGATGTCGGGATCCGTCCAGGCCTGCCTGTCGCGGGCCCGGTCCAGCGCCGCGGACGCCGCCTCGCCGAAGGTGAAACGCTGCGCCTTCGGCTCGAGGCCGCTCGTCTGGAGGCGCCCGGCGAGCAGCATGTCGTTGACCACGCCGAGAAGCTGATTGCCGCTGGAGCGGATCAGCCGGCCAAACTCGGCATATTCCGGCGAGGAATGCTCGCCGAAGGCTTCGTCCGCGATCATCTCGGAAAATCCGCAGACCGCGTTCAGCGGCGTGCGCAGCTCGTGACCCATGGTCGAGATCAGCGTCGACTTGGCCGCCGAGGCTTCGGCATGCATGTCCTTGGCCTTCCGTTCGAGATCCTCGGCCTGCTTCTGGGCGGTCATGTCGTGAAGCGTGTAGACCGTCACGTGCCGCAGGACCCGGCGCCTTTCATACCGGGACCGGCCGAGCGGGATCTCGACGTCGATGATGCTGGCCTCGACATGGCGGCGATCGCCATCCGTGTGCTTGAGTTCGAGGAGCCGGGGCGGCTCGTCGGCGCTGAGCGTGCAAAGGGCGGGCGCGGCGTCCTTGAGAAGCGCGTCCTGGCGGAGGACATCCGTGGTTCCCAGAAGCTCCGCCGCGCGCTCATTGCACCGCTCGATCCGGCCCGAGCGGCTGGCGAGCAGGATCCCGTCATGATTGCCCTTCATCATCGCTTCGAGAACGGCTGCCTGGCCGCGCTTTTCCATGCGGGACCGGAACAGCTGGGCGGCATAGCGGTCGGCTGCCACGCAGAGCATCAGCGCGGTGCAGAAGGCTTGGATGAGGAGCGCAGGCGCGGTGGGCAGGAGGGTGTCGGCCCAAGCCTGATAGGCCAGTCCCAGAAGGAAGATCGTCGTGAAGACGAAAAGGCCGAGAGCGGCATAGGCCCGGATGCCGACCTGCGAGACCGGCTGGAGCGCGGCAGCGGCTGCCACTGCGATCAGGAGCAGCATCATGACGTCGGGCGCCACGGACTTTTCCGCATCCCGCCGCAGCGTCTCGTAGGCGAGGGCGTTGAGCGCGACGCCGCTGCGGAGACCCAGGAGGGGCAGGGCGAACGCGTCGCCCAGTTCCGGCGCGGTGGCCCCGACGAAGACGGTCCGGCCTGCGAAGACCGAAGCGGGAACGTGTCCAGCCAGAACGTCCGTGAACGGGATGACGGGCAGCGCATCGAGATCCTGGGCAAAGTCCACGCCCCGCAATCCGCTGAAGGGGGCATGCCCCTCAAGCGCAAGGGCGAGGTTGGGGACCGGCCCGTCCGAGAAGGGTTCGTAGGCGCTCATCGCCCGGACCACGCCGTCGGCATCGACGGGAAAGGTCGTCGAGACGACGCGCGCATGCTCGGCGAGAGCGGCGTGGGGGCGGACCTCCGCGACGACCTCGGGCATGTTCTCGTAAGGCTGGCGGAAGCTGGCGAGATAGACGGGAATCCCGGCCTCGCGGATCGCGTCGCGGAACTCGTCGTCGTTTTCCCGGCGGGTGCTGAAATCGATGTCGAAGGCCACCCGCGCCGCGCCTGCGGCTTCGAGTTCGCGCAGGACCTTCGCGTAGCGGTCGCGCGGCCATGGCCAGTCAGGATCCGCCCTCAGGCTCGCCGTATCGATCCCGACGATGACCGAATCGAAGTCGCGGCTCGTCGGCGTCAGCTCGAAATAGAGCTCGCTCAGCGCATGATCGGCATTGTGAAGGAATGGCCGGTCCGCCAATTGCCAGCCGGCGAGGACGGCCAGCGCAGCGCCGAGCAGGCATTGCCACTGCTCGGCGAGATGTCTGCGCAAGGCCGCCATGAGGCTCAGTCGGCCCCGACCCGGCGGCCACTGCCGATCACGACCTGCCGGTCGCCTTCGATGGCGTTGCGGTCGCCGGTGACCGCATTGTCGTCGCCGTCGATCACGTTGAGCCTTCCGATGACGGCATTGCGGTCCCCGGTGACCCGGTTCTGGTCGCCCTCGACGGTGTTGCTGCTGCCGATCACCGTGTTCCTGTCGCCGGTGACCGCGTTGAAGTCGCCTTCGACCGTGTTTCCGTTCCCCTGAATGTTGTTCCAGGTGCCGCGGACATCGTTGTCCCGGAAGCCGCCGAGGGTCGAGCCGATCCTGTTATTGCTGCCGGAGACCGTGTTGCTTTCGCCGAACACGATGGAGGAAAAGCCCGAGACCGTGTTCCTGTCGCCGGTGACGAAGTTCAGCTCGCCGGTGATGGCATTGTTCCGGCCGAATATGTCGTTCCCGGAGCCGGTGAGGACGTTTTCGTCGCCCAGGATCGTGTTGTCGTTCGAGCCGCGGAGCGCCTCCTCGTTCGTTACGAACAGGATCTCGTTCCCGTTGCCCTCGACATCGTTCCTGTCGCCCTGGATCGAATTGTTCCCGCCCACGACGATGTTGTCATAGCCTTCGGCGGTATTGTCCCTGCCGTTGAAGCTGTTCCGGGCACCGCGGTCGATGTTGCCGCCGCCCGCCTCGCCGCTGCTTTCCTCGCCGTCTTCCTCAGGCCGGCCTTCTCCCTCGTTTCCGGAGCCGCCTTGATTGCCCGCCGGAGGCTCAATGCCTCCGCCTTCGGAGCTGCCATTGCCGGGCTCCGGCTTATCGCCGCCATTGCCCTTTTCTCCGTTGCCCGGCTTCACGGCCGGCGGACCCTCTCCGTTGCCTTCTCCCGGATTCCCGTCATCTTTGGGGTCTGAGGGCGGTCCGGCGCCTTCGCCGTTGCCATTGCCGCTGCCTTCTCCGGCTTCGCCGCCATTGCCCTCACCCTGGCCGCCTTTCGTCGCGGGGTCGCCGGCGCCGCCCTTTCCATCTTCGCGCCCGGAATCCGTGTCGGTGTCGTCATCCGCCTCGCCATCGCCCATCCCGTCCTCGGAGGGCTCTTCACCGCCGGTGCCGCCCGCTTCGGGCTCGTCGCCGGCGTCATCGCCATCCTCGTCCTGATCGGCGTAGTCCTCGTCCTCGGACCGGCCGGCAGGCGCTTCGGAGGGCGTCTGCCCCGCCCCTTGACCGCCGTCTCCTGCGACGGGATCGCCGCCATCCTGGTCTTGCGGGTCATCCGTTTGCGGATCGGTTTCGGCGGGAGCAGGCTCCGGCTCCTTCTCCTCTTCGTCCGAGGCCTTCTCCTCCGCCGGGCGGGCCGCCGCTGCGACGCCCGGATCCGCGGGGGTATCGGTGACGACGAGCCTGCCGTCGGATGCCGCCGTGGCGAGGCGTCCGGCCCCGACGAGCTGCATGTCCCCGGAGCGGGACGCGGTCACTTCGACGAGGCCGCTCGTCACCTGCACCTGATGGGCGTCCCCGTCGGCGGAGACGATGAACTGCGTGCCCTTCACGACCGCAGCGACGCGGCGCGTGCGCACGGAGAAATGCTTCCTGTCGCGCCGGTCGACCGTATAGGCGACGCGGCCGCTGTCCTGCTGGATCGACGTCGATCGCGCCGAATTCCCTTCTGCGAGCGAGAGCCGAGCGCTCGGCCCGACAACGATGCGCTGCTGCCCGCGCGTGATCCGAGCCGCGCCTTCCGGTCCAGTCGCGATCCACCCGCCGGAGAATGTCCGCACTTCGCCCTCGGCGATTTTCTCACCGTTGATCTCGACCGTTCCCGTGACGTCGGCCACGGTCCATTGCGCCTGCGCCCAGGCCGGAGACAAGAGCAGGACGAGCGCAGCAACGAAGGTGGAAAGCAGGAATCTGAACATTTTAATTCCTCCGAATAGGGCGAATTTAGGGCCCGCCCCTTAAGCCGAAGAAAACAGGAAACAGGGCTTGGTGAACTCGCCTTAAGCATAGCGCTTCTCTTCCACGCTTCATTTAGGAATTTCTGGTGGTCGTAGCGTCCGACGATCCGCGGATGGCTGATGAAAATAAGGGCACTGATCTTGGCGACCGCCGCCCTCCTCGCCGGCACGGGCGCCCCTGCGGCCGGCGCTTCGTCGGAGCAGGGCTCGGCGCTTGTCCAGCGCGTCGCTCTTTCGGCAAGCGAGGCCGCACCGATGCGCCTACTTTCGGGAACGGCCGACGGCTATACCGGCCGCCCGCTCGGGCGGAACGATCTCCAAGCCCTGGCCGATGCCCTGTCCCAAGCCTGCCAGGGCGGCGGGCTTCTCCTCTGCCGCGCAGACATTCCGGTCCAGGACCTCTCGGACGGAATCCTCGAAGTCCGGATGTCCGAAGGCTATGTGGCCGCGATCGAGGCGGATGAGAGCCTGCTGCCCATCGTGGAGCGGGTGTTCGCGCCATTGCTCGCCGAACGCCCGGCGAAGGAGGGCACGTTCCGGCGCGCGATCGCGCTCCTGGACGATATTCCCGGCCTGAAGATCAAGGCGGTGCGGCCGCGCCGGACAGGGGGCGATGCCTATGTCCTGGAGGTGGCCGGAACCTATGAGCGGTCGGGCCTCCGCGGTCTCGCCACGAATAGAGGATCGCGCCGCGACAAGCCGTGGAAGGCATTCCTCGGCGGCGAAGTCGGATCGGTCCTCCAGCCCGGGGACAGGACGAGCCTCGCCCTCCTCACCCGGCCGGAGGCGCCCGGCGAGCTGGTCTTCATGCGCATGCGCTACGACGCCGCGCCGTTCTCGACCGGCCTCAAGCCCTATTTCGCGCTCGCCGCCTCGAACGCGTCGCCGCGAAGCGAACTCGACGGGCGGGATGTCGAAGGCGAGTTGCGGCGGGCGGAAATCGGCATCACGAAACCGCTTTTGCGCCGGGAGGGCCTGCGCGTCGATCTCGAAGTCGGGCTGGAAGCCTCCCGCTCGGTCGAGAAGGAGGAAGAGGATACTCTCTACGCCGACGAACTCCAGATCCTGACCGCGGAGATCCTCGGGCGGCGCAAGGTCGGGCGATCGGGCCTCGCCGTTGGGCGGGCCAAGCTGAAGCGGGGCCTCGGCCTTGGGAATGCAGGCGGCTCATCGCGTCCCGACGGCGAGGCGGTCTTCACCACCGTCTCGTTCGCCGCCGACCTGTCCGCCCGTCTGCCGCGGGGGGTGGTCGGCCGCCTCGGCGCCAGCGGCCAGCTTTCGGACTCGCCTCTTCTGTTCGCGGAGGAGTTCGCGCTCGGCGGCGGCCGGTTCGGGCGAGGCTATGATTTCGGAGAGGTTCTCGGCGATCACGGCGCGGCCGGCTTCGTCGAGCTGGCGCGGCCGATCCCGATGAAGGGCGAGCTGTCCACGATCGAGCCCTATGTCTTCGCCGATACCGGCGTGACCTCCAACAAGGGCGCAGGGCTGAGCGCGGACGGCAAGGCCCTGTGGTCGTCGGGCGGCGGCGTGCGGCTGCTCGGCCGGTCCGGCTGGTCGCTGCATTACGAGGCGGCGATGCCGCTCTCCGATGCGCCCTATACCCTTGAGGATGACAGCCTGCGCCATCGCGTCGATATCGGCTTCAGGCGCTGAAGGCGCGGCGGCGCGCGCCGTTCAGGACGGGACCGGCGCGTCCTGCGCGATCAGGCCCTCGGCCCTGAATTCTTCCCACAGGGCAGGATCGATCCGCTTGCGCATGGACTGCGCGTTCTGATGAGCCTGGCTCGCGGACCGGGCGCCCGGGATGATCGAGGACACCGCCGGGTGGGCCGCGGCGAATTGCAGGGCCGCCGTGCGCAGGTCCGTGTCATGCGCCTGGGCGATGGCGTCGAGCCGGGAACGCTTGGCACGCATGTCCGGCGGGATCGGGCCGTAGTTGAACCGGTTGCGCCCGGCGAGGAAGCCGTCATTGAGCGGCGCGCCGATCACGGCGGTGGCCCCGCTTTCCGCGATGGCGGGCATGACGCCGTTCAGCGCAGGCTCGTGCAGGGCGAGCGAATATTGCGTCGCCACCAGCATGATGTCCGGGTCCGAGACCTCCAGGGCCCGCAGGATCGGCTCCGGCGTGTTCACGCCCATGCCCCACGCCTTGATGATCCCCTCTTCGCGCATCCGCGTCAGCTCCGGCATCGCGCCGCGCCGGGCGACATCGAAATGCTCCGTCCAGTCCTCGCCGAGGTCCGCATTGTCCGGCGACAGATCGTGGATGAAGACGACGTCCAGCTGCGCGAGGCCGAGCCTTTGCAGGCTCTGCTCGATGGAGCGGCGGATGCCGTCCGCGCTGTAGTCGTATTCGTGCCGGAAAGGCGGGACCTGCGCCCAGATGCTGACCTCGGTTCCCGCGACGGAGCTGTCGGGGATGAGAACGCGTCCGACCTTGGTCGACAGGATGTAGCCGTCCCGCGGCTTGTCGTCGAAGAAGGTGCCGAAGCGGCGTTCGGACAGGCCGAGCCCGTACCAGGGCGAGGTGTCGAAATAGCGCACGCCTTCGTCCCATGACGCCTGGAGCGCTTCGGCGGCCTGCTCGGCCGGGGTGCGGAAATGCACGCTGCCCGCCTGGGTGCCGCCCATGCCGAACCGACCGCCCGGCACGAAACGTCCGTTCTGCCCCTCATTGCGCGGCAATGTGGCGGGCGAGCGCTGCGTCCGCGCCGCTGCGGGGCCGTTCAGGAGAGTCGCGGCCGCCGTGACGGCGGCACCGCCGAGAAAGGTGCGTCTGCTGGTCATGATCCGGTCCGTGAAAGCGTTTCAGCTCCGCGAACAGGCGCCGGCCGCTCCCGTTCCCTCGGGCGGAGCAGGCGTTCTTCGCCCTCGCGCAGGGAACTTCCGCCTCTGTCATGCGTTGCGGCAGGATGAAGATGACACTCTCGATCAACGGCTCGAGCCACTCGCTCGACCTCGACCCGCGCGTCACGCTCCTCGATGCTCTCCGCCACACGCTCGGCATGACCGGCTCGAAGAAGGGCTGCGACCACGGCCAGTGCGGCGCCTGCACCGTCCTTTCGAACGGGCGGAGAGTGAATGCCTGCCTGACGCTGGCGGCGATGTGCGAGGGGGACGAGATCACCACCATCGAGGGGCTGGGAGAGCCCGGCGACCTTTCGGATCTGCAGGACGCCTTCGTGCGGCACGATGCCTATCAGTGCGGCTATTGCACGCCGGGTCAGATCTGCTCGGCGACGGCGATGCTCAAGGAGGCCGAGGCCGGCTGGCCGTCCTATGTCTCGGACAGCATGAGCGAGGCGCCGAAGCTGAGCCGTGACGAGATCCGCGAGCGGATGAGCGGCAATCTCTGCCGCTGCGCCGCCTATCCCAATATCGTCGATGCGATCGAGGACGTGGCGGGGAGCGCGGAATGAGGCCGTTCGACTACCACCGCGCCACCTCTTCCGAAGATGCGACCGGACAGGGGGCGGCGGGCAATGCGCCGGGCGCGGCCGCCTATGTGGCCGGGGGCACCAATCTTCTCGACCTGATGAAGCTCGAAGTGATGACGCCGGAGCGGGTCGTCGATATCGGCAGGCTCGACCTCGGGGGCATCGAGAAGACGCATGACCGCCTGCGCATCGGCGCGCTCGTCACCAATAGCGATCTCGCCGCCGATGAGCGGGTGAGGGCGGACTATCCGGTCCTGTCCAGGGCGCTCCTGTCGGGGGCGACGGGGCAGCTTCGCAATATGGCGACGACCGGCGGCAACCTGCTCCAGAGAACGCGCTGCTATTATTTCTACGACACCGCCATGCCCTGCAACAAGCGCGAGCCCGGTTCGGGCTGCGGCGCGATCGGCGGGTATAACCGCATCCATGCGATCCTGGGCGCGTCGGACAAATGCATCGCCACGCACCCCTCGGACATGGCGGTCGCCATGCAGGCGCTCGAAGCCGAGATCGAGATCGAAGGGCAGGACGGAAAGCGCCGCACCGTGCCGCTTCTCGATTTCCACCGGCTGCCGGGCGACAGCCCGCAGATCGAGACGGTGCTGGGGAAGGGCGAGCTGATCACCGCCGTCCTGCTGCCTGCGCCGCGCGGAGCCCGGCAGGCGTACCGCAAGGTGCGGGACCGGGCGTCCTATGCCTTCGCGCTGGTCTCGGTCGCCGGGGTCATCGACATGCAGGACGGGAAGATCGCGGCTGCACGCCTCGCCTTTGGCGGCGTCGCCCACAAGCCGTGGCGCAACGAGGCTGTCGAGCGGCAGCTCGAAGGACAGGCGCCGTCGCCCGACCTTTTCGAGGCTGCGGCCGACACGCTGCTTCGGGACGCGAAGGGGCAGGGCACGAATGATTTCAAGATCCCGCTTCTCAGGCGCACCCTCAAGGCGGTGCTGACCGAGCTGACGGCGGAAGGAGCTGCGCAATGAGCGAGACGATCATCCGGCAGCTCGAGATGACGGGCCCCGACGAGCGGCGCCTGCTCGACCTCACGAGCCAGAACCTCATCGGCACCCCCATGCTGCGCCCCGACGGCCCGCTCAAGGTCGCCGGCCGCGCGACCTACGCCGCCGAGAACCTGCCCGAAGGCGCGGCTTTCGGGGTCCTCGTCCGCGCCACGATCCCGAAGGGTCGGGTCGTCTCTCTCGACGAAGACGGCGCCAAGGCGAATGAGGGCGTGCTCGGCGTCTTCTCCGGCGAGGCCTTCCTGCGCAATCCCGCCCAGGGCGGCGCCGGCCAGGCGCCGGTCCAGCCGGATGGAGAGGTCTCCTATCTCGGCCAGCCGATCGCGCTCGTCGTGGCGGAGACCTATGAGCAGGCGCGGCATGCCGCCTACACGATGGCGGTCGACTACGCGCAGGAGCAGGACGCGGCCTTCGATCCCGAAGCCGAGGACACGCCGGTCGAGCGCCCCGACGCCAAGCAGCTCGATCAGGGGAACCTCGACGCCGCGATGTCCGCGGCGGCGCACAGCGTCGATGTCACCTACAGGACGACGCCCGATTCGAGCGCCCCGATGGAGCCGCACGCTTCGGTCGCCTCCTGGGACGAGGAGGGGACGCTGACCCTGCGCGGCTCCTACCAGATGCTCCAGCTCAACAAGAAGGAGCTGGCCGATGCCGTGGGCGTCGGGCCGGACAAGGTGCGCATGCTCGCGCCCTATGTCGGCGGCGGTTTCGGCTCCAAGCTCGGGATCGCCCCCGAAGCCGTGGCGGCAGCCCTCGCCGCGCGGGAGCTGGAGCGGCCCGTGGCCGTCGTCATGACCCGCCAGCACGTCTTCGAGATGACGGTCCGGCGGTCGGAGACCCGGCAGCGTTTCCGCCTCTGCGCGGATGCCGATGGCCGGTTGAGCGGCTTCGGACACGAGTCGCGCGTCTCCAACCTGCCCGGGGAAAGCTTCTCCGAACCGGTCGCGATGACATCGCACTTCCTCTATTCGGGCGAGAACCGGCAGGTGGCGCACGAGATTGCGCGCGTGAACAGGACATGCGCCGGCTCCGTCCGCGCGCCGGGCGAGGCGCCGGGCCTCATGGCGACCGAATGCGCCATGGACGAGCTCGCCGAGGCGTGCGGGCTCGATCCCATCGAATTCCGCAAGCGGAACCTTCCTCAGACCCAGCCCGAGAACGGCACCGCCTATGGCACGCGGCAGCTCGCCGAATGCCTGGAACAGGGGGCGGCACGCTTCGGCTGGGATGCGCGGCAGGCGCGCGGAGCGCGGCGCGAGGGGGAATGGCTCATCGGCCTGGGGGTCGCGACGGCTGCGCGGACGAACATGTCGTCTCCCGCCAAGGCGCGCGTGACGCTGCGCGAGAACGGCTCCGCCCTCGTCGAGACCGACATGACCGATATCGGCACCGGCACCTATTCGATCCTCACCCAGATCGCCGGCGAGATGCTCGGCCTGCCGCCCGAAAGGGTCGAGGTGCGCCTCGGCGATACCGACTTTCCGCCGGGCTCGGGCTCCGGCGGGTCTTGGGGCGCAGGCTCGACGGGATCGGCGGTGCTGCTCGCCTGCGAAGCGGTCCGCGAAGGCATCTGCCTGCGCATGGGCGTCCGGCCGGGCGAGCTGAGCCTGAAGGATGGCGAGGCGGTCGCCGGCAATCAACGCGCCCGCATCGAGGAGCTGACGGCGGACGGCCCGATCGCCGCGACCGGCGACTTCAAGCCCGGCACGGCCTCGCAGCAGCGCATCCTCGCAAGCTATGGCGCCCATTTCGCGGAAGTGGCGGTGAACGCGGTCACGGGAGAGCCCCGGGTGAGGCGGATGCTCGGCGTCTTTTCGGCCGGCCGCATCCTCAATGCCCGCACCGCGCGCTCGCAATGCCTGGGCGGCATGATCTGGGGCGTCGGCGAAGCGCTGCTCGAGGACCTCGTTCATGACCCCCGCGACGGGCACATCGTCAATCATGACCTGGCCGAGTACCATGTCCCGGTGAACCTCGACGCGCCGGAGATCGAAATCGCCTTCCTCGAAGAGCGGGAAGACTGGGCGAACCCGTTGCAGAGCAAGGGGATCGGCGAGCTCGGGATCTGCGGGGCAGGGGCGTCGCTCCTCAATGCGATCTACAATGCCTGCGGCGTCCGCATCCGCGATCTGCCGGCGACGCCGGACAAGATTCTCGCGGGTCTGATCGAGCAGGAGGCGAAGGGCGGATTGCCGGCCGCGGTCTAGCGAAGGCGCCCCGGGCGAGGCTCGGTGTGGAAAACGTCCAGATGTGGAAAAGTCTGTCCACATCTGGACAAATCCTGCCACGCATCCTATAGTCCAGATATGGACGGAAGGAACAGCCCATGGTCATGGTACGCCCAAGGCCCCGTGGATCGGGACATGAGGAAGCCGCCGATCTCGTTCGGCCCGCCTTTCAGAAGCCTGCCAAGCGGCGGGAACTGAGCGGTCCGGCGCTTCGGACATTCACCGGCATCGCGGAGGCGCTCGATCTGAACGAGGCGGAGCGGCTGCGGCTGATCGGCAGCCCCGCCCGGTCGACCTATTATGGCTGGCTCGACAAGGCCCGGCGCGGCGAGGCCGTGACGCTGCCGCTCGACGCGCTGCTGCGGCTGTCCTTGCTGTTCGGCATCTGGAAGGCGCTCCGGATCGTCTTTACGGATGACGAAACGGCCTTGCGCTGGATGCGGAGCGACAATTCCGGGCCGCTCTTCGGCGGACAGGCGCCTCTGACCCTGATGACGAACGGAACGCAGGAAGGCCTTTTCCTCCTGCGGCGGCATCTCGATGCCTGGCGCGGCGGGATGTTCGCCGCGCCCGAGGCCGGCGAGCCCGCCGAGGCGCCGCTGACCGATGCCGATGTTCAAATCGTCTGAGCCGCGCCGACCGTGACCGCGAGTGATGACGATCAGGCAGCGTTCCCGCGGACGTCGGTCCCGGACCGCACCATGCGCCTCATCCCGACGCGGTTTCCTCCCATCGCCGCATTCGACGATGTCGCCCGTGCGGAGGATCTCGATGCGGTGATGGAGCTCGAAGGATGGACGAATGACCGGCTCGTGGCGGAGCGTGCCGCGCGGATTCCGCCTGCCGAGCGGGTCTATGGCCGCCCGAATTCGAGTATCGTCATGGCGGCCTTCCTGCACGCTTCTCCTGCCGGCGGACGCTTCAGCGGGCCGGAGCTGGGCGCATGGTACGCTTCGCTGACGGAGAGAGCGGCGATTGCCGAAGTCGCCGCGGGCCTGCGCCGGGAGGCGCGGCGGGCAGGGCTCGGCAGCCTCGGAGGGACCTATCGCGCCTATCTCGCCACGCTCGAGGGCGACGGCTATGCCGATCTCAGGGGCGCCGCCGGGCAGTTGCCCGCCATTTATGATCCAAGCGACTGGTCCGCTGGGCAGCGCCTGGGCGAACGCCTCCGGGCAGATGGCGCGGACGGCATCGTCTATGACAGCGTCCGCCTCTTGGGCGGCGTCAATGTCGCGGCATTCCGCCCATACAAGATCGTCGAGGTCGTGGTCTCGTCGACATTCTCGCTCGAGGTTCCCGCGACGGGGCGGATCACCGCGCGACGCCTGTCATAGCGGCACGGCCCGACCACCCCGGCCGATAGCAAATTTTCGACAATGCGAATTGTGCGGCATAGTCGATGTAGCAGCAACGTAGAATTGTCATCAGGTATCAACTTAGAAATGTCAGCCTCCCCTGTCCAGTCACGGGAGAGCGACATGGGCCTGGTTATCATGAGCGAACGAGAACTGAAACGCATAGAGACCATCGGGCAGATGCAGGCCGGCCGATTGAAGCCAGCGGACGCGGCTTCAATCCTCGGCGTATCGGAGCGGACGGTCTTCCGCCTAGCGGCGAAGCTGAAGACACACGGCGCCGCCAGCTTCGGACACGGCCTTCGCGGTCGGCCGTCCAACCGGAAGCTCGACGATGACAAGCGCGAGTACATCCTCGGCCTGGTTCGCCGGCAGTACGATGACTTCGGTCCGACGCTCGCGGCCGAGATGCTGGCCGATCGCGACGGCGTCACGGTCAGCAAGGAGACGCTGCGCAAGTGGATGATCGCAGAAGGCATGTGGACGACGCGCAAGGCTCGGCGTCGCATCCACCAGCCCCGCTTGCGCCGTGAGCGCGTGGGCGAGCTCGTCCAGATCGACGGTTCGCCCCATCGGTGGTTCGAGGATCGGGGACCGTCCTGCAGCCTGATCGTCTTCGTCGACGACGCGACCAGCCGCCTGCTGCACCTGCACTTCTGCGAGTCCGAGAGCACGGCGTCCTACTTCGACGCGACCGAGGCGTATCTGACGACGCACGGTCGCCCGCTCGCGTTCTACTCGGACAAGCATACGGTCTTCCGTCTGGGCCGGAAGAGCCAGAAGTCGGGTCATGGGATGACGCAGTTCGGGCGGGCCATGTCGGAGCTGTCGATCGAGATCATCTGTGCGGACACCCCGCAGGCGAAGGGGCGTGTCGAACGCGCGAACCGGACTTTGCAGGACCGGCTCGTCAAGCTGCTTCGCCTGGAAGGCATCGACGACATGCAGGCAGGCAACGCTTACGCGAAGACGTTCGTCACAGCCTACAACGACCGCTTTGCGAAGCCGCCTGCGAAGTCCGACGACCTGCATCGGCCGCTCGCCCAACCCCCGTACCGGCTCCGCGAGGTTCTCTGCGTAAAGTCCCAACGGCGGGTGACCAAGGACATTACCCTCCGCCACGACAACACACTGGTGATCCTAGAGCGCAACGAGGTCAGCGATGGTCTGCCTGGTAAGTGGGTCGACGTCCACGACTACGCAGACGGGCGGATCGAGGTCCGATGGAAGGGCGCGTCGTTGCCCTTCAAGCAGTTCGATAAACGCCAGGGGCGGACGCTTCATACGTCCATCACCGAGAACAAGCATCTCACCGCCGCCGTCGAACGGATCAAGGCGCAGCGGGACAACATGCCAGCACCGGCGACCTATCGCCCGTCGGCGAAGAATGGTTACGTGAGCAACGGTCGGAGGCAGGGTCACGCCAACGGGACCTCGATCCTCAAGTTGAAACAGGCGAAGCGGCAGCGTGAAGCCGAGGCAGCGGCAACAGCAGCGCCGTCTGAGCCTTCGCTTTCGGCGGTCGAGCAGGCTCGGCAAATCCTAAACGCCCGCAGCAAGCCGGCTCAGACGACCCCAGACGCCGCTGCGTCCGAGAACGTGCTGTTGGAACCGCTCGAGCCAGCTCCGCCTACGGCGAAACAGCGGTCGCGAGAGGCTAGACTGGCTCGGTCGGCGGAGCGCCGAGCGAAGCACAAAAGCTTCGGTAGGCCAGGACGTTGAGCTCGGTCGCACAATGCAGCTTGTCGCAAATGCTACGTTTACGGAATGTCCGCTTTCCGCAGAAGCGAACATTCGAGGCGGTCAAGCGTAGACCCCTGCCGCGCTGACTTTAAGGTCGTCTGGTTCGATCGAAGAAGCTCACCCTCAGGTAACGGCTCACACCACGGGACCAAGGGTCGACATCGAAGGTGATGTTTTTCCGGGAGCCCTGCTCGCTACAGTACGTCGACATGCTCCTTCGCGAGCGACGCGAGTTTGGGCAGGCCGCTCTTCTGAAGGTCGAATACGAAGTCGAGCGATGCCATCGAGGGGTTCCGGTAGGCCTTCCGCATCGTGCGAAGCGCGCCTACTGCTTCGGCGGGATAGAGCTCGAAGGTTGCAGCGAGGAAGTCGTCCGCACGGACGGCTTCGATCCCGAGCGGCTCGAGCGTGGCAGAGGGAAAGTCCCGGACGTTCTCGGTCACGATGTGCTCCGCACCCGCTCTGATGGCAGCAGCCACAACGTGCCGATCGTTTGGGTCCGGCAGGTCGATCCCATCGACCAACGGCTCCCATCCCTCGACGAGGCCCTCCTCGAAGGCGCGAGCCATGGCGAACCGCTGCGACCGGACAGACTCTTCGAGATGCGGCTTCGCACCAATTAACGTCCGCACCCACTCGTCCAGGATCGCCTCGGACCACCGCGGACGAAACAGACCCGCCGCGCCGAAGCGAAGGAGCGCGTCCCGTGTCCGGAACGGCCAAAGGACGTTTGCGTCGAGAACGACGACGAAGCGGTCTGCGACATGGCTCACTGGTCAGCTTGGCGACGCGAGCGGTCAGCTCGCGTCGAACTCCTGGCCGAGGCGTTGGAGCTCGTCGAGCGCCGCCGCACGATCCGCCTCGCGCTGCTCACGGAACGCGATCACGTCCTCGGCCCTTACGCGCCGGTGCGAGCCGACCTTGTGGAACGGAATGTGTCCGTCCGTCAGGAGCTTCGTTAGGTGCGGCCGGGAGACGTTGAGGAGGTCGGCCGCCTCCTTTGTCGTCAGGTCCGCGTCGTAGGGAAGGACAGTGACCATGCGGCCTCGTCCCACGTGGGTGAGGACGTCTAAGACGAGCTGTCCCACCGAAGGCGAGAGGTCGACGCGCACGTTCTCTCCGTCACGCAGTACGGTGAACGGAAGACCCTTCGCGGTGAGCGCAGATGCCATCAGGCTTGCCGCCTGCGAGGCAACGGCAACCTCCTCGTCCGTCGGTGTCCTCTGATCGAGCGCTGCGTTCGCCACGCCATCCTCCCTTGCCGAACCCACCCCACTGTGGGTAAGTGCAATAAGTGAAATATGCGTTCGTCTCGCTGTTGGCAAGCGCGGCAGGCAGGTAGAAGCGGAACGGTGCGATGAGCGGCACGACCGGTATCGAGTGGACGGAGCGAACGTGGAACCCGGTGACGGGCTGCACGAAGGTCTCGCCGGGATGCAAGCACTGCTACGCGCTGACCCTGTCCAAGCGCCTGACAGCCATGGGAACGCCGGGGTATGAGAACGGCTTCGAAGTCACGCTGCAACCGGATCGGCTGAACCAACCACTCCGGCGCAAGAAGCCGACCATGTGGTTCGTCAACTCGATGTCTGACCTGTTCCACGACGCGATCCCAGACGAATACGTCGAGCGGGTGATCGATGTCATCCGGCAGAAACCGCTCGACGTGTTCCAGGTGCTGACGAAGCGGGGCGAACGGCTTCGGGACTTCTTCGATGCGCGAAGCGTCCCGCTGAACATGTGGCTTGGCGTCTCCGTGGAGGACAGGCGCTACGGCGTTCCGCGGATCGCAGAGCTTCGAAGGACACCGGCAGCAGTCCGCTTCCTCTCTGTCGAACCCCTCCTCGAAGACGTCGGAACGCTCGACCTCCACGGCATCCACTGGGTCATCGTCGGCGGAGAGTCGGGACCGAAGGCGAGGCCGCTCGAGGCAAGTTGGGTCCGCTCGGTTCGCGATCAGTGCTCGGCGGCGTCCGTCCCGTTCTTCTTCAAGCAGTGGGGTGGCCTCACGCCGAAAGCGGGCGGCAGGCTCCTCGACGGAAAGTTACACGACGCGATGCCCGCGCCCCCCAAGCCCGTGGAGCACTTCAGGTGAAGGGTGACAGCTTCGAGTGGGCACCGGACGCCCCGCCCCCTACCCTTCAGGATCACAGCGAGCGGAAGCTGGCTCTGATCCGTCGGTACCTTCGACGCTACCTGGAAGTCTTGGGCGGCGACCGGCGACGGGACCGGATGCGCCTGACCTTGATCGACGGCTTCGCAGGTGGCGGCCTCTTCACCCGTCACGGCAAGGTTGTGCCCGGCACGCCGCTGATCATGATGGAGGAGATCGAACGCGCGGCTCGCGTGCTGAACGATGGCCGGCACAAGCCGCTCGATATCGAAGCGAGCTACGTCTTCGTCGAGAAGCGGCGGGACACCTTCGAACATCTCAAGCAGACCTTGGCCATACGCGGGCTTGCGAACGGCCTTGGGCCGTGCGGCGCACTGATCCGTGGTACGTTCGAAGCCGAACTCGACGGCATCATCGAACGAGCGAAGATGCAGCACCGGACCGGGCGGTCGATCTTCCTCCTCGACCAGACTGGCTACAATCAGGCCTCCCTGCATCAAGTCCGCCGCATCTTGACGGAACTTCCGACGAGCGAGGTGATCCTGACCTTCGCGGCGGACTGGCTGCTCGACTACGTCGCCGACGCGCCAAGCTTCCTGAAGGCCGTCGAACCGGTCGGGCTGACGCGTAACGATGTGGACCGCTTGCTGGCTTTGAAGGGCGCTGCGGGCGGACGCGTTCTCATGCAGCAGGTCCTCCTCGACTTGATCACGGAGCGGATCGGAGCGACCTTCACGACGCCGTTCTTCGTCCATGGTGATGACGCACACCGCGCGATTTGGATCATCCACCTGTCGGCACACCCGAAAGCCCGCGACGTCATGCTGGAACAGCACTGGGCACTCGGAAACGGCGTTTTGCACCAAGGTCCGGGCTCCCTTCGTATGCTCGGGCACAAGACCGATCTCGACCAGCTCGCCATGTTCGACTTCGGCTTCGACCCGTTCGCAGAGAACAAGCTTCACTCCTCCCTCTTTGAGGAAGTGCCCGAAGCGCTTTGGGAGGATGGGGCCGCGGACGGACTTCAACTCGGCACGTGGTTGGCAGGCCGCGTGAACCGCACCGCCGCGACGAAGCGTCAGCTCGGCGACGTACTCTGGGCGCTCGCGGGAGAGCGCGAGGTGGAGATCCTCACGGCAGGGGGACGGCCGAAGCGGCGAGGCAGTCGGCTTCGAGAGACCGACGTGATCCGCACGCCGCGCCAACGAAGCGCATTCAGCTTTGCGCGCTGACCCCCCCGGCCGAACTCATCTCCTCAGCCCTGCTGGCCTGCTCCCTTCTGAGTGGTCCGGACGATATGTTTGGATGGAGCTTGGATGAGGCGCTTGGGTCTGGTGGTCCGGTCCCAGGGTTAGTTTCCGGGGGCTGATGATCTCATCGTCTCACGCGGTTGCCTGGTCTGCAAAGCGTATTGTGCAGGAGCCAGGTTGCCGAGCGCCATGTGAGGCCGGCTCTCGCCCAAGTCGACCCGCCAGCTCTCGATCTGCTGGCGGGCTTCGACCAGTGTCTCGAACCAGTGGACGTTCAGGCACTCGTCCCGGAGCGACCCGTTGAACGACTCGATATGGGCATTGTCGGTCGGCGTTGCGGGGCGGGAGAAGTCGAGGCGGACCTTGTGGTGGTAGGCCCACAGATCGACGATCTGACCGGTGAACTCCGCGCCCCCGGATCAGGTCCGGGGCAGGCTGTTGTCGGCGAACAGAGCCTTCGGCGCACCCCGGAGCCGAACCAGGCGGTTCAGCACCTCGGCGACGTTCTCGCCGCGAAGCCGGTAGCCAACCCCGATCGCCAGGCACTCGCGGGTGAAGACGTCGATCACGGTGAGGGCTCTGATCTTCTGCCCGCTCACCAGCTGGTCGTGGACGAAGTCCAGGCTCCATGCCTCGTTCGCTGCCGTCGGCTGGCACCGCACCTCGCGGTGCATCGCCATCTTCCGGCGCCGCGGCCGCTTCGACCGCAGCGCCAGGCCTTCTTCGCGATACACTCGATAGAGCCGGTTGCGACCGACGCCCCAGCCCTCTCGCCTGAGCAGTGTGTGGACGCGCCGATAACCGTAGCGGACCCTCGTGGCGACGATCTCGTGCATCCGCTGCCGCAACTCGAGAAGCGGGTTGGTCGTCAGGACCTTCCGCTGGGTGGACCGGTGCTGCCGCGTCAGCTTGCAGGCCCGACGCTCGCTGTAGCCGTGGCTCTCCACCACGTAGGCGACGACCTTCTTCATCAGCGCCGGTCCGGGAACTTTTTTGACAGGACGTCCTGCAGCACGGCCTTGTCAAGGCTCAGATCCGCGACCAGCCGCTTCAGCCGAGCGTTCTCCTCCTGGACCTGCTTCAGCTCGCGAACCTGATCGCTCTCGAGCCCGGCGTACCTCTTCTTCCAGCGGTAGAAGGTCTGCTCGGTGATCCCCGTCTGCCGGACCAAGTCCGCCACCGGCATCCCCATCTCCGCTTGCTTCAACACCGCGACGATCTGCTCGACCGAGTACCTCTTGCGCTTCATGGCGACCTCCTTCTCCTCGTCGGAGCCGCCCGAAAACTAACCTACGATCTGGACCACTTTGAGCGTGTCACCTCACGCCAACGGGCGCGCCAGTAGCAGGGGTCGTCCCCCTACAACACATCATTTCGTTCAATCGTGTCGCCAAGCTTGTTCCCGGCCCCATAGTCGGCGTGGTTCTACCTCTGACGGACCGGCTTTCCTTCTTTGTAGGAGGCTCTACCCCCTCTTCGGTCTTCGCTAGAATGGTGTGCATCTCTGAAGAGTAGGAGCCGACCGATGGCGACGACGACGCAAGTGCGATCGCACTGCTTTTGGATCAGGTCGGCCTTATACGATTCTCGCTCTTGAGGATGTTGCTGCATGGCTTGACGTTCGTGATGATGTCTCGTCCTTTTCCTCCCTGCGAAGTTCTGCCCGCGCCTGCCCTAGGATCGTCCAAGAGGAACGAAGGAAGAGCCCTGCAAGTAGGGCGGCCATGACGAGGTCGGGCCACGCCGAGCCGGTCAGCGCCACCAGCCCCGCGGCGGCGACCACCCCGACGTTTCCGATGGCGTCGTTGCGCGAGCACAACCAGACCGAGCGGACGTTGGCGTCACCTTGCCGCCAGCGGAGGAGGAGCAGGAGGCTCGCGACGTTCGCAACGAGGGCCAGAAGGCCGATCACGCCCATCGTACCGCTCTCGGGCACCGTGTCGCCGAAGAAGCGACTGATCGCGAAGGCGAGGATGACTACGGCCATGACGCCGAGCGAAGCGCTCTTGAACAAGGAGGCCCGGGCCCGGACCTTCAGGCTCGACCCGATGACGGCGAGGCTGATCGCGTAGGTCGCGGTGTCGCCGGCGAAGTCCAGCGCGTCCGCCTTCAGCGCTTGGGACTGCGCCGCGAAGCCCGCGGACATCTCGACGGCGAACATCACCGCGTTGATGGCGATGACCGCCAAGAGGACGCGCTTGTAGGCGGATGAGGCGCCGTCGAACGTCTTCGGGCCGCAGCAATCGCTCATGAAGGTACTCCTTCGCGTTGAAGGGAAAGCTCCTAACCCCTACAGCCGCTGTAGAAGCAAGGAACGGAGTTCTCATGGCGCGACGGCGCACGATTGGCGTCCTATCCCGCGAGACCGGCGTGAAGGTCACGACCATCCGCTACTACGAGACGATTGGCCTGATCGATGATCCGGGCCGCACCGAGAGCGGCCAGCGAGTCTACGGCACCGACGCCGTGGACCGCTTGGGCTTCATCCGACACGCGCGTGACCTTGGCTTCTCGATGGAGGCGATCCAAGAACTGATCGCGCTTCAGACCAAGCCCGGCAGCGCCTGCACCGCGGTCGACGCCATTGCGCGGCGTCAGCTCGCTGCGGTGCGCGAGCGCCTGAACCGCCTCGAAGCCCTCGAGGCCGAACTCAAACGAATGCTCACGACCTGCGAGGGCGGCACGGTCGGGACGTGCACGGTCATGGAGAGCCTGACGGATCACCGGCACTGCACCCAGCCGCACGGCACCGATCGTTCCGCGAGCGTGATACCGAACCGAGAAAACGGTTGACCCTCCAGCGGCTGTAGGGGTTAGACATTGAGTCAACATTCTTTGACGAAGATCGGATAACTGCCTCCCGATGAGCTTCCGCCCGCCCCTGTCGGTCCTGAGGATCTGGCTGTCGGCCTTTCTGGCCGTCGCTATGATTGCTGCCCCAATGGGAGTGGGAGCCGCTGAGAGGGGTGCGACCGATGACGCTTGCGCTGCGTCTTCGCAGATCGACGACCTGCGTGGACACAGCGACAACGACGGGCACGATCATCCGGCGCAGACCGCATGCGGTCATTGTCATGGGCACGCGTTAGGGTCTGCAACCCATGTGGTTCGGCTCTCACCACCGCGCTCGATTGCAACGATCTTCACTGATGCTTTCGGCATTCGCTTGTCGCTGCCGAACGGCCTGTTCCGTCCCCCGCGGGTCTGACCTGACGCTGCGCCATCTGGCGCGTCCAATGGTCATTCACGCGAAGGAACTTCTATGCCATCCCCCTATCTTGGCGGAGCCGCGATCGCGGTTCTCGCCAACCTGACGGCCGTGCCAGCGGTCGCACAGGAGGTTTGCTCCGGTGCGACGGAACAGATCGGCAACCTCTTGCCGGCGAACGAGCCATATTCCCTGCCAGCGGTTTTGGAAGCCGTCCGCGCCGCATCACCGGAGGTGCAAAGCGCAGCCCTGGAAGCTGTCGCGCAGGGCCATGAGGCTCAGCAGGCCGGTCTGTGGACCAACCCTGTCCTCTCCGTCGAAGCTGAGAACTTTGCCGGTGACGCTTTCGGCGGCGCAAGTCCTCTACCGGGCTACGACTTCGCCGAGACGACGGTGTCGATCGGCCAGACTTTCCGTCTGGGCGGGAAGCGGCGTGCAGAGCGGCGTGCCGCGCTCGCTCGCGCCGCCCTTGCCGAGGCTGACCGCGACGCGACGTTGCGGGCTCTGGAGCGCGAGGCGGCGTCCGTCTTCTACGAGCTCGCCGCTGCCGAGCAGGCAGCCGCACTCGCCGAAGAAGCCGCTGTCTTGTCTGGGCAACTTGCCGACGCGGTCGGCGCTCGTGTCGAGGCCGGAAAAAGCCCTGGCACCGCGCTCGACCGCGCTGTCGCCGCTCGGGCAGACGCAGACGCTGCTGCAGCGGCCGCACGGGCTCAGGCCGAGGCGCTCGCCTTTGCGCTGTCGAGCTTCTGGGGCGGCAGCGAGCCCGCCGCCATCCAGACCGCCGACCTCCTGGCGCCGATCACTCTGCCCTCGCCCAGTCTCGTAGCCGAGCGGGTGCGAGACCATCCAGAGCTGCGTTTCGCTGAGGCCGACCGTGAGGCTCGCTTCACCGAGAGGCGGGCCGCGAGGGCGAACGCTTATCCCGACCTGACGGCGACCCTTGGCGTCAGGCGCTTCGAAGGTGACGGGACGGAAGCGCTTGTCGCTGGAGTGAGTGTTCCTCTGCCGCTCTTCGACCGGAACCAGGGCAACCGGCGCGCCGCAGCGGCTCGCGCCCGCGGCGCGGACTATCGTGCGGGCACTACGGCTGCCCGGCTGATGGGTCAGGCCCAGAGGGCGCTTGTCACCGCTCGCACGACGGACAGGAGGCGCGCGGCGCTGGCCGATGAGGCATTGCCTGCCGCCCGGGCCGCAGCCGACGCGGCCCGGACCGGCTACCGCGCCGGCAAGTTCGACCTGACGACGGCCCTCGACGCGCAGGCGACCTTCATCGGCGTTCAGCGCGCCGTCATCGCTGCTGGCTTCGCTGCCAGGGACGCTGAAGCGGACGTCAGCGCCCTGGCCGGACTACCGCCATTCTCACCTACATTCTGTCAGGAGACGGATCGATGACCGTGCTCAGAACCGCATCCATGATCGCCCTCCTCGTCGCCCTGGCCGCCTGCGGCGACAGCAATTCCCAGGAACCGGAAGCTGACGCCGAGACAGCGATCGGCCAAGGCACGGACGAGGAGCACGAAGAGGGCGGCG